>NZ_JAMZEL010000001.1:0-310070 GCF_024158025.1 Runella salmonicolor
ATACGATAAAATCAGGTAAGAGGTACTCTAATAAAGGCAGAAAACTTTCCAAAACAGATAGGGTTGATTAAAACACAAACCTAAAAAAATCCAACGCTCTCCACAACTTTTGGTTTTGATCCCAGAAAACTTTCCAAAACAGATAGGGTTGATTAAAACACAAACCTAAAAAAATCCAACGCTCTCCACAAATTTTGGGTTTGCTCCGATACTTGCAGGATATCATTTTTTTCATTCTATGATTTACCTCCAACAAAAAACCCCTCAAATCGCGAAATTTGAGGGGTTTTTGTGATTTAAGTGGACGCGTAGGGATTCGAACCCCAAACCTCCTGATCCGTAGTCAGGTGCTCTATCCAATTGAGCTACGCATCCGATTCTTTATATTTCCCGTTGTTTTGGGACTGCAAAGGTAGCTGTTTAAATTTCAATTCCAAACGAAAAATGTGTAAAAGTTTCAAATAATTTACTTCTATGCTGAAAATCAATCGGTTTCGGATTGAAAAAATTTACACTTTTATCACTGCTTTGCTACAATTTCAATTTTAGGCCATCGTATCCCAGTCGCACCGTGGGCGGAAGCTCCTTTTCTACGTCGCCGTGTTTGCCCATTTTATGACTGACGTGCGTAAAATAGGTCATTTTGGGTTGCAGCCTTTCCACCATGCCCAATGCCTGCTCCAGTGAATAGTGAGAAATATGTTGATCTCGCTGAAGGGCTCCCAGCACCAGCACGTCCAATCCTTTCAATTTGTGTTGTTCAGACTCGGCAATATGATTTACGTCGGTCACGTACGCGAAGTTATTTACCCGAAAGCCAAAAACGGGGAGTTTGTGGTGGAGCACGTCAATAGGAATAAAAGTGACGCCTTTGACCTCAAAAGGGGTATTGCTAATTTCGTGAAGTTGTAGGCGGGGAATGCCTGGGTAACGGTGCTCGGCAAAAACGTACTCAAATTCGCGGTGAATTTGCTCCAAGACTTCCGCCCGTCCATAAACGGGCATATCGCGCTGCTGAAGGAAATTAAACGCACGGACGTCGTCCAGCCCTGCGGTGTGGTCTTTGTGCTGATGCGTGAAGATTACGGCATCCAATTGACTGATTCCTTCCCGCAACATCTGTTGACGAAAATCCGGGCCCGTATCAACCACAAAGTGATGGCCGTTTACTGCCAAGTGTATCGAAACCCGCAGCCGTTTGTCGCGGTAGTCCAACGAGCGACATACATCGCAGCTACAGCCAATCAACGGTACGCCCGAAGAAGTTCCGGTACCTAGGAGTGTGACAATCATTTTTAAGAAGTGAGGAGCGAGAAGTCAGGAGCGAGTGATGATTTTTTTCATTCTCGCTTCTCACTTCTCGCTTCTGCTATTACTCTTCCGTTAATTCATTTACAATCTCCACGAGGCGGTCAAAGTTGAGTGGTTTTACCAACACATCGTTGAAGCCTGCGGCCTTAAATTCTTCTTCCGAGTAGTTTTTGGCATTGCCCGTGATGGCCACAACCGGCAAGTTTGATTTTTTCTTATCGCCGAGCGCTCGGATGGCTTTTACGCACTCCATGCCATCCATGATGGGCATGTTGATATCGAGCAAAACGATGTCAAAATCTTCTTTGTCTACAATTTGCATTACTTGCTCACCGTTTTTGACGGCTGTAATTTCATAATTTTGAAATTCCAAAATCTTACGGGCTAAGTTTTGGATTACGGAACTATCCTCAGCGATGAGAACGCGCTTTTGCGACATAATGTATTAAGTTTTGGTGGTTTACTGTTTTCCCTGCAAAAGAACAAAGAAAAGCGACACTAAGAAACAGAAAAATTAGAAACAGAAAAACTGAAAAATTCAAAAGGGAGCTTTTTTTTTATTATCCGACGAATTTGGCTCTTTTTCACAAAAAATCCCACGTTTTAGGCGTGGGATTTTTTGATGATAAAAACGGCAATTGCTAGTTGAAAATGTAGCGAATCCCGAACTGACCTTGCCATACATTGTTTACGTTGATGCTCTTCACAAAAGCATCACGCAATAAGATAGTTTCGCCATTTACAGATTGCGTAGCCATACGATAGGTTGGAACCCCCGCTGCGCTGATAGACGCCATTGTCAATGGGTTGGTGGTAGTAGTAGTTTCAGCTACACCCCAGGCATTGTTAATGAGGTTACCTACGTTTAGCACGTCAAAACGCAGGCGGATGATGTTTTTCTTTCCTTTTGCACCCACCGACACATAAAAATCTTGCTCAACGGTAAAGTCAAAACGAGTCAGCCAAGGTACAGTGGCACCGTTACGTTCTGCATATTGACCGCGACGTGATTTCAAATAAGGGTCGTTTTCGATGTAAGCATCAAACGCCGCCGCCTGTTGGTCGGGCGTGAAGGTCTTTCCACCCGCAGTCAAAGTAGCGAAAGTCAAATCGCTTCCTTTGTTAGGTACAAAGATAAGGTCGTTGTTTTGACCGTCGCCGTTGATGTCACTTCCTGAAGTATACGAGATTTTGAATCCGCTGTTGGAAACCATACCCAACGTAAACATGGTAGAACCACCCAATTTACCGCCGTAATTCAAACGGTAGTTGAGGTATCCTACAAAACGGTGACGCAAGTCGTTGTCAGACCATGATGGAGTCAAGAAGTTTTGACCCGCAACCGTGGGGATGTTGGCCAATACCGTACTCGCTACTGATTGAATATCTTTCGCTAACGAGTAAGTATATCCTAACATACCGCTCAAGCCTTTGGTAGCTGTTTTTTCCAATTTAGCCGTGAAAGAGTACGAATAACCTTCTTTCGTGTTGGTCAGGATAAACGCGTTGGTGTTTGCGGAGTTGATAAAACGAGCAGGGTTGACAGCGGCTCCTGACAATCCT
Source organism: Runella salmonicolor (assembly GCF_024158025.1). Classification (NCBI taxonomy): domain Bacteria; kingdom Pseudomonadati; phylum Bacteroidota; class Cytophagia; order Cytophagales; family Spirosomataceae; genus Runella; species Runella salmonicolor. The sequence continues at coordinate 2,875 of NZ_JAMZEL010000001.1, forward strand.
GAACCAGGGAAACGACCGCGCGTATCTGGACCGCTCAAAGTTCGGTTGGGACCGTTTAAGTTACCATCAATGTAGCGAAGTGCCTGAATATTTTTGTTGTAGATACCTTCCAAGGTTCCAATTAATCCCCAAGGCAATTTTTGGTCAATTGCCAAGTTAGACTTCCAAATGACTGGGTTTTTCAAACCGTCTACCGAGGCGTTGATTACGTACGCAGGCAGTTTTGTGATGTCAGTTGTAGCAGGCTTGTAGCGAGTAGGATCCAACGTAAACGGATAAGCAGTGGTGTTGGTAAAGTTCAATACTGCGGTGTTTACCCCGTTGTTACCCAATTGGTTTGAGACCAATACTTGCGGAATACGTGACACGAAAATACCCGTTCCACCTCTGATTTGAGTCGTTCTGTCACCTTTCACATCCAAGTTAAAGCCGATACGTGGCGACACCAAAAGTTTGTTACTTGGAAAAGTACCTGTGCTTACTTTCAAGTCTTTACCGTTTTCATCTTTGTACGTCAAACCTGCAACGACTGGGTTGTTGAAGTCCTTGGCTAAATCATCATTGTAATCAAACAGGTCAAAACGAACACCACCAGTAACTTTGAATTTGTCATTTACCTGAAACTCGTCCTGTACATAAGCTGTGTAGGTCGATTGCTTCAAGGTCTGCAAAGGCTCAGCTCCGTTTGGCAACAAAGAGTAGCGGTAGTTAAAACGTGCAACTTGTACAGGAGAAGTAGTCAAGTTTGGATCAGCTTTATAGGCCAACGCGGCAGTTTTAAAGTCCGCAATAGAATTAAACACCCATACCCCGTTTGAAGAAGGGAAGAATACGTTATTTGACGTAAAGTGCTCATAGGCTAAACCTAGCGTCAAGGTATGTTTCCCTGCAAAGTAGCTCAAGTTATTGGTAAAATTCAACGTTGAGTAGTTCAGCTTGTTGTTGGGTGTAAAAGGGTCAAAACCCGTAGAAGTGTAGGTACTTCCGTCTTTCAAAATATCAATCGTTGGGAAGATTTCGTTCTTGTACTGACGATCTTCATTTTGCTTGTTATAGGTAGCGATGAAGTTATTGGCAAATTTACCGCCAAAGTTAGAGTTCAATTCAGCAACCAAAGAACGAGTATTATCAGCAATCAGATAACCTGTGTTTTCGGGCGAAAGCGCCAACGAAGAGTTGGTACGGTTACCGTTTCCTGCGGTGTTGCTACTGTTACTGTTGCTGATGATGGCCCCCGACTGCGAATTGTGGTGCGAGTAGCGCAACGTCAACTTGTGGTTGTTGTTAATGTTGTAATCAAGACGAACCAATCCTTTGGTACTTTTAACTTCATTGTTAAAGTTGTCGATAGCCCCTGATTCATAATTGAAGTTGGTCTTCATGAAATTGGCGAGATCGGTCAAGTCATCATAAGTAACGCGAGATACGTTACCCGCCGCACCCGCACGAGCCGCCACCCAAGTGGTAGCTGGTGTAGAGCTGGTAAAGGTTTCGAAGTTGGCGAAAATGAACAGCTTATCTTTAATGATTGGCGCACCCACGCGGAAACCAAACGTTTTCTCGTTGATGTTCACCGTTGGCAAATCTCTTCCGTCCGCTTTTTTGCCGACTAAGTTGCTGCCTCTTGTAAGATAGTAGGCCGAACCCGTTACTTCGTTTGTTCCTGAGCGAGTAACGGCGTTGATACCAGCACCCGCAAAACCTGACTGACGTACGTCAAAAGGTGCAATGTTGATTTGTACCTGCTCAATCGCATCCAATGATACGGCAGTAGTTCCAGTACGTCCACCTGCCTGAGCCGAAGAACCCAATCCAAAACCATTGTTAAACACTGCACCGTCGATGGTAAAGTTGTTAAGACGGCTATCCTGACCCGCAAATGAGCGACCGTTGCTGTACGCATTGTATTTAGTAATATCATCAATGGTACGACCGATGGTAGGCAAGCTGTTTACGGCGTTGAGGCCCAATGTAGTAGCCGCACCCGTACGTCCTGAAGAGAAAATATCCGAACGACCGCTGGTTACCACAATTTCCTGAATCTCTTTACCATCTTCAACCAACGAGAAGTTTGCATCGGCAGAGGCACCTAAGTTTGCAACAATGTCTTCTTTAGATTGTTCTTTAAAGCCAACAAAAGTAACCGTAACTTTGTAGGGTCCACCTACCCGCACTGAGGGTAATACATACCGTCCTTTTTCGTTGGTAACGGTTCCGTATTTTGTTCCAGAAGGTAAGTGAGTAGCTACGATGGTAGCGCCCGGAAGCTCTGCTCCTTTATCATCTTTTACAATACCCCGAATTGAAGAAGCGGTAACTTGAGCTTGTGCCGCTGGGAAAACCATAAAAAGAGAAGCAACGACTGCGAAAAGTGCAATTATTACCCTCTTCCTTTGTAAATGTTTAACATTCATAAATTTGGGAATTTTGGTTAGAATTGTGTTTGGTAAAATCAGTTGGTTGATGTCAAAAATCGCTGCAAAGAAACAAGAAAATTATGGGACAAACAAAAGCACTTTGGAAAGAAAATAGTACGTTAGCGGACCTAAATGCCTGATTTATTGGAATAATACATTTTTTTATCGTTTTTTTTCCAAATCCATTGGTTAAATAATTGTTAACAACATTTTTGTCCTTATTTTGACCTTAAAATGGCTTTTTTGTCACAAAAAAGCAAAACATAAAGCCAAGTGTAAACCAATAAAACATATTTGTTAACACCTTGAAATCGTACAAATTGCCCTAATTCAATAAATGACGTCATAAATTAACATATACAGTGAATCCAAAACTTTATCTGGTCCCTACGCCCATCGGCAACTTAGAAGATATAACTCTGCGCGCCATCAATATGTTGAAAAGTGTAGATGTTATTTTGGCCGAAGACACCCGCACGTCGGGGCATTTGCTCAAACATTTGGGTATCAGCAAACCTTTGCAGAGCTATCATATCCATAACGAGCACCAAACAGTGCAGCGAATTATTCAACGCATTCTGAAAGGTGAAAACATGGCGCTGATTTCGGATGCGGGTACGCCGGCGGTATCTGATCCCGGTTTTTTACTGGTACGTGAATGCCTCAAAAACGGCATCGACATCGAATGTCTGCCAGGGCCTACGGCTTTTGTACCCGCCTTGGTCAATTCGGGGCTGCCCACCGACCGCTTTACTTTTGAAGGTTTTTTGCCTCACAAAAAAGGCCGCCAAACGCGCCTTACTGAACTAAAAGAAGAAGAGCGCACGATGATTTTTTACGAATCGCCACACCGCCTGCTCAAATCGCTCCAACAGTTTGTGGAGTACTTCGGAGCCGACCGGCAAGCCTCCGTTTCGCGAGAATTAACAAAACTTTATGAAGAAACCATCCGTGGAACTTTAACAGAAATTATTGCTTATTTTGCCGAAAAAACAATCAAAGGTGAAATCGTTATCGTCGTTGCAGGGAAACCATAAAACCGTAGGGGCAGGCCCGCAGCTGCGCCCGCTTACGTCTGCCTATTTTACCCGTACATCTGCCCATTATCGTATGTTTAACAACTGCATTATCTCTGTTCTTGGGCACATTGTTGTCCGAGCACTCTCCTGTCTGATTATATTTTTCTTAACGCTCTGTGCGGTACACTCTCCGCTCTTTGCCCAATCCCTGAGCCGGGATGCCAAAGTAAGCCTTATCACGGTCTCGCCGGGAGAAGAATTATACAGCAGCTTTGGCCACAATGCGCTTTGGGTTTCTGACCCCATGCAGGGCATCGACAAAGTCTATAATTATGGCACTTTTGATTTTAGAACCGAAGGGTTTTATATCAAGTTTATGCGCGGCACCCTTCCGTATCAGTTGTCGGTCTCGCCGATGTATTACACGATGTACGGCGCGCAGGCCGAAAATCGTAGCGTAACGGAGCAGGTATTGAATCTTTCGCAAAACCAAAAACAGAAACTGTACGATTACTTGGAGAACAATTACTTGCCCCAAAATCGACAGTACGCTTATAAGTTCTTTTACGACAACTGTGCAACGCGGCTGCGGGATGCAATGCAGGCCGCGTGCGGGGATAGTTTACAATATTATAATCAACCTATTCGCGGAACTTTTGAAGCTAAAAGTTACCGAAATTGGATGAATAGCTATCTGGGCAATAAACCTTGGGCCCGTTTTGGAATGAATTTGGGCATTGGGTTACCTTCTGACCACGTAGCTACCCCTCAAGAAGAAATGTACTTGCCCGACAACCTAAGAGACCACGCTGACAGGGCAAAAATTGGCGGACAAAAGCTGGTTCTGCAAAAAAACAAACTTTTTGAGCCCCCCCAACCCGATCCTGTTTTCCCCCCTTTTTATGAGCTATTGTTAAGTCCGCAGTTTATTTTCATTTTACTGATGGGCGTATTTAGCGGTCTTACTACTTATCAAAAAAGACGCAAAAAGATTTCGTTCCTTTATGATAAAATCATCTTCACGGTGATTGGATTGGCGGGGTGGCTTTTACTCTTACTCTGGATTGCCACCGACCACGGCGTCACGAACTGGAATCCACATTTACTCTGGGCATTTCCCCTACATTTTCCTTTGATATTGTTTTTGGGGAATCCAAAACACAGCAGTTGGGTAAAAAAATATGTGCTGCTGTGTCTTATTTTACTTGTCATTTTTGGTGTAGGAGTGATTGTGAGTAGCTTAGTCTTAGGTACGATTATCGGTCAACCCATTGAAGCGGCCTTTATCATTATCGGTCTCTTTTATCGCCTCAACTTTCTCCGCCAACGCGTTTAAGCCATTCTAATTTATCAATTCCAAATACCATGAATCTCGAAAATATCACCCACCAAACCATAGAAATTGTCCGTGAAGCGGGAGCATTTATCAAACACGAAGCCGCCAAGTTTGACCGCTCGTTGACCGAGTACAAAGCCGCCAACAACCTGGTGTCGTACGTAGACAAAGAAACTGAAAAGCTCTTGGTGACGGGCCTACGCCAAATCTTGCCCGAAGCAGGTTTTATCACCGAAGAAGGCACCGCTGGCGAAGAATCCAATCCCGACGAGCTGTATTGGATCATTGACCCCCTCGACGGCACGGCCAATTTTATCCATAGCTTGCCCGTGTATTGCGTCAGTGTGGGATTGGTAAAGAATAAAATTCCTATTGCTGGCGTCATTTATCATTTGGGAACCGAGGAGCTATTCTACGGTTGGCAAGGCGGCGGCGCGTGGACGGTCAACTTACGGTATATGCTTGGCGGATTACCGTTGGACAGCGCTTTTCTTCAGGGTGCAACCCGCCTAAAAGTTTCGTCAGCCACTACCCTCGGCGACAGTTTATTGGCTACGGGATTCCCGTATTATAAGTTTGAAAAACAGGACCGATACCTCAAAGTGCTAGAAACGCTCATGCAAAGCTGCCACGGATTGCGGCGTATGGGTGCGGCGGCCATTGACTTGGCCTACGTAGCGTCGGGCCGTTTTGAGGCCTTTTATGAGTACAATCTCAACTCTTGGGACATGGCCGCTGGTGCGCTTCTCATATTGGAAGCAGGCGGTCAAATCACCGATTTTTCGGGTGGTCAGGATTGGCTCTTTGGCGGCGATGTCATTGCGGGTTGTGCGGCTCAAGCCGAGCTTTTAGAAGTAATTAAAAAACATTGGGCCTAACAAGGTCAGACTTTCCAAGTGTTCGGTACACTTGGAAAGCATCAATCTCTCCAAATTTTCCGAGCAATTTTAAAATAACCGTAAGAAATACCGCATTTTACAGAGCAGAGACAACTATCAATTGTTTCCATAAAAGTCACTCTCATTATTTCTTCAGACTTATCGAAAATAAAAGAGGTGGCTCGTTGCCGAGCCACCTCTTCGTAGGTATATAACATGGCACTAAAATCAGGCCAATTAGAAACGGTCGAGGTTCATCACCTTGTTCCACGCTGCCACAAAGTCCTTTACGAACTTCTCTTGCGCATCTCCGCATCCGTACACTTCCGCCAAGGCACGAAGCTCCGAATTTGAACCGAAAATTAGGTCAACCCGGGTGCCCGTCCACTTGAGTTCGCCAGTTGAGCGATCACGGCCTTCAAACACGTCTTGGTGTGGCGAAGCCGCTTTCCATGTCGTACGCAAATCAAGTAGATTGACGAAGAAATCGTTGGTAAGTGTCTCTGGGCGCTTGGTAAACACTCCATGTTTAGAGAAACCGTAGTTGGTATTCAAAACACGCATACCCCCCACAAGCACGGTCATTTCGGGTGCGGTCAGGGTCAACAATTGTGCTTTGTCAATCAACATTTCTTCGGCTGAAACCGTGTATTTGGTCTTAGCGTAGTTGCGGAAACCGTCGGCTTCTGGCTCAAGAACGGCGAATGATTCCACATCGGTTTGCTCTTGAGAGGCATCAGTACGTCCAGGTGTGAACGGAACGGTCACGTCATAACCAGCCTTCTTAGCTGCCTGCTCAACACCCGCACATCCACCCAACACGATCAAGTCAGCAAGAGATACCTGCTTACCACCCGACTGCGCGCTGTTGAATTCCTGCTGAATACCCTTAAGTTTATCAAGTACATTCGTCAAAAGGCCTGGGTGATTCACGTCCCAATCCTTCTGTGGGGCAAGGGCAATACGGGCACCGTTTGCGCCACCACGTTTGTCGGAGCCACGGAAAGTAGAAGCCGACGCCCAAGCAGTTGATACCAATTGAGACACCGACAGGCCCGAAGCAATGATGCTTGCCTTCAACGCAGTGATGTCCTGCTCGTCAATCAGTTCGTGCGTAACGGCAGGAACGGGGTCTTGCCAAATCAGCTCTTCTGAGGGTACTTCTGGGCCGAGATAACGAGCGATAGGGCCCATATCGCGGTGAGTCAATTTAAACCATGCGCGGGCAAATGCGTCGGCAAACTGATCGGGGTTCTCATGGAAACGTCTTGAAATCGGTTCGTAAATAGGATCTACTCGCAAAGCGATGTCGGTCGTAAACATCATAGGCGCATGACGCTGCGCGGGGTCGTGGGCATCAGGCACGCTACCGAGGCCCGCCCCATTTTTGGGTGTCCACTGCTGCGCTCCGGCTGGGCTTTTGGTAAGTTCCCATTCAAATCCAAACAAGTTGTCGAAATAGTTGTTGTCCCATTGCGTTGGATTGGTGGTCCATGCGCCTTCCAAACCGCTGGTGATGGTGTAGACACCATTGCCGCTGCCGAAAGAGTTTTTCCAACCAAGGCTTTGCTCCTCAATGCCTGCTCCTGCGGGCTCGCGACCCACGTATTTGCCTGGGTCGGCCGCACCGTGGGCTTTACCGAAGGTGTGTCCACCCGCAATCAGCGCCACCGTTTCTTCGTCATTCATTGCCATGCGGCCAAACGTTTCGCGAATATCACGGGCCGCCGCCAGCGCATCAGGGGTGCCGTTAGGCCCCTCTGGATTTACGTAGATGAGCCCCATCTGAACAGCCGCAAGCGGATTTTCCAGTTCGCGGTCGCCTGTATAGCGTTTATCGCCCAACCATTCGGCTTCCGAACCCCAATAAATATCTTCTTCTGGTTCCCAAATATCCTCACGACCGCCTCCAAAACCAAAGGTCTTGAAGCCCATCGACTCAAGTGCACAGTTGCCAGTGAGAATCATTAAATCAGCCCACGAAATCTTTCTGCCGTATTTTTGTTTGATTGGCCACAGCAACAAGCGCGCCTTATCAAGGTTTCCATTATCAGGCCAACTGTTTAGAGGGGCAAAGCGAAGGGTACCTGAACCTGCGCCGCCTCGTCCGTCAGCAATACGGTAGGTACCAGCACTGTGCCACGCCATCCGAATAAAAAATGGACCATAGTGACCGTAGTCGGCGGGCCACCAGTCCTGAGAGGTTGTCATGAGCTCAAAGATATCTTTCTTCACCGCAGCTAGGTCAAGGCTCTTGAACTCTTCAGCGTAGTTAAACGACTCACCCATTGGATTGGAAAGGGCAGAGTTTTGACGGAGGATGTTCAATTTTAGTTGATTTGGCCACCAGTCACGGTTGCTAGTACCACCGCCAGCGCTTGGCTTTTTCTTGGCAGTTCCATTGTGAAACGGACACTTGGCTTCCCCGTTAACATCGTAAGCTGATGTGCCTGAAGCTGTATTATTTTCCATTTTTCTTAATTAATAAAATGTTTAGTAAGTTAATTTGTAGTGATTTTTGGTTGCTTATCAGGTTGTGTATGCAGGGAGAGAATTTACAGAATAATGACACATTTGTGCCGACATCTACACTTAATTCTACATTTAACTTTTGGCTGAGCGCAATCTTTCATTTTTAGTAATTTGTTGTCAAAATTACACTAGAATATTAAATAAGTCAAATTGATTATTTTTATGACTATATAGTTTTTATCTATAATGTTACTCTCTCAAAGAAGAGCATTGCCCATTATTTTCATTATACCACTGCTTGTCAAGCACTTACTCTCTTGTTTTAATCCGTTTAAAAACAAAACTAACCATGTAACTATACGTACGCCCAAAATCACTTCCCACGAGAGCGGACGAAAGCGGGACATTTAAAATTAGAAAGTAGACAAAACCATGTTTTCCATTTCTCTGACTTTTGTTAAGGCAATAAAAGCTGTATTTTTAGGATGTATAATAGACCGCAAAAAATCTATCTATACGAGCGATTATTGTTTTACCTAAACCTAAATTTAACAAAATGGAAAATGTAAAATCACCAAACAAGCACGCCTATAAGTTGCTTTTTTATGGCGTTCTTTTATTCTTTTTTGGTTTAGCGGCTGGTTTGTTCGTTCCGCTGATGGCCAACCCCCGAATGGGGCTAAGCACTCACCTTGAAGGCGTGATGAACGGCATTTTTTTGATTGTATTGGGGCTGATTTGGAACCGGGTGGCCCTACCTGACAAATGGCTCAAGATCACTTTTGGACTCGCGCTGTACGGCACTTTTTCCAATTTTGCCGCGGTATTGTTTGCCGCCATTACTGGGGCTGGAAGGATGATGCCAATCGCCCTAGGCAAAGAAGGAACACCCATCCAAGAAGTCATTATTTCATTTTTGCTGGTGTCGGTTTCGTTGGCCATGCTAGGGGTGTGCGCCATTGTATTGGTGGGGCTTAACAAACATATCAATGCGCAACTGAGTCACTAGTATAATGAGCCAATATAGCAATCATCAAGAAGATACCTCAAAATAGAAAAACGTACCTTAACAATTCCCCTAAAAGATAGAAATGATTTGAAAGTTGTCGATGGGTCAAAGACGTATTTGGTTTTTGGCCCATTGGCGGCCTCCGCTGTGGAACCAACCTTCAAAAAAGTTGTTAATTTAAGTACCTTAATTTCTCACAAAAAACAAAACATGAAAAACTCTATCTTAATCGTCGGCGGTACCGGTAATCTCGGCGGAAAAATTATTAATGCATTGCTCGAAAGAGGCGCGGATGTCCGTATGGTGGTTCGGGCGGGCAGCGACGCTGCAAAATGGGCAACTTTTGAACAACGCGGCGTACAGGTTATTCCAGTAGATATGTCGAGCGTCGAAGAACTCACTAAGGCCTGTGCGGGCGTATCCTGCGTGGTTTCGGCCCTGCAAGGCCTCCACGATGTGATTGTTGACACTCAAGCCCGATTGCTCGAAGCAGCTGTAGCGGCTGGTGTACCCCGTTTTATCCCTTCCGACTACGCCACCGACTTTACCAAAATCCCCGTTGGGGCCAACCGCAATTTTGATTTAAGACGCGAATTCCATACCCATCTTGACAAGGCTCCGATTGCTGCAACGACGATTTTCAACGGTTGTTTTGCGGAGTTGTTGGCCTACAACATTCCTCCTCTTGATGCCAACAACAAAACCATTGGCTACTGGGGCGACGACATTGACTGGCACGTAGACTACTCTACCATGGACGACACAGCGGCTTACACCGCCGCCGCCGCCCTAGACGCCTCCACTCCTCGTTACCTCAGAATCGCTAGTTTCCAAATAAGCCCTAAAGAATTGGTAACGCTGGCGAGTGAACTCACAAAATCGACGTTTAGCCTTGCCCCGATGGGTAGCCTCGACGGGCTGGCCGCTTACATCAAGAGCGAACGCGAAGCCCATCCTGAAGGAGAAAATGCACTTTATCCCGACTGGCAAAATGCCCAATACATGCACGGAATGTTTAGCGTTCACCACGATGCCCTCGACAATGACCGCTACCCAGATGTGACCTTTACGAGTGCGGCGCAATTCCTGGGTGCCATTCTTCACTAACCACACAAATCACCTTGTGAAATGCTGGATTTAGGGCATTTCACAAGGTGATGCCTTTCAAAACGCCAAATGGTATGAGAATTTGTGCAGTTCAGACCAAACCCGTCAAAGGCGACATCCCAAGAAATATTGAGATTCACAAAAAGTTAATCGCATTGGCGGTGGCCAACAGTGCCGACATCATTATCTTTCCAGAGCTTTCTTTAACGGGTTACGAACCTGAGCTGGCCAATGCCTTGGCCGCACCTATCGACACACCACAACTGGATGATTTTCAAAGCATCAGCGACGCAGCACATTGCACAATTGGCCTAGGAATGCCCGTCAAAAACGATTTGGGCATCAGCATCAGCATGATTTTGTTTCGGCCCCATACCCCCCGCGGGGCATACTCCAAAAAGTATTTACACCCCGACGAAGAGCCTTTTTTTATCAGTGGACAAAGTAGCGTTGGTCTGATTGGTGCTCAATCCAATATTGCGCTTGCCATCTGTTATGAACTATCAATTCCTGAACATTCGGAAACAGCCACAAAAAACGGTGCTGAAATCTACCTAGCAAGCGTGGCTAAATCGGCGGCAGGAGTTGAAAAGGCCGCACAGACGTTGTCTGACATCGCCAGAAACCACTCTATGGCAGTGCTCATGTCCAACTGCATAGGGTATTGCGATAATTTTGAAAGCGGTGGAAAAACCTCCGTTTGGGCCGAAAATGGCGCATTAGTAGGACAACTCGACGATAAAAGTGAGGGAATTTTGCTATATGATACCCAAACCAAAGAAGCCATTGCGCATTATCTATAATGAGGGTTCTCAATAGTAAAAAGATACGCACAATTTGATTTTTTGACGATAAAACATCAAACTAAAAAAACCAATGACCAAGACAATTTTAATTATCGGGATGGGGCAAGGGCTTAGCTTAGGCATTGCCGAAAAATTCGGTAAAGAGGGCTATAAAGTAGGAATGGTGAGTCGAAGCCCAGAAAAACTGGCAGGTTTCAAAAATCATTTGCAAAGTTTGGGCATCACCTCTGCTTTTTCGGCCGCCGATGTAGCCGACACCGATCAATTGAAAAAGGCCATCACGGATTTAAAATCTCAGTTGGGCAGTATTTCTATTCTGCAATACAACGCCGTAGACTACCGAATAAAGCCCCTGATGGAAGAAACCGTAGAGGATTTGACCAACGGATTTAAAATCAGCGTAGCCAATGCCTTAGCCGCTACCCAATTTTTGTTGGCCGATTTGAAGGAAAACAAAGGCGCTGTACTGCTCACGGGCGGCGGGTTGTCTATTCATCCAAGCCCCGCAGTCGCTTCTATTTCTTTGGGAAAAGCGGGCATTAGAAACCTTGCCCTACAATTGCACCAAGCCTTAAAATCCGACAATGTTTTCGTGGGTACAGTGACCGTAAGCGGCGCAATCAGCCCCAACAGCCCAACCCATTCGCCCGAGATTCTGGCCCAGAAGTTTTGGGACTTAAACACCGATAGAAGCAAAGTAGAAATTATACATTGATTCAGAAAGCTTCATTGACAAAAAGCAACGCTCCCGTATTCTATACAGAGTTAGGGAGCGTTGCTTTTTAATATACCCATCATACAAATTACATATTAGAAGTATCCTCTTTATGCTTGTTTGACACAAAACCTCAGGGGAGATTGCCAATTATTTTAAACATTTCTAACAACAATATTGGAATATATCAAATAAATATTGAATGGACCATAACGCACTATTTGTCATAAATAAACCTCTATAAACGACCGTTTGATAATTATATTTGACAACTTTAACATATTGGTATAATATTGCAGCTTTAACTCACAACTTTGATTTTAAATCATTTCCAGAGTATATTATATTTTAGGTAGGTCCGCTGAATACAGACCAGTATCTTGAAAATAATCCTAAAGCATCAAACTTATAGACTTTATAAGTACAATTTTTTCATAACGTTGAGTATAATAATAAAAGCACAGTGAACTTCGCTGTGCTTTATTTTTTATTATCTATGCTTCCGGATGTTGATTTTTTTAATTCCCACCGCCACAGTTTTTCGTTGGCGATGTCGTCTATTTCTCCCTTTTTCAGAAACCCATTTTTAGTCAAAATACGCGTCGAGGCATTATCCATTGCCAAAGTATAGGCTTTAATCACTTTTACGGAAGGGGCAGCAAAGGCGTTCATTACCAATGCATTTGCCAATTCCATCCCTAAGCCTTGGTTGCGGTAGGGCTTGATGATTTCGTAGCCTATTTCCACGACTCCAGCGGCATCGGGTTTCCCCTTGTAACCACAGCTTCCAATTAATATATTGTCTTTTTTATGGATAGACACATACGTCCACCAGCCTAGTTCGTTTTCATCTGCTTTGATTTTTTGAAGGGCATATTTGAAGGGGCGCGTACCGAATTCGGTCCATTTTTCAGGGACCGAAACTTTCAGGTATTTTTCCAAGGCCGAATTTCCCTCAATCGCTGTTTCGAGAAATAGTTTATCGCAGGGAATAACCAGTAAATGTTTGGTTTCTATTTTTTGACTCATTTGCGCTTAAAAAATTTATCTTTAACGTTCCAAAAGGTATAAATTCAACCCCGCATCCATTTTAAAATTTCCGCAGAAATGACCATCAAAGAATTAACCTTGCTGTCCGACAATCTTGCAGAAACCAAACAATTTTATGCCCGAATTTTGGGATTACCCATTGTCAGCGAAGAAACATCCACCCTTTCTTTTGCCGCCGGTGCAACCCTCCTTTGTTTTGAACAATCTACAAACCTACGGCCACGCTATCATTTTGCATTTAATATACCCTACACGTCGGTGATGGATGCATTCAGTCAAATGAGCAAGAAAGTTGACATTTTGCCAATTTCGAAAAACTCCAAACTTGCCGACTTTGTCAATTGGAATGCAAAATCTTTCTATTTCTACGATAACAACGGCAATATACTCGAATTCATTGGCCGCAATGACCTTCCCGACAGGGATAAAATGGATTCACCCTTTATTTTATCAGTGAGCGAAATCGGCCTGCCCGTAAAGAATGTAAAGGACGAATGTGAAAATTTGATTAATGAGCATCGTTTGGGATATTTTGACAAACAACCTCCAAGCGACACCTTCAGCGTGATAGGCAAAGATACCGGGCTACTGATTATCGTTCCTGTTGGGCGGAATTGGTATCCCACCGACAATCATCCCGCCGAAGCCTATAAAATAAAGGTTGTTATTCTCAATGCCGAACGAGAAATACCCCTCTTATACGAGTAATAGAATTTTTACTACTGTTCCTTTCTCAATAAAAAAATCTTCATTTCAGCAATTGAATTTCCTTCAAATGTGTTGTAAACTCAATACGACCGAAAAACAAACATGAAAATAGACAATCAGACCTTAAAAACACAATTCGGAAACATATTTGAGGCAGGTTTGCTGAACGAATTGTCCGAGATTGGCAACTATATGGAAGTAGACGAGGGATACGTGCTTATGCGGCCCGGCGGGTATATTCGTACCATTCCCATTATTTTGAAAGGTTCGGTTAAGATTTCGCGGTCTGACCCCGACGGCCGCGAAGCGTTGCTGTATTATCTGGGCGGACTAGATTCGTGTGCCATGTCATTGACCTGCTGCCTAAACCGTCGGCAAAGTGAAATTACGGCCATTACCGACGAAAAAACCCGTCTCATCACCGTTCCTGTCGAAAAAGTAGAAGATTGGATGAACAAATACCCTTCGTGGAAGCAATACGTATTTGCCACCTACCAAAAACGCTTTGACGATTTGCTGGGAGCCATTGACCAAATTGCCTTTCACAAGCTCGACGAGCGCCTCATCAACTTGCTCAAACGCAAGTCGAAGCAGTGCGGATGCAGCGTGTTTAACATCACCCATGAAGAACTCGCCAACGAGTTGGCCACCTCCCGCGAGGTTATTTCTCGCCTACTCAAACAACTCGAAAACCTAGGACGCGTCAAACTCTCACGGAATAAAATTGAGTTGTTGGATGCCGTAACGGTATAATTTTAGCCCCTAATATTCCGTATTAATAAAAAAGGCAACCCAAAAACGGCCCGTAAAACACGAGGTCATTTTTGGGTTTCAACATTATTAAAGAGCTTTGAAACGAAACACCACTCATCTTTACGGCACCCTATTTATCTTTTTTTGCCCAAATAAGCCCGTAATCCATTTGTGTCTCAAAGCTTTCACTAGAAGGAGTCAACCCAGCCTCGTGTAGCCATCCTCGGTACTCTCGACGGCTATACGCCCGACCTTTGGTCACCCAAAACAACTGAGCTGAGTAATCCGTAACAGCCAAAGGTCCGTCCAACTCGTCGTTCAAAAAAGCGTCGTGAATCCACAATTCGCCTTCGGGTCGAAGGGCCGCCGCAAAACGACGTGCCAATCGCTGACAAGTATCAGTCGGCCAGTCGTGAAACAGGCTCGCCGCCAGTAAAATATCAGTCTGTGGCAATGTATCCGTCAGCATATCACCCGGCTGAAACCTAACTCGCTCCCGAACCCCAGCAGCCCCGGGCCGGCCGCTTTGGCAAAACTCATTGAGCAATTCTGCCGCCACCTCTAACACCGCTGGGCGGTCAAACACCGTAGCCGTAGCCTGCGTATTGACCAACAGCCATTCGTAGCTAAAGTACCCCGTTCCACCCGCAATATCCAACAAATGCCCGTTGTGTTTGGGGAGTTTTGTGGCCACAATTGGCGCTAAACACTCCGCACGGCCCGCCAGCGCCAATGTCAGCGCCCGAGCCGTGGTTGGATCATCCATCGGCGAGGGGCCATCTCCTTCTTTTACGTATGCCGTACCGCCAGCGCCAGACCGTCGCAGACCGTCATTTAGGAGCCGTTCAGCCATTTCAACCACTCCAGAGTCATTCTTTTCCAACCCCAAATAATCCGTCAATGTGGGCCTTACTCCTTGAGTAAGATGCCGTCCAAGAGACGTTAACTGAAGTTTTCCGTCGGTATCGTACGCCCACATGTCCATGGCACATAAGGCAGGAAACAGAACCATGGCTGGGCGTTCCTTTAATCCAAGTTCTGCCTGCAATTCAGATGGGGCAAGCGGGCCCTCACTGAGCGCTTCAAACGCGCGGAGGTGATGAACTGCGGCAATGAGCAGGCGTGAACTGTACATGGCCCGGGCGTGTCGGGTAATGGGGGCAAGATCAGGATAATTGGCAATTGGCATAAGTGAGTTAGGTATCAAACTTCAAAAGTCAGAAGTAGGGAGAAATTACCAGTTTATTGATACGCCATTTCACCAAAAAGCCGTGACAAAACTAAGAGCGAAACTTTTCTGGGAACTACAACATATCAATATGGTTGGTATCAATTAAACTATCAAAAACGGAAAAAGCCGCCAAATCGAAAGATTTGGCGGCTTTTGTGGAGCCGGTGGGAGTCGAACCCACGTCCAGAACAAGGAAACCGTACGCCTTCTACACGCTTAGATTTGATTGAATTTTCGAGTGCCGGCAAGGTTCAAATCAGACCTCATCCTGCACCTTAGGTGTTGTGTCTCGCCGGGTATCAACACCATCAACCCGACCAGCCTCACGTTTCGACGCTCCTTGATCCAACCCGCAAGGCGGAGGTTGGAGGAACGATGGCTAAAGCTTAATCACTCCGGATTAGGCAGCCATAGCGTAGCTATATTCGCCAGCTATTGTTTATGCGTGTTTTTAACAGGACTCGCGCACACGTCCCGACGTGCTTATACGTATTGCCTCAACTCGCTGTCAAAACCATGGCGGCCCCAATAAAAGTTGACGCCCTACAACCGATGACTGTTTTTCGCAAAGCGTTTACTAAAACCAGCCATTTGAAATCGGGTTCTGGTGAAACACCCGCATGAGCTAAAAAAGTTCGCCCATTGTCAAAATATTATGAGGCTATTGTTGGAGTCCACTGACGCTCGCACTGTAAGTCCCCCCTTTTGCGTTGAGAATCACGGGTGAAGAATAAATGCTACCTCCTGTTTGAAACTCCCATTTTTTAGCGCCCGTCTGAATATCTACAGCGTAGAGTTTTCGGTCCAAACTACCGATGTACACCAAACTGTCGGAAGCCACGGGTGAGGATTGGATGCGATTGCCCGTCCAAAACTCCCATTTTTTCGCGCCCGTTTTGGCATCCAGCGCGTAAAGTTTGTAATCGTTACTGCCCGTGTACACCACACCGTTGGATACCACTGGCGATGAAAGCACGGGACCGTCGGTCCTAAACTCCCACTGTTTTGTGCCCGTTTTAGCATCCAGCGCGTAGACTTTACGGTCAAAACTGCCCACGAATACCGTTCCGTCGGCTACCGTAGGTGAGGACGTTACTTCGCCGCCCGTCGAAAATTGCCATTTTTTCACCCCCGTCAGTGCATCTACCGCGTACAGATTATAATCATTGCTGCCCATGTAAACCATCCCATCGGCTACGGCGGGCGAAGAATCGACCCCCGTTCCGGTGGCAAACTCCCACACTTTCTCCCCCGTTTTGGCATCCAATGCGTAGATATTTGTGTAGCCGCCCACGTACACTTTGCCGTTGACCACAGTACAAGAAGATACGCTCAGCCCCTCGGCCGTAAACTCCCATTTTTTGGCGCCAGTCACGCCGTTAAGTGCGTACAATTTACTGGTAAAATTGGCGGTATTGCCCATACCAGCGTATACCGTGCCGTCGGCAAAAAAGGGCGCGGAAGAAATCCGCATTCCAGCGGCAAACTCCCACGCTTTAGCCCCCGTCTGAATATCTAAGGTATAGACTTTCTCGTCTGAGCTTCCAACAAACACCAACCCATTACCAAGCACTGGCGTCGAATGCACAGCGTCGGCGGCCGTAAAATCCCACAGTTTCATTCCCGTTTTGGAATTGATGGCGTAGAGTTTGTTGTCGCTGCTTCCCACAAAAATCGCGTCAATGCCTTTGGGCATCGGGTCTTTTGTTTTAGAACAACTTGCCAATAGCACAAGGCCAAGGAGAGAGAGAATACTGTTTTTCATGAACCAATTCATCTGTTTTTAGAATGCAATCGAAACTTTGTTAACAACGGCAAATCACTTTAGATAGTACTTTTATGTTAAACCAAACGCGTTTTTTTAGGAACGGTGGTCATAAATTCTTTCAAATAATACGGCTCAAAGGTTTCGACATCCTCAAATTGACGTTTCTCAAACAATCCAACCGCCAATTGTCCCACTGTTTTGGCCGAAGGATGCACCTCTACGGGGAGAAAAAAGGCATTACCGTAGGCTTCCATGAGGGGCTGACATTTGGCGGCACCATCGCCAAAAAACACGATTTTTTGGCGACGTAATAGCTCCGCAAACGACTCTCCATCCATAATTTTGGCCTGCGTAGGCTCAATGTAATTCAAGTAATAGTCAAAAACCGCGCAGTATACTTCCATGCGACGGGCATCGAGCATAGGGCAAAAAAGGGTATCTTCGTCAAAAAAACCGCTGATTTGAAGCGTTAGTGCTTCTAGGGTATTAACGGCCAAAAGGGGCTTTTCCAGCGCAAAACACAGTCCTTTGGCCGTAGAAACGGCAATCCGTAACCCTGTGTAAGAGCCTGGCCCTTTGGCTACGGCAATGGCATCGACGTCGGACAACACAAAGCCCGCATGTTCGACGGCATTTTGAATAAGCGTAGTCAGCATCCCCGACGAGGATTTTTCGGCCAAGAGGTCATAGCTCGTCAGCAACTGACTGTTTTGGTGTAACGCAACCGAGCAGCCGCGTGTGGAAGTATCAATACTTAATAAAAGTGGCACGTTTTTGTTGGTATTGTGTGAAAAGTTTGATAGTTTGAATGATTGGCTGTTAATTTGTTTGCAAATACAACTCATTTACTCAAACTTTCCAAGTTCATCAACAGAAACATGGTAAGTTTTTCAAACCCCTATTTATAGAGAAATGCAGGTTCATTTTATTGCCATCGGCGGAAGCGTGATGCACAATTTAGCGATTGCTTTACATCATAAAGGATACCAAGTGACTGGCTCGGACGACGAAATATACGACCCCGCCCTCACCCGACTCCAAACCTTGGGTTTACTTCCGGCCGAAATGGGCTGGTTTCCCGAAAAAATCCACGCGGGACTCGATGCTGTCATTGTAGGAATGCACGCCCGCAAAGATAATCCTGAACTGGCCCGCGCCACGGAATTAGGCCTGCCACTCTATTCATATCCTGAATATATATTCCAACAAAGTCTTCATAAACAGCGTGTTGTGATTGCAGGAAGCCACGGCAAAACCACCATCACGTCGATGATTCTGCACGTGCTTCGTTTCAACAATCGCGTCTTTGATTATTTGGTAGGTGCCCAACTGGAAGGTTTTGACACGATGGTGAAGCTAACCGACAACGCCCCCGTGATTGTTATTGAAGGCGACGAATACCCCGCCTCTCCTACCGACCCCAACCCCAAGTTTTTGCATTATCACCCTCACATAGCGCTCATCAGCGGCATTGCGTGGGACCATTATAATGTTTTCCCGACCTGGGAAGTGTATGTAGAACAGTTTGAAAAACTGGCCGACTCGCTGCCAAAATCAGGGGTTTTGATTTTTGACGAAACCGATGATATGCTCGACGTCATCGGCAAAAACGAACGGCTGGATGTCCGTCCGGTTCCTTACGAGGCTCACTCCCACAAAATCAACAATGGACAAACCTTCCTCACTACCAACGATTATGGCGACGTGCCTTTGTTGGTTTTTGGGGAGCATAACATGAAAAACATCAGTGGCGCATTGGCGGTGTGTGAAGAACTTGGACTGACCCAAGCGCAATTTTACCGAGCCATTCAGAATTTCAAGGGAGCGGCCAATCGCATGGAAACGTTGGCTAAAAATGACAAATCGGCCGCTTTCAAAGATTTTGCCCACGCTCCTTCCAAAGTAGAAGCTACCGCCAAAGCCGCCAAAGCGCAGTTTCCGAAACGAACCTTAGTGGCCTGCGTCGAGCTGCACACGTTCAGCAGTTTAAATAAAAATTTCATCGGCCAATACGCCCACCGACTCGATGATGCCGACGTGGCCGTGGTCTATTATAACCCTCATACGCTGGCCCACAAACGCCTCGATGCCATCGAACCCTCAGAAGTGAAAGCGGCTTTTCAGCGCGATGATTTGCAGGTTTTTACGGATAACGAAGCATTGCAACAGTTTTTGCTCGAACAAAAGTGGGAACAATCCAACTTGTTGATGATGAGTTCGGGAACCTTCGGTGGATTGAATCTGAAAGAACTCGCTGGTAAAATTATCAAGAATTAAAGCGTTAGTTAAGGGGGTTCTCCCCCTTAACTTCTACACCTACCCCTTCTCCTAGCAAGGATTCCATCAAAACTAACGCTATCTTTGTAAAAATTTTTACAATGCGTTTTTTAGATTATCCTTCCATCATCAGATTTGCGTGGGCCGATTTTGATTCCAGTCGCCCCATCGACCACATTGAAGACATAAGTGCCCGTGTTTCTACCAATCACGTATTCAGGGTAACCCTCGAAGGCGGCGACCGTGTCATTGCCAAACTCTCGTATTTCGGTAAGTTTGAGCACTTTAAAGAAGACCATCGCCTGATTCATACCCTGGCCAACAACCTGTTGTATCCGTTTGAAACGGTGCTGGCGAAGTCGCTGGTCAAAAACAACCAAGTGTACGTATACCGTCACCAACAGGAAGATATCGACGTTTGGGTGGTATTTTACAACCCCATCCGGGTCGCTGAAAAGCTTCCCCGCCGGTTGGAAGAGCACCACATCAGAAAGCTCGGCTCGGAGATTGCGCGGTTTCATTTAGCCTGCTCACGCGTGAGCACCGTCATGCCCAAGTCTTCCAAAACCCTGCGTTCGGATATTCAGGATTTGCTCGACCTGCTAGATACCGAAACGGGCAGCTACGAACACCGGATGAACATCGAAGCCCTTCGTGTTCAGTGCAATCGTTTTCTGGAAAACCGTAAAACGATTGTTGCGGGGGCAATCGAAACCATCCCTGTGTTTTTGGATTGGAACATCGGCAATTTTTCGGTCACCAACGACTTAGAGCTGTTCTCGCGTTGGGATTACGACTGGTTCCGCATTAGTTATCGGGTCATGGACTTTTATTTTTTCAGTCGCGTTTGTTCTGATGCAGGAGACCGTACCGTGTTTTCGTATTGGATTAATCCTTTGGCCGAAGAGCGTTTTGGCTGGTTTTTGGAAGAATATCACAAAGTATTTCCACTCACCCGGCGCGAAGTCCTTTTCCTACCAGAAGCCTACCGTTTTTTCATTTTAAACTACGTAATAAAATACGGGCGCTATTTTTTCCATCGTACCTACGCCACCAAACTCCAAAGCGAAGCCTACAGTACGTATTTTCCGTCGATTGATACGTTTTCGGTAGAGCCTATTTTGGAACGATTGAAATTATAAATACCAAACTAACACACTGTTTATCAATTGAATACACCCACTAATCAAACTTAAAAACAACGACGATTGTAACCTTTCGCTCGTTTACCTAACATTTCACTGCATGTTAAATCTGGATAATTTTAAAGAAATCGCCGACAATTATCAGGTCTTTTTCTTCGATGCTTTTGGGGTGTTGAAAAACGCCCATGGGTTGATTCCCAACATTGTTGATACTTTTTCCTATATACGACAGCAGCAAAAACAGTTTTATATACTCACCAACGACGCCTCGCGGAGCCCACAACAATTGGCCGAATCTTATTGGCGGCTGGGACTGCATGATGTCACCGCCGACAGCATCATCTCTTCGGGAATGTTGGCGCGTGAGTATTTACAACTAAAGGTAAAACAAGGAACTGCCGTGTATTTGGGCACCGAAGATTCGGCCCATTATATTGAAACAGCCGACTTAAGAACGCTTTCTATCTCCGATGTAGATTTAGACAATACCGCTGATATTAATGCCCTAGTGCTGCTCGACGACGAAGGTTTTGACTGGAACAACGACCTCAATAAAGCGGTCAATCTGCTGCGTCGACGTACGATTCCTGTCATTGTAGCCAACACCGACAATACCTACCCGACCTCAAAAACCCACGTAGCCATCGCGATTGGCGGCGTGGCCGATATGCTCGAAAACATTGTTGGAAAACAATTCATCCGTTTCGGTAAACCCGACGCTCAATTGTTCATGTTTGCCTATGAGCGAGTGGTGGCTCAAAACCCCGCCATCGGCAAAAAAGATATTGTCATGGTGGGTGATACCCTCCGGACCGATATTTCTGGGGGCAATAAATTTGGGCTGGACACGGTATTGGTACTCACGGGAAACATCCCAGCCGAAGATGCCGAAATTCGGATTAGAAGTACGGGCATTATCCCGACCTACGTGTGCGAGTCGGCGGTAATTTCAGTTTAAAATAAACGAATTTTCTTGGACTTTAATTGCTACAACCCACTCCCGCAACCGCCGTGAATATACTACCCTTTTCGGCTAAAAAGCCTGGCTGAAGAGTTACGGAGTTTTTAGCATCGTACGTAATATTGGCCCCCGCCCGAATGGCGTTAACCCCAATCAACGTATTTGAGGCTTTTATGGTGAGCGTTTGCCCCGAAACATACGGAGAAGATAAAGTAGCTGTGGCCGGGCAGGTACTGACCTGAATATTGGCCGCCACCGACGCACAACTCCCGATACTACAAGTAGCGCTATACGTAGTTGTTTGCGTGGGTGCCTGCAAAATACGGTACCCCGATTGTCCAGTAGACCAACTCACCGCCCCCATACATCCCCGCGCGTATAACGTAACCGATTGCCCCGCTACAACTGGTGAAGCACTGACCGTCAGCGAAGGAGACGCAGGCGCCCCTTCTGGAACGGTAACTGATTGGGATAAAATGATGTTATCAAAAACATCCTTTAAATATACCCGATAGGTACCCGCCCCAGGCGTTATTATCTGAGTATTTGAGAAGGCAGTAGAAATATCATTGTTACCACTCACCCAAAAATACGTGTATCCCGCAGGAGCCGTAATAGAATAGGTACTTCCTGAGCAACCTAAGATCAACGCTGGCGGTGTAGCTGCCGCGTAAGGTATAGCCGCCGAAAAGAAGGTATTATCGAGCATGGTATTCCAGCCAGAAGCCATTTCAGAAATCCCCTGAATTCCCCCTGATACGTTTTCAAGATGAACCCCGTCAACGCGCGGAAGTTGGATATTGTCCGTATTTGGTCCAGCAAATATTTTATTGGGAGTATCAATAACCAATTCTTGTCCCGAAATCACCTCCGCATCCGTTCCACCTCCAATCGGAGGGCCCCAATAAGAACCTTTTGCAACCACCCAAGGCAACTGTGCCTTGTTGGAATGACTGCGTGAGCGACTTATTACGTGATTTAAGCTATCCCTGTATTCGGCGGCGGAGGTATTGTCGTTGGGGTCTTCATTGCGATTTTTTATTGAATCAGATTCTCCCTGATGCCAAAGCACCGCCCTGACCCCAAACAACGAAGCGTAGAAATTAAGCGCCTTTCGCAAGTAGTGATATGGAAAATTCGGATTGTTTGCATATTGGATTCCAATGTGTGGATGGGCGGCGGGGAGCCCGTCAGCACTGCGGCTCCAATTGCCAATAGATGAGCCACTTGCTGCCGCATTAAAAAACAAAACAGGTACGTTAAAACGGCTCAGTAATGCATCTCCCAACTCCCCCCACGCCCAAGAAGTTACACCGTTTGGCGCAATATGAACTGCCTGACCGGTGCTATTTAGTGTGGAAATCTGCGGAAACGGCGGATCCACATTTTGACAGGTCCCATCGGGACACGGCAACAACCAATCGACATATTTGATTCGATCATTTGCATCAACGGAGGCTTTATGCCCATGATTTTCAACCCCTTGTACATTGGACTGGCCCGCAATCACAAATACCTCACCCACTCCCACCCGCGACAAAGTGGCGGTACTAACTACATTATTAAACAAAACAGAACGAACTTCCAACGTATACCATCCTCCTGTCACTCCACTTAATGTGCCTTTATAAATACCCGCCGCAGGAGCTGTATCAATGCTTGTCCAACCAACTCCTGTTCCACCTGCAACGGCAATCAACCGCGCCTCAACGCGCTCTACTCCACCAGTATAACTCCCTGCAATTGAAATGGTGGCCGTGTTAGAGGTACTCCTTTGAAAAACAGCCCCGTCGAACGGAAAGGTGATTGAAAGTTGTCCCTTAACCGAGGAACTTATCGTTATCACCAGTAAAAAAAACAGTACTATAATCTTATTAGTTGAGGGTTGATAAGTAAACATTTATTATAAAAAATTGTAGGGTAAGTAATCTTTGCCAAGGGCATAAATAATTCAAATCAATACCTTTCTTTTTCAGGAAAAAGCAGAAATATTATTTTGACATCGTCCCCTTTCCAAAAGACACACCAAACACACTACCATCAAAAAAAATTGATGGTAAAAATGAAAAGTCTGGGAGAAGACAGGGGTAGATTCTTGAGGGATATAAAATTTATACCATATAAAATTTACATTAATTAAATGGGTATATTTATTTAATAATCAATGGGATATAAAATTTTTAAGAAGTTTAAATATAGTTATTCCACCCTAAAAAGGCAGTTTTATCTCATTAAATTTTACAAATAATTATCAAACGGTTCTACGCATATGCCCGATAGTCAACCTTAAATTCATCTTTTATTTTTCCTCCGAAACCATGAAATCATTACTTGTAAGCCTCCTATTATTGTGTGCATTCAGTGGCTTCGCCCAAGGCCCCAAAGTGCTTATCGTCACGGCTCACCCCGACGATGAAACCATGTTTCCCGTTACGGTTTTTAAAATTACGCGTGAACTTAAAGGCAGTGCCGACCTTGCCCTGATTACGGATGCTTCGGGTGGGTTTAACGGAATGTTGGCTTCGATGTATTACGGCATGAACATGCTCGATTCGGTCGTGGGCCGCAAGAACTTACCCCTTATACGTAAGAAAGAAATGATGGCCGCGGGCGAAATACTCGGCATCGGTAATTACTACTTTTTTGACCAAATCGACGATTACTACAATCGCAACGAAAAACCGTATCTCCAAGGTAAAAACTGGGACATCAGCTACATAGAGCGCCGATTAGACGGGATTCTAGCCAAAGGACAATACGACTACATCTTTTGTATGGTCCCGCATGAAGGTCAGCACGCCCATCATAAAGCCGCCTCGCTGAGCGCTTTACGGGCAGTGCAGCGCTACAAAGGCCCCAAACCGCCCATTGTGTTGGGCGGCCAGTCGGCCAATAAGGGGTATACATTTACATTTTCTTCGCTGGACGGCTACCCCGAATCTACCATCAGCCCTGCCGCACCCGTTTTTGAATTCGACCGTTCGTTTGGATTTGGGGAAGACAATAAACATAGTTACATGATTGTTGCAGACTGGGTGAAGGCTTCGCACAAGTCCCAGAGCGGCGACATGAACCAATCCATGCACCGCGGAGAATTGGAAACATTCTGGTATTTTGCCCTTAATGGTGACCAAAGAATTGCGGAAGTAAAACAGCTATTTGAAACCCTCAAAAAAAGTGGATTTCCGACCAAATAGTCTCTATCTTAAATTTACTACTTACTAAATGCGGAGAAGTAAGGCCTTTCGGCGTATTTTTGCGCCTCACCAAACCTATGATACTCAGACATGGCCCAGCCAAAAGCATTTTTGTTTGACCTCGACGGGGTCATTGTAGATACCGCCCACTTTCACTACCAAGCATGGCGACGATTGGCC
The DNA here is from genome assembly GCF_024158025.1 of Runella salmonicolor. NCBI lineage: Bacteria > Pseudomonadati > Bacteroidota > Cytophagia > Cytophagales > Spirosomataceae > Runella > Runella salmonicolor. Next base: position 27,904 of record NZ_JAMZEL010000001.1, read on the forward strand.
AACGAAAAATTGGGGTTCGACATCTCGGAAGAATTTAACGAAAGCCTCAAAGGAGTGAGTCGCACCGAGTCGCTGGACCGTATTCTCGCCCACGGAAATGTGACGCTCTCTCCCGCTGAAAAGGAGACTTTGGCCACGCTCAAAAACGACTGGTATGTGGAGTTAATCAATAAGATGAACCCCGATGATATTTTGCCAGGTATTAACGCATTTCTAGAAAAAACACGTTTAGCAGGAATAAAAATCGGATTGGGTTCGGTGAGCAAAAACGCCAAACCGATTCTGGAACGTATCGGCATTCTCAGCGCTTTTGATGCCATCATCGACGGCACAAAAATAACCAAAGGTAAGCCCGACCCCGAAGTTTTTTTGAAAGGAGCGGAAGAATTAGGCGCCTCTCCCGACGAATGTGTCGTATTTGAAGACGCCGTAGCAGGTATCGAAGCAGGCAGAAGAGCTGGCATGAAAACCGTTGGCATAGGTCAACCAGATATTTTGACCGAAGCCGATGTAGTTTTAGCCAATCTAAACAATATGACAATTGAGGACTTACGAAAAGCCTTGCATTTTTAGGGGTGAAGGGGTTTTCTACCCACAAAAAAACACAGGATTTTTTTTGGAATAAATTGTTTTCTATCTATATTTGCACAACTAATAATGGTGTGGATATAGTCGGAAAGCTGTTCGAGGATTTCGAGCAGCTTTTTTTATTTTATCGCCCCCGGTCAAATGTCTCAAAATGATAAAAAGCGGGCAATTACCCGCTCTTCACTAATCTGCCATTACTTTAAATTCTGAAGTTGTGTGGAACTGAATGTCGGGGTTGTTGTCCCGATTCATGCGCAACATCCATTCGGAGTCGGCCAGAAAAACGGGATTGTCATCTTTATCGTACCCGATTTGTGTTCCTTTCAAACGAATAAATTCTTGAAGTTTTTTGGGGTCTTCGCTGGTTACCCAGCAGGCCCTCGTCGTGTTCATCTGCACCCAACGACACTTAGCGCCGTACTCATGCTCCAATCGGTATTGAATTACTTCAAATTGCAGTTCGCCTACCGTACCCACTACTTTCCGATTTCCGGGCTGTACCGTAAACAACTGCGCCACCCCTTCATCGGTCAATTGCTGTACTCCTTTTTCCAATTGCTTGGATTTCATCGGGTCAAGATTAATTAACTCCTTGAAAATTTCAGGCGAGAAACTTGGAATACCCGCATATTGCAACTCTTCCCCTTCGGTGAGGGTATCGCCGATTTTGAAAGTACCCGTATCGTACAAACCAATTACGTCTCCCGGAAACCCTTGATCAACCACCTCTTTTGCCGAAGCCATAAAACTATAAGGATTGGAAAAACGGACATTTTTCTCGAGGCGGGTATTTTTATAAAACTTACCCCGCTCAAAAATACCCGAACAAACCCGCAAAAACGCAATTCTGTCGCGGTGACGTGGGTCGATATTGGCGTGTATTTTAAAAATAAAACCCGTAAAATTCTTCTCATCGGGCTTTACGACGCGCACATTGGTTTGACGGGCAATGGGCAACGGCGAAATCTGGCAAAAGGCTTCCAACAATTCACGGACGCCAAAATTATTTACCGCACTCCCAAAAAACACAGGGGCCACTTTGCCCGACAGGTAATCTTCGCGGTCAAATTGGTCGTATACCCCATCAATGAGTTCGACATCTTCCCGCAGTTGAGCGGCATCGCGCGCGCCAACTTTTGCATCCAATTCGTCAGAATCCAACTCCAGCAGCGCCACATCATCTTCCACTTTGGTTTTATTCACTTTGAAAAAATACATCTGTTTTTCCAGCAAGTGATAAACCCCTTTAAAAGTAGCACCACCGTTGACGGGCCACGTCAACGGACGCACTTTCAGGTTCAGTTTTTGCTCCAACTCATCGAGTAAATCAAACGGATTTTGCCCTTCGCGGTCCATTTTATTGATAAAAACAATCACTGGGGTATCCCGCATACGGCATACTTCCATCAGCCGTTCGGTCTGTTCCTCCACGCCTTTTACGCAGTCAATCACCAATATCACCGAGTCCACCGCCGTAAGGGTACGGTAAGTATCTTCGGCAAAATCTTTGTGACCGGGGGTATCTAAGATATTGATAAGTAAGTTGTTATACTCAAATGTCATCACCGACGTAGCCACCGAGATACCACGTTGTTTCTCGATTTCCATGAAGTCAGACGTTGCGGTCTTCTTGATTTTGTTTGACTTAACCGCGCCCGCCGTTTGAATAGCCCCTCCAAAAAGCAGGAGTTTTTCGGTCAAGGTCGTTTTTCCCGCATCGGGGTGACTGATAATGGCAAATGTGCGCCTTTTGGCTATTTCCTGTTGGATCGTACTCATTGTAAAATTATTGGATATCGGACTTCCGAAAAAGGTTGCAAAGTTAACAGCTTATTTCTGAAAATCCTGAATTATAAGGCGTTGAGAAGTATAAACAAGGCGAGGTTTTGGGGTTTCTTTGAAAAGAAAGCCCACTTGATAGTTTCCTTCGGGGATATTATCTTGGTAAATCCAAGCTTCAAACCCTTCTTTGAAGTAGTTTCCTGTGCGTAAAAAAGACCTTCGTTCCCGGTTGGGCCGCTGTTTTACAGCCGTCACGTAGGTTGTAGAATCATTTTTAAGCACCATAAATAACGCATTTTGGGGTTTGTCTTGACTGACTGCCAGTTGTTCATTCCGTATTTTATTGATGAGAATTCCGCCGTAGGCCGGTAAGGTATCGATGTCTATGCTTAACGACACATTGGGCATGGTCAATGTATCGGCCTTGATTTCGTTTACTTCATTCAGCGCGGTGGTGGGAATCACGTAGATTCCATTTTCTACGGCTTCATCAAAATATTGCTTGACCACCGTGTTTGTCATAGTCTCCAGCTTCCCCGTTACGCGACGATGTTGCTGAAGCGAAAAAGCATCGGATAGGAGCGAATTTCGAAAATTAATTACATCGGGCGCGGCAAACATGTACGTACTTACGGCAAAAAAGATACCTACAACGGTCATTCCCCCCGTCAGCATTTTTTGACCTCTTTGGGATAAAATCAACAAAAACGTTACATAAAGCGCCACCACCGACATCACAGAATAAATCATGTAGCGCGCGGGGGTTTCGAGGGTATCTACGGCCCGCGCAGTGGCCACGCCCAACCCCGTAACGAGCAGCCAAGCAAGCAAGGCCAAAAGCGATAAATTGGCAGGTGTATCGGTAAAAACGGATAAAATCTTGCCTTTCGAAGCGTTATTTACTAATTTTTTGACGTATTCAACCACCAACCAAAGCGCTAAGCCTATCAATGAAAGCGTAATTCCAACGCCCAAAACCGCCACTTCTGGCAGACGACCACGAAAGTAGGAAGCGCAGGAGCCAAAAAACGACACAATGGTTAAAGCGGAGTTTCTAAGGCTTTTTTCCTGACCTAAAGACCCAAAACCGAAGGGATAGTACCAATAAAACAAAACGGTAGTTAAGATGCAGGCAGCCAACCAAATAGTAGCTTTTTTGTATCGTGTTTGAAGCAGCGGAATGACCAATCCAACGTACATTCCAAAAAGGCCATTTCCGTTGGTATAGGTCAATAAATATCCCCCAATAATGGCCCCCGTAAACGCCCAATTGTTTTTTTTCGACAATAAAAAATAGGTCAATAATCCAATGGCAAATGAAGCGGTATATTGCCACAGTGCCGCCGCCCAAAAGATGTTCTCATGATATGCTGGCGTAAACAAAAACAGGGCCACTGGCAACGCATACCAAAATGGCAAACGATTGACCGACAGTATCTTCCAAAAATACACAAACAAGCCAATGACCAAGCCGCTGCCCATCAAAATCAGCGTCCGGTAGTTGGCTTCTCCCGTCAGTAGATAATCTAGCCAAAATACCAATTTGGCCGTAATCACCCCGTGTCCGTTGTGTTTGTACTCCAATTCTTGCATAAAATGCAGGACATTGGGAGCATTGATAAACTTAATGATGTATTCTAAATACGCATAATCATCAAAATAAGGGACATTTACCGCATTTTGGCCCACAAAACGATAAAATAAGAAGGCAATAATAAGTACTGTGAAAGCAGCAAAGACATTTAAAATTTTCATGCGTACGACACTTGGCGAGCCCGCAAAGATAGCTTATTTTTGCAAAAATGACTTCTATGAAACGTTATCTGTACATAGTCCGCCACGCTAAAGCGGAAGATAGTTCTTCGTTCTTCGGGGATTTCGACCGCGAGCTTACTTCATCGGGCACCATTGATGCCGCCCGCATGGGGAAGTTTCTGGCCGACAAGGGCCTAAAACCCGACTTGTTGGTGAGCAGTTCGGCGGCTAGGGCATTTCAGACGGCCCGCATCATGGCCGAACAGCTGCATTACGAATATGAAGCCATCAAAACCACCCGCGACCTATACGACAACGGCCCTAAAGCCTACCTTGCGGCCGTCAATACCGCCCCCGAGAAATGTCGACACCTGATGGTGTTTGGCCATAACCCCGACATCACTTACTTTGCCGAATACCTTACCAATTATGACATCGGCTCCATGTCAAAAGGCTCGGTTGTCACCGTAGAATTTACCAATTTAGATTGGGAAGAAATTTCATCCAGAACGGGAAAATTCATCAGCTACGACGTGCCAAAACACTTAAAACAATAGAACGCCTGTTTTTACTTTTGCCTTTGGCCACTCCCCAATGAACCGAAATCGTAAGATATTTATCATCGTCAGCGTTGTTTTTGTAGCCATTGTGGCTTTCTTTGCCATCGATATGGCAAGACGCACCACGGCACCGTGGAACAAGAAAAAACAGATCATCCGGGCGTTTGACGTAGCCGCGCCCACTGACTCCATTGCGGTAGATACCACCCGTCGTTAGGTCAATACATCGGTCAACGCTTCTACCAAGGCATTCATGTCGGTGGCGGTATTGTACAAATGCGGCGACACCCTAATGCCCTGCCCGCGCGCCGCCACAATTACTTTTCTGGCCTCCAATGCCTGCTGTACTTTCACAACATCCGTCGAAGCGGGCAGCCTGATACCTACCAAATGATGCGCCCGCTCGGCTTCGGGTTCAAACCGAACGCCAAGGCTGGCTAGCTTTTGGACGGGTTGCTGCCAAAGTGATTGGCAATGCGCCTGTATCGATTCGCAGCCCCAAGCTAATTTTTCGCGCAGTGCCACTTCTAGCATCGGCATTTGAATAAAATGTGAATGTTCTCCTACGTTGTACCGATACGCTTTGGGGCGGTAGTTTTCTTGGTACTCCGTGAGTTTATAAAACAAATTGCTCTCTTGGCGGGCCATCCAAGACTCTTCGAGGGGAATTCCTCCGTCAAAAAATTCGCCGAAATACGCCAGCCCCATTCCATAAGGCCCCATCAACCATTTATAAGCGGCGCAGACCAGCAAATCGGGTTTTACTTTCTGAACATCAAAATCAAGGGCACTCACCGACTGCGTACCGTCAATGGCAACGAGGGCATTGACCGCCCTTGCACGCTCGGCAATTTTTTCGATTTCAAACTTAATCCCGTATTGCCAATGTACGTGCGGCATCACCACCAAGGCCGTATCTTCATTGATGGCCTCCAGAATGCGTGCATTCCACTCTTGCCCCACGGCTTCGGAATCTGGCATCGGCACGGTCACAATCGTTAAAGACAACTCTTTACAAACCCGCGACCAAGCGTACACATCGCTGGGGAACTCATCGCCCAACAATAGAATATGTTGACCCGCCCGCAGCCCCGGCTTACGGAATAGGTTGCGTGCCACCACCGCCATGGCATACGAAACCGACGGAATAATAGCAATGCGCTCTTTATCTTGGCTGTTTATCAGTTGGTCAAATAATTCCCGAACAACCCATGCCCGTTCAAAAAAATCATCAGGGCGGATTTGGTGAATCGACGGGCTGAACTGTTGGATGGCATCAATCCCCGCTTGTTCAACGGCTTTTGAAAAGGGGCCACGAGTGGCACAATTGATGAAATGTATGCCTTCAGGGAGAGAAAAAAGAGATGAAGTGTTATTTTTCAACATGTCGTTTATGAATGTAATACAACTAAATATCAAGGCAAAAAGCCAAATATTGAGCCTAAAAACCAGCTTTTTATAACTATCTTATGTTTTTATTATAAAATAAACAAACTATGGCACAAAGTTTGATAACATGACTACTATAACTCATAAGTATATTTAAACGCATGGATATTATACTAGGCATTGGTTCACGAGTTCGTCATGCCGAATTTGGAGAAGGGGTAGTAATTAATGTAAAATCCAACGGTTATACCATTACATTCCTGCAGCACGGAGCCAAAGTTATTAAAATAAATGCACCGCTGGAAATAATCGAGGCCGTTGAACTAGACACCGATTTAGTGAGCTTATTTGATGTTGAGCAAACATTAAACAAAGTACTCCAAAAGTGGATGGACGCCACCGAAACAGTGCCCCTCGGCGACAAATGGAAGGGCGGAAAAATTATTTTAAAACCTGGGCGACACGACTTGGCGTCCAAAGAAATGACAATTGATAGCTTTTTTCACAAAATTGTAATGATTCGTGACCGCCTCAGGGTGCTCGAACAACGCGTGAATGCCAGCAATCTAAACGACGAAGAAAAAGTAAATATACAGCAGTATATCACCAAAATATACGGTTCTATGACTTCCTTCAATCTGCTCTTCAAACATTCTGAGCACTATTTTGTAGGGGAAAAAACCACCAGTGATACTGCATAGAAGAATCTGAATCACGCTGCTTCAGCGATGATTTGAATATGGGGTAAAATAAAGGCGAAGATCGCGAGGGTCACTGACCTTCGCGACTTTTTTTTAGGCCCTTGGATGGTATTTCGTGACCACTTCTCGAAGGTATTCACGGTCTAGGTGCGTATAAATCTCGGTCGTTGTAATGGATTCGTGCCCCAGCATCTCCTGCACCGCCCGCAAATCCGCCCCGCCTTCAATCAGGTGCGTGGCAAAAGAATGACGAAAGGTGTGCGGGCTTACGGTTTTCTTTAACCCCACTTCCTCCACTAAATTCTTGATAATCAAGAATATCATAACGCGCGTCAATTGCTTTCCGCGACGGTTTAAAAAAACATAATCCTCATGGCCTTTTTGCACTTCCACCAAACTACGGATGTGCTCAATATACAATAAAGTATACTTGATGGCATCACTGCCTATGGGCACAAGTCGCGTTTTGCTTCCTTTGCCAATCACCCGCATAAAGCCCGCGTCAAAGTAACAATTGGTAATCTGTAAATTGACCAGTTCGGAAACCCGTAACCCTGAGCTGTACAAAACCTCCAACATGGCACGGTTGCGGGCTCCTTCGGCCGTAGAAACGTCGTTGGCCTCTAAAATCTGAATAATTTCGGGATAGGTAAGCACATCTGGAAGGCTACGCGACAAATGCGGCGACTCAATCAACTGGGTGGGGTCGACCTTTAATACATTTTCTAGCACCAAATAATTGAAAAATGCCTTTACACCCGAAAGCATCCGCGCCTGAGAATAGGCAACTAATCCCAAATCGTGCAGATACCCCAAGAAACCCAGAATATCCAATTCTGTCATTTCAGTCAGGTCTTTCCCTCCCAACAAATCCATGTACTCCGACAATTTGGTGGCGTCCCGGACGTATGCTTCCACCGAGTTATCGGCCAAGCCCCGTTCGAGCATCAGGTAGTCCTTAAAATGTTTGAGGTAAGAATCCCACATGTTAGATTGCAGCACAAGTCTTGGGCGTTAGATATAAAGTCTCCGTTAAAACGCCCGAATTTACTATCTATTGGGTTTAAAAAATGCCCTTTGTTAAAAAACAAAAAGCTGCCCGAAATTTCGAACAGCTTTCCGACGTTATCCACACCATTTCTATAAATTCAATTCAGTTTGAGCTGGAATTGAATTATGTTGCAATAATACTTAAATATCCATTAATCAAATATTAAAATTTTATTAAAAAAACAACAATATTCTAGCCTTTTTAAACTCTTTAAAGTAATACTATAACTATTTCAAGTTTACTTTTTTGAAAGCGAAAATTTTCCTGATTTATATCATAAATCCATCCCATTCAGACCTACATTTCGGCATTTCATCTCACTTAATAATCAACTCATCGTTTTTTCACTTAGCCCCCTTATGTCAATTTAAGACATTTGTTTCCAAATTATACAGCCACTTATTACCCATTAAAAATGGAAACATCTCAATACACCTACTTAGGAACGCTAAGAGGGCTTTTGGTTTTTTGGATATTATTTTGTATGCACGGCTGCAATCGGCAGAACGTATTTGAAGAACCGCTGCCTGTCCAGAAACTCCCCAAACTAAGCAATGTTATCGCCTTCAATCGAAAGCATGAATTTTTTTATGATTCAAAAGATTTCGTCAATCGAATCAACATTATCAATAATTATCAAAGCGAAGACGAGTTTAGCACTCACTACACGCTCACGTACAATTCTAGCGGCAAGTTAGTGAAGGTCTTGGGGCAGGAAGACTCAGGTACCGTTAGAGAAACCAATTATTTTTACGACAAAACTTCGCTCGTCAAAACCGAGGAGTATTCCAATAAAATTCTCACAAGAACGATTGCGTTTACATTTAATCCCGACGGACAACTCGTGGAAAAAACCCGAAAGCTTACCCAGCCCAACGACCAAGAACCCGAAACACTGAAGTATATCTACGTTTATGACGCTCAAGGCAACCTAACTCAGGAAACCAGTTATAGCCCCGGGAAAACACCCGATGATTGGACGGTTTATCAAACCGTTCTGTATCGTAAATACGACGATAAGCCCTATGTGGAGCAGATGATGAAATACCCGCTTCTCCCCCATGTAATCATGCATCGCAACAACCCCCAAGAAATCATTGTGAAAGGAGGCTGGTACTCCTACCTCATCACCAATGCCTATGAATACAACGACAAGGGTTGGCCAATCAAAAAGGTAATCGGTGGGACCGAAAAACTGCTTTTTAGCTATTATTGATTTCTGTTGGGGATTGATTTAAGTCATTTTAGAACCCGATGATAGCAATTCATGCCTAACGGTATTGACGAAATCCTTTTAAATCTTGAACTTCACTTCGCAATTCGGCCAACCGCCGAAATTACAACAGCCAACACATTTCTTTTATTAATTATTTTACAGCTATGACCATCAAAACAGTATCCCTTGCACTTCTAGTAGGTGCCCTCAGTCTGACGAGCACCCATGCCAAGAAAACCTCTCAAAACACCTACTTTTGGGTAATTGAAAACGGAACGGAGACACAGCCGTTTAGCATTGTCCGCATTTATCGCGACGACAACCAGCTTGTGTACGAAAAGCAACTTTCGAACGTAGAACTTGATATAAAAAAAGCAGGAACCCGGCGGAAACTCAACAAAATCCTGCGTGCCTATACCTCATGGGCCAAGCGGGTAAGTGAGTTGACATCCAAAGAGGTTCCTGCTTAACGAAAGTTGGAAAAACCGAAAGTAACTGTCTCCTCAGCGAGGCGGTTACTTTTGGGTTTCGGTCTCTTCATTTCGATTAAATACTTTGTAAAGCACAAACGCCACCACCAGCGCTCCAATGTAATAACCCGTAAGCAAAGGATTAGAAACTGCCACCGCCACCAATGCTACTCCCGCGAGAATCAGGGCACAAAGCGGAACAAAAGGGTAAGCAGGCGACAAAAAAGGACGCTTTAGAGCAGGCTCTTTACGACGAAGCTGGATGACAGAAATGGAACCAAAGCAATACAAGGTCAGCGCCCCGAGCACCGACAAGATGATGATTTCGGCGGCGGTATTTGAAAACAATATCAAAATCCCCACCAACATATTGACCACCAAGGCATTGGTAGGCGTTTTGAATTTAGCATGAACTTTTCCGAGTACGCCCGGAAAATGCCCGATACGTCCCATTTCAAAAGTAGCTCTTCCAGCCGCCATCAACAATCCATGAAAAGAGGCTACCAGACCAAAAAGGCCAAAAACAATGACCGCAAAATACAGCGGATTGGCCTCCCCCACGAGACGCGCCAAAGCCAACGGCAACGGTGAATCAGACGTTGTACCGTCTGGTTTGTACACAATGGCTTCCCACCCCCCTACACCAACAGAGCACACAAACGTAAAGGCGCACAGCACCACCAACGTAAGCATGGCCGAACCAAAACCGCGAATAAGATCCCGCTGAGGGTTTCGGCTTTCTTCGGCGGCGTTGGCCAAGCCTTCAATGCCCAGAAAAAACCAGATAGAAAAAGGCAGAGCCGCCCAAACGCCCGCCCATCCATTGGGTAGCGCGTTGGCCGTAAGATTTTGAATTGAAATTTGGTTGTAGGTTGCCCCCGCAAACAAGATTAATCCCGCCACGGCCAAAAAAGTAATCAGCAACTCAAACGTAGCCGCCAACTGCACTCCCACGACATTCAGTAACGTAAAGAGCATATACGCACCCAACGCCGCGTAGGTTGGGGGCAATTCAGGAAAGAACAAATTAATGTGAGCCCCGATACCCACCGAAATCGCAGGCGGCGCCAATACAAATTCAAACACTTGGGCTATGCCCGCCATAAACCCCCAATCCCGTCCTAAAGCCCGCGTGGCGTAATCAAACACACCTCCCGCTTTAGGTATAGCACACGATAGTTCGGCGTATCCTAACGTAAAACACACGTACATAATGACCGACAACACCGTGGCAACGGCCATTCCCAAAGTACCCCCTTTCTCTAGTCCAAAGTTCCACCCGAAATACATTCCGGAAATAACATAACCTACACCTAACCCCCAAAGTAAAGTAGGGGTAAGTGAACGATGCAAATTTTCATTTTGGGACATAAGAAATCTGTTAAGAGCGTAGAGTGGGTTATATAATAAGAGTGTGTAATGATGTATAACGTGGATACTTTCAAAATGGCAAAAAGTTACGGTTAGACCTGAAAAGTGGTGACGGTGACCAATACGTCAAACGCAATCAACACCAATGCTGCCAGTAAAAAATACCTGTACTTATTACTGACTACGGCCACCTTCCGACTATCAATTAATCGACTTTCCACCGAATTTATCGCATTTACTACTTCTGGAATAGCATTAGATTGGTTGTTTATCTCAAAATACTTCCCGCCAGTGGTAGTGGCTAAGTCTCGCAGGTAAGCCGCGTTCAATTTGGTCGTCACCACCTGCCCGTTTTCATCTTTTATCCAATCTCCCTTTTGACGAATATGCCCCCCTGCGTTTGTGCCGACTCCTACGATAAACAAATTAAATCCAAACTGCCGAATCGAAGCCAAGGTTTTGCGCTCACAGTTCCCGAAATCTTCCCCGTCGGTCATCAACAAAATAATTTTTGACGTATTTGCCGAAGGATTTTGGAGCAGTTTCTGAATGCACAATTCCAGCGCACTGCAAATATCCGTACCAGTATTACTCACCTGCAACGTACTAAGCGATTGCGTAAATAACTCAAACGCATTGAGGTCAAACGTAAGGGGAACTTGCAAAAAAGCATCCGAAGAAAACACAATTAATCCAAAACGATTTTCGACCAACGAAGCACTGAGCCGTTGTAACTCAAACTTCACTTTTTCCAGTCGTGAGGGCTGAATATCGGTAGCGTCCATGGATTTAGAAACATCAACCAATACCATCACATCTTTTCCTTCCGCAATAATATCCCGTTCGGGCTCCCCGAAAAAAGGTCCCAACAACGCCACAATCAGCAACGCAAAATACGTAGTGCGCAGAAAAAATTTAATCACAACGGCCCGGGCCGTTGCCCCTAATGCCCTCGCAACCAAAAAAGTACGGCCAATGTAAAGTACATAGAGTACGAGAAACGTACCCATAAAAATGTATTCAACCGCCGTGAGTTCGTAGTTAAAATTCATAAAAAGGGTGAAATAATGGCCAAATTAACAAAAAAACCGTTGCAGAAGGAGGGTTAACGCTAGTCTATAGACTAATTTTGCAGCATGGCAACCATTGGAACCGATATTATCTCCGTTAAAAAACTCCTCAGCGCAGGAGAAGTAGTGGGCATTCCGACCGAAACAGTATATGGTTTGGCGGGCAATGCCTTCAACGACGATGCTGTTTTGAAGATTTTCAGCGTGAAGAATCGCCCGCAATTTGACCCCCTCATTGTGCATACCGATTCCATTGCCCATGCCTCCACCTTTGTCCATTCTTTTCCCGAAAAAGCAAAACAACTGGCCGAGGCTTTTTGGCCGGGCCCGCTTACGTTGCTTTTACCCAAATCTGACGCCGTTTCTGATTTGGTAACGTCTGGGCTCTCCACCGTTGCCGTCCGCATTCCCAATCACCCGCTGACGCTGGAGTTGCTTGCCTCCCTTGATTTTCCGTTGGCCGCTCCAAGTGCCAATCCCTTTGGGTACATTAGCCCTACGTCGGCGCTGCACGTTGAAAACCAACTAGGAAAGAAAATCCCTTATATCCTCGACGGCGGCGAGAGCACGGTGGGCATTGAATCCACCATTGTAGGGTTTGAAGGGGAAGATGCCGTGGTGTATCGTCTGGGCGGGATTGCCGTAGAAGCCATTGAGGGCATCATTGGCCCTGTGCAAACCGTATCGCATTCTACTTCCAACCCCAAAGCGCCAGGAATGTTAAAAAGCCACTATTCTCCCAGAAAACCGCTGTTTATCAATCATTTACCTGAAATATTACAACAATATTCACCCAACAAAATCGGAAGTCTGACATTTAATCATTTGGTGGATTCAATTCCCGCTGAAAACCAACGCGTTCTGTCTCCCGCCGCTGATTACCCCGAAGCTGCCAAACATCTTTTTGCGTACATGCGCCAGCTAGACAGCCTCCCAATTGAAGTAATTTATGCTGAATTGCTCCCCGAGAAAGACTTGGGTCGTGCCATCAATGACCGCATCCGTCGGGCGGCGGTGAGGGAGGTATAAATCTTATTTGTATGAAACATAAACAGGCCAAAAGCAGTTAAAAACGCATGGATACCATTGATTTTACCCAACCGTGGACTTTTGCCCAAACTGCTTTGTACTTTTTTTTGGGGATTTTCGGACGTTATGTACTCATTGCGGCCCTATTTCATTACCTTTTTAAAGTAAAATACGAGGCTTATTTTCAACCCCGCGAAGTAAATCAACGCCCCAGACGTCAAGGACAACATTGGCGAGAAATCGGTTTTTCATTCATCACCGCTCTAATCTTTGCTTTTGTGGGTACGGGAATGGTGGTGGCTTGGCAAAAAGGATACACCCAAATTTACACCGACTTCCATGAGTACTCCACATTTTGGTTTATTGTCAGCATTCTGATTATTCTCTTTTGCCACGAAACCTATTATTATTGGCTTCACCGCTGGATGCACCACCCCAAAGTATACAAATGGGTTCATAAAGCGCACCACGACAGCATTACCACCTCGGCCTGGACTTCTTTTTCATTCCACCCGATAGAAAGCATTTTACAGGCGATTGTCCTGCCAGTATTGCTGTTTATTATTCCGCTTCATTACGTTGCGATTGGTATCATTTTATTGATTATGACCACCACCAGCGTTATCAATCATTTGAATACCGAACTCTATCCGCGCGATTTTCATCGTCATTGGTTTGGCAAATGGTGGATTGGCGCCACACATCACAGCCTACACCATTCTCAGTTTAAATACAATTACGGGCTATATTTTACCTTTTGGGACAAGTGGATTGGCACCGAAAGCCCAGATTTCAAGAAGTTGTTTGAGAAAAAAACGAGAAAAGAAGGGGAAAGTGTAAAAGTATAAGGGTGAAATATTGACTATTTTACCCTTATACTTTACACTTTCATTGCACTTTTTCAATCTTCCCAGCCAAAAGAACGCTCTACGGCTTTGTGCCAACCTTTGTATAATTTATCCCGTTGGGCATTTTCCATTTATTGCACTTTTTCAATCTTCCCAGCCAAAAGAACGCTCTACGGCTTTGTGCCAACCTTTATATAATTTATCCCGTTGCGCATTTTCCATTTTAGGATTCCAAGTATGAGCTATTCCCCAATTCTGACGTAAATCGTCGAAGTTTTCCCAATAGCCTACCGCCAAACCTGCCGCATAAGCCGCGCCCAAAGCCGTCGTTTCGGTCACCGCTGGGCAAACGACGGGTACGTTGAGCATATCCGCCTGAAACTGCATGAGGGTTTCGTTAGCCACCATCCCACCATCTACCCGCAATGATTTAAGCTCAATATCAGCGTCTTTCTCCATGGCGTTCATCACGTCGAGGGTTTGATAGGCCGTTGCTTCCAGTACCGCCCGGGCAATGTGGGCCTTGGTCACGTAGCGCGTCAAGCCCGCAATTACTCCCCGAGCGTCGGCCTTCCAGTAAGGCGCATACAATCCCGAAAATGCCGGCACAAAATACGCCCCACCATTATCTTCGACCGATTTTGCCAGTGTTTCTACGTCACTACTTTTTTCAATCATTCCCAAGTTATCACGTAGCCATTGAACCAGCGCCCCCGCAATGGCAACGCTTCCTTCCAAAGCATAATTAACTGGCTGATTTCCAAATTTATACGCCACCGTCGTAAGCAACCCTTGCGTAGAAACTTTTAGTTCAGTGCCTGTATTGAGCAGCATAAAACAGCCCGTTCCGTAGGTGTTTTTGGCCTGCCCCGGCTCGAAGCAGGTTTGCCCAACCAATGCTGCGTGTTGGTCGCCTAAATCTCCCGCAATCGGCACATTGGGCAATACATCAAGTACCACGTTTCCGTACACTTCACTGCTGCTTTTGATGACCGGAAGCATCGCACTTGGAATGCCAAATGCAGCCAACATATCTGAATCCCAAGCCAACGTATGGAGGTTCATCAACTGCGTTCGGCTGGCATTGGTCACGTCGGTTACGTGCGTGCCGCCGTGTGGCCCCCCAGTTAGATTCCAAATCAGAAAGGTATCCATGGTACCAAAAAGCGCCTCTCCTTTTTCGGCATCTTCGCGCAGGCCGGGCACATTATCCAACAACCATTTCAGTTTTAACCCACTGAAGTACGTGGCCAAAGGCAAGCCCGTTTGGGCACGAAAGCGGTCTTGTCCGCCGTCTTGGGCAAAATGATTTACTAGGTCGCCCGTACGGGTATCCTGCCAAACTAGGGCATTGTAATAAGGTTTTCCAGTTTTTCGATTCCAAACGGCGGTGGTTTCGCGTTGGTTTGTAATCCCGACGGCGGCAATTTCGGTAGCCGAAATCGACGCATTGATGCGGGCTCCCGCAATTACTTCGAGCGTATTTTTCCAGATTTCTTCGGGGTTATGTTCCACCCAACCCGGCTGAGGATAAATTTGTTGGTGTTCTTTTTGGCCCACAGAAATAATGTTTCCCTGTCGGTCAAAAATAATGCAACGGGTACTCGTGGTACCCTGATCAATGGCAGCTACGTATTTAGACATTATTGGTGAAAGGTTTATTAAGCAATAAACTTAAACAAACTTTCAATACCGAAATAAATACTGTATAAAAATGCCAAACCTATCATACTAAACAATCCGATTTTGTACAAAAACGCACTTCGCGTTTGCAAATAAGAAAGCCCCAAGTAAAACATGGCCAAGATACTGAAGAAGGATTGCAAAAACAGACGCCCCTGAAAACAAGACCACGCATCGTACCTAAAACCCGCCGTCAATACCAGGGCGACACTCACAAGCAGAAGGCCAAGCCATGTACTTTTTTCGTTATTTTCACGAAATTCTGTGGCCGTCAACGAAGATATTTTTGTCAAAAAATGAACGGTTTGACGAATTAATAACCCCAAACCCAACAAAATAATCAGCGTGGGAAAAATCGCCACCAAGTAAATCAAACTGCCGATGTACCGAAAACGGGTTTTTACCCCCAAATTAAAATCATTTTCAAGGTCTGCGAATTTATACCAAAAGGTACTGTAGAAAAGAATGGGATAGACATGCAATAACTTTTCATCGCCGTGATAAATGACGGGCGATTTCATCAAACGTACCAAATGAAATCCGTAGTAGCTTTTCGGGCCAGTGTACATTTTTTGGTCACTCAACGGAAAAATATCCATGTTATGAACCACGGGTTTTCCTTCATAGTACCAATTTTCGGCAAATTTATACCCTCCTATTATCCCCGTAATGAACCCCAAAATCATCAGCCGTAGCACTATCTTTTGCCATTTGATTTTAAAGTGCCACAACGTAAGGGCAATAGCCCAAAAAACGACGGGAACGAACGCCAAAAAAGTACCTTTGGTTAAAAGGCCGATACCAAGGGCCAACGCCAACCAACGTTCGGTTTTGGGAGAGGGTGTTTGAAAAAAGCGAGATAACAACCAAAAACACCACGTCCCGACCGTAAACGCCAAACTGTCGTTGGTGACATATAAAGAAAAGGTAATGTAGGCATGCAGGAAAATAGCCAGTAAAAAACTTACATTGCGAGTCAAAACATGGCTAAAGTAATGTTTTGCCAACAAATACAGTACGTATAAATTCAAACACGACAAGATAACCGACAATAATTGAGTCACTTTCAGACTTGAAAGCGTATCAAAAGCAAAGAAAGGCTGCGCCAACAAATAGTAAAGCGGCGGGTGCATAGCACAAAAAATCTCGCGGGTAAGCGGGAGCCGATGCTGAGTAGCAATAAATTGGATGACTTCGCCGTGTGCATCGGCGCCGTAAGCAGAAATAAAAAAATAGAGAAATACTCTCAACGCAATGCCAAACCAAAGCAAGAAGGTAAGCGCTCGTTCACGTTCAAAAAAAGAAATCAACATCCGAGAAATTATAAATTACACAAACTACCCTCTGTATCGGCCAACAAAAGTAAAGAATAATGGGAGGTTTTTTGCACTTTTTTCTTGCAAAAGCCGTTATTTTGGCAGACTTTCGCAGACTTTTTTTGTTTCACCAAACACACTTTTTATGCTTCTAAGGCAAAATGAAAAGTTCTTACACAAACCTAATTGAGCAGACGTTTGAATTCCCCACGCTGGAGTTTAACGTCCAAAACGACGAGCTGTCGTTTAACAATGTACCCCTTATGGACATTATACGCCAGTATGGTACACCGCTAAAAATCACTTATTTACCCAAAATCGGCGAGCACATCGGCAACGCCAAACAGTTTTTCAAAAACGCTTTTAAGCGTTTCAATTACAAGGGTTCCTACACTTATTGTTATTGCACCAAGTCTTCTCATTTTAGTTTTGTTTTAGAAGAAGCGCTGAAGCACAACATCCACATCGAAACCTCGTCGGCGTTTGATATTCCCATTATTCGGAATCTCTACAAGGAGGGGAAAATTGCCAAAAGCACCTACATTATTTGCAACGGCTATAAACTGCCCGGGTACCAAAAAGCCATCACGGAGCTTATCAATGAAGGCTTCAATGTAATGCCTGTATTGGATAACCTCCGCGAGATTGAATACTATGAACAAAATGTAACGGCCGAGTCGGTCAATTTTGGTATCCGAATCGCTACCGACGAAGAGCCTAATTTTGCCTTTTATACGTCACGTCTGGGAGTGCGCTACAGCGACATTAACGACCTTTATAAGGACAAAATACAGCAAAATCCGAAGTTTAAGCTTAAAATGCTTCACTTTTTTATCAATACAGGCATGAAAGATACGGCCTACTATTGGAGCGAATTGACGCGTTTTATGTTTAAATACTGCGAATTGAAAAAGATTTGCCCTGATTTGGACTCGATTGACATCGGCGGTGGGCTTCCCATTCAGACTTCGTTGCAGTTCAACTACGATTATCAGCAAATGATTGATGAAATCGTGGAAAATATCCAATGGATTTGTAACAAAAATAACGTTCCAGTACCGCATCTTTTTACGGAGTTTGGTAGCTATACCGTGGGCGAAAGCGGCGCGGTTATTTATCAAATCATTGACCAAAAACTCCAAAATGACAAGGAGATGTGGTACATGATTGACGGTTCGTTTATCACTCATTTGCCTGATTCATGGGGAATGAACCAAAAATACATCATGTTGGCGGTCAATAACTGGGACAATCCTTACCAAAAAGTAAACATTGGTGGTTTGACCTGCGACTCGCAAGATTTTTATAATACAGAAGCGCACAGCGCCGACTTATACCTTCCGGTTTTTGGACTTGATACCGAAGTACAGTACGTTGGGTTTTTCCACACGGGGGCGTATCAAGAGTCATTGGGAGGATACGGCGGTATTCAGCACTGTCTTATACCAGCGCCTCAGCATGTGCTCGTAGATCGCGACGAAAATGGCAACATTGTAACCAAACTCTTTGCTGGTCAACAAGATAGCGATAGCATGATGACAATTTTGGGATATACCAAAAATAACTCTGCGGCCAATGAACTTGAAGAGCAAAAAGCTACCGCGCTTGATTTGGAAGCTCAAACAGAATTAGCGCACAGTTAACAATAAAATCGGCACGATTTTCGTAATAAACACTTGATAGACACGCAGGCAACCCTCGGGTTGCCTGCGCAAATAATCAATCCATCATATGAAAAAGTTACTTACTCTTGCTTTACTAATGGTCGTACTTGCCGCTACAAGCTGCAACCGCAAAGGATACTGCCCCGCTTATGATAGCTCGGCAAAAACCGTCAAGAAAGCCTAATTAGCTTCAATAACCAATTGAGTAACATCTAAGAAATTAGATGCATAACTATCCCCAGCCGATTTCTCAGGTGCGGAGGTGAGGTGTATTGTGCGTACTCCGACGCGTTTTCCTGCCTGCATATCGCGGGAGCGGTCACCCACCATCCAAGAAGACATCACATCAATGTCGTATTTGGCAATTGCTTTTTCAAGCATAAGTGATTCGGGCTTGCGCATCAACGAACGGCTATCATAATCAGGATGATGTGAGCAGAAATATAAATCATCCAATAAAAACCCACATTGCTCTTGGAAATACTGATGGCATTTCCATACCTCCTCTTTTGAGTACAGCCCTTTGGCAATACCCGCCTGATTGGTCACCACAATCAATAAATATCCCGCATCTTTCATTTTCTTTAGCCCTTCAACCACTCCTTCTGGGATAATCATTTCTTCTACTTGATACAGATATCCTTCCGTATCTTGATTCAGAACACCGTCACGGTCTAGAAATACACACTTTTTCTTCATTAGTCTAATCAATTCTGTCAAATTCAAATATAAAAATATTGGATGATTTTTTTGTAATTATTCGTGTTATTTTAATAAAAAAGTTTGTTTTTACGTTTTTGATTATTTTTCAAAAGTTATTTTTTCTTTGGTTTTATTGAATAAAATTAGCATTTTATTGTAAAATAATTCCACAAAGTCCTTACATTTGCAGTATATTATTTGTTTACGGCCTTTTTTATAAAAATTAAGCATTTCACATGAAATTAGACCAAATAGACCGCAAGGTTTTGGACATTTTGCAAGCTAACGCAAAAATTACCAATGCACAACTTTCGAAAGAAATTGGTCTTTCTCCGGCTCCTACCCTGGAACGGGTAAAGAAACTTGAACAGCATGGTATTATTCAAAGTTATCACGCACAGTTAGATCGCGAAAAAGTAGGGTTGGGCGTCACAACTTTTATCCAAGTATCTTTGACTGGTCACAAAAAAGATGTTACAGATTCGTTTGCCCGAAGAA
This sequence comes from Runella salmonicolor, assembly GCF_024158025.1. NCBI lineage: Bacteria > Pseudomonadati > Bacteroidota > Cytophagia > Cytophagales > Spirosomataceae > Runella > Runella salmonicolor. The sequence continues at coordinate 47,597 of NZ_JAMZEL010000001.1, forward strand.
TAAACGAAATTCCCGAAATCATAGAGTGCCACCATATTACGGGTTCAGGAGACTTTTTATTGAAAGTGATTTCGAAAGACATCGCGTCTTACCAGAAATTATTATTGGAGTGCATCAATGAAATTGAAGAAGTAGCCAATACCCAAACCATGGTGATTCTTTCGACTTTCAAGGAAAGCAAGGTTTTACCAATCCCTTATTAATTTCCCCTAAATTTAGTTGAAAAGAGGCGTGGCTTACGGTCACGCCTCTTTTCAATTTGGGTTTAGGCCACCGTTCGTCACATTTTGGTTGAGATTCAACAAAAGCCCCGCTATTTTGTTACTCAAAAAACAATCCGATGACGTTCAAAGACTTCAATGTGCTTCTTATCCGCCTTTTTTTGGGCTATTTATTCACGTCTTCGGGATTATGTAAGCTCACCGAAGGGCACTTTGGTCAACTGATCGGCCCACCCCTTCTCATTCAACAACTTACCCCCCACGGTTTGCGTACATTTGGTTTTTTCATTGCTATTTCGCAGGTGATGGCGGGGGCTTTAGTCTTATCGCAACGCTACTCTGTGCTGGGCCTGATTATGCTCATTCCCATGAACTTAGGCATATTGATGGTGACCATTTCACAGAATTGGGCAGGTACGCCCTACGTGGATGCGGTCTTTACGACGTTGAATATTCTCACGCTTTTGTACGAATGGAATACCCTGAAATTCTTACTTTTTCCTGAACAAACCTCCATTGAACTGCCGCTTCGAGTAAACAAACTTTTTCCAGACACCAAACTTCCTCTCGTCATCATCGGTATTTTCGGAATTTCGTGTGTGTTGAGCAGATACCAAATCCTCGCAACCAGCGGGCTGGCTACCGTAGCGTATGCGTTGACTTTTTATAATGTTTTCAAAAGTCAGCGGCTTCCGTTCTTTTATCGTTCCGTAATCATTCTGGCACTTGTTTCCATTTTAGCAGTTACATGGATTGGCCTGTTGCATAAATCTATGCCATTCAACCCCTTCTTTCTTATTGCCATTCCTATTATTGGAACTGCCTTGGCCTATTTTTCAACCTTGGGATGGATACTATTTTTTAAGAAGAATTTGCTTAAAGCCACAGAAGGCATATAAAACCACATTCGTTAGTTGGTCTTATATGCCTTGTCTGTGAGAAGAATAAATATTACGCTTTCAGACGCGTCAGCGATTCCTGAATCGCGACAATTTTAGCTTCGGCATCGGCGAGTTTTTGACGTTCTTTTTCGACCACATCCGCTTTGGCATTTTGGACGAAACGTTCGTTCGACAACTTTGCTTCTACCGATTTTTTGAAGCCCAACGTGTATTCCAATTCCTTTTGGAGGTTTTCGATTTCGGCAGCTACGTCAAGTTCTCCCGCGAGATTCACGAAAAACTCATCGGCTTTCACCAAAAACGACATTCCATCGGCTTGGTCGGTCGCGTAGTTGATTTCTGAAATGTTGGCCAGTTTTACCAACAACCCTTCAAAAGGCTGGTACAAACCTTGATTTTCGGTCTTTATCGTCAAAGGCAATGCCGTTTTAGGGCTTATATTCTTGGTACTCCGCAAGTTACGGATGTTGGTCACAATCTCAAAGAAAATCTCAACGTTAGCCAAAAGCGTCGTGTCAATTGCTCCAATTGTTGGATACTCGGCCACGCAAAGACTTTCCTTCTCCCCTCTTGGACGAATATCCTGCCAAATTTCTTCGGTAATAAACGGCATGAAAGGATGCGTCAGCGCCATGATGCGCTCAAAAAAGTCAATGGTTGCCTCGAAAGTATCTTTGTCAATGGGTTGACCGTATTCGGGTTTAATCATTTCCAAATACTGCGAGCAGAAATCATCCCAAATCAATTTGTATACCGCATTGAGGGCGTCCGAAATACGGTATTTTGAGAATAGATCAAGGACTTCCGTGATTGTTTGGTTGAGTTTTGACTCAAACCAATTAACCGCCAACTGTGCACTGAAAACTGGAGACTGTGGGCTGTACACTTCCCATCCTTTAACCAATCGAAATGCGTTCCAAATCTTGTTGCAGAAGTTACGGCCCTGCTCGCAGAGTTTTTCGTCAAACAACAAATCATTTCCTGCGGGTGAACTGAACAACATTCCCGTGCGTACCCCGTCGGCGCCGTATTGTTCAATCAATGCCAACGGGTCGGGAGAATTTCCCAACGATTTCGACATTTTACGTCCTTTGGGGTCGCGCACAATTCCCGTTAGATACACATTCCGGAAAGGCAATTCACCCCGGAACTCATACCCCGCAATAATCATCCGCATGACCCAGAAAAACAGAATTTCGGGTGCCGTAACGAGGTCATTGGTAGGATAATAATAGTTGATGTCCTCGTTGTTGGGGTCTTTGATACCATCAAAAACCGAAATAGGCCAGAGCCACGAGCTAAACCACGTATCCACCACGTCGGGGTCTTGGGTCAGGTCGGCTTCGGTCAGGGCAAACAACTGCATTTCGTGCTGGGCTTTGCGAAGGGCTTCTCGTTTGTTTTTGGCCACAATCACGGTACCGTCCGACAAATAATAGGCAGGAATTTGTTGTCCCCACCACAACTGCCGGCTGATATTCCAATCGCGAATATTTTCAATCCAGATTCGATAGGTATTTTTAAACTTAGGCGGATGCAGCTGAATATTGTCATTCATCACGTTTTCGAGCGCGGGTTGACACAGCTCCTTCATCCGGACAAACCACTGCAACGACAAGCGTGGCTCAATCACGGCGTTTGTGCGCTCAGAGTGACCGACGTTGCTTTTGTAGTCTTCTATTTTCTCCAAGTTCCCCGACTCTTCGAGCAGTTTGATGATTTTTTTACGGGCTACAAAACGGTCTTCACCCACCAAAATCAGCGCTTTCTCGTTGAGTTTTCCTTCCTCGGTCAAAATATCGATGATTTCGAGCTTGTGTTTTACGCCCAAATCGTAGTCATTTTGGTCGTGCGCAGGCGTCACTTTCAAGGCTCCCGTTCCAAAATCCATCGTCACGTATTCATCCGTGATAATCGGAATCTCGCGGTTTATGAGCGGGATAAGGGCTTTTTTGCCGTGTAAATGCTTAAAACGCTCATCGTCAGGGTGCACACAAATGGCGGAGTCGGCCATGATGGTTTCGGGGCGAACGGTCGCAATGGTAATGGCATCATTCTCTCCCACAATAGGATACCGCAGGTAGCACAGTTTCGTCATTACCTCTTTGGTGACGACTTCTTCGTCGGAGACGGTGGTTTGGGCCTGTGGGTCCCAATTGACCATGCGATGACCACGATAAATGTAGCCTTTGTTGTACAGGTCAATAAAAGTGTCAATCACGGCATCATAAAGCGACGGCTCCATCGTAAACCGCGTGCGGTCCCAATCGCAAGAGGCGCCCAGTTTACGCAATTGCTTCAAGATAATGCCGCCGTATTTATCGGTCCATTCCCAAGCATATTTATAGAATTCTTCGCGGGTCAGGTCACTTTTCTGAATGCCTTGTTCTTTGAGCATCGCCACCACTTTGGCTTCGGTAGCAATCGAAGCGTGGTCGGTGCCCGGCACCCAACATGCCTCTTTGCCTTCCATGCGTGCCTTGCGGACGAGTACATCCTGAATGGTATTGTTGAGCATATGGCCCATGTGCAGCACCCCCGTCACATTGGGCGGCGGAATGACGATGGTGTAAGGCTCTTTGTCAGGATTAGGCTTGGAATTGAAATAGCGGTTTTCAATCCAATAACTGTACCATTTGTCTTCAATTTCACGCGGATTGTAGGTCTTCGAAATCATGTTTTAGTTGTATTGACTTTGGATGTCGGGTGGTATATACTTGGTAAAATATCCGTTATTACGGTCAAAAAATGTGTGCAAAGATAGGGAATTCTCCGTGAACCCGGTCACACAATGGTTTGGAATGCGGAGGAATAGACGTTCATTGTTTCTGAGTTGTTTGATAATTTTAATTAATAAAAAAGCCCGACTCAGGCGAGTCGGGCGGTATATTTTTAGGGGTTAATAGCTACTAAAATACGACGCTCCCGACTCGGACACAGCCCACCACACGAACGTTCGTGACTTTGACGGCAGGTATGTTGCTCAGCGTGAGGTACATCGTAATTGTGTTTATTTGACAAAAGTAGAAAAAATGGGCTTGATTTTTTTTTATTCAGGACAAAAATATTCTTACAAATGTTTTTTACACCATCAACAAGCGCCAAATCCCGCAGAAAAGAAACAGAATCAACGCCACGGGAGTAAGCACTTTCCAACACAAAAACATGAGCTGGTCTACGCGCAAACGCGGGAACGTCCAACGAACCCACATCTGAATCAGAATGGCAAAACCTGCTTTAAAAATCAGCCAAAAAGCGCCAGTTACGTTGCCCCAAATGGTGCCAGGAGCGCCGCTTGTCCAGTCGGCAAGGCGAAGCGAGCCAATGTTGGGCAATGGCGTATTCCAACTTCCTAAAAACAGAATGGCCCCCAACAACGACACCAACAGCATCATGGCGTATTCTGACAAAAACAGCAGCGCCCAGCGCATTCCAGAATACTCCGTGTGGAATCCTCCCACGAGTTCTGACTCTCCTTCGGGGATGTCAAAAGGGGCGCGGTTACATTCAGCCAATGTTGTAATAAAGAACACAATGTAGGCGATAATCAAAAAGGGACTTCTGACGATATTCCAACTTAAAAAACCACCGACCCGCGTAATATCAACGCCCATTGATTTTAACCCAAACAGGTACGTGATTTCGTCAGAATAAACCCCTTGTTGGTAACTTATGGTCTGTAAATCAAGGGTCTGGGCCGTCATCACGACGCACAAGATGACCAACCCCAGCGGGATTTCGTACGAAATGATTTGAGCCACGGAACGAACCGCACCAAAAAGAGCAAACTTATTGTTGGAACCCCAGCCCGCCATCAAAATCCCAATTACATCCACAGAGATAATCGTCATCAAATAAAATATCCCGACCGACGTGGTAGAACCCTGTAAATCAGGACTTAGCGGAAGCACCGCATAACCCGCGAAGATGGCCGTAAAAATCACCAACGGAGCCAACAGAAACAGCTTTCGGTCGGCAGTGGCGGGAACGATGTCTTCTTTTTGCAGAAGTTTGAGCAAATCAGCGATGAGTTGCAGCAAGCCCCATTTCCCTACTTCCATCGGTCCCATACGGTCCTGAATAAAAGCGGAGACTTTACGTTCCAAATACACCCCCACCACCACAGAGGAAAGGGCCATTATCAAGAAGATGGGCAGCGTTACGGGCATGGGTACTCGCGAAAAATTTGCCCAAAACTACGCAAAAATCCCAAAAATTGGCAATTTGTCAATCTTTCAGGCAAAGCCAATTCCACTTTTACCATGTCTTTTGTATAAAGTGCCTTCTGGGAAGTTTTATTAGGAGAATCGCTCAAACTTATCCCAATTGGGTTTGCGTTTTTCGAGGAATGCGTCACGGCCTTCTTGGGCTTCCTCGGTCATGTATCCCAAACGAGTGGCTTCTCCTGCAAACAATTGCTGCCCGACCAAGCCGTCGTCTACGAGGTTGAAAGCAAATTTCAACATCCGAATCGCCATTGGGCTCTTTCCAAGAATTTCCTGCGCCCATTGAAAGGCCGTATCTTCCAGCTCTTCGTGCGGAACCACGGCGTTGACCATGCCCATTTCGAAGGCTTCTTGGGCCGAATAACTACGTCCTAAAAAGAAAATTTCACGGGCACGTTTCTGGCCAATCATCCGCGCCAAATAGGCTGATCCGTAGCCTGCGTCATAACTAGCAACGTCGGCATCGGTTTGTTTAAAAATTGCGTGTTCTTTGCTGGCCAACGTCAGGTCGCAGACAACGTGCAAGCTATGTCCACCACCTACGGCCCAACCTGGCACGACCGCAATCACGGGTTTGGTCATAAAGCGGATTTGACGTTGTACTTCCAAAATATTGAGGCGGTCGCGGCCATCTTCGGCGCGATAGCCACCTTTTTGACGGGCTTTTTGGTCTCCTCCCGAACAAAATGCCCAAATGCCATCTTTGGGCGATGGTCCCTCACCCGACAGCAACACCACCCCTACTTTGGGGTCGTGGGTAGCATCCCCAAAGGCATCGAGGAGTTCGAAGGTAGTTTTGGGACGGAAGGCGTTGCGTACTTCAGGGCGATTAAACGCGATGCGAGCCACTCCGTCGCATTTTTTGTAAGTAATATCCGTATATTCTTTGGCCGTAGTCCAGTTTGGCATAGCGATGGTTTTTTCTACAAATTATCGGTTTAAAAAATAGTTTCTAAATAAGTGCATCTCTTGGATTTCTACCGCTACGTATTTCTCAAAAATCACATTCCCCACCTGCGAGCGCAACGCGGAGATACCCACATCAATCAGGCGCAGCCCCTACTCGGTCAGCAAAATATTATCAAAGGCCAACCCACCAATATCCGAAGGGCGTTTGAGGTCTCGGTGTACAAAGCCCGCTTGGTGCAAAGCGCGGAGTTCATCCTCAAACACATCAAGCCGTAGTTCGCGTATTTCCACTTCGTAGGCGCGGTAGTCCATGGGGCGGAGGCGTTCCATCACCAACATTTCAGCTTGTAAGTCTTCGTTATAATCCAAACGGATAAACTTGGCTATCAAATCATTCACTATGTTAGCAAACTTCATTTTTTCGGCTTCCGAGCCAATATCCGAACGAGTATCGCCCGTAAACAACTTGGCCACTTCCGTATCTGAAAGTACAATCACGGTGTTGTTGGCACCAGAAGAAAGCTTGCGGGGGTATTTCATGATTATCATTTTTTATGGCACCGGATCGTACCCATGCCCGCCCCACGGGTGGCAACTTGCAATGCGCTTGAGTCCCAACCACCCACCCTTGAGCGCACCGTGTTTTTGAACGGCCTGAATCATGTAGTGCGAGCAGGTCGGCGTGTAGCGGCACGAATTGGGCAGGTACGGCGAAAGCGCCACCTGATAAGCCCGTACAATGAAGATAAGAATGTTTTTCATAGTTGGATTAAGTCCCTCTCTGATGTGGACGGGGCCGCCCATGCGGAGGGATTTAGGGCGGTCCGCCGCGCGGTGAGGCTTTTACCACAATTGACTCGGATACTTCCCCTCCTCGTGCAGCTTTTTCAATGCCGCCTGCACGGTGGGTTTATCTTCTGGATAGGTGACGCCAAACCATTCGGAAGCATTAGGAATGACTTTAAGCTTACCTAAACCACTCTTAATCAAATGCGTAGCTACTACCGGAATATAAAACTCCGCTTTAGGTGCATTGTAGTTATTGCGGGCATAATCAGAGAAAAGCGTCTGGGTAATGGGAAAAACAGACGGCTTAAAACCCCAAAAATTCATCGAAACGGGCGTTTCGGGGCCAAGTTCGGTAAGCTCGCCGCTTTCTTCAAAATAGATTTTTCCTTCCTGCGGGAAGATTTTCGTGCGCTCAGTCACCACGTCCAAATAACCTTCATCATTGACTTCACACACCCCCCGCGACACGGTACCGTTTTCCGAAAGTGTCTTTTTTACTTGGTACGCAATCAGCGTATGCTCGCTGTCGTCTGCGCTGGTATTGAGGAAATCCGCCACCAGTTGGAAGGCTTCGAGGCCGTAAAAATCGTCGGCGTTGATGATGGCAAAAGGCGTTTGGGTTTGTTCCCTGCCGCAGAGCATGGCGTGGCCCGTGCCCCAAGGTTTGGCGCGTTCGATTTCCCCTAATTCCACGGGCACGTAGCTTTGGAAGCCCTGAATGGCGTAATCGTAGTCAATTTTTCCTTTGAGTTTGGGACCAAATACTTCTTCAAAATCAGCACGAAGTTCTTCGCGAATAATAAAGACAACTTTGCCAAAACCAGCCCGGATGGCATCATACAGAGAATAATCAATGATGGTTTCGCCGTTGGGGCCAAATTGGTCGAGTTGTTTGATTCCGCCGTAGCGGCTGCCCATGCCAGCGGCAAGTATTAAGAGGGTGGGTTTCATTTAAATGTGTAAATGTGTGAGTGAATGAGCCTAAGGCTTAATGCCATTTTTTTTTACTTTGAATCTTTTTTAAGAGTTGTTTTGCAGGAATGGTTTTCATTCCCCCTTTAGCATCAGCAATTACAAAGGATTGTCCTAACACTGCTTTTTTCGGTACAAGTTCTTTAAGTGCTTTATCAATACCTTCGATAAATTTCACCGACAGTTCTTTGCTATTCATTTGTTTTGAATTTGTTTAATAACCTGCTGCCAAACTTGTTGATTTATGACCTCTACACTTCCCCCTTTATCCCCATTAGCAATAAGTTTAGGCGTTATTTCTGAATTATCTATCAAAATCCAAGTATCGCAAATAGGCATAAACAGTTCAAATAAATTATAAACTCCTCGCTGATAACGCCTTATGATAACATCCGCTGGGATATGATGTCCGCCTTCTAAAACACGTTGTTTCACCCGTTCAATCGCCATTGTAAAAGATGGCAACCAAAAAAAAGCCACTGTTACGCTATATCCTCCAGCCTGGGCTTCTTTAATAAGCGAAATATAGCTTTTAGCCGCCAAAGTAGTCTCAAACGCAAAGTCTTCTTTGGTAGACAGCAAAAAACGTATTCTCTGCAACATAATTCTACCAGCTTCAAAGGCTGCACCTTCAGGATTGAAAGGTGAAAGGCCAGCTGCAATGTTATCGGCATTTACAAATTCCCGACAGTGAAGCATCTCAGGCAAAATTGTTGATGCCGCAGTCGTCTTCCCTGCCCCGTTTGGCCCAGCGATGATGTATAAATCAGGCATCCGCTACAGATTCTTGCTCATCTCCAGCATTCGATTGACGGATTCGTAGGCTTTAAGGCGTACATCTTCCGGAACGGTGATTTCGGGTTGCTCATACAGAAGCGCGTTGTACAGTTTTTCGACCGTGTTCATTTTCATGTAAGGGCACTCACTGCACGCGCAGGTGTTGTTTTCGGTGGCGGGGGCGGGAATAATTTTTTTGCCAGTTCCTGCCGCTGCTTGTTTCATTTTGTGCAAAATGCCTGCTTCCGTGGCTACGATAAATTCATCGTGCGGGGTTTCAGCCACAAATTTCAGAATTGCGGTGGTTGAGCCTACAAAATCGGCCTGAAGCAAGATGTTGTCTTTGCATTCAGGGTGCGCGACGAGCAGGGCGCTGGGGTATTTTTCACGCAGGGCTTTTAATTTGGCTTCCGAAATATCAACGTGAACGATACAGGCGCCGTCCCACAGCACCATATCACGGCCCGTTTTTTTGGCTACATAACGACCTAAATTGGCGTCGGGTGCAAAGATAATTTTCTGGTCTTTGGGCAATTGCTCCACAATCTTGACGGCATTGGACGAGGTCACGATGATGTCAGATAATGCCTTGATTTCGGCCGAGCAGTTGATGTAAGAAAGCACCAAATGGTCGGGGTATTGCGCTTTGAAAGCCGCGAATTTATCAGCTGGGGCCGAGTCGGCCAATGAACAGCCCGCATTCAGGTCAGGAATCACAACTTTTTTCTCAGGGCTGAGGATTTTGGCCGTTTCACCCATGAAATGAACGCCGCAAAAAACAATCATATCGGCAGGAGTAGCGGCGGCCTGCTGCGAAAGCCCGAGGCTATCGCCGATGTAGTCGGCCAAATCCTGAATGGCACCGTCTACATAATAATGCGCCAAGATAACGGCATTTTTTTCTTTACGAAGCCGATTGATTTCCGCCACTAAATCTACTTCTGGCGCAACTGCTTCGCGCACGTATCCATATTTTTGTACTTGTTCAAGGATTTCCATTTTCGTCTGATATTTGGCCCAAACTTACGCAATTTGTTTTTTGATTTTAAGCAGATTTTTGGGTTTTTGGGTTGTTCGTCCTAAGTTAATGACTACTTTGCTGATTATTTAACAAAACCACACCTCTAAAAATGCCTTGGGCAAAATATATTTCAGTTGTATTGGCAAGCATGGTCAAATTTGTAGCAGGCCCCTTGGCAGGCCTAGCACTTAGCTTAAGTTGGTGGGAAACGGCCATTTGCACCGTTGTGGGTATGATGTTCAGCGTGGTTATTTTTGTGTTTTTGGGCAGCGCCATTCAGCAATTGATGGCCCGCTATCGAAAGACCCAACCCCGTCTTTTCAGCAAGCGTTCTCGGCTGGCCGTTAGGGTCTGGAAAAAATCAGGGATGACAGGCATTGCCTTGCTTACGCCTCTGCTTTTTACGCCCATAGGCGGCACGTTGATTGCCGTGTCGTTCAAAGTACCCCGCCTGACTGTCATTGCTCAGATGCTACTTTGGGGCACGATTTGGGGCGTTATTATGTCGTTTGGCCTCTATCAGTTTCGGAGTCTCGTCTAGCAATCGTTGATATACCTGTCCGACGGTTTTAAACCGTCAGACAGGTACGTAAAAACCGTTCAATCGATTGTAGCTTAGAATCAAACAAAAATTGCGTTGACACTCAATTCAAATTCGGGAAGAATAGGCTTGGCCGAACATATATCATCATCGGTACAGATTTGTACTTGCTTGCGTGAAGTATAGACATGAACTGTCTTGTTGTCAGGATAAATCAACCACATGACTTTAACTCCTGCTTTAAAATACTCAGCCGTTTTTTCTTCGACTTTGTTAGCGTTATCACTGCCAGAAATAATCTCAATCAAAAATTCAGGTATTTCGTCTTCACCCTGCTTCGTACGCTGTATTTGTTCTTTGGAAAGATATGCTATATCGGGTCTTCTCATTTGAATACCGGTAAGCTGTACATCATATTCTGAAATCAAAGTACCTGATTTCCAGAGCCCTTTTTCAATAAAAAGTTGATTCAATACTTCGTAGATAAAAACCTGTGTTTTGTTCATGCCAACAAATTTGATAAGCTCTCCGTCATTCCATTCATATTTAAAGCCATCTTCCGGCTCCCAAACCATAAACTCTTCCAAAGTTTTGGGCAGAACTGCGGTATCTCTTGCTTCTATCATTGGTTTACCTGATTATTTTATTCAAAAATAAAATATATTGGCTAGTTTCCAAAATAGAGGAAACTAGCCAATTGTTTAAACATTCAATCTAACGGTTTTGAACTAACAGTAGGGGTAAACCCCTTAGGGCAGAGGTAAACCCTGCCCCTACCGTTTATTTATCGCCCAAAATCACGGGCACGTTGCCTTTACCGCCCATGATAATGACCTTGGCATTGGGCGACGACGCCAATTCTTTTTGGGCCTTGATTTGCTCGTACTGCAACTGACGGTCGGTCAAACTTTCGGAAATAATGCGCTGATAATCAGAAATCCCCTGCGCCTCAACGCGTTTACGTTCGGCTTCTTGCTTTTCTTTGCTCAACACAAACTGCATTTTCTGCGATTCCTGCTCGGCATTGATTTTGGACTCAATGGTTTTTTTGACCGACTCGGGCAGGTTGATATTCCGAATCAAGACGTTTTCCAGAAAAATTCCTCGGTTTTTAAATTCCTGTTCAATTTGCTTAGAAATACGCGCCTGAAACTCATCACGCTTGGTGGAATACAACGCCACTGCGTCATAATTAACGGCATTGTCGCGGATGCGCGTGCGGGTTATGGGACGAACAATTTTCTCAACGTAAGTAGGCCCAATCTCGCGGTAAATTTTGGGCGCTTCGGAGGGAATAACGCGGTAGAGAATCGTTAAATCTATTTCGACCTGAAGTCCGTCGGCCGTCAGAATACGGATGGCGTCGTCGCCTGTTTTATCCCCCTCATCATGTACTGCCGACATGGTATAGTTTTGCGTCTTTGTATCCAACAATGTAACATCCACGAGCGGGTTTACAAAGTTTAATCCACTGCTCAAAACAGTATTACTTACCTTTCCAAACAAAGATTGAATCCCCACCGAACCCGCATCAACCTGCTTGATACACGACGTAAGAACCCCGAAAATGGCCAAGACAACACCCGCCACCTTGACAGGACGGGAAAATTTGGCAAACGCCAACGATGGAGTATTGATCGCAAAGCCTGCTATGACCAAAATCACTCCGATAACAATCAGAAACATAATAGTTTGGGTTTAAAATTTATGCCACAAACGTACACGTTTTCTGGTCTGATTGTACACTATATTGAGGATAGGCTTTAGCGGGCCGGAGCTGGTAAAAAAGCAGGAAGAAAGGCAACCGTCTAAACGGTTTCTTTTACCACATCGGGTTCTTTTTCTTTTAAAATTTTAGGTTTAATAATCAACCGAAGGGATTGGTCGTAGGTAGCGTAATTCCAGAGCCAGTTGATAAAGATTAACAGACGGTTTTTAACGCCAACAATCGAGATAAGGTGCACAAACATCCAAGTCAACCACGCAAAAAATCCCTGAAACTTCCAGAAAGGCAGGTCTACCACGGCAAGATTGCGGCCCACGGTCGCCATCGAACCTAAATCTTTGTAAACAAACGGTTTCATTTCCTGTCCCTTCAGCATCCGTACCAGATTTTTGGCGAGCAATTCGCCCTGCTGCATGGCCGGCTGCGCCAATTGGGGGTGCCCATTGGGATATTTTTCTTCAGTCATTAAGGCCAAGTCACCCAACGCAAATATGTTTTTTGTGCCTTCAACCTGACTAAACTGGTTCACTTTTACCCGACCTCCACGTACAATAGAAGCCACTGGAATACCCTCAATCGCGTTGGCCTTGACGCCCGCCGCCCAAATCAGGTTGTTGGTACGGATGCGGTCGCCTGTGTTGGTGGTGGCATATTTTCCGTCAAAATCAACAATACGAACGCCCAAACGCAGATTGACACCTAAGTCGGTCAAATACTGTTTGGCTTTTTTGGAGGCTTGGTCCGACATGACTTCCAGCACTTCGGGCGAGGATTCGTACAGGTAAATCTGCATCGAATCGAAGTTCAATTCGGGATAATCTTTCGGCAAAATATGCCGTTTCATTTCGGCCAACGTGCCGGCCACTTCTACGCCCGTAGGCCCGCCGCCCACAATCACCACGTTCATCAGGCCGTGACGTTCTTCAATGGTCTCCACACTCAGGGCATCTTCAAAATTTTGGAGCATTCGGTTACGAAGCGCCAATGCCTCCGACACCGATTTCATGGGCATGGCATTTTCGATCATGTTTTTCATGCCGAAAAAGTTGGTATCGGCTCCCGTCGCCAACACCAAAAAGTCATATTCAACGGGTCCGAGTTTTGTTTCAATGACGTTGGATTCAGTATCAATTTTCACCACTTCCGTGACCCTGATATGAACGTTATTTTTCGATTGAAATACTTTACGCAGCGGAAAAGAAATAGAACTAGGCTCCAATCCCGCCATGGCTACTTGATAAAACAGCGGCTGAAATTGGTGGTAGTTGTTTTTATCTATCAATACAATCTGTAAATCAGAACGTTTTGAAAGCTCACGCGCCAGCACAAGCCCACCAAACCCCGCGCCGACAATGACGACGCGCTTGAGTTCAGTTTTTGGGAGATTGGGTGTCATTTTTAAATTGGCAGTTTATAGTCGGTATGTCGCGGCAAATATGCCGAAATCTACTTTTTAAACACATCCAATCCAACGTTGGTTCGTTATTTGGTTATCACTTTCAACGCCCCTCTCACCCATTCGGCTTTTTCTTTCAGCTTCTTCAAATCATTGTCCGTCACCGTGATATGGCCCATTTTACGGAATGGCTTGGTAATTTTTTTGCCGTATAAAAAAGGAAATACACCGTGGGTAGCCAACAACGCCTCCATTCCTTCATAATACGCGGGGCCAGTGTGACCTTCTTCCCCCAATAAATTGACCATAGCGGCAGGCGTGTAAGCGGTAGTATCGCCCAATGGAAAGTCTAAAATAGCCCGCCAATGCTGCTCAAACTGCGACGTAAAATTGGCCCGAATGGTGTGGTGACCGCTGTTGTGCGGGCGCGGAGCCACTTCATTGATGAGCACTTGCCCGTCTTTGGTCAAAAACATTTCAACGGCCAAAAGTCCCACGATTCCGATGGCCTGTGCCGTTTTTTTTGCCAATTCTTGAGCCTGCTGTTCAATTTTAGGTGAAATATCGGCGGGCGCAAAAAGGTATTCGACCAGATTGGCTTCGGGATGAAACACCATTTCGACGGTGGGAAAAGTGGCTACCTCGCCGCGCTCATTCCGGGCCACAATCACGGCCAATTCTTTGTCAAAATCAACGGCTTTCTCCAGTAACCCCGGCGCGTCAAAAGCCTTGTCAAAATCGGCGGCTGATGCGATTCGCTGCACCCCTTTACCGTCGTAGCCATCTTTCCCTAATTTGTGAAACGCGGGCAAGAAATCAGCATAATTGCGCACATCGGCTCGATTTTCAGTTAGCACAAAATCGGCCGTAGGCAGGCCATGGTCACGATAAAATTGCTTCTGCAAGCGTTTATCCTGAATCAATCGAATGACGTGCGGCTGCGGAAACACTTTTTTTCCTTCTCGTTCGAGCGCTTCCAAGGCTTCCACGTTTACTTTTTCAATTTCAATGGTCAGCACCTCCACGTCCTGCCCAAATTGATACACTGCGTCATAGTCTTGCAACGAGCCTTCGACAAACTCGGGCGCAATAGCCGCGCAGGGCGCATCGGCGGCATCTAAAATCTTGACGTTTAAATTCCAGTCTATCGCGGCTTGCAGCAGCATCAGACCCAATTGCCCTCCACCTAAAACGCCTACTTTTTGTTTAATATCAAACACGTTAAGGAAATGTAAAATTTAAAATGTAGAATAAAAAATGCAAAACACCAACATAATCACCTATTAATCAAATGATTGCAATTATATTTTAGAACCAACCCATCGCAACGACAATTTGAATTTCCGTTTTATGTTCAGCCTTTTACATTTATTATTTTTCGGTTCATTACAAATCAATCATCTAATTCATCTGGATCATTGACCTCAAACCACTCATAAATAGCTTCCTCGGCCATTTTAAGCGCGGCATCTAGGTCTTTTACTTTTTTAGGAGATTCAAAAACGGTCCCTGTTTCATCAATACAGCGTACTGTTGCTTCGGCTCCCTCCAATTTTCCAAACTCCACTTTTCCGTACGTTTCGGCCCAACGGTAGAGGTACGGGTAGGCTTTCATTAAACTCATTTTAGCTGATTTTTGGTTTGGGCGCAAAGATAAACAGATATGAACTGAAGTGAACAATTTTCGACAAAATCTAAACAAAGCCAGACCAATACAGACAAACTAAACCACCAGCTATCCTGCGTCTAGGGGGTATGTTTTAGCAAAATCTAGATTAGGGATTATTTCCTATAAAAGCCCAAAAACACGTTTGTATTATTTATAGCAGGGTTTCTAAATATCTTTCCGAAATACTCGTTAATCTTGCAAAAATGATTTCCTTGTATTTTCATATCCTCCATAAGACCTTCAGGATATGAATCACTCCAAAACTCGTCTCTCTGAAGGTGAGAGCGCTCTCTAACATCATGAAGATTTTAAGTTATTTATCACTTGCTGCCGTGCTTTTTGTCTCGGCTTGCGCGGGGCCACAAGGTGATCCAGGGCCCGTTGGCCCCCAAGGCCCCGTCGGCCCTAAAGGCGACCCAGGAACGACAGGCGGAACGGCCTTTTATTCAACCAATTGGGTGGCGGTTTCCAAACAATCATTCATCACCAACTACAACAAAACCGAGCGTTATTCCACCATTGGGTTGCAGGGAGGCGCTATTCAGACGTACTTGACCCAAAAGACGATGGATGGCGGCATGGTGTTTCTTTATAACCGCACCGCTGCCAATAAAGCGTTTGTAAACGCAGTGCCGTGGGATACGTATTTCAACGATGTCCACGTAACGTACTCCTTTGCCATGGAGCCTGGGCTCATTTCTGCTTTTATTTCTTTTTCCAAAGATGTTGATGTAAATCAATTCTTTGTCGACGAAGAGTTTCGGGCGGTTATTGTTCCGCCAGCCACGGGCGCGCGCCTAGGGCACGTCAATTGGAAAGATTATAATGAAGTGAAAAAAGTCCTTAACCTGAAGGATTAATAGCCAACAAGCCAGCCCGCGTTAGCGACAACTAGGGCTGGCTTGTACAAAGTATTTTTTGTTGTTCAACAGCACACTCGTTCCGTTTGGGGCCGTGGCCACCGTAAACCGAGCAGTATTTCCGTTGCGGTAATTAAAAACCAAAATTACCTGATTCCCTTCCGCACCCACACGCCACGTACCCGAGCCGCCACCCTGCGTTACGGCCGAAAAGTCACCGCTGAAGCCGCCCGAACTGCTCGCCGACGTGTCTCCTCCCGAAATAAAGGTGCCGTTGGAGCACAAATCAAAGGTTTGTTTTTCGGAATAACCATTGCCCGTGTAGAGATACAATAACTGCTTACCATTGAGCCGATTGCGCCATTGCTCGGCGGCGGGAGAGGTTTGCGGTTTGCTGAAAGTCGCGCTCGCTGCCATAGACTTGAGCGTTTGCGGTAGCTCGGTTGTATGCTCTGCCCGCGGTGCAATGGTCGTGAAAGTGACCCCACCCCCGTAGGGCGACAACAAGGAGAGGATTGTCAACACAGCGGGTGTGCCTTGCATGGTTCCTTCGTAGGTTGCGAGCACTCCGTTGGAGCCATAACGCTCTTTTCGGACCTTCAAATAGGTATTGGAAGCGGCATCATTTTGATCATAAATATCATTTAAAATGGCCTGAATCGTTGGATACGCATGAGGCGAAACCGACAAAACCGTCTGCTGCCCCGAGCGCAAGAAAGAGTAACCACCGTTTTCTTGCCCCTGCAAATTCCAGCCCGCAGGACTATTAAAACTGTATCCTGAAGCACTTGTGTACATTTTTCCAGAAGCTCTTGCGGCCGTTGGCGTGGTAGCCTGAGGCTGAGCGGGTTGCGCCGCCGCCGTTGCAGGCTTTGTACTGGGAGCATTGGAAAACGAAGGCGTCAACGAAGTCCGTTTCATCGGGATGGTCACTCCCTGCGTGGTGATAAAATATTCCCCCAACAACTTTCCCAACGAAAATTCAATGTCTTGTCCGTTGTCAGAATAGGTTCCAGATACCCCCGCAATTACGCGATTAGCCACACAGTTGTAGCGCTTTCCCTCGGCGGTAAACACGCCTTCATAGCGATTGTTCCGCTGTGTAATGTTGAGTAAAATATCGGCTTGTTCGGCCTTAAAAGTGCCCACATACGGGTCAGGATTTTGCGCAAAAGTCATTAATTGAATAAATCCCACAACGATTAACGTAAGCACCCAAAAGGATACTTTGGCGGGAAAACGTTTTATGAACGCGTTTATATTCATCGGGTAAAAGTTTTGGTTCTGTTTTTAAATATATACCTCATTGCACATTGATTCGAACGTGGTCAGAAGAAATTTTTTCGCCATTTCGCAGGGTCACCGTCACGCGCAAGTATTTATGGGCATTTTGGGCAATCATCTTCATTCCATTGGCTTTGAATCGAAACGAATAAGGTGGTTTGCGCTTATTATCAGGCCAATCCAGCCTACCAATCGGCTTTTCACCGGGCAGCCCTGGGCGATTTTCGACAATTTCGACGGGGATTTTGAGCATTTCCTGACGCAGTTTTTTGGTGGCCGCCAATTGCGGACGATTAAAATCAGCATCGTCCACCAACTGCGGCTTGGCGATAGTTACCGTCGGAGAGGTATAAAGGCCCAACCACCCTAAATAAGCATCAGGAGGACAGTTGTCGGGGGTGGAAGATGCCCTCAAACAATTGGGCGACATTCGCGCCGCTTCCACATAAATATACTGGACTTGGTCCCTAAGAAAGCGAGCATCATTGCTTTTTAGGACTACTTCCACCGTCAGCGGGTCGTTTTCGCTGATGGTTTCTGCGCGGGCTCTACTCAGGCAACGGTTAGTATTATTGGTCAGGCAAATGCTTACTTTTTCAAAGGCAACATCCGATTGAGCGTTGAGGGAAGTTTGCCCAAAAGTGAGCAAAAACATCCCAAAAATGACTTTTTTCATTGTGGGAATTGGGTTAATTATTGGTCCACGTTTTTTTCCCGCTTACCCAAACAGAATTAAAGCCAATGCCGTTGTGGCGGTATTTTACCCACGCATAGCCGTCATTTCCCCAACCCGTTCCCCACGAATTACGGACCAACCACGCCCCTTTGTTGTTGTCCCAGCCCACAATGACCACGGCATGATTTACGTCTTCGGACTTGAAATCTTGTGGGGCAATTTCGTCAAATACCTCGTCTTCGTTACCGCCATAACTACAAAATGCATCCGTTGCCACAATGCCACAGGTCACCGAGCCATGGCGAAGAATGGCCCTTTTGATGGCCGTGGCATCGTCCATGTTAAAGGGATTGGCATCCAACCACGACCACGCCAAAAGTTTGTGTTTTCGTCGCGGTACGTTGTCGCGGCAACGGTTATTATCACGAGCATCGTATTCATAACGGGTTTCGTACAATACCCCAAACAACTGCATATAGGTCATTGCCCCTTCGGAGAAAAAACCTGAGCAACCATCAAACGCAGGCGTAGCGCAGTCAACGAGCTGTTGTTCAGCCAAATTGGTACTATAATTATATTTTTTACGAAAACTTATTTCGGCCGCTCCACAGGCTGCAAAAGCCCAACAGCTACCACAACTTTCCTGATTTCGGATGGCCGGGAGGTTGGGCGTTCTAAACACTGGTGGCGGTGGTGCCGACGAAAAAGTGGTTACATTACCACCTTCCCCCGATTCGCCCAACGATTTATTGGCGGCCTCAATTTGCTTTTGCATTTTATCGGCCGTTAAGGTCTTGTCCACTTTGTAACCCGTAATTTTGGTCAAATCGGCCCCCAAAACAGAAGTCACTCGGGGGGTAAACGAAAACTTTTTGGACTGGGCCTGCGACTTCAACTGGCTTAGCTTGTTTTTCTGCAAAGGCGAAGCGTTTTGCGTCAGCAACTGTAGATTCACTTTTTTCACGGGAGTTTCAGGCTCTTGCTCTTCTTCCTCTTGGGCATAACCACAGAAAACGCCTCCCATACAAAGCAACAGAGCGGGCAACAAGACATTAAATTTCATAAGCAGCTTGGATTTAGAGTATTCATTAAACGATTTTGAATGACTCAAAAGTAGTGCTTTCCCGAAGCCCTGTAAACTACTAAATCAAGTAGGCAAAAGACGGAATTGGCGCAGACCTAAACAACAAAGGGCAGACGTAAGCGGTACACCGCCACGGACCTGCCCTTACATTTAAATTTATTATTCTGCTGTTTTTCGGTTAAGAGATGATAGTAAGCCTACCCTTACAAACTGGTCAATTGCTGACGAAGAGCTTTAGAAATGGCCTCGGTGGCCGAGTTGACGTGCAGTTTACGGTAAATATTTTTGAGGTGGAAATTGACCGTAGAAATGCTTATTTTGCATTCATCCGCAATCAATTTATAGCTTAGCCCCCTCACCAAACACCCCAGCACTTTTTGTTCCGTCGGGCTGAGCTCATGGTATTCTTCCTTGGGAGAAGCGGCATTTTGCCCCTGAAACATCGTCAATACTTTACGGGCTATCACCGGTGACATGGGCGCTCCGCCCTGCGCTACCTCAATGATAGCGTCCAAATAACGTTCGGGAGAAGCATCCTTTAAAATATATCCCGAAGCACCCGCACAAATCGCCGCAAAAATACGTGCGTTGTCCTCAAAAACGGTCTGCATTAAAATCTGAATCTCTGGAAAACTCGCCTTAATGGTACGCACCGCCTCAATCCCGGATATACCAGGCATTTGAATATCCATCAGTACCACGTCGGGTCGGTCGCGTTTCATGACTTTCAGGGCCTCGTTTGCATTGGCATAGGCCCCCGTCATCAACAGCCCTTCACTGTTTTCGATGGTTTCGGTTAAGAGTTCTCGAATTTCTTTTATATCCTCAAATAGTGCAACACGTATCATATTGGGTGGGTTTATCATCGGTAAATTTGAGAATAAAACGTATGCCTGTCAACTGTTAATTTAAGTAGGCCGACGCCCGAAAAGTCAATTCTATGCACGTGCCTGATTGGGGCGATGATTGGAGTGCCAAATCGGCTTTGAGCGCTTCTGCCCTTTTTTGAAAGTTTTTAAGTCCATTGCCTTCGGTAGCCTGCGCAACATTAAATCCATGTCCATTATCGCTGATTAACAATTTTAAAACCCCGTTTTTTTTCTCGAAATGCACCTTTGCGTGCGTAGCCCCTGAATGTTTGGCAATATTGTTGACCGCCTCCTTAAAAAACAAAAACAAATTGCGCCGCTGGTCGATGGGAAACTGTTCATTGCGAAGATTATCATCAATCAAAAGTTCAAATTCAATCTGTCGGGCTCCGAACGTATCCTGCGCAAACGTCACCATCCGGTCCACCCACTCTTCGGAGGTATCGTTATGGGGATTAATTTCCCAAACTGCCTCCCTGACCAAACGCATTGCTTCGCGGGAGCGCTCACTGATTCGCCCAAACATTTCTGCCAACTCGGGGTCTTGCTTTTGGGCTTTTCGCCGATTAAGTTCAGAAATCATCGTTAAACTGCTCAACGACGCCCCCAAATCATCGTGCAGATTGATTGAAATCTCATCTCTCATCTGTTGTTGACGGAGTTTTTCAAGCTGCATCGACCGTAGCCGATACCCCAACGCCAGCGAAAACAAAACGATTTCAAACATAGACCCCGCCATAAGGTAATAATCTTGGTTGTCGGCGGAAATCCAACCCAGATTTTTCATCCCTACCACCAACACCGCCACTGAGAGCGTACCTGAAGCCAGCAAATACAATTGAGCCATTTTTGAACCCGCCCACGCCAAGCCAATAGCGCTGTAACACTGAATGCCAACCATTATGGCAGCGGCGGTAATAAAAACCACGTTGATGTACGAATTATACCAAAACAGGCAAGCCGTAAAACCCACCGCAAAGACATAAGCGGCGGTTTTCATGAACAGTTTTAGCCAAGGAAAGCGTTTGTACGGGTCCAAAAAAGCAAGCGAAAAGAACGTCAGAAATACGCCCGAGATACCCAAAAAAAAGATGTGGGAACGGTCATTAAACACGGAGTTGCTCCAAATATACTGATAGCCAAAACCGTACAAACAAAATTGAAACGCCCCAAAAAACAGCACATAGAGACAATAATGGCCATAAATTGAATCGCGGGTCACGAACCATAAAAAGAAATTATACAGCGTAATGAGCAAAATAAACCCGAAATAAATCCCCCAAATAAGGTTTTTGCCCGCCAAATGCGCGTACAGTTGATGTTCTTCCCAAAACGTCAGCGGTAATTTTAAATCCTCGGTCGAAACCGCCCGTAAATACAGGGTGTAAGATTGATTAGACGCCAAAGGGAGATTGAAGATGGGACTTCGGTCGGGGATAGAATAAGCGTCAAAAGGTAATGCATCCCCTAACTTTTGGGTATATACCATTTTTTGGTCATGAATCACGTACAATGTCACATCGTTTAAGCGGGGGTTGTCAATTTCTAAATACCACCGATTTTCTCCCGTTTTCAGCACATTTATTTTCACCCAAACGACCGAAGTCGTATACCCACTGTTCGGGATGGTCGACATGGCTCTTTTAAAGGGTATTTTTTGAATGGTTTGAAGGGTAAAAACCCCTTCCGAGTCCTCCAAAACGCCGCACTTCAATCCTACTGAAACCGATTCTTTTGAGGAGCTTAGCTCAATACGTTCTTGAGCTAAGGTGGGTATACTAATGAGCCAAATCAAAAAAAGTAAAGAAGCAATTCTGGTATTCATTTGTACTAATCAAAAAGTAACTTTTCAATACTTTCCAAAAGTTACTAATTTTGTTCATATACCAATCAAATACGTTGGTTTTAGCCAATATCCCCTTTTACTGGGATTTAGCCATCATCACCACGATTTCACACAATCCATGCAACTTTTCTTTCGTCAAGTCGGGACAGGACGTCCCATGGTTATCTTGCACGGCCTCTTCGGCTCATGCGACAACTGGCTCACCATCAGCAAAGTAATTGCCGACCAAGGCTTTTCGGTATACGCCGTCGACCAGCGCAACCACGGGCGTTCTCCACACGCCCCTACACATTCTTATCCTGAGTTGGCCGATGATTTACACGAATTTATCCAACAACAGGGACTGGAAAAGCCCATTTTGGTCGGGCATTCGATGGGTGGCAAAACCGTTATGCAATACGCCATGCAATATCCAGAGGCATTCAGTCAACTGGTAGTTGTCGATATTGCCCCGCGTTCGTACCCAGTTCACCACGCCGAAATCATTGCGGGCTTAAAGGCCATTCCTCTGGCTTCGTTGCAAAGTCGTAACGAGGCCGATGCAATTTTGAGTCAGTACGAGTCGATTCCGTCGGTACGGCAGTTCTTGCTCAAAAATCTCTACCGTAACGACGATGGCGTTTTTGCGTGGCGACTCAACTTGCCCGTCATTGAAGCAAACATCGAAATCATCGGGCAAGACCTCATCAACCCGCGCATTGTGACCGAACCCACGCTCTTTATGCGCGGCGAAAAATCTGGTTACGTTCGGGATAAAGACCTTCCCACCATTCAGCATCTTTTTCCTAACTCCACCGTTGACACCATCGCAGGCGCAAGCCATTGGGTGCAGGCCGAAAAGCCCGAAGCGTTTGTGCAATCGTTGGTTAACTTTTTACAATGAAATTATTTCTGATTCCCACGCCCCTCGCCGACGATACCTCTGCCGATGTACTCTCTGCCCAAGTTTCCGAAAGCGTCAAAAATCTTGATGTGTTTTTTGCCGAAAACCTACGTACCGCCCGGCGTTTTATTAGCGGCCTTAAATTGGGAAAAGTCATTGATACCCTGACCTTTTACGACCTCAACAAAGAAACCCCCGAAGCCGAAACGTTGGCTCAGCTCAAAGCTTTGTTGAAAGAAGGAAAGAATGCGGGTGTATTGTCAGAAGCGGGCTGCCCGGGCGTGGCTGACCCCGGCGCAACCGCCGTGAAGATAGCCCATCAACTCAACATCGAAGTGGTGCCGCTGGTGGGTCCTTCGTCCCTTTTATTGGCCCTCATGGCCTCCGGATTGAACGGTCAATCGTTTGTATTTCACGGCTATTTGCCCATTGAACGTGCCCAACGGGTAAAAACGATTAAGTATTTGGAGAAAGAGGCCATGTCGCGCAAACAAACCCAGTTGTTTATCGAAACGCCTTACCGTAATAATCAGGTAATGGAAGATTTACTGATTCATTGCGAGCCTACCACCCGCCTCTGTGTAGCCTGTAACCTGACGGCACCCGACGGATTTGTCAAAACGCTTTTCGTCAAAGACTGGAAAAATAAAACCTACGATTTGCACCGAAAACCTACCGTGTTTTTGATTGGCTAAAAACACGCCGAGCCGCAACGTGTTGCGGCTCGGCGGTTAATGGAAAATCCTATTTAATAGCCTATCGGTTCATTGAAACCAGAAACTCTTCGTTGCTGCGGGTACCTTTCATGCGGTCGAGCAGGAAGTCCATGGCTTCGTTGGGGTTCATGTCAGACAAGTGCTTACGCAGAATCCACATACGTTGTAGGGTTTCTTTGTCAAGCAACAAATCTTCCCGGCGCGTTCCTGAAGCCATCACGTCAACGGCAGGGTAGATACGTTTGTTGGCCAAACGGCGGTCAAGTTGGAGTTCCATGTTACCCGTTCCTTTGAATTCTTCAAAGATTACTTCGTCCATTTTTGAACCCGTATCAATCAAAGCCGTGGCAATGATGGTCAGCGAGCCACCATGCTCCACGTTACGAGCCGCTCCAAAAAAGCGCTTTGGTTTGTGCAAGGCGTTGGCATCCACCCCACCCGACAGGATTTTACCCGAAGCAGGTGTGACGGTATTGTACGCCCGCGCCAAACGCGTAATTGAATCTAGCAAGATGACCACATCGTGGCCGCATTCTACCATTCGTTTGGCTTTTTCGAGCACCATACCCGACACTTTTACGTGGCGGTCGGCCTGCTCATCAAAGGTAGATGAAATCACTTCCGCCCGCACACTACGTTGCATATCGGTTACTTCCTCAGGACGCTCGTCGATGAGGAGAATAATCAAATAAATTTCGGGGTGATTGCGCGTAATGGCGTTGGCTATCTCTTTCAACAGCACGGTTTTACCCGTTTTGGGTTGGGCCACAATCATACCACGTTGGCCTTTACCGATAGGGGCAAACAAGTCCAATACCCGCGCTGAGTAGTTGTCGGCTTTGCCGCTCAACTTAATATGTTCTTCGGGAAATAATGGCGTTAAATACTCAAATGGAATACGGTCACGAATTTCTTCAGTGGTTTTTCCGTTGACGGTTTCGACGCGGAGCAAGGCAAAATATTTTTCACCTTCTTTGGGCGGTCGAACCGAGCCACGAATACTGTCGCCTGTTTTCAAACCAAAAAGTTTGATTTGTGACGGTGATACATAAATGTCATCGGGGCTGGCGAGGTAATTATAATCGGCCGAGCGCAGAAATCCGTAGCCGCCATCCGACATAATTTCGAGCACCCCTTCGTTGACAATCAGTCCGTCAAATTCTTTTACGTAGTTATTATACTGACGTTTGATTTTGTTGTGGACATCATCGCCCCGGTATTCACGGGGGCGTTCTTCGGGTTTGGGTGGGCCTACCTCCGCCACTGGCTCTACTTCTAGGCTTTCCGTAATAAAGGAAGTATCCAGAAATTCTTCTTCGGGCAAATCAATTTTGAGATCACCGAAATCTTCTCCTTCCTCCATCAACGAAGCGGGCACCATTTCTTCTGAAATGG
Source organism: Runella salmonicolor (assembly GCF_024158025.1). Lineage (NCBI taxonomy): Bacteria > Pseudomonadati > Bacteroidota > Cytophagia > Cytophagales > Spirosomataceae > Runella > Runella salmonicolor. Next base: position 72,359 of record NZ_JAMZEL010000001.1, read on the forward strand.
CGACAGGTTCTTGAACAACAGCCACTTCCGCAGGGGCATTGAAAAAGGAAAGTTCAGGCTCTTCTTCTTTTTCTTTTTGTATTCGTTGGCGCTTTGAACGTTTATCTGAGTTGTCTGACACAAATGAATGAGATTGCGGACGTTTGTGGGCAATAGGCATCTGCTTTACTGGCTCTTCTGCTTTTTTCACCACTTTTTCTTCAACGACGGGAGCCGAAGGAATAGGCAGCTCTTCCTGTTTAGGAACAGAAGGTGCAGGGGCAGGCGTACTGCTAGCCGGTTTACGAGCGCGCTTGGGCGGGACGACAGCTTCGGAAGCTGCTGATGCCGTTTGCTGTTCGAAAATTCGGTTAATGAGGTCTTTTTTAGAATACTTGTTTTGGTCTTTGATACCGAGTTGTTCGGCAAGTACCCGTAGCTCGGACAGGAGCTTGAGGTTAAGATCGTCAATGCTGAGCATAAAATAGAGGAGAGTAAAGAGAATCTTTACGCAAGAAAATCGTTGACTATTAAGTGTTTAACAATTAGAGAGCAAACCAGGAAAATATCTGAATGTAAGCTGAAACTGAACAAGAGAGGCGGTATTTGGATGAACCGGTATCAGATTGTAACCGCAGTACTGCCAGAAAGTTTCGCAATGATAACTCTTTAACGTGATTGTGTCAAGAAAATTTTCAGCTATTATTAATTTTTTAAGTGGATAAGTTAAATTTTCGGTAAAATATTACCGCTTATCCTTCCTTCAAGTGCTATTTCTTGAAAACTCACTAACTTTGCAGCCGTTTTAAAAAAAGATAGTTAAACGTTAAAGTTTAACGGGTAATCAGAAAAAAGCAACAAACTGATTTACCGCTAACGGACAACGTGTAACATATAACGTCAAAACCAAACAAATGGAGAGAAATCAAATCATTGGATTAGCGCTGATTATGACGATGCTGATTGGGTACCAGCTCTTGGCCCCAAGTCCTGAACCTACCAAGCCTAATCCTGCGGAGCAAGCCAAAAACGCACCGAGACCCGCGGCCACGGCTCCGGCCCAAAAGAAATTGGATTCCATCACGGCCCAAGCGGTGTATGGTGATTTTGCAAGTGCGGCGCAAGGAACGGCCCGCGACATTGTCGTAGAAAACGACGATGTGCGTGTTACATTCAGTACAAAGGGCGGAAATGTCAAAGAAGTATTGCTCAAGAAATACAAAACGTACACGCTGCAACCCTTGTACCTGATTGATGAACAAAGCAGTACTTTCAGCCTTGAACTTCCTACCAATAAAGGAACGGTTAATCTTTCGGAGTTATACTTCACCACCGATGCACAAAGCCAAACCATCAGCGCGGGCAAATCTGCAAAAGTATCGTTTCGCTTGCCCATGGGCAACAATCAGTACGTAGAACAAACCTACACCGTACAGGGGAATGGTTACCTGATTGATTATGATGTGCAATTGGTCGGACTGGATGGGCTGGTCAAAAATGAACCTACGCGCCTAGTGTGGCAAGACAAGCTCAAACAACTTGAAAACGACATGGCTGAAAACCGCAAAGTAGTGACCACCAATTACTATTCTGACGGCTCGCTCTCAAACATCGGTGCCGGCCAAAGCGAAAACGTGGAAGAAAAAATCGAGCAACCTGTTTCGTGGTTTTCGCACAAAAACAAGTACTTCCTAACGGCATTTATTACCAAAGGCACGGCACTGAGCAACGTAACCCTAAAATCACTGGTGGATATTACGGATACAACCTACATCAAAACCATGCAAAGTGAGGGTTCGCTCGCCACGGCCGATTTGAAAGCTGGCAAAGGTAACTTCCAGTTATTCTTCGGGCCTAACGATTATCAGGTGGTAAAAGAAGTAAAAGCCGCCCCTGATTTTGGCGACAACGTAGACCTAGGCTACGCTATCCTAAAGCCACTCAACAAGTTCTTCTTTGTTCCGATGTTCAACTTTCTGGAGAAATTCTTCAGCAATTACGGAATTTTAATCATTGTTCTGGTACTGATTGTCAAGCTCGTGATGACGCCACTCGTGTATAAATCGTACGTGAGTATGGCCAAAATGCGAATGCTAGCGCCTGAGTTGGCCGTGATACGCGAAAAAGTGGGCGACGATGCCGCCAAAATGCAACAGGAGCAAATGAAACTCTATCAGCAAGTGGGCGTCAGTCCGTTGAGCGGTTGTATTCCAGTATTGGCAACGATGCCGATTTTGATGTCGCTGTTCTTTTTGTTTCCTAACTTGATTGAACTTCGTCAGGAGGCTTTCTTGTGGGCAAGCGACCTTTCTACCTATGATGCACCCATTAAGTTGCCTTTCTCGATTCCATTCTACGGTGCGCACGTGAGTATTTTCACGCTGGCCATGACGATTTCACAATTAGTGTACGCATGGTATAACAACCAAATCACGCCTACGCAAGTACAGCAGCCCGGGATGCCCGACATGCGCATGTTGACGTACTTCATGCCCGTCATGTTTATGTTTATTATGAACTCGTTCCCAGCAGGTTTGAGCTTTTATTATTTGGTTTCCAACGTCGTGACCATTCTTCAACAGCAGATTATTCGTCGTTTTGTGAACGATGATAAAATCCGGGCGATTCTGGAAGAAAACCGCAAGAAGATTGCGTCGGGCGTGAAAAAGAAATCGAAGTTCTCCGACATTCTGGAGCGCTCCATGAAAGCCGCCGAAGAAGCTAAAAAACAAGCGGACGATGCCAAAAAACAAACCGAGGCAAAACGCCAACAATTAAAGAAGAAAAATCCATAGGCATAAGAAGTCACAACACAATAAAGGCTGCGGAGTACACCTCCGCAGCCTTTATTGTGTTGTGAGAAACATTTATAATCTATTCCAAAGGTAAGTCCTCAGTATTCAGATAAACATCTTCCATTGGCAGAGTCACGTCAACGGATTCCAAATAAATAGCACCCTGTATATCAATGGCTTCTGATGCCAAAAACCATAACCCCGCTTCGTTTTTACGGTATACTTCAGCGTGGATTTTTTTAGAATCCACCAAAACATACTCTTTCAAACTCTCCAACTGCCGATACAATAAAAATTTATCTCCCCGATCGTAGCCTTCGGTACTTTTGGAAAGTACTTCCACGATAACGACGGGATTCATGACCGTATCTTTGTATAAGTCTGAAAACTGAGGTTTACCGCATACAATAACAATATCAGGGTAACTGTAAAGCCCATCGGTATGGCGCGTCAAAATACGCTGGTCGCTCGACATCGTACGGCACCCCTTTCTGCGAAGTGCCATATTCAGATTGGCCGAAAGATTACCTGACACCACATTGTGCCTCGTGGTCGCCCCCGCCATGGCAAAAATCTCGCCGCGATAATACTCGCTTTTGTACGCAGCGTTGCGTTCTATTTCCAGATATTGTTCTGGCGTATAATACGTTTGGGTTTGCGCACTCATGCCTGCTGTTTTTTAAACAAAGTTACCCAATATCTCCGCCAAAGTCAATTTCTGTTGCTCGCCCGACTGCATGTTTTTGAGGGATAATACACCCGTTTGAATTTCTTCTGAGCCGATGATCAGCACGTAGGGAATGCGTTTACGGTCGGCGTAGTCGAATTGTTTTTTGAGTTTTGAGGCATCAGGATACAGCTCGGCGTTGACGCCTGCTTCGCGCAGTTGACGCAATACCCCCAATCCGTAGGCTTCGGCGTCGGCGTCAAAGTTCGTAATCATCACTTGGGTAGTAATAGATTGATTTTCAGGAAAAAGCTTCAATTCTTCCATCACATCATAAATACGGTCTACGCCAAACGAAATCCCCACACCCGACAGCCCAGGCATTCCGAACGTCCCCGTCAGGTTATCGTAACGGCCACCACCTGAGATACTTCCCATTTGCACGCCATTGGCCTTTACTTCAAAAATAGCCCCCGTATAGTAGCTTAAACCACGCGCCAGTGTCACGTCAAGTTGCAGTTGGGGAGACGGCAAGCCGAAGTTATTGACTTTGGTCCAAACCTCTTCCAGCTCTGCCACCCCTTTGGACCCGATTTCGGAGCCCGCCAGCCATTGGCGGAGGTTGTCGAAAATATCGGTTTGATTGTTGGCTAATTCATAAATAGGTTGCAATTTCTCAATCGCCTCGGCCGAAAAGCCGCGTTCCAAAAGCTCCTGCTCCACTTTTTCTTTACCGATTTTATCCAATTTATCAATCGCCACGCACATCGGTCCTTCCTGTCCCGGCGCACCGATGATTTCGGCAATGCCGCTTAAAATCTTACGATTGTTAATTTTTACGGTAAAATCCAACACGCCCAATCCACGCAATACTTCATGAATCATCAGCACAATCTCGGCTTCGCACAGCAGAGAATCTGTCCCAACGACGTCGGCATCGCACTGATAAAACTCCCGATAACGTCCCCGCTGCGGGCGGTCGGCCCGCCATACGGGTTGGATTTGGTAGCGCTTAAAGGGCATCACCAAATCGCTGCGGTTCATCACCACAAACCGGGCAAAAGGCACCGTCAGATCATAACGCAATCCTTTTTCGGAGACTTTGAGGGTGAGTTTTTTGTAGCCTTCCTGCCATTGGGTCTCGGTGAGGCCTTCGGCAAAATTGCCCGAATTAAGAATTTTAAAGAGGAGTTGGTCTCCTTCATCGCCGTATTTACCCATCAACACCGAAAGATTTTCAATGGCAGGCGTCTCGATAGGCTGAAACCCATAACGTTGAAAAATACGGCGAATGGTATCAAAGATATAGTTACGCTTGGCCATCTGCGCGGGCCCAAAATCGCGCGTTCCACGGGCCAGAGAAGGTTTACTCATTATTTTCGTGGTTGGTGATTAGCAGTTCGTGGTTGGTGAGTAATAGTCACTATTCACAAGCCACTCCCCACTATTAAACCGCAAAAGTAGCATCCTCTTTGAAAAAAATAGGCGCATGGTTTATTTTTTTCGGAAAGAAGTCCGTATTTTTGCGGCTCAATTTTAGAATCAACATTAAAAGATAATACTACAATGGGCGTGACCAAACTTTTGCGCAAAGCAAAGCGCAACGTAATGATTCCACAAAACAAAGAGGCTCTTATTAAGCACCGCACGTGGAAACCAGAAATTAAGAAAATTGACATTGAGGCAATCAAGGCAGAGTTTGCCGCCAAAGCCTAACCAATTTTGCCGCCTTGAGCGGCATTTTTCTTTTTAAGGGCAGTTTCAAACTCCTTTTGCATTTTTTTCAATTTCCGACGAACTTCCTGACGGTATTGGTATTGTACGCGAAAAATAATGGCTTGACCAAACAGTGAAATACCCGCATTGATGACGATTAAGCTATACGTTCCCATCAAAAACCATTGTCTGAAAGGGGCGTTGGTATGTTTTAAATGCCCTGCCTCACTAAATACACACAGTCCGTACCCAATCACGACCAAACTTGTCGGGGCCAACAGCAGCCACTTTGTTCGGGAGTTCATGCGTTTTACCAATTTTTGGCCGGGTGGTTTTGACGTTTTCGGAATCATCTTTGTGGTAGGTGTCTTTAAGTTTTGCTTTTAACCCGAAAAGTAAAAACTTTGCAGGACTTGTTGAATAAAAATCTCATAAAATTCTCGAATGAAAGACATCATCAGTTGGGTGTTACGGCACGTACCGCGCAAATATTTACAATTAGTCAGTCATTTTGGCGTCAAAGTCTTGTCGGTTTTTTACCGTGGTAAGGGAGTCGAATGCAGCGTATGCGGCAGCGAATTCAGAAAATTTCTACCTTATGGCCGTTCAGGAAGAGACAATGCCCTCTGCCCCAGCTGTTTATCACTAGAACGCCACCGCCTGATGTATTTGTACTTACAGCGCAAAACGCCGTTTTTCAAAGCCAATCTCAAATTGCTTCACGTAGCACCCGAGTATTGTTTCATCGACCGCTTCGAGAAGATGAAAAACCTGGATTATATCACCGCCGATATTGAGTCTCCTTTGGCAAAGGTAAAAATGGACATTCACCAGATTCCGTTTGAAGCCAATACGTTTGATGTCGCTTTTTGTAACCACGTCATGGAACACGTTGACAACGACATCAAAGCCATGTCTGAACTTCATCGCGTGCTCAAACCCGGCGGCTGGGCCATCATTCAATCACCGCAAGATTGGTCAAGAGCTGAGACCTTTGAAGACCCAACCATCACCGACCCCAAAGAGCGCGAAAAGCACTATTGGCAGGATGACCACCTTCGTCTTTTTGGACGTGATTACGGCAAACGCCTTGAAAAAGCAGGTTTTAAAGTAACCGAAGACCGCTTCGTCATGAACGAACTCACACCTGAAGAAGTAAAACGCTTTGCGTTGCCAGCCAACGAAGTGATTTATTTCTGTCAAAAATAATGACATTCTTGATTTGGATTGACATAAATGGGAAAGTTCCACCGAGAACTTTCCCAGTGGAACTAAGTACTACAATTCTTAATCTAAACGAAATGGTGCTTTTCAGTGCTCCTTACACACTCGGTCTGCAAGGGTTTTCATAAGGCTTACCCTTACGAAGCATGTTTTATTTACTTAAACTATCTACCTGCCCATTTGTTTTCTGCATTTTACGAGCTACCCTTTCATCCACTTGCGCAGGTTTAGCCTGGCTTTTGTAGTGATTAGGTAATACCAACGGATTTTGGGGTTCAAGTCCAATCGTCGGTACACTCATTACTACCGTTGCCTCCTGCGCAAAATTGACCTTTCCCTGGCGCTTATAATTATGTGCCGATTGGACATTATTTTTTAATTCCAGTGGCATGACACGCTCATTTGGCGAAACGACCAACGATGATGTACTTTGCGGTGCTTTCTGCGAAACAGGTCGCTTGTAATTGTGCGGCGAGTTGATGGATGCATTTTGCGCTAACACAGACGACGAACCTAACAAAATTAAGGCGATAAATGATTGAATGAACGATTTCATGATAATTATTATGTTTTGGAATACTTAGCTAATGTTGTTGTCTTTTGACACTACAAAAGTACGGCGCTGGTCTTAGAGGGATATTAGGCCAAGATTAGAATTGCCTTAGAAATCCGAGTCTTCCTTACTTTTGAAGCCCAAATTCTACTTTCTGCACTTAGTAAAATGTGATTAAGTCAAAATTTAATTTTGAGCCCTGGGCCAGATACTTGGTTTACGGGTACATCAATGGGTATATTATTTTGATTTAGCTCCAGATACTTCAATTTTTTTAGCCCTTTAATTTCAATGGGAATATCCTGCAACTGATTATTTGCCAAATACAACTGTTCTAGTTGGCTTAACTTTCTAATGTTTCGGGGTAATTTTTGAATACCGTCGTTCTCTAAGTGAAGAATTTTTAGCCTTGGAAGCTTACGCAATACATTGATATTTTTAGGCAAATCAAGGTTCTTGTCGTTGTCGAGGTATAGCTCTTCCAAATTTTGCAGTTGAGAAAATTCCGATGGCAATTCCCTGAACGTATTCCCTCCAAGATCCAATACCCTCAAATTTTGCAGCTTAAAAATTTCGAGAGGGACCCCGTTCAATTTGTCATTACGCAAACTCAGGTAACGCAAATTAATGAACTTAGGTAATTCGCGTTTGAAGTCAGTGATATCCTGATTGCTCAAATTAAGACGATAGACTTTTTCCGGGGCTTTCAAGGCTTCTTCCCATTGGTTGTACTCTTTGTCGATCAGCAAAGCTTCTGACGACTGTCCCATAGCCCTGCTTTGTACACCGACCGTTAAAAGAACGGTTAAACTGTACAGTAAAAATTGAATTTTCATTTTTGGTTGGTTAAGTGCATTGGTTGGCCCCTCCTGGGCAAAAAACGAAGGTAAGTGCCACAAAATCACCTACCACTTCAGTAGCATTATGGCCAGATATACTATTTAGAAACACTTTCCCTTCCTAGCAATAGGTGCTTTTTCAAACTTTGCGAATATCACGCCTGAAGCGGCGAATAAATTCTGTTTCTTTTCCGGACACTCTCTCGTCAGCTTGTGCTATATCGGTCATTATCTTAATAAAATATTCGCGAGTAGAGTCATCAAGGTCTTTGCTGTGCGATGCAAAGCAGCGCATGGCAAAATTGTAGGCTTCCTCTACGGGCGTCTGATAATGTTCCCGCAGCTGAAAAGATTGCATAGCCAACTCCCCATGCGGCTCTTCAATCAATACATTGCGGGCTTTTAGAGATTCGAGTTCATGTAATTGTCCATCAACTTTGATGAGCGCATATACAGCACTGCCTAAACCGATATATAAATTAGGGATGAAGGGTTTCATTTTTAAAAACTGGTTAAAATATTGACAAACAAGAGTTTTTATTTTTTGTAAAAAAAAAGACAGGACAAACCAATTATTTATCCTGTCTAACGTTCACTACAGCCATTACTACTCTACCTTATCTGGTGAGATCAAAAGAGGGGCACCGCCACCCGTGATGATCACTTTACTGTTTGAGGAAGCCGCCAGTTTATTGAATGCCTCAATCGACTTAAATTGAATGAGCATCGGCGTCAATCCTTCATTTATTATTTTCTGGGCATCGCGAACCCCTGTGGCTTCAATGATTCGGCGCTGGGCTTCCTGACGTTCTTTATCGAGCACAAACTGCATACGTTGTGAATCCTGCTCTGCTTCCAGTTTTTCTTCAATTGCTTTGGTCAATCCTGATGGTAAAACGATACTTTTCAGCAATACGGATTCAACAATAAATCCACGGTCTTTGAGCTGTGACATCATTTGTTCGCGAATCGAGTTCTCAATGGCAGTGCGTTGGCCTGTATGCATATCTTTGGCAAAATAGCGAGCCGATACATCGGCCACAGCCGAACGAAAAACGGGAAGTATCACCACTTGATCATAGTTCTTACCCAAATTTTCGATTATCTGTGGAGCCTGACCGCCCACCACTCGGTATAAAATAGACACATCTGACTGCACCGTAAGACCTTCTTTGGAAGGCAAAGGCAACCGTACTTCTATATTTGTGGTTCGGGTAGGCATTTTTATGATGCGAGTCACGAACGGGTTAAATACTTTTACGCCTTCTCGGAGTGGCTCAGGTCTGATTTTTCCGAGGGTTCGTTTTACGCCTACTTCGCCCTGGCGCACAACTGTACAACTACTAAAAAAAAGGATTATGGCTAAAAAGGCAAGGGGATTAATTACGCGTTTCATGGTTGTCATAGGTTTAACTGTTAATGAAAAAGGGGAATCAAAACCAAGTCTTTGCCTAGTGTTTTCACGCCGTCAATTGTCTTGTTTTGACAGCACAAAATTGTTACCTTAGTATTAGACGAATATTATAGCCGTATTAGAAGTTCCTTAGAAAACTATGGTTTCTCCTGCGATTTGTATTGAAGGAGTTGAATTTGTTTTCGAAGCTCGTTCAATTGCCGATCTGTTTGCAGTTTAGCCGCATAGAGCGAATCATAACGCAACCGAAGCTCGTCGTGCTGCTGTCTGAGGCTTTGGTGTTGTCCACGGTATCGAAAGGCTGTGCCCAAACCACCAAAAAATAACATAGTAAAGGCCAAAACGACAATCCCCCCCACAAACGTAGACGCCCATCGACGACTGCGCTTGCGCACCGTGGCTTGAGGATTGGGGGTCGAAAAATAATCTAGTTTGTAGCGCGTCATAATTTTGTCCCATTTTAAGTAGGCAAAACTAATACCACTACCTTGGAAGAAACTTAGAAGAATATTAGAAAAGCATTAGGATTTTTGGGGAAGCGTAATCACAAAAGTAGTACCAATCTCAGGGCCCGATTCTACCGATAGGCTACCGTGGTGTAATTTAATGATTCGGGCGGTCAATGAAAGTCCAATACCATGCCCAGCGATGTTGCGCGCGTTTGAACCACGTCGGAAAGGTTTAAAGATAAGCGGCAATTCTTCCTTAGGAATGGCTGGCCCATCGTTATGAAAATGGATTTCAAAAGCGCTTGGTAACTTGTTGAACCGAACCTCAACCGTGTTGTCTGGGGAGAATTTAGCCCCGTTTTCCAACAAGTTGGTGAGCGCAATTTGAAGAAGGGCCTCATTGCCCAACACATTGAAATGAGTGGTGTCTTTAGAGAAATTCGCCAAATTTACTTTAATTATATACCCTGGATAGGCCCTGAGCAACTCACTACGAACCTGCCAAAAAATTTCGTCAAGGTACACCTCCGACAATTTAACGGCCGACTCTTCTATGCTGACCTTTGCCAGCGACAACAATCCGTTTGAGAGTCGATTCAGCTGGCGGGCATCGTCGAGCACGGAGCGGAGCGTATCGTGCCATTCCTGCGGGTTATCGTCCATGAGCGCTACCTCAATTTGGCCCGTAATGGCCGTAAGCGGGGTTCGGAGCTCGTGCGAAGCATTGGAGACAAACGCCCGCTGCAATTGAAATGCTTCCTCCAAGCGGTCGAGCATCTGGTTGAAACGTTCGGCCAACTGACCGATTTCATCGGGCGTATTTCCTACATCTACCCGCAAATCCAGACGTGAGGCCGTAATCGCATCTACCCGACCAATTAGTTTTTTGAGCGGCAATAAAGCCCGGTATGCATAAAACCACCCCACCAAAAAGACAATAAAGCCAGAAATAAACCCCCCTACTCCCATCACCAAAAGCAAGTTGCTTACTTCGCTGTGGCCATATTTATCAACTGCCGAGGCAAAGACCACAAAGCGGTTATATTCATCTGCAAACAAGACTCCTATTACCTCTCTTTTCCCTTCGTCCCAACGAAATTCCTTCTCAAGACGTACGTGGTTCAGGATTGTCTTATCCACTTTTAGATAATCGGTACCGCTTTCATACACGAGTGAATCGCGGTAATTGTAGATAATAATTTCTTCTTCGTTGAGAACCGTTAAATGATTCTTATCGAGCAACTTATACAACTCCGGACTGAGCGTTTCTTTCCCAAAAAGCAACTCTACGTTGGTATTGGCCTCGGCCTTGAGTTGTTCGTAGAATTGGGTTTTGCGGTGCCGCTCCGCAAGCAAATAAATAACAATGCAAAACAACAGCAATAAAATCGAAACAACCGCCGTAAAAAGCAGCGTTAAACGGATACGAATCGTCATTTTTCTTTTAGCGTATAGCCCATGCCAACCACCGTATGGATGAGCTTGTTAGCGGTTTCTTTGTCGATTTTTTTTCGCAAATAATTGATATAGACCTCAATAAAATTGGTGCCCGTGTCAAAATCAATGTCCCATACTTTTTCGGCAATATCCACTTTTGAAACCACCCTTCCACGATTGCGCATCAGGTATTCTAACAATGCAAACTCCTTGGCCGTCAAGTCAATGGTTTGTCCGCCCCGCCGGGCCAGTTTTTGGTCCAGATCTAATTCCAAGTCTGCCACACGCAGCACGTTGGTCTGCTCAATGGTTTTTACGGCTCGTTTAAGCAGAGCCTTCAAACGAGCCACCAGCTCCATAAAATCAAATGGTTTGACCAGATAATCATCAACTCCTGCATCAAAACCCGCCAGTTTGTCGGCGGTAGTATCTAGCGCAGTAAGCATCAAAAGCGGGATTTGGGCATTTTTGGTACGGATGTAAGCGGCCAATTCTACCCCATCCATAAAAGGTAAATTCACGTCCAAAATGATGAGGTCAAACGTGCGCTCGTCAAAAAGGCGCTGCCCCTCTCTCCCATCTTCGGCAATTTCGACCGTAAACCCCTGTCTTTCTAAGCCTTTTTTTATAAATGCGGCCACTTTTGTTTCGTCTTCCACTAAAAGTAAATGAGGCACAAATTCCATAAACGGTGCGATAAATAAACTTTAGATAGCTATTAAATCAAAGGCTCAGGCAGGCATGTTGCTTTTGAGTTCTTCCACCTGATTGAGATGTCGATCAATGTGAAACCGCAAAAATTCAAAGCGTTGACGAATATCAATCGGGCCAGAGATAGGATGCGGGTGAATCAGTGATTCCAACTCATCGTCATGCAGTTCATGGCCCAAAGCGTTTAGTTCCACTTGCAGACTTTCCAACGAAGCCGCCCAAAAACCAATCGGACCACCCAACCGAGGAGCGGCTATTGCAGGAGCGATTTCTTTTGGCTTCCAGGTTTTTTCCACAATTTCTTCAATCGACAGTCCTTTGTGAATCATCTCCCCGTCCCAGTTTTTTTTACCTTCGCGGGCGGCCTGAAGTACTTTCCACATCCCGAGTATGGCGCCGTGTTCGGCCCAATACAAATGCTCCGTGTTGTCTACTACATTCCAAACATCGGGAGAAGGTTTCCATTGCGCTTGCCCTTCAGAAAGTTGCCTAACAGTGTCAAGGTAACGATTGCGCGCCGCCAATACTTCGCTGATTAGTTTTTTTACCTGATTCATGTTGAGGTTCTTTTATGTGCGTTAAAGGTAAAAAAAAGGGTCGAGAAATTGCATTTCCACGTATTTTTATGCCTATTTATGCGAAATTGGTTGTTATGGTCGTGACAAAAACAGCCAAATTTTCTCCTCTGTATCTTCAAAAATCTAACCATGTTCCAGTTTATGGTTGTTTGGGGCATGGGCGCACCGTTTTTAAGAAAGGCTTCACTCCTAATGCTGTCCGTCGCAGGTGAGATGGAGTCCCTGAAAAAAATCGGGGCTAAAAAAAGAAAAGGCAAACCCAATGATGTACTCATTTTCGACGGTTTTTGTAGCTTTGTCAAATCACTTGCAAATTTGCCGAACTATGAGAAAACTTACGTCTTACACCTTTTTCTTTCTCCTTTTATTACATTCCACCCCTAACATCCACGCCCAGGTAAAACCATTAACCTCCAGCGAAATCCTCCTTAATCTTAAAAAATTAAATGTATTGGGTAGCGCCATGCACATTGCCGCTCACCCCGACGACGAAAACACCTTACTCCTTACGTATTTATCCAAAGAACGACTCGTTAAGACCCAGTACCTCGCCCTCACGCGCGGCGATGGCGGTCAAAACCTCATCGGGCCTGAGCAGGGCGAATACATCGGCATCATCCGTACGCAGGAGTTACTGGCCGCCCGGCGCATCGACGGAGCCGAGCAGCTTTTTTCGAGAGCTTATGACTTCGGCTTCTCCAAAACCCGCGAAGAAACGCTCAAATTTTGGGGCGAAAACAACATTTTGTCCGACGTGGTGTATCACATCCGTAAAAACCAACCCGATGTACTCATTACGCGCTTTCCGCCAGATGCACGGGCAGGACACGGCCACCACAATTCGTCGGCATTCTTAGCAGAATTGGCCTTCAATATGGCAGGCGACCCTACCAAATTTCCAGAACAACTCAAAGAAGTACAAACGTGGCAACCCAAGCGGGTGGTTTGGAATACTTTTTCACCGGGTTTTTCTAACCAAAAACCCACCGATAAAGGAAGTTTCATCACCATCGACATTGGCGGCTACAGCCCCTACCTCGGAAAATCACACGCTGAAATCGCCGCCGAAAGCCGTAGTTCACACAAAAGTCAAGGGTTTGGCTCGGGGGCTAACCGCAACGCGCGAATTGATTTTATGATGCACAAAGACGGTGTACCCGCCGAAAAAGACCTGTTTGATGGCGTTGATATGTCATGGAACCGCGTCAAAGGAAGCGAGCAGGTAGCGCAACTGGTAGACCAAGCCATTCGCAATTACAACGTCAATTATCCCGCATCCTCGGTACCAGTTTTGGTCAAAATTTATCAGGAATTAGGAAAACTAGACGCTCAAAATAAATACGTTCAGCAAAAGAAAGCCGAAATTGAAGTATTGCTTCAAAACTGCCTAGGGCTTTGGTTTGAAACCAACCCTGTCGACTACGCCGTAGCCCAAGGCGACCGCGCGGCGGTGCGGGTAAGCGTGGTAAAACGCGCCGATTACCCGCTTAAACTTACCCGCGTGCAATTTTGGGGCGCTCAAAAAGATTCTACATTGTCATTGGAGTTGAAAAACAATGAACTTTCAACCTTCACTTTCAGCGCGGAGGTTCCTAAAACAATCAAAATCAGTCAGCCGTATTGGTTAGAAAAACCCATCAAAAATGGCGCCTTCCAGATTGATGACCAATCCAAATTAAGCACGCCCGAAAACGTACCTTCGTTACAAACATCGTTTACATTCCTCATTGATGGTCAATCTTTTACCTTTACCAAACCTTGGGTGTACAAATCAACCGACCCCGTGGATGGTGAAGTCTACCGCCCGTTTGAGATTCGGCCCGAAGTGACGGCCAACGTGAGCGAAAAAGTGTACGTTTTTGCCGACAATCAACCCAAAATGGTGGACATTGTGGTAAAAGCCCACCGTGCCAACGTAAAAGGAATGTTGACGTTTGACGTACCCGCTGGCTGGCGCGTGGAGCCGGCCCAAATCCCGTTTGATTTGCCCGAAAAATACCAGGAACAAACCGTCAGCGTCAAGATTTTCCCCTCCGCGCAGCAGAGTGAAGTCAAACTGAAAGTAATTGCAAAAACCGAAAACGGAGAGAGTCCTTATAGCCTCAAATCGGTTGAATACAAGCACATTCCGACGCAGACGATTTTCCCGATGGCCACCACCGCCTTGGTAAAGCTCGACATCAAAAACAAAGCAAAAACCATCGGGTACATTGCAGGCGCGGGCGACGAAGTACCCGCGGCCTTGCACCAAATGGGCTGCAACGTCACCTTGCTTGATGAAGCTGCACTCAGCAAAAATCTTGCGGTCTATGACGCCATCGTGGTGGGCGTCAGGGCCTATAACACCGAAGAGCGTATCAAGTATTTTCAGGAAAAATTGATGGAATACGTCAAAAACGGCGGTACGATGGTGGTGCAATACGTAACGGCGGGAGGCTTCGGCAATACGCTCAAAGTGAAAGAAATAGGCCCGTATCCTTTCAAAGTAGGCCGCGACCGGGTCACGGAAGAAGACGCCGAAATGCGGATTTTACAACCCACGCATCCTATCTTGAACACACCCAACAAAATTACGTCGAAAGACTTTGAAGGATGGATTCAGGAGCGCGGTATTTATTTTGCCGTAGAATGGGACAAAAACTACACGCCACTTTTCTCGGCCAACGATACCAACGAAGCCGCCAAAGAGGGTAGCCTTATTTATGCGCCCTACGGAAAAGGCCATTTTGTGTATACCGGCTTGGTGTTTTTTCGCGAGCTTCCGGGCGGAGTATCGGGGGCATATCGGTTGTTTGCCAACCTGATTTCGTTGGGAAAGAAATAGCTACGAAGCAAACAAATCATATTTAAAAAAATGGGCTGGCTATTTGCGGCCCATTTTTTTTAGTTGTTTCAAGCCTCTTCTTTCCAAAACACATTTCCCAATTGACTGCTGGAGACTGCGCCAAAGCGTAGCAAAATACGACTTGGTGGGCTCACGTTTGTACGCAATTCGCCCAGTTCTTGTGGGTTCGTTGGGCGACGGGTTTTCATTCTGAATAAAAAGTCGATTGGCCATTCCCGATATAAATTTTCTCTTTTGGGAATTGCCATCACTGTCTTGTTTAAGAAAAACAACTTTCAAATCGTGATAAATTAAGGTTCCTTTTCCTGCTACATTGTATTCATTGCCTTTCACCTCAAAAGTAAAACGCTGGACTTGGCCCGATTCAATCTTAGTCATCGCCAGTGCCTCTATCACTGGATTAAGGTTCCGTAAATCCATGGCACCTACTACCCCTTTACAGGTAAATTCACCGCTTTTGGAGGCAATATTGAACGTAAAATCGGCGGTAAACAAGGCCTTCCCCATAAAAAGACCGTTTATGCGCGCCTCGCATACAGGATTTCTGAGCAACGAAAGCGTATCATTGGTCACGTTGACTAAATCGCCTTTGACCAACCTAAAATTTACGCCACCATTGCTATTCGTTTCGGGGCTATACTCGGCATAAGAGACCACAAAATTTTCGACGTGCACCGTGTCTATGTTCATTTTAAAGGGCAACTCTCGGAACATCTGTTGGGGGTATTTTCCTATTTTAGAAGACGTAGAAGGGTTGCCATCGCTAAAAATAGCAATGTTTCCGCGTTGAATAAACGCCCGTTCCGCCATCAGTTTTTTATCAAAAATCAAGGCCTTCAAGTCTACTTGCTGTACCAATATATCTTCAAAAACAAACGCAATACGGTCATTGCCGTTGGCCCGGGTGGTGTACTGACGCCCCTCGAATTTGGGCATATAATGAATTCCTTTGACTTGAATTTCTCTTTTTTCGGACGAAAAAGATATCGTATCTAGCCTAAAATCGTGCAATGAACCGATGGAAGGAAAGTAAAGGTTTGATAATTTGAAGGACGTATTTTTGGAATAATAAAAACGGGTGGTATCGAGATAAGAAAGCGAATCAATCAAAAAGTCTGTGATGTCTATGTCCAGTTTGTCCAATACAATCCGTTCGGGTTTTTGTTTGGTTTTATCCGCAAAAGCAAACTTCATCTGATTGAACTCCACTTTTTTGACCCGGAAAGATTTTACAAATTTTGAAATAACTTTATAAGGCGACGATTCTGTATTTGAAGGTGCTTTGCTCTGCTTCCGCTGCGTAATTTCGACCGTAGGTCGGTTGATTCTGATGAGGTCAATTTCCAGTTTTCGTTCCAAAACCAGTTTAAACAAGCCAATATTGGTGAGCAGGATTTCTTCAATGTCGGTAGCGTAGATAAAATTGGATGTGTTGCTGTTCTCAATCCGCTTTCGATACAAAAGCGTATCAGGAATCAGTTTTATGCGCGTTAGTTCAGCTTTGCCCGAAAATGGTTTGTAGAGCAGTTTCTCAAACTCAATTCGGTACATTCCATCCGATGTTTCAGAAACTGACTTTTTGAGTGTTTTGACCAATAAAGGCCGTAAGTAATAGCGTTCGGCCACTAAAACCATCGCCACCGTGAGCAAGGCCACACCGCCAATAATGAGCATCCATATCGTCCATTTTCGCGTCATAATCAGATTTTAGTTATTACTGGTGCGGGTTCAATAACAGACTAAAAAGTTATGCCGGCCTCAATTTTATTTACAAAAAAAAGGCGCTTACATCACATAAGCGCCTGATTGATACCATTTTATACTGAGCAATAAAAACGCCAAATTACTAAGCAAGTACAGTTTGCTCGCTCCATTCAAAGTGAGGGAGCTTAATCGGAGCCAACAATTGTTCTTCGAGCATATTGGCCCATTCGCTGATGTAGAGCACCACATCATCCCGAAAATTATGGCGCAAGTAGCGTTTCTCGGGGGGCAGGCGTTGCAAAATGCGTACATCCGACAGCCGTTCTAATTGCTTCAAATCGTCGGGGTCGAGGCCCGCCTCCATCATTTCGCCGATGAGCAAATCCATGGGCAAACCACTCGTTGGGCAATAGTCATTGAGCTGCTCATTCCAATCTCCGCGCCCGTTGGCAAGGGCATGGGCATGAATTTCGGCTTTGGTCAGGCGGGTAAGTTCCTGCGCTAAGTTTCCGCAATTGCAGCTTCCCATGTGGCCCCATTGATAAGGTGAACCTTTTTCGATTTTTCGGGCCGTACGACGAAGCGCCGCAATAAGGTCAAGATTCGGGCGTGCCATAATCGTAAATGTATTGATTAAGTTAATTGAATCGTTTCGATAGTGAATTAACCAAAAAACACCTTGTGGCTGGTTTTTGTTTTAAGGCAATTTATGTATTTTTTTGTAAAAATTAAGGTTTTACGCTGTCAAGAATCATTTTTCTGGCAACGCAAAACGAAATGCACCACCCGATGAAATTTTCTATTTTCGCAAGTTGTATCTGTCTTTACCTTTTTACCGCCTGTAGCTCCACGTTTAACCCCAAACAAACGTATTCGGTGCAACAAATTCAGGATGATTTCAACCTCATGCAACGAGCGTTGCTGGAGTCTCATCCAGGAATTTATCGGTATTCTTCGCCCGATACCATTCAGTGGATTTTTAACAAAACCGCTCAGCAACTGACCCACCCCATGACCGAGCGCGAATTTAGGCGTACGGTCAATCCCGTTTTTTCGTACATCCGCTGCGGCCATACCGACATTTATCCATCAAAACAATACACAAAATATATCAAAAAAAACAAACCCAAAGAATTTCCACTTTCGGTTTTTTGGGCTGATAATCAACTCCGTATCACACAAAACCGCACCAAAGATTCTACCCTTGCCGTGGGCGGCGAAATCACCCGCATGGATGGCCGACCCATCGAAAAAATAATGAAAGAAATGTGGGATTTGATTCCGTCGGATGGCTATAACCAAACCTTTAAAATTTCCGTAGCCAACACCAATTTTGGGTCATTTTACCGCTATTTGTACGGCAACGACAGCACATTTACCGTGACGGTAAAAGACAGTTTGGGAAAATCACGTAACCTAAAAATTTCGTTTACGGCTCCTCCCAAACCCGCCAAAAAGAACGCTCCTAAGCCCGTCGGGGCACCCAAACCCAACACCGTTCCGACCACGACGCCCATTCCTCGCCCCAAAGCACCCAAAGTCGATAAGCGCCGCACCTTGAACATATCGACACGCGACAGCAGCGTGGCAATTCTGGACATCAACACTTTCCGCGACGGCGGTCATCGCAAGTTCTACCGAAAATCTTTTCGAACCCTTAAGCAAAAAAACATTCAACATTTGGTCATTGACCTACGCGCCAACGGCGGCGGCCGCTCCGATGCAAGTGTCAACCTCATGTCGTACCTGTTGGACTCGACCTTCGTGGTTTATGATACCATCGACGCCGTGCGGGGGCGCCCCTCTTTCAACCGCTATTACGGCAGCAAACTACTGCGCTTTGCAGCGCGTAATTTTTGGTCTAAAAAAATCTCTTCCGACCGCATTCGCAACCGGTCGACCGCAAAAAAAATACGCCCCAACAAAAAATACGGTTTTAAAGGCAAAGTTTACTTACTGACCAACGGCGGGTCGTTTTCGGCGGCGGCGATTTTCCCTTCTATCATTCAGGAATATAACCCAAGGGCGGTCGTTATTGGCCGCGAAACCGGCGGTGGGCAGTACGGTTGCAACGCCTTCATTTCCCCTTACCTTACCCTGCCAAACACAAAAGCAAAGGTCCGAATCCCGATGTATAAAATTGTGTTAAACCTTCCGGGCTACGACAAAGGGCGCGGTGTAATGCCCGATATTCCAGTAGCGTACACGTTTCAGGACGTGGTTAAAATGAAGGATTTAGACATCGAAAAGGTCTATGAATTGACAAAAAGTCCTGACAAGTAATAAGAAAATCCGAACATTAGTAACTTAAACTACCTACGGCCACGGCCGCTTTATTGCCGATTGTGTATGCTTGTAAATTGGAACATAACTCATTATTTCTACTTTTTTCTCCTTCTATTGCCATTTACTTCCATAAGTCAAAAGCAAAATGAATGGAAGTTGGAAAAAGACAAAAACGGAATCCGGGTGTACTCACGCCACCTCGTTGGGAGTAAGCTCAAAGAAGTAAAAGTAACCTGTGAACTCAACGCTACCCTATCGCAACTCGTGGCTTTTGTATCAGACATCGACCACTACAAAGACGCCGTGTATCGGGTGGCGGAGGCTTATGTGGTAAAACGTGTCAGCGACCGGGAGTTTTATTACTATAGCGAGACCGAAATGACATGGCCTGTGTCAAATCGCGGTCTGGTTATCCGTATGGAGTTTGATATGGACCACCCTACCCGAACACTCCGTATCCGTGGCAATAATGCCCCAGAGTTGACTCCCCAAAAAAAGGGAGTGGTTAGAATCCCGCATTGGCATTCGCTTTGGACAGTTCAGGAAATTGACAGTAAACGGTTACGGGTAGACTATACTTTTGCCGTTGACCCAGGCGGAGAACTCCCAATTTGGCTAGTTAATGCCCTGATTGCAGTAGGGCCTTATCAGTCTTTTTCAAGCATAGAAAAACTACTGACCCGTCCCCACTACCAAAATCGTACGTTTAGTTTTTTGCAACCCTAAATTGAAGTAAATAACTCCGTACAACGCCCCAAATCATGAGAACAAAAGATGAAACTAAAGTACAGCTCATTCTCAAAACTGCCCTCAAAATGGTGGCTCGGGTGGGATTGGCGGGACTCAAAATGTCGGATTTAGCCAAAGAGGCAGGCGTAGCCACAGGAACCGTCTATATTTATTTTGAAGATAAAAATCAACTCATTTTTGAGCTATACCATTACCTGATGCACGTCAGTATCAATGATTTAGCACCGCAAATTTTAGAGACCGACCCGCTCAAAATTAAAATCAAAAAAATAACCCGTAACTACCTAGAAGACAACATAAACAACCCCGAATACGGCGCGTTTTTGGAACAATATTTTCGTTCACCGTACTTTCATAAAGAGGATTCCACCCGAGTAGAAAAAGAAATCACCAAGCAACCGCTCTACCAATTGATGGTGGAAGGCCAACGCCAAAGTCTCATCAAAGAAGCCGACCCTGAGCTGCTCGTTACTTTGGTGTACGGAATGCTGAATGAACTGGCAAAAGTGTCTGTTTATACCCAAAAGCCCCTTACTACCGCCGAATGGGAATTGACATTTAGTGTACTTTGGGATGGAATACGGAGTTAATTTAGAAAAAAGGGGGCTATCGATTAATCTTTATCGGGCCGATAAATCAATTCCCCGATAAATATCTGAGAGCTTCAGCGTTACATTAATTGATTGTAAATGAATTGTTTCTGAAAGACTAAACACGTCATCGGTGCGCCAATCTTTTTCATTTAATCGGAAGTAAGCAGAAACCAGTGCGTGTTTTTGATGAACTACCACGTATTCTTTAAATGAGGGTAGCGAACGGTATAAATAGAATTTTTCGCCCCTGTCATACTCTTCCGTAGAGGGCAACAGCACCTCCACAATCAACAATGGGTTCAGGATGGTATCTACTCGATTTTGATAAAACAACGGTTTTTCACAAATCACCACGGCATCTGGATACACAAAGCTCTCAATGGTTGGAATATGGATTTTGGTATCACTGTTGCTAACTTCAAAATATGTATTCATTAAAGCTACATTCAAGGCCGTTAAGACATTGGTAGCGATGCGGTTATGAACGTAAGAAGCGCCAGGCATTTTAGTGATTTTTCCGTCAAAATATTCCAATTTTTCCAATGATTGCGCCTCCAGTTCGAAGTATTCTTCGATGCTGTACGTGGTTTCGGGCGAAAGTAATGCAACCATAAAATAATCAGTTTTTACAAAGTTAAACGAAATTTCCTAATTTGAGCCAAATCTGACCCTGAGGATTATCATGCTCTTTTACTCCTTGCTAAAGTTTATTTTTACGGTTACGCTTCGCCTCTTTTTTCGGCGGTTTCAGGTTCACGGACTCGAAAAACTGCGGAAAGCCAAAGGCCCTTTGATTCTGGCGGTCAACCACCCCAATACTTTTATGGACCCGCTCATTGTGGCTACTTTGATACCCCGACGGGTCGCTTTTATTGCCAACGGCAGTATTTTCAACCGATTGACCCGACCCATTTTCAAGTATTTTCACGTCATTCCCGTGTACCGAAAAAAAGACACCTCTGACGTGCTACTCTCCCCCGCCGAACTCAATAAAATGACATTTCAGAGGTGTTATGATTACTTAAAAGCCAAGGGAACGGTTCTTATCTTTCCCGAAGGAACGAGCGAAATTGAGCGTCGTTTGCGCGAGCTCAAAACGGGCACCGCCCGCATTTCCTTGGGTACTGAATACGATAATAACTTCCAACTGGGTCTTCAAATTTTACCGATTGGCCTTAACTACTCCGACCCAACGCGCTTTAGAAGCGACGTATTTATCAACGTTGGCCACCCGATAGCCCTCGCTGATTTCAAAGAAAAATACAATCCAGAGTCCTTTGAAACCGTTGAAGAACTAACGGACTTAATTCAACAGCGCATGGCCGAAACGGTCATCATTACCGAAGACGAAGAAGAAGATACACTGGTAAAGCAAGTCGAAATTTTATATAAGAATCAACTCTTTGAAGAATTGGTTTTGGACAGTAAAGCCCAAAAGGACGAGTTTGGCCTCATTAAGCAAATTGTGACGGCTGTTAGGTATTTTGAGCACCACCGCCCGGCCCTGTTTCGGTCTATGCAAGTCAAAATGTCCAACTATTTGGATACGCTACACAAACTCCGTCTTTCAGATGAAATTTTCACCCAAACCCAACACCTCAGCCGCAATCTGAGAAGTACCACAATCTTACTGATTTTAGGCCTTCCAGTGTACCTATTCGGGCTGTGTTTCAATTATCTACCGTACATTTTACCTTCCAAAATTGCCCGTTTGATTTCTTCAGACATCTCCTACCGCGCCCCAATCATGATGACCCTTGGAATCTTCACATTTCCCCTCTTTTACGGACTCCAACTGGGGGCATTTCAGGCTATTTTCCAACAACCCTGGCTGACGATAGGCTTGGCAATTTGTCTGCCCCTTAGCGGTTTTTTTGTCTTGTGGTACTGGGGTCGGGCCACTCGCCTGAGACATGTATGGCAAGCGATACGGCTCTTTCGGCGTAAACCTACGCTGATGCAGACGCTTTCAAGCGAGCGCACCGCAATCTTCCAATCGCTCAACGAAGCCAAAGAGCTTTATTTGAAGTTGGGAGAATAAAACTGGCACTAGCTAGTTCTTCACCATTGCAAGCTCCGCAATCAATTGTTCCAATACCTTAGCCACGCCGTTTTCATCGTTTGATTCGGCCCTAAAACGCGCCGCTTGTTTGATGTCGGGATGGGCATTGTCCATAGCGTACGAAAAATAGGCCTGCTGCATCATTTCCAAGTCATTGAGGTAATCGCCAAAGACCATGGTTTCGGCCGCCGAGATACCGTGCAATTGCTGAAGTACGTTCATCGCTTTGCCTTTATTGGCCAAGTTATGCGACAAATCAAGCCAAATTCCTGCCGAGACCTTTACTTTAATTTCATCTTCCCACGCCTTAAAGTGCGGATAACTATTGGCCGCTGAGCCATCCAAATCACAGATACTCACTTTCAGGCATTCATCATCCACTACTTCCAGCAAATTCTCCACTACCTCGTAGCGTTCAAAATACTTGGTCAATTGCGCCCAAAAGGCGGGCTCGGTGTTTTCGACGTAGGCTTTTTTCTTACCGCAAAAAATAGGGTATGCGTTTGGGATGGGTCGGGAAGTCAGAATTAGCGAATCAACAATTTCTCTTTGCAGCGGTTGGACATACAGTTCTTGATTTTGGTAAACGACATAACTACCGTTTTCGGCCACGAAAATCACATCACCTTTAACGGGTTCAAACTGTTTTTGAAGATTGAAATACTGGCGTCCGCTGGCCGCTACAAAACGAATACCGTGGACTTTAAGGGTCGCTAAAATGGGGTAGATGGCGGGGTTTAACTCTCCTTTAGAGTTCAGCAACGTACCGTCCATGTCGGTAGCCACTAATTTTATATCTTTCATATACGACAAATGATGTATCCCAAAATTGCACAATTTCTTGCGTAGGAACGTGTTTTTATGGAATATATACCATTTAATCGCAAGATATTTTTATTCTATCAATCCGTCACATCCAACCTCGCCGCCTAAAATAAATCAACAATCCTCCTGCCAACACCGCCATGCCACCAAGGGTATAAAAATATCCGTTTGGCTGACGCAATTCTGGCATATTGTCGAAGTTCATGCCGTAGATTCCAACGATAAACGTGAGGGGCATAAAAACCGCCGAATAAATAGTGAGGGTTTTCATGACGGTATTCATGCGTGAGCTAAGCGTGGAATAGTGAATATCAATTAACCCTGTCAATAATTCACGGTTGGAGTCAATGGTTTCGATGGCAGTAATGACGTGGTCGTGCACATCGCGGAAATACGGGAACGTACTTTTGCCAATGAGTTTGGAATTTTCGCGCAGGCCCTGGCTCAGCATATCACGCAATGGCAATACGTACTTGCGCATGAGGGTAAGCTGGCGCTTCATGCTATACAGTTCGCTGATGGGATCCTTGTGTTTTCCAGCCAAAATCAGCCCTTCCAGTTCTTCCAACTCCTCGCTCATACGTTCAAGGATTTCGAGGTAGTTATCCACAATCAAATCAATCAATGAAAACAGCAGATAATCCGCCCCGTTGCGGCGCGTTTTTCCAACCGATGCTTTGATTCTGTCCAAAACGGGGCCAAAAATATCGCCTGTGCGTTTTTCCTGAAACGAAATCAGGTAATTGCTACCCAACAAAAAACTCACGTGCTCCGCTTCGATTTCTCCCGCCTCATCTCGCCAATAAAGCATTTTGAGGGACACAAACACGTAGGTTTCGTTGAAAAACTCAATCTTGGGCTTTTGCCGGGTATTCATGATGTCTTCCAACAAAAGCGGATGAATATTGTGCAACTGCCCCACGGCCTCAATGACGCCCGACTCGTGAATCCCATCCACATCTAGCCAGCTGATGTAGGGTTTATCGCCCGAAATCTGGCAATCTTTGATTTGTTTGATGGTGTGTTGCTCGTGGTATTGCTCGTTGTATTTAACGATTTTAAGGGTGGTATCTTTTGCCACTTCTGGCCCCACATACACCAATGTACCAGGAGAAAGGCCAAACGTAGAGGTATTGGGTGGGGGTGTCATGGGTTGTTGATTTGTGGTTTTCGGTCGCCGATTTTAGTAGGTGAATGTTACTATTGAGCCATCAATCGCAGCACTTTTTCTATGTCTTCGGGCGTGTCGATGCAATGACTTTCGTAGGACGTAAGCCCCATTTTGATTTTAAAACCGTTTTGAATCCAACGCAACTGCTCCAACGATTCGGCTTTTTCTAAACTAGAAACGGGCAGTTTGGTAATTTTCTCCAAAATATCGGACCGGTACGCATACATTCCCACCTGACGATAATAAGTGTGGTGCTGATGCCATTCTTTGGGGTCAACTCCTTTCAGAAAAGGCAATACCTGACGGCTGAAATATATGGCTTCAAAATTCTGATTCACAATCACTTTAGCCTCCCCCACATCAAAAAGCACCTCATGGTCGCTCACGGGAATCATCTGCGAAGCCAACTCTACACTCCCGTCCAAAACCGCTCCCAACTCATCAATCTGCTCAGGTGCCACGAAGGGTTCATCGCCTTGAATGTTGATGATGTAATGGGTTTCGGGTTTGGAGTTCACGGTTGTTTCTGAATTTTTAAACTGTAAACCGTGAACTGTAAACTGATACGCCTCCCAACACCGGTCGGTGCCACTTGGGTGGTCGGGGTGAGTCATAACGGCCTTACCACCAAACGCTTGTACGTGTTGGAGGATGCGCTCATCGTCGGTAGCGACAATCACTTCCGACAGGCATTTGGCCTGCGACGCCTGCTCATACACGCGCTGAATCATGCTTTTGCCCTGAATATCAATGAGGGGTTTGCCCGGAAAACGCGTCGAAGCGTAGCGAGCGGGAATAATACCGATAATCATTTCACAACTTTGTTAGAACTGCGAAGTACGGAAAATTACCGCAAAATCTCTTTACAACTAGGGTAAAATCGGTGATTAGGGCGTAGTTACAGGTATTGAAAGTGTGCCCAAACAAGTAGAAGCATGAGTTTTAATTACGTAAGAAATGTTGCTGGAATACCCCAACATCGCTATCACGCAAAGACACTCAATTCCAATTCAAAACCAGGCAGCACCTCTTCGCCTGACACCTTCCCTGCTGAAAACGGTACCCGCTCCACCGTTCCGTTTTGGCGATATATCCACACTTCTTGGCCCGCCAAATCAATCAGCCAACCCAATCGTACGCCATTTTGAATGTAGGCATTCATTTTGAGTTGGAGCTTCGGGAGACTGTCGGTTTTGGAGCGAAGCTCGGCCACAAAATCGGGGGCGATGTGGGCAAACTGATTTTTTTCACTTTCGGGCAACGCGTCAAAACGGGCTTTCAGAATAAAAGATGCATCAGGGGCTCGCATAGAACCGTCGGCAAACGTAAACCCCGCCGACGAACTGAACGTATAGCCTAAATTGGAAGAGTGGTTCCACAATTCGAGAATGAACAAGAGCTTATTCTCGTAAAAACCTGAAAGTGTATTGGTTGGTGACATAATAATAATATTCCCGTCGGCATCTCGTTCGATGTTGAGTTCGTCGTTCATGCGACAAAACGCCAAAAACGCGGCATCATCCCACCGAATTTCGTCGGGAAGCCTGAGTACGTATTCATCCAATGCGACCATAATCTCTGACCGTTTTTTATTCAAAAATAACAATTTCAGCCCCAAAACCCAAAAGTCATTGAAAAGCCGTAATTTTGCACCCTAATTAACACAATTGTCTATTGTTGTCAGTGATTTTGAGGGAATTAGTTAAGTATTTAAGCCATTCTCACTACTCACTGCTCACTACTGAATACTAACTATGGAATACAATCACCGCGAAATTGAAAAAAAATGGCAGCAGTTTTGGGAAAACAACCAAACCTACAAAACTGATATTGACCACAATAAGCCCAAGTACTACGTCCTCGACATGTTTCCTTATCCTTCGGGAGCCGGACTGCATGTAGGGCACCCGCTGGGCTACATTGCTTCTGACATTATTTCGCGTTATAAAAGACTCAAAGGCTTTAACGTGCTGCATCCGATGGGCTTCGACAGCTTTGGGCTTCCTGCCGAGCAGTATGCCATCCAAACGGGTCAGCACCCTGCCATAACGACCGAGCAAAACATCAGTACGTTTATCAGTCAAATGAAAAACATCGGTTTCAGCTACGACTGGAGCCGCGAAGTCCGCACGTCTGACCCCAATTATTACAAATGGACGCAGTGGATTTTCATGCAACTGTTCAACCATTATTACGACAAAGACGCCGACAAAGCCCTGCCCATCAATCACTTGGTTGCGCAGTTTGAAAAAGGAGGCTCCGCCGCAGTCAATGCCGTTTGCGACGAAGAAACGCCTGAATTTACCGCCGAAGACTGGAACGCCATGAGCGAAAAGGAGCAGCAAATCCTGCTGTTGAAATACCGCTTTACCTTCCCCGAAGAATCTTACGTCAACTGGTGCCCGGGCTTAGGAACGGTATTGTCCAACGACGAAGTAAAAGACGGTGTTTCGGAGCGCGGGGGCTTTCCGGTGGAGCGTAAATTGATGAAACAGTGGGCTATGCGCATCACCGCCTACGCCGACCGCCTGTTGACCGGCTTAGACACCATCGACTGGCCCGAACCCTTGAAAGAGCAACAACGCAACTGGATTGGAAAAAGCGTAGGAGCAAGTGTGAAGTTTAAAGTAGCCAGTGAAAACAGCGATGCCCTTAACATCGAGGTGTTTACCACCCGCGTGGACACCATCTACGGCGTTAGCTTCATGGTGCTGGCTCCCGAGCACGAATGGGCGTTGGAATTGACCACTCCTGAGCAAAAAGAGGCCGTCGAAACCTACATCAAATGGGCCGCCAGCCGCAGCGAAGTAGACCGCATGGCCGAAAAGAAAGTGACGGGCGTGTTTACGGGCAGCTATTGCATCAATCCGTTGAGCGAAGAAAAAGTACCCATTTTCTTGGCCGATTACGTGTTGGCAGGCTACGGAACGGGGGCCGTTATGGGCGTACCTTCGGGCGACCAGCGCGACTGGAACTTCGCCACAAACTTTGGTTTGCCGATTGTCCCGATTTTGGACAGCCAGAAAGACATTGATCAACAAGCCGATAACACCAAAGAAGGGACTTACATCAACTCGGGCATCATCAACGGTATGACCTACAAAAAGGCCACCGATACGTTGATTGGCTGGTTGGAAGAGCGCAAATTGGGCAAAGGAAAAGTGCAATATCGCCTGCGTAATGCCGTTTTTAGCCGTCAGCGCTACTGGGGCGAGCCGGTGCCCGTTTATTTTAAAGATGATGTTCCTTATCTGATTGATGAAAGTGAATTGCCTTTAGAATTGCCCAAAATCGATAAATATCTCCCCACCGAAACGGGCGAGCCGCCACTGGGCCGCGCCGAAGGCTGGAAATATAAAAATGAATACGAATACGAATTGAGCACCATGCCTGGCTGGGCTGGCTCCTCGTGGTATTGGTACCGCTACATGGACCCGCAAAACAACGACGCTTTTGCCTCCAAAGAGGCCATCGATTATTGGCAGCGCGTTGACTTTTATTTGGGCGGCTCCGAGCACGCCACGGGACACTTGCTATACAGCCGTTTTTGGAATAAATTCCTGAAAGACCTGGGCCTCGTACCGCACGAAGAGTTTGCGGCTAAGCTATTGAATCAGGGCATGATTCAGGGGGTTACTGAATTTGCTTATTGCCTAAAAAGGGAAAGTTTTATATATAAAGAACAAATTGAAGGTAAAGAACTTGTAATACCAACCTTGCATGGAAATGAAGGCATAATTTCTGCAGATGAAATTGAAGAATTATTTTTTAGTGGTGATATGATTGAGGAATTAAAGAGTAAATATCCATCATTTGAGTTTTATGTACAGCGTTTACCTATTAACCATATTACGAATAATACAGTAAACGTAGAAAGTTTAATCAGTAAAAATCCATTTCGTTTTAAATCATCAATTTTTGTAGTTAAAAATGGATGGTGGTATGCTGGAGGGGGGCAACCCAAATTTAGTAATTCTATTTTAGAGCCAGCAAAGTTTTTGACATATTCAGAAGTTGAAAAAATGTCAAAGTCAAAACTAAACGTCGTCAATCCTGATGATATCATTGAGAAATACGGGGCTGATACGCTGCGTATGTACGAAATGTTTTTAGGGCCGTTGACCGATGCCAAACCCTGGAACATGAACGGCATCAGCGGTACGTTCAACTTCCTGCGTAAATTCTGGCGGTTGTTTTTTGAAGACCAGAGCGGCAAACAAAAATGGACCGATGCCGAGCCGACCGCCGAGGAGTTGAAGGTATTGCACCGCACCATCAAACGCGTGGAAGAAGACATCGAGCGGCTTTCGTTCAATACCGTCGTGTCTACGTTTATGATTGCAGTCAATGATTTGAGCGATTTGAAATGCCACAAAAAAGCGATTTTACAAGATATGCTTATTTTGTTGGCGCCGTATGCCCCGCATATTACCGAAGAATTGTGGGTGGCATTGGGCAATGAAGCGGGTACTATTTCGGCGGCGTCATTCCCTGTTTTCAATCCTAAATACTTGGAAGAAAGCGCATTTGAATATCCGATTCAAATCAATGGCAAAGTGCGCGCCAACATTCCGTTCCCCGTAGATATGTCCAAAGAAGATATTGAGCAGGGCGTATTGGCCAACGAAACGGTACAGAAATGGCTCGAAGGCAAAGCCCCTAAAAAAGTGGTAGTAGTGCCAAAACGAATTGTCAACGTCGTGTTGTAAACATCAACGTCGGCAAGGTTTTGAACCTTGCCGACGTTACAAAATCATTCAGAAATGGCTCGAAGGCAAAGCCCCTAAAAAAGTGGTGGTTGTGCCAAAACGAATTGTCAACGTCGTGTTGTAAACATCAACGTCGGCAAGGTTTTGAACCTTGCCGACGCTATGGTAAATCATCATTTTCGGGCTGCTTGTTTGATAGCGTATCTACTTTTTTTGATTCTCATGGCGGAATTTCTCCCTATTAGAACCTAACCAATATCTTTTATCTGCCAACCGTTTATCACGATACTTTTCGTAGTAATCGTTCGTCATTAAATCAAGTTGAAATTTGTACTTAAAACCAATGGTCGCTTGGGCATTTTTGTACAATTTACTTAGAAATACCTGAGAAAAATCTGACGCTTTGTATTTATTCAATGCGGTATTAGAGACTTTTTTTTCGTCAATCCATACCCCATAAACCTTTGCATCTTTGTAAGCTTCAAATTCTCTTTCGGTAGGAGTAATGCGAGGTAAAGGGCTTAAAGGCGGATTCATTGCCCAGTTCTGTTTTAACTGCTGTTCTTTACTCATCGCCCTAAAAATTACCTCCAAACGTGCTCGGTCCGGCTCAGACGGCCTATCTAAACGATAAATCTCTTTCCCATCTTTCCCCCCTCTTGTTAAATATTTTTCAACAATTTGCTGATATTCCTCCACCAATGCCTGCGAAACTCCGTCTTTATTGGATTCAGCTTCCTGAGCGGGTTTTGGAGTAACAGAGGGCGGTGTTTGTGCAAAGCTGATGTCGCTAAAAATAAAGACCAACGCTGAAAAAACGCATAAAGCTGTCGTTTGAAGCAAGTATGCACGCTTCGTTGAAGTGAATTTGTTCATCATTTTAAACCGTTTTTTGGTGAGGAGATAATTGAAAGAGCTCGCCAGTGTCACGCCGCTGTGTAGGCTTATTTTATGAAGTAATAAATACTGATACGCAGGTGGATTTCGGTGCGTTTTAATCACCCAATCATCCGCCAAAAATTCGTGATTAAGCCTAATCGCCCGACGATACAGCCACACGGCGGGATTCCACCAGCAAAACGCCAGAAAGATTTCTATAAATATGACATCCAACGTATGACGCTGACGGATATGCGCCTGTTCATGCTGTAGGATTTCGGCTTCTATTTCGTCGTTTTCAAATGCCCGGCGATTGACAAAAACATACTTACCGAAACTGTAAGGGGTATTATTCTGCGGTATCAATACCAAGTTCATTTCACCCATTTTCACGGTCGGATGGGTGAAAATCATTTGCCAAAAAGAATACAGATTTTTAGTAAAACGAAGCAGAAAGGCAAGGGTAATTACCCCATAAAGTCCCCACAGATACGTCGTCAAAGGCAGCGTATCTGTAACCGCTGAAATTGAAACGGGGTCATTGGGAGTAAGTGGCCCGGATTGAATGACGGTCGATAGTGTTGGCGTTTTTTCAACAACGGACGGGAGCGTTTCAACGGGCAATTCGTACGAAACAAGGGGAATAAACCCCGAAAACAACAGGCTGAATAACAGGTAGAAGCGATTAAAAACAGGCATTTTTTCTTTTTCCAATACCAAATGATACAGAATCAGTAACAATGCCGAGCAGACGGCAAATTTGAAGAGATAAATGCTCATGGCTTTTTATGTTTAAGTTGTTCGTCAATCACTCGTTTCAAGTCCTCCAATTCCTCTTTGGTGAGGTCGGAGGTATTTGTAAAAAAGGAGGCAAATTGCGCTACCGAATTCCCGAAGAAATTTTTAATGATGCCGCGAACGTGTTTAGAAAAATAATCCTCTTTGGAAACCAAGGCATAATACTGCCGCGAATTTCCGAAAAGAGTATACCCAACAAAACCTTTTTCCTGCATCCGTTTGAGCAACGTAGCCACGGTAGTGGAGGCGGGTTTAGGGTCGGGCGAGGCATCAATTAGGTCTTTCATAAAGACCGTTCCCTGCTGCCAGATTACCTCCATTAATTGTTCTTCAGATTTAGAAAGTTGCATATGCTCTACAATTTGATACTTTGTTCTACAAATGTAGAATATAAAAAATTCAAAGCAAATTTCCGGGTAGATATTTTGAGATTATTTTCTATTTTTGATTGAATAAAACAGCGTAGCCATGAACAATTTTGCAAACAGCAAAGTCATAAAATTGTCTTTTTTCGTCCTATTGGCCACTTTGATTGTGGCAGGCTGCAAAAAGAAGGATATTTGGCCCAAAGAAACGTATGAAATGTTGAATAAACGCTCCATCAAATTAGTTACTTATAGCAATTCCCGCTTGAGTCAGTTCAGCTTCCAAGAAAGCGCCAATAAACACGTAGCAGTTTATACAAATCAGTTCATGGATTTGAGCCAATGCAATGATTGCGGACACCCTTTCATTGCTTTCGAAGTGGACCCTTTACTTTCTGAATTCAGCTATTCTTCTGCGCAGGATTTGGAAAATATTCACGCTATAAGCGGAGTAACGAGCAGTTTCTTTGGCCCATATGCTTATCCTATTCGTTCGGGCAGTATTACAGGAAAAAAAACCACCGACTATTCATGGATTATCACCATTGATTTACCAGCCGATAGTACCAAGACAAATGAATCCCGTAAAATAAAAGGCGTATTTACGCTGAAGTAATTATTGTTTAAGCCATAGGAAACGCGCTTCACTTGTTATAAAACAACTTTTCGCTCCACTTCAATGAATCTGGAAAAGGGAGATGATATTTGGAAAAATCAGACCAGAAAATCAATACACGGTGTTTTGACGGGTCTTTTGAAGAAAGGATGACAGGAAATTTTTTATGCTTTATCAGTTCCCTTTTATGCCCAGTAAATTCTACAAAATAACGCTTGTATTTGTAATCAATATCTTCTCTGAATAGCCTATTTTTATGTTGATAGTGGTAATGAAACCTCAAATACAGCGTCCCCGTTTTGGTGTGATATTTTTCTTCAACACCATCAATCGTTGCTATTTCAAAAGTCTGATTATGAAAGATTTCTTTCTTCTCACGAGATTTTATTATACTCATAAAAAGAAAAGGTAGTGCTATTAACACATACCCCCAAATCCCGAAAAACATTGCTGCTTCAAAGTTCCACTTTTGTTCTTTGGGTAGACCTTCCATTTACGTGTATCTCAGTATTGTTTTTAGTCATCCCCTGATTTTTTCAACGTCGAAGGGCACACAAAATCGGTGGTGGTGATACGGCCCGACTTTTGAATGGCGGCAAAGCCGCCGTCAATGTCTACAAGATTGTCGTAGCCCCGGGATTTGAGAATCGAAGCGGCCATCATGGAGCGATAGCCCCCTGCGCAGTGGATATACATCGTTTCTTTTTTGGGAAACTCGGCCATCAAATCGTTGATATTATCCAACGGAAAATTTTTAGCGCCATCTACGTGCTCGGCCGAAAACTCACCGGGTTTACGAACGTCGATGATGGGCAAATTTTTGTCTTTTTCAAGGCGACTGGCCAATTCATCGGCCGAAATTGAGCTGATTTCATCCACTTCATTTCCGCTTTCGCGCCAAGCGTCAAAGCCGCCGTCTAAGTAGCCAATCACATTATCGTAGCCCACCCGCGCCAAACGCAGAATGGATTCCTGCGCTTTTCCTTTCTCGGTGACCAACAATAATTCTTGCTTTACGTCGGGAATCAACGCGCCTACCCACGGGGCAAATTGGCCGCCCAGACCGATGTTGATAGAATTAGGAATAAAGCCTTTGCTGAAAAGCTGTGCGCCGCGGGTGTCCAATACCACAGCGCCCGTTTCGTTGGCGGCGGCCTCAAAAGCCGACGGCGACAAGGCGTGCGCCGCGCGTTTCATCACGGTATCTATGCTTTCGTAGCCTTCTTTGTTCATCTGAACATTCTGAGGGAAGTACTGCGGCGGCTTCGCCAATCCAGCGGTTACTTCCTTGATAAACTCCGCTTTAGTCATATCGGCACGGAGGGCATAATTGAACATTTTCTGGTTACCGAGCGTGTCAGTGGTTTCTTTGCTCATATTTTTGCCGCAGGCAGAGCCAGCTCCGTGGGCGGGGTAAACGATGACTTCGTTGGGCAAAGTCATGATTTTGTTACGGAGAGAATCATACAAAAAACCCGCCAAGTCGTCCATGGTCAGGTCTGATTTTTGGGCCAAATCAGGCCTCCCCACATCGCCAATAAAGAGGGTATCGCCGCTAAAAAGCGCTTTTTCTTGCCCATTTTCATCCAACAATAAGTAGCAGGTTGACTCCAAGGTATGCCCCGGCGTATGAATGGCTTTCAAGGTGATTTTTCCTACCGAAAAAAGTTCTCCGTCCGTGGCAATGTGCGCCTCAAAACCCGTTTTGGCATTGGGCCCATAGACAATCGGAGCACCCGTTTTTTTGGATAAATCCAAGTGGCCCGACACAAAATCAGCGTGAAAGTGGGTTTCAAAAACATACTTAATTTTGGCTCCGTCGCGGGCGGCACGTTCGATGTAGGGCGTTACTTCGCGGAGTGGGTCAATGACCGCCACTTCGCCTTCACTTTCAATATAATACGCTCCCTGCGCCAGACAACCGGTATAAATTTGTTCGATTTTCATCTTCGTATGAATTACATCCCATTTTCACTACTCAATGAATCAAATTTAAAAGGGCTTAGTTCCGCGTCGCCCCCAAAATCACATTGAAGCCTCTTTTACGTTAGCATCAAAAATCCCCGTCAACACCTGACCATTTCGTTTGATTTGCAGAAAAATCCGGTACTGCCCTGCTTTCGGGAATGCGTACGGAAACACAATTCGGTTTTCATGTTTCATACCTTCCATATCGTGCGCGCTCATGCCGCTCATGCTTGCCATCAACAGCCTGTCACGCTCAGCAGGGGCCAGCAGTTTCAGGCCTGCAATGTAGCGGTCAATGCTATCCCGAAAGGCTTTGGCATCGCTGGAATACCGAAAAATTTTGGTGGTATCGGCAATACGGTTTTGCATGATTTGCTGCGCCGCCATCGAATACGTGCCTACAGGATGTAAGTGAATGTAGACCGAGCCATCGGAGCGCACAATGGCAGCGTGGCCATTCATGCCCAGATACGGCTCCAATACCGCAGGTTTTCCGTCGGGACCGAAGACTTCAAAAGCCAGTTGATAAGGTTTCCCTGCCTCAAACGAAACTTCTGGTTTGCCTTCCCACACGATGGAGGTGCCATCTTTCAGTTTGGTTTTGGTGCCCGGCTTTCCGCAAATAACCACATTTTCATCAACGGGGATTTGCTTGGGATTGTTGAGCGGGTCGGTCACCACGTATGTATCTTCGGGGTCGGTTTTCAATGCTGCATTACCGTATATTTCGGGAATATCAATGGTATCCGTAATGGTTTCGGCAAAGCCTGAGCGCTGCACTACGTCGGCATAAACCAAGTACCTTCCAGCGGGCAATTTGGGTAAATACGCCTCAAAGGTGGTCGTATCACGACGCTCAGGGTGAAGATGCGCAAAGGCATCCAGCGTATTTTGGCGTACCAAAAACAAGTGCATCAATTTGCCGTGGTCAGGGATGAGAAAGCTCATCACCGTACGGCGTTGTGAGCTTTTATTGATAGAATTGGTATCTACTGTCAGTTGAAAAACGCGCTCATTGTTTTGGTTAATAATCTTGGCACTTCCCAAAATAGGCTTATACATGTACCTTTTATAATCATCCGCCCAGCTATTCCACCAACTACTCCCGATGTAGAGTATCCCAGTACAGGCCACTGCCGCCACCCCCATCGAAACCCAGCGCGAACGACGCTGTTTTGGGGTAAGACTGGCTCCTTTTCTGAGCAAACCGTCGCTGGCACTGGCGCCGATGGCGGTAATTAAAATCACGACCAATAACAACCCCAAAATACTCAGCAGTACGCCCAAACCTGCGGGCATGTCACGTTGGGCCGTCGAAACCGCCACAATCGGAACAATCAATTCTTTTTTGCCATCGTCGCCATCCAGCGTAATCTGCACACTGGAGGCACCACCCGCCATGAGCCACACGATTCCCTGAAACTGTCCCGCTTGATTTGGCACGGGGCTGATAACATCAGAAGACGGAGCACCTTTGTCACCCGTACGAAAATAAATGGGCCGCGCCAGTACACCGGTTACGTTTCCGCTTTCCACATAGACCGTCACCTGCGCCGTACCCGGAATGACATCGGGTGGTTGCAAACTGACCAACACGCGATAAGCACCCGCCTGCCCCTGAAACAGCACGCCAGCACTGCCCACGTGCGCCATGGAAGCAATCGAATATAAAAGACAAAAAGAAAAAACAACGAAAAAGGAAAAGGCTTTCAGAAGACGCATGTTCAGGAATTTTAGGAATAAAAAAAAGGGGACGCAAGAATTATCTCGCCCTCTTTAGATGCATTGATAGTTCATTGGCAAGGTGGTTTTGCGCGTTTCATCGTTGAATTTTTCGCATCCACTTACCCCATGCCAATCCTATTCGGGAAGAAATGTAGCCAAACCCAAGCGCATAAGCGATTCCAATGCTGAAATCAGTGGCATTCTGTAACACCCAAGGCGCATATTTGTAGCGGTATTCCCAATCGGGATCATTGCCGAAATAATAATAATGACTACCAAAAAACCAGTTGCGAGCATAAGGCGACTCCTGCAAAAACGACCCAAAGGGCCATTGCACAATGAGCGTAATTACCACAAAAACCACGCTCATGATGGCCGCCATCACCCAATCGTTGATGTAAGTATAACGGTTCAGAATCCAGTCCATCGCCAAAGCGGGCACAATCAATAACAAAGGAAAAGCAAACCCTTGATAATGGTCAATGTGATTCCAGATGGGCCCCAACTTAGGTTCAGCAGGAAACAAAGGAATAATCCATAGCGTAAGGCACATCACGGCTGTATAAACGCCCGTAACCGAAGTGATGGTCCAGCGTCCACCCGCCCCTCTTCCAAAAGCCAACAGCACCAACGGAAACGCCATGGCCGATACTTTATAAAAACTCGAATTGTGCATTTCCCATTTTCCTATTTCTTCAGAAAGAAGGGTAAACCACATCGTAACCAAAAAACCCGCCGACAACGCAAAAAGCATATTGAGTCGACGGAAACGTCGTTTGGTAAAGTCTGTATTTGTAGGCTGAGCGCCCGTCATTTGATTTTTTACGGCCAAAACACTCACAATTGCTCCAAACTGCACACCGATGATTCCCAACGCCAAAACGGTATGCGGCGGAGAAAGTATCTGCACATCGAGTCCGTACGTGCCATGCCACCAATCATCAAACGGAGCCGATGTGAGCATCATCAACGCGCCCCAAATGCAGAATAAGGCCCCTAACGAACTATAGAAAAAGCCCCAAACCTTTACACTTTGCGCTTTCTCCACTACCGAACCTTTGAACGTAGTATACAGCACTTGATAGCCCGAAAAAAGCCCAGAAACAATCGCTCCCACGTATATAATGACGTGAGGCGGTGAAAAAAGGCCATCGCGACCAATGCTGAGGTGCCAACAAATGTCCCAAATAAGACCTACAATAACGCAAAAAGATGAAAATACAACCGCATATAAATACGGAGGAATGCCTAAAAGAAAATCAGTCGACGAAACGCGCTGATAGTCAGATGACTTTTCAATAGCGGGCGAAAGCGGGCTTGCCATAACGAATCCGAATTAAGGTTAATAGGTTTATTGAGGAGGAACACAGGCGGCACAGAAAATCAAACCATTCTTTCTTTCTAAAAAGACAAAAATAGTGCTTATTCTCTACGCCAAAACGTGCTGAATGGGCTATTAAAAGTACTAAAAACCAATGACAATCCAAAAGCCTTATTCCCCCATCCAATTTCGAAATTCTCCCGCTTTATCTCGGCTGATAAACACCTCTTCTTCGGTACACGGCCGTAAATCCAATTTGAGCCGACTGTTGAAGTGCAAATGGATTTTATCCACGGATTTCGGGCAAAGAATAATCTGCCGATTGGCCCGAAAAAACTGCTTCGGATTCAAAATGCATTCAAGTTCGTCAAGGGTATAATCCACCACGTACGAACGTTCGTCCCAGGTCTTTACAAAACTCAATCGCTCCTGACTGTAAAAATACGCAATGTCATCGACTGAAACAGGCACCAGCCTTGAGCCCTGTTTCAACAAAAAACGCTCCCGGTAGTCCGAAGGCGATACTTTTGTTTGTTTGATAAGATGTACCAGTTCATTGACGTCCAAGTGGTTTTCGGCCGTTGTTCCGTACAATTTTTTCAGTTCCTGAAATTTATAAAGGCTTCGTTTTAGGGCTTCTTCATCAATGGGTTTAAGCAGATAATCTATGCTATTGACCTTGAAAGCCTGAATGGCGTATTCGTTATAGGCAGTCGTGAAGATAACGGGGCTTTTCACTTCCACTTGACTGAATATTTCAAAACTTTGCCCGTCGCACAATTCAATGTCCATCAACAACAAATCAGGGCGCTCGTTGTCTCGCAGCCACTGAATCGACGACTCTACGCTGTCGAGCATCGTGATTACCTCAATGTTTTCATCGCACTCCTGCACCATCGCTTTCAATTGCCGAGCAGCCAGCGCTTCATCTTCAATAATGACTACTTTCATCATCTATTGTCTTAAATCAATCCTTGATTGTTACTTTTCCGTTTCCGAAGGGCTATCCTATGCTTTAACCGTTTTTTCGGTGGCGCTCAATTCGCCGATAAGCGGCACTCTCACCTCAAAAACCTCTTCTTTTTCATAAATCTGCACGTGTGGCTGTCGGAGCAAGGCGTATTTTGAAGCAATATTCATCAGTCCTTTTTTGCTCGAAGGCATCCCGTTATTGGGCTTACACTGAAGGTTATTTTGCACAATAAGCTCTCCCGAATTATTGGTAAAAATCTTGATATGCAATGGTTTGGCAATGGAAACCATATTGTGTTTAACGGCATTTTCGACCAACAATTGAAGCGTCAAAGGCGGAATTTGGGCGTGGCGGTACGCGGGGTCAACGTTTACTTCCAAGGCAATGCCGTCTTCAAACCGGGTTTTCAGCAGCCCAAAATAGGCGTGGGTAAATTCCAGTTCTTTTTCGAGAGAAATCAGCTGTTGCTCATTGCTTTGCAAGAGATACCGATACACCTGCGACAAATCCCCAATAAACCGCACAGCCGTTTTGTTTTCGTTGGATTTTACCAATGCCTGAAGCGTGTTGAGGCTATTGAATAAAAAATGCGGTTGTACTTGGTTTTTCAACGAATCCAGCTGCATTTCAAGGTTGGCACGGCTAAGTTCTTCCGTTTGGCGTTTACTGATTAACCATTGCCGAAAAAAATAACGACTTTCGTAAACGGCAAAAATGATGGCCAGATAAAATAGATTCAGCCCAAGCATAAAGAGCGTTTCGGGATAAAACCAGTCAAATTTGGGCTTATCGCTGTAAACAAAATAATCGAAGAGAATCAACCGTTGGGCCACCAACACCACCACCACTGGAACACTGAGCAACCCCAACGCAATGAGCCGTTGGCGAACATTTTCAAGGCCTGGATTACGACGACGCACCTCAATAATCATCCAACGCCCCACAAGCCACGAAAAATAGACCGAGGCCAATCCTGCAATGAGAAATTTGGCCGCCGTGAAGGTATCATTGCAGAGGGTAGGTAAATTAAAGAAAACGGTTGCAACAGCCCAAAGAACAATTGGGCCAAGGAAAAGCAAGCGTTTATCGTTGAGGGTGACTTTCATCGCAGTGCCAAAAAATTCATTCAGTTAATTACAAACTTAAACCTATAATTAACAAATCGGAGGTTGCTGGCGAACGAAAGCCCTAAAATAGAGGCTGAACCGTCGTAATTTAAAATTCAAAGGTTAAATAACGGGACGGGTTCTGCTGCCGCGCTCGTTGATTTTTTTGCAGCATACCAGCTCTCCATCCTCACATTTAGTAGCCGACGATTTGACGGAAGAATGACCAAAAGCCGCCTTGAGCGACAGAGATTCTGAACTCAGGCTACAACCACCGATGGCAACCAGGACGCTGAAAAACAGGAGGTTTTTTAAGTAAAGTCTATTTTTTAACATGGCTATATCGTTTGTGAGTTCAGGAATATGATGTATCAACGCTCATAAAACGCTCAAAATTACATTATTGCCCTGATTTATCAATAAATTAATTATCATCGCCCAAAATTTCTATACTCCCTTACCGCCTCAATTTCAACCCCTACAAATTTAGACACGTGGATTGGATAAACGCGGTACTTTTTTGGAAGGGCAAGACCTGCTTTTTCAATTTCGTGAGTATCAGCACCGTTGCAAAACTTACAAAGCAATTTGCTTTTTAAGCCCCTAGAAAACAAATAGTAGAATTTTTATATAAAATTAGACATTTCAATAGTACATATCCCCTACTTTTGACTATACACCTTAAACCCTTTGCTTCATGACTGCCCAAACTCCCTCTCTCCGCTATGCATGGTACGTCGTAGCGGTGCTTATGCTTGCCTATATTTCTTCGTTTATTGACCGTCAGGTGCTCACTTTGCTGGTCAAACCCCTCAAACGGGATTTTGGAGTTACCGATACGCAGATAGGGCTTTTGATTGGGTTCAGTTTTGCCATTTTTTATACATTTCTTGGCATTCCGATTGGCCGCTTGGCCGACCGACGCAGCCGCAAAAGCATCATCTTGTGGGGAATTGTTTTGTGGAGTTTAATGACCGCCATTTGCGGCGTGACAGACACCTACAGCCAGCTTTTTCTGGCACGCGTGGGGGTAGGAATCGGCGAAGCCGCTTTGTCGCCCGCTGCTTATTCGATGATTACCGATTTGTTTCCGCGCCATAAACTAGGCACCGCCATGGGTATTTACAACTTAGGTGTATACGTTGGCTCTGGGCTTTCAATCTTGTTAGTGGCCCTCATTCTCAAACTTATCAGCGTGGAGGGTATGTGGCAAGTACCGTTTTTCGGAGAAATATACCCGTGGCAGACGGTCTTTCTAATCGTTGGCGCACCGGGGCTTTTGATTGTGTTGCTGATTGCCTTTACGGTCAAAGAACCCGTACGCCAGCAAACCTCGAAGGCAAAAGTTGAGATGTCAGAAATCCGAGCCTATTTCAGCGCCAATCGTTTTTCATTGTTGTCACTCTTTTTCGGGATTGCCTTCATGGCGTTCAGTTCTTACGCCACTACCTCCTGGACCCCTACCCTTTTTGTGCGCAAATATGGCTTGGCCGAAGCTCAAGCAGGAATATTGTTAGGTGCAATTATCACGATTTTTTCAACGGCTGGTGTTTATTTGGGCGGTCGCTACGCCGACAAACTGACCAAAGACGGCTACCCCGACGCCAAAATGCGGGTTGGCTACCAAGGAATGCTCATCGGCACTTTGCTGGCCGTCACTATTTTGGCAATGATGGCATTCACCTCGGCTCCTCTGCCCGTGTTTGTGGTTTTATTGGCACTGATTTGCTTTTTCACGGCTCTTCCTTACGGTGCTGCTACGGCCGCTCTTCAGGAAATGGTTCCTGCCCCGATGCGGGCTACCTTTTCCGCTTTTTTCCTGTTTGTGGTCAACATTGTCGGGTTAGGCGGCGGGCCTTTGGCGGTCGGTTTCATCAATGATAAAATATTTGGCGACCCCAATCAGGTTCACCTCTCATTGGCTTGTACGGTACTGCTAGGATGCGGGGTTTCGTGTCTGCTCCTTTACCGAGGCTTAAAGCCGTTCGTTCGTAGTACCGAAAATGCTCGACTGGCAGTCAATTAGTAAGGGAAGCCACAATTTTAGCCACAAAACGCAACTACCTGTTTGCTAAAGCTATTCAGAAACCCAATAGCTTCGTGGGTATTGTATTGGTTTTTCGGTAAAAAAAACACTCTCCTCGCTTTTATTATTAATCAATAACTAAAGCGACAAAATGATAAAATACATAGCCATTGCTTCGGCAGCGACAATGCTCCTGCTCATTCGTCAAACTGCGACCGAACCTATGCCCGTATCGGTCACCAGTTCCACCTTGCCCGCATTCGAAACCGCGCAGAATAACTACAAAAACTTCTGTTCGAGCTGTCATGGCGAAAAAGTGGAAATGTTTGTAGACCGCCAATGGAAACACGGCAAAACCAAGCCTGATTTGATAAAAAGCATCACAGGGGGGTATCCCGACAACGGAATGCCGTCGTGGGGTGCGGCACTCAAACCCAAAGAAATTGAAGAATTGGCGGATTATATTTTGGAAGGCATTGAGAAGGGCAGCAAATACAGTTTTGCTGCCAAACCTAAATCCAACGTGTTTGCTTCGGCTGAACTTACCGTAAAATTAGACACGGTAGCCAGTGGATTGAGCAGCCCTTGGGGCATGGTATTTTTGCCCGACGGAGATTTAATCGTGACCGACCGCACGGGAGAGATTTATCGCGTGGGCAAAAACCAACAGAAAACCAAAGTGACGGGCGGCCCTGCGGTATTGGCCGAAGGACAGGGCGGACTGCTCGACGTAGAGCTGCACCCCAAATTCGCCCAAAACGGCTTTATTTATTTTTCGTATTCTGCCTTCAAAACCGAAGGAAACGACAAACTTTCGACGACGGCTGTGATGCGAGCCAAGTTGGAAGGCACATCGCTGTCGGACCAAAAAATCATCTTTGAAGCACTACCTTATCTCAAAACCCGCCACCACTACGGCTCCCGGCTCGAATTTGACAGAAGTGGATTTTTATATGTTTCGGTCGGCGACCGTGGGCAGCACGTCCCACTACTACCTCAATCGGTAGAAAATGACTGCGGAAAAATCCACCGCCTCAACGACGACGGCAGCATCCCCGCCGATAATCCATTTGTCAAAAAAGACAAAGCCCACGGCTCGGTGTTTTCGTACGGTCACCGCAACCCACAAGGCACCGCTCTCAATCCAACAACGGGCGAACTGTGGGAACACGAACACGGCCCACGCGGCGGTGATGAAGTAAATATCATCAAAAAAGAAACCAATTATGGCTGGCCAGTGATTTCCTACGGAATCAATTATGACGGAACCGTTCTAACCCCAAACACGGCCAAACAAGGCATGGCACAACCCAATCACTACTGGATTCCTTCAATCGGCCCCAGCGGTATGACCTTCGTAACGGGCAACCGCTACCCCGCTTGGAAAGGGGATTTGCTCGTAGGTTCGTTGCGCTTTAAGTACCTCAACCGTTGTAAAGTACAAAATGGCAAAATCGTTAAAGAGGAGATTCTACTTCAAAATCTGGGGCGTTTGCGAAACGTACAAATGGGCAATGACGGCTACATATACGTGTCGGTCGAAGACCCTGGATATGTGTTCCGGCTAGTACCCGTTCCGGTGAAATAAGAAAATTGCGTAATCCAATCAAAGAGGTCGGGCCACCCCGGCCTTTTTAATTGGTCTAAAAACCGTCTTTTAAAGGTACAAATAGGATTTTGGCAAACTTTCCTTTTAATTTTACGGTTCTATTTACGTACAACGAAAAGCGTTAACTGAGTTTTTATTAATCAATCAGTAAACCATTTAACTAATAACGGATTACATTCCCCCATGGGCGACTTAACCATCAATAAAGAAAAGATACTTCAGGCCCTTAGTACCGTTCAGGAACCTGACCTCAAGAAAGACCTCGTGACTCTCGGCATGATTCGCGATGTTGAAACAGGCATTGACCTCATCAGCTTTACCGTGGTGCTTACCACGCCCGCGTGTCCACTCAAAGAACTCATTCGGAAAGAATGTACGGATGCCATTCACAAATTTTTCGGTGAGCATATCCGGGTAGATATAAAACTTACCGCCGACGTTACAACCACGCGCACGGGCGGGCCAGTGGTGCCACAGGTAAAAAACATCATTGCGGTAGCCTCGGGAAAAGGAGGCGTCGGAAAATCGACCGTTACGGCCAACTTGGCCATGGCGCTCTCTCGCTCAGGGGCCAAAGTCGGAATTCTTGACGCTGACATTTACGGGCCATCCATGCCCGTTATGTTTGGAGCCGAAGACATGCAGCCCCGAATCGTGCAGCGCGACGGTCGCAACATGATGGTTCCTATCCAACAATGGGGCATTAAGTTGATTTCGATGGGCTTTTTGGTGCCCGCCGACAGTGCCACCGTATGGCGCGGCCCCATGGCCAGTACGGCATTACGCCAATTGATTGGCGATGTAGAATGGGGCGAACTGGATTACCTGCTCATTGACTTGCCTCCGGGCACCAGCGATATTCACCTGACACTTGTGCAGGCATTGCCCGTTACGGGAGCGGTTATTGTGACTACGCCTCAAAAGGTGGCTTTAGCCGACGCGATCAAAGGCTTGGCCATGTTTCGCCAGCCGCAAATCAACGTGCCAGTCTTGGGAATTGTGGAAAATATGTCCTACTTTACCCCTGCCGAATTGCCCAACAATAAGTATTATCTTTTTGGGAAAGACGGCGGGCAGCAATTGGCCGACAAATTTGACGTTCAGGTATTAGGACACATCCCGTTGGTGCAGGGAATTCGCGAAGGCGGCGACGAAGGTCGTCCAGCATATTTGAGCGATGACCTCATCACCAAAGAAGCTTTTCAGGAAGCGGCCGAAAACCTCGCGCAACAAGTAGCCATTCGCAACGCTACCTTGGCCAAAACCAAGCAGGTAGAGATTAGAGTATAACTGAAAATAGCATCTTAGCGCATTATTTTATAAAAAATGGAAACACTTCAAGCTGATTCACTTAAAGCTCGCGTCGAAATGGCGCTCAACAGCATCCGCCCTTATCTGGAAGCTGACGGCGGCAACGTAGCGGTGAAAGAGATTAC
Organism: Runella salmonicolor; assembly: GCF_024158025.1. Lineage (NCBI taxonomy): Bacteria > Pseudomonadati > Bacteroidota > Cytophagia > Cytophagales > Spirosomataceae > Runella > Runella salmonicolor. The sequence goes on from NZ_JAMZEL010000001.1 coordinate 116,488, forward strand.
CGACGACATGACGGTTCGACTCGAACTTGTTGGTTCATGCAGCTCATGTCCCATGTCAACCATGACCTTCAAGGCAGGCCTTGAGGAGGCGATTTTAAAATCCGTTCCTGAAATCAAAAAAGTAGAGGCCATCAATCTCACTCCTGCTTATTAAAATCATGAAGGGTTCAAAAAACGTTTTTTGAACCCTTCATGATTTAGTAATTCCACCACTCTTTGACGGGATACTCACCGCCCCCTACTTCCACTTTTTCGCCAATCATAGGCGTTGTAATGGGCTGATTCAAGGCTTTTGCTTTTTTCGTCACGCGTTCGATGGATTCATTCCACGGATGCAACGCCAGCGTAAATTTGCTCCAATGAACGGGCAAAAGTAATTTGGCTCGCAGCTCAACCGCCGCTTGGGCCGTTTCTTCGGGCATCAGGTGAATGTACTTCCAATAGTCGTTGTATTGCCCACATTCCAAAATAGCCAAGTCGAACGGGCCGTACTTTTCTCCAATTTCTTTAAAGTGCGTATCATATCCCGAATCCCCGCCAACGTAGATGCTGTGCTGCGGTGTTTTTAGAATAAACGACGACCAAAACGTCTGCATCCGCTTAAAACCACGCCCTGAAAAATGTCGGGCCGGTGCGGCAGTAATGTCAAACGTACTGTCGAGTGCTGTCTTTTCCCACCAATCCAATTCTGTAATCTGAGACTCATCATAGCCCCAATGCGCCAAATGCGACCCTACCCCCAAAGACGTAATGACACGCTTTACCTTGGGTTGTAGTTTTTTGACCGTTTCATAATCCAAATGGTCGTAATGGTCGTGCGTAATAATCAGCAGGTCGAGTTCAGGAAAATCATCAATTGAATACACATTACTTCCGTTGTAATTAGCCCCAAAAAAAGAAACTGGCGAGGCATTTCCGCTAAAAACGGGATCTACCAGTATATTTTTTCCGTCGATATACATAAAATAGGAAGAATGTCCAAACCAAACCACTACGGGTTTATCAGACGAAATGTTCTTTAAATCGGTCTTGACCGAAGGCAGTGTTTTGCTCGGCTCTTTGTTTTCAACCTTCGGAATATACAGTTTTAAGATGTCAAAATAAGTAACGCCTTCGGCTAAATCGGGGGTAAAGTGCTCATTTTGAAAGGCTCCGTTTTTGTAATGTGGCGAAGTACGAATACGTTCGAGGCGGAGTTCGGCAGGATTTTTTCCGAATTGTGGCTGCTGCATGTACACGTACCCACTCAGGGCAATGACCGCAATGAGAATGAATAAAATCAACATTGTTTTTTTTAATTTGCGAAACATGGGTTGCTACATTGACAATTAATAAGTGAGTGCTTACTTACTGTATGACCACACAAATTGTGCGTTTAAAAAATTTAATTCCTTAACTTTTCAGTTTATTCTGTTGATACTTAGATTTCAGAAATGAGAGCGTTTGCTCAATAAATGCCTCAGAAGGTTGCTGCATCAACTGATTACTCAAGCCGTCGATGAGCATAACCAGCAACAAAACTTCTTTTTCGGGTTGGGCGTAGCCCAGTTGGCGAAATGCGTCGGTGATGACCTCCACCAACTCAAGATAATAACCACTCGGACGGTACGACTGCCCTCGGTATTTTTTCTGCCATTTGAGCGAAAACTGTAGTTTCCAAAACTCGCGTTCTTCGCTAAATAGCTTCACGGGCAGTTCTATCGTGGCGTGAATCTTGGCCAAAGGCTCCGCCAATGCAACAATGGATTTGACGTGCCGAGCCATTCGCTCTTCACTCATGGCCAAGATAGCATCCATTAATCCTTCCTTATTGGTAAAATGACGGAAAATCAATCCTTCTGAAACCCCCGCTTCCTTGGCAATCTGACTCGTGGGAGTCGTATCAAATCCATGTTCTGCAAAAAGTTTTAGCGCTGTTTCTAGAATCAGTTCCTTTTTTTCGGTCATAACTAAAAGTGAGTAATCACTTACTAAACTGAAATTAGCCTTCGGGGGTTCCCGATGTTTAAAATTTAGTTAAGAATACCACAATTTATTTACGACACCCAGCCTTTCAATAGTCCCTGGTGGTCATGTTGGAGAAGCAGCTCAAACAGGCGTGTTGTAGCGGCGGCATCGCCCATGGCACGGTGATGATTGGTGTGCTGGATTTGTAAATCTCGGCAAATATTACCCAAACTATACGATTTGTAGCCCGGAAAAATCTTACGACTTAGCCGAACGGTACACAGCGTATCACGGTCAAAATATTCATCTATACGCCCAAATTCGCGCTTTACAAATCCATAATCGAAGGTGACATTATGCGCCACAAAAGCGGCATTTTGGGTCAATCGGCGCACATCATCCGCAATTTCTTCAAATGTTGGCGCGTCTTTGACCATCTGATTATCAATCCCCGTCAGTTGGGTAATAAATCCCGGAATCCAGCACTTGGGATTGATGAGGCTTTGATAAGAGTCGATAACCTGCTGGCCATCGTGACGCAAAATGGCAATTTCGGTAATTCGGCTCGTATCGTACGCGCCGCCGGTGGTTTCAATATCTACAATGGCAAACATAAAAGAGCGTATATGAGGCACAAAAATACGGGAAAAATACCGAAAGGATACGGGCAAACGCCCGTTGATTTCACCCCTTCTCAAATCGCACTTTTGTAGGGCACATTCAACCCTTAATGTTATGACAGTTCTACACCTTGCACGAACGCCCAATGGCTTAGAAGGCCTCCGTTTGCCGCTAAACTCCCACAAAGTATTCGTTCCACTACGCGACATCATGCGCCTTGAAGGGCAGCGCAATTACACCTTGTTTGTCCTCAGAAACGGTCAAAAAATATTGGTTTCAAAAACCATTGGTTTCTACGAAGAGCTACTGCCGCCCAACTTTCTCCGCGTCAATCGAGGTTGTATCATCAATACTGCCTACTTAGACGTTTCGTTGGGTGAACATTTCCGACTAAAAGACGGGTATGAGATTCCAGTATCACGAAGAAAAATAAAACAACTCGAAGCCCTGCGAGACGTTGCCTAAACAAAGAGGCAATGCCCTCTACGCGAAAGCATTGCCTCTAATAAAACCCTAGATGAAGGCTATCTTCAAAAAATTTCTATTGTTGCTTCCTGTTTAGGCGCTGGATGAGCATTTGCGTAAACATCTGCTCGGCTTTATACAGCTCTGCCAACTGCCTAACATTAACCACTTTAAGGAATTTAGTCATGTACTCACGCTCCAAATCCACTTCTTTTTGCTGGAGATTGAGCGTTTCTTTGAGATTAGCCAGAATTTTTTCGTCGGGTGTTGTGAGTGTGTTGGTTTCAACGATGAGCTTTCTCATTTGCTTACGAATCTCTTTTTTTCTGTCGTCAAACTCATTATAGACAGGCCAAAACTGCTGCGACTGTTCTGGGGTAAGGTTCAAGCGGTTGGTAATCAGGCCAATTTTGGCATTTTCGATTTTCTGATGTCCTCCGTCTTGCGCGTAAGAGGCACTAACCAATAGGGTGCAAATAAATACAAATACGATTTTTTTCATCACTAGAATAAGTTTCAAATAACGGATTGATACACTAAATTGCTTCCTCTAAGTCTTCTTCCTGAATGGCTTTGCGGAGGTCTTCGTCATTGACATTGAGCTGTTGCAACAAAACATCTTCTCCGGCATAAGTCTCATTTACCTGAGGCTCTACCACCATTTCTTGCTGGGTAATGTGATTGTCTTTTAGATACGTAATAATCTCAGCATCTGACACTTGGCTCAGGGTTTCTTCGCCCAGCGAAAGTTGTTTTTGCGGATACGTCACCCAAAGTAACACGCCAACCACACTCGCCGCCGCCCCAAGCAAAGCAGTTCGTTTCCACGACCAACTGACCGTAAAAGAGGTTTCTTTCTCGGCTATTTGTTCGTAAATGCGGCTTTGTACCGTCGAAGGTAGTTTTTCAAAATACCCTTCCGGTTCCCGAAAAGGAAGCTTACGTTCGAGGTCGTCTAGTTTTATCCGTTTCATTTTTTCTCAGGTTCTGCGATGCTGTGGATGAAGTAGTGAATCGTTTTCAATCGCGCAAAATGAAGCCGTGGAGAAAACGTATTTATCTTTTGACAAAGCTTTTATACTAAAGTTTAATCTTCTCCGTTTAAAAACTTTTCAATTTTTGTCACTGCATGGTGATAGCTTGCCTTTAATGCCCCTACCGAGGTGCCAGTGATGTCGGCAATATCTTCGTATTTAAGGTCATCAAAATATTTCATGTTGAACACCAACCGCTGTTTGTCGGGCAAGGTCAGCAGCGCTTTTTGCAGCTTCAACTGAATTTCGTCTCCCGAAAGCGGCGAGTCAGATTCGCCCGCAGCGGCTTCCAGTTTTTCTAATAACTCGCCTTCTACATCGTGAATGGGAATAAAAAATCGGCGACGTTTTTTATTCAAAAAATTCAAACATTCGTTGGTAGCAATGCGGTACAGCCACGTAAAAAGCTGCGCATCTCCCCGAAATGTTTCTAATGCCTGCCACGCTTTAATGAAAGTTTCTTGTGTCAAATCATCGGCATCGTCGTGGTCAATGACCATCTTGCGAATGTGCCAATAAATTTTTTGCTGGTACTTTCGCACCAACTGATTGAAAGCAAAATTGCGGCTTTCGGGATTGGCAAATTTTTCAAGAATGGCTTGATCGGTCATCTTTCAGGAGTGAGGACGGTGCCGCGCGTGCGGTCAGGAGTCAGGAGTGATTTTTTTGTTCTCACTCCTGGCTTCTTCTTACTTTTTTCTGGCAATCGCCCGTTTGGCGGCTGCTACAATATCGTTGGCGGTGAGGCCATATTTTTCCATGAGTTGCGCTGGCGTCCCGCTTTCTCCGAAGCTGTCTTTTACGGCGATAAATTCCTGCGGATAAGGCGTACCCTGAATCAACAACTCAGCGATGGCACTTCCCAATCCTCCCGCTACCTGATGCTCTTCGGCCGACACCAAACAACCCGTTTTCTTCACCGATTTTAAGATGGCTTTTTCGTCCAAAGGTTTAATCGTGTGAATGTTGATAATTTCGGCATTGATGCCTTCTGCTTCGAGCATTTCGCCCGCTTGGATGGCTTCCCACACCAAATGACCTGTGGCAAAGATACTTACATCGGTACCTTCGTTGACCATCCACGCTTTGCCGATTTCAAATTTTTGATCAGCATCCGTAAATACTGGAATCACTGGGCGACCAAAACGCAGATAAACGGGACCTTCGTATTCTGCCACGGCGATGGTCGCCGCTTTGGTTTGGTTATAATCGCAGGGATTGATAACGGTCATTCCAGGCAGAGCGCGCATCATGGCAAGGTCTTCCAAAATCTGGTGTGTGGCCCCATCTTCTCCCAGCGTCAGGCCCGCGTGTGATACCGCGATTTTGACGTTTTTGTCAGAATAGGCTACACTCTGACGGATTTGATCGTAGACCCGTCCCGAACCAAAATTGGCGAACGTAGTGGCAAACGGAATCTTTCCGCCGATGGTCAGACCCGCGGCCATCCCAATCATGTTGGCTTCCGAAATCCCACACTGGATAAAGCGCTCTGGGTTTTCTTTGATAAACGCGTCGAGTTTTAAAGAGCCCACCAAGTCGGCACACATTGCCACGACGTTGGGGTTGGTTTGGCCTAAAACCTGCATTCCCGCGCCGAATCCGCTGCGGGTATCTTTCTTTTCGGTGAACGTATATTTTTTCATTCTTTGTGTTGTATTGCGTAATTAGTATTAGGTATTAAGTACTGAAAGTTTATTCAAAAAGTAAGCGGCACTGGGGCAATTGGGATGCTGCGCAGCGCGTTGGAGGGAGAAACCATTCCGCAAATAGTTCAGCGCAAATCGTGTTTTTCTATTGCCGATACCACGTTTCGTTTTTTCTATCATCAAAGCTCCCAATGTTTCAAAAGGGACAATTTCTCGTTCAGGTTGTTCAAAATAACAATTACTTTTTGTGCAAAGCGATAATGTCTCTGTATCTGCCAAAAACCAAGATTCAATTTGATGCACTGCTACAATGATAATTTGGTTTTCCTGCTCGGTTATTCGTTGACGCGTCTGCGTAATACAAACGGCATCGTCTTTGTCGGTAAGAATTATAATGTATTCTGCTCCTAAATCTTTTAAGGTTTCTCTGAACGGGATGATGTTATGAGGCAATAAATTTCCATTTCCTCCAGCATCAATAGCTTCGCTGACACATTCTAAATTCAATTCAACTAACAATTTTTGAAAACCGTCAGAATCAATGATCAGCTTCTCGGTTTCACCTTCTACGATAAACCCAACTTTTACCACGGTAAGCCTCCTCCTAAAGCTGCCGTCAACCACGCCTCGTCCATGCGTAAACCATGTAAATTGTGGTTTTTTAGTTGTTTGGTTATTGTTTCTCCCTGCTTTTTATTGACAAGAATAATTTCTTCGGGCTGTAACTGAGCAACCAATGTTTGCGAATGCGTATTGAGCCAGATATAATGCCCTTTTTCTTGGCAGGCATCCCGAAAGAAATGAACCAACTCTTTTATCACTTTGGGATGCAATCCGTTCTCCGGCTCTTCAATGCACAAAAACTGCGGCTCATCCGATTGATAAACGGCGGTTAAAAGCGCTAGGATGTTGTAAGTACCGTCGGAAAGTAAATCTTTGGTGAAAGGCTTTTTAATTCCTTTTTCGTACATCACCAAGGTATCTGTACCACTCAATTCACTAGAAACGATTTCAATATTTTCAAAACCGGGAATAAATAAATCAAGCCACTCTTTGATTTCTTCGCGTTTGATTTCGTCTTGGAGAATGCGTTTTAAGACCTTTTCGAGGTTGGAAGCGGAAAGGGAAAGTTTAGTATTGTCTCTTAGCTCAATCTTCTCCACTTCTTTATTTTTAATAAAAATTCTAGAGTAGTTTTTATAAAATTCTCGTAACGATGTTTCTTCAATTGGTATTCCTTCTAAATGCAAAGTCCTAAACTTATGATGCCCATTTTGAATATCAAATCCTACTTTATTGATAGTGTTAGGGAAATTGATCAAATCAATTCTTAATTCAGTCTCCAAATCCCCTTTTAGACGATTAATAATTGATTCAGCCCCCCTAAAAAGAGGCACCATTTCCTTAACGTAAGGGCTTAATAAATGAAAACTCCAGAACTCCAATGCCTCAAAAATATTCGACTTACCCGACCCGTTGGGGCCGACAAAGACCGTAAACGGGTTGGGTTCGACGATTTCCAAATCTACAATGGACTTGAAATTTTTGATATGGAGTTTTTGGAGTTTCATTGGCAACAGAGGCCCGTTAATCTTTAAAGACTTCTAACAAATTGATTTTCAGTTCAGGAAAAATGAATGAATGCATAATTTCGTCTTCAATGAAAGGCCGATGTCCGATAAAAACGCCTTGTTCGTTGAGCGTGTAAACCAGTACATTCTTATCGGTCGATTGTACGATCCAATACTCGCGCACCCCAGCTTCTTCATACACCTCAAACTTATCTTTCATTTCCTTCTTACTATTGCCGGGCGAGAGAATCTCAATAATCAAATCAGGCGCACCAACGCAGCCTCGCTTATCCAACTTAGATTTATCGCAAATCACACAAAGGTCAGGCTGCACCACTGTATATACCTGTTTATCGGTATTGTCAGATTTACGCGCCAAACGCACATCAAACGGCGCATGATACATCTGGCATTCGTGCTCTTTAAAATACGAAAACATCATGCTAATCATTGTCATGGATATGTGCTGATGTTTGCGCGCTGGAGCAGGCGACATTTTAAAAATGCGCCCTTTTATCAGCTCTACACGCTCTTCAAACTTCCATTTAAGATAGTCTGCGTAGCTGTATTGCTTTGATAAATCCAGTTGGTCAAGACTTGTTACCATCCTTCTGATTATTTAATAATCTCCCAGCGTCTCGGGCAATTGCGCCAAAGCTTGCTCCAATTGGGCGTCGTTGGGCGCTACACCGTGCCATTTGTGGCTGTGCATCATAAAGTCTACGCCTTGGCCCATTTCGGTTTTCATCATCACGGCGATGGGCTGACCTTTACCCACAAGGCGCTTGATTTTGCGCAACAGGGTTGTCAGTTCGTCCATGTTGTTGCCGTCTACGGTCACTACACGCCAGCCGAAAGCTTTGTATTTAGCACCTAAATCGCGGTTGTTATTTACCTTATTAGTCGAACCGTCAATCTGCTGACCATTTACGTCCACAAACGCAACAAGGTTATCAACGTTGTTGTTGGGCGCAAACTGTACGGCTTCCCACACTTGGCCTTCTTGCTGCTCGCCATCGCCCATGAGGCAATACACAATGTTTTTTTCGCCGTTGAGTTTTTTCGCCAACGCCGCCCCAATCGCTACCGAAAGCCCTTGGCCCAAAGAGCCCGATGCAATGCGAATACCTGGAAGTCCTTCGTGGGTGGTGGGGTGACCTTGCAAACGGGTGTTTATCTTACGGAAGGTAGCCAATTCTTTGACATCAAAGTACCCGCGACGCGCCAATACGCTATAAAATACCGGCGAAATGTGGCCATTTGATAAAAAGAACAAATCCTCTCCTTTGCCATCCAAATTGAATGACAAATAACCGCCTTTACCTTTGCGGTTGTTGATTTTCATTTGTTGAAAGTACAATGCAACCAACAAATCGGTGCAACCTAGCGACCCGCCCGGGTGACCTGATTGACAGCCGTGGACCATGCGTAAAATATCGCGTCTTACCTGCGAAGCAATGCTTTGAAGTTCAGTCATTTGGATAATGGAAATATGCGTAGTTTTTAAATTGTTACAAATATAAATGTCAGAATGACACTTTTAGCACAAACTAACGAAAACTTAATTTACGAAAGCACCTGCTCCGCATGATTTTTGGTATCTATTTTAGAGATAATCTCCTGAATTACACCATTTTCGTCAATAATAAAAGTAGTACGTACGGTGCCCATATAAGTTTTGCCGTACATAGATTTTTCGGCCCAAACACCGTAGGCTTCCACGATGTGGTGCTCGGTATCGGCCAATAGAGGAAAGGGAAGCTGATATTTTTCAGCAAATTTCTTATGCGATTTTTCGTTATCGACACTAACGCCGAGCACTACATAGCCTCTAGCCAGCATGGCATCGTAGCTATCGCGCAGGCTACACGCTTGGGCAGTACAGCCGGGAGTATCATCTTTGGGATAAAAATAGAGGACAATTTTTTTGCCCTGAAAATCAGTCAGTTTAACGACGTTTCCGTTTTGATCCTTTGCTTCGAACAGGGGAGCTTTTTCGCCTACTTGCAGTGCCATGTTTTTTACGGGTAGCGGGTTTGACAACAGGTTCTTTGATTTCGGCCTGCAAGATAGCGATATTTCCTGCGCGGTCGGTCACTTCGAGCCGTAATTCCCCCTCAAAATCAAGGGTGTCAACCAGTTTATCGGACCAAATATAGTTGCGTTTGTAGTCATAATTCATCAAAACCCACTCTCCATTCACAAACGCATTGAACGAGCCGATTCCCGACATTCCGTCGGAAATACGCGCCGAAATGCTTTTTTTGGAAGATTGAATCAACTTTACGGACGGAGGGGTTTCGTCGGTAGCGATGGAAAAATCGCCTAACTCGCGGGTGGCAAATTCCAGCATTTCACCTTGCCATTTTCCGCCCACAAAACGCAGTCGTTCACCGTCAAAACGATAAGCATGCGTTTTGTCAGGATTTGCGGGCATTACATCAGGTCGAAAATTAACCCCAATAGCATCCCGAAGCGGGATATTTTCTTCATTTATGACAAGTCCATTCGCGCGCGACTGCACGGCCAGATAAAGCGTATCAAAAATGCTTTGATTGCCAAAGCGCAACGTGTAGCGGTCGCCGTTGTAGGTCTCAATGATATTGGGGCGAATCCTTTCTCGAAAGCTTGTTTTGAGCTGTTTGTTACCGATTTGAATCGAATCGGGCAAGTAGTCGCGCAAATCGAGTAAATAGACCGTTTCACCGCTGCTCTGATAGGCCGGCGCCAATTTTATACTTTTATTTTTTACGTAAATATCGGCCTGCGTCAACTGAGAAAGCCCGAATGCGGTGATTTTGAGCACATTTTCTACCGCATCGGTTTTAAGATAGGCCACCGTCGGCAATGCTTCAGGCTCCTCCAAGAGAGGCAATAGTTCCTCAGGTGCTTCGCCCTTTATTTTCAGTCGCAACACCGCCGAATTTTCGTAAGAATCAAAGAGCGTCACCTCCACATCGTGCATGAGCGTGTCCCTTATTTGCAATTTTCCGCGATAGCCGTCGGTTTTGTGCACATTGAATTGATTGCCGTCTGGATTATAGCATTTCAGGTAGCGAGCGCCCGTTTTTTGTTCGGTGGCGTAGTCGATAAGGTTGTTGTAATCGCGGGTAGACCACGAAGGAAACGAAGTCATGTTGTAAGCAAATACTTCCTGCCCGTCGAGCTTAATTTCAACGCAATTCACGCCATTTCTGAAATTCACCCCCGTCATGGCATCAAAAGCAATCAGTTCAAGACCGATTTCCCCCCAAGCTTTGATGGGCTGCGCCACGGAATAAAAGCCTTCTTTTTGACGCACTGGCCGAAAAGTAATTCTTTCAAACTCCCCGTTGACGCGACTAAGTAGCGACATGGGGCGGATGGCCATTGACGTAAAATAAGGCGGCGTATTGTCTTCAATTTCGGCAAAATCAAAGAACAAAGGATTGAGATAATTGTCTTTGGAGTCCCGAATCTCAAAATGCAAATGCGGCCCCGCCGAGCCGCCCGTGTTTCCCGAAAGGCCAATCAGTTGCCCTTTGCTCACCGGAAACTGGTCGGGCGAGAGGTTCAGTTCTATTTCAAACGATTTACGTTCGTACTGTTTTTGGCGTAAATAACTCCCCATCGGCTCCGCAAACGAAAGCAAATGCCCATACACCGTCGTCATGCCGTTGGGGTGTTTGATAAAAATCACGTTTCCATAACCCGACGTTTGCACTTTAATGCGAGAAATATACCCTTCGGCCGCCGCCAAGACCTGCAATCCTTCCCGTTGTTGGGTACGAATATCAATCCCTGCGTGAAAATGATTGGTTCGCAAATCTCCCAAAACCCCCGCCAAAGTGTTTTTCTGACCGGGATGAATCGGAAACTGAAAATACCCTTTCGGAAAGGATTCCCGTTGGGCCACAACCGATTGAAGAATGCCGAGAAAAAAGCAAAAAAAGTATATAAATCGTCCTTTAGTCATGCTGCTAGCATCATTTTTTTATCACAAAATCACACACAAGGCTCGCAGATGCACAAATCAGTCCATTTCACGTCCTCCTGTCATTTTTATTTTACCTCAAACTCAAGCATTTTATTACCTTCAACATAAGCCGTCAGCGTATCCCCTACTTTGACCGCACTAACGCCTTTTGGAGTGCCCGTAAAGAGCAAGTCGCCCGTTTTTAGGGTAAAGTAGCGAGAAATAAACGAAATAATATAGTCAATTTTAAACAACATCAACGAGGTATTGCCCTGTTGGCGGGTTTCACCGTTGACATCCAAATGAAAATTAAGGTCTTGTAAATCAGCAAATTGCGATTTAGGAACAAACGACGAAACGGGCGCAGAGCCATCAAATGCTTTGGCTAACTCCCACGGCAGGCCTTTTGACTTCAGTTTGGATTGCAAATCGCGGGCGGTAAAATCAATACCGATGCCGACTTCTTCGTAGTATTTGTGGGCAAATTTTTCGTCAATATTTTTACCCATCTTACTGATTTTCACCACGATTTCTACTTCATGATGAAGGTCCTGGGTAAAATCGGGATAATAAAATGGCGCATTGTCTTTGAGTAGCGCCGTGTCGGGCTTTTGAAAAATAACGGGGTCTTCTGGAACGGCGTTTTGAAGTTCGTGAATGTGATCAACGTAATTTCGGCCAATACAAATGATTTTCATGATAAGGCATTTTTTAAGCCTCAAAGGTACAGAATTTCTCAAAAATGCGCCTGCTCAAGGGTCTACATGGAAGTATAAAAGGTTAAATTCTCTTGATGAAGGCGATTGTTAAGGCGCTGAACTACCTTTTCAAATATTTCCTCGCTTCGTTGGGTGGGCGTTTGGTACGAAATCGTAATCTCTAGCCGTTCTCCGTTCCAGTCCGTAATTTTAACATCGGGGGTAAGGGCAAGCTGCACCAGCGTCTCAATATCTGCCATTTGCTCGACAATCATTGATTTAAGATGCTCGGTATCCACATCTGACGCGGTATAAATTTTCAATCCCCTTTTTTCAAAACCAGCGCGGGTGTGGTTGATAATGGTGTTGTTGAGCAAAGGCCCGTTGGGAATCATGACACGGCGGCCGTCGCCCGTGTCCAATACGGTATTAAACATCAAAATATCGCGCACAACACCGGTATAATTTTGGGAAGTGATTTTTTCGCCCACTTTAAATTGCTTCATCAATAAAATGATAAAACCACCCGCAAAATTGGACAAGCTGCCTTGCAACGCAAAGCCAATGGCCAAGGTAGCGGCACTAAACAACGCCACAAAACCCGTTACTTTTAGTCCTAAAAATGCACCTGAAAACATGATAACACTAAGGCGCAAGCCAATAGAAATCAGGCTTTTAATAAAACTTTTAACGGAAGGGTCTACGCGACGACGATTATCGATAAATGATTTTAGTGGACGGTCAAACCAATTAATCAGGCCAAATCCCAACAATAAAATCGCCAACGCCGTCCCGAATTTTATCCCCCATTCAACCAGCGTTTCTGAATATTCAATGAATTGGGTTTTCAGCCTGACCAGAAATGTTTTGGTTTGGGAAGGGCACACCTGAATGTTCTGAAACAACACAATCTCTTGGGCCACTACCTGGTCTTTGGTTTTATCGGCGTAATATCCGTCTATTTCTACATAAACACGGCTTAGTTTCTCCCGACGGGCTTTTTTATAAATGTCTTTAAGCTCCTGATACGCGCCTTTCGGCAATATTCGTACGATTTTCCCCGTCCGGCAATCACTCAACGTAGGATACCCTCCCAATTGCGTGTACATCCCCCGAAAAGACTCCGACGAGGTCGTATCGCCAAACAATTGGGCTGGCGAAATTGTTGGAAAAGTCTGACTTTGAGCGTTTAAGGTAAGAAGAACCGTAAGAAGTAATCCAGAAAAGGTGGTGTAGATAAAGCGAAAATGAGGCATGAAAGCTGACGTTGGTTACATTGTAATAACGAATTTTCCAGCCATTTTACATAAAAAAATAACAAATTGGTGATTTGAGTAGCATTTCTCCCCCATTTATTTTGTGGGGGCAGGCCTTGCGTCTGCCCCGTTTAGGTGGGCGGATGTCAACCCTGTCCTTACGATAAAATCTCCTCAATTTTCGATAATTCTTCAGCGCTGAAATGCTGATTTTCAAGGCATTTTAGGGAATCTTTGAGTTGAGACACACGACTCGCCCCAATCAAAACCGACGTGACCCGTGGGTCTTTCAACAGCCACGCCAACGCCATTTGCGCCAAGGTTTGACCGCGTTCCAGTGCCAAAGCGTTGAGTTTTTCGATTTTTTGAAGTGTTTCGGGAGTAATTTGACTTGTTTTCAAAAAGCCATGTTCCTTCGCCGCCCGCGAATCTGACGGAATGCCTTTCAGGTATTTATCGGTTAAAAGCCCCTGCGCCAAGGGAGAGAACGGAATACAGCCCACGCCCGATTCTTCCAAAACATCCATCAAGCCCCCTTCGACCCAACGCTCAAACATCGAGTATTTGGGTTGGTGAATAAGACAGGGTGTACCCAAATCTTTCAAAATCTGAATGGCTTTGGCTGAATTTTCGGCCGTATAGCTAGAGATTCCTACGTACAATGCCTTTCCTTGACGAACAATGCTGTCGAGCGCGCCCATCGTTTCTTCAAGTGGAGTGTTGGGGTCAAAACGGTGCGAGTAGAAAATATCCACGTAATCTAATCCCATGCGTTTGAGACTTTGGTCACAGCTCGCTATCAAGTATTTGCGTGAGCCCCATTCGCCATACGGCCCAGGCCACATCAAGTGTCCGGCTTTGGACGAAATAATGAGTTCGTCGCGGTGAGCGGCAAAGTCTTTTTTGAGCAATACCCCAAAGTTTTCTTCGGCCGAGCCGGGCGGCGGGCCGTAGTTGTTGGCCAAATCAAAATGGGTAATTCCTGCATCAAAAGCAGTACGAAGGATGGCACGGTAGTTTTCAAACACATCGACACCTCCAAAATTATGCCACAAGCCCAGTGAAATCGCGGGCAATTTAAGGCCGCTTTTTCCGCAGCGGCGGTACGACATGTGTTCGTAACGGGCGTGATTAGGTACGTAAGTCATTGGATTAATTTTAGTTTTTTACATTTACTCAAATTTCTTCCCTTCTGTTTTTGCTTTCCAATTATCGGTTCTGAAAGGGCTTGCGGGCAAACCTTCACTGTTGAACAAATTGGCATCTTCGGGTGCATTCGCCCAACCATAGCGCACCGCAATCGGCTTTTGTCCTTTGGGGTGATACACTTCTATTTTGTCGCCAATGATTTCGGCTTTGGCGTAGTAAAATACTTTATCTTCTCCCGCAATTTCAAAACCTTTTACGTAACCAAATTTATCTTTAACGGTTAAACCCTCTCCTGTATAATCAAATGTAACAACGGCTCTATCTTCCTCAAAATGAACCGATTCATACATTGGCCCCGAATGCAAGACATCCAATCCATAATTAGATTTGAGGGCGTTGAGGGCTAGGCGGTGGCCCACATCCTGCTTGTTGGTAGGATGTATGTCTTTGGGATTGCCGACGTCGGTCGTTACGGCCATTCCCGTTTTAGGAAGGCTCAGAGTCATGGTTTGTGCTTCGCGAAGTTCGGCCCAATCGCTGCCATCATTGCTGTTTTGATACGCCCCGTAGCTCGAAAGCTGCACAAAATAAAATGAAAATTCGTCTTTCCATTTTTGCCGCCAATCATTAATCATCAACGGGAAAGTTTGGCGGTACTGATAGGCTCGCCCCGCGTTGGACTCACCCTGATACCACAATGCCCCCCGAATGGCAAACGGCACCAACGGGGCAATCATCCCGTTATAAATCGTGGTCGCTACGTTGTTACAACTGTGATTGTAGGTGTGAGTTTCGGCAAAAGAAGGCATCAGATACCAACCCGTAGCCAAGCTAACTTTGCTGTCTTTTGCGCTGACAAACAAGTCTTCAGGTGTACCATTGATGCCCAGCCCATACCACGGAAACTGCACCATATTGCCAAATTTGATGACCAATTGATTGTTACCGCTTTTCCACGTGTTGGCTGGTAAGGTGATTTTGCGCGTTCCTTCCACAATTCCCTGCGACACCAATTGTCCGTTGATGTAAATCTCGTTGAAACTATCTTGGATTCCCAAACCCAAGGTAGTGGCTTGCCCTACCATTTCTTCGGGAATATCCACCGTCCGGGCCATGAATCCTTTGCCCCGAAACATCCAGATTCCTTTCCAGTCCCACTGACCAATCGGACTGCCTGCGTTGTGCCACTTAGAAAAGTCGTAGCCTGCTTCGGTGTATTTTTTCTCGTCGGCCACGGTAGGATTTACCTCCGTTTTCAGCAATTGTTTCCGCGTTTTCAGGTCCAGAATCGCGTCGGCTTCTTCCCAAGTTTTCGGTAAATTTTGAGCAACGGGTTTTAGTTCCTCGTGGGTTAGCATGGCTTCTTTGCTTAGCCAGCCTTCCAATTGCGAACCACCCCACGACGAATGCAAAAGCCCAATAGGAATCTTGAGTTTTTGGTACAGTTCACGGGCGAAGAAAAAACCAACGGCCGTAAAATTCCCCACATTTTCTTCATCGCAAATTTTCCACTCCCCAGAAGTCAAATCAGTTTGTGGCTGCATAGTTACATCGTGCGCCACAAAAAAGTGGCGTATTTGCGAAAAATCAGCATTTTTCTTCTCTACTTTAAAGTTATCAGCTTGTCTAACGGGCCATTCCATGTTTGACTGCCCCGAGCAAAGCCACACCTCTCCCATCAGAATATCGTTTACTTCTAGTTTTTCTGATCTAGCTATAACCGTCATTTTATGCGGGCCGCCCGCCTCTAGCGGTGTAAATTTCACCGACCATTTTCCAGAGGCATCGGCTGTGGCAATTTGTTTTTGCCCAGCCAGCGTCACCGTTACCTTTTCTTTAGGCTTGGCCCAACCCCATACCGGAATGGGCTTTTGACGTTGCAGCACCACATGGTCGGAAAACAAGCGGGCGAGTTTGAGTTGGGCAAAGCTTTGAATCTGAACGAGAAGAAAGAAAAGGAGTAAAAATCGTTTCATCATGGATTAGGATTAGTACCGTTGGTGCAATAAAATATTACTAAGTTTGAGTAAAGGTTTTTCTTTTGTCAGGGTCAAAGCCCATCATTCATACCCTTTCCTCCCCAGTCTAAAGGCTAGAATTACTCACTTTCATTTGTTGGAATTATACTCCAAAAGCGCTTTTTTGAAGTATTTTCCTTGCCTCGTGGGCGTAAAATTCCAATCAGAAAACATACGGGGTGCCCAGCGGTCGTCAAAGACCCAGCCCACCCAGCTGATGCCCTGTTCAGCGGTATATTTGGTGATGGCTTCACCGTACGATTCATCGCTGATGACTGGAACGTGCGCACCTACTTCTTCAGCGCCTGAAAAACCTATTTCAGTCAGCATCAATGGGTATTTTTTAGCCACAAATCCCCAGTCGGTCGGCCATTTGTTTTCCCAAGGTTTTCCCCCATTTTTCATGGGATACGGGTGACTTACGTAGGCAATACCAGCAGCGTTGATTGGGTTTTCTTTGACGGGAGTCAGGTCATAGGCCCAATTGAAACCAGCGACCAATGGAATAGCATCATTGCCGTGGGCACGAATGATTCCAATCATTTCTTCATTCAAGGTTTTCCATTGTTCCCACGAACACGTTCCCAACTGCCCACCCGCAACGGTGGGTTCGTTAAACAATTCAAAGAAAGCAACGGTGTTGTTCCCTTTAAAATGCTTGGCCATGGTCCGCCAAAACTCAAAAGTTTCTTTTTGGGTCGTTTCATAATTATCAGATTGGTACATTTCGGTCCGTAGATTACCAATCGAATGCCAGTCAATGATGACGTACAAGCCCAATTCCGTTGCCCATTTTACGCCGTCATCCAGTAATTTTAGATACTCTGCTTTCCCCCGTTTCCGCCACGCAGAAGGATGAACAGGAAAACGTACAATATTGGCTCCCCAGTTTTTGATTTCCTGAAAAAATGCTTTTTCCCAATGTCCTTTGGTGTGCAGGTTGTCGGGGTCGGCTACGTTTAGCCCCCTGAATACCATCATTTTACCATCTTCTGTAACGAATTTATTCCCCTCAACTTTGATTTTTTTGAGGGCGGTTTGGGCAATCGCCGAACTGAAAAAGACGCTAAAAGTCAGAAGCAACAGGGGTGTTTTTAATTTCAACATGTGATATGTACTTTAATCGCTCATCGCTACTCACCCAAAAAGCACCAAAACATCCAACCATACCCTCCGCCCTTACCTAACTATTTGCGGGAGGAGGTGAGCGATGCAGGTGGTTCAAATTTTCGTCTTCAAGTGGCTCTGGGTATTAAACAGCTACTATTTTTTTATCAGAAGAAAGTGTTTCAAGGTTGTTTCTAAGACTATTTTGCCATTTTCAAAGAATACAATTCATTCAAATTTGTATCTTGCCCTACCATTCCTTTACAAACCTTTTATGAACGCTGCGATTTGCAAAAACTGCCAAAACCCTTTGGGAAAAAATGATGATTTCTGCGCTAAATGCGGCCAATCAGCCCACATACACCGTATTGATATGCACCACATTTGGCACGATGTAGTGCACTCCTTTGTCCATGCCGACAAAGGAGTCATTCATTTGACCAAAGAATTGGCGCTTAAACCCGGGATTGTGGTAAAGGAATATGTAGCAGGCAAACGAAAAAAATACTTCAACCCTTTCAGTTATCTGGTACTTACCGTAGCCATCTCGGCGTTTCTGACCCATTATTTCCATTTGATGGAAAACAACAGCCAAAGTGTCAACCCCGTTACGGAGCTTTCTTCGAAGTATTTTAACCTTATTTTATTTATTGGCGTCCCTATTTCGTCCTTTTACATGTGGCTGCTGTTTCGCAAAAAGGGGTACAACTATGCGGAAAATCTCACCTTTCAAGCCTTTATAGGGGGCTTTCGTGTGGTTTTCTTTATTCTGATCTTCACGCCGTTGGTGCTTTTATTTCGTCAGTATTATTTTTACGTGCTTAGCATCTACATGCTTGCCTGGTTTATTTTTACGGCTTGGGCAAAAGTTCAGTTTTTTGGTGGGCCTAAATGGCTTACGATCTTCAAAGCTTTTCTGGTCATTCTCTTTACCCAAATGACCATGACCCTCATTCTTTCGTTGGTTGCTTATTTCCTGATTAAGCGTCAGCCCTAAAACTCAGGATTTGAAACAAAATTCAAGAACGAATTACTGAAGGAATTGTACTTCTCTTTGTTGACTTCATAAAGATAAGCGCCTTTCTTTGAGGACTTTTGCTTTTCTTTGAGCTTTACAAGCAGGTGTGTTGAAAGGATTTTACGGCTAAAATTTCGCTTGTCAAAAGTCGTTTGGAAGATGGCTTCGTAGAGTTTTTGCAGTTGCGGAATCGTAAATTTTTCGGGCAAAAGTTCAAAACCAAGCGGGTGCAACGCCGCCTTGTAGCGAAGTTTTTGAATGGCTAAATCAATCATTTGACGGTGGTCAAACAAAAGTTCACTGGGCATTTCGCTGACGGGAAACCAATGCGCAAAGTGAACCTGCGAAATTTTGGAATCGTAGTGTTCAATGTTTATCAAGGCAAAATAAGCCACCGAAACGGTGCGGTCAATGGGGTCGCGGTTGATATCACCAAACGTGTAAAGTTGCTCCAAATAGACACCTTTAAGCCCCGTCAGTTCAAACAATATCCGCTCCGCTGATTGTTCCAAATTTTCGTTGGGATTCAACCATCCACCCATCAACGACCACGTATCGGCGTGCAGATTCGGACCGCGTTTTACCAATAAAATTTTCAGGAGGTCACCGTCAAAACCGAAAATGATGGAATCCAGCGCAACAAGGCATTTCGGTTGGGTGTCATAAGATGCTTTATCCAGCATACAGGAAGAGAATTAATCAAAGGTTAAGTGCTAGCGTTCCATTAACAAGAAAAAAGTATAAAATCATTCCCTGTTTAATGTTAGGTTAAAGATAAGAGACCCTCATTTTTACCCTATACGCCGATGGTATCGTTTTCGTCGGCGGGAATTTTCTCTTCAATAAACGACACAATCAAGTCAGCGACATTGACGCCCGTACAATTTTCGATTCCTTCCAAACCCGGCGAAGAATTGACTTCCATAATCATCGGCCCCCGATTCGACAGTATCATATCTACCCCTGCCACGCGCACCCCCAAGGCTCTTGCGGCTTGAAGAGCGGCTTTTTCTTCCTGTGGCGTCAATAAAATCGGGGTTGCTTTGCCCCCTCGATGGAGATTGGAGCGAAAATCCCCTGCTTTGCCTTGGCGCTTCATGGCGGCAACAATTTTGTTACCAACCACAAAAGCCCTAATGTCAGCCCCTTTTGACTCTGCGATGTATTCCTGAATCAAGACGTTGGTTTTCAGTCCATAAAAAGCTTCAATGGTTGATTTTGCGGCAGTTTCTGATTCCGCCAAAACCACCCCTACGCCCTGAGTTCCTTCCAATAATTTAATAATAACGGGCGGTCCACCCACCAAGTGAATGAGGCTTTCGATGTCTTTTGTTTGATTGGCAAAAACCGTTTTAGGAATCTGTACGCCCGCTTTTGAAAGGATTTGCAAGCTTCTCAACTTATTGCGCGAGCGCATGATGGCCTGAGATTTGACAGTAGTAAATACTTTCATCATTTCAAACTGCCGCACTACCGCGCACCCATAGTCGGTGACTGAAGCTCCAATGCGCGGAATAATCGCGTCGATGCCCTCAACGGGTTTATTTTTGTATAAAATGACGGGTTTTTCTTCTTCAATCATCACATGACACAACGCATGATTGATGACAAGCGCTTCATGCCCATGCGTGCGAATGGCTTCTACCAGGCGTTTGGTAGAGTATAATTTGGGGTTGGTAGAAAGAACAGCAATTTTCATTATAATAATTACATAATCAGCCGATTAGCATTGCTATTTGCAGCATAACAGAGCCATAACGGTGGGGTAAAATTAATGGGAAGTTGATTGAATCAAGGTTATCTTTTTGTTAATGCAGTACCGACTCAGCAGCGGTTCTTTTTTGGGATAGAGAAAGGTCTTCTAATGAGACATCCACTAAAAAACGATTTCGAAGAAGTTTTCGCCCCAACAATACGGGGTAGCGCATTTTTTCGCGGTCGGCCAAGGAAAATTCGGCCTGAAAAGCTTTGCCAAAAATCACAATGCGCGTTTTGATTACATAACGCATTTCAGTTTGCCCAAACGAATTTTTGATGGATTTCAGCTCAAATGCTTTAGCCACAAACCGTTTTCGTTTTTCTCCCTTGTGCGCTGGCAAATAAAAAACGAGCTTCTCTTTCACCAATTTTATATTATAACAGTGGATGGAAGAAGTATAAGCCCCCGTGTCTATTTTGGCACGAACATCCGTTAAGCCCAAATCAGGGAAATCTACACTGTCAGTACGACCGATTAGCCGCATTTCAACCTTGGGGGATGCCATTCTGTTGGCTGTTCTTACAGATCTCATTTATCCCAAAAAAACAATATTTTCTGTTAAAATAGTATGATTTTATGCAAAAAGAGAGTCAATCAGACAACATTTTGCATAGTACCTTTGTTGTTGGAAAAAAATATCAACATTTATTCGATATAAAATGATATTCTCTTCCTTATTTTAAAGTTCATTTGTACGTTTTTAAAGTTCATTTATCTATTTTACACTAAACAATTACTCTATGAAGCAGAAATTACTACTGCTATTCGTCTGTTTGTGGGCGAATTTGAGCTTGTTCGCTCAAGAACGAACAGTGTCGGGTCAGATTAAAGACCCTACCGGTGCACCACTACCCGGGGTAAGTATTTTGGTCAAAGGTACGACCAAAGGTACCAACTCTGATGCAGATGGGAACTTTAAAATTGGAATGGCTCCTGGAAGTACGCTCGTTCTCAGTGCCATCGGCTTTGCCAAACAGGAAATTACTCCTTCAGGCATTACCGTAAATGTTACCATGCAGCAAGATGTTGCCGCCCTGAGTGAGGTAGTTGTGGTAGGTTATGGTACCCAAAAGAAAGAAACCGTTACGGGTTCTGTGGTATCGGTAAAAGGAACTGACTTGGTAAAATCACCAGCGGCCAACCTCTCCAACTCTCTGGCTGGACGCTTACCGGGTGTAACCGCCGTAAACCGCAGTGGTTTGCCAGGTGGTGATGGCTCGGCCATCAGAATACGGGGTTCAAATACATTGAACAACAACGGCGCACTTATCGTAATTGATGGTATCCCTAACCGGGCTGGTGGTCTTGACCGCCTCAACCCTGCCGACATCGAAAGCATCTCTGTATTGAAAGATGCAGCGGCAGCTATCTACGGTTCACGGGCAGCCAACGGTGTTATTTTGATTACGACCAAGCGTGGTAAGACGGGTAAGCCTGAGTTATCGTACTCGCTCAACCAAGGTTGGTCAAACCCCACCGTTATTCCTAAGTTGACAAATGCTGCCCAATATACAAGTATGCTAAACGACTTGGATATTTACGCCTTGCCAACTTCAGAATGGGCTGCTGCCAACCAAGCTTACAAAACAACTGGCTCATTTACCCGCCCCAACGGTACCGTACGTAACGCTCCGTTTTCTCCGCAAGCTATTCAGAAATACGCTGACGGCTCCGACCCATGGAACTACCCCAACACTGACTGGTACGGTTCTACCCTTAAAAACTGGTCGCCACAGGTACGTCACAATCTCCAACTTAACGGTGGAACGGAAAACTTCTCTTACTTGGCTTCATTGGGTTACCAAAACCAAGATGCCAACTACATCCAGTCGTCTACGGGTTATAAGCAGTACGATATGCGTTTGAACTTTGACGCAAAAATCAACAAGTACGTAACCATGACTTTGGGCGTAGTAGGTCGTCAGGAAGCGCGTCGTTATTCTACACAATCTCCCGGTGCTATTTTCCGGATGTTGATGCGCGGAAAACCCCAAGAGCCTGCTTTCTGGCCTGATGGCCGTCCTGGCCCCGACATCGAGAACGGCCAAAACCCCGTGGTAATCACAACTGACTTGGCTGGTTATGACCGCGACACCCGCAATTATTTCCAATCTAATGGTCAGCTTGACATCAAAATTCCAGGCGTAGAAGGCTTGAAATTGAGCATGAATGCCGCTATTGACAACTTGGCCCAGAACAACAAAACATGGTTGATTCCATGGACACTTTACCAAAAAGGCTCAGGAGTAGATGCCAACGGCAATCCAAACCTTGTTCCTGCCCGTAGAGGACCTGCTGATCCAAGCTTAAACCAAGTGAATATCAATCAGCTTAACATCTTGTTGGGTACGGTGCTTTCTTATGACAAAACCATCGGCAATCACACCTTCAACTTGTTGGCTGGTACAAACCGCGAAACCATCAAAGGCGATAACTTCTCGGCTTTCCGTCGTTTCTTCCTTTCAACTGCCCTCGACCAGATGTTTGCGGGTGGTGACTTGCAACGTAACAACAACGGTGGTGCGTTTGAAACAGCTCGTATCAACTACTTTGGTCGTGTAGGTTATAACTTCAAAGAGAAGTACCTCGCCGAGTTCTTGTGGCGTTATGATGGTTCAGACATCTTCCCTGAAGAAACCCGTTACGGCTTCTTCCCAGGAATTATGGCAGGTTGGGTTGTATCAGAAGAAGAATTCTTCAAAAAAGCACTCCCTGCGGTTAATTTCTTAAAATTGCGCGGTTCAATCGGCCAATTGGGTAACGACCAAATTCCTTCGTATCAGTACCTTTCTACCTACGGATTCAGAAGTTATATCTTAGGAAATGCTGAAACAAAAACGTTGTTTGAAGCACGTATTCCTAACACCCAAATTACTTGGGAAGTAGCGACTAACTCTAACTTAGGTTTGGAAGGGCAAATGTTTAACGGTAACGTTTTCTTCGAATTTGATGTATTCTCTAACAAGCGTACCAACATTCTTTGGACCAAAAACGCTTCTGTACCTCAAAGTACAGGTTTGACGCTTCCACGTCAAAACTTGGGAGAAGTGCTAAACAAGGGTTGGGAATTTAACATCGGTTACCGTAACCAAAAAGATGGCTTCAAGTACAACGTAAGCGTGAACGGTGGTTATGCTCAAAACAAAATCTTGTTCTGGGATGAAGCTCCGGGAGCACCTGCATGGCAACAAACAACGGGCAAGCCGATGTTTACGTATCAGACTTACCTCTACGACGGTGTGTTTAAAGACCAAGCCGCCATTGATGCCAACACCATCGACTACAAGGCCATCGTAAACACGCTCCGCCCTGGCGACATGAAGTACAAAGATTACAACGGTGACGGAAAAATTACTCCTGATGACCAAGTACGTAACAACTTCACCAACATTCCTTTGTTTACGGGTGGGGTTAACCTATCGGCCAGCTACCGCAACTTTGACTTGACCGTCCTTATCCAAGGAGCCGCAGGAGCAAAGCAGTTTATAAGTGCCGCCGAAATGGGTAACATTGGTAACTACTTGTTGGATATGTACGAAAATCGTTGGACTATCGACAATCCAAGCGACAAGCACCCACGCATTGCTAACCGTAACGACCAGTATTTCTCTACAGGTAACGACTATTGGCTCAGAGATGCCGACTACCTCCGCCTGAAAAACTTGGAAATTGGATACAATATTCCTTCTACTTTGGTGAAGAAAATCGGAATGAACACGCTTCGCGTATATTTCAATGGTTTAAACCTGTTTACAGTTGATAAGTTGAAGGTATTTGACCCCGAAACAGATAACTCTACTGGACAGTATTATCCTCAGCAAAAAATCCTGAACGTAGGTCTTGTTGCCGCATTCTAACAACATCGTAATTTGATTTAAAACGGGGGCGCCCGTGCGATGAGTCAATTTGAAAACACTAATCATAAACAGACAGTTGGTTATGTTGGCAAAATCTCACTTTGTTTAATCACAAATTACACAACTAAAAAATAGAGATGAAAAAATACAAATTTCTAATCGCGTCACTCATTGCTTCGACGGTAGTTGTTACCAGTTGCGACGATAGTTTCGTAAACACACAACCCCTAAACGAACTTTCAGAAAATGCCGTTTGGACGGATGCTGCGCTTGCAGAAGCGTTTGTTTCTGAAATTTACGCTGGCTTCGGCAACGGTGGTTTTGATGAGCAAATGTTGGCTTCATTGACCGACGAAACCATCTTTACTCACCCAGGTCGCGGAATTACGACCATCACTGAAGGCCGTTCAAACCCCGCCGACATCGGTTGGGTAAACAACACCATCAGCTGGCAGCAAATGTACCTGCGTATTCGCGCATGTAATCTTGCCCTCAAAAATCTCGCAAGCCCTAAGTTTACAAACACGGGCAACATCGTAGAGCGTTTAACGGGTGAGACCAAATTCATGCGTGCTTATTTTTACCATCAGTTGGCCCGCTACTACGGCGGCGTACCTTTGGTGGATCGTCCGTATGATTTAGGAGAAGCCGATTACATGGCTACTCGTAACACTTGGGCCGAAACAGTCGCTTTTATTGTCAAAGATTTGGACGATGCCGCTACTTTGTTGAACGGCAAAAGCATGGCCGCAGGTCGGGCAAATTATGCCGCTGCCTTGGCGCTCAAAGCCCGTATCTTAACTTACGATGCCAGCGATTTGCACGATGCTACCAAGATGAAAGCAAAATCTACGGTACTTTCTTCTTTCACAAAACCTGAATTAGTAGCAAACGTGACTGGCTCACAAGCCGACCGTTGGCAAAAAGCAAAAGCTGCCGCTAAAGCAGTTTTGGATTTGCCAGGATACGGTAACCTGCTCAACCTTACGGCTCCCGTCTCTGCTCAACAGGGAACGACCAACTACATGAACAACTCATTGTCGCGCAATGGCGGTCAAAACGAGTTGCTGATGGCGCGTTATTTTATCAACGCAAAACAAGAAAACGGCGGCCGTCAGGGACTTTTCAACGGTCCTAACGGCTACAACAACTGGGCAGGTAATACCCCAATCCAAATCATGGTAGATGACTACGAAATGATGGACGGAACTAAGTTTGACTGGAAAAACCCTGCTCACGCTTCAGATCCTTACGTAAACCGCGACCCTCGTTTCTACGCTTCTATCTTGACCGAAGGTTCACCTTGGAAAGTGCGTAGCAATGCCAACTTACCCCGTGACCCAGCAAGCCAAATCCAAACGGGCCGCTACGAAATCGTAAACGCTTCAGGGGCTAAAGTAACCCACTTTGGTTTGGATACACGCCAAAGCCCAATCGAAGACTGGAACGGAAGCTATACTGGTTATTATATCCGTAAATTTACCGATCCAAACCCTGCCATCGTTGACCAAAATACATGGCAAGAAGTACCTTGGCCTATCTTGCGCTATACTGAGATGATCTTCAACTACGCCGAAGCTTGTATTGAGCTAGGTCAGGACGAAGAAGCCCGTACTTGGTTGAACAAGATTCGTTTCCGTGCTGGTATGCCTGCCATTACTGAGTCAGGAGATGCGCTGAGACAACGTTTCCGCAACGAAAAACGCATTGAAATGTACTTGGAAGAGCAGCGTTTCCACGATGCCCGCCGCTGGATGATTGCTCCTACTACCTTAGGTCGCAAAGCCAACGGTATCAGCATCGTAGGTACACTCAAGCCTGGCAAAACGGTTAGTCTTTATAAATACGATAAAGAAAACTACAACTACTCTTACACGGTATTTGAAATTGATCCAGGTAAGGAAAACCGCAGCTGGGCTGACAAACTGTACTATTTACCAATTGACCGGAACGAAATGAACCGGAACACCAAATTGGTTCAAAACCCAGGTTATTAATTAGAATTATAAGCACTTGGAGAGCCTTATAGCTCTCCAAGACTTCTAAAAATCTATGCTCTCAAAAAATGCGGGGCATAGATTTTTTTAATTTATACCCTCATACAGAGAACTTTGTGTAGATTTGTTTATTAAGAAATGTTATTCCCAAAAAACAGAAATCATGAAAACAGGCATTATTTTATCGGTCATTTTTGGAGTTTTTTCCTTGGCGCTACGGGCACAAGATACCAAAACAATCAGAGTAAAAGCCGATACCGACCTCAAATACGCCATTCCAGTAGCTGAACGATATCGCTATCCTCAATTCAAAGAGGGGACGGTATCTTTTTTCAACGCTGCTCCCGCAACCGCAAAACTCAATTACAATTTCCAGTTGGGAGAAATACAATTTCTTAGCCTAACCAAAGACACCTTATCCTTGGCCAATGAACAAAGCATTAAACAGATTCAAATTGGCGAAAATACCTTCTACTATGACGTGGCCCACGGATATGTAGAACGTATTGCTACTTATCCGAAAGCTTATTTAGTAGTCAAAACCATGTTTAAAGTAGCCGCGGTCGAAAAAATGGCCGCGATGGGCAAATCCTCCGCCACGTCGTCCATTAGAGAAGTCAATATGCTTTCTACGGGCAATAGTTCGGTCCAAAAACTTGCCTCAAAAGGAGACATCGTTTTTTCCAAAGAAAAAATGTATTTTCTGATGGACTTAAACCATCGTTTTTACAAAACAACCAAAGGAGGATTTTTAAAGCTTTTCCCAACCCATAAAAAGGCCATTGAAGCCTATTTCAAAGCCGAAAGTCCTGACCTAGAAAATGAAGACCATCTCAAAAAAATCCTTCAATTTTGTAGTGAATTACCCCAATAAATGAATAAATGCCATTTGCTATAACCATTCATTTTTACTCAATTTGTATCCGCTTTGTGCGCCTAAAGGTGCTTTAAAGCCTCATTAAATTTTTTAGCATTACTTTATCTTCTATTGATGAAACATCTTACACTGCTCGCAGGGTGCATCATTGTACTATTACTATCGACAAGTTGCCAAGAACAAAAAGGTACCCCAACGGAAGTCACCGAGCCTACGCTATTTACCCTGCTTAGTCCTGAAAAAACCAATGTCGATTTTCAGAATATCATCAATGAAGGCCTTAATACAAACGTGTTGATGTATGAGTATTTTTACAACGGTGGTGGCGTTGCGGTGGGCGATTTGAACGGTGATAAACTGGAAGACCTCTACTTTACCGCCAATCTCAGCGCCAACAAACTCTACCTCAACAAAGGGAAAATGCAGTTTGAAGACATCACCGCCGTCTCGGGAGCCGCCGGACGCGAAGGCCCCTGGAAAACGGGAGTGACCATGGCAGATGTCAATAGCGATGGGAAATTGGATATTTTCGTTTGTCATTCGGGCAATCTCCCCCCCGAAAAAAAAGCCAATGAGTTGTTTATCAATCAGGGAAACAACGCCCAAGGCATCCCAACATTTCTGGACCAAGCCGCTGAGTATGGCTTAAACGACCCTTCGTCGAGCACCAATGCCTACTTTTTCGACTACGACCACGACGGCGATTTGGACCTGTTTTTACTTAATCACAACATAAAGTCCCTGCCTGTACTGAATGAATCCAACAGCGCCGAATTCAACAAACAAGACGACCCCGTAAGTGGCTCTCGGCTTTTTCGGAATGAGGGCAAACGTTTCGTTGACGTGACCACCAAAGCGGGTATCAATAGCTCTCCCCTCTCCTACGGTTTGGGGGCGGGCATCGCTGATTTTAACCAAGACGGCTGGCCAGATATTTACGTCAGCAATGATTATACCATACCTGACCATCTTTACATCAATAATAAAAAAGGTGGTTTTGTGGACCAACTCACTACCTCGATAGGGCATACCTCTCATTTCTCCATGGGCAACGACGTGGCCGATGTAAACAACGACGCCACACCCGATATTTTCACGCTTGATATGCTGCCTGAAGAAAATCGACGTCAAAAGCTTCTCATGGCCCCCGACAACTACGAGAAATTTGATATGGTGGTCCGGTCGGGCTTTCATAAGCAGTACATGCGAAATATGCTGCAATTGAATACCCCCCTCCCAACCTCCCCCCAGTCAGGGAGAGGAGTAGTATTCTCCGAAATTGGTCAACTTGCAGGGATTTCAAACACCGATTGGAGTTGGGCGGCACTTTTTGCCGATTATGACAACGACGGTTGGAAAGACCTCTACATTACCAATGGCTACCTACGCGACTACACCAACCTCGATTTTCTGAAATACATGAACGATTTTCAGCAGAACCAACCCAACATTGGGCGACAGGATGTGCTGAATCTGGTGCAGCAGATGCCCGCTTCCAACGTGGTGAATTACCTCTATAAAAACAACAAAGACCTGACCTTCAAAAATGTGGGTACGCAATGGGGATTGGGACAAAACTCTAACAGCAACGGAGCCGTTTATGCCGATTTAGACAACGACGGTGACTTGGATTTGGTGGTCAACAACGTAAATCAGCCCGCATTTATCTACCAAAACGAAGCCCAACAGTTGCTCAAAAATCACTACCTAAAAGTGACATTGGCGGGCAATGCGCCCAACCTTTCGGGCATTGGGGCGAAGGTCATTCTGTACAAAAAAGGCCAAACCCAGTACCTAGAGCAAATGCCTATGCGTGGGTATCAGTCGAGTGTTTCCAACGTACTGCATTTTGGATTGGGCAACGCAACAACGATTGATTCGCTAAAAGTACAATGGCCCAACGGCAAACAACAGCGCCTTTCCAACGTTAAAGGAGATCAATGGCTAACCCTGAACGAAAAGGACGCCAATGAAGCCATCGGTGCGCCCGCTTCTAAAAAACCTTTGTTCAAAGAAACTCCCTCTGGCATAAATTATGCCCAGCCAGCTTTAGCCTACAATGATTTTAAAAGGCAGATTCTGATGGTCAATCCGCAATCGTACGTGGGTCCGGCACTGGCCAAGGCCGATGTCAATGGCGATGGCTTAGAAGATGTATTTGTGGGCGGCGGTAACGGACAGGCAGGGGCGCTGTTTTTACAGCAAAAAGGGTCTACGCCACAGTTCGTCAAAAAATCACAAGCAGCTTTTGAAACCGACGCCAAAAGCGATGCCTCCGACGCGGTATTTTTCGACGCCAACGGCGATGGCACCCTCGATTTGTACGTTTGTCACGGGGGCTATGCCAATTTTGAGCCCAATGATGCTTTGTTGCAAGATGCACTGTATTTCAATGACGGAAAAGGCAATTTTACCAAAAACCCAGCCGCTCTTCCATCCATGCTGGTCAGTACAAGTTGCATCCGGGTGGCTGACCTTAACGGCGACCAAAAACCCGATTTATTTGTGGGTGGGCGCGTGGTGCCGGGTAATTACCCCGAAATCCCCCCCAGTTTTATTTTACTCAACGACGGCAAAGGCAACTTTAAAGATGCCACCGCTTCTGTGGCCCCTGAGCTTCAAAAAATTGGCATGGTGACCGATGCCGCTTGGCTCGACCTCAACGGAGATAAAAAATCCGAGTTGATTGTAGTAGGGGAATGGATGCCTATGACGGTTTTTGAAAACAATAATGGTAAACTGGAGAACAAAACCGCTAAATACTTTGACCAAAACTACAGCGGTTGGTGGAATAAACTGCTGGTGGACGACTTCAACGGCGACGGAAAAATAGACTTAATCGTCGGAAATTTGGGCCTCAATAGCCAAGTGAAAGCATCTCCCGAACAACCCGTCGAGCTATATTTCAAGGATTTTGACCAAAACGGCCGCATTGACCCCATTTTGTGTACGTACATCCAAGGAAAAAGCTACCCATACATTACCCGCGACGAATTGATTGGGCAATTACCCATCATGGGCAAGCGGTATCCTGATTACAAAACCTATGCTGATGCTACGCTCAAAGATGTATTTACGGCATCGGAACTTGAAGGCGCCACACGACTGGAAGCCAACCACTTGGCTACAACTTGGTTTGAGCAAGGCCCTGCTGGAAAATTTACGGTCAAAAAATTACCCATCGAAGTCCAGACCTCGCCCATTCACGCCCTGATTGCATTGGATTATGACAAAGACGGCAAAAAGGATTTGCTCCTTTGCGGCAATCAACTCCGCACCCGCCTGCGTCTCGGGCAGTACGACGCCAATTTCGGTACGTTGCTCCATAACAACGGCAACGGAACGTTTAGTTATGTTCCTCAGCAAAGCTCTGGTTTTTACATCAATGGCGAAGTAAGAAGCATTTTGTCATTAAATAATACACTTTACTTTGGCATCAACCAGCAGAAGGTAGTGGCGTATGGAATGAAATAGAGATATACCTACAACCCCATCAGATGAGCTAGCTTTACCAAATCATCTGATGGGGTTTGATTAAACGCGCATCGTCCGAGCTGCGGTCAACGAAATATCCAAAAACAACACTTTGGCGCGGGCGTTTCGTTCGAGGTGATAGTAGCCGTCGGTGATTTCCTGAATCAGTAACTCAATGGCTCCTGGGTTGACGGCTTTGCCAAATTTTTGCACAAAACTCAGCTCTTCGTCCTGCAACCGTAGCAATTCTTCCACGCCGTTTTGCCACAAAAACAAATCCCGAAACAGATTGAGGGTATAGTCGAAAATTCCTTTTTGTTTCTCTTTGCCCAACGTATCAAATTCATCCGCAAGTTTGACCAAGGACACAAAATCACGCGAATAGCATTTACGCATCCATTGCGCAAACCACGCGTGTCGGTCGTCTTCCGTCTCGTTGGTCAGGCGCATGGCCTCGGCAAGATTCCCTTCACAGAGATACGCAATCTGCCGCGCCCGTCGCTCATCAATCCCTTTTTGGGCCAAAAACTGCGTCACTTCTTCATCCGTAAAGGCACGAATGGCTACGCGTTGTGTGCGGGAAATGATGGTAGTCAATAACTTATCCGACTGACTGGAAACAATCAAAAACAGCGTCTTTTCGGGTGGTTCTTCCAGAATCTTCAACAGCGCATTGGCCGCCTGTACGTTGAGCAGTTCGGGTTGCCAAAACAGCATGATTTTAAACTCCCCTTCAAACGCCTTGAGCGACAGCTTATTAACAATACTCCTCGATTCTTTGATGGGAATAATTCCCTGCTGATTGCCGGTGGCGTTGATATACGCCAACCATTCGGGGAGCGTTCGGTAAGGATGTTCTTCCAAAAAAGCACGCCATTTGGGCGTTAGTTCGCCCAACAAATCCTCCCCTTCTTTGGGAGTGCGCGGCAACGGAAAGATATGATACACGTCGGGGTGAACCAACTTACGCATCTTGGAGCAGGAAGCACAATGCCCGCAGGCATCGTCGGGCTGACGGTCTTCGCAATTGACAAACGTAGCAAACGCCCACGCCAACGCAATGCCCGCCCCGCCCACTGGCCCGTCAAAAAGCTGGGCGTGCGCAACGTGGTTATTCTGTACGGAGCGAATCAGCGCGCGCTTGGTATCGTCGTGACCGAGTATATTCTTAAAAAGCAAAATAGAAGCAATTGGATGTTGGCTGCAAAATTAAAGAATGTCGGCTTGCTTTGGGCGGATTGTGCGGGAAATTATAATGCAAACGCGTAGAGGCAGACGTAAAGCCTGCCCCTACTCCATTTTTTACATTTTTACGGTATTACCATGACATACCCTTTCGATTGCAGCGTGGTCATCAGCAGCATGGCCGAGAGTGTCACTTTGATGTTGGGATTGCGGGGCTCTTTCTCCATTTTACGCATGTAGAGAGATTGTCCACAGATGTATATTTTGACGCCGTTGGCGGTTAACTCGTTGATAAGGGTGGTATTGGGATTGGGCATTCCAAACTTCTTTTGGTAGGCTTCATCGCTCAAAATCAGGGGCGTACCCAAAAAATGCACCACCGCTACCACGTCTAAATTCTCTCTGGGAATCCCCGCCGATAGATGCAGATTGACCAAGCGGGCCAATTTGTCGAGCGTGGCATTGACAGAATCTGGCTTATCGGCACCTTTGGAGATTTCATACAACACCTTGTATTTCATCTTTTTATCGGCAATAGGCTCCGCCTCTGGCACTTCAAACATGCTGCCACCGCTTTTAATGAAAGGAAATTTTTTCTGCGCCTGACTGGCAAAACTAATAAAAAAGAAAAGGGCTAAAAGAGAGTAAAAGCTGGTACGCATGGAGTAGAAAGGTTTGTAAATGAAAGTGATTTTTCACTAAATATAAGGTTATTTTGGGAAAGTGGGTGGCAACTTGCGCATAAAACAATCTACAATTCTCCCTATTTTTGCGCCACAAAACATGAAACAGCGTATCAGCAATATGTCAAATCAATCCACGCCCAAACAACGGGGCTTTTTTTTCCCCGCCGAATGGCACCCACACCGCGCCACTTGGCTGAGTTTTCCGCACACGGAGGCTTCTTGGACGTACGAACGTCAGCCGAAAATGCTTCCTGCGTATCTTGAATTTATCAAAACCATCAGCGAAAGCGAAAAAGTGTGCATCAATGCCCACAACGAAATCGTAAAACAAACCATACAGCTTCAGCTGCTCAACGCGGGGGTAGACATGAACCAGATTGAATTGCCGCTACACGCCACCAACGACTCATGGTGCCGCGACCACGGGCCTGGCATTCTCATCAACCCTGACACCAGCGAGCGCTTGATAGTGAATTGGGGCTACAATGCATGGGGTGGAAAGTACCCTCCTTTCAACAACGATGACCTGATTCCCGTGGCCATTGCCCATTATTTAGGGTTAGAATACGTCACCCCGGGCATCATCATGGAAGGTGGCTCGGTAGAGTTCAACGGTAAAGGGACTGTGATGACGAGCCGGGCGTGTTTGTTGAACGAAAACCGCAATCCGCACCTCAATCAAGGACAAATTGAGCAGTATCTGTGCGATTATTACGGGGTAGAGCAGGTTCTTTGGGTGGGCGACGGCATCGTAGGGGATGATACCGACGGACACATTGATGATACCGTTCGGTTTGTAAACGAAGATACCGTGGTGACCATTATTGAAGAAAATAAATCGGATGCCAACTACGAAATCTTGCAGGAAAACTTGCACGAATTGAAGCAAATGCGGTTGCTCAACGGCAAACAACTCAACATCGTAGAGTTACCCATGCCAACGCCTGTATACAGTGATGAGTTGCGATTACCGGCCTCCTACGCCAACTTTTATATCAGCAATGCCGCCGTCATTGTACCTACGTTTCGCTGCGATAATGACCAACGCGCGCTAGACATTCTGAGTCAGTATTTTACCGACCGAAAGGTGGTGGGAATTGATTCGACCGAAATCGTGTGGGGATTGGGAAGTTTTCACTGCCTGAGTCAGCAGGAACCTATTGTGTAAACTACGTCGGAGAGGTTTATATAACAACCGTACAAAACTACGTCGGCGAGGGTTTAAAACACTAACGTCGGCGAGGGTTTAAAACAACAACGTCGGCGAGGGTTTAAAACAACAACGTCGGCGAGGGTTAAAACCTCGCCGACGTTAGTTTTAATGATGCACTCCGCCGTCGCCGTGGACGTGTCCGTGCTCCAGTTCTTCGGCCGTAGCAGTGCGCACTTTGTGTACTTTTCCAACAAAATGCATTTCACGTCCTGCCAATGGATGGTTAAAATCCATCAAGACAAACTCTTCGTCAATTTCAACGATTTGGCCCATCAAACGATGTCCTTCTTCGTTGGTCATCGGAACCATATTGCCTACTTGAAGGATGTCTTCCTGAAGTTTGCCATCCACTTTGAATACTTCCAAAGGAATCTCCGCAACGGCTTCGGTGTCATAATCTCCGTAACCCTGTTCTGGGTCTAATTTAAAGTCAAAAGTATCGCCTTCGGCAAGACCATTCAATCGGTCTTCAAATGCTTCGGGAAGGCCACTCATGCCTTGAATAAAATACATAGGTTGGTCATCACCAACGGTTTCGACCATTTGCCATTCGTCGCCGTCGTTCAAAAGACTCAGTTCGTAGGTTACCGCTACGACTTGATTAGGTGCTATTTTCATTGATACAAATTTTTAGCAAACCTACGGTTTTTCGGGAGTGATACCTAATTTGCGTTTAATTTTCGCCACAAAATAAGCCCTTCATTTTCACTTATTTGCTCAAAACCTGCTTTTATCAAAACCCGTTGTGAATTGACCAGCGCCACGGGAGTATGCGCAATCAATGCCTTTAGAGCACGGTTTTTAAACACCCATTCTGCCAGACATTCGAGCGCTTCGGTGGCAACTCCCTGCCCCCGAAAAGACTGGTCGATTCCGTAGCCGATTTCCGTTTCGCCTTGGTCATTGGGCAAGCCTGCCACGCCGATTCCGCCAGCGACGCAATTCTCTGATTTGTACACGATGAGCCAGTTGGTAAACCATTCATACCGCGAGGCGTTGGCGGCGGTTTCGGGCAGCCAATAATTGGCCAATGCATCATCAAATTCATTCTGAAAATATTCTTCCATCTGCATGGGGCGCGGAACCAGCCCCAACGAGCGTTGAAGCGCGTCGTAGTCAGCCGCGTGTAGTTGCAATTGGGTTGTATTGAGCGGAATTAACCGCAAACGAGTTGATTCTAACTGAAACATGGAAAAAAATTAGTTGGACGTAAACAATACAGTTATGCTTTGTGAAATGTATCCACAAAGTAATCAAAGCGGCTCAGCGCCGTTACGCCACCCTATCAGGCAATGAAATGAAAGTTGTGAGTTGCAGAGGCAATAAAGTTAGATTGCGTAACAAAGGTAAAAAAATGTCTACTTTTGAGCAAGGATAGCAACAATGCTTCTCCCCTAACCGTTGAGAGTCATTTGTTGGAAGACAACTTGGTTATCAATACAAACTATGGAATTGTTTGATAATCTGATGGATAGTCTTTCCGAGCAAAGCTACGGAGTGATTGATTCTTTTCTGACCACCGAAGAAATAAACGACTTGGTCATCAATCTCAGAAAACGCCACGCAGCGGGCAGTTTTAAGGAAGCAAGCATCGGGCAAGGCAGCGCCCAGCACATTCAAGTCTTGGTGCGAGGCGATCAAATTTTGTGGTTGGAAGAATCTTCGGTCGTGGAAATAGAGCAAGTATACTTTAAAAAAATCAACGCGCTGATTCAAAGCCTCAACCAAAGCTGTTATTTGGGACTGAAAGATTTTGAGTTTCACTACGCCTTATACCCAATCGGGACTTTTTACAAGCGCCACCTCGACCGTTTCAAAACCGATTCGCACCGCAAAATATCAGTCATTTGTTATTTGAATGAAGATTGGCAGGCCACTGATGGCGGCGAGTTGGTGATTTATTTGCCCAACAAACCACCCGTCAAAATCTCTCCCGTTGGTGGAAGATTAGTTTGTTTTGAAGCCGATGTATTGGAGCACGAAGTTCTTCCCGCTACGCACGAGCGCCTCAGTCTGACGGGCTGGCTTAAAACTTATTGATAAAAGCAAAACCCACAAATACTTCCATAAACCACTGATAATCAGAAGAAAATTAGATTATAGCAAATTTTTATTCTCCGTTTTTCTAGCATCCATGAACCAATATTTACAAAATAGGTTAGCTTTTATGAATTAATTGCTTTTTAAGAAATACAAAAGTAAATTCCTTTATTTTTCAACTTCCTAACCGTTATGCCGCGCTGTTATCGTTTAATTTTCGTTTTACCATTATTATTTTTTAGCCTGCATTCTACCATGTCGCGTTCCCAAACCGTCATTTCTCTTTGGTCCAATGGACAGATGCCCAATGATTTACAAAATCGTTCAATTCAAGAAAAAATCGAAGTAGGCAACGACGGTATTTTACGAATCAGCAACATTGTTTTTCCCACGCTTTCGGTCTATGTTCCTACCACTCCCAATGGAGCGGCGGTGATGATTTGCCCCGGCGGAGGCTACGCCATCGAAGCATCGGGACATGAGGGTGTAGACGTAGCTAAGTGGTTTAACAGCATCGGCGTGACGGCATTTGTATTGAAATACCGCCTGCCCGACGATAAACTTTGGTCTAACAAACACGAAGTGGCCCTTCAGGATGCCCTTCAAGGCATTAAAATAATTCGGGAAAGTGCCGATAAATACAACATTGACCCCAATCGTATTGGGATTATGGGTTTCTCGGCAGGGGGACATTTGGCCGCCACAGTCAGCACGCTTTGGCATCAGGCCAAAGAATTAAAAGGCTTCGAAAATCTATCTGACACGCAAGTATGTAAGCCGAATTTCTCCATTTTGATGTATCCCGTCATTACTTCGGGACCATTTAAGCACGCGGGTTCATTTGAAAGACTATTTGGAAAAACGCCTTCACAGGAACAATTAGAGCATTATTCGGCCGAAAAACAGGTATCTGCCCAAACGCCGCCTACCCTACTCGTCCATGCTACCGACGATAAAGGCGTACCCGTAGAGAACAGTATGTTGTATTATGACGCCCTTCGTAAACTTCGGATTCCTGCGTCCATGCTGCTTTACGAAAACGGCGGGCATGGGTTTGGACTGGCAAAAAAACTCAAAGGCTCGGTGCACAGTTGGCCCGAAAGCTGCCATCAATGGCTGGTTGGAATGGGATATATTCAGTAAAACGAAAAGAATAAAAACGCGGCGCGGCCTTTGATGTGTTATCTTCATCAAAGGCCGCGCCTCATTTTACCAAAAGTACAATCGTATTCGGTCTAAAAGCACTTTAAATTTAAACCGAAATATGTCTGAATTGGAAGTAAATGAATTTGACAAGGCAAAACTTGTAGTGTTTTTGCTGTAAAAATTGAGGTAAAAGTCGTAGAAGGTACGGGCGGTCACTCCCCATTTTCTTAAAAATTGCTTCCTGCCGGGGTTATGGGAAATACGGCTAACGGACTTAGAACCAAAATGATAGACCAAACTATTGCCGATTCCCTTAAAATTCCGAATGCCCACTTCCCACATTTTACGGCTAATGTCAGGGTCAGAATACATACCCGGACTGAATTCAATGCTAAATCCACCAATCAGGTTCCACGTATGGCGGTGCATTACGCTGGGCGGAAATGAAGCCCCCTGCCAATCAGCCACTGCTAAGTTTTTATATTCTTTCAACAGTTTATTTTCCTGAAAATTTTGCAGTGAATCGCCATAATCATGCCCTCCGATTACGTAACCGTAGGGGTTGGGATGCCGCTCTATCTGCGTGCCTGAAAAATAAAAATCGTCTTTGCCGTAGTCTTTAATGGCCTGAAACAGATGGGTATCCCAGTCGGGACAGGCATACATGTCATCGTTCATGTAGAGCACATAATCCGCTTGGGTTAACGAAAAAGCGGCGTTACAGCCCATACATATACCTACATTTTCGGCTGAAATACTGTAATCTATCCCTTCTTTTTTTGCCCACTCGGGCGTGCCGTCTTTGCCTTCATTGATGTGCAAAACAATTTGATGAGGATACGCAGAGTTTTGGCGGATGCTCCTGATGCAGGTTTGTAAGTAGGACAGATTATTCCACGTAGGAATGATGATGGAAAACAAAGGCGAGGGGGATACCTTCGAACTTTTTACATATTCGATCATGACAGAATTAATAATGGTGGCGGAATAACATACAATCTATAAGCCCCTACGCACAACCACTTCAATTTGTTGCACTCAACCCTCATTTTTTTACAAAAAGACCGATAGGATAACCTCCCCACCAATCAGCCCTAAAAAATGAACGCCGACAAGGTTAAACCCTGCCGGCGTCTGCAATATAAATTGTTTATATCTACTTTTTTACCGTGATTATGAGCGTCCTATGACCATTTGCTTCTAATTCTACCAAATTTTCGTTGACGGCAAACGACACGGGTAGGTTCGAAAAATTCTCCACTTCGATTGCTTCAGGCTTGACCGAAACCCGAATTATCTGTCCCTTGAAAGTAATCCGAAACGAATATCCTTGCCATTGGTCGGGCAAATAAGGCGCAAACGAAAGCACGCCGTTTCGAATCCGCATCCCCGCAAAACCTTTGATGACCGACATCCACGTTCCCGCCATACTTGTAATGTGCAAACCATCTTCTGTATCGTTGTTGTAATCGTCGAGGTCAAGGCGTGAGGTACGCAGGTACATTTCGTAGGCTTTTTCTTTGTAACCCAACATCGCCGCCAAAATCACGTGTACACACGGCGACAGCGACGACTCATGCACGGTCATAGGCTCGTAGAAATCAAAGTTGCGGCGGATGGTATCGAGGTCAAAATCTTCCTCAAAGAAGTACAACCCCTGAAGCACGTCGGCCTGCTTGATAAAACAACTGCGCAGAATCCGATCCCACGACCATTTTTGGTTGATGGGCCGGTGCTCGGTGATGTCGTCGACGGTGAGTAATTCTTTATCCAGAAACCCATCTTGCTGCAAATACACCTGCCGCTGGGCATCATAAGGGTAATGCATATTGTCAATGATATGCTGCCATTTAGCAGTTTCAACCTCAAAATCAAAATTGATTTTTTGCAACAATTCACTCACTTCTGACTTCCAGCTCCTGATTCCTTCCAACGTAAAGCGCAAACACCACACCGCCAAGTAATTGGTGTAGAAGTTATTGTTAACGTTGTTTTCATATTCGTTGGGCCCCGTTACGCCGAGCATGACGTATTTTTGTTTATCGCTCGACCAATTGACCCGCTGCGCCCAGAAACGCGCAATGCCAATCAAGACTTCCAAACCGTATTCGGCCAAATAACCCTCATCGCCTGTGTGCCGAATGTAATCATAAATGGCATACGCAATGGCTCCGTTGCGGTGGATTTCTTCAAAGGTAATTTCCCATTCGTTGTGGCATTCTTCGCCCGTCATGGTCACCATCGGGTACAGGGCCGCACCGTCTTTAAAGCCCAAATTAGCCGCATTTTCGATGGCTTTTTGTAGGTGCTTATGACGGTAAATAAGCAGATTACGCGCTACTTTTTGGTCGGCAGTTGCCAAATAAAAAGGTAAACAGTAGGCTTCCGTGTCCCAATAGGTACTGCCGCCGTATTTCTCACCCGTAAAGCCCTTTGGGCCGATGTTGAGGCGGTCGTCCTCGCCAGTGTAGGTTTGTTCGAGTTGAAAAATATTAAAGCGAATCCCCTGCTGCGCGGCATTATCGCCTTCAATGACAATATCGTTTTTGTCCCAACGCTCCGCCCATGCTTCTATCTGCTCGGCCTTCATTTGCGCAAAACCTTTGTCGGCAATTCGCTCAACATAGGCCTTAGCGTTAGCGAGTAACTGGTCGGTTGGATGATTTAAAGACGCCAAATTAACGGCGTATTTATACAAAGCCACTTCTTCACCCGCTTTGGCTTCTATTTCTACCTTGCAGGCCACAAACTTCTCCGCCTTAACGGGTTTAGATTGAAAATCAACGGGTTCGCCATTAAGGGTAAGGTCTATTTTCATTCCCGTACAGACGTTGAAAAGCTCCGTCTTAAACGGCGTATCCTTGGTTCGCATTTCTAGATACGCTTCTCCAAAGGCGGTTTCCTTACGGATTTCGTCCCAGAATTTTTCGCCGTAATTGGAGTCTTTGTTGCTTATATCCCCGTCTAAGTAAGGCGTGAGGGTTATTTTTCCGTCAAAATTGAGTAGCGTAATGGCGTAGCGAATCGCCCCCGCTTCGTCGTCGACAATGCTACAAAACCGCTGAGAATGAACACGTACCTGCTTTCCGTCCGACAGGGAGGCCACGAAGGTACGCTCCAATATCCCCTCTTTCATGTTGAGTACCCGCGAGTATTCCGAGACGGGGCACAGACCCAAATCAAGTGTTTCACCGTCGATTTGCACGTCAATGCCAATCCAATTGCAGGCATTGAGGACTTTGGCGAAGTAGCGCGGATAGCCGTTTTTCCACCAGCCTACGCGGGTCTTATCGGGATAAAAAACCCCCGCTACGTAGTTTCCGAGCAGGGTTTTTCCCGTAAATTTTTCTTCAAAATTACCACGTTGCCCCATGCGGCCGTTGCCAAGGCTCGTGAGGCTTTCGGTGATTTCGTTGTATTCGGCATAAAAGCCCTCTTCAATAATACACCACGGATCGTGCTTTATATAATTTTTCATCGGGATAAGGTCAGTTGAAGCCCCAAAAGTAGAAATTTACCACGAAGGTTTTTGTATCTATTTTGTCAATAATTAACGGTATGTTGACTCTTTAGGACAAAAACAGATTACTGATTTGAACTTAAACAATTGTACTTTTTTACTTATCAAACTTTCCTGCTTTTTCATTATACACCTCATTTTCCAACAGTATTCAACATACTTTTCTATATTCATCGTGCATTAAAACAACCATTTTACCAGCGAATAGTTAGGTTTCACCGAAATCACAACCCTTAAACAGCATACACATTTTTTAAAATCGTTTATTTTTTCATAATTTTATCACTCCTACTCTTCTGTATGAAAAGCGCTTAAAATTGAATTTTTTCAATGAAAAGCGCTTTTGGAGATGGGTCAATTCAATTTACGTTAGAAAACTAAACAATCCCCACAAGCGATGTCGTTGTCAATAACGACATCACTACAACTACCTAGAAATATGAAAACAACAACTGCCTTTGTTTTTATTTTATCTTTTATATCGTGTAAACCCGACTATGTAAAAAGATACGAGAAAATCAGTGGTTCTTGGGAATTTAAGCAAGTCAATTATGTAACTAAGGATGAACAAAAAATACAAATTCAAATGCCTAAATACGTAGTCAAATTTGGGAACTACTCCAATCGAGAAGGGCTTATATTGATCAATAACAAGGAGTTTGTTTTCTTTTTCAACGCTGGGCCAGAGGAATGCAGCATCCAAGTGCATAAACAGTCCGAACTACCTACCGAAGCTATCGGCAAAGGACATGTTTATTTTTATGAGTTTGTGGACAGTAAAACCCTTAAATTTTCTATTGACCGAGAGTATGATAATGTCACTAAAGAAGTAATAAAAGAGGTAGAGTATATTTTTTCAAAATTATGAATAACCTAAAAATGAAGTCGCATTTTTATTGGTTTCTGACACATTTCATTGGCTTTTCCTGTCAACCCGATTATGTTACAGTAAGTAAAAAATTGGAAGGTTCTTGGCGTTTAGAACGGTTTCAATACACAGATACCAATAATCAGTTAATAGTTAACGATGCCCCTCCTAAAATCATTTTGAATTTTACCGATTCTAAAAGGAATGGCAATTTATCGGTGGGCTCTGTTTCTTATCCATTTGAATATAACTTTGGCCCTGATCAATGTAATATAGATTTACAGGATGAAACCACTTTGCCGTTAGAGGCCATTGGAAAAGTTCAAGTTTACTCGTACGAGTTTATAGACAAGAAGAATATTCAATTTACCATTGATAAAGAATATCACTACACGACCAAAAGAGTGATAAAGAATGTTGAATATTTTTTTTCAAAGCAGTAGCTTTTCCTCATCGGAGTGTAGTTGTACAATCTGTAAAGTAAATAAAATCTCTACGATATGCGAACCATGCAACAAAGCCCCTGAAAATGGAAAACTAAAACAGTTTTCGCTGTTTCCCATTGTTCCTTCCGTTGGATATGAAAGGAGATTTTAGGTAGCACTGCCCCCCACTGCCCCCCATACAGCTATCGTTGAGTCGAAAAAAAAGCAAAAAAAAGTAATCCTAAAAGCTATTCCGTAATGAAACTATTTAAATGGAGTCTCTTATTACTGATTGTAGGGTACTTGCTGGTAGCGATGTTTTACCGACAAAAAGAAGTCGTTAACATCACCAATGTCGGGAAAGATACAACGTGGAACTTTACCCTCCATAAAGTCATCCCGCTCCAATTTGACTATCCCTATTATGTCTACATCGACGGGGAATTGGATGAAGAAGCTGAGGTAGATTTTTCATTTACAGTTATGAATTACCATCCTACCAACAGTGAAAAGAAAGAATATCCAATCAACTATAAATACAAATATTGTTTACCTAAGGGCAAAGTGAAAAGGTACTATATGATCGAATATGCAAGCCCCGAAACAAGTCACTTTATCCCCAAAAAAGCAAAAAAAGGGCACTTAACTTTTACCTATACTACGGGCTATCGTGAGGTCGAAAAAGACCGTTTAAGAGTCATTTCTAAGCCCCTAGATGATAAAAAATAAATGAAACTGTTCAAATGGAGTCTTTTGTTCCTGATTGTAGGGTACTTGTTGGTAGCGATGTTTTACCGACAAAAAGAAGTCGTTACCATCATCAATGTTGGAAAAGATACTACGTGGAACTTTACCCTGCATAAAGTCATCCCGCTCCAATTTGATTATCCCTATTATGTCTACATCGACGGGGAATTGGATGAAGAAGTTGAGGTAGATTTTTCGTTTACAGTTGAGAATGCTTTTACTGATAACCAAAAACAGTCGAAACAATATCATTTTAAATATGCACTACCGAAAGGAAAAGTAAAAAAGTACTATATGATCGAATATGCGAACCCCGAAACAAGTCACTTTATCCCCGAAAAAGCAAAAAAAGGGCACTTAACTTTTACCTATACTACGGGCTATCGTGAAGTCGAAAAAGAACGCCTAATGGTTGACTACAAGCCCCTCAATGATAAAAAATAAATGAAACTTTTCAAATGGAGTATTCTTATTGCCGTCGTCGTTTTTTTGCTCTACCCCCGCGAGCAACCTTTTGGTGAGTTTGAAATCAATGACGTTTCCAAAGCGCATTACTTTGTGGATTCCGTCTCCACAGACCGCTATGACGACCATGCCAATGTTGAGGTAAGCATAACGGGAGAAATAGATTCTGCCGCTACCATTTCGTATGCCTCCCTGCCAGAAAATTATGGGGGCTATACGTATAAATTGAAAAAAGGAGATGTGAATATTTTTACCCAATATGATTTTTATGGCGGCGATAAAATTTGGATCAAGTTTGAGCCTAAAGGCTCCAAAAAAGGAAAACTCAAGATTAAAACACAAATTCATTAGGAGATTCATCGTTACAAGCTGCTGCTAAAACGGCCCGTAACGTTGAAAACTACCCTGCCAAATACCCCCGAATATTCTCCGCTACCTTATGCACCAATCGCGTGCGGGCTTCGATGCTCGACCACGCAATGTGCGGTGCCAACAGCAATTTTTCTTTTTTCTGCAATTGCATGTACGGGTGCGATGCTGGAATCGGCTCCTGCGTAAATACATCAATGGCCGCCCCCGCAATCAACTCATCGTCAAGTGCTTTGGCCAAATCAGCTTCGTTTACAATTCCCCCACGACTGGTATTGAGGAGCAAAGCAGTGGGTTTCATTTGAGAGATACGTGCATAATTGAGCAGGTTTTCGGTCTCCGCGCTCAACGGCGCATGAATGGAAATCACATCGCAGGTTTTGAGAAATTCATCCAACTCCAACCGCTCATAAATAACGTTATATTCCTGCCCCGAGGCCGAAAAATACACCACCTCAGCGCCGAAAGCCAAGGCAATCCGCGCCACCTGTCGGCCGATTTCACCCAAGCCCAATATCCCGAAACGCTTTCCGTTCAGCTCCCAATAAGGACGCCCCAAGTGCGTAAAAATGCGCTCATTGGAGTATTTTCCCGTTTTTACATAATCATCATAATAGGCCGTAGAATTGAGCAAAGCCAACAGCAACGCAAACGTCTGCTGCGCCACGCTGTCGGTCGAGTAGCCTTTTACGTTTTTGACCTGAATGCCCAACTCATGCGCCGCCGTCAGATCTACGTTGTTTGTGCCCGTAGCCGCTACACAAATGAGTTTAAGCGTTGGCGTGCTGGCCATCGCCTCCCGCGTCACTTTTACTTTGTTGGTAATCACCACTTCAGCGCCCTGAATGCGCTCCGCTACTTGCTCAAGTTGCGTATCGGGATGCAGGATGGTTTGGCCCAAGGCGCTCAATTCGTCCAAATTGGGCACATCGCCGAGGGTACGGGCGTCTAAGAAAACGATTTTCACGGTGTATTAAGAAATTGGTAAATAGCTTTTTTATCTATTCACAAAAGCAATAAAACAGGAAAAATTACCCTCAAAAAAAGCCCATAAAAAAATCCCTATCTCACGACAGGGATTCAATATTGGTTTTCAGAATCATTTATTGGGCCAACTTTTCAACAATCAGCCCCGATAAATATTCCCGAATTGATTCAATTTTGATTTGACTAATCACGTCCTCGCAGAAAGCATACATCAACAGCGTAACGGCTTCGGCTTTGGGAATCCCGCGCGAGCGCATGTAGAAAATGGCTTCGTCGTTGAGTTTTCCCGTCGTGGTTCCGTGCGAGCATTTTACGTCGTCGTTGTAAATTTCCAACTGCGGTTTGGTGTTCATCGAAGCTTCGTCCGACAACACTACGTTGCGGCATGATTGGTACGCGTTGGTCTTGCTGGCGTACTCGCGCACAAAGATTTTGCCGTTGAAAACCCCCGTCGATTTATCCTTCAAAATACCTTTGTACAACTCATTGCTGTACGAATTGGGCTTGGCGTGGTCAACGAGTGTATGGTTGTCGACGTGCTGTTTTCCGTTCGGAAAATACAAGCCGTACATGAAAGATTCGCAGTGTTGGCCGTCCAAAACAATGTTGAGGTTGTTGCGCACAAACCCACCGTTTACCGTCACGGTTACGGCA
Organism: Runella salmonicolor; assembly: GCF_024158025.1. NCBI lineage: Bacteria > Pseudomonadati > Bacteroidota > Cytophagia > Cytophagales > Spirosomataceae > Runella > Runella salmonicolor. The sequence goes on from NZ_JAMZEL010000001.1 coordinate 161,245, forward strand.
TAAAAATGGCTCTTGTCTTTCTGAATCACCTGCGTTGTGCCGATGTGGTAGGCCTTTTCAGTCTCGTTTTGTACTTTGTAATACTGAACGTTGGCATTTTCTTCCACCACAATTTCGGTCACCACGTTGGTAAACGAACCGTTGTCGCCGATAGTCCGGAATGCTTCGGCCATTTTCACTTCTGCATTTTTGCCCACCACAATCAAATTGCGCGGCTGCGATGCGGCATTGGCGGTGCGGGCATCCGTGATAAAACGCAGAATGATAGGCTCTTCCACGACTTTGCCAGCGGGAACGTGAACAACCACGCCGTCGTGCGCAAAAGCGGTATTGAGGGCCGTAAATGCTTCGTCTTGGTAATTGGCGTAATGGGCAAAATAGGTAGCCAACAGTTCGGGTTTCTCTTTTACCGCCCGACCAAAATTAAGAATCTGCAACTGGCTTTCGGGAGAAACAATACTCGAAAGCTCGGCATTATACATTCCATTGACGAAATACAGTACGTTGCCTTGCAAATTTGGAATTTCGAGCGTTTCTACGTCATTCGCGCCAAAGTCAGATTTTACGTTGAAATCAAACGCCTGTTTTACCAGGTTATTGACGTTGCTGTATTTCCATTCCTCGTGCTTGATGGTCGGGAAACCCAACGCTTCAAAGCGCTGCATGGCTTCGCGACGCTTTTGGTGGACTTCGGTTTTGGCTTCACCATTTAGGCGGCTTTCCGTAGCCTGAAAATCTGCGACGAGTTGTTGTTTTAAGTCTATATTTTTTGATAAATCCATGTCTGAATTTTTACAACTCAATAATGATATTTGCAACTGATAACGACAATTTCGTCGTTGGTAACTTCATACACTAAACGATGTTCGTCATCAATTCTTCTTGACCAACATCCTTTTAGACTATATTTTAAAGGCTCCGGTTTGCCTGTTCCCTCAAAAGGTGTCCGTTGTATTTCTTCCAACAGTTTAATGATACGGTCTTGCATTTTCTTATTAATGCTTCTCCATTCATTAAATTGACTAAATGCCGTAGGCGTAAATGAAATATTTCTCATTTACGTAAATCACTCAACGTTACTACTATCTTCTCTCCTCGCTTAGCTTCTTCCATTGACTTCTCCAAAGCTTCTCTATTGGCTAGACTTGAAAGCAAGTAATCAGTTTCATCCATTTCACTATCAATAGTCAAACGTATCTTACGATTTTTATACATTGCTTTCAGGCTACGAAAAAGCTGGTAGTCAAGCTCTTCAGCATTCAATTCAATCGTAGTAGTCATGAGTCAAAGTTTTTTATTTGTAAACTACAACGCTGCCACTTCGGCTTTGATCCAATCGTAACCCTTTTCTTCGAGTTCAAAGGCGAGTTCTTTCGAGCCCGATTTTACAATACGACCTTTGTACAATACGTGTACGTAATCGGGAACGATGTAGTCAAGCAGACGTTGGTAGTGGGTTACGACGATGACCGCACGCTCAGGCGAACGAAGTTTGTTAACTCCCTCAGCCACAATCCGTAAAGCATCAATATCCAATCCAGAATCGGTTTCGTCGAGAATAGCCAATTTAGGCTCCAACATGGCCATTTGGAAGATTTCGTTGCGTTTTTTCTCACCACCCGAAAAGCCTTCGTTCAATGAGCGTTTCAGCAACGCATCGTCGATGTTAACGATTTTGGCCTTTTCACGCATGAGTTTCAAAAACTGCGCCGCGTCCAAAGGCGCTTCCCCGCGTGATTTGCGGATTTCGTTGAGCGCGGTTTTCAAGAAGTTGATGGTCGTGACGCCCGGAATTTCGACAGGGTACTGAAACGCCAAAAAGATTCCCGCCGCAGCGCGCTCTTCGGGCGACATTTCGAGCAAATCCTGCCCTTCAAATTCAACACTTCCTCCCGTTACTTCATATTCTTCGCGCCCCGCCAATACCGATGCGAGGGTACTTTTGCCCGAGCCGTTGGGGCCCATTATTGCGTGGACTTCGCCAGGTTTGATTTCCAAATTGATTCCTTTCAAAATCGCTTTATCGTCAACCGACGCTTGTAAATCCGTAATTGTAAGCATAATACGTGTATGTTATCTTGTTCAGGACGGAGCAAACCTCCGAAGTATATCAGAAAAAGTCTGCAAAATTACAACAAAGAGTTCAAATAACCCTTATGATATTTGATAACAATTCTAAATAAGGAAAAGTTGGGAACAATTGATAAAAATGTGGAAGTAGGCCTTTTTATGAACCGCAAAACAGAAGAACCCAAAAATGATAAATTTAAAACGGAATACCGTAGGGCAGGCATGCAGCGGCACTCCTTTTTTGTGAACCGCAAAACAGAAAAATAAAAAATGTAAAACGGAATATCGTAGGGGCCTGCGTCTGCCCAGTTACAGCGAAGGTGACAAAAAATGGGCGGACGCAAGGCCCGCCCCTACGTAAATCAACTCAATTTCTTTTTCAAATACCCCAAAGCGTTTTTGTACGCATCGGCGGTAGCGGTTGGGTCGTGCTTGGGATTGCTTGGATTGGCAAAACCGTGTACGGCATCGTACATTTTTACCGTTACTTGTTTGCCCGCAGCTTTCATATTTTGTTCAAACTGCTCTACCATTTCAGGAGACGGAGCTTTGTCTTGTTTGCCAAAAATACCCAACACGTCTACATTCAAGGTCTTAAGTTTTTCCACATCTTGCTCAGGACGGCCGTAGTACATCACGCAACCCACCGCCTGCTTTCCTTCCAACAATGCCGATTGCAACGACAGCATTCCGCCAAAGCACCAGCCCACACTCGCAATTTTTGCGTCTTTTCCTGCATAAGCAATACCACCCTTCATGATTGCCTCCAAGCGCTCTTTGGGCGTTGATTGCATGATTTTACCCGCTTCTTGCGGCGTGGTGCCCACCTGTCCGTCGTACATATCAAGGGCTAGTACGTTTACGTCGCCGAGGTCATTATAGAAGGTTTCAGCTTCTTTTTTAATATGGTCGTTCAGGCCCCACCATTCTTGATAAACGAAAAGCCACTTATCCGATTTCTTTGCTGATTTGATAAAAAACGCCGACGCAGGTTTGCCGTCAGAAGTTGCGAAGGTAATCATCTCACCTTTGCCCGCGTAATGAAAAGGCAACGGCGCTTCGTGAAGCATCTGGAAAGCAGGGTCAGCACCGAGCATAGCCATGTCGTGCTCCGAGGTTTGGCACAATGGGATGGGCGCTTCTAGCGGACGAGGGGTAAACGCCTGCATGGCAAACATCGCCCCAACGAGAATCAATTTTTTCATTTTTGAATGTGATAAGGTGAACAACTGTAGTAACACGTAACTCTAACCAAAATTGACAAAAATGGTTCAGAAAACAATAATTGAAAATAAAACTATAAAAATAGTTTGTAAACTATAAATATAGTTATATGTTTGTTTTATGGAAAAGCTCACCAACAAAGAAGAGGAAATCATGCAGGCGCTCTGGAAAGCCGAAAGTGCTTTTGTGAAAGACCTATTGCCTTATTTTACCAACCCGCCGCTGCATTACAACACGGTTTCGACCATCATCCGTAATCTCGAAGAAAAGGGGTATGTACATCATCGTTCGTTCGGGAATACGCATGAATATTTCCCGCTTATCAGCAAAGAAGAATACCAGAACCAGTTCGTTATCAACAAATTGGTTGGCGACTACTTTGACAACTCTTACAAAAATCTGGTGTCTTATTTTGCCCAAAACGACAAAGTAAGTGCCGATGAACTGCGGGAAATCCTGCGCATGATTGAACAAAACGAATAACAGAAAACCTATTAACGCTTCACCATGAACTACGAACTCCTTTCCTATCTCCTGAAAGCCAGTTTGGTATTGGCCATTTTGACCACCGCCTACGCGTGGCTGGTAAAACGTGAGACTTTTTTGCAGGTCAACCGGTGGTTGTTATGGATCAATGTGGCAGCCACCTTGTTGTTGCCCATCATTCCCCTCCCCGATTTGGAATGGGTGCCAGATGCCCCCGCCCAAGCCGTAGCCGTCGTTTTGCCACCCAAACCAGCTAACCCCGTACCAAAGGTGACAAAATCGGAGCCATTCATTGCTCCCACCCCTCAAGCAACGACGGTATCAAGCGTGGTTTTGGAAGATTCATCGCTTTCGGTATGGGATTGGATCGGCATTGTGTATGGCGTAGTGGCAGGTTTGTTAGTGCTGAAATTACTGATTCAGCTGGGAGCTCTCTGGCGACTGCAACACGGCAGTACCCAATACGAAACCGAAGACGGCGTGTACTTGATTGAGAATGATAAAATCACCTCACCTTTTTCGTTTTTCAACCGTATTTTTTACAATCCTACCCACCACAACGACGACGAATGGGCGCAGGTGTGGGCGCACGAATGTGTACACGCACACCAACTCCACAGCATAGATATGCTCACGGCCGAGGTCCTAAAGATTGTGTTTTGGTTCAATCCCTTTGCATGGTGGCATCAGCGGCTGGTGCAAGAAACGCTCGAATTCATCACCGACCGCGCGGTGTTGGACAGCGGTATCGAAAAGAAATCGTATCAATACCATTTGCTTCGCACTACACTCTCGGCCGATAAACAGACTTTTACCAACCACTTTGGCGTACCGCATTTCAATAAATCACTGTTGAAAACACGCATTGAGATGATGAACAAGTCAAAATCCAAATGGATGGGCGTGGGGAAATACTTTCTTTTTGTGGCAATGCTGTGGGTTTGCGCGGCTTTTACAAAACCCTATCGGGCTGAAATAGCGGCAAAGATTGTAAAGGAAGTACCTGAATTGAAGGCGGTTATGAAACCTAAACCTGCACAAAAGGTCATTTTTAATGATTTTGTGTTGGAAAAATCGTTGGATAAGCCTCAAAAAGACTCAGTACAAATTGCCGTTGAGCCACTGGCTAAAGCCGAAGCTGATACCCAAACGTTGGTTTCATCCTCTAAATACATCACGTACGAAAAAGGCGTACTTCACTGGTTGGTCACTCCCAAAACTACGTTGGAAGACTTAGTGGAAATGAAAAAGGAATTCGCAAAACGTGACCTGATGTTTGAAGTGACAGAAGTAAAAAGAGACCCTCTCAATTCATTTATCATTGGTATTACCGCTGGAGCATTCAGAAATGAAAGAAGTGGAGCCACCATAAGGGCATATGCTCCAGAAAATTCTATCAGACCTATACCTTCAAGGGGTGGGTATATTTCCATTGGGAAATTCGGCTTTGGCGGAACCTCTTTTAAGAAAGATATGGTAGGCGCATTGAGAACAATAGCTACACAAGAAGAAGTAATAGCCCAAAATGAATGGGATAAAAATCGTATAAAGTACCTACAAATACAAACCACCAATCAATTGGGAGCTGGGGGAAGTACTACCTTCACAAAAGAGAGCCTAACTAACCTAAAATCACAGGCCAAAAAGTCAAAATACATCAATCTTTCAGCCAACGATTTACTACGAATTGCCGAAGCCCGAAGAAATGACATTTTTATGATAGATGGAATATCGACTACGCTGGATGAAATCGAGAAGCTATCTCTGAGTCAATTCCATTCGGCAGTATTCATGGATACATGGAACAACGGCCAAACCGAAAAGAAGCATTATACGTTGATTTTTACGGAAAACTAACGCCATGAAAACCCTTACTAATCCAGACCATTTCACCTTCATCAACCACTTTGGCGGACCGCATTTCAATAAATCCCTGTTAAAATCGCGCATTGAGATGATGAACAAGTCAAAATCCAAATGGCTGGGCATAGGAAAATACTTCCTTTTTGTGGCAATGTTGTGGGTTTGCGCGGCTTTTACCAAGCCCTATCGGGCTGAAATAGCGGCGAAGATTGTAGAAGAAGTGCCTGAATTGAAGGAAGTTTTTGAAAGACAAAATCCTCCTTTGACGCAGCTTAATGACTTTGTACTTGAAGCACCCCCCAAGCCTGAGAAGGAAACCGTTGTCTCAGTCAATTCATCATCAAAAGACACTTTAGTCTCGCAAACCAAGTATGTAATATACAAGGATAACAAACTGCATTGGGTCGTTACCCCCACCATGTCTTTTGAAGATTTTCTCGCTATCCATGAAGAATTTGAAAAAGTAGGTGCTACATTTTACGTAAAAAAGACCGATTACGACCCCATAAGTCATTATTTATCAGGCATTCACCTGAAAACCTCTTTTTTGAAGGATGGTGAAGATTGCTATACAAATGTATCAGGAGCAAAACAAGAACCCATTACTGCTTTTGGGGGCTGGGTAGCCGTACAAGGAGGAAAAGCAGAAATATACAAATCAGCTTTTGACGGTCAATTCAGTTCGGTAGTAGCAGAGGCCAAAGAAAAAGTGGATAAATGGCGGGCAAGCCATTCTGCTGAATATCGTATAGCCGAATTGAAAGCAGAAAGTCGTAAAGTTGAACTCGAATTGAGAAACTATGAGTCTCAATGGAGAGGTAGTACCAATAAATTTTATTCCAGCCCTTTAAAAACCCCAAATGGGATAGCCAAATTCAGCCCAGACGCTCTCCAATACCTCTGCCAAATGGGTGCACGCAACCGTATCTATTTTGAAGAAAGGCAACTGCGCATTGAGAATCTCTATAAATCTTCCGAATTTTTCATTAATAATCAACCAAGCACATTTCAAGAAGCAGAAAAGTTAATCATTGATGAAATCCGTTATGTAGTTTCTTACGCACTTTACACAGACTCCACACGCAAATCAGCCCATCGAACGATGATAATTTTCACAAAAGATTCCAATAAGCCATGAAAACCCTCACTAATCCAGACCATTTCACCTTTACCAACCACTTCGGCGAGGTGCATTCAAATAAATCAAGGTTACATAGTCGTATTGAGATGATGAACCGTCAATCCACATGGCGAAGCAGTTGGCGGTATATTGTCCTGAGTTTGTTGTTGTTTTTAACGGCGATGTGTCAGCCACTGCTGCAATCGGAGCCAGATAAAGAAGCCATTCCTAAAAATGATAAAAGCCAGAGGCCAAATATTGACCAAATGACCGTCAGTACAACCTCTCACTCAGGGGATACCATGATCTTTGAAAACTACCAACAAGGCCAGCTGGTGGGTAGGGTTAAAATTGAGAATTCGAATAAACATACCTCCTACACTTGGACGGGCGACATGAATCAACTCATGGAAGCAAGTTTTTTTAAACGAAAAAACACTATGCTCTACGTTCGGGCTAATCATCACTTAGCTCTTTACGATGAATACAAGAAAAGCGTGACGGTATTTGTGGATGGCAAGCAAGTCTCATTGGAAGAACTAGAGAACGTGCACATCAGGCAGGTAGCCCAAGTATATGCGCACAAGCGCGCCTCAAAAGAAAATTTATATGGTGTTGCCGAGGAGTACCGGAATAATCAAAAGTCAGTTCCTGAATTAAAAATGATTCAAGCCTCCACCCGCAAACCCGGCGAAACTGATTTCGTTATTTGGATTGACCGGGCACCCAACCGGCTAAAAAGAGATTCGAGCTATTATGTATTCAGCCCTTTTTATTCGGGTGATTTCTAGCACCCCCCAAAAACAAAGACACCTGGGCCAAAGCAGGCCCAGGTGTACTCTAAACAACCCATTCTCGCAAGATTTTTAATATTTTTATGAGGCAAATTTGTTACGCCTCCAATGTCTCCATTTGTTCTAAATGACAAATCAAAATCGGGATATGCGACGCCAACACCATTTTTTTGGAAAGGCTCGGATTAATCAATCCCGATAACCAGTCCCGCTTACGGGTAGCCATAACAATCAAATCTGCATGATGTTTGTCGGCATATTTTTGCAATCCATCCACAACCGACTCTTCGTCGATGGCGTGGAGGGTGTACTTTTTATCCCCAAACGCCGCTTTGATGTCACCGATAAACTGCTCATCATCAAACACATTCACTTCAAAAGACGCATTTACTTTTACAAGGTCCAATTCAGCATTAAAATGTTCGGCTAAATTGAACGCAAAGCCCAAGGCATTTTCTTCGGGTCGCTCCAACTCCGTGGCGTACACGATTCGCTTAATGTCTTTGGTGTGCGCCTGCGGTGGCAACACCAACACGGGGCACGCGGCCTTGGCCGAAACACTCGTGGCTACACTGCCCATCAGTTTATCGAGCCAGCCCCCTTTTCCCGTGCGACCCATGACGACCAAAATCGGCTTCTGCCCCATGACCTCGTCCAAAATCACATCTGTCGCCGAGCCAAATACCAGTTTACTCTCACACGCAAATCCATCTTGTCTACATTCTTTTTCCCACGCTTCTAGCTTCTCTCTGTCAATTTTCTCCGTCTGCTCGGCCAGTGTAATCAATGCTTCGGGCGGCAGGTTAGGGTCAATGATTGGCGGATGATACGCATGTACCAATGAAATTCCCGCATCGTACCTTTCTGCAATTATTTGCGCAAATTCAAGCGCTTTTTGTGAGTTGTCAGAGAAGTCCGTGGGTACCAAAATTGTTCTCATTGTTTTTCTACGTTGGTTGGATGCCATAAAATTGTGCTATTTAAGGGTGAAACTATATGATAAAAATCAGTTACCTTGGTGATAAAAATCACCCCTGTGGGTAGAACTACTGAAAAAACCCGTTTTAACGTCAAAAATGTATGTCAATGAAGAAACAATTTACGCTCAATTTGCTCGCTTTCCTATTATTTTCGGCGTGTTTTGCCCAGAAAAACCCACCCGCCGCTGGCTTCGACGCCGCTGGCTCTGATGCCAAAGCCATCGAAATAGCCGACCAAGTGATGGAAAATATGGGAGGGCGCAAAAATTGGGATAAAACGCGCTACATCGCCTGGAATTTCTTCGGAAATCGAAAACTAATTTGGGACAAATGGACTGGCAATGTTCGCATCGACAATGTCAATAACGACCAGACCGTTCTTTTAAACATCAATACCGACAAAGGACGCGTGTTTAAATACGGACAAGAACAAACGGCTCCTGACTCCATCGCCAAATTTGTGAAAGGCGGCAAAGGCGCTTGGATAAACGACAGTTATTGGCTTTTAATGCCTTTCAAACTGAAAGATTCGGGCGTAACCCTCAAATACCTCGGCGAAGACAAAACGCAGGACGGCGTAGAAGCCGATGTACTCCAATTGACCTTTAAAGGCGTAGGCAACACCCCCGACAATAAATACAAAGTATGGGTAAAGAAAACAAACCCTATGGTGTGGCAATGGGCTTATTATCCCAAGTTTGACGCCGAGAAGCCGGGCTTCATTCGTCCATGGACCGACTACAAGCAACACGGCAAAATCTTGATTTCGGGGGAGCGTGGCGACCGCGACCTCACCGAAATTATGGTGTTCGACAAACTTCCCGAAAGTATTTTCACCGATTTCAAACGACCAGATTTAAGCCAGTACCCACAGGCGAAGTAGCAATAACGTTAAAATTACTAAGGCACTAAGTTTTACTAAGACTTAGTGCCTTAGTGGTTAAAAAACACTTTCAACATGATTCACTCCAAAGCCGCCATTGCCAACGGCACGGGCAGTTTTTCCATCCAAACCCTCCAAATAGCCGCCCCGCAGGGCGATGAAGTGCTAGTACAAATCAAAGCGGCGGGCATCTGCCATACCGATTGGGATTCGCAATCGTGGGGAAAACCCATCGTAATGGGCCACGAAGGTGCGGGCATCGTAACCCAAATTGGTCCCGATGTAACAAGCCTTCAGGTAGGCGACAAAGTGATGCTCAACTGGGCCATTCCGTGTCATAAATGCTTTCAGTGCCAAGAAGGCAACCAACATATTTGCGAAGTTAATTCGCCCGTTACGGCGGGCAATAAGGCCTCTGGTGGGCACGCTACGCTCGCCTCTACCCTTCTGGAAGGTCAGCCCATTGAGCGCGCGTTTAGCCTCGGTACAATGGCAGAATACACGTTGGTGCGAGAAGCGGCCTGCGTCAAAATCACGGTAGAGATGCCTTTTTCGTCGGCGGCTATTGTGGGTTGCGGCGTCATGACAGGCTACGGATCAGTGGTCAACGCCGCCAAGGTCAAAACGGGTAGTTCTGTGGTAGTGCTCGGTACGGGCGGCGTGGGGCTAAACGTCATTCAAGGCGCGAGAATTGCGGGCGCGGCCAAAATCATCGCCGTAGATATTAATCCCTTACGCCTCGAAATGGCCAAAGAATACGGCGCTACCGACACTGTTTTGGCCAACAAGGCAGACATAGGTTTATTGAAGGCCGCCCAACTTGTCAAATCCATGACTAACGGGCGCGGCGCTGATTATGCCTTTGAGTGTACCGCCATTCCCGAACTCGGTGCGGCACCTCTCGCCATGGTGCGCAACGCGGGCGTAGCCTGTCAGGTGAGCGGCATTGAACAAGAAATCAGCATCGACATGAACCTTTTTGAGTGGGACAAAATCTACATCAATCCTCTCTACGGCAAAGCCCGCCCACAAATTGACTTTCCGATTCTCCAACAACTCTACGCCAAAGGCGATTTGATTTTGGATAAAATGGTCACTAAAACCTACGCCCTAGACCAACTATCCGAAGCCTTTGCGGATATGCACGCCGGAAGAAATGCCAAGGGCGTGATTGTGTTTTAGGGCCACCCCATCATTTTGATTTTATAATGTATGCCCCAATTCTTCACCGCCGAAATCTCCGACCCACGTTTTGAATCCGACAATCTGCGCTTGATTACGGTCAAAAGCCCAGCCCTCAACAAACGCGCCGATATCAGCATCTTTGTACCCGACGTTCCTGTTTCTGAACTCAAAGGCATGGTTATTCTTCTGCATGGTGTGTATGGAAGTCATTGGGCGTGGACGCTCAAAGGCGGTGTTCATCAAACCGCCCATAAGCTTATTAATGAAAACCAAATACCACCCATGCTTCTGGTCATGCCTTCCGATGGACTGTTTGCCGATGGCAGCGGGTATGTATCCCATGTGTCGGAAGACTATGAAAAATGGATTGTGGAAGATGTGGTCAGTGTAGTTACCCAACAAATAGCGGGCCGTCCATTGCCGCTTTTCATTACGGGGCTTTCGATGGGCGGGTATGGTGCCATGCGGTTGGGCGCCAAATATTCTGATAGATTCAGGGCTTTTTCGGGACATTCATCCGTGACAGAGTTGGGCCAATTGAGCCAATTTGTGGAAGATTTTGACAGACTGCTCTCCGTTGTTCAAACACAAGAATCAGTACTAGAGAGTATACTGCAACACAAAGCCACGCTCCCACCTTTTCGGTTTGATTGTGGCAAGGAGGATATTCTCATTGAATACAATCGACACCTGCATCAGGCATTGGAGCAGCACGGCATTGACCATCAATACAATGAGTTTTCGGGGGGACACGAGTGGCCCTATTGGGAAGAGCACATTGTGGATTCTTTGCTCTTTTTTGGTCGTTTTTGTCCTTGACTTTTTTATCTCGCAAAATCGCTGAGAAGCAGTCCGCCGCTGAGGCAAAGAAATTTCGTTCGGAGTCATACCTTTGTGCGATACTAAAACAACACCATGAACGATACAGCCATTCCACACAAACCCTCTGTTATTGAAAAAATAGATGCGGATGCCGCAAAAATGAGCTTTGGTCAACCTTCCGACGATTTGACGGGGGTATTTCTCCGCACCATTATTGCTTCCAAACCTGTGGGAAAATTTCTGGAATTGGGAACAGGTGCGGGGCGCGCCACGGCTTGGATTTTGGAAGGAATGAGCGCTGATTCTAGCCTCATTTCGGTAGAATTTGACGAAAACCTGATTGCCATTGCCCAAAAACACCTTGGCCACGACCCGCGGCTGGAGTTGATCTGCCTTCCTGGCGAATACGTCATTGTGACCCTTCCCACCGATAGCTTTGATTTGATTTTTGCCGATACATGGCCCGGCAAATACAATCATTTGGCCGAAACCCTGAATTTGGTCAAACCGGGCGGTTTTTACATCATCGACGACATGCTCCCCCAACCCAATTGGCCCGAAGGACACGCCGAAAAAGTAGCCACGCTCATCAAAACCCTCGAAGAAGATTCCCGTTTTGAAATGGTTAAAATGTCGTGGGCCTCGGGTGTGATTATTTTGGTCAAAAAAGCATAAAACTCTGCGGGTAGGTTTCGCAGCCAAGCGGTCGTGATGCTGACAATCATTCTTTATGCACATCTTTAAATTTCAGCATATCGACAAGTCGCTGTTCTTTTTCGTTGTCAAAACCGCATGAAGTCTTAAATTCTTTCGGATTTTCATACGTTCCAAAAAGCATATCCCACCAAACAATATCACCATAATTATTGGTGTGTTTGTTGTATTCGTGATGAATTCTGTGCATTTCTGGACGTTGGAAAATATAACCAACCCATTGCGGGCTTTTAACATTTGTATGATAAAAAAACTCCCCAAGTGCGGTACAAAGCGTATAAATTCCACCAGCCTCAATGCTTAATCCAAGTAAAAAATACACAAGCAAACTTCCAATGATTGAGTTGACCGTCATTTCTAATGGGTGCTTGTAAAAAGAAGTGATGACTTCGATTCGTTGCGGACTATGGTGAATTTGATGAAAATGCGTCCATAAAAAATCAACAGTGTGCCGCCAACGATGCCACCAATAAAAAATAAAAGTCGCGATAAAATACGCAATCACTCCCCCTAAATAAGGGTTTACGTGGTCTGAAAGATGAAATAATGAATAGACCGAAAACCACTTTTCCCACGTGTATCCTGCCAGTATCACTACGCCAAGTTGAACAAAATTTACCGCCAAAACTCTAATGGTCCAAGTCGGCACGTCAGGAAGTTTCCAACCCGGAATGAGTCGTTCTAAGATAAAGCAAAATCCAAAAACGATAAAAATGAGTGTAAGCATATTTTTAGTAGCTTTTTTGGTTTCTGTTACAAAACTCACCCCATATTCACCGTAAAAAATTGACATAAATCAATTCTCAAATCGGGCTTTACCATTTCTTAGCCCTCAATCTGCTGAGGGTTTCAAAGCTGATTCCCAGATAAGAGGCAATGTATTTGAGCGGCACGCGGTTACTGATATCGGGAAAAGAAGTGACCAAATGTCGGTAACGTTCATCTGCGGTTTTTTTTCTTAAATTTTGGGTGCGCTGCTCACTCAACACATAATAATGCTCCGTCAGAAGCCGCCCTACCCGATTAAATTCGGGGTATTGAAGATACAATTGATGGAGCCGTTGGAAAGAGATAGACCATAAAATACAGTCTTCAATCGTCTCAATCATCTCTTCGGAAGGCGTTTGAGTATAAAAGCTGACAATAGAGATTACAAAATCGCCTTCTTTCATAAACCACGAGTTTATTTCCTCTCCCTCTTTCAGATAATAGCCCCGCAAGCATCCCTGCTCTACAAAGTGCATTCGATGCGCCGTTTGTCCCTCTTTCAAAATCAATTGTTTTTTGGGCACGACTTCCTTAACCAAGGAGTTTCGCAATACCTCCTCAAACACATGGCTCATCGAAGGCCACAGTTGTTTGGTGAGTTCAATCAGCTTTTCCATATTTTGGGTTGTTTCAGGGTTTTAAACGCAAAATGGCCGCACATAAATGTGCAGCCATTTTAGTACTGAAAAGTTATTTATCCAAAAACGCGGTTAGCTCAGGCTCTTCACAATCTCCTGAAACTGCTCTACATCGATGGTCTTAGCCTCCAACGGCAGTTGCGTTTTAAGGGTTGCAAACACCTTATCGTCAAACACGAGGTTGAACATTTTGGAGTAATTGTTTTCTTTTTCTGACGTCAGGTAGTTCATCGCAATCTTACGGATGGTGTCGTTCATCTGCTCGCCCATTTCGTTGCCGTAGAAACCAAACTGCTCACGTACCATGTCTTCGGCGCGAGCAATCACTTCTTCCGATTCTACTTTGATGTCGACTTGTTCGGCCATCTTGTTTTTAATCAACGAAAGTTTCAGCGACTTCGTAAACTGCGGATAGTCGGCGTCGATTTGCTCAGACGTGAATTTTCCTTCGTTGGCGTTAAACAACCATTTTTTCAGGAATTCTTCTGGTAAATCAATGCTGATATTGTCTAACAACGCTTGGTCGATGTCACGACGCAACAACGAATCGGCTTCGCGGGCGTAGTTATTTTTGATGATTTCGGCTACTTGGTCGCGGAAAGCTTCTTCGTTATCTACTTTACCCACGCCCAATACTTTATCAAAAAACTCTTGATTGATTTCAGCAGGTGCCTGACGTGTGATGTCTTCTACCGTGAAGGTAAAATCACCCGCCAATGCAGCGGCATCTTCGTCTTTCAAGCCTGTCAAATGCGCTACGGCTTTGTCGTCAACGAAGGTGTTGCGAATATCAAACGTAATCTCGCTGCCTTTGCTCAAACCGATAAACTGTGCCTGCGCTTCTTCTTTGATTTGGCGCGAAGGTATAGCCGTTTTGGTTGAGAAGTCACCTTGTTTCAACTCGCCATAAATCATATCACCCGCTTCCGAAACTTCGGGATTGATTTGACCCGCAAATTGCGTACGCAGGTTTTCGATGGTATCATTCAATTCTTTTTCGCCCGCTTCGATGGTATAATTAGCAACCGACGGCAAAGTGCTCAAGTTCACCTCAAAGTCAGAAGCCAATCCCAACTCGTAGGCAAACTCAAATTCGCTTTGCTTGTCCCAGTCGATGGTTGATGTTTTTTCGCGGTCAATCTGCGGATCACCAACTACGGGAAGTTTATTGTCGCGGATATAGCCACTGACGGTGTCGCTCAACAATTGGTTGACCTCATCAATAACGATGCTTTTTCCGTACATGCGCTGAATCACCTGCGCGGGCACTTTACCCGGGCGGAATCCCTTCAAATTAACGCGTTTGCTATAATCTTTGAGGGTTTTATCTACTTTTGGTTGGTAATCCTCTTTTGCCAACTTTACGGTCAACGTGGCGTTGGTGGGTGTACTTTTTTCTAACAGAACCTCCATTTTGCAGTTATTAGTTATCTGTTATCCCGATGTCAATCGGGACGATGATTGAATGGTTACTCATTGAAAAAACCCTCAAACTTTGCGAGCTTGAGGGTTTAGTTTTTGACGGTTTCCGAAACGTATTTTTGTTCACGGACGACGGCCACTAAAGGTGCGGGCGGAGGGACTCGAACCCCCATGCCTTGCGGCGCCAGATCCTAAGTCTGGTATGTCTACCAATTTCACCACGCCCGCAGCGTGTGTGTTTGGGGCTGCAAAATTATGAATAGATTTGTAATAAATGCAAATAAATAGACAAGTTTTAACGTCTTTATTTTTGATTTTTTTTTCAAACCAAACTACTTAGCTGTTTATCAACAATTTACTAAAAATATAACCGTTTGTATTTTGCTCATAAATCAGAAAATAGTTGTAAAAAAAAATAATTCTGACTACTTTAGTCGTATTGAGTACAACAAATTCGGTCCACCGACCCATCCATAAACATGCCCATCGAAGTAGAAATTGATTTGGATCTTGAGCGTCTGGAGATTCTGAAACGATACCGCAGACTTCTACGTGCCGCCAAGCCCTTTTTGAAAGACAATGACGCCAAACTCATCAAAAAAGCGTTCAATCTTTCTGTTGAAGCCCACAAAGACATGCGCCGGAAGTCTGGCGAGCCTTACATTTATCATCCCATTGCCGTTGCCCAGATTTGTGTTGAAGAAATCGGCTTGGGAACTACCTCTATTATCTGCGCCCTTTTGCACGACGTTGTCGAGGACACCGACTATACCCTTCAGGACATTGAGCGCCAGTTTGGGAAAAAGGTAGCGCAAATCATTGATGGCCTCACCAAAATTTCGGGCCAGTTTGAGTTTGGAACGTCGCAGCAAGCCGAAAACTTCCGGAAAATGCTGCTGACGCTCTCTGACGACATTCGTGTCATCATGATTAAACTCGCCGACCGTCTGCACAACATGCGCACCCTCGACAGCATGGCGCGCGACAAGCAGTTGAAGATTGCTTCCGAGACCATCTTTATCTATGCGCCTCTCGCCCACCGTTTAGGTTTACATTCCATCAAGACCGAACTCGAAGACCTGTACCTTAAATATACCGAGCCCGAAGGTTTTGAAGAAATACGGAGCAAGTTGAGGGCGACCCGCGCCTCCCGCGACCGTTTTATTGCCAAATTTATCGAGCCGATTGAAGACGACCTCCGGGAGCAGGGATACGATTTTGTCATCAAAGGGCGTCCAAAATCCATTTATTCCATCTGGAATAAAATGCGGAAGCAGAAAAAGCCTTTTGAGGAAATCTACGATTTGTTTGCGGTGCGCGTCATTATGAATTCCAAAGACGACCCCAAAGAAGAGAAATCTGACTGCTGGCACGCGTATTCGATTGTCACAGACCATTATACCCCAAACATCGACCGCCTGAAAGACTGGCTGGCCACTCCGCGTGCCAACGGCTACGAATCGCTCCACATTACGGTGATGTACCGCCCCGAAGGCACCGACAAAGCCCAATGGGTGGAAGTACAGATTCGGTCCAAACGCATGGACGAAATCGCCGAAAAGGGGGTAGCAGCCCACTGGAAATACAAAGGCAACGATACCAAAACCAGTCAGGGAATCGACCAATGGATCAATCAGGTGCGCGAGATGCTCGAAGCCACCAAAGACAGCAAAGCCGCCGCGTTGGAATTTTTGGATGATTTCAGGAGCAATCTTTTTGCCGAAGAAGTATTTGTGTTTACCCCAAAAGGCGAACTACGCGTGTTGCAGCGCGGAGCTACGGCCCTAGATTTTGCTTTTGATATTCACTCTGAAGTAGGCGCTCGCTGCATTGCAGCCAAAGTAAACAACTCGCTCGTACCCATCAGCCAGTCGCTCAACAACGGCGACCAAGTTGAAATCATCACGGCCAAACGACAAAAACCCAGCGAAGACTGGTTAAAATTTGTCGTGACGTCGAAGGCCAAAGCGCGTATCAAAGAGCTTATCAAAGAAGAAAATAAGCAGTACCTTACAGACGGGCGCAGTATTATTGAACGCAAGTGCAAGATTCTGCACCTGGAAGTAACCAACGAATTGATTAATCAGCTGCGGGCGTATTTCAACTGCAAAACGCCCAACGACCTGTATTATCGTTTCGGAAAAGGCTACATCAATGCCGACGAAATCAAGAAATTCAAGCACGAAAAAGAAGCAAAGTTGAATGTGTTGGCCAAAATCAACACCGATACAATGCAAGACGGCAAGCAGTTTACCAAAGAGCTCAAAAAGATGCACGGTGAACGTGCCGACGCCGACGCACTGCTCATTGGAGAAGACATGGACAAGATTGACTACATCTTGGCCAAATGCTGTAATCCTATCCCCGGCGACGACGTATTTGGGTTCGTGACCGTCAACGAAGGCATTAAAATTCACCGTACTACCTGCCCCAACGCCCCCGAGTTGCTCTCCAATCACGGCAACCGTGTCATCAAAGCCAAGTGGACTTCACAACAAAAATTGGCATTTTTGGCGGGACTCCGCATCGAAGGCACCGACCGCGTGGGCTTGGTCAATGACCTGACCCGGATTATTTCCAACGAACTCCACATCAATATTCGGTCTATTGCGGTCGAAACAGACGAGGGGATTTTTGAGGCCATCATTAAGTTGTACGTGTACGATACCCGCCACTTAGAACAGCTTCTACAAAAACTGGAAAAAGTGGAAGGTGTATTTAAAGTCGCACGTTTTGATTGAAAATTCGTACTTTTGCCCCCGTTAATTGTTAATCGCACGGGTGCCTACGCGTCAATTATTAATTGCAGTGAGTACGCACCAGTGACTTTTAACCTTAACCTGTCAACCAAGAAAAAAATGCCCCAAGCCAAACACGAAAATTTAGAAGCGGCCAAACGCATCCTGACGGCTTATTTGGAACGTAAAGGTCTGCGCAAAACGCCCGAACGTTTTGCGATATTGGAGGAGATATACAGCCGCGAAGACCACTTCGATGTGGATGAGCTGTATATATCAATGAAGAATAAAAAGTACCGGGTAAGCCGCGCCACCGTCTATAACACGCTTGATGTACTGGTTGATTGTGATTTAGTGACCAAACACCAATTTGGCAAAAACCTAGCGCAGTACGAAAAAGCCTACGGCTACCGTCAACACGACCACATCATTTGCATGGACTGCCACCACGTGATGGAGTTTTGCGACCCACGCGTTCAGAATATCCAAAACATGGTCGGTGATTTGCTCAAATTCAATGTATTGCACCACTCGCTCATCTTCTACGGCAACTGCCAGCGCGTAAACTGCGAAAATAAAAATAAAATAAACGAAAGACCGCAAAGAATTGAAATAGAATAACTTATGAAAGTTGACGTATTACTGGGCCTCCAATGGGGCGACGAAGGGAAAGGAAAGATTGTGGACGTTTTGGCGCCCCAATACCAAGTAGTAGCACGTTTTCAGGGCGGGCCCAATGCGGGCCACACCCTCGAATTTGATGGTTTCAAACACGTACTGCACCAAATACCTTCGGGAATTTTTCGTCCTGAAATCAAAAACATCATCGGCAATGGCTTGGTTCTTGACCCGATTGTTTTGAAAAAAGAAATCGATGGACTCGCAAAATACAACCTCCCACTCAAGCAAAACCTCTTTATCTCCAAGAAAGCTTCGGTCATTGTACCGACCCACCGTTTGTTGGATGCCGCTTATGAGAAATCGAAAGGCGACTCCAAAATCGGCTCTACCTTGCGTGGTATCGGGCCTGCCTATCAGGACAAAGTAGCCCGCCAAGGATTACGCATGGGCGACCTTGTTTCCCCTGATTTTAAGGAGAAATACAATCGTTTGGTGGACCAACACAAGGTTATCCTTGATTTTTACCAATATGATTATTCTTCAACCCTCGCCGATGCCGAGGCAACCTTCTTTGAAGCAACGGAGTTTTTGAAAGACTATAACTTTGTAGATAGCGAATACCTCGTCAACGAAGCGGTTGAAGCGGGGCAAACGGTATTGGCCGAAGGCGCCCAAGGCTCTTTGCTTGATATTGACTTTGGCTCGTATCCTTTCGTAACGAGTTCCAACACCACGACCGCCGGTGCCTGCACGGGTCTGGGGTTGTCGCCGCGCCGTATCGGTGAAGTATTCGGGATTTTCAAAGCCTACTGCACCCGCGTAGGCAGTGGCCCTTTCCCCACCGAATTGTTGGACGAAGTGGGCGAACGGATGCGTCAGGAAGGCCGTGAATTTGGTTCTACTACGGGTCGCCCGCGTCGTTGTGGTTGGTTAGACCTGCCAGCGCTTAAATACGCCATCATGATTAACGGCGTGACGCAATTAGTGATGATGAAAGTGGATGTTTTGAATATTTTCGAAGAAATTAACATCTGTACACACTACCAACTGGCCGACGGAACCCTCACCGACCGTTTCCCGTACGATTTGTGTACCAATGAGGCCACGCCCGTGTACAAAACCATGAAAGGCTGGGCGCAGTCGCTCGAAAATCTTCATACTTACGACGAAGTTCCTGCCGAATTAGCCGCTTATATTGAGTTTCTGGAAGCAGAACTTAATTTGCCCATCAGCTTTATTTCAACGGGCCCCGACCGCGAAGCCATCATTCACCGCGAAGCACAAATAGCTTAATCCTAGAGCTATTTTTCAATATTATCATCAGGTGCGGACTTCGGTTCGCACCTTTTTTATTGCCACTTCGCCAACCGATATACGCTGGCGGTTTGCTGCCGTTAATGCGCAGGCAGGCAGTTCAAAGTTTTCGGGTTTTATAGGAAACATAGCACTTAAACGGTCGGGTTGTGAGCAACCCTCCGCACGGGGAAGAGAAACCCTCTGCACAGGGATGAGCAACCCTCCGCACAGGAAGTGTGTCGGGTTGCTCACAACCCGACTGGTGCCCCGAGAATAACCCCCTATTTCAAATAGCCTAAAATTTATGCTCAAGCAATTACTTGCTGACAAAGAGGAGATTCAGTTGTTGTTGTAGTAACCTGAAAATTTTGTATTTTACATCATCAAATGATTTAACAAATGTACTTTTTTGACCAATGATTTTACGTAGCCTGTTACTTCTTTTTATCCTTTCCATTGGCTGTACAAAGGCAGATGAAGTTGCTTCCAAAAAATCAACGCTGAAGATTTTGTTTGTAGGAAACAGCCTTACGTATACCAACGATCTGCCGCAACTAGTACAGGAAATGGGCAAACACGACAGCGTCAACATTGAGTATACGACCTTTCTTTTCCCCAACTATTCGTTGGAAGACCACTGGAACGAAGGCAAAGTGCAAAAGGAAATCGAAACGGGTAGTTATGATTTTGTCGTTGCCCAACAAGGCCCTTCCGCCTTGCCCGAATCGCAGGTTTTATTACTTGAATACACCCAACGACTGGCGGAAGTTTGTAGAAAAAACAATGCATCAATGGCCATTTACATGGTTTGGCCCTCTTCTACCCGTTTTTTAGATTTAGACAACGTCATTTACTCCTACACCCAAGCGGCCAAACAAACCCAATCGCTGCTTTGCCCAGCGGGCTTAGCCTGGAAATACGCCTGGCAATCAACGCCAAGCTTGCCGTTGTATGGCAATGACAACTTCCATCCGAGCATGACGGGCAGTCTTTTGGCAGCCTTCACGGTGTACGGAACATTGACCAACAAAGCCAACTTTGATTTCCTTGCGGCAGGAAAGCCTTCTTGGTCGGATGAAATATCGGCAAAGAATTTGGAGCTCCTGAAACAAGCCGCCTTGAAAGCCATGGAAAAGTGACTGATGGAAAATCCCTAGTTATTTTTCAGCAGTTCCCTCGCATCCTTCCCTTTTTTCAAAACTTATTTCTCTCTGCCAAGTTTATTAAACACATCTGCCAAAGCAGGTGCTCCATAAATCAACTTTTCATAAAAAATGCCTTCTTGTATAATTATTGGTGCGGGAATAACGGGGCTGACTGCCGCGCGTACACTTCAACAAAACGGCTGGAACGTCACGGTTCTCGACAAAGGGCGCGGCGTAGGCGGGCGCATGGCAACCCGACGTCTGGCCAATGCCCGCGCTGACCATGGTGCTCAGTATTTTACGGCCCGTACCGCCGAGTTTCAGCAATTTGTTTCAGAGCTAACCGAAGTAGGAATCGTTAAGCAATGGGCCTTGCAAGAAACCGAACTTAGTGATATTTCTTTTCATCATCCGCGTTTTGTGGGAGTGGAGGGCATGAGCAGCATTGCCAAATACATGGCTCAATCACTAAATGTACAAACTGGTCAGCGCGCAATACACATTTCAGGCGATGAAAACGGGTGTATTGTTCTGACCGAATCAGGACACGCCTATGAGGCCGATACGCTCATTCTTACCCTTCCTGCCCCGCAAGCCTTGGTGCTTTTAAACGACAGTTATCTGCTTTCAGCGGCCGAGTCCAGTGTTTTTGAAAGCATAGAATATGCCCCCTGCATTGCGGTAATGGTACTTTTGAAGGGGAATAGCCATATTCCAACGCCAGGCATCCTCAAATTTGGTCAAGGCCCCGTGGCATGGGTAGCCGATAATTTCCAAAAAGGGATTTCAGAAACAACGTCCCTTACCATTCATGCCAGTGCTGCCTTTAGCACGCAGCACTTAGAGGAAGACCTTACCACAACGGGTGAATTGCTCATTGATTCGCTCAGTGAGTGGATTCCCAAAGCGCAGATTGAATCGTTTCAGGTACATCGTTGGCGGTACAGTCTGGCCGAAAAATCTTATCCGCAGCCCTATTACGTCTGTGAAACTCCATTTTCACTATTGATGGGTGGGGACGGATTCGGTCAGGGAAATGTGGAAGGAGCGTTTCAATCAGGGCGGCAAATGGCCAATTTTTTACTTAAATTTTAGATATAAATATCCTGAAAATCTAAATTTCGGACCTCATATTCCCGCTATCATATCGGCCACCGCTCGGCCCGTGGCCATAGCGGCATTCAACGACGGATAAGAAGTATGATCGCCGCATTCGTACAAATGTTCGCTGATTTTCAAATTTGTTGCGGGCGCATTGGCGGGGTATTTGACCAACGATTCTGGAATATGATACGTACGAAGGTGCTTCCACGTTTTTACTTCATCGCCAAACCAACTAGTCAGCTCCTGTACGATGCGGTCGGTTAGTTTTTTTTCGTCAAACAATTCTAACCCTTGCGTACTCACCGATACCAACGCTTTGCCTTCGGGAGCATACGAGGGAGCAATATCGCTAGGCACACACAAATTATGCACCACAGACAACCGATTAGGATTGAGCGCCAGCATTTTTTCCTTCAACGGAGAACGCTCAGCGGCAAAGTAGGTGCAGGTCGTTACGTTATATTCTCGTTTTAGGTTCCGCCCCAGCAGCACATCAGCTTGTCGGGCATCGGTGGCCACGACTATATTTTTAGCCGTCAGGGTTTTACCGTCAGAAAGATGAACTTTATTACCTTCAATCTTTTCTACTTTGGTGTTTAATCTCAGAGAATGAGGCGGTAATTTAGCCGCCATTTGCTCGGGAATGGCCTGCATTCCTCCCGCAGGAATGACGGCGTCACCAGTGTAAAATTGCTTGAAAATAAACCGAAAAAAGTTACTGGAGGTTTCCAACTCATTTTCCAGAAATACGCCCCCAAAAAAGGGTTTAAAGAAATCGGCAATCATCTCATCGCTCCAGCCATAATTGCGCAAATAAGTAAGCGTATCGGTGGCGTGCTCGTGAAAAAAAGCCTCGGTAGATTCTTTGCTTACATTATTTGACAATTGAAGTACCTTGAGCTTATCCACCAGCGTCCCGACCGATGAAAAAAGGGTTTTCAACACCTGAGTAGGTTCTTTGAAGGGGTCGCTGATGACCGAAAAATCATTGTCTTTGCGAATCAAAGCACCCGAACGGAACGATTTTAACGCCAATGCGTTGTAATTCAACAATCGTTGTGCCTCCGGATACGCCGTCAATAATATCTGGAAGCCACGGTCCAACAGGTAGCCATCAACTTTATCGGTTCGCACCCGTCCGCCAACCGCCTCGGCGGCCTCCAATACCAAGGGGGTAATGCCAAAATGTGATAAATAATTGGTGCAAGACAAACCTGCGATACCCGCTCCGATAATAATGACTTCGTGATTGGCCATGATTGTAAATGAGTTTTGCACAAATTAAAGCGGAAGCCTCGTTCAAACCAACGTTTTTTTTGTTTTTAACGACCCCTCCGCTCCTTAAAATCTATGGTATCAACAAATTCAATCTAAAACTGTTTGCGTACCTTTGTGTCCCAAATTAAATAAAACCACTCGCTCCGGCGAAAAATAACCGTTAATATATACACAAATGCCTAAAGCTGAAATGATTACCGAAAAAGGGACAATGTTGATTGACTTTTACGATCAGGATGCCCCTATTGCCGTTGCCAATTTTATCAAATTATCGAAAAGTGGATTTTACGATGGCCTTACTTTCCACCGCGTCATTCCTAACTTTATGATTCAGGGAGGTTGTCCACAAGGAACTGGCCGTGGCGGTCCAGGATACACTATCAAATGTGAATTGACGGGCAACAATCAGTACCACGACCGTGGGGTTCTTTCGATGGCTCACGCTGGTCGCAACACGGGTGGCTCACAGTTTTTTATCTGCCACAATCGCACCAACACCGCTCACCTCGACCGCAACCACACGTGTTTTGGCAAAGTAGTAGAAGGGTTGGACGTTATTGATGCCATCCGTCAAGGAGATAAAATTACCAAAATCAACATCATCGAAGACGAAGCTTAGGCTTCGTCTTTACCCTTAACCAACATACTAAGATGAAAAAGTGGATTCCAATTTGTTTTCTGGGAATCAGCGTCTTGTTGATGTCCCTGACCAATTCTTCCCCGGTAGCGCTTTCAACAAGCACGGCCGATTCATTGTCTGACTACGTGGGAACGTACAAAATGAAAGACAACGGGTATTTTAGTGCATACAAAATCACCCTCAAAGAAGGTGCGTTGTTTGGAGAAGCCGACGAAAACGGGGCCAATAAGTTGCTCAAACAAGACAAACCAGATACTTTCAAATCCACCAGCCAATACGGCTCAATCATCACGTTCAAACGTAATCCTGAAACCAAAAAAGTGGTCGGGCTTTCGCTCTTGATTCAGGATACAGAAATGTTGGCAGACAAACAATAGCGTGTTGGCCAAAAGATAACGGTTAACTTTTCAAAAATCATGAAAGTAGAATTAGTACGCGTAGACGACGGCTTTCATTTTGAGGCCACGGGTTCATCGGACCAAAAAGTACACACCGATGCCTCTCCAAACATTGGCGGCAAAAATATGGGCGCTCGCCCAATGGAATTATTACTGATGGGACTCGGTGGCTGTACGGCCATTGACGTCGTGCTGGTCTTAAAAAAACAGCGTCAGGAGATATTAGATTTTCGAATTTCGGTAGAAGGCGACCGAATCAAAGAAGACGACACAGAGCGCTCACCTTTCCGCAAAATAACCATTCATTATTTCTTCAAAGGAAACCTCGACCGCGCCAAAGTAGAGCGTGCCGTAAAACTCTCCATGGAGAAATACTGCTCGGCAACGGCCCAATTTGAACCATTGGCCGAAATTTCGCACGAGATTACGATTGAAGCTTAACTAGTAAGCAGTAGACAAAATAGTACTGCCTACTGCTTACTTCCTACTGATTCTACCACCAACGATAAAACAGCCCAACGCGGGCGTTGAGGGTTGAAGCATCTTTGATTCCTTCGGCAACAGACTCAAACGGCATGTGTTGGTAAGTAGCTCCCGCTTCTAAGCCCAATTTTCCCTGTTTTTTAAACAGCACACGCACTCCTGCTCCCGCTTGGGCCACAAATCGAAAGCCATTATCTCCCGTCGGAATGCTTCCCCAGTAATTTATCAATTCGGCAAACGCTCCCCCGAGACCTACCTGCACATAAGGACGCACGCGGGCATTGACGTTTCCAACGTGATAACTCCCCGTCACTACCAAAGGTACGGCCGAAAAAGTACGCGTTTGAACCGCCGAAACATCTTGATTGTCAGAACTATAAACCTGTCTTCCAATACGATTTTGGAAGTATTGCGAGCCTATGGAAAGACCCGCCGATAAATTCGTTTTAGGAAAGACAAAGTCAACCGCAACGTTGTAATTACGCAGCGTTGTGTTATCCATATAATTACCAAATGTACCCGTTGGCAGCCCCAATCCGCCCGTTACCGACACCCGGTAAGTAGTATAACGTTCGTAGGGCGACTGACGTTTAAATAATTCGGGCCGGTCAACCACTTGCTGCGCAAAGAGCTCTCCCGCAAAGACAATGGCAATGGCCAAACAAATGACTCTTTTCATATTTTGTATTATTTAACGAGCAACTTTCGAGGTTTACGGGTCCGAGAAACCCCGCCCATTGCTGAATTTTTAATTCTTTTTAAGGTAGGTTGATTGGGTAAAAACGGCGTCAATGACCGATGCAACGGCATTTTCATCAAAAATTCCATCGCCTCGTATCTGTGCATTCCAGACCACCGTTGCTCTGTTGCTCGTGCCTGCATTCTTAAGGTCGATGATTTCAACCTGCCAATACCTTTCCGTCGTTTGATAATACGAGTACGTAGGCGGATAATAAAAACCACCACCGCCAAAACCCCAGTAGCTGTTCCAAGGATTAAAATTGGCCACTACTCCCGTTTGGGTTTCGCTGATTCGAAGCACGTTTACGCCAAAATCAGGCTTGGCAGTCTTGCCTACTCTGGCGTAGCCTCGCTTGGTCATATTTTCAGCCACACGGCTCAACACGCGAAAATCCAACGCCGTCGTGGCCACCCCCGAGCGGTCATTTTGAACCACAAATACACTATCCGCCAAGCTGAAAGTGCTATAATTTCCGAAATTGGTGTTTTTCTCGTAGTTTGTTATAAACACTTGTGAATCCTCTGGCGTTAGGTCCTGTAAGGCATCTGGGCTACACGACCAGCTCATTGCCGCCACCGCAAGCCCCATCATGATGTTCAAATACTTAACTTTCATTGTTTTACGAAATTGATTAAATGTGTGTCTGTTATTAACGAAAATATCCCCCAAATCATTTCATCCATTCATGCTCTATATTGCCCACGACCCTATTTATTGTCATCCGTTACCAACAAGCCCCAACGGCGAACCACACCGTTTTCCCATGCTCAAATACGAACTCATACCTGAGCAACTCATCTACGAAGGCACTTGCTCAAGCGAAAATTTCTTTTCGCCTAGCACGTTAGATGAGCGGTGGATTTTGGGCGTACATACCCGCCAGTATTGGGAAGATTTGAAGCAGTTACGGATTTCAGAAAAGATGGTCAGACGCATCGGTTTTCCGTTGTCGGTGCGGCTCATTGAGCGCGAAACCCGAATTGCCCAAGGCACCATTGAATGTACACACCATGCCTTAAAATATGGCGTTTCGATGAACGTAGCTGGTGGAACACACCATGCTTATGCCGACCGTGGGGAGGGTTTTTGCCTCTTGAATGACGTAGCCATTGCCGCTAATTATCTGTTGGAAAACAAATTAGCAACCAAGATACTGGTCATTGACTTAGACGTGCATCAAGGAAACGGCACTGCCGTTATCTTTCAGAACGACCCGCGCGTATTTACTTTTTCGATGCACGGCAAAGACAATTATCCTTTGCACAAAGAAATTTCTAATTTAGATATTGCCCTGCCCACGGGCACCCAAGACGATGAATATTTAGGACTTCTTACCAAAACACTACCTTCTCTTTTTGAACAACAAAAACCCGATTTTGCTTTTTACATTTCGGGCGTTGACATTTTGGGGACGGATAAATTGGGAAAACTTAAAGTAAGTATCGCAGGTTGTCGCCAACGCGATGAATTTGTGTTTGAACAATGCCAAGCGCACCAAGTTCCCCTGGTGGTGTCCATGGGTGGGGGATATTCCCCGCGCATTGCCGACATTGTAGAAGCACACTGCAACACGTTTAGAACGGCGCAGAAAATGTATTTCTGATGCAATTTTCCAGTGTGCGTCCGACGGTTCAAAACCGTCAGACGCATAAATAATTATTTCAACAACTGATACGTCACAAAAGCAAGTCCATACGCCAACGCCGTCATGTAAGCCAACTGAATCAGGGGCCATTTCCAGCCGTGGGTTTCGCGGTAGACAACCGCAATGGTACTCATGCACATCATGGCAAATACGTAGAAAATCAAGAGCGAAAACGCCAACGCAGGGGTGTACATTGGCTCACCCGTTTTGGGATTGATTTCGGCACGCATTCGGGCTTTTATGGTGCCATTGTCGTCATCTGCGGCGCTGCCGATGCTGTAAATAGTACTCATTGTTCCCACAAATACCTCACGGGCCGC
Organism: Runella salmonicolor; assembly: GCF_024158025.1. Classification (NCBI taxonomy): domain Bacteria; kingdom Pseudomonadati; phylum Bacteroidota; class Cytophagia; order Cytophagales; family Spirosomataceae; genus Runella; species Runella salmonicolor. Next base: position 188,624 of record NZ_JAMZEL010000001.1, read on the forward strand.
AAATGACGCCAGCAAGGCAATGCCAATCTTCCAATCATAGCCCAAAGGCGCGATGGCAGGTTCAATAAATTTACCAAAATGCCCCGCGTAAGAATGTTCTAATTTATAAGCCGCAACGGCATTGTCGAGCGTGGTACCTTCCAGTGCAGGATTGGATTTCTGGACCGTTTCTTCCGCCCGTGCAATCGTATCGCCAGGGCCATAGGACGCCAACACCCACAAAATAATCGAAATCGCTACGATAATTTTTCCTGCTTCAGTCACAAAAGATTTGACGCTGTCCCACACCGACAAGCCCACATGGTACCACCTTGGAGTCTTGTAGGTCGGCATTTCCATCACAAAATAACCGCGCTCCGTATTTTTCACCATTCCTTTGATGACCCAAGCTGAAAGCAGCGCACTCACCAGACCCAGCAGGTAAAGCCCCATCAGCGTCAATCCCTGCAAGGTAAAAAATCCCAAAACAGGCGTTGCAGGAACCACCAAAGCAATCAAAATGGTAAAAATGGGCAAACGCGCCGAGCAGCTCATCAGGGGGGTTACGAGAATGGTAAGCAAACGCTCCTTACGATTTCCGATACTCCTAGCCGACATGATCGCAGGCACTGCACAGGCCACGCCCGAAATCAGCGGTACCACACTTTTGCCGTTTAGACCGAATTTACGCATCAGTTTATCCATGATGACCATCACCCGGGCCATATAGCCAGATTCTTCCAACAAAGCCACCAGAAAAAAGAGAAAGGCAATTTGAGGAATAAAAATCACCACGCCGCCAATACCCGCAATGAGTCCATCGGTCAATAAATCTGTTAAAGCTCCCGACGGTAACTGTTGTTTTAGCCAATCATTCAGCGCCGACACCCCCGCATCAATCAAATCCATCGGGTAGGTTGCGAGCGTAAAAACGGCCTGAAAGATGGTGAGCAACACCATCAAAAACACCGCATATCCCCAAAAAGGATGCAGCAAAATGGCATCTAGTCGCTTGGTCCACAGCGGCTTTACCAAAAAATCATCCGCCGCTTTGACCGAATCCTTGACCAAACCATCAATCACCGCGTAGCGATGCATGGTTTCGGCGGCCTGAAACCCACTTTCTTTGAAGTCATACTTCTCAATAAGTTGGTCAAAAGCGACTCTTTTTTCGGTGTTCAGAAACGAAAAAATATCGTGCTGTTGCACATAGTGCAACGCCAGATAATTATTGGAAAGTTGATTGGTACGCTTAACGTCGTTGATTAATTCTGGGAATTGATCGGCAGGATTAAAAAAATATTTTTGATTCAGCGTCGTGATTACGGGTCTTTCGAGGGTTTGCACAACGGCTTGCTTCAAATTATCCAAGCCTTCGCCCACTCGGGCATTGATACGCACCACGGGCACGCCAAGTTTCATGGCCAATTTTACCGCATTGACCTGAAGGTGCTTATCACGCGCTACGTCTAGCATATTCAGCGCCAACACCACGGGCAGCCCCAAATCTGCCACCTGCGTAAAAAGCAATAAATTGCGTTTAAGATTGGAGGCATCGGCTACCATCACCACCACATCGGGGTAGTTTTCATGGGCGGGATTGGCCAAAATATCAATCACAACCCGTTCATCCAGCGACTTTGGGTACAGGCTGTACAAACCAGGCAAATCAATGACGATGGACTCGGTTTTAGAGTCTAACAACCACGTCCCCGATTTTTTTTCAATCGTTACGCTTGGAAAATTCCCCACCTTTTGGCGCAGGCCGGTGAGTTGATTAAATAAGGAAGATTTGCCGCTATTGGGATTGCCGATAAGGGCTATGGTGGGTGTCTTTTTCAAAGTGTATTAAATGCTATCTTCAACCAAAACCGTTGCTGCTTCGTCTTTGCGCAGGGCAAGGCAGTAGCCATTGACCTGAATACCGAGGGGATCGCCAAAGGGAGCTATAAAATCCAACATTACTTCAGAACCGGGCAGGCAGCCCATTTCCAGCAATTTCAACGATAAATCCACTTGGCGAAATGCCTTTACAAAAGCACGTTCTCCTATTTTTAAATCAGCAATGGTTTTCATTCTGTATTCTCCGTCCGTTATTCGTTTCTATCATTTCGTCGTTCAAATCAATGAAAGAGCCAAATAATAGTTAATAACGAATTTATTTAGATTGAGTTTAAATAAACAACTGCAAAATAACATTTCTATTGCAAGAATATCAAATGACAAGCGTCATCCTTCCAAAACAAAAAATACAATTTATTGAAAATCAATATTTTATACATAATAATATCTATACTAATTCTAAATTCCCAACAAAATGAACACGACGAGTCGATTCTTCGACGGATAAACCTATTTTTGTTGATTAACAACATTTCTTAATGAAAGTTTTGGTAGCATACAGTTTGGCACTTATGGTGCTGGCACAAAGTCTCCTCCCCCGGGCGGCGACTGACCTGCTGCGCTCGCCAGAAGTATGGGCCCACTTTGTAGAACACAAGCAGGAATCGCCCCAACCATTGAGTTTTTGGCAGTTTATGCTCATGCATTATTCTGCCGATTCAAACCATACCAAACAAACCAAACACCACCTTCCGAGTGTTGATTTCAACGGCGTAGCGGGTCTTTGTGTCCTGCCGTCGGTGGCGATTGCCCTTGAACATTACAGTCTTCCTATTTTTGCAAAAAAAGCCAATTTCCAATGGCTTAATTCGTACGCCTTTCTCTCCTTCAAGGCGTTGATTTGTCCACCCCGAGCGTAGTTTTATTTTCCTTCATGGGAGCATTGGCTCTTTTCGGATGCCTTTGCGCAGCCGACTAAGTTCGTTTCTATTTTACGTATCGCTATTCTTGAATTTTTTCACGAACTCTGGCCAAAGCGTAAGCTCCTACTTCTAAATCACTCAGGTAAACTCTATCACAAAAAATTCTAAGCATTACTCCTCATGGATACCATTCGCCATCATGAAGGCTCTATTCTTCACAAAGAAGAACACTTGAGCAGTTCGGCTTTCATTACCGACATCGTCATTGGTATGTCTGACGGCCTGACCGTTCCTTTTGCCTTAGCAGCGGGATTAAGCGGCGCTGTGGACAGCAACGCGCTAGTTATCACCGCCGGAATCGCCGAAATAGTGGCGGGGTCTATCGCAATGGGATTAGGCGGTTTTCTGGCTGGACAAACAGAAGTAGAACATTACGATGCTGAGTTCAAACGTGAATACTGGGAAGTAGACCATTTACCAGAGCGCGAAAAAGCGGAAATCAAAGAAATCTTTGCCGACATGGGTATAAGCGAACCCCTACAGAATCAGGTGGTTGAAGACATTGCCAAAGACAAAGACAAATGGGTGGAGTTTATGATGAAATATGAGCTAGGGCTACAAAAACCCGACCCCAATCAGGCCCGAAAAAGCGCACTCACCATCGGTATTTCGTACGCAATGGGCGGATTTGTTCCTTTGCTGCCCTATTTTATCACAAGTACACCTACCGAAGGTTTGGCATGGTCAGCGGCAATGACCCTACTTTGTTTGTTCGTATTTGGGTATTTCAAAAGCAGAGCCACTGGTCAAGCGCCTTGGTTAGGTGCGTTGAAAGTAACCCTCATCGGCGCAGTAGCCGCCGCCGCCGCTTTCGGAGTGGCAAAAATGTTCGATTAAACTTAATAACCAACCCTAACTTCTCAAAAACAACTTAAAAAAGTACCATGATTGATTCACTGATTCATTACAGTATCAAAAACAAACTTATCATCGGGTTGGCCGTGCTGGCATTGGTGATTTGGGGCGGCTACTCGCTTTCGCGTTTGCCTGTCGATGCCGTTCCCGACATTACCACCAACCAAGTACAAATCCTAACCCTTACACCTACCCTCGCCGCGCAGGAGGTCGAACAGTTTGTGACTACTCCTATTGAGCTTTCATTGGCCAATATTCCGGATGTCACCGAAATCCGTTCCGTTTCCAAACTAGGCCTATCGGTGGTCACGGTCGTGTTCAAAGATGAAATGGACATTGTCAGGGGCAAACAATGGGTATCCGAACAACTCAAAATGGTGGAAGCCGATATTCCCACGGAATTTGGCAAACCGATGATTGCGCCACTGACAACGGGATTAGGTGAAATTTACCAATACACACTTGCCACCAAAGAAGGTTTTCACGAAAAGTACGACCTGACCGAACTACGCACCATTCAGGACTGGATAGTCAAACGGCAATTGGTTGGTATTGAGGGTGTAATTGAAATCAGCAGTTTCGGAGGGTTTGTCAAACAATACGAAGTAAGCGTCAACCCCGAGCGCCTACGCAGTCACAACATCACGCTTCCTGAGTTATTTACGGCGCTCCAAACCAACAACGCCAACACGGGCGGCAGTTACATTGAGCGCGTGGGCCAAGCGCAGTTTATCCGGGGCGAAGGCGTCGTCAAAAGCCTTTCTGACATTGAACAGATTGTGGTTAAGAATGTAAACGGCATCCCTGTTTTGGTCAAAGACGTGGCGGGCGTCGGCTTCGGGCACGCCAACCGCTTCGGAGCGCTGGTCCGTAACGGCGAAGGTGAAGCCGTGGGTGGTATCGTGCTGATGCTCAAAGGAGCCAACTCTGCCAATACCGTAAACGCCGTGAAAGAACGGGTAGCCCGTATTCAGAAAACCCTACCCGAAGGCATCGAAATTGTGCCGTTTATTGAACGAACAAAATTGATTAACAAAACCATTTCAACCGTTACCGAAAACCTCCTCCTCGGTGGGCTTATCGTTATTGTAGTTTTGGTTATGCTCATGGGGAGTCTGCGCGCGGGTTTGGTAGCGGCTTCGGTGATTCCGCTCGCCATGCTTTTTACGATTGGCATGATGAACACGTTTGACATTTCGGCCAACCTCATGTCGCTCGGGGCCATTGACTTTGGCGTAATTGTAGACGGAGCCGTGATTATTGTGGAGGCCATTGTTCACCGATTTCAGGTATGGTACGAAGAAAACAAACGAAACAACGTGGACAACCCTGCCGAGCGCGACAACATGGTGTACGAAACCGCCAAGCGCATCCGTACGTCGGCTGCTTTTGGCGAAATCATCATTTTGATGGTTTACCTACCCATTTTATCGTTGGTGGGCATTGAGGGCAAAATGTTTAAGCCCATGGCGCTCACGGTGGGTTTTGCCATTTTTGGGGCATTCGTGCTGTCGTTGACCTACGTACCGATGATGTCATCGTTGGTCATGGGCAAAAATCTAAACAAACACTGGACTTTTTCGGAGCGCTTTCTTAAATGGCTCTATCGCGGGTATGAACCCATGATTCGCTGGGCTTTGAACTGGAAAAAAGCGACCGTTGGCATCACAGTTGCCCTTTTTGGGGTTTCACTTTACATTTTCTCACAGTTAGGCGGCGAGTTTGTACCCACCCTCGACGAAGGTGATTTGGCCATTGATTTTCGAACGGCTTCGGGCACTTCGTTGACCGAAACCATCAATTCCGCTAACAAAGCCCACCAAATTCTAAAAAAGCATTTTCCTGAAATCCAACAAATTGTGGGCCGCGTGGGGGCGTCCGAAATTCCCACCGACCCGATGCCCATCGAGATGGTGGACCAAATGATAAACATGAAAGACATTTCAGAATGGAAGAACGCCAAAAACCGCGAAGAAATGTCGGAGAAAATGGCCGCCGTTTTGGCCGAAGAACTCCCCGGCACCAGCGTAGAAATGACGCAACCGATTCAGATGCGTTTCAATGAAATGATTACGGGCGTTCGCTCCGACGTGGTAGTCAAGCTGTTTGGTAATGACTTGGACATACTCTACGAACGGGCCAACGCCGCCGCCAAAATCATTGAAAAAGTGGACGGCGTAGCTAGTGTGCGGGTAGAACAAATTGTGGGATTACCCCAAATAAGCATTACTTACAATCGCGCTAAAATAGCCCAATACGGACTCAACATCGCCGACCTCAACCGCTTGGTTCGCTCAGGATTTGCAGGTGAAACCACCGGAACAGTCTACGAAGAAGAACGCCGCTTTGAGTTGGTGGTACGCCTTGACTCCGCTCACCGTCAGGACATTGAAAACGTTCGTCAATTGCTTGTGCCTCTGCCTTCTGGGGGTACGGTACCATTGGCCGAAGTAGCGCTCATTGATTTTCGCAAAGCCCCCGCCCAGATTTCGCACGAAGAAACCCGCCGCCGCATCACCATCGGTATCGGTGTCCTCAACCGCGACATTGAGAGCGTGGTCAATGATGTACAAACCCAGCTTGAGCAAAAAACAACGCTTCCTTCGGGGTATTTTTATACCTACGGCGGGGCCTTTGAAAACCTCCAACGCGCCAAAGACCGCCTGAGTTTTGCGGTGCCTTTGGCCTTGTTCCTGATTTTCGCGCTGCTTTACTTCACGTTTCATTCCATCAAAGAATCCTTGTTGATTTTTACGGCGGTTCCTATGTCGGCCATCGGCGGCATCATTGCCCTCTGGCTGCGCGACATGCCGTTTAGTATCTCGGCGGGGGTAGGTTTTATTGCCTTGTTTGGGGTGGCGGTATTAAACGGAATTGTGCTGATAAGTTACCTCAATGACCTCGAAAAAGAAGGAATTACCAACCTTAGAGAGCGCATCATGCGAACGGTAGAAGTTCGTTTTCGTCCCGTTCTCATCACCGCTACCGTGGCATCGTTGGGTTTTCTTCCGATGGCCATTTCCAACTCTGGCGGAGCTGAAGTTCAACGACCTTTGGCTACGGTAGTGATTGGCGGAATTTTATCCGCCACCCTTTTGACGCTGGTTGTACTGCCTGTGCTGTATGCGCTGTTTACGAAAGAGAATAGCAAATCCCTCCCCAAAGGAGGAATGTTGTTGGTATTGTTATTAATAATAGCAGCCAATGCAACAGGCCAAAATCAACAACCTCTCACCCTCACCCAAGCCATCGAACGGGCAACGCAGCAAAACCTGACGCTCAAAACCACGCAATTCAATATGCAGTCGCAGCAAGCGTTGGTAAAATCGGCCTGGTCGTTGCCTAAATTATCCGCCGATTTATTGGCGGGGCAAATTCAGAACCGCCCGTTGGATTATACACTGAGTGCGGTGCAAAGTTTTGAGCCTTTCGGGGTGTATCGAAGTCGAGAAAAAGTACTGACGCAACAAGTGAATGTAACCCAAAAGCAACAAGATATTCAGCGTAATGACTTGGTCTTTAACGTAAAACAGCAATACTATCAGCTCCTGTATCTGTACCGCCTCCAACAATTGCTCCGCGCGCAAGACACCCTCTATCAAAAAGCGGTAGAGGCGGCGGCCGTTCGCTATAAAACGGGCGAAAGTACCCAATTGGAACTGGTCGCGTCGGAGACAAATCGCCGCGAAACGCAAAACCGTCAGGCGGTTTTATCACGCGAAATACAAACTTCATACATGGGCTTACAGGCTTTGCTGTATTCCAATGAACCCATTCAAATAGATACGTTAGTGAATTTGCAGCGCTCTTCGGCGATACAGGAAGGCACCAATCGGTATGTGGCTTTGGCAGAAGAAGAAAACCGACTCAGTCGCACATTTACGGACTTAGAACGTGCCCAACTCAAGCCCGACTGGCGCGTTGGAGTGGCCAATCAATCCATTGAAAAACGGTTGGGTTTTACTTACGTTTCGGGGGGGTTAGGTATTCCACTCAACACTAAGCCCCAAAAGGCCCGCATCGAAGCCGCCCGAATCAGCGAACAGGCCACCGAAAACCAACTGAAAGCGGTGCAGTTTCAGACCGAAGCCAATGTCAAAATATTACGCGAAACCTTGGCCAAACTTCAAAACACCCTTCTCTACTACGAGCAATCAGCGCTGCCACAAGCAGATTTACTACTCAAAACCACCTATAAACAATTTCGTTTGGGCGACATTGAATACGTTGAGTTTTTTCAAAATACCCGGCAGGCATGGCAAATCCGGGAAAGTTATCTCAACCAACAGCTTCAATTCAGCCAAACGGTCATTGAGTTAGAAAAGTGGCTAGGAATCGAGTAATGCAATTGCCGAAATAGAAAGTTTAAGATAAAAAACAAACATAATGAAACGCACATATCTCCTCATAAATCCCTCAATGCCTGCTTTATCGCCCTGTAAAACAGATGCCTTCATGGGGCGCACCACCGACTTGATAAAGCGCCTTCTTTTGCCTTTTGCGTTTTGCCTTCTTCTGCTGAGCTGTTCAAAAACCGAAACCGCCCAAACCGAAGAGGCCACTGCCGCCGCTCCCACTGAACTCAAACTAACGGCCGAGCAGGAAAAAAACTTCGGAATTACCCTTGGCAGTCCCGAAATGCGGATGGTCTACGATGCCATTACCCTCAACGGCGTCGTGGAAGCGCCTCCGCAACAAACCGCTTCGGTGAGTTTTCCACTCGGTGGCATCGTGCGGAGTATCAACGTATTGGCAGGAAGTCAAGTAGGCAAAGGCAGCACTTTGGCCACCGTTGAAAGCCTAGAACTCATTCAGTTACAGGAAGATTATTGGAAAACAGTTGGACAATTGACTTTTGCGGAGCAAGAACGCCAACGCCAAGCTACCCTCTCGCAAGAAGATGTTGGGGCTAAACGCAAACTTCAGCAGGCAGAATCTGACGCTCGCGTACTCGAAGCAGCGAAACAAGGATTGGAAGCCAAATTGCAGGTTGTGGGAATCGACCCTAAAAACCTAAAAACCAACCAAATAGTGCGCACCATTGCCGTACGGTCGCCCATTACGGGCATAGTGAAAATGACCGATGCCTCAATTGGTAAATCAATCTCAGCGGGCGAATCCTTGTTTGAAATTGTGAATCAATCGGGCGCGCGGTTGGTATTGAAAGTATTTGAAAAAGACCTTCCACAAGTTAAAGTAGGGCAAAAAGTGGTATTTACGGGAGGCTCAGCTACCATCACGGGGCTGGGTAATAATTTCGACCCCACGAGCCGTACCGTAGACGCCTACGCCAACCTCAACGGCCTACGCCTATTAGCGGGCCAATACATCAATGGAAAACTGGAAGCCTCCCCACGTCAGGCCGAAACCTTACCTGAATCGGCGGTGGTGCGCACAGGCGAAGCAGCCCATGTATTTATCAAAACACCCCAAGGCGTTTACCAACCCGTCGACGTCAAAACGGGCGTGACACAAGATGGGTTCGTGGAAGTCATTTTTACCAAAAAACCTTCCGTTCCGATTGTTATCACAGGAGCGCAAACGGTGCAGGCGGAGTTGACGAAAGGATTGGGAGAAGAAGAGTAAGAAATTTAAAAGATACCTTGGTGGCCATTTACAGAATGGCCACTTTTTCAATTCTGCTGATTCTTGCTTATTTTTGAAAAAACTTCATCTCCTACCCTTCCTAGTATGCTTAAAACACTCTCATTACTCGCGCTTTCCATCGTCCTCGTAAGCTCTGTTTACAAAGAAAAAACGTATACCGTAGGGCAAATCAAAACTCCAAAAGGCGAGATACTTTTCCAGTTATACGACGAAACGCCCAACCATAAAGCCAGCTTTATCAAACTCGCCAATCAACATTATTGGGATACCCTCACCTTCAACCGCGTCATCAACAACTTTGTGGCGCAAGGCGGTTGCCCCGATACGCCCGCTGGATTTTCTGACTCTCCTTACCTGTTGAAGCCTGAATTCCGGAAAGAAATACGTCATATATACGGTGCCGTTGGAGCTGGCCGCGACAACAACCCCGAGATGTTGTCGGCAGGCTGCCAGTTTTACATTGTTCAAAACAAAAACGGCCTCGCCCGTTTAGACGATAAATTCACGGTTTTTGGGCAGGTGTTTAAAGGCATGGACGTAGTTGATGCCATCACTGCCGTCAAAACCGACTCACTTGACGCACCGCTGTCGCCCATCTCTCTCAAAGTGAGCGTTATTCAGTTAACCGCCAAAGAATTAAAAGAAAAAGGTTTTGCTGGCAAAATCGAATAATATCCCTATTCGACAAATTTCATCTACGATAAAAGTAATTTATCCCACTATACTAGTTGGGCAGCTAACGCTATACTTTTAGGTATTTTCCCTACCTTTGGCCACATCTGATTTTCAACGAAAAACTCTAAAAGCGTAAAAGCACTTTTTTAACCATGCTTTTTTCCAAGAAACCTTGGTTGGTATTTTGTGCTATACCCGTGTTGTTACTTGCGTTTGCTCTTTACAAAAACCTTCTTAATATCCCATTCGGTGACGACATTTATGTCATGGACATGTTTAATCTGCTCCATGAAGCAGATTCTGTTTGGGATAAAATGGGCATCATTTTCGGGCAACACAACGAACATCGCATTGCCCTTTCGCGCTCTCTAGCGTTACTGCAATACCAGCTCATGGGCACCATTGATTTAAGGATTTGGAGTATTCTTGGCAATCTAAGCCTGCTTTTCATTGGTGTGTTGTTTTATCAACATATCGGAGAACAGAAATGGTGGATTGTTCCCGTGGCCTTTATCATCATCTGTACCGCGTCCAACACCCTGATTCCGATGCAGAATTCCAACCTGTTTTCGGTCGTATTTGGGCTAGCAGCTTTGCATTTTGTGTTAAAAAAATCCCTTTTTGCCGTTTTTCTTACATTTTTTTGCACAGTACTTTCTATTTTCTCCAATAGTGGTGGCTTTGCGCTTATGGCCATCATCAGCGTCGTATTTTTTTTTCAAAAACGGTACAGCCTCCTCGGCATCTGGCTTCTTTGTTGCCTCGCTCTAATTGGGAGCTATTACCACAATTACCAGCCGCTTTATCGCCATCCTTCATCTGAACTGCTCTTTTACCAACTTCCTCAAGCGGCCGTTTTTTTCATTGGCTTTGCGGGTAGTATTGGCTTTAAGGTATTACCCACTGGCGCGCTTTTTATTGGGATATCGGCTATTGCGATTTACCGAAAATACTACCTCCAGAATCCCTTTGTTTTTTTAGGAGTTGTCTATTGTTTAATGATGGCGGCAATGACGACCATCATGCGTTACGAATACGGTATCGACACTGCCATTACAGAACGTTACCGCATTTATTCCATGGTTTTTGGGGCTTGTAGTGTTATTTTAGTTCGGGATTTTCTTGCGGGGTATTCGTCCGTAATTCAAAAGAGTGCTTTTGGGATAAGTTTACTTTTTTCTATCGCCACCAATCTAAAGTTTTTTATTCCCATGGTGCGCGGAGCAGAAGCGCGTAAAGAATTATTAACCTCAAAAATTGAGAATTATTATTTGAATAACTCTGGCTATAACTGCTTTGAAGTCAATATATTAAACAAGCTTACTGTCAACAATTTTTATCACTATCAGCTCCCAAGGCCGCTCCGCAACAAAACCTACTACGATAGCCTCAATCATTTTCCAGTCAATGCCCTCAAGCTACGCATTGACCAAGCATTTTATACCAAAGAGCACGTAATTATTAGAGGGAAAATCCTCAATCCTGCGCCTGAAATTACGTTTATGAAAGGGTTTGTACATCAATTTATCATTGTTCATCCCGCCGATACACCCTTTGACTGCTCACACAATGAATTGACGCACCCTGACAATGAAAAAAGCATGATTGTCAATATTGACTTGAACAACGACCGAAACCACATTCGCTTCCCGCTATTTTACTTGAAACTCCCCAAAAAACATTTTAAGCATAAAAAATACACCCTTTCGTTCCTCTTTATGACTGATACTTCCGTCAACTATCCTGCGTTGGCATCTAATGTGGTCTTTCATTTGTAGGCAGTGACTAAGGCACAAAATGTTACGTCGCTACGTTACAAATCATTAACTTTGTGGCCTTGACGCATTTAATCGTTTTGCAACGTCAGCGTCTAAGTTTGCGAAATCACTATCAATACGAATTAACAGTAAATTACCATGCCGGGAACCGAATTATACGGCGCCGAAGAGCGCAAAGAAATCAACGATGTGTTAGAAACCGGAATTTTTTTCCGTTATAACCACGAAGCCCAACGCAACAACATCTGGAAAGCCCGCGAGATGGAAGCGGAAGTGTGCAAAGTGGTAAATGCCAAATATGCCCACGCGGTATCAAGCGGCTCTACGGCGGCCCAATGCGCCATGGTGGCCGCGGGCATCGGGGCTGGTGACGAAATCATCGTTCCGCCGTTTACCTACATCGCCACCGTTGAAGCGGCTTTGATGATTGGTGCATTGCCCGTTTTTGCCGAAGTTGACGAAACCCTCTGTCTCTCTGCCGAAGGAATTCGCAAGGCCATCACGCCAAAAACCAAAGGAGTCTGCCTTGTACACATGTGCGGACAAATGGCCGACATGGATGCCATCATGGAAGTCATCAAGGAGCACAATCTGGTGCTCGTCGAAGACGCAGGGCAGGCCATGGGCGCAAGCTACAAAGGCACGTTTACGGGGCTGTGGGGCAAAGCAGGGGCATATTCTTACGATTTCTTTAAAATTGCCACGGCGGGCGAAGGTGGCGTTTTTGTCACCAACGACGAGCAAGCCTACAAAATAGCGGATTCTTATTCCGACCACGGTCACGACCACATCGGCTCCAATCGCGGCATGGAACAGCACCCCGTCATTGGATTTAACTACCGCATTTCAGAGCTGCACGCTGCCGTAGGGTTGGCCCAAACGCGCCGGGTTCCGTTTATGGTGGAGAAAAACAATGAACATAAAAAATGGTTGATGAACCGGTTGGCCAATGTGCCCGGCGTAAGTTTTGCGCGTATCCCCGACCCAGACGGCGACTCTGCTACGTTCTTAAACCTGCTGCTCCCGGATACTGATTCAGCACAATCCGTGGTCAATGAACTCAATGCGGCGGGTGTAGGTGGTTTTAACTATTGGTTTACCAACATGTACCACTTCATCAATCAGTGGGACCACATCAAAGAAATGCGCACCGCAGGCAAGTTGGCCGTGCAGGTTTTGGGTGCGCCCCAAGACTACGCCAATGTAGAACTACCTAAATCACAGGAAGTTATCGGGCGTTTGATTTCATTTGGTATTCGGGTTACTTGGACCCAGACGGAGTTAGAAACGTTGGCCAATAAGCTGGAAGCAGCCATTCGGAAGGCCATGGTGGCGTATACATGTTAATTTTCGACCCTGCATAATGGAAACTAAGCAATATCAAAATTATGTTTGTTAATTTTGATATTGCTTTTATTAAAAAGCATTTTGCAGAAAAACCATAAAAAGTCAAAAGTATAACATAACGGCAAGACCAATGAAAACACCGGAACAAAAACTTACCGTACCGCCCAAAAGTCTGGGTCGTTGGCTGATGGAAAGCAAGCGCCAAACACAAAAAGAAATGCAGGAAGCCTATAAGAATAACCCCAAAATCAAGGAGGTTTTTGAAAGATTAGAGGCTAAAACTAAAGGAATCTAATGGAAGCCTATTCATTTGAGTTTTTTCCTGAAGAACATTTTTACCTTTTTAAAACGCGATACGAAGTTCGATATGCAATTCGCTTCAAGCCCAGTTTCTACGTCCTCGACGCCGAGCCCGCTATTGCGGATAATGTATATGAATTAGTCATTGCACGCATTGAAAAGCCGGAAGGGCCTATTCCTCCCGATGAGCGGATTTTATACACAATTGCTGCCATAGCAGAAGATTTTTTCAAAAAAGAGCAGAATATTGCGATTTACGTTTGTGATGACAGCGACGGCAGAGGGAAAGCGCGTAAACGCAAATTTGACGGCTGGTTTGTCTATCTTAATTTTGAAGGTAGAGGCTATATGAAAATTGACCAAGGTTTCCACGAAGCTGACGGTTTCAGCTATTCCGCTTCACTTATTTTCAAATCTGAAAATCGACTCAAAATTCAAATCATCACTGCTTTGGATGAATTAGCCGATAGATATAATCAACCAAAATAAATAACCTAAAATTGTATTCCTCATAAGGATACACACGCGGCCAACCGCAACGAAATTAAGTTATGCATAAAAATTTCAAAGGAATCGAGAAAACCGTTTTTGGACGGGGAAGTTTTAACCAATTGGGCGACATCATCGCCCCGCACCGCCGCGAAAACAATCGCTACATGGTGTTTATTGTCGACAATTACTTTAAAGGCAAAGACCTTGAAAGTCGCCTGCCTTTATTGCCCGAAGATACGGTTTACTTCATTGACGTAGACCCACACGAGCCAACAACCGAACAGATTGACACACTCCGCGATGAGATTTTGGCCACCAAAGGCCTTCCGTCGGGCATCATCGGTATCGGCGGCGGTGCCATTATGGACATTGCCAAGTGCGTATCTCTGATGGTAACAAATGAAGGCTCTTCGACCCTTTATCAAGGCTTGGATTTGATTAAAGTACCGGGCATTTATCACGTCGGAGTCCCAACTATCTCTGGAACGGGGGCGGAAGTATCCATGACCGCCGTATTGACGGGCCCCGAGAAAAAATTAGGGTTAAAATGTGAATGGACCGTGTTTAATCAGGTAATCCTCGACCCAGACCTGATTGCCACTGTACCACGCGACTGGTGGTTTTATGTGGGGATGGACACCTACATTCACTGCATCGAGTCCGAAAACGGGCAGTTCAACAACGCATATTCACACGCGTACGCTGAGCAATCCATGAAACTTTGTCGCGAGATTTATCTGGGAGAAAACAGCGGGCAAACCGCCGAAAACGACGATAAACTCATGGTGGCGTCGCTCATGGGTGGTTTGAGCCTGACCTACTCAGAAGTGGGTATATGTCATGCCATTAGCTATGGGCTTTCCAAAATTTTGGGAATGCGCCACTGCTACTCCAACTGCATTGCGTTCAATCATCTGGCAGACTATTATCCAGAAGGCGTAGCAGAGTTTAAGGAAATGGTTGCCAAACACAACATTACGCTACCGCAAGGGTTATCCAAAGACTGGACCGACGCCCAAATCAACGCCATGGCGCACGTTTCTTATAAACTAGACCACATGTGGAACCACGCCGTAGGGTACGACTGGAAAGAAAAAGTAACGATTGAGGACATAGAAGCAATTTTCAGGAGACTATAAATTGAAAAAATCAGGTAAAATAAAGGCCCCTCCCGTCAAGTTTCAGACCAAAAGCGCCGCCGTCATTGCGCAGCGAACCGAGGAAACCAATGCCCAATCCCTGCACGGATTGGTGATTCGCTCTACTGGTTCTTGGTACGACATCCGCGATGCAGAAGGACAAATCTGGCAGTGCAGGTTGCGGGGTAAATTTAAGTACCAAGACCTAAAAGTCACCAACCCAGTGGCTGTTGGAGATTCTGTGTATTGGGAAATCGAAGATGAAACGGCCCAAAAGGGTGTCATCAACGATATTTTACCCCGTCGCAACTACATTGCCCGGAAGTCGGTGCATAAATCGGCCCACGCGCACTTATTGGCAGCCAACGTTGATCAGGCCATTATCGTGGCTACGCTTACTTTTCCGCGTACTTCGTTAGGGTTCATTGACCGTTTGTTGGTAGTGGCCGAATCATTTCGGATACCCGGCGTGGTCATTTTCAATAAGCAAGATCTTTTTGACGACGAAATCAAGGCGTATCAACAGGAACTCGTAGACCTCTACAACCGATTGGGCTATACATGTTTTACCACGTCGAGCGTAACGGGCGAAGGTGTTGATACCTTCCAAAAGCTATTGCAAGGAAAAGTCTCCGTTTTGTCGGGACATTCGGGCGTGGGCAAATCTACTTTGGTCAATACCATTGCGCCAGATTTGAACCTCCGAACCAACGAAGTATCAACGTTTGCCAACAAAGGAGTGCATACAACCACCTTTGCCGAAATGTTTGAACTGGCACCCGATACGTTTATCATTGATTCACCGGGCATCAAAGAGTTGGGATTATCGGAAATGGAAAAAGAAGAAATCGGCCATTATTTCCCCGAAATACGTGATTTAATCGGCCAATGTCGTTTCCATAATTGCCTCCACATCGACGAACCCAAGTGCGCCGTCAAAGAGGCCGTAGAAGCGGGCGAAATCGCCATGAGTCGATTTGAAAGCTATTTGAGTATGGTAGGTGGGGAAGATAACCGAAGGTAAGTGACCGTAGGGGCAGGGCTCGCGTCTGCCCCTAAACTGCCAACAAAAAGAGAGAAGCTTTCGCTTCTCTCTTTTTGTGTATTCTGCTTACTGAAGAATGCCTACTCTGATTAATAACCAGGATTTTGAGCGAAGACCGAAGTCCCTTCCGCCGTTTTAGCACTTCTGTCAATTTGTGTTTGGGGTATTGGACGTAAATAGTGTTTTTCCGCCACTGCTTGCGCTTGTGGATTATGCTTTTTAACTCTATCTACCAAAAGACCCCAACGTTTCAAATCTAACCAACGCATTTGCTCTCCCGCCAATTCACGAGCACGCTCATCTACAATAAAGTCAAAAGTCAATTCAGCCTCAGTGATTTTCATAGCGTCTTTTTTGCCTGGCCAACCCGCTCTTTGTCTTACTACGTTTATATCAGCAACTGCTTCTGCTTTTTTACCTAACTGGAATAACGCCTCGGCACGCATAAGATAAATATCAGCTAATCTCCATACAAAATAATCTCTTGAACCTCTCGGCTCAGTTCTGTCGGCACGTTTGGTGTCAAAAAACTTCTGCAAAGTTGGGAAAAGCGCCTCATCGTATCTACTCGGTACCAATACCTGATATTTTCTTTTAGCTCTTTCTGCTTGGCTCATCTCAAAACCAGGAATGAAAATTGTAGTATCACCAGCGGCAAAAGTAACCCGGGCTTTTGAGTTGTCGAATGAGGTATTAAAAGAACCAGGACTGTTACACAACCAAGTATCTTTAAAGGTTTTCTTGTAACGAGAATCATTTACTCTTTCACCAAAAATATTATTTAAGCAGAACGCCGTTGGTCTCAATCTTTTAAACGGACGGCCATTAAGTACATCTCTTACCATACCTGCTTGGGTATCATACTGCATCCCAAAGAATAAGTGAAGGTTATTGCCTCCCCCACCTTCGCCACCCGCATTGGTAGCATTGGTGATTTGATCCGTCGTGTATTGTACTGCAAAAACCACTTCCGAATTCTGTTGGTTGTTTTCGTCGTGTACAGCGGCAAAATCATCCAAAAGTCTAAAACCATACTTTGTAATAAGGCTGGTACACAAATCAGCGGCTTTTTGGAAATCATCAGCGGCTTTATTTGGCCCATATGCTTTGGCTAGATATACCTTTGCCAATAGTGCCTCAGCCGAGGCTCTTGTAGCTCTACCATAATCATTAGAATGTGCCTTATTTTCTAAATCAGCAATAGCCTCATTACAGTCTTTGATTATTTGGGCATAAACTTCTGCCGAACTACTTCTTTTGGACTCTTTGGTAGGCGCCAAGGTCTCAGTCAGCCTCAAATCAAGCGGGCCAAACTGCTCATGTAAAATATAATAATAGTGGGCTCTCAAAAATTTTGCCTCGGCAACTCTCAATTTTTTGGTTGCATCAGACACTCCCTGTACCGCCGCAGCTCTCTCAATTACCGCGTTACAGGTATTTATACCTTTGTACATTTCATCCCACAGGATAGCCAAGTAATCTACGGTTGGTTGAATTTGGGTATCGTAAAAATGAAAACCTTTATATCCACCATCGGCACCCGTGGCGTAAATATCAGTTCCGTACTCCGTGAATGTCAAGCCCAACTGGGTACCATAAAACGTTCTGAGCGATGAATAAGCCGCCTTTGTAGCATCTTCAAACCCTTTGGCCGTATTTATATAATCGTTTCCGATGTTTGAAATCACCTCTTCTTTTAGCAAATCTTGGCAAGAAGTACTGACGAGTAGCATACTACCCAATACAAATACTTTTATTTTATTTATATTCATGATGATTAATACTTTAAAATTTAATGTTTAAACCAAATGTAGTTACTGTAGTAGAGGGTGTAACTCCACTATTTACCTCAGTTGTACCCGTTGGCGAACCAGTGATAGCCGCCTCTGGATCTACACCATTGTACTTGGTCAAGTAAGAAGACCAAATCTTTGGTTGTTGTATTGACGCATACAAACGCACCGATTCAGCACCGATTTTCTTAGCAATCGCATTACTGAATGTATATCCAAAGTTGATATTTCTTAGCTTAATAAAAGTCCCATCATAGTAAAAGAGTGTTGAGTTGTACACTGGAAACTCTTGATTACTTTTTGGACGTGGGAACTCATTGGTAGGATTATTAGGAGTCCAATAGTCAACTTTTATTTGTTGATAACGACCTGCAAGTTGTAGCTGGTTTCTGTGGAATCCTGACAAAATAGTGTTACCGAAGCGACCAAACAGGAAGAAGCTCAAGTCAAATCCTTTGAATTCAAATCGATTGGTAAGACCACCCGACCATTTTGGCACGTCGTTTCCAATAATTACTCGGTCGGCTGCGGTAATTCTACCATCACCGTCTGTATCCTGCACTTTGATTTGTCCAACCTCAGAACCATACGATTTAGCTAAATCAGCTTCGTTAGTTTGCCAAATTCCTGCTTTTTTGAAATCAAAATAAGTATTCAATGGATAACCAATAAACCATCTGTTACCTAAATCATCTACTTTACCATTGTACAATTCAACGATTTCTTCTCTGTTGCGAGTAAATTGGAAGTCTGTTGTCCACTTAAAGCCACTTTTTGTGTTAACGTTTACCGTAGTAAGTCCTAACTCAATACCTTTATTTCTGGTATGCCCCACGTTGTTACTGAAGAAGTTAAACCCAACAGAACCAGGCAAGAAATCGTTTAGGAGAAGGCTTTTCGTATTTGTTTCATAAAACTCCAGCGAACCTTGTACACGCCCACGGAAAACAGAGAAATCTAATCCAACGTTAGCAGTTGAAGTCGATTCCCATTTTAAATTTGGGTTACTAATGGTACCTGGTCTAAATCCGAATGCTCCTGTTGCTCCAAAAGCATAAGTGGTACGTCCCAATAATCCTTGTGTTTGATATGGCGCAACCCCTTGGTTACCTACTTGTCCCCAACCTGCACGGAGTTTTAACATATCTACAAACGTAACGTTTTTCATGAAGGGTTCGTTGCTGATATTCCAGCCAACAGCTATACCTGGGAAGTTACCATATTTGGTGTTTTCACCGAAGCGGCTCGAACCATCACGACGCATTGTTACGGTTAGCAAATACTTGTCATCAAATGAATAGTTTACCCGACCCATCAATGAGGCAATGGTCCATTCGGTAAGTGAAGATTGAACTCCCAAAACAGATGTTGCAGAATTTAAACTAAAAAACGATTGTGCTTGGGCTGGTATTCCTTGAACTTCACTTCTGTATCTTTCAAAATTATCCTTTTGAATAGATTGTACCCCCGTTAAATTCAGGGTATGTTTTCCGAAAGTTTTGTTGTAGTTCACGATGTTTTCCATTGTGAAGTTAAACCCAAAGCGATTCTCGTTGAATGCTTGGGCATCACCCCGACGACGAGCGTTTGTTTCTGAACCAATAAAACGACCCCAACGCGATATAGTAAAGTCAGGACCTAAGTTTAAACGGTAAGTCAAACCATCAATGATTTTAACCTCTGCATAGATGGAATTAAAGATTCTATACTTTTTAGTATTATCCACATTAACTCCTGGCTCTACCTCAGATAGCGGGTTAGACAAAAGCGCATCGTTCGTAGGTTCAAAAATCAAAGAACCATCGGCATTATAAGCTGCACCAAGGGGATTGGCATTCAATGTATTGGCATAAGGGTTAAGGTTCTCGCCGTTTCTAATCGAATACATCATGTAACTTGATATACCAACCCTAAGTCTTTTATTTATTTGGTGGTCAATGTTTGCACGAAGCGAATTACGCGTAAAATCTAACAGTTTTGTGATACCCTTATCTTGGAAAAACCCACCCGAGATATAAAATGAAGTTCTGTCGTTTCCTCCTTGGATACCAATGGTATGATTTTGCATCAATCCAGTTCTGAGTATTAAATCCTGATACTGGGTATTTCTTCCAGCCGCAATACCAGCCGCAACATTAGGGTCACCACCCAAAACTGCCACTTTGGCATCGGCTGCTGGATCAGCAACTCCCGTTGGAACAGGATTTCCTGCGGCATCTCTGTATAAGCCTGTGGCTCTGTATGCTTCTCTTACGTATTCGGCAAATTCTTCTCCCGAAAAGAGTTCCAATTTGCTGTAAGCCTTAGAAGCACCCGCATAAGTGTCAAGCGTAACCGTTGTTTTTCCTTTAGTTCCACCTCTTTTTGTAGTAACTAAAACAACTCCGTTTGCACCTCTAGCACCATAAATAGCAGTGGCTGTGGCATCTTTCAAAACTTCTATTGACTGGATGTCATTTGGGTTGATGTCCTCATAACCAGCCGACAATGGTATACCATCAACTACGTATAGAGGGTCGTTTCCAGCATTAAAAGACCTACGACCACGAATTAGAATTCTTGGAGCCGCACCTGGCTTAGAGCCTGATTGTGAAACGTCAACACCAGCTGCACGACCTTGTAGGGCTTGTCCAAGGTTAGTTAAAGGCATTTCTGTAATTTGCTTGGCCGTTACTTGTGATATTGCACCAGTCATTTGGCTTTTCTTCTGAGTACCGTACCCTACAACTACCACTTCATTGAGTGATTTCTGGTCTGTTACAAGAGTAATATTGATGGTAGAGCGATTGCCTACTGGAATCTCTTGCTTTTCAAAGCCTACTGCCGAAAATACCAACACCGCAGCGTCATCTTTTACATTTACTTTAAAATTACCTTCACCATCGGTATTTGTCCCCGTGGTAGTTCCTTTTACAACTACACTAACTCCCGGAAGGGGTGCGTTATCTTCCGATGATAATACTTTTCCGCTGACAGTCTTGTCAGCATTTACGGTTGCGATAAGTTTACCGCCACTGCCATTTGTCGGTGGGGTGTAAGCCATGGACGTCGATGCACTCAGCACCGCAACAGCCACCCACACACTGCACAAAGTAGAGAATCTCCTCATAATTTTTGATAAAATTGAAATAGGTTAAAATGTAATTATTCTGGGTTCTTATATTAAATATTCAAAGTTTAGATAGGTTGAGTTTAGCGTTATTGGCTTAGTTAAGCAAAATTTAGCCCAAATTATTTTATGCAATCGTTCCCGGTAACGTTTCCGATACATAAATTTTTACGTAATTTTTTGACTATTTTTAAGTTAAACCCCATTTTTGCCACTAATGTTTTTTAAAATAATAAAACTATTTTTTGTACTTTATCAACATTACGTCGACAAAATACGCCGTTAGAACGACAATTGAACAGGAATGAACGCACGAAAAACTAATAGATTTTCCAGAGAATCCAGCCCACTAATGCCAGCCCAACAAAAAGGGCAACGAGCCAACGGGTAAGGTAAAAAGCAGAAGCAATGGGTTTTACTTCCTGATCGAGTGGATCAATTTCAGGGATGGTGTGGACAGACTCTAACACTCGCTTCCAAAGCGTACGCATCTCTTGGGACGTCATGCCCATGTAGGTATCCGAAAACTGACCTACCAACGTTCGTGCTTCTGCGATTTCGTCTGATTTATAGGGGTGATTGGTGAGCCAAACTTGCCAAAAATTACTAAGTTCGACATCGTCAGGTTGCTGTACCCACCGTATAAACAGCGGCTCCGCTGCAAAGTCCTCGACGGTGTATTGAGCAAAGTTTTTCATTTGGTACTTTAGCAAGCCTGAATAGGATTTAATCTTGTCAAATAAGCGACCAACCGTCTGTTTCTACTGACATAACTGACAATTTTTTAAACCAAACCTTCATTTGTACAAATGAATGAAGTGAGTTCTTTTCGCTTATTTTTTTTAGAGAAGAAAGCCCTAATCATAGTTAATTCTACTCACAATACTCCGACCCAATGTAATTTCGTCGGCGTATTCTAAATCTCCACCGATAGGAATACCGCGTGCAATAGTGGAAATTTTGAGGGAGAAGGGTTTTAATTTTTTTTGAAGGTAGAAAGAGGTCGTATCCCCTTCCATTGTTGGGCTGAGGGCCAGAATAATTTCTTTAACTTCCGAAGTATGTTGGAGCCGCTCCAGAAGCGAATCTATTTTTAAATCACTCGGACCGATACCTTCCAGCGGTGAAATAATCCCGCCCAAGACATGATAAAGCCCATTGTACTGCCCCGTATTTTCGATGGCCAATACGTCTCGGCTATCCTGCACCACACAGATAACGGAGGCGTCGCGTTTGGGGCTCAAACAAATGCTGCACAGCTCGCCATCCGATATGTTATGGCATTTTTTACAATAATGAATCTGCGTCCTTACCGCCACCAGCGCATCAGCCAACGAATGTGTCTCTTTTTCAGTACGTTTGAGTAAGTGAAGTACAATTCTTAAAGCACTTTTTTTTCCGATGCCGGGAAGTTTTGATACTTCACTTACTGCTTCTTCAATTAGTTTTGAGGGAAAATTCATATGGTATAATCGGCAACACCCAGTTTCTCCCGCAAAAATACGAAATCCCCGTGCCCGGTCATACTAAAAATAAACCTTATTCTTTCCCTTTAGCGTAGCGCAGCGGCGTAACTCCAAATAGTTTTTTGAACTGTCCGATAAATTTAATCGGGTGACTATAACCCAATTTCTGAGAAACACCAGTAACATTCAGCGCTCCTGATTTTAGCCATTCGGCGGCTTCATTCATGCGTTTTTGCTGATAGTATTGATAAAAAGGCATCCCAAAAGCCTCCTTAAACAGGTATTTGAACTTACTCTCGCTCATACTCAGCTGGTTGCTTAGCTCAGTAATGGTAGGAATCGGCTGTTCAAATTGAAGCATGTAGTTGTTGACCACCCATTCTATTTTGAGACGGTCATTTTTCAAAACTTTGGGACTTTTTAAAACCTCAAAATAAGAATTCAGGTAATTAAACAACGCACTTTTTAAGCGCAGGTTATTGTTCAGACGCGAGGGGTCGGAATTTCGAACAAGGGTCAACAACTGCGAATCGAGCGATTCGTAAAAAGAAGGCAACGACACAAAATCATAGAGATTCTTAATCTGAGCAAATGAGTCAAGAAGATTATTCTCGGTCAGCCATTCTGTCGACACCGAAAGCTTCAACAACCGAATCGTTTTGTATTTCTTCAATGGTTCAATTTCGATTCTTTCCTCCCCAAAAGAAAGAAATTGTGTTTTTGTCTGCGTAGTCTGTTGAGAACGATGCACTCTAACCAATTCAGAGGTTTCCCACAAACAGGTAACACCGGGTTCAGGCAAGGGCAGTAGAGTTTTGCCCGACATTAAAATAAACTCAGCATCCAGTCCTTGCTCTAGGTTGAATGTTGTACCCTTAAAAATAACGTTGAGGTTATGTATAGTACTCATAACTATTAAAGTGTTTTAAATTTCATAACATTTACAGAGTTCGCAATACTTCTAACAAAGTAAACTAATTTCTATGCCTTTTTGGTACATTTTTTCAATAAAAAACTTTAGGAATAAGGATTTTGACATATTTGAAAACTATTTAAACAAGTTCTTTAAAAAATCATCTATTTTCAATCAGGCATTTCAGGCAAAATACCTTATATTATTCAACTGAACACATTTATAGATAGTATAGCCCCTACAAAGGGCTAAAAACGCAATCAAGTCCGACATGTTTTTTTCTGGGGGTTTAAAGCAAACAATGACGAGATTTTACCGCTCTAAGGGGTTTTTCTTCCAGAATAATTGTAATTTTGGTATATAATAAACGGAACCGTTTATTATATACCATTTGTACCTAAATGAGTATTATTTACCACGAAATCATCCCACTTATCGACTATCACAGCTTTATTATGTCTAAAGTGGTAAACATGACGGAGGTGGGTTTTAGTCGATTTATGAAAATAAACTGTGAAAACCTTCATTGACAGTCTCAACAACATCTGATTGGGGCACGCCTCTCGGCTTTTAATAGACACACCCTCACCATCACTGGGGTTTCTTTTTGGTGCCGTTTCAACAATTTATCCTATTTCAACCGCCTTTTCAAGAAAAACACCAATGCACTCCTAAAGAATTTCGTGAGAATTATTCACGAACCCGAACCTTTGTTTAGTGTTATTGTACTTTTTGGCGTAATTTTGCATAACTAAAAGTGAGTTTACGGAATTCGCGGTCGATTGGCCCAGAAATCAGCGGAGCTTTCATCTATCAAATACATTAACTTTTATGTCAAGGCTTCCCTAAGTTGCTCCTTATTCTTTGCAGCATCAGGCAACGCTCGATTCTATGTTATACTCTAAAAACCAACACTTTGGAAGTCGTCATCTTAAAAAAATCTTTTATTATCGTAAACTTTAGCGAAGTACCGTTCCAAACAATTCAGTCAATGATTTTGGACGAATAGCGCTTAATCATCATTTCTTATCTAAGTGACGGCTTGTAAAGCCAAATTCTATATATCATTTTTTCTTATCGTTACGTTTGCAGTTGTTATGTCAGAAACTGATACAAAATCTGTCATAAACCCTGTCGACCATAAACTTTTATTTACTAATTATGAGCAAGCAATCGTATATCCCCGTAGTCATTGAATGGGCCAAACGCAAGGGATATGAGCAAATTCGGGCAAATATGGAAGGTTTTGAGCAACCAATTGCTTACGAACGTCAAAATGACGACGAGCGATTCATTCCAGATGTCACTGCCAAGCAACTTCTGGAGCAATCCTACTTTGAAATTATTCTTAAAGGGGACAGTCCCGACAAAATCGTTTCGAAACTTCGTTTGTTGAGTATGTTGGTAAGCCAGAAAGGCGGACGTTTATTCCTGATGACGCCTCCCGGAAATCTCAATTTCGCCAAAGAACTCGTCACCAAATACTCAATCAACGGCGAAATCGTCAAGATTGTTTAAGTAGGTATTCTTCGCCATTTCATGGATAATAGTCGGCAATTTTGGCACAACATCCGTCAAAAAATGCATCCCCAAAGCAGCGATGACCGCTGCCTTGGGTCCCGACCTAAGAAAAAATACCAAAATGCGTTTTGTCAATCTAGCATCCGCAACTGACTTCCCTGTTTTTCATATTCTTCCATTGGAGCTTTCCCTATTTTGCTGACGTAGATTTTCGGAGAAATGACAATCACTTTCTACCCCTAAATTTATCAAATTATAATCTTTCATTAAGGCTTCCTTAAGTTGGACGGTGTAGGTTTGCAACCAACGTCACCTCACCGTTTAAAGCCCTGAATATGGACGTCGCCTTGTTTCTGCACAAAATTCTGGTCTTGATTGATGATTTGAAAGAGCTTTTCTTGTCCTTCTACTTTAGGCTTCGTTGTGACTGCTGATCATCAGATTCTGAAGTATATTAGCAACTAAAAACGTCGACTAGCCTTTGCTGTAAATCACCGCACTATGGAAAATCCCAAAAAAATACTTTTTGTAGAAGACGATAAAAGAATCTCCGACGCCACCAAAAAAGGCCTTGAAAAACAGTCATTTACCGTCGAGCCTGCGTACGACGGTTTTGTGGGTGCCCGACTAGCCACCACCCAGCCTTATGACCTCATCATACTAGACATCAACCTGCCCCTCATGAATGGCTTCGAAGTGTGTAAGGCCATTCGGCAGCATGGTAGCACGACCCCCATCCTGATGCTCACGGCATTGGGTGAAATCGACGATCGCGTAAAAGGCCTTGACTTTGGAGCCGACGATTACCTTATCAAACCTTTTGACTTCCGCGAACTGATGGCCCGCATCCATGCGCTCCTGCGTCGCGCTAACCCTACCCACGACCAAGCCTCGGAAGTGCTTCGAGAAGCAAACCTTGAAATGAATCTAGTGACCAAAACCGTCAGACGAGACAATCAGCCCATCGACCTCACCGCCCGGGAATTCGAGTTGCTGGAGTTTTTGCTGCGCAACAAAGGCCGTGTGTTGTCGAAGATGGACATTATTGAACACGTTTGGGAATTGAATTTTGACACAAATACCAACGTAATCGAGGTGTTTATCAACTATTTACGCAAAAAAATCGACCGCAATTTTGAGCCCAAGCTGATTCATACCAAAACAGGATTAGGCTATTATCTCAAAGCCGACTAGCCAATGCAAATACGCTACAAAATCGCTTTGCAATTTACGCTTATCGTACTGGCCATCTTGCTAGTATTTTCGGGAATCGTGTACTACCGCGCTGAAAGTCAACGCCGAACGAGTTTTTATGACCGACTTTCTCGTAGGGCAAAAACCACCGCTCGGCTACTGGTAGATGTCAAAGAATTTAACACTACCCTACTCAAACTGATTGATAAGAACTCTTCTTCTCGCCTGCCCGAAGAAGAAATTTTTATTTATGACTACCGAAATCTATTGTTGTATTCAAACGTCGAAAAAGTCTCTCCTTACGTGACGCAAGAGCGAATCAATGAAATCAGACTGGCCCAGGAAATCAAATTTCAGTACGAAGGCCGCGCCGTCATCGGTCTGGTGTTTGAAGGACGTTACGACCGCTTTGTGCTCATCGCGTCGGCCATTGACAAAAATGGCAAACTACAGTTGAAGGAGCTCATTATCACTTTATTGTTTGCGTTTTTGGGGGGCATCCTGACCACAGTTGGATTAGCTTTGTTTTTTGCCCATCAGTCATTGCGGCCCATCAGTACCATTAACCGTGAGATTGGGGAAATCACGGCCAAAAACCTCCGAAAACGCATTCATCAGGGCAATGAAAAGGATGAAATAGCGCAATTGGCCATCAATTTCAACCTAATGCTCGAACGACTCGAACTGGCATTTACACAACAGCGGCAGTTTGTATCGCACGCGTCGCACGAGCTTCGAACACCGCTTTCGGCCCTCAAAACGGAGATTCAAATAGGGCTTTCTTCTCCCAATTCTCCCGAAGAGCACCACCAAATTTTACAAAATCTCCTCAAAGACACCGACCGACTTATTGAGCTTTCCAACGGATTGCTCCAACTTGCCCGCATCAACGAAACCCCCGACGAGCTACCGTTTAACAAAGTGCGCATGGAAGAAGTGCTCCTCAATGCCCAGCGGGAGGTAGTGGCGAGCCATTCCGATTATCAAATTCAATTTGACTTTGACCAGATTCCGGAGGAAGACCACCTAACGTTGGTCATGGGCAACGAAGCCTTGCTCAAAAATGTTTTTGTTAATTTATTGGAAAATGCCTGTAAATATACGCCCAACCATCAGGCCAGTCTGCGGTTAGGATTTGATGCCGAGTGGTGCATGGTGAGGGTCATTGACCAAGGCATCGGTATCTCAAAACAAGATCTACCCAATATTTTCCAACCTTTTTACCGTGCCAAAAATGCCATTGATTACCACGGTTTCGGCATTGGGCTGTCGGTCGTAAAAAGAATCGTAGAGCTCCACGAAGGCCAACTCGAAGTAAAAAGCAGGCCGCACCTAGGCACTGAGTTTATGGTTAGGCTCAAGCATTTGAAAGAAGAATCAGCCCGCGATTTTATCCGCTAATGGACACCTCCCGCCGAAAAGATGTCATTTATTTCCGGCCTCCTAAGTGAATTCTAATTTTTCGTTAAGTCCTCCTTAAGTTTTGGGATAAACCTTTGTGTCATCAATTTAAGGTTCCACCCAAAACATTACGCCCATGGAATGGACTGCACAAAACTCAAAAACCATCGCCGCCGTGTTGGCTTTACTGCTCACAACCAGCGTAGTAGGCGGCCTCTACTATTGGGACAAAAGCGGTGGTGTAGCCAAAGAAAGAGATAAAAACGCCCTCAAAGCCGACTCTCTCTTGTCGGTAAAACTCAACTTAGAGCGTGACATTCACCATTTAAGCCTTGATTTAAACAGCGCTCGGCGCGAAAATGCGGGCATCACGAAAAAACTTGCTTCTACCCAAACTTTTTTGGCCAAAAAAAACAGGATTGTGGCCAAACTGACCCAAGAAACCCACGCCCAAAAAGATGATTTGATAACACTTAAACAACAAG
This sequence comes from Runella salmonicolor, assembly GCF_024158025.1. Classification (NCBI taxonomy): domain Bacteria; kingdom Pseudomonadati; phylum Bacteroidota; class Cytophagia; order Cytophagales; family Spirosomataceae; genus Runella; species Runella salmonicolor. Next base: position 216,548 of record NZ_JAMZEL010000001.1, read on the forward strand.
TAGCAGAGCTTGACGCTCTCAGAAGTGAATTAAAAGCCGAAATAGAAAACTACCAAAGCCAAAAAGGCCAGTGGCTCGTCGATAATAATCAACTCAAAACCACCAACGAAACCCTCCAAGTACAAATCCATGACTTGAATGGTAAGCTAAACAGCATGGTTCCGAAAAGCGTGGTAACGGCTACCAATTTTAGGGTAGATGTCTTAAAAAATAATCACAAAGTAACCGCCAAGGCAAAAAAAGCCAACAGCATTATGGTCTCGTTTACGCTGCCAGCATTGCTCACCACCGAAGGGAATCAGCAGGTATTTTTGAGCCTGGCCGACGTCGAAAACCGACCGATGGGCGGTGCGATTCAGCAACTTTCTGTCAATGCCAACGAAACCACACTTGCTGTCCCCGTTCATGCTGTACAGACCCTCGACTTTGGCAAAAATCCCCAAAAAGCGGTGTTTGAATTTATCCCCAACGAAAAAATAACCAACGGAATATACAGAGCCAGTATTTACACCGAAAACACCTACCTCGGCTCCGTAGAATTTCAGTTGCGCGACAGCTTTCTGTTTTTTTAACACAATCAAATCGTCGTTACTTTTTTCCACACCATTATTTCGACTTGACCAATTACCCCACCCCACCTTGCATCTTTTTTCATTAACCTAAAAAAAAGCGCATGAAAAAACCACTCAACCTCCTACTTGTCAGCCTATTTTGGCTTACAGCAGGTATACTGACCGCCCAGGCGCAGGATTTGGCAACCGCTCTTCAATGGCTGGAAAGAGGACAAACCGAAAAAGCCAGCCAACAGCTTCAGCAGCTCCTTCAGAGCCAGCCAACCGCCCAAACGTATTTTTATAATGGCTATGCCGCCATCCGCACCCATCATTTACAGGAAGCAGGCAATTTTTTTGAGAAAGGAATGATTTTGGACGAAAAACGTCATCCGCTCAATAAAACAGGTATGGGCATTGTGGCGATGCTGGAAGGACGTACCACCGACGCCGAGCGTATTTTGGCCGAAGTTATGAAAGAAAGCAAAGGAAAGGATGTCGAAATTTTGGGTCGGATTGGGGAAGCTTACACGGGCTATACGCAGGTAATCAACGCTACCGACAAACCCATGTACGCCCAATTCAACGCCGCCAAGGCCATCGAATACCTAGAGCAAGCCCTCAAACGCGACAAGAAAAACGGGCAGCTTTGGCTGGCACTGGGCGATGCCCGAGCGCTATCTACTCCCTCCAACGGCGGCCCTGCGGTGACAGCCTACGAGTACGCGCTCGAATTTTTGGCCGATAAAAGTCTGCCCAATCACCGCATCGGTACCATTTACTGGGCGGGTAAAAGTTATAATCTAGCGAACGATTTTTACCGAGCGGCCCTCAAAGCAGATTCGCTGTACGCGCCTTCGTATTTGCAGTTGGCGGAGTTGAATTTCAAAACAAACCGTTACAAAGAAGCTGCGGCGGCTATGAACAAGTACTTGGCCCTCGCAGAAAAGCCCGACGCCCAATTACGGTATCGTTCGGGGCAGTTTGATTATTTGGCGCGCGAATATGCCCGAGCCGTACAGAAAATCGAACAGGTAAAAAACGAAGTGGAAACACCCGTCAAATATCGGCTTTTGGGAAGGTCTTACTTTAGTTTGAAAGACTATGACAAAACCATTGAAAACCTGAAAACATTTCTTGAGAAAGCCCCCGACAAAGCAGAAGGGCTAGAATACAAACTGCTGGGGCGCGCCTACCAAAACATCAGCGACACCACCATTGCCAAGGACTCCATCGCGGTTTTTTATCTGGCAAAAGCCGCTACCACCGACACCACCGAAAATTTATACAGCGAAGTGGCCGAAATGAGCTACAAACTCAAACACTACGAAGACGTCGTCAAATACGTAGAAGCGGGTGAAAAACGCTTTCACAAGTCATCGGTAAAAGACAAATTTTGGTTGGCCATGGCCGCCTACAAAATGGGCCGCGAAGACTCTACCATGTACCTAAAAGCCGATTCGGCCTTTGCGGCAGTGCAGGAATCTAGCCCCGACCATTTGCCCACGATTCTGTACCGCGCCAAATCCAATTATTACGGATATGCCAACCAAGATACCGCCTACGTAAAATCAATCCCTTTTTATGAGCGATTTGTTGAGCTGGCCTATACAAAAAAAGAAGAGCAGAAATTTAAGTACGACATGAGAATTGCCCTTAAATACCTCTTTTCGTACTATACATCGGTGGAAATCAACCCCGAAAAAGCCCTCGACATGGCCCAAAAAGGCAAAGCACTCGACCCCTCCGACAAGGATTTCAACGATATGATGGCCCAACTAAACAACCGACCTCCTAACCCTTCCTTTTCTAAACCTCAGTAATCTGATTGTATTCGTGGCTGTATGTAACCAATTGACTGCTATCATTGATGGCAGTCAATTTTTATTCTTACAGCTCTACTTAGTCTAAATCATTGATTGTATGAACATTGTGGCGGTAGAAAAAGCGGTAGATAATCGGAAAAATCATCAGTGTAAGGACGGTGGCCGTAATCAACCCACCAATCACCACAATCGCTAGTGGCTTTTGGGTTTCGGACCCGATGCCCGTAGAAAGCGCCGCGGGCAACAACCCGATAGCCGCCATAAGGGCCGTCATTACTACGGGACGAATCCTTGATTTTACACCTTCTCGAATCGCCGTGTCAAGCGGCATTCGGGAAGATAAATTTTTGTTGAAAACCGAAATCAAAATCACCCCATTCTGGATACAAATTCCGAATAAAGCAATAAAACCTACCCCCGCTGAAATTCCAAAATTGATTCCTGTAAAATGAATAGCTAAAATCCCTCCCATGATGGCAAAAGGAACATTAGCCAATACCAAACCTGCATCTTTAGCATTGCCAAACATGATGAACAGGATGATAAAAATAGCAATTAAACACATAGGTACGACTTGCCCCAATTGCTTGGTTGCACGTACCTGATTTTCAAATTCACCCGTCCAGTTGATGGAGTACCCTTTAGGTAACTTCTTCAAAATAGGTGCTACTTTGCGCTGGGCTTCGGCAATGGTACTGCCCAAATCGCGCTCCCGTACTGAGAATTTAACCCCGATAAACCGTTTATTGTTATCCCGGTACACAAAAGCAGGGCCCGTTACTTTGCGCAGCGTAGCGATTTCTTTCAACGGAATCTTACTTCCTTTTAAGGTGGGTACCATCAGCCGCAAAATATCGTCTTCGGTACGACGGTATGGTTCCTGATAACGAAGACGAATATCAAATTTGCGCTCTCCTTCGTATAAAATGGAAGCCGTTTTGCCACCAATGGCCATTTCAATCACGGCCTGCGCATCGGCAATGCTAACTCCATACAATGCCATTTTGCTGTCGTGCAGAATCACGCTCATTTCGGGCTGACCTATATTGCGCAAAATCCCTACATCCTTCACCCCAGGCACATCTTTGATGGCCTCAATAACTTCATTGGCCTTGTCGTTCAGAACATCCAAATCATCTCCAAAAATCTTTACGGCATTACTGGCATTCATACCCGCCACGGCCTCCGCTACGTTGTCGATGATGGGTTGTGAATAATTGTAATTAATGCCCTGAAATTGTTTGAGTTTCGTGTCCATTTCTTCAATTAGGTCATCGGTCGAAATCTTACGTTTCCAATCGTCTTTAGGTTTCAGGTTGACCTGCATTTGTACGTAATAAAATCCCGACGGATCAGTGCCATCATTGGAGCGGCCCGTTTGCGACAATACACCGTTTACCTCGGGAAATTCCATGAGTTTTTGGCGCAGGATTTTTACCGTTTTTACAGTTTCATTCAGCGAGCTACTCATTGGCAATTTGGCTTCCACCCACAAGGCCCCTTCGTTGAGTTGGGGCAAAAATTCGGTTCCCAACAGGGTAGCTGAAAAAAGTGTTGTACCCAAGAAAATCATGGATGCCAATACGCTGATTTTCTTGTTGCGATAACACCATTCAAAGCCTCTCGAAACCACACGGTCAAAGAAATGGACAATCGGATTATTTTTTTCCCGAACATTTTTCCGCAACAAAAATGAGCAAAGCACTGGCACCAGCGTAAGCGTATACAACAACGCCCCTAGCAAGGCGAAGCCCAGCGTATAGGCCAGTGGGCTAAACATTTTACCTTCTACTTTTTGGAAACTGAAAATAGGAATGAGCGCAGTGATAATGATGAGCTTAGAAAAAAACACGGCTTTCCCTAGTTCGCCACCCGTCTTTTTGATAAGGCCCAATTTTGCTAGTTTATTAAACCGCTCCATCCCGTTTTTATGCGCCATATGGTCGAGTGCCACAAATATTCCTTCTACCATCACCACCGCCCCATCGATGATGATACCAAAATCAACCGCCCCCATGGAAAGCAAATTGGCCGACATCCCCTTGAGCTTTAGGCACATAAAAGCAAACAATAACGCCAACGGAATAATAATGGACACAATCAGCGTGGTGCGCCAATCGGCCATGAACAGAAATACGATGACCGTAACAAACAATATACCTTCAAAGAGATTATGAAGCACCGTTTTGGTACAAAAAGCAATCAAATTGTCGCGGTCATAAAACGTCACCATTTTTACGTCGGGGGGCAAAATTTTGGTGTTAAGCTCCTCAATTTTGGCTTTGACCCTGGCCAGTACTTCGCTGGGGTTTTCACCTTTGCGCTGCACTACAATTCCCTCCACCACGTCGTCGTTGGTGTTGAGACCTGCTTGCCCTACGCGGGGCAAATTTGATTCTTTGACCTCCGCCACGTTTTTAACCAATACTGGATTGTCGTTGACGTATTCTACAATGATATTTTCAATATCGGCAATAGAGTTGAGCAAGCCAATACCCCGCACTACGTACGCCTGGCCGTTGCGCTCAATGACATCACCACCCACGTTGACGTTGCTTTTGGTAACGGCCTGGTAGACTTCCAATGGCGTAATATCATATTTGGCCAATTGCGTAGGATTGGCCTGAATCTCATAGATTTTTTCCCGACCACCAAAGGCAACCACGTCGGCAACGCCTGGTACGCTCCGTAGCTGTCGGTCAATAATCCAATTGTGCAACGTCAATAGTTCGCGGCTATCGCGGTCTTTACTTTCCAGTGTAAACCGAAAAATCTCGCCCGTGGGGCCATAAGGTGGCTGTACATCAGGTTCAACACCTTCGGGTAGCGACACCGTTCTGAGCTGATTATTAACCTGTTGTCGGGCAAAAAAGTCATCCACATCATCTTCAAAAATGATTTTGATGATGCTCAATCCAAACATCGTAATACTGCGCACGTTGGTTTTGCGCTGTACAGAATTCATGGCCACCTCCACGGGCACCGTCACGAAACGTTCGATCTCTTCGGCACTGCGGCCGTTCCATTCCGTCACCACAATGATTTGGGTATTGGTCACGTCAGGAAATGCCTCCAGCGGCGTATTGAGGTAGCTCACCACGCCCGAGATGACCAAAATACCCGTCATAAAGAAAACGAAAAATCGGTTTTTGAGCGAAAATCCGACAATTCCTCTGATAAATTTATTCATAAGTATAAAGCGCCCCCAAAGGGGCATTTATTAACATCTTTGTTGGAAAGTCAGGCGACTAATCGTTTAAAGCATCATACACCAACAGCTGATTTTTGGCAATCACCCGCTCGTTGTTTTTCAAACCCTGCTGTATATACGCAACATCATTCAGCATTTTATAGACATTCACTTCACGCGTTTCAATGTTGGAGCGGCCTTTAAAAACCATCACCCAATTTTTACTGCGGTCAAAAATGACGGCGCCCGCTGGGATAGCCGTCATGGAGCCTCCTTCATCAAATTTGAGCGATACAGTAGCGTGCATTTCGGGCTTGAGCTTATAGCCTGCGTTATTGAGCCGAATCCGTACTTTCATGGTCTTATTTTCGGGGTCAAGCACGTTGTAAATTTTATCCACACTTCCCCGAAACAGCTCGTCGCCGTAGCTAATGGTCTTAATATCAGCCATCATTCCGAGTTTCACTTTCGGAATATCGCTCTCGTTTACGTTGGCCATCACCCAAACCTCGCTGATTTGACCAATCGTAAAAATCTGCTCGTTGTTATCAGACCGAAGCTGCATTCCAGGGTTGACGTTTTTGCTGAGCACAAAGCCATCAATCGGTGCTTTGACAATGTAGTTTTGGGTTTTTCCTAAGCCATAAATACGAAAAACTTCTTTCATTCGACTGAGTTCTGCCTGCGCGTTTTCTACTTCTTTTTTGGCCGAAGTTACTTCTCGCTGCGAATTAAGTTTACTTTCAAAAAGTTCTTCCGCTGTTTTAAGGTTTTTCTCGGCCACCAACACTTCTGCCTGCGCCTGAATCATTTGTCGCTCAAAATCAGCTACTTCCCCCGAACGTATGGTTGCTAGTACTTGGCCTTTGCGAACATAATCGCCCAGTTCGACCGTTACGTTTTCTACATTTCCCCCCACCAGCGGAAACACTTTAATGACACGGTTTTCGTCAGCAATAACTTTACCGACGAGGGTCAATTCACTTCGCACGGGCTCCGTCACAACGCTTGCTAGTTCGATGCGCTTCATCATGGTGTCCGACAACATAAAAGCCTTGTTATCTTCAACAATAGGCTTTTTTTCTTGACAAGCCGCCAATATTCCACCGCATACAATGACCAAAAAGAAAGTTTGTTTAGTATTCATTTTATTTAAAAAGTTCTTGTCCAACCGTGAAATTAAGCTCTTCGTACGCTCCCACTCTATCCGCCTTCAGGCGGTTCAATTCTTTGATACTTTCGCTGTAGGTTTCAATCAAATCAATAAATTCGAGCAATGTCAAATTGCGCTTTTGGAAGTTTTCCAGCACACCTTTGTTTAGCAACTCAAACTGGTCGGTAAATTTTGAATCGACGCTTTGCACCATGTTTTCAACGTAGCGTACCTTCTCCAAAGCCGCCGCCACTTCATTGGTCACCGTGTTTATTTTCTGATTCTGTAGGCCTTTTTGGTAGTCAATTAGGGTTTTAGCCACTTTAATGTTACCTTGATTTTTGTTAAAAAAAGGCAGATCAGCCGAAAGCGTCAGGCCCGTATAATTATTTACAAAGCTACCCGCTTGGTCGTAGGTTGCTCCGATACGTACATTGGGTACTGCAAGAGCTTTTTGCAATCGGTAATTCAACTCAGCCTGCCGGGCAAACGACTCTGTCACTTTCACATCCCCCCTATTTTGCAGGGCTAACTCATTGAGAAGCGAAACGTTATAATTTGCTAACTGATACCGACTTAACTCCGTTTCGTTTACCAGCGGAGTCACCGACTTCTCCGTGTTAAGTAATGTTTTTAGGTCTTTTTGTTTTTCTGTTAGTTGAAACAGAATCTCGGTTTTGTCATTATTCAACTGAAAAAGCAGCGCTTTGAGGCGGAGCAACTCCCGTAGCGATACGTTGTTTTTTTCGTATTGTGTTTCAAACGCCACCACGGTACGCTCCAAAGTCTCAATCTGCCGCTGATAACGGTTGAGGGTATTTTGTAAGAAGAAAATATCGAAAAAATTGGAACGCAGTTCAAACTTGAGGATACGCAGCAAATCCATAAACTCATATTCGGTCATGCGGACGTTTTCGAGGCTAAGCGCCACTTGCTTGTTTCGTTTGCCCGCCGTCTGAATCACCTGCTCAATAGAAATGATTTTTTGTCCGCCGCGCCCCACATCCAGCACCCGTTGCCGGTTAGGATTGTAGAGGTTCCATTCGGTAGAGAGTGTGGGATTATCCCATAATCTTGCCTGAATGACCGACGCCTGCGCCGCATCAATCCGATACCGCTCCGCCAGCAAAATGAGGTTTTTTTCAACAAACAGGCTATCGGCCTGCCTGAGTGAAATCCGTAACGAGTCTTGGGCAAACCCACAAATCGGCAGCAGAAAGGCCATTAAAATGATAATTCGCATAAGTAGTAAAAATACTTTTTGCAAAGGTGTGTCGGCAACATTAACCTGATATAAAGCCGACCTTAAAAAAAACTAAATTGGCAAGCGAAGGCGTTAGGATGTACTATATTTGGCCTAAGAATAGTTTAGAAACCATGAAAACTGACACCGAACCAAAAAAAATCCTGATCATTGAAGATGACCAACGGATTGCGCAACTGCTCACGCGGGGATTGACCAACAAGGGTTTTGACACTGAAGTGGCCTACAACGGTCAACTGGGCTTACGCCGGGCACTAACCATTGCCTTTGATTTGGTGATTCTTGACATTAACCTTCCCGAGTTGAGCGGTTACGAAGTATGCAAGCGACTGCGTGATGTAAAACCCACCCTCCCGATTCTGATGCTTACGGCTATGAGTGAGGTAGACGACAAAATCGAAGGGTTTGAGGCAGGCGCAGATGATTACATTATTAAGCCGTTTGATTTCAGAGAGCTTTATCACCGGGTATTGGTAGGCTTACGCCGAAACAGCCCAGAAGTCGAAACGGTCGGAAAAGTGCTTCGAATTGCCGATTTGGAGGTTTTTTTAGATAGTAAACTCGTCAAACGCGCTGGAAAAGAAATCAATCTCACTGCCCGTGAGTATGAATTTTTGGTGTTTTTGGTCAAAAACAAAGGAAAAGTACTTTCTAAAAACGACATTGCCGCCCAAGTGTGGGACGTTCATTTTGATACGGGCACCAACGTCATTGAAGTCTATATCAACATTTTAAGACGGAAAATAGATCGCGATTTTGAACCCAAACTAATCCACACACGCCCGAGTTTAGGCTATATACTGCGCGAATACCCATGAAAATCCAAACTAAAATTGCCATTCAGTTTTCGTTGATTGTGGGAAGCTTGCTGGCCATCTTTTCATTTGTCATTTACCAATTATTTGCCGAATTCAGGGAGCAAGAATACTACGACCGACTGAAAAGCAAAGCCATAACGACCGCCCAATTGCTCATAAAGGTGGACGAAATAGACCGTGATTTGCTCAAAATCATTGATAAAAATACCCTCACGGCGTTAGTCGATGAAAAAGTATTGGTATTTGATCAACAAAACAAACTGTTTTACAGCAGCTTAGACGACCACGTCATTCACTACGGCAATGATTTATTGAACCGCGTCAGAAAAGAAAAATACGTCGAAACAAGCGATGACGAAAACGAAGTAGTTGGGCTTTTGTATGAACTCAACGGGCAAAATTACATTATTTTAGCCTCGGCCTATGACAAATTCGGCCACAGCAAGATGGCCAATCTCCGCGATATACTTTACAGCGGTTTGGTCATTGGCATTCTAATTACGGTTTTACTGGGGATTTTTTTTGCAGGAAACGCGTTAGGCCCAGTCAATCAGTTCATTAGTCAAATCAGCACAATCACGGCCAACAATCTGCGCGAACGTTTGGATGAGCGCCACGGGAAAGACGAAATCGGCCAACTGGCGGCGGCGTTCAATAAAATGATGTATCGTTTAGAACAGTCGTTCGAATTGCAAAAAAGCTTTGTTTCGCACGCCTCCCATGAACTCCGAACCCCCCTTGCCGCCCTTAAATCGGAAGTAGAAATAAGCTTGGACGAAAAACTCAGCGTGGCCCAGCACCGAGGCATCTTAGAAAATATCCGAAAAGACATAAACCGACTCATTGCTCTGAGCAATAGCCTTTTACAGATTGTCAGACCACTAAAATCTTCCATCAACAGCGCGGCCGAAGTCCGCATCGACGATGTGGTGTTTCAGGCGCAAGATGATTTACTTTTGAGCAAACCAGAGTATCGCATCAGCGTAGAATACGCAAAGGAACCCGAAAATGAAAAGCACATTACCGTTCTGGGCGATGAACCTCTTCTTAAAACTGTCTTTACCAACCTAATAAGCAACGCCTGCAAGTATTCCGCTAACCATCAAGCACTTGTGATTATTAACTTTAACGAAACACACACTCTCGTCAGCGTCCAAGACGAAGGCATCGGCATTCCAGCAGAAGACCTTACCGCCATTTTTGAGCCTTTTTATCGCTCAAAAAATGCCCTAACTATTTCAGGCTTTGGCGTGGGTCTGTCGGTGTGTAAAAGGATTGTCGAACTGCACAAAGGTAAAATTCACGTGGACAGCCAACTTCAGCACGGCAGTAAGTTTTTGGTGGAATTACCCCATATTTCGTAATGTGTAACAAATATCACTGTACAAGCCTCTGATAGTTTGGAACTTTGTCGTATCAAATTAAAATCAAAACCGACAAAGACCATGTTTGACTTCCTTAAAACCAAAAAAAATTACGAAAACGTTAACGCTTCGAGCTTTAAACAATTGATTGAAGAAACTCCCAATGCCGTAGTGTTAGATGTGCGTACCGCCGCCGAAATGCGCTCGGGTGCCATCAAGGGAGCCATCAATATTGATTTAATGAGCGCCGATTTTCAACAAAAAATCGCCAAATTAGACAAGAACAAAACCTATTTTGTGTATTGTCGCAGTGGAAATCGCAGCGGTCAAGCCTGTAAGATGATGGGAAATGCGGGCTTTGAGCACGTTTACAACCTATCGGGCGGGATGATGAGCTGGCCCTACTAGGGCACTTTGTAAGTAGCTAAATTGTTAATTCATAAAATAATATCCGATTATGACGGCAGTACTTAAGAATTGGGATTTTATGCGAATTTTGCGGATGGGGATGGGCTTGTGGCTCATCTATTCCGCCTTTGTTGACCATCAACCACTTCTGGGATTGCTGGGAGGCTTGTTTGCATTGCAGGCCATCATGAATGTAGGTTGCTGCGGATCAGGTGGTTGCGCCACGCCAAACACCCGCCAAAGCACCCCAAAAACCATTGAAGACACACAGTATGAAGAAGTTAAGTAATATTCCGTGGGGCTGGCTGGGCGCGGTGGCAGGGGCCATCGGCGGGTATTGGTACTGGAAAGAAATCGGGTGCCTAACGGGAACCTGCCCGCTCAAATCTCAGTGGCAAACCATGGTGCCTTACGGCGCATTGATGGGGTATTTTGGCGGTGGAATGTTGCAAGATTTACAACTTAGTAAATTTATGCCGCGCCGCAACGACGCCGAGAAGTAATACTGGCGTATTTTTTTATCTTTAAACAACAACAGATCATGGAAAAGAAACAGACATTTAATGAAATAATTCAGAGTGAAACGCCCGTTTTGGTGGATTTTTTTGCCGAATGGTGCGGCCCGTGCAAAATGATGTCGCCGATTTTAAAAGATTTCGCTTCTCAAATGGGCGACCGCGTGCGCGTCATTAAAATCGACGTTGATAAAAACCCTGCGGCATCCCAAACTTACCGCATTCAGGGTGTGCCAACATTGATTCTTTTTCAGAAAGGGAAAATCGTGTGGCGACAATCGGGCGTAGTGCAGAAAAAACAGTTGGAACAGATTGTAAATCAATTGGCTACACAAGCTCAATAGACGACGCTTCCACCCCAATTCAACATCTTTCCTGACAATCTCCATCAGGAGATGATGAAAATCATCCCAAAGCCTTGATTTTCAAGCGCTTTTGTGACATATATCACTGACTCGAAGGGGTTTTTAGTCCGACCTTTACCCCATGAAATCAAACGCCCAAAAACTCATCGTTGTATGCCTACTTTGTACGGCGCTTTTGGTGGGTTTGTATTTTGTGATTGAAGGCATTAAACACTAAAAACACCTTACGAACATGAAACCTAACATGGGCGGCACCGACCGCATTATTCGCCTTATTGTAGCCGCTATCGCCGTTGCTCTGTATTTTACAGGAACCCTTACGGGCACACTCGGCATCATCGCGCTGGTGGTAGCCGCCGTTTTTACACTGACAAGCGTGGTGAGTTTTTGTCCACTCTATACTATTTTTGGCTTGAATACTTGTTCAGTGAAATAAGAGATTCCAATCTATTTTACCCTTTGCAACCTGCTCTCGACCGAAGCAGGTTTTTTTATGCCTTGCTAGGGGTTTCGTGGGCAAAAACCCACAATTCAACCTGAATCTTTCTCAATTCAAGAAAGAAGTCATTTTTCTCACGGTGATTGCCGCGAATTTTACGGCGTATTTGAACCAAAACAGCAACGCCATGAAATTCAACGAATCTAAAACATTCTCTTTATCCCTAAAAAACTACGCATTCGTCTTCCTGCTGGGCGGGGTGCTTTTGTCAAGCTGCAAAAGCGCCCAAGTAGCTTTCTCCCCTGAACTAAACGCCACCGCAATGCCCGTCAAAGGCCGTCAGGGATTCCAGATTGGGCAGGTAATTCGGTACGGCGATTACCGCACCGACAAAGTCAAGCGCGGCTGGACCCGAAGCTACGATGTGCCGTTTATTCTCAGGTTTCAGGGCGCACAGGAAAAACTCAGTTTTACCCAATTCAGTCCCGAAGGCCGCGCGGTCAGGGTATCGTGCGTCAGTCGCTTCAAAAGCAACGATTTGAGTTTGGTACAAGACTTTTTCAGCATCCCGCTTCAATACGAAAATTATTTTGCGGGTACTCTCCTCACCGCAGAGGAAGACACTTGGGATTTTGTGTTGTACAATCCCAACGGTGATTTCCTGAGGCAGAAAGAATCAGCGGGCTACGCCCGAAACTACGCCCAGACCATCGAAATCAAAGCCGTTCGCGGTCTGGAAAACCAACCCGAGTGGCTCAAAAAAATGGCCGTTTACGGGCACGAATTTGTTCTGAATGGCAAAGTAGTTGGGGCCGTATCTACCCTCAACAACGGCACGGTTTGGATTGACCCTTCGTTGGACGCCGAAACCCGAACCATCTTGGCGGCGCTGGCCACGGGCATCCTGCTCCGCACCGACGTAGAAGTGGTGGAAACAAACAGCTAACCCGCTAAGTAAGGCCGAAAGAAGCCACTGGTTACAGCGCAACGATTCGCTGAGCCATTTGTGCACTCCAATACGCAAATTTGACAGTTCACAGGAATCCTTTTTTAGATTTTCGGTAAATGAGCCAATTTTGCATTGTCAATGTGAGACACATACAGCCATCGAAAACAATCATTATTTTATCATAGGTTAGGGTTTAGAAGCAGACAAAGTCGGGTTATTTAGCCCGACTTTGTTTTTTTATCAATGAAGCAGAAACACTCTAAGAGAAAGGTTTTAGCCACCGCTACTGTTTCATAAATGTAATAAACCCTGTATAACTGCTGCCCGAATTATTTTGTAACGGCGTTAAGCCATATTGAGCTACACCACTTTCAAACCTTCCCACCACGTGCAAGGCACCAAAAGCCCCAACCGCAACCCCTGTACCTATATCATCGGTCTGTCCTCCACCCCGTAGAAGTCCCTGCAATCCACCAAAACTGCTGTATTCGGCCACAAAAAGGTCAAACAAACCAAAAGGTTGGAGTTCATTAGCACCCGCTGCGGAGGGGGTATTAAAATTGATGGTACCGCTATAATATCCCGTTACGTAAACATTGGCATTGACTCGCCTTACAATCGCCTCCCCAAAATCACCGCTTGTTCCTCCGCCTCTTTGTCGCCACAACAGCCCCCCGAAAGTATTGTATTTAACGACAAAAATATCAGCACTCCCCGCCGAAACAAGTTCATTGCTCCCCGAAGCCGAGGGGGTATTGAAATTGGCAGTATTGACAAAATGACCCGTTATATAAAAATCGCCATTGGAATCTACCGCAATATCTTTCCCATCATCAAAACCTGTTCCGCCCCCTCTTTGTACCCATTCGGGCGTGCCTAAAGAGCTAAACTTTACCACGAAAATATCGCGCTCCCCATCTGAGACAAGGTCAAAACTCCCCGCGACTGAGGGCACATTAAAACTGGCCTTAGTATTAAAAAAACCCACTACATACACGTTACCACTTACATCTACCCCTATCCCATTGCCTTGGTCCGAGCTAGTCCCACCTCCACGCCGCAACCATTGTACTACGCCTGAAGTATTATATTTGGCCACAAAAACATCAGTGTTTCCCGCAGAGACCAGTTCGTTGCTTCCCGTGGCCGAGGGGGTATTGAAATTAGCGGTAGTTGAAAAATAACCCGTCACATACACATTACCACTGCCATCTACCGCAATTCCTCGACCTTCATCTCCCGACGTTCCACCTCCGCGCCGCAACCACTGCAATGCCCCCGAAGTATTGTATTTAGCCACAAAAATGTCGCTAGATCCTGCCGAGATAAGCTCATTTGTACCCGTTGCCGAAGGGGTATTAAAATTGGCAGTAGCTGAAAAATACCCCGTCACGTACACATTGCCACTCCCATCTACCGCAATGCTTTTCCCTTCTTCATTCGCAAAATTTGCCCCACCCCGTCGCAGCCACTGTACAGTACCAAATCTGTTGAATTTAGCAACGAAAATATCGGTCCCCCCCGCCGAAGTCAGGCTCAGCCCCCCCACGGTGACGGTGCCCTCAAACTGCCCCGTGGTGTATATGTTGCCCGCGTTGTCGGTTGCAATATCGTTGGGCATGAGCCCATTAGTACTCATTGCTGTATAATCAGTCAAATCTAGACTTGTCGAGGTTTTGAATATTGCCCATTCCCCCCCGTTGTACATGCGCATCACCCTGAAAGTAAGGTCAACGGCCAAATCTCCCAGTTGAGGTGAAGGTAGGGCCAAAATGGCTTCGTAACTGAGGCGTGGGATGGTCCCCACGGGAGCTGGATTGATGCCGTTCGGCAAAATGGTCACGTTTTGCGCCCATGAAACTTGTAAAAAAAACAACAAAAATATTTGGCAAATGAGTTGCCTTTTAAAAAGGGAAAAAAGCATTTTCATAAGAAGGGTAAATAAAAATGATTTAGAATGATAAGGTTTAGAATATCACAAATTTGTAAAATTTCCCTGAAAGTACTTTATGACTCTCCCCCAATTTATCAAACGGTATAGCAAGATTATGGTCAATAAAACGCCTTTTGATTTTACCTTTAAAATTGCTTTATTTATTACATATCGTATATTTGCGATATATAATAAATATCGAATGGCTACTAACCGAAAAATGGATTTTCTTGCGGACGAAATCGCCTTGGCCGATTTTGCCAAAGCCATTGCTCATCCTGCACGCATCGCGATTCTGAAAATATTAGCCCAACACAAAAGCTGTATTTGCGGCGAAATCGTGGAAGGCTTGCCGTTGGCGCAGGCCACGGTATCTCAACACTTGAAGGAATTAAAATCCATCGGGCTTATCAAAGGCAGTATCGAAGGCAAAACTTCTTGCTACTGCATTGATTGGGAGGTCTTCAACCAGTTTGTGAATCAATTTGGGGTTTTCGCCGACCTAGCCAAAAATGCTTCAGGCCAGACGCAATCCTGTTGCTAAGCAGGTAATCAGGTCGGACGATAGTCAAACCGCAATTCCCCTGTTAAGTTTTAAAACAATAATATATATTATGTCTCAAAAAAAACTTTCCTTTTTAGATAATTACCTCACACTCTGGATTTTCTCGGCCATGCTACTCGGCGTGGGCATCGGCTATTTTTTTCCTAAATCAGAAGCTTTCATCAACAGTTTTAGCGTCGGCACCACCAACGTTCCGCTGGCGATTGGACTCATTTTAATGATGTACCCCCCGCTGGCCAAAGTCCGCTTTGAAGAACTGCCAAAGGTATTTTCAAATACCAAAATTCTAGCGCTGTCGTTGGTGCAAAACTGGATTATTGGGCCGCTGTTGATGTTTGGTTTGGCGGTTATTTTCCTGCCCGACAAGCCCGAATACATGACTGGCCTGATTATGATAGGCATTGCCCGCTGCATTGCGATGGTCATCGTTTGGAACGACCTCGCCAACGGTGACCGCCTCTACGCGGCTGGCTTGGTAGCGTTTAACAGTATCTTTCAGGTGCTTTTTTACTCGGTTTACGCGTGGGTTTTTATCACCGTATTGCCCCCCCTTTTTGGCCTGACGGGCTACGAAGTGGATATTACCATCGGTCAGATTGCCCAAAGTGTTTTCATCTATCTGGGCATCCCGTTTTTGCTGGGCATTATTTCGCGTTATGGACTAACGGCCCTCAAAGGTCGGCAGTGGTTTGAAGAAGTCTATCTGCCAAAAATCAGCCCAATTACGCTGATTTCGCTCCTGCTCACCATTGTGGTGATGTTTAGCTTGAAAGGGCAGTTGATTGTACAGATTCCGCTCGACGTGGTCCGCATTGCCATTCCGCTCACGCTGTATTTTGGTATCATGTTTTTATCAGCTTTTTATCTTTCCAAACGAGCGGGGGCCAATTACGCCAAATCCACTTCGTTGGCCTTTACGGCCGCTGGCAACAACTTCGAGTTGGGCATAGCCGTCGCCATTGCCGTTTTTGGCATCAATTCGGGAGCTGCTTTTGCCGCCGTTGTTGGCCCGTTGATTGAAGTACCCGTTTTGATATTGTTCGTGAATTACGCCCTCAAACAAACCCATAAATTTCAACCATGATTGCTACTGTAAAAACCTATTTTGAAAACCTCAACCTCAACGATGTTTCTGCCGAACGCCAAGCCATTTTACGACCATTGGTAGATTATATAAAAGCAAAAACTAATTCACAACAACCTATCAATCTGACGTTTATCTGCACGCACAATTCCCGTCGCAGTCACTTTGGGCAAGTATGGGCGCAGGTGGCAGCGGCCTATTTTGGAATTCAGGATGTTCATTCTTTTTCGGGAGGAACGGAAGCTACCGCATGCAATCCCCGAACGATTGCGGCGTTTGAGCGGGCAGGCTTGAAAGTGACAAAGACCACCGAATCGGAAAACCCTGTTTACGAAATCAGTTTTGATGCTTCGATGGCACCCGTCGTTGCTTTTTCCAAAGTCTACGACCAAGTCCCCAACCCAGCCCGAGGTTTTGCGGCCATCATGACCTGCGACCATGCCGAAGCCAATTGCCCGTTTATTCCTGGAGCCGAGCGACGACTGCCCATTATGTACGTTGACCCTAAAGTCTCCGACGATACGCCCGAAGAAGTCACCACTTACGACGCGCGCTGTCGGCAAATTGCGACCGAGATGAAGTGGCTGTTTGAAAACGTCTAGACCACTCAAAATAAAGTCTTAAAATGGATTTTATGTGACCAAAGTCACCGTTTATCTGCTGATTAAGTTGCAGATTTACTGCCTACAAAATCAATCGCTACCAATGGCCGCATTTATTTTTTTTATCGTCATGTTACACTTAGTCGCAGGTTTTGGCTGGGTACTTTACAAAATCGCTTTCCAGAAAAACAAATCGAAATAGTGCCGTAAAAAAATTGACCTATGGACACCAATACGCAATTATTACTGCCTCTATGGGCCGAAGCCCGTACTCGTTTTTCCAATCAGTTGAAGAATCTTAAGGAAAGCGACCTCACCAAAAAACTCGGAGATAGTCCCAACAGCGCGGGTTTTCTGATACGGCACGTGGCGGATGTCGAGCTGCTTTTTAGTAAAAATGTGTTTGGACAAACCGACTTAAAAGTATCGGCAAAAACGGTTATTGCCCAACGAGACACGGGCGAATGGACGAATTTAGCCGAACTGCTGGCCTACCAGCAGGAGGCTTTTGCATGCTTAGAAAAAGCCATTTTGGCCCAAACCGACACCGACTGGCAAAGCACCATCACTACCAAAGAATTTGGCACCAAGACCAAGGCCGAAGCCCTCGGACGCATTGTTTCTCATACGGCTTACCACGCGGGGCAACTGGGCATTGTGTTGAAATATGGAAAATGAAGAGCGAAGGCAATGAATCAGGAAACAGTATTAAAATTAAAAGACCAAACTTACCGTTCTATTAACCGTTTTTAGAGCTAAAATCCTCAAAATAAGCAACTTTACCCGTATACGAATTCGTAAGTCGTACCCAATCCACCTTTCCTGAACCCATAAACTTACAACTGATGTGTTTAATTCTATCAATACGGCCTTTGTAAGGAATACTTAACACAGGTTTTTCGTTATAAAAAACCTGTAATTGGTGTGCATGGAGGCTTATTTTCAAGGTTCCCCATTCTGCAACCTTTTGACCTAATTTAGAGAGGAGTTCAAAATGATTGGCTGGTTCGTAGTTTTGACCGTTGATCTTCAGTTGGGCAAAGGCTGTACAGGCTTTCTCCAATATGTGTATTTCATAACCCTGCCCCAAGGAATCGAGTAACACCCACCCTATGTCATGGCACCCCAATGCTCCATCGGCAGGATGATTCCGAACCCGTACTTCAAGTGTCGAACTGTCGCCTGCCACGCCAAAATCCCGACAATTTGAAAAATGGGTTTCATAATATTGCTTTTCCGACTGTTCAGACAGTAGAGCAGAGGTAATATAAAGTGCTCCATCCCTAACAATCATTGGTTGTTTCAGATAAGGATACATACGGGCGGGCGTGATGATCCGCCCGCCCCATCCTTCGGTATAGACGGGAAAAGATAGCGTTTGGAGCCGTTTTCCGTTTATTTCCAGAAAAGCACTTTTAATTCCTGAACTCATAAAGGTGGCGGGTACGTAGCCCTTCTGCGCGGTGAGACGCACGCGGTGCACCATTCCGATATTTCCCACCACTTCCACAAAGGCTGAATCAAGTACTTGGTCGGGCAATTCATACCGCAACAGTATCGTCGAGGGGATGCTAGTGCCTTCCCGTTTGGCGATATACAGAGAGGCTCCTTCAAAATCGGTAGCTTTGGGCGACATTTTCCACCATACTATTCCGAGTAGCATCACCACCACTAACACGGCACTCAGGATTTGCCACGGGCTACCATTATAGGATGTGGTCTGTGTCGGCGGAGTAGAAGAAGGTATAGAGGGTACCAGCACGGCACCCTTCTTGGCCATTTGGGCAGCGACAAAATCCTCCCAATCAACATAGTCCAAGTACATGGCCAGGGTATCTCGTTTTTTGGCCTGCAAACGTTTGGTGGTGCCGTATACCAATCGGTGCAGAAAATCAACACTCACCAAGTATTCAGTAGCCGCATCCAAGCCGATTTTACTGGCTATTCTGGATTCGATACGTTCCTGCAAAACCAACAAAAAAGCATTTTTACTAGCTACGTTTTCGTAATTCTCCCCCAATGTTGAAAAATTTTCAGGCCATTGCTCTTGAATCCTTCCAATGAATTCATTCCTTAACTGCTGAAGTAAGATTAATTCTTCCACGCATCCATCCTTTTTCTAATGACGCAAAACTGCCCCAAAAGACACTCAATAACATAATTTTCTTCCGCAAAATTTTGCGGAACCCTCAAAACGCATTTTGCTAACCATTTGTAGGCACGCCCTTTCTACCTTTCAGCCATTAAATTTTCGTCACTGATTTTTAGAAAGCACACCACATGGCACTACCACATTTCCGCTTACCCTTGAGGCAATCTGGAATTATTCACACCACTCAGTTGGCCTATCTTCAAGCAGACCGCAATTATACCATTCTGTATTTTGAAGACGGCAGCCGTGAGGTCTATTCCAAAACCCTAAAGCTATTTGAAGCAAGCCTACCTGCCGAGCATTTTGTACGTATAAGCAAAAGTTACCTCGTGCGCCGAGACTATATCGACGGCTACATTACCAAAAAGGAGATCAAGCTGAAAAACGGAGTGCCCTTGAAGGTAGCGCGGCGGAGGAGGTTATAAATAAGTCATCGAAGAATAACACAAACCCTCACTAGAATCACCACTAAAATGCTGAAACAAGTATTATTTTCGGTAACCTTCGTACTGATAGCTGGGCTATCTTTTGCCCAACAAACAACCATTACGCCTGGCAATGTTACGACAGGTAGCCGCGACTATGTGCTATCTATTCCAGCATCATCGTTTCAGGCAAGCGATAACACTACTGCTTTTCATAACAATGGGGCCGAATGCTATTTTGATAATGGGACAAGCAACACCTATTATTTTCACGCACCCATTGCGCTTCGAGACAGCATCCGAGTAAAAGAACTAGAACTGGTTGTAAGGTGTCGCGCAGGCGGTACCTTGAAAATAGAGTTGATAGAGGGGTATTCAAATAGTGGTACTTCATCGGGCGGCTCATTCATTTATCAAACTACTACTTTGTGGTCTTCTACGGGTTTTAATTTCCCAGGCGATGGGTTCAATGGCTTTATGAATTTTCATTTGCCTTTTGCTGTACAGAACTTAGCAATAATTCAGGGTACATTTCCTATCAAATTAAACCCATTGCCCTATGGTTTTTCGGGCGGCAACTACAAAGTCAATAATTCTAATTTTTATTACCTCAAAGTAAGCCAAGTTCAGAATTGGTATGGCGATTTTAAAATATTGGGAGCGATTTTGAGGTATCAGCAATAAGACAATTATTCAGGAGGAAAAATATGAGACACATAAAAGTACATTTTTCCCGCCGTTGATGTCCGCATCTACAACCGAGCCCTTACCAATGCCGAAGTACAGAGTATTTATATCATAGAACGGTAACAAAGACTTCGTTAAAATGATCATTCGAAAAAGTATTATCCTCTGCCTGTACGTCATGTTGGTATCTTGCAGTACGCTTAGAGAGATACCGGCTGTTAAAATAGCCACAGTAACCGTAAAATTACCGGCTTCCTCTTCGATATTCTGGTTGGGAGAGTCTGAGCCGCTTCCTCTGTCGGTAGAGTTGAAGGATGCTCAAGGAAATTTAATCTCCGGTTACAACGGCACAGTTACCTATTTTTCCAATGGGAAAACCTTGCCCAACAGTACATTTGACCCTAGCACAGAGGGAGTTTATACGCTCAAAGCGATGGTTGAGTCAGTCGAATCAGCCGTTGTTTCTGTCACAGTCAAAGACCCTCAAAAAGAAATGGAGCGATTGGAATTAAGAAGCGGGTTTTATTACAGGTATGCCGTTTGGCATGTTCCTGTCAATACATGGCCGGATGTAGTTCCGAAAGGATACGATAAAGCGGGAAACGAAATTCCCATTGGTAAAAAAGCGAAAGTGCAGTTTCGTGGTAAAGAAGCCGTTCCGTCTTCGATTCAGCTCAACCAACCCGGCAAAGAGACAATAATAGGCAGCGCTTATGGAAAACAGGCGGAATTAACTTTTCAGGTACGTGCTCCCCGAACTTTTGACATAGTACGGATACCATTGATGTTTCACTTTTGTCAGGCAGGCGATTATACCTACCCCAATTCCTCAGAAACCGACGAAACGATGCGAAAAAAAGGAATAGAAGCACTCAAAAATGAAAACTACCTCAAAGTGCTTAACCGCATTTTTCGCAACCGCTATGAAGCCGATATTGCTGCGCATGATCCCAATGCACACGATACTTTCATTGAGTTTTATTTGGCGGAGACTGACCCTGACGGGAAACCCCTGCCCCAAAAAGGAGTGAATTTACTTGATTTTAAACGTCCTGCCCAAGCAGGGAGTACATACGATTGGAATACCCCTGAAGCAAAGGAATACACGCAGAAAATTGAGAACTTAGTAAAAAGGTGGAACCCAAATGAATACCTCAATATTCTGGTAGAACCCGCAGCATTGAACATTCCCTACGCCGGTGCGGCCGGTGGCGGCGGACTGGACGTGGCTCGCAAAGAAGCAGTACCAAAGGAGTTTTTTGAGTTGCCGATTGTCAATTTTAATCCGTACGGTACATTTTATGCAAAGAGTAATGCGCCGCTTATTCGACTAAACGGATTTGCCCAATTTTTGTGGGGAGGTCTTCCAACCGTTGATAAGATTCCGACAACCATCCCTCACGAACTTGGTCATATCTTCGGGCTGCCTCATACATTTGGGTTGGCTTCCAACTGTACTGATGCTATTCATTCGGATGGCCTTTGGGATACGCCTACCTGTGCCAATGACAAGGTAACGGTCAATTGTGAGACAGTCCCTTTTGTACAGAAAAACTTAATGAGCTATTTATACAGTGGCCAAAAAGTGTATTTTACCTACGATCAGGTAACGGTTATGCGGGCAAGAATAGAAGCCGGATTTAATTTGCCTACTCCTCGTAACAGGGGAAAGTTATTTACGAACAGCGTTGCCCAACCTGATGTATATTCATTTGGTTGTGTACATAATTGTTCAGGTAACCACTAACTAAACGATTCTACAATCATTATCACTATTGTCAAAGCCAAGCGTATAAATTCTTCCGAGCTTGGCTTTTCTTTTTTCCGTAACATTCATCACAGAAATTCATTGCCGAAAATCGTATCTTCGTCCCAATATTTAGATCACGAATGCAATGAAATTACAACTTACCATAATAGCTGCAGCATCCGTTTTTTTTACGGCGTTTTATACCGCCGAAACAACGCCCCAACAAACCATAAATTACCATAAGCTGGGCGATTCACTCAGCTTGCAGGCTCAGCAAAGTCTGATTTCCAACTTATTGGGAGCAATTGAAAAAGGCGGAGCGGCCTATGCGGTAGATTATTGCAACGAGAATGCCGTGCCGCTCACCAAGGCGCTTTCGCAGAAACATCGGGTGGAGATTCAGCGAATTTCGGCCAAAAACCGAAATCCTGACAATGTCGCCTCGCTGTTTGATAAAAAAATACTGGATCTTTTTGCCGCCAATTCCCTGAAAGATACGCTCGTGCAGGTTTCAAAGGGCTACGTTTATTACAAACCCATCAAAATCGGAATGCCTACCTGCCTCCAATGCCACGGCAAACCCAAACAAGACATTGAAGCCGCCACGCTGAAAACAATTCAACGAAAATACCGTTTTGACAAAGCAACTGGCTACGCCATGGGCGAATTGAGAGGCGCATGGAAGCTGACGTTCGTCACCAAACAATGAAAAGTTCAATGAAAAACAGTCTATTTCTTCTCGGATTCATCTTAGGGCTGGGGGCTTGCTCACCGGGCCAAAAAGCACAAACCATTGACGCAAAAACCTTTCAAAACCTCATAGACACCCTCCCCGACGAGGTGGTGGTAGATGTCCGCACTGGCCCCGAACTCGTGGGTGGTGTTATTCCGCAGGCCATCCACATGGATTACAACGGCCCCGATTTTGAAAAACAGATTGCCAAACTCGACAAAAACAAACCAGTTCTGCTCTATTGCGCTACGGGTGGTCGCAGCGCCAGTGCGGGCCAATTATTGCTAGAAAAAGGGTTCAAAAAAGTGTACAACCTAGACGGAGGCCTCAACGGATGGCGAGCGGCGGGGTATTCAACCGCCATCGTAGCCCAATAATCGTCACTTAGCTACGTAATTGCTCTGCTCAATCATGGAAAGGAATTTAGACTTTCCCTCCAAAAAGGCTTTATCGTACTCCGTGGTGGGGATGGTTTTGTCCAAAATTTCGTAGTTCTCATAATTCTGAAACACAATCCCGCCAACGGTGTCGCGCTTGACGGCTTTACGCAAACGCGGTCCACCGTTGGCGTACGAAAGGTAATCGAGCGTATTAGTGGATTGGTTAATCCAATAACAAAACTCATCTTCGTGGTCTTTACCGCCGCCTTCCTGCTCAAAGGTGACCCTGATTTTGTGGTATTTTTGATTGTCAATGCTTATTTCACCAACGTATTTCAGAATAACGGCAGGCTCCGAGAGCTTGAAAGGAAGCAACACAAAATAAGCAATTGCATTGGTGCCCTCGCGGTATTTATCTTCGTCTTTTTGGGAAAGCACCTGAGTTGTATCATTGCGCTTTCTGACAAAACTTTCGTTGGTCAAAATATCATGATACACATTGTTGAGGGAGTCGGTGGTGGTTCGCTCGTAAATAAATTGAGTGCCCGTTTGTTTTAAGTGAACCTTAAATTTTCGAAAGTCAAACGACACATCAAAGGTTTCGTAATTTTTGCCGCCGTGGGCTTCAATGCATTTGTCAACTATTTCTTTGGCCTTTTTATCGACGGGTCTTTCCTTAGCTGTGCTATTTTGATTGGTGTTATTACAGGCAATACAACCACTTAAAAAGAGAAGAAAACAAACGAATCTTAACATAGAGACCAAGATTTAGGTAAAACAGTTAAACCGACAAAACGCCATTTTTGTTGCTAAACTACGTTATTTTCAAGATTACCCGCTTCAAATAGCTTTATTTTCTCTCTCCATCGGGTCGCTGCCTTTTAGCTGTTACCTTTACCCTCTAAACCTCAACCATCATGTCATTTCTTATCTACGGCGCAAGCGGATTTACGGGCACACTCATCGTCGAATTGGCGGTAAAGCAAGGCAAAAAGCCCGTCATTGCGGGACGAAACGAAATCAAAATCAAACCCCTTGCCGAAAAACACGGGCTTGAATACCTGATTTTTGACCTGAATAATCAAGAAAATATTGTCAAACAGCTCAAAAAATTTCCGTTGGTCTTAAATTGCGCCGGTCCCTTTACCCGAACCGCCCAACCCTTAATCGAAGGCTGTTTGACCACCCAAACGCACTATTTGGACATTACGGGAGAAATAGAAGTGTTTGAATTGGTAAAATCATACCATCAAAAAGCCCTCGCAAGTAAGATTGTTTTGATGCCCGGCGTAGGCTTTGACGTCGTTCCGACGGATTGCATGGCCAAGCTACTCCACACAAAACTCCCCGACGCTACACACCTAGAATTGGCTTTTACCAACGTCGGCGGCAGCGTGTCGCACGGCACCATGACCACCATGCTCGAAAACCTCGGCAATACGGGCGCGGCCCGAGAAAACGGGGTCATTGTGCCCAAACCGATGGGTGACAAAGGCAAAATAATTGATTTCGGCAAGTTTAAACACTTCGCCATGACCATTCCGTGGGGAGATGTCTCTACTGCATATCACACCACGGGTATTCCCAACATCGAAACCTACGTGGGTGTGCCCAAGTTGGCGTATTGGTCGATGAAGCTACAATTTTTGTTCAACCCTATTTTACGCAGCCGTTTTATCAAAAAACAATTGCAAAACTACGTCGACAAAAAAATAACGGGACCGACCGAGCATCAATCCCAAAAAGGGCAATCATTCATTTGGGGCAAGGCCACAAATACCGAAGGTAAAACCGTTGAAGCACGTTTGGTCACTCCCGAAGGCTACAAATTGACCGCCGAGGCTTCGTTGCTCATCACCCAAAAAATATTGGATTTAAAAAACGTGGCAGGCTATCAAACCCCAGCGGGGCTGTTTGGTTATGAATTGGTTACGGAAATAAATGGAGTTAATTTCGAGAAAGAACCACGTTGATTCTTTCTCGAAAATTGCTACCGAATCGGGTCAAAAATGGAGCCACTCACGCCTGTTTCAGTCAATGAACGTCCTGTTCTGAGGTTTTCTATCGGCAGTTTCAACGGTCCAAGTTGATGAAAACTGGGCAGCATAACCCCCGAAGGCTGTTTACTCCAACCTTCCCACGTAGCCATTACCCCTCCGACGGGAAGGACTTTTACCCACATTTTGTAGGACAAAGGCAATCCGCTGGCATCGAGCTTCCAGAGGTAAGCATCTCCGGGTGTAACTCCGCCGCTGGCATAACTGACCAATAAATCGTTGGTACCGTTTTGATTGGGCACCAAACTACGGGTGGTTCCTTCGTCAAACACTTTGAAAGGAGCAATCAACCAAAACGAATCGTTGCAAAAATATGCCCATGCTTTTCCACGAACCACATCCAAATCTGGCCCTTTTACTTCTTCAGTTCCTTTGAATGCCCTCCCCTTTTCCCAAGTTTGGAGATTCAGTAAAACCCGATAGTCACCCCAATTGACAAAAACAAAGTTGTTGTTTTTGTCCCATACGTATGTATGACCACCGCCGTATTTCCAAGTGATAATACGGGTACTGTCCCACGCCAATTTGTTGACCGCTGCCAGCATTTTTTTTGCTAAACTATCGGCTTGGGCGCTTGGGGGTGCCACTGGTCTTTTTTCATTCAAGAACACAAAGGCCGTTAACCCAATCAATGCAACCAACCCCACGAAAATCCCCAATCTTTTTACAATTTTTCTCATTCGTAAGTTTAGTTTATAAAGTAAAACTGCCTGCTAAAACCTTTATTTTTTCTCCCTCAACGGTTTCAGCAGGTATTCTAATCCATTCAGTTTAATTTCGTACATCGTTGCCAACAACGCACCCAACTTCCCGGCTGGAAAACCTTCTTTGTGAAACCATACCAAGTAGGGTTCGGGCAAATCACACAGCAATACCCCTTTGTATTTGCCAAAAGGCATTTGAAAGGTCACTAATTCCTTTAAAAAGTTTGGATTAAAATCGCTCATATATCTGTATATCAATAAATTACACAGAGAACCACAGAGCGAATTATTTCTCTGTGGTTCTCCCTTTTTTCTCCGAGGTTCTCTGTGTCATCATTTCTCCCCTGGATGATATGTTTTTTCGGCGTTTTTCAAGACATCTTCTTTGTAAAACAATACATCTTTGAATTTCCCCTGCGAATACATCAACCCTTGGTCGAAAAAGTGCTTAGAGGCAGGGTCACCGCTTTCGCCACCCGCCAACAGCGACTTGGCGGTGATACGTGGACCAAATTCAACGGCGCAAATAAAACTGTTGCCGCTCACGCCGTAGCGCTTGTTGGTACCCGGGTACGGCCGGCTGTTATACGACGGCAACATCCCCCACAACGCCGACGCGTATTTGACGGGATAACTCGGTTGACTATCATCGTATTTGGATTGCACATCGCCCGTCAGGCGCTGAAACCGGTTGATTTCGCCCCAGGGCATTTGCCATTTCCCAAACTTGGTTTTAAGGTCATTCAAGGCCGATACCAACGGCGACGTCAATTGACTGAGTGTAGCCTCAGCGGCAAAGCGCTTGGTGTTTGTCACTTGGTCAGCTTCGCCTTCGTTGATGTAAAGACGGGTAATGGTCGGCGTCAGTTTTTGGGCCCATTCGATGGCCACCGTGGTCGCTACCGAATTCTCAGACGTATGATAATCCCAATTTTTCAACAACGTAACGGCCTCATTCAATTGAGAATACAGCGAATCGGTTGGCTTTACATTTTTTTCAAACGAACTAACCAACGCAGGCACCAACACTTCAAATGCCGCAAGGTAGGTATCATAGCCCGACGCAATCACCTTGTCGAGGGTATAACCACTTCCTTGACTCAACACCCGAACGGCATTTACCCCCCTGAAATTCTCGCCATCAGGCGCCATGTATGGCGGAAAATTTTCTTTCTTTGGGCTGTTTGCACCCGCTGCCGTAAAAGGCGTTGAGTTACAATTTTGCAGCCAGCCATTCACGGGATTGTACAAATGGACAGACTCTTCTACGGGATGCAGTCCTTTCCATTCGGTTGCGGACGTGGTGCCATCCATTACTTTCGACCAGTTTAGATTTTTATCACGAATAGGCACATAATTACCGTGCCAATAGGCAATATTTCCTTTATAATCCGCAAAAACTGTACTGTTTGAGGTATTGGCCTTGAGGTCCATAATTTTTTTATAGTCTTCAAATCCTTTGGCTTTGGTGCGTTTCCAGCTCTGAATCAGGCTCGTCATGGAGCGATTATACGACCGCAGACTTACCCATTTTCCGTCACGCTTGGCCATAATCGGCCCGTGATGCGTGTAATAGGTGGTAAATGTTTTACTTTTCAATACGTCACCGTCGAGGTACTTAATGGTAATTTTCTTTTCCGTAACGGGCTTAAGTTTTTGGTCATACTCGTAGAAAAATTTATCGCCTTTTTTGGTCACTTTTTCGGCATACATATCAGCTACATCGACGTTACACGAAGTATGCATCCAGCCGCAATATTTATTAAAACCCTGATAAACAAAGAATTGCCCCCAAGTTACGGCCCCGTATGCGTGAAGCCCCTCCTCGCTCACAACTTGCACTTCTGGTCGAAAATAAAACGTTACGTGGGGATTAATGTACAAAATGGCGTTGCCTGAGGCCGTTTTAGAAGGCGCAAATGCAAAGCCGTTGGAGCCTGTTTGGTACTCTGGGTCTTTGGGTTCGGCCAAAGCAGCGGTGGCCTCTCCTGAATAAAAATTCTTCAATTCAGGCACCGTCAACTCCGCCGTGCTGATGGCCCCGATACTGCCATCGGTCCACAATAGCTGATACCAAGGTTGAAATTTGGTCAGCAATGCTGGCTTTACCTGCGGGTTTTTGAGTAAATAATAGTTGATGCCATCGGCGTAGGCGTTCAGCAGTTTTTTCATCCACGGCTCCGCTTTGTTGTAATCTGCAATGGCTTCCGTGGTATCAATCAGCAACTTAATTTGCAAATCATTGTACAAAGCCGACTCCCCTTTCAGCTCAGCCATTCGGCCCAATTTCTCAATATAATTCAATTCGACGCGTTTAAAATCATCCTCGCATTGGGCATATAATAATCCAAAAACGGCATCGGCATCCGACTTACCGTAAATGTGCGGAATGCCCCAATTGTCGCGAATGATGGTGACGCGGTTTGCCTGCTGCTGATAGCGGGCGATTTCGGCGGGCGTAAACTTTTGGGCAAATACCGATAACGGCAACAAAAACAGGAGAACAAGGTGCTTCATAAGGGTTTTTGAGTAGTTTGATGATGAAAATCAGTCAGAGCTATCCACGTTTATTTTGTAGATTTAGCAAACTTATCAATAACTCACTCAAGCTCAAAAGAAATTAGGGCTGGTTTTTTATTATGGCAGTCAACCCATATCCATTTCAAGGCCTTTCGGATGCCGAAATCGAAGACTCATTAGACAAAAACGGAAACAATGCCCTCCAAAAAGGGGACAACGATGTTTGGTGGCAAGCACTCAAAGAAGCCGCTACCGAGCCTATGTTTCTGCTCTTGGTCGCATGTACCGTCATTTATTTTTCGTTGGGAGAATTGTCGGAAGGCTTTTTTATGTTGGGGGCCATTTTACTGGTTTCAGCCATCTCTTTTTATCAAGACTCCCGCAGCAAAAAAGCCCTCGAAGCCCTAAAAGCCTACACTCAGTCGGCCGCGACGGTGATTCGGAACAATCAACTGGTCGATATTCCCGTCGATGAGTTGGTCATCGGCGATACCGTTGTAGCCTCAGAAGGAGAACTCATTCCTGCCGACGGAAAATTGCGGCAAATCAACGATTTCTCCGTCAACGAATCGCTGCTGACGGGCGAAGCCTTTGCCGTTCAAAAGGAGCTTAATTCTGACGAAAACGGTCAGGTTTATCGGGGTTCGTTGGTGCAATCTGGGCAGTGTGTTTTTGAAGTAACAGCCGTGGGGAAGCAGTCAAAATTGGGACAAATCGGCCAGTCGCTCAGTGAAATCCAATCCGAGAAAACACCGTTACAAATACAAATTGAAAATTTTGTCAAAAAAATGGCCGCCGTTGGCGTGGTGGTTTTTCTGATTATTTGGGGGATTAATTATTTTCAATCGCGCGATATTTTAGAAAGTTTGCTCAAAGGGCTGACCATCGCTATGTCAGTCCTCCCCGAAGAAATCCCCGTGGCATTTGCTTCATTTATGGCCTTGGGCGCTTGGCGATTGATGCAGCAGGGCGTGATTGTCAAACAAACCCAAACCGTGGAAGCGCTGGGTTCGGCCACGGTGTTATGCACCGATAAAACGGGCACCATCACCGAAAACAAAATGGAATTGCATCAAATATACGTGATGCAAACCAACCAAGTTGCCCAAAGCGGCCATTGGGATTCGGCCGCCGCACAAGAGCTCATCACCACTGCCATGTGGGCCAGCGAACCCGCCCCTTTTGACCCCATGGAAAAGGCCCTGCATCAGGCATACGCATCTATCACTGCCACCGACGAGCGCCCGCTGTTTAAATTTATTCATGAATATCCACTCTCGGGCAAGCCACCGATGATGACGCATCTCTTTGAAAATGAAGCAGGGAAACGCATCATTGCCTGCAAAGGTGCACCCGAGGCCATCATTCAACATTCTTCCGTTTCAGAAGAACAAAAAGCCATCATCTTCCAACAAGTCGCCGAGTTTGCCGCTGAAGGCTATCGGGTTTTGGGCGTAGGAACGACCGATTTTGAAGGCAATGAGTTTCCCGAAAATCAACAGGATTTCGAGTTTCGATTTCTGGGATTGGTAGGATTTTATGACCCGCCCAAACGTAACATTTCCAAAGTTTTCAAGCAATTTTATGACGCTGGCATCCAAGTCAAAATCATCACGGGCGACAATTCCCTCACGACCGCTTCAATTGCCAAACAAGCCCATTTTAGGAGCAAGCTCCCTCCCATCACGGGCGACGAATTGCTTAAACTAAGTCCCGAAGAGCAGGCCGATAAAATCAGCAAAGTGAGCATCTTTACCCGGATGTTTCCCGAAGCCAAGCTTAAAATTATTAATACCTTAAAAGACCAACACCAAATCGTGGGCATGACGGGCGACGGCGTCAACGACGGCCCAGCCCTCAAGGCGGCCCACATCGGAATTGCCATGGGAAAACGTGGCTCAGAAATTGCGAAACAGGCCTCTTCCTTGATTTTGGTGGATGACGATTTCGGTAAAATGGTAGATGCCGTTGCGATGGGGAGAAAAATTTACACCAATCTCAAAAAAGCTATTCAATACATCATTTCCATTCACATCCCCATCATTCTGACGGTAGCGTTGCCGCTGATTTTGGGGTGGGTTTATCCGTCCATTTTTACGCCCGTACACGTAATTTTTCTAGAACTCATCATGGGGCCGACCTGCTCCATTGTTTACGAAAATGAGCCCTTAGAAAGAAACGCCATGAAGCAGCCCCCCAGAGCGCTAACGGATACATTTTTAAACCTCAAAGAGTTATCTATCAGCATTGTACAGGGCTTATTTATTACGCTGGGCACTTTATTTTCATACCGCTATTCGGCCGCAGAGGGCTATGACGAAAACCTAACCCGGACCATGGTTTTTGCGACGTTGGTCATGGCCAATGTATTTTTAACGCTGGTCAACCGCTCGTTTCAGGAATCTATTTTTACCACTTTTCGGTATAAAAACAACCTCTTGGTAGGGGTCATTGCCATCACGATTTTACTGCTGGCGGCGCTAGTATACGTCCCTGTTTTTGCGTCCTTTTTCAAGCTATCGCCGCTCACTCTCTCCCAGGTTGGAATCGTATCTTTGGTAGGCTTCGCGTCAGTAATTTGGTTTGAGGGATATAAGTGGACACGTAGACAAAAGTAATAAGGCTCAGTTGTGAGAAACTGCGGCAGTCATGTGCCTGCGGTTTCTCAAAACTGCAAGTCTTGTTCTTTTTTCCAATCCTGATATTCTTTCGGCATACAGTGTCCACAGGGCCGGTAACCATGCCGCAATGCCTCTTCCTCGCTCTTAAAAAAGACGCGGTTTTGAGGTTTGAGTCGTTTGCCCGACGCGCAGGTAAGTCGCCCATAAATTTTTAAGTGACAATTGCCACCAAGGCTGATTTCACCAGTACCAATCAATACTGAAAGCATTCTCAATCGTCCAAAAGTAGTAGGGCCTAGCTCAAGGTGCTTTCTCATTTTGCGTCATGAAAAATGATGCCAACATTGTAGCGTTTTCCCGCCAAGACTTCACTGACACCGTGCCGCATGGCTGTTCGGTAGTACCCTTTTGTACCTAAAACAGGTCGAAAATTAGTCGTAAAAACCAGCATTTGACCCTGAGTAGGCCGCAGTACAATTGCCTTGGACTGCATCCGAGGGCGCTGTTCGGTCATGACAAATTCGCCACCCTTGTAGTCTTTTTCAGGCTCAGTAAGGAATAAAACCGCTTGAAAAGGGAAATACACTTCTCCGTATAAATCCTGATGTAATGTATTAAAATCCCCTTCTTCATATTTAAGAACTAAGGGAGTGGGCCGATGTTGCCCCTTTTGGTGGCATAATTCCAAAAAGGCACTGAGCGTTTCGGGATAATGTACAGGAATGCCCAACTTATGCATCCAATCGTTGGCAACGGGAGCTAAATACGGATATAACCCACTGCGAAGTTGGTCGATAACGGCAGGCAGTGGGTAGGAAAAATACTTATATTCCCCAAGACCGAAATTATACCGTTTCATATCAATTACGCTGCGATACGCTTCGGGGGTATCATACATTTCGATGAACGTGTGGCATACTTCGGGAGACACCACGTCAGAAAAAAGAGCGAAGCCCTTTTGATTCAATGAATCAATGGCTTCGCTCCAGTTGATGTTGGTAAATGGAATTATCGGTTGCATCATTTATCGGTTCTTGTTTCAACAAAAGAACGTCAAAGTCGACACCCCAACAATCCGTTTCTTGCGGGATGTATGTAGGTCAGGGGCACCCGCTGATTTGGGCCCGAAACACCGCACCTTGGCTCGTGTTGAAGCCCGGGTTTAGTTCAATAAAGCGTTTGGCATCGTAAAGCACATGCGACGTACTTGCCACGCTCGCCGTCGAAACCAGCATTCCTTCTTGCTGGGAACTTGCTCCCGCCACCGTAGGTCCGCTTAGCACTCGCTTAGTTTCCACAAAAATATCATCTACCCCCAATTCGTCGCGCGCACCACTCGTACCGCTTTGCCGGTAATAACGCCACAGCAATTGAATGTAAGGCTGGTTGGCCAAAACATTGGGCAGCGTTACGTCAAACACCGTACTATCACCATCGGCACTACCCCGGACATATTCAACTACTTGATTGTTAGCATCTAATACATCAGTAAAACTTCCCTGATCTCCGATACGATATTGCAACCGAATGGCATACTGACGGAGGTTTATTTTAACGGTACGCCCAGTCCATCTGACCCGCACTTCATCTTTGCCTGTTGTACTCAATATCAGTAATGCCCCTCCCAACTTAGTGGCAGGATAGCCAACGTTCTCCCCTCCAGTATTAATAAAAGAGAACCCCCTTGTTCCCAATCCGTTAATTCGGGTACTGCTTATTAAATTAAATGCCCCGCTCGTATAGCCCGCAATCAATGAACTTACCCCAGGGTCTGAATCTGCCATATAAACAAATTTCATATTGGCTGGGCTTGTGCCAGGAGTAGATGTAGAAGCCCATTCGGTAAAACGGTATCCACAAGGGTCTAACGGAACAACCTCAAAAACAGCCGTGTAACTACGATTAGAAGTCGCTATCACCGTCAGCACGCTGTCGGTTAGAATCGTCGCATTATACACCCAATGTTTGAATTTATAACCTGTTTTTCCGTAAGCCCGCAGTTGGACTGGAATACTGTTGTAATACCTTCCCGTCCAAGGGTAAGGCGTAGCACTGACGCCGGGCGTTGTTGGTAAAATCTCAATCGTGTTTACTTTCACATACCCGTGGTCAGGATTAGATACATTGACCGTCAGGTCGTACTGGCCGCTGATACCGAATTTACCCTGAATCTGACCGCGTTGATTGTTGGGACGCTGTTGAATAAACGTAATACAGTCGTTGATTTTAGTTAACCACTCGGTGCTACTAGCCAGTGTTTTCCAGCGGTCGAGGTGGGCAGGAATTTCGGCGCTGATACCGTCGCGTTTGGCATTGACGAGTTGCGTGAGGTGGGCGGGCAGGAAGGCCGTATTCATCAAATCGGCAAAACGATTGATGAACGCATACTTAAACGTTTCGTTCAACAATAGTTTTCCCAACAAAAACCCCGGACTGCCAACGGTCCCGATGGTGGAAGCAATCGAAAGTCGGTTTTGGGTAGGCTCAGTCATGGCGTGGTCGGTATCGTATAGGCTCCACCGCCACCGTCCGTCATGGCCATAGGCTGCGTTGGGGTTGTAAGGAGTTCTCAAACGCCAAAGTTTGATGTTGTTGGGGCCCCAATCCCAGTTGTTATAGTAAATTTCCGCAATCTCATAATCTATAAAACTCTCCACATCCATTTGGGTCTTGATATAGTCGTAATGCGTCGCGTTGGCGATATTGTTTACGTTGATATAATTGAGCATGGCATCATAGTGCTGCGTATCACCTTCGTCTACCTCCGTACCTATCACGTCCAGATTATCCGCATCCACTCCGTATTTTTGGGCATAATAATGCTTATCCTGCCGTTGGCGCAAATTATGAATGCCCCAATATTCTCCGTTCAAAAAAAGAATGGAAGGTCTGTACGCCTGAATATCCATCTTCAGGTGTGCCACCGACCCGTGGATGAAAGCATCTTTGAATAACGTTCCTGCATAATCGTTTCCTGAATTTCGCAGGATAAACGTTTTGTACTCAGAATAAGGCAAATCAGGAAATATCGAATTTTCGATGGTTTTATATTGATCCGTGCCGTAGATTCTCAATGACTTAAACCGATACCCACGCGACCAACCGCCGTGGATTCGAAGCCCAATATCTTGTTTGTAAACCACCGTATCAGACTCAATAATTTCAAAATGGGACGCCCGCTCGGCGGCTTCGCCAGTTCGACGGTAGTTGGCGGGATTATCGGTATCGGGGCCTTGAGTCGGGTTGGCCAACCGCCAAGTATCAAAATCAATCCCGGGTACATAAATCCCGTTGTAATAATCAAATAACCCATCTTCTTGCGACATGATTGACACCACGGGCAGCGTAAATTTATTGGCGCCAGTCGGCGAGAAGAAAAACGAACTCGAAGTAATTTCACTCGGCAATGCCCCGGGCTTCACGGCCATCGCCCTGACAATCTTACCCTTATAGATGGGCGATGCCGGCAAATAATCCAGCACCTGACTGTGGGTACTGGCCATCATGCTGATTTTGTTGGGCAAACTTGTAGGGTCGGCCACCGATATTGAGCTCGTGTATTGATAAGATTGATAGGTCTGATACAGACTAGGTCCCGGAAATGCATTGCGGTATTCGTAGCTTTGGGGCGTCAGTTTTGTAGAATCGGGCACCGAGCCGTCGATGGTATAATAGATCTTAACGCTTGGGTCGGGATGATTCATGGAAAGCATGAACGAGCTGTTATAAAATCCGCCTGAATGAGAAAACGCAGGCGGAGCCAACAACTCATTGTAACTGTTAGCCTCAACGTTGGCAGCTCCGGGCGACGAAGGTTTGAAATACTTCAGGCCCACGCCTCCATTTGGCAACCGACCGTACGAAATATCCATCGGCTGAGGCCCAAACGAAAGACTATCTACAATCGTAACGCCGTTGGTATCCACCAGCGCTACCCGCTCCCCATCGGCCGACAGCGAAAAACTCGTGTGATTGGCCCCTCTTGATACGGTACTACTCGCCCATATTACTAAGTAACCGTTGGC
Organism: Runella salmonicolor; assembly: GCF_024158025.1. Taxonomy (NCBI): domain Bacteria; kingdom Pseudomonadati; phylum Bacteroidota; class Cytophagia; order Cytophagales; family Spirosomataceae; genus Runella; species Runella salmonicolor. The sequence goes on from NZ_JAMZEL010000001.1 coordinate 251,628, forward strand.
AGGTACGACCACTTGCCCGGGGGTGGTGGTAAAACGGAATTTGGTTAAATTGGAATACGTGTCCGTCATGTAATAACCCGCCAAATCAACGGGGCTACCGCTTGGATTATACAACTCAATCCAATCGGAATATTCGCCGGCATTGTCGGTGACCGTATTCTGATTGGAAGCCATCACTTCATTGATTTTCACTTGTGCACACAGGCTGGTGACATGCAGAAAAAAAAACAATCCCAATAAAAAGTGTTTCATAAAAAACTTATATTCAATCTGATTTATTACTAAAAACAGGCTGTAAACCACTGATTTACGTCATCTAAAAACAAGCCATTTTGTCAATAACCAAATGATTATTGCTAGAACAATTTTTAGTAAGTAGTAAATAGATTTCAGTATTCAGGGTTTAATTAGAAAAGGTAATTGTGGGTCTATAAATCGAAAAACTTCAATCTTAATACAACTTAGATGGTTATAATTAATTCTTTCATTGAAGCCTTAGTCAATGGATTCTTAGTAATCAAAAAACTACTCTGAATATGCCCGAACAAATAGGTAAAAAAATATACCTTTCAATATAAATAGCGAAGTTTTCTAATCAATAAATATCAACAACTACGGCAAATAAAATGCATAATTATTCCATTTATTTTAATTTATACCAAAAAGTTATCAAACGGTCTTTTTTTTAGGATAAATTAAAAAATGCGTCGCAGAAGAATAAAGGACTAGGCTTGAGCATTAAATTGCAATTAGGAAAAAGTGTAAAAAACTTTTTCCTAATTTTTAAATACACGAAGAAGAGTTTCAATCAAAAAGATTTTGTGCTAATAAATATGCTTTTTTTTAAAACCGTTTTAGAATTAAAAGAATAACGCAAATCCCTCCCTACGGACAGCCCTTTATCTGGGCCCGAAACACCGCCCCTTGGCTCGTGTTGAAGCCCGGGTTTAGTTCAATAAAGCGTTTGGCCTCGTACAATACTTGCGAACTACTCCCCACACTCACCCTCGAAAACAATACACCTTCATTCACCGTGCTTACACCCGCCGCTGTACTCCCACTCAACACTCGCTTGCTCTCCACATAAATATCATCCACCCCCAACTCATCGCGATTACCGCTCGTGCCTACCTTGTGATAATAGCGCCACAACAAGTATACATAAGGCTGATTCAACAACGTACTCGGCAGGTTCACCTTCAGCACCGAACTGCTCCCAACAGCCCCTCGGCTGTATTCTACCACTTGATTATTGGCGTCTAATACATCCGCAAATCCCTCGATTTTATCAATACTATACTGAAGTCGAATCCCGTATTCCTGCGCTCCTCGCGCAAATGTTCGCCCCGTCCAAGTCACACTTACACTGTCCTTGCCTTCCGTATTCAACACTAAAAGAGCACCGCCTAGCTTCGTGCCAGGATAAACCGTACCGCTGCCCGTATTCACAAATGATACCCCGTTTGCCCCCTGACCACGAATACGGGTGCCGCTCGTTAGGGCATATCCCCCCGTCGTAAAGCCCTTTACATCCGAATTCAATCCTGGGTCGGTGTCGGACATGTACACAAATTTCATGTTTGCGGGAAATGTACCCGCCGTAGAGCTAGAGGCCCACTCCTTAAAAACATATCCACAAGACTCCAACGTGGCGGCTACTAAGGCTGGCTCAAAAACTGCCGTATAGCTACGAGCCGAACTCGCCGTAATGGTCTGCACGCTGTCGGTCAGTATCGTTGCGTTGTAAACCCAATGTTTGAACTTATAGCCAAGTTTCGGACGCGCTCGTAGCACCACGGGAATCGAATTATCCGACTTATAAAAATAGCTACCCGTCCAAGGATAAGGCGAAGCATTTACACCTGGGGTACTCGGCAAAATATCAATAGTGTTGACCCGAACATACCCGTGGGCAGGATTGGACACATTGACCGTCAGGTTGTACTGACCACTAAGACCGAATTTGCTTTGGATATGGGTCTGCTGATAGCCTGGGCGCTGTTGAAAAAAAGTAATACAATTAGCAATTTTCGACAGCCACGCTGCGCTATCTGATAAGGTTTTCCAACGTTCTAGATGGGCAGGAATCTCGGCGCTTATTCCATTGCGTTTTGCTTCAATAAAACCCGTGAGATAAGAAGTCGTGAATACTGTATTCATTAAATCGGCGAATCGATTGATAAAATCGTTCCGAAATGTCTGATTCTGTAATAACTTTCCCAACAGAAAGCCCGCGTCCCAATAATTTGTAAATGAAGAAGCAATCGACAATCTATTATCAGTCCAATTACTTATTGTAGCATCGGCATCATATAAGCTCCAGCGCCATCGACCGTCGTGCCCCAAAGGTGCTAATGGATTATAAGGGACTTGCAAACGCCAATATTTAATATTATTGGTTCCCCAATCTTGATTGTTGTAAAATATCTCGGTTATCTGATAGTCGCGAAAGCTCTCCACATCCATCTGGGTTTGAACATAATCATAGTGGGTATTGCTTACTACACCATTGGTATTAATATAACTAATCATCGATCTATAATGAGTAGTAGTGCCCTCTTCAATCTCTTCTCCTATGATATCCAGACTATCCCCATTCACTCCGTATTTTTGCGCGTAATAGTGTTTATCTTGCCGCTGACGCATATTATGAATACCCCAATATTCACCATTCAAAAAAAGTAATGCTGGTCGATACGCCTGAATATCAATCTTCAGGTGAGCAACGGTTTCATGGACCAGCGCATCCTTAAAAAATGTCCCATTGTAATCATTACCTGCATTCCGTAGGATAAACGTTTTATATTCATCATAGGGTAATTGCGGAAACAAAGGGTGCTCAATGGTTTTGTATTGGTCGGTGCCGTACAACCGCAATGATTTAAATTTAAATCCCCGGGACCAGCCACCATTGATGCGAATCCCCACATCTTGCTTATATACTACGGTATCGGATTCAATAATTTCAAAATGAGATGCCCGTTCGGCAGGCTCGCCTGTACGTCGATAATTAGCGGGACTTCCAAAATCGGGGATGAGCGTGGGGTTGGCATTTCGCCAATTGTCAAAATCAATTCCTGGCACATAAATCCCGTTGTTGTAGGAAAATAATCCATCCTCCTGCGACATCACCGACACAACGGGTAACGTAAACTTATTGGCGCCAGTCGGCGAAAAGAAAAATGAACTCGACGTAATCTCACTCGTCAACGCCCCTGCCTTTACCGCCACCGCCCGAATCACCTTCCCCTTATAAAGCGGAGCCGTCGGTAAATAATCCAAATTTGAGCTGTGTGTACTGGCTATCGTGCTGATTTTATTGGGCAAATTCGATGCATCATCCACCGTCAGAGGGCTCGTGTAACTATACGACTGGTACTGCTTCGTCTGGTTGCTACCCGGATAGTTGTTACGGTAGGTATAGCTCTGAGGTGTCAAACTCCCCGCCGAAGGTACCGACCCATCCGTGGTGTAATAAATACTCACCCCAGGGTCGGGGTGGCTAATCGTTAAACCAAAACTACTGCTATAAAAGCCTCCTGCATGGGAAAAAACTGGCGGACTCAACAACTCATCATAACTGTTAGTAACCACATTGGCCGCCCCGGGCGTGGACACCGTAAAATACTTAAACGTAGTTCCTCCGTTGGGCAGCCGACCATAAGATATGTCCATCCGTTGGGGGCCAAAAGTCAGACTATCCACTATACTCAGACCATCTGGCATCACCAACGCTACCCGCTCACCATCGGCCGACAACGAAAAACTCGTGTGAGTTGCACCACTTGACACCGTACTGCTGGCCCAAATAATCAAATAACCGTTGGCAGGTACCACCACTTGTCCTGCAGTAGAAGTAAACCGAAATTTCTTCAAATTTGAATAATCGTCCGTCAGATAATAGCCCGCCAAGTCTATCGCAGCTCCGCTTGGGTTGTGAAGCTCTACCCAATCAGAATACGCCCCAACGTTGTCAACAACCGTATTCTCATTGGAGGCCATGAGTTCATTAATCTTAATCTGTGCCCTAATAAGTGTAGCACTCACCAACAAGAGCAGGAGGGTAAAAGAGTTTTTCATACGAGGTAAGGTTTATTTATTTATTTTACGGACAGCCCTTAATCTGGGCTTGAAACACCGCCCCTTGGCTCGTGTTGAAGCCAGGATTCAGCTCAATAAAGCGTTTTGCCTCATACAGCACATTCGACGTACTTGCCACGCTCACCGTCGAAAACAATACACCATCATTCACCGTGCTCACACCCGCCGCAGTTGTTCCACTCAACACCCGTTTGCTCTCCACAAAAATATCATCCACCCCCAATTCGTCACGGCTACCGCTAGTGCCTGCCTTGCGATAATAGCGCCACAATAATTGAATATAAGGCTGATTTAGCAACGAAACGGGCAATTTTACTTCAAATACTGCACTGTCACCCACCACTCCTCGATTGTATTCTATTAATTGATTGCTTTCATTCAATAAATCCGTAAAATTCACTTGGTCGCCAATACGATACTGCAGGCGAATCGCGTATTCTCTTGTCCCTATCGCTCGGGTCCGCCCCTTCCACTTAACAGTTACTTCATCCTTATTTTGCGTATTTATAGCCAAAATAGCCCCTCCCAACTGTCCTCCTGTACCAGTAGCGGGGTACCCAGGATTATTCCCGCCACCCGTATTTATAAATGAAAACCCTCGAGCATTACGTCCATTTATTCTGGTAGAACTTGTCAAATTATAGGCACCATTGGTATAACCAGCAATAGCTGAACTAACCCCTGGGTCGCCATCCGCCATATACACAAATTTCATGTTGGCAGGAGTAGTACCAGCCGCTGAGGTAGAATCCCACGCGGTGAAGCTATACCCGCACGCTTCCAATAATGCGACCGTAGGGACTGGATTGTCTGACAATATCGCAGACTCAAAAACAGCGGTATAGCTACGGGCCGAAGTAGCAGTAATGGTCTGTATGCTATCGGTCAATATCATAGCATTGTAGACCCAATGTTTAAACTTATAGCCCGGTTTCGGACGCGCTCGTATCACCACTGGAAGAGAGTTGTCAGATTTATAAAAGTATTTACCCGTCCAAGGGTAAGGCGAAGCGCTCACCCCTGGGGTTGTGGGCAAAATATCAATCGTATTGACCCGCACATAGCCGTGGTCAGGATTGGAAACATTGACTGTCAAGTCGTACTGACCACTAAGGCTAAAACGACTCTGAATATGTTCGCGAACAATGGGAGGACGCAGCGAGGCAAACGTTGTCATCAGGTTTACAAAACCTTGCCAATTCGCATACGTTGAAGGACGCTGCCAACGGGTGATATTCCCTCTTATTTCTGCATCAATGACGTTTTTTTTAGCGTTGATAATCTCCAGCAAGCGGGCGGGTTGAAAATGGGTATTTATCAAATCAGCATACCGGGTAATGAATTGGTTTTTGAACTCGGCATTTTCAATGAGGTATTTATAAGGATAATCAGCAGTATTGGGATTATCAAATTTCGTAAAATAGTTTTCATTGTATTCTTCAAAACTCAAATCGGTGTCGTACAAAGCCCAGCGCCAACGACCGTCTTTTCCTTTCGGTTTGGTAGATGAGTAAGGTGTTTTGTATCTCCAATAAGTAATATTCCCAATGGGCCAATCCCAGTTAGCAGCATAAAGCTCCATAACCGTATAATCAATAAAACTCTCAATATCAACACGTTCCTTTATATAACTATAGTTTGCGGTATTAGACATTGCATTGTTTTTCATAAAATTGAGCGTAACTCCCCAGTGCCCTGAGTCATCCTCAATTTCGGGCACGTTGTTGTCATTAAAACCCGAATAATACTCTATCGAATCAGCGTCAATGTTAAAATGATTGGCATAATGGTATTCATCGAGGCGCTCTGTAATGTGATGTATCCCCCAATATTCCCCATTAATAAACATCACAGATGGACGTGACTGCTGATTTTCAAAATTTAGACCTTCGGCCATTTGCGATATAGAGGCATCCTTAAACAACGTTCTTTCGTAGTCATTTCCCGATGTTTTCATCATAAAACGCTTAAAATTGGTAAAGGGAAGCGTTGGAACGAGGGGATAATTATACTCCGTGTCGCCATAAGCGCCACTGGCATAGAATCTTAGGCTTTTCTTATCGAGATCTCTCGAACCTGACCCGTGTATACGTAGCCCCACATTCTGACTAAAGTTTACACCGTTTGTATCCAATATTTCAAAATTGACGGGAATTTCGGTAGAGCGATTGTAATTCTTTTCGGTACCCGAAGTATTGGTCCCATTCCTGTAATCAACAAAATCTTTTCCAGCCACGTAAATTCCGTCTGTATAATCAAAAAGTCGGCTGGGGGTGGTTTGGATAGATATGACTGGGACAGTATATTTTGGTAATCCTGAAGGCGTAAAAAAGTAAATTTTTGAGATAATCTCGCTCGGCAATTTCCCTGGCACATACACTCTGGCACGTACGGTCGTTCCTTTATACACCGAGTCGGCCTGCGGTGGAGTATAGCTATATTTTATCGTGGTCGAAATATTGGAAACTACGTTGGGCAGTACGGGCGAATTTCTGTTTATAATACTGATAGGAGTACCATTATACTGATATGACCGGTAAGTATTTGTGTAACTAGGCCCAGCCGTTTGGCCTACCAGTTCGGGGTATTGATTCTTGTAGGTGTAATTGGTCCCTGCCAAATTTCCACTACTCGGATCAGAGCCATCTGTGGTATAATAGATGGTAGCTCCTGGCTCTGTGCTACTGATAGTCAACGAAAAAGCACTTTGATAAAAACCACTTTCTGCCGAAAATACGGGAGATGCGGCCAAACCCGTATACGCATTCGCCGTAAGATTTACAGAACCCGGCGACGCTGGTGAAAAATACTTAAAAGTAGCCGAGCCGTTCGGTTCTCTCCCGTAAGATACATCCCTCCACTGCGGTCCAAACGACAGGCTGTCTACAATCGTTAACCCGTCGGGTAAAACCAACGCCAATGCCTCGCCATCCGCAGAAAGCGAAAAGCTCGTATGCTTTGGCCCACGTGTTACTTCACCACTAGCCCAAATAATTAAATAACCATTGGCGGGCACTACCACCTGCCCCATTGTAGTTGTAAATTGAAACTTGGTTTTATTGGAAAAATTATCGGTGATATAATACCCAGCTAAATCGATTGAGGATGCCGTAGGATTGTAAAGTTCCAACCAATCTGAGTACCCTCCTGCATTATCGGTGATAGTGGTAGCATTTGATGCCATCAATTCATTTATTTTGATTTGGGCCGACGAGAAAATGGAATTGCACAAAAAAAGGAGAAGAAGTATCTTTTTTTTCATAGGGCATAAGATGTGTACGGTAATATTTAATGTAAACTAAAACCAACAGCTATTGCGTAGAAAACTAGCTCTTTTTCACACCCTATAACCCACTTCTGAGTTGCCCAAATGATTCCTACCAATACTTATTCACGGTTTAGTATTCTCTAAACTACAAATCAAAAAGACTATAAAATAGGGTTTGAAAAATCAACTTAATGTATTGCTCCAGATATTACTTTTTATCCGTTTAAATATATCCCCAAACGTTTTTTTATGTATAATCTCTAGGTATAAGGCTACCTTACCGTGTATTTTTGTTTAACACAATGATATACGTTTATCATTAGACAAAGCCAAAAGCACCTAAGAATATGACCGAAAAGTTATCAAACGGTCGATAATCATTCAAGACCCGTTAAAAGTAGCTACATTGAAAATTGAATTCTCAATTCGACATACCTATTTCGCCTCATTTTCATTCCATTTTACAGAAATCTGCGCCTTGTGATAATGAGGATATTTTTAAGCATTTATACATCCTTTTTTAGCAGATGAACAGAAGTGCCAGTAGTTATTTAGTCATACACACCAACATTTAAAAACACTCAGGTCTTGATGTTAGGCATTCATTGACTCAAAATCAGGATTCAGGTGCATTGATTTGGTATTCATGGCCTCATAATTTATTTTTATAGGCAATGAACACCCCCCACTCCGCCCGGCTTACGACTCGCCAAAAATGGCAACTCGCATTAAGTATCTCCATTATTTATATGCCGCTGCGGGTGTATATAAGTATCTATGATTTCGAGGAGATTTCGCTGGCTCAAAGACTTCCATTATGGGTGATGGAAATTACGGTCATCGTGCTCTTTTTCTTTGTTTGGATAAGCGTTATAGAATGGATTCAGCAACAACTATTTGGGTGGTTTGGGACTGATTTTTTGATGGAATTTAAAATTCCCGCCCAATTGGCGATGTTTGTCATTGCCTGCGCCATGGCTGTTGTCTATAATACGGGCTTCCGAACATTATGGAGTACTGCCGAGAGTGCCTTAGAAACGCAATTTGGACTTACCCAAAACAGGTCTTCTCAAAGTACAATGGCGCTTCAATACACGAGAAGTCAAAAGAAGAAATCGAATAATGGCCTTACGATCATGGCCCTTTTATCAGCTTTTTACTTAGCCTCCAACCGAAGAGCCTATTACCAATTGAGTGAAATCCAAATCGAAACTGAACGTTTGGAAAAAGAAAATGCTCAGGCAAAATTTACGGCCCTGAGAAATCAAGTAAGTCCTCATTTTTTGTTTAATAATTTCAGTATCCTGACATCGCTGATTGAAACTGACCCCGCTTTATCCATCCAATTTATCAGTCGACTGTCAAAAGCCTATCGTTATATTTTAGAACAAAGCGACCACGAGCGTATCATTTTGAAAAAAGAACTAGACTTTCTTAAAACCTATATCTTTCTGCTTAATACGCGTTTTGACGATAAGTTACGGGTGAGCATCGACCTCTCGGAACACGACGCAGGTCATTATTCAGTAGCGCCACTCACGTTGCAGTTATTAATTGAAAACGCCGTGAAGCACAACCAAATGTCAACCGAGGCTCCCCTCAAAGTTTTTATTTTTATCGAATCGAATTATCTAATTGTGAGCAATCCCATCCAACTCCGTCCTAAACTGGAAACCTCCACCGGTTTAGGGCTACAAAATATCATTAATCGTTACAAACTGCTGACAACACATCCCGTTTTGGTCGAGGACCAAAATACAGTTTTTGTGGTTAAAATTCCGCTTCTGACATGAATGTCCTGATTATTGAAGATGAAAAATTAACGGCGCAGCGACTAGCAACGTTACTCAACCGCTACGACCCCAGTATTAGGATAGCAGCACAACTTCCTTCAGTTGCCAAAACGGTGAATTGGTTTAAAGAAAACCAATATGATTGGCCCGATTTACTGTTTCTTGATATTCACCTAGAAGATGACCTAGGGTTTCGAATCATTGAAGAACTGCAACTTACCATACCCGTTATTTTTACGACCGCCTACGACGACTATATGCTTCAAGCATTTAAGGTCAACAGCATTGATTATTTGCTTAAGCCCATCGAGCCAAACGAGTTGGCCGCCGCGTTGGATAAATTCAAGACATTGTGGCAAAACAAGCCCCTACAACCCACTGAAAACAATGTATCAGCGCTGCTTCAAATTCTCAAAAAATCAACGACCCCAGCCTACAAAGACCGTTTTATGGTTACAATAGGCTCGAAACTTCGCAGCATAAAAACCCAAGACATCGCTTATTTTTCGTTCGAAGAAAAAGCAACATTGCTAACCACCCACGATGGTCTTCGCCTCATCGTGGATTATAGCCTCGAACGACTAGTCCAACTTCTCGACCCGCATCTTTTCTTTCGACTCAATCGGTCTTTTTTGGTTGCGCTATCTGCCATTCATACCGTACATTCGTATTCGGGTGGAAAACTTAAAGTCGAAGTTGTTCCTCCCCCACGACAGGAAATCTTTGTGAGCGGCGACCGAGTAACCAGCTTTAAAGAATGGCTTGGAAAATAATTCGGTTTGGAACAACTCCGTTATTCAACCCCACAAATACCCGATTTAGCTACTCAAAGTCGGCATTTAGGCACTTTCATTTGGGGGCTATTGCATTCTTTTGCATTTTTGAAGTACTAACACACATTATTAACACCCTTATTAAAATGCCCTTTCAACCTCCGCTACAACCGTTGGCGGCGTATTTCCTATTCAACCGAGACAAAAACATTGCCACGCAAAAGTCCCTTTTTGCGTAAAAATTTTTAGATAAATTAAGTGAGTAAGCCACGCGAAAGACTTTGTTTTTCGCGTGCTTAATTTTTTTTGCTTCCGTATTCGACCTAATAATAAGTCCCCAACGATTGTATTGGATATGTAAAAAACCAGAAGTAAGTTTGATGCATTGTCATTGCTTTACTTTAAATTCATGAAACGAGTCTTTTCTCTTCTCCTAGTTTTGGGAATATTAGTTATAAGTTGTTCAAAACCCGAGCAACAGGGAGAATCTACCGAAACCACTGCCACAGATTTCAAAACAACCTCTGTTGCCCTTCCTTTTTCGGGGTATTGGTTGAGCGAAACCTATTTTAACGACATCAAAACGCACCAATCGCCACAAAAATCGCAAGAAGGAAGCGAAGATGTTTTTGTGGTTATACCAGATAGTACCCTCCAACCCACCATGATGGTCTGGAATTTTCACGAGGGCAGTGAAGAAATCAGGGTCCTAAAAAAAGACGGTGCCTACCAACTCTACGAAGTAGTAGTCGACAGTCTGACGCGCCCCCTGAAAGACATCAAAATAATCTCGCCCACCAAAATTAAAATCGGCAATAAGGCCTTCGTAAAAATCAGCCCTTATGCCAAGCCTAACGAGAAAAACAATCCGCTCATTCTGGAAGAAATCCTGTTTAAAGGTAAGTATAGCCAGGCTGACGGCACAGAAGTTGAATTTAAAAACAACGGCGAAATAACAGGTTTGGAAAACTACCGTTATTATCAACCAGCCATTGACTACATTGGGCCAGGAATGCAGATTGACCAAGTGAGTTTGAGCAGTAGCGAAGACCAAAAAGAATGGATGGCCTTCAAATTTCGAGGAGACACCTTGCTTATTCACCAAATCAAATGTGTTGAATTTGACAAATCCAATAACGAATGCGGATTAGCAGATTTTGGAGTGCTTAAATACACCCTAATACGAAAAAAATAAAAGTACAGCCAATTTACGTTTACCATCAACCGACAATCATTCCATGAAAACGTTAAAAATCCTCTTTGTTTCTATTTGGTGCTTCACCACTGGAATAGTTTTGGCCCAAAGTACAACCCTTACGTCAGAATTTGACAAGCTACTCACCGACCAATTTAAGCCCGCCGAATCGGGCGCAACGGTGCTGGTGGCGCAAAAGGGCAAAATCATCTACCAAAAAGCATTTGGACAGGCAAATTTAGAGTTGAACGTACCGATGCAACCCTCGATGGTTTTTCGCATCGGCTCCATTACAAAACAGTTTACAGCGGTGGCTATTCTGCAACTGATGGAGCAAGGAAAACTGAGTTTGGAGGATGAAATCACTAAGTTTATTCCCGATTATCCTACCCACGGCCACAAAATAACCGTTGAACACCTGTTGACCCACACCTCTGGCATCAAGAGTTACACCGACATGAAGGAGTTTGGCGATGTGATTCAGAAGGATATGAAACCCGAAGAACTCATCAATTTTTTCAAGAACCAGCCCATGGATTTTGCGCCAGGCACTCAGTGGCACTACAACAACTCGGGCTTTTTTCTACTCGGGTACATCATCGAAAAAGTGTCGGGCAAAACCTATCCCGACTACGTTGAGCAAGTATTTTTTAAGCCGCTGGGCATGACCCATTCTTATTACGGAAACGACGCCAAGTTAATTCCAAACCGAGCGGCGGGTTATGAACGCGGAAAAGATGGCATTCAGAATGCATCTCCCATGAGCATGACATTGCCCTACGCAGCGGGCTCTATCCAATCAACGGTCGAAGATTTGTGGAAATGGCACCAAGCCGTCCACGCCTATCAGTTGGTGCGAAAAGAAACTCTGGAGAAGGCATTTACGCCCTATAAACTTGCCAATGGCAAACCGACCAATTATGGCTACGGGTGGTTTTTGGGGGATATTCAGGGAAGTGCGACCATCGAACACGGCGGAGGTATCAATGGATTTTTAACAAGTTCGATTTATTTACCCAAAGAAGATGTGTTTGTGGCCGTTTTCTCTAATTCTACCGCCAAATCACCCGATAATGTCGCCGCCAAATTGGCCGCTTGGGCCATTGAAAAACCCTATAATTTCAAAGAAGTTGCGCTAGATGAAAACACCTTAAAAGGCTACATAGGCGTGTATGAAAACCCCGAAGCAGGTCAACGTATTATTTCTTTGGAAAACGGGAAGCTCTACTCTCAACGCACAGGAGGCCCCAAATCTCTCATAAAACCTTACGAAAAAGACAAGTTCTTTTTTGAAACATCTTTGTCATTTCTCAATTTCCAACGCAATGTCAATCAGATGATTACGGGGGTCATTTCTAGTCAGCGGGGAGCACAGACCATGCTTTGGACCAAAACCGACAAACCGATTCCCACGCGCATGGAGCAAAAAGTAGACGAAACGATTTTGGCTAAATACACGGGGGATTATCAACTCGCACCCGGTTTTATTCTTAGCATTACCCAAGAAGTTCAAAAACTCTTTGCGCAGGCAACGGGTCAGGGCAAAAATGAACTCTTTGCCGAGTCAGAAACCAAGTTTTTCCTTAAAGTAGTCGATGCTCAGGTAGAGTTCTTCAAAAATGAAAGCGGCCAAGTCGACAAATTGATTTTATACCAAGGAGGTCAAAAAATCGAAGGAAAAAAAATGAAGTAACCGAAAAGATTTTAAGAAATACCCGTTTTGACTCATTTTCCATAAAATTGAACCGCTACCAGAGAACGCCTTTGGGCTTCGGTTCAATTTTATTTAGGTAAAACTGCTTGACATCATCAAGTTGAAAAGTTAATTTAACGAATCCAATAGGCCTGTTTGCCTCTAATTCTTCCGCACACTTCTCTTAATAAGTTTTTCTCCACACGCTTTTTTTTATAATTCTGTGATATACAGAGCATAACCTATTTGATTCATGCCGAATCAGCCTTATTTCTATATTTTTTAATCTGATTACCCTTTATCTAAACTCAAATCAATTAATCAAATGAAAAACTCCCTACGCTTCTTTCTTGCATCTGCTTTGATGCTGTTTTCTTTAGCATCCTTTACGCCCAATGTCGACAAGACCTATTATTGGGATGATTATAACATCGAAATAACGGTGCCCAACGATTTTAAAATAACGAAGGATACAAAAAATGAATTTGAAATGGCGGGTGAAGGCATGGAACTTTTCATGTATATCTGGAACCAAAAAGCCATCAGTGCGGCCGACATTGACGACGCCACCATTGCCGCCGCCAAAAGCCTCAAACTCACCGAAGTGGACGACGAAGGCACGTTTGAAAACGATGATTTTGCGGGGTATTACGTAGAAGGCTTCAAAGATGGCGACCGCATCATGTTTGCGGGGATTGTTGACTTAAAAAGCCGTACCAATTTTTTCATTTCTATCACATTCGATGACAAAGACGAGGAAGCCGAGAAGGAAGCGGTTAAAATTTTAGAGAGCATCGGTCACAAATCTTAGCCCAAAAAAATAGGAGGCGGTGTTGCTACCGCCTCCTGCACACTATTTCTACTTCTGTAAACGCACTTTGTCGACTGGTTACAGGTTTTTCTTCTTCAATTCATCGACCGCAAACGCCGCTGCCCGGGCCGTAAGCGCCATGTAGGTCAACGAAGGGTTCACACACGACGCCGAAGTCATGGCGGCGCCATCGGTCATAAAGATATTTTTACACGTATGTACCTGATTATGCGCATTCAACACCGATGTTTTAGGGTCTTTACCCATCCTTGCCGTACCCATTTCGTGGATACCAATTCCCAAATTTGATTTGGTATTATCGTACGCATTGATGTTCTTAAAACCTGCTGCTTCGAGCATTTCAGCCGCGTCGTTTTTCATGTCTATCCGCATTTTACGCTCGTTTTCGCCGTAACCTGCATCAAACACCACCAACGGCATACCCCATTTGTCTTTCTTGGTGGGATGAAGGGTAAAGCGGTTGTTTTCGTTTGGCAAAACTTCACCAAAGCCACCGATTCCCATGTTCCAACCTCCTACTTCCGTCATTTCTTCTTTAAACGCCGCCCCAAAACCTTCCATGCCTACGCCACGTCCCCAACTGCTACGGCTTGCTCCGCCTTGATAGCCAAATCCACGCAGATAATCGCGTTTGTCTTTGCCCCAGTTGCGATAACGCGGGATGTACACCCCGTTGGCACGGCGGCCAAAATAGTATTGATCTTCAAAACCGTCGTAGGTTCCGGATGCACCCACGCCTAAGTGGTGGTCCATGATGTTGCGCCCCAATTGGTCACTATCATTGCCCAATCCATTTGGAAAACGGCTTGACTTAGAATTCATCAAAATCGATGCCGATGGAATTGCCGAAGCGTTGAGGAAGATAATTTTTGCAAAATAATCTTTCACTTCTAAGGTGTTTTGGTCGATGGTCCGCACGCCAGTAGCCCGGCCTTTCTTCTCATCGTACAATACTTCCGACACGATTTTGTTGTTGGCTAAAGTCAACCGTTTGGTCTTCATCGCCGCTGGCAAAGTAGCCGCTTGCGTACTGAAATACGCCCCAAACGGACAGCCACGCATACACATATTGCGGTATTGACACGCCGCCCGGCCTAGTGCCGTATGAATACTCTGCGGTTTAGTCAGGTGCGCTACCCGTCCAATGGTCAGGGTACGGCCCATTTTCCGCATTACTTCTGACTTAACGTGCTTTTCGAGGCAATTCAGCTCCATAGCAGGCTGAAATTGACCATCAGGCAACACATCAAGCCCGTCTTTTGACCCGCTGATACCCGCAAAACGCTCGACGTAATCGTACCACGGCGCAAGGTCTTTATATCGAATGGGCCAATCAATCGAAATTCCTTCTTTGGCATTGGCCATAAAATCTTCTTCATTCCAACGGTAGCTCTGACGCCCCCACAACAGAGAACGCCCCCCTGTATGGTATGCCCGAATCCAGTCAAACGGACGGGTTTCCAAGTAAGGGTTTTGGCTGTCGTTTTCAAAAAGGTAACGGTGCTCTTCGTTGACCGTATAACCCGTCCGAATGCCCGCCCAATATTCTTCCGCCGACTGATTGTCGGGTCGGCCACGGTGAGGAAGTTCCCAAGGAGCTTTCATGGCCGTTTCGTAGCCTTCTACGTGTTTTATATCACGACCCCGCTCCAGGCACAGCACGCGTAAACCTTTCTCGGTCAACTCTTTGGCCGCCCATCCGCCGCTTATCCCTGACCCCACAACAATGGCGTCGTAGGTCATTTCTTTTTGGGCATCAATATTTAGATACATCTTAGGTTAGTTGTTTTAATTCTTGTACGTAATTTATCTACAACGCGTACGCCTTTTGGCCTTTTTTCAACGGAATACATCCATCATAACGGCCCGGAATAGGCACATAGTCAAGGGCTTTGGTAGCTCCTTGCTCCGAAGTAAAGTAACCAAACAGTGTAAGCTCTTTGGCCAAACGCCAGAAAGGAGTGCCTTTGAGTTTTTTGGAATCTACTACCTCTTTGTCAACATTATCTCCCACTTTCACCTGCTGAACATTGGCGTTTTTCATCAATTCAGTGGTTTCTTTTTCCACCTGTTTCAGAATCGCAACTTGCTCTGCCGAAGTAGTTTCCATGAATTTCTTACCGTGGGCTTTGGTGGCTTTAGCGTCCAAATCTGCTAATCCATCCAAAAAGTTTTGTTGTTCCTGCGCTTTGTAGCAGTCTTTCAACATCAGCTCAATAAAAGGGCCCACCCCTGCATCTTTCGCCCCAGGGGTCGAAGTACGAGGAATGATATGTTCGGCTACTTCAGCAACCAATGCTTGCTGGGCAGGCGTAAAGCTAAAAGCAGCTCCTGCGGTTTGGGGCATGGCAGCTCCTTCACCAAAGGCCATTAAAGTAGGTGCCGAAAGAGTACCCCCCATCAAAAGGGCCACCCGCGACAATGCTTCTCTGCGGTTCATGTTCATAGGATAGTTTATTTTCTTATTGGAAAGATGTAAAAATACATTAGAAGCGTTCAATTTTTACTTTTTGTAAACGCTTTTTTTAGGCAAAGAATATTTTATTCAACGTAAAGTTTGACAAATTTTATCCATGTCCCTGATTCACTGACTAGTACGTAGTTTGTTATTAAGCATAGACAGTCATTTCTACGGCCATTTCAAAAGAGCCGCTTATTCATTAGTACATCCTATCAAATACGGTCTAACAATCGACGGTGGTAGTTAATCTGCCCCAAATGATAGCCCAAATGAACCGCCAAGTGAATTAAAAAATACTCGGTCGACATTTTTTCTTTAAAAACCACCAAAGGGTATTCGGCAGCATAATCCTCCTCGGTCAGGGTCGACAAGGCATTTTTAATGACTTCAATCGTTGAATCCAGCGCGGCAATCATTTTTTGGCGGGGTACGTCTTTATCACTGAACTCCAAAGGACGATTTCTCACATAGCCCGTTTTGCCAATCTCGGCCCCAATGAAGGCATTCAAATTACCAATCAAATGCAAGGTCAGGTTTCCCGCCGAATTGGGAATTTGGGCTTCTGTTTTCCAGATAGTTTCTTCATTTTGATAAGCAAGAAGCTCTTCTTTCAGTTTGTTCAAATCCCGCTCAAAAAGCGCAATCAATGTTTGTGTAATCATCATACTAATTTTTTGTATTCAATGCTCTTTTCCATTTAAAATATACGTAGGCGATTCCTCCCAATCCCAGAAAAAACAGCCCTGCCAGCGCCTGTTCAGGCTTTTCGATAAGCGTATTAACCACAACAAAAGCCGATAAAGCCATAAATATCAACGGCGTAATTGGGTAGGCAAGGGTGCTGTAATTTCGTTTTAGTTTGCGCTGCCTGAACTTAAAAATGGCCGCCGCGGTGAGGAAGAAAAAGAAAGTGTCTACAAACACCACATAAGTGATGAGATTGGAGAAGGTTTTCCAGAAAATCAACAATACAATTGTCCAGAAAGACTGAAAAATAATGGCCCAAAAAGGCGTTTGATAACGGGGATGAATCTCGGCAAACTGCTTAAAAAACAACCCATCCTGCGCCATTGCAAAATAAATGCGCGGCGCAGTCAAGATATAAATGCCAATGGTTCCTAAGACCGACAACACAATCAAAAATGAAATAAATTTAGCGCCCAATCCCCAAACGGTAGAAATAGCTTCTGAAGCCACGCCCGTAGAAGCCGCAATCCGCTCAATGGGCAACAACTTTAAATAGGCAACATTTACGCTTAAATACGCTAAACATACGATACCAATTCCCATCAACATTGCGCGAGGCACGAGTCGATTGGCATCTTTGACTTCGGCCGCAATAAACGTTGCGTGTTGATAGCCTCCGTACGAAAAAGAAACCCCAATCAGCGCCAATCCAAAGGAGGATACAAGGGGTAAATTTTGCGCATTGGAGGTCCACGTAAAATCTGTAATGTTTATGGCGTATGTTCCTGCCACAAAACCAATGATAACCACCACGGCGATACCCACCAATTTGGCTGATGTAAAAACAGAGGCAAACACGCCACCCCATTTTACGCCCAGCACATTCATAATGGTGAGGAGCGCAATCGTGAAAACAGCCACCGCGAGCTGCACATTTTCTGACATGGGAATCAGTTCATTCAGGTACGAAGTAAAAACCAACGTGAGCGCCGCCAATGAACCCGTATTGATCACCAACAACATGGACCAACTGTATAAAAACGCAGGAAGCTCGCCAAATGCTTCCTTTAAAAACACGTAAAAACCGCCTGCTTTTGGGAAAATAGAAGCAATTTCGGCAAAAGTAAGTGCACCACACAAAGCCACCACCCCTCCCGCTACCCATACTCCCAACATCCAGCCTGTGGTGGGCAAGTAGCCCGCGATTTCAGAAGGTGCCCGGAATATTCCCGAGCCAATGCTCGACCCTACCGCAATCATGGTCAGGCTGAAGAGCGTAATTTGTTTTTTAAGTTGGTGAGACATGGATTAAAAACTAAAGGTTGGGCAGTTACAAAATTGAGTTATCTCATCTTAAAGCAATCCTTCGTCGGCAAAACTCAGGTAACCGCCATCCGTAAAGATAATATGGTCTAAAACAGGGATTTCGAGCAGCTTACCCGCCGCCGTAAGGCGACGTGTAAGGTCTTTGTCGGCCTCACTAGGTTTGAGATTGCCCGAGGGATGATTGTGTGCCAAAATAATGGCACTGGCCAAATGTTCAACGGCCACTTTAAATATCATTTTCGGGTCGGCTACCGTACCCGAAACCCCTCCTTGGCTGATTTGAACGGGACGAATGACCTCATTGGCCCGATTGAGCAACAACAACCAAAACTCTTCGTGAGGTAAATCCAATAAATAAGGCCGAATTTGTTCGTACCCGTCTTTTGAACACGTAATGCGTGGTTTTCGCACAATTTCACTTTCTTTACGACGTCTTCCTAGTTCCAATGCAGCAATAATCGTAATGGCTTTTGCTTCGCCGATACCCTTGATTTTCATTAAATCTTTGGTGGTCAACTTGGCCAATTCGTTCAGATTATTAGAGGCTTTTTGGAGAATTACCTTTGCCAAATCTACCGCCGATAGTTCAACGGTACCTGAGCCAATCAAAATAGCAATCAATTCGGCATCTGTCAGCGCGGCTTTTCCTTTCAAAAGCAATTTTTCACGGGGACGGTCTTCCTCCGCCCAACTCAGTATTTTTCGTGATGAAGTGTAGTCGTTTTCAGTCATGAAGAGGTCATAGGTGGTCGTTCGTGGTAAAAATACTAACTTGCCAGTGAAATCAAAGCGAGTCATGCGTAAATACAGTATTATTATCCCCGTTTATAATCGGCCCGACGAACTGACCGAGTTGTTGACGTGTCTGGTAAAACAAACTTTTACCCATTTCGAAGTCATCATTATTGAAGATGGTTCACGAATCAAATGTGAGGAGGTTGTCCAAACCTTTAGTCAACAACTGGAAATTCACTACTTCTACAAGGAAAATGGCGGCCAAGGCTTTGCCCGAAACTACGGATTTGAACGGGCAAAAGGCGATTACTTTGTTATCCTTGACTCCGATGCACTAATAGAGCCCAATTATCTGAGCATTGTTGACCACCGATTGAATACTGATTACGTAGATTTATACGGCGGTCCCGACACCGACCATCCAAGTTTCACTTCTATTCAGAAAGCCATCAGTTATTCGATGACTTCCCTATTTACAACGGGCGGTATTAGGGGTAAAAAAAGTAATTTAGGCGGCACTTTCCACCCTCGTAGTTTTAATATGGGCATTTCTCGCAAAGTGTGGGAACGTACGGGCGGATTCCAAATCAGCCGAATGGGCGAAGATATTATTTTTAGCATCACCGCCCTCCGAATGGGTTTCAAGTCAGCTCTGATTCCAGAAGCATTCATTTATCACAAACGGCGCACTGGGTTTGGGGCCTTCTTTCGGCAGCTACGCTTCTTTGGACGTGCGCGAATCAATATAGCCCGCTTTTATCCAGATGAACTCAAATTAGTTCACACCTTTCCTTTTCTGTTTACTCTTGGTTGCCTCAGTATTCCCTTATTGTGGTTGATTCATCCGTGGTTATTTCAGGCAGGAATTACCTTTTTAGCAATTTATATCATTCTGCTGTTTATCGACGCCACTCGACAATCAAAAAGTCTGGAAGTAGGATTTTTGAGCATTATTGCAGCATTTGTACAGCTCTTTGGTTATGGATTCGGCTTTGCGCAGGAAGGGGTAAAACGCTTACTTGAAGCCAAAACCCACCGCGAAACAGGCGCTACGGTTGAGTATCCTTCCTGAAAAAGCATAAAAAAAGCGGCCATGGTGACCGCTTTTTTTATGATACCATAATGGTAATCATTAATATTCCCACAAACCGTGCTCTAACTCCATCAACTCATTTTCAAGTTGAATAGATTTCCAGAGTGCTTCTTTTTCACCACCATAAATGGTAATGAGGTCTTGGTCTTTGGGGTTGGAAGTTTTGATAATACGACCACTGAACAGACGAAGATCAAACGCATCCGCTAAGTTTTTGTGCTGAGCAGTATTGTATTCGTTGAACCAGATAAATTTCTTTGGATCGCTACGGAACAGCTTGTCCAAGTCTTTGTATCTAAAAGTAGCAATCGGCTTTTCAATTCCTCCAGGATTCAATTCAGATGGTAATACAATCGTAATGGTTTGAATATCGTAAATCAAACGTGAACGCTTGCGGTCAAAAATCCAATCTTCTTTCATTTCTAGGATTGGAATATCCTTAGGAAAAAATTGGTTCTCTTCCATTTTTTGCGCTTCAGCCGCAGCAATTGCGGCGGCTTCTTCCGCCATTTTGCGTTTGATTTCGGTTGAATCTACTTGAGGCTTTACAGGTACTTTGGCAACTTGCCCCTTTTTACCTTTGGTAGTCGTCTTCTTTTTTGGTGCTGGCGTGCCCCAACCATCGTCTACGGGTTGTGTTTCTTTTTTGGGCGCAGGAGCTCCCCAACCATCATCTGCCTTGGCAGGCGCTTTAGGGTCTTTCTTTGCAGCATCTCCCCAAACATCCCCACCTTGAGCGGCATTGTCAGTACCAAAACCGGCTTTTATTTCATCTTCGGTCAATGTCTGCCCTTGATTTGGCATTTGAAGCGCCTTGCTGAAATCCGTACTGGTCATTTTTTTGGTCATATCGGCATCTACATACGCCTCCAAAAGACCCGCCTTTACAGCGTCCATGATGTACTTTGTGATTTCATTGCCTACTGAAAACATAGGTTGATTTTGCTTTTCCCGCAAATCCAACCGGCGCCACAGTGTGCGCTTCATCATAACATCAGCATCGTTAATCTCGCGCACTGACAGCGGATTGACACCCTTCGTGTCTTTCTCTTGGGCTTGAGTGCTCATGCTCAATGCTACCAAGGCCGCACTACCTAATAGGCTACTCCATCTTTTCATTTTCTTTGAGCGTTATTTTGATTACTTTATTACTAACGAAATCTATTTCTTGTTAGTACAAAATCGAAAATCAGTATTGTTAATTCAACGGAACAGTCCGCGATTCAGTACCTATCCCTGCATCCTGAACGTCTCCTTTAAAGTTACGACGCTGTACGCCTGACACTTCAATCACAAGACGATCTCCCGGCGCTGCTTGAGCTGCCAAAGCATTGATTGAACCACTTGGCCCCGAAATAACAACTGGCTGTCCTTTAGGGCGAGCGCCACTTGCTAAACGAACGGTAATTTGACCCACGCGGAAATTTGCATCTTCGGGCGAATAATTGATTAAACTCTCATCCGCAATCGCTTTTACAGAAATATTCCGTGCCATACTGGCCGAAATAGGGCGTTTATCGTCCACCAATGCGCCATTGATATAATATTCCAAACGAGGCCGAGGAACGCGGTTTACGCGGAAGCCTTCGGTACCAATCAAGTTTCCTTGGTTCGAAATATTCAATTTAACATTTCTATTGTTTGGAATAATAATTACTTTCCCTTTGCCATTGTTGATAACTTCGGCTCCATCAGCCGTAAAAGCCGGATTCCATAAAGGTCCTAAGCCTGGGCTTTGAATACTCAACACGTTCTTACAACCCAAAAACAAAGGCGGCATCGAAGCTGATTCAATATTATAGGTTGGCTTAGCAACTTTATAATCATATTTCATCGAAATCGTAGTATCACGACCGCTCGGCGTAGGGAATGAAATAACTCCCGACAGGGTTTTGGCGGCCAAACCATCTTTGTCATACGAACCACCTTGAGCCGTAAATTCAATGATTCCCTTTCCATCCTGTACCCTCAATGGTGCTCCACCTAAACTCATTCGTGGCGTAAGTGAACTCGAAGAAGCCGCAATAAACATCTCTCCTTTGAACTTAGTACCCGCCACAACTACGTTAGACTCGGCGCTAATCATTGCCAGAATTTTATCAAACTTAATGTCTTTCGCACCTACTTTAGCCGCCAAAGCATCAAGGACTTCCGCTTCTAAACGACGAATTTCCGATTGTTTTTGACTCAATACCGCCAATGCCGCAGGAACGGGTGTTTGCGCAAAATTCAATTCTGCAAAGTCTTTGGTACGTTGATCTTTGTCACGCTTGGCGAGAGGGTCTTCTTTACCATCGAGCGCTAAGGGAGCAAAGCTAGTTCCTGAGATTTTATTCATTTGCTCTACGAAACCGTTAAGCTTGTTTTTCAGCTCATACGCTTTACCGTTCTTTGAAGGTCCAATCATGTAAATAGCTACCTTATCCTCTTCGTTCGGGTTTTTAACTTTTCCTGTTTCAGGGTCAATTCCTCCACCAGCCTCGGTTGCTATTTGACTTTTTATGGCATCAATCTCACTAATCATCCCACTTGCTATCTTGCGCACATCTTCAGCTTGCTTGACAATCGCCACTTCAAAAGCTCTATTTCCAGACTTTTCGACTTTATCTCTGATATTTTCAACAGTTCTTGCGTTGATTTTGTTAGCGGCGTTTGACGCAACCTCCATACTGTTGTTCAACAATTGGAATTTTTCCAACAATGCCGAACTTACTTGCAAAGCCAGCATGGCCGTCAAAACCAGATACATCATCCCAATCATCTTCTGACGGGGTGTCTCTTTTGCTCCTGCCATTTTTAAATAGTTGAATTTTAGCTTACTTTAATTGATTTTAACGAGGGTGACAGTTGTATTTAAGGGTTCAGAATTTTAATTCTGAACCATCAAATTATCCTCGCATTGCGGTTAGCATATTACCGTACACATTGTTCAGGGCCGTGATATTGGTTGTCAATTTTGACATTTCAGCCTTAAACTGCTGCGATTCTTTGGTTGCATCCGCCATATTAGCCATCGCATTTGTCAAGTTACCATAAAATGCATTCATGGCCTTGAGGTGCTTGGTTGTATCTTGCAATTCCAATTCATACACGGCATTAAGCGCGCCCATGTTTTTGGTAATGTTTTGGAATTGCTCACGATATTGTTGGGCATCTTTGGTTGCATCTGCCATAGAAGACATCGCATTGATTGCCACGCCGTAAGACTTATTCATATCATTGATTGATGCCGATGCAGTTTTTACGTTTTTAGCGTAATCGTTGGTCGCAATGGTTGCGTCGGTCAAATCTCCGATTTTGGATACTGTATCTGTCAGGTTTTTAAATCCTTTACCAAGATTATTGAAAATATCTGGTGATATGTTGGCTTCGGCTAACATTTTATCCATGTTGGCAGTCAAACCAACACCTTTTTTCTCTTCTTTACGCGAAGGCACTGGCGCCGCATCGTCCGCTAATTCAGGGTATACTTTTTCCCACGCGTATTCTTCAGAAGCAGGGTATAAAAAGCTTTGTACTGCGTACAAAACGAAAATGAAAGCTTCGGTCAAAAGACCAACTGTCAAAATCTCACCGCCACCTTCGATGTGGGTAATTTTTGCCCAAGCACCGATGATTACAACGGCTGCTCCGAGCGCATAAGCAGTAGGGACTATTTTACTCCAGAAAACACCTTGTTTTTGTGCTGCCATAACAGAATTAAAATATTGGTTTAATAGAATCGGTTACAATAAATAAAGGTCGTAAAAAAGAAGGGTGCCGCCGGGCAGCACCCTATATTTTAAGGTAATAAAGTCGAATTATCTTTTACGTCCACGGGTAGTAGCTGCACGACCAGCAAGGTTTTCAACTACGCAACGGAAACCAATGAACGAGCGTTTATTGTCTTCATATTCCCAACCGCGTGTTCCTGTTTCGAGGAAGTAAGCAACATCTTTCCATGATCCGCCCCGCACTATCTTACGTGGTTCGTCAGGGTTGTCATTCATTGGGTTCATATCCCAGTTTACAATCGTAGCATTATCGGCATAAGCATCCAACGTCCATTCCGCTACGTTACCTGCCATATTATACAATCCGTAATCATTGGCATTGTAGGCATTTGCAGGGGCAGTATAAGGATATCCGTCGGCGTCATAATTACCACGCTGTGGTTTAAAGTTTGCTAAGAAGCATCCTTTTCCATTGGCTACGTAAGGGTTACCCCAAGGATATTTGGCAGAGGCACGTCCACCGCGAGCAGCCCATTCCCATTCGGCTTCGGTAGGCAGGCGGAATTTTGGAGAACGATATTTACCTTCTTTTGCTCGGTAATCGTTGTACAGATTAGAGCGCCATTCTGAGAAATAGCGAGCGGCTTTCCAGCTTACTCCAACGACTGGATAGGTATCAAAGGCGGGATGTGAATAGTAATATTCAAGCATCGGGTCACCGTTGTGATACGTAAAATCTTTTTTCCAAACCGTAGTATCGGGATGGTACTTTGAGATAATTTCTTCTTCTCCCAGTACTGACAGTGAGTCAGTCATCAGAGATGCCACAAATTGACGATACTCGTGGTTTGTTACTTCAGTATCATCCATGTAAAACGAAGTAATGGTTACTCGGCGGTTAAAATTGACCTGCGTAGCGGCAACATCTTCGTCAGCCTGCCCCATCATAAAAGAACCCGATGGGATAAGCACCATTCCGAATGGAGTATCCTGCTTATAGTCTTTACGACCCGTTGCAATTACTTCTCCGTTCCGAACGCCGATTTCCTGTTTGGCTCCTTTTTTGCCCCCTTTTCCTCCTTTGCTGTTTTTTCCGCCAAATTTATCTTTGACAAATCCACAACTTTGCAGCATCATCGCTACCATCAAAATCCATGCTCCTTTGGTGGCGCAGCCGAAAAATACCCTCTTGCTCATGGTTATTCCCGTTAGTTTCAAAATTCAGTATAGAAACGAAGTTCTATGTGTTTATTGTGTGTTTTTTTTAAAATTCTCTTTTACTGCTACAAAGAAGGGCTTTATTTATTTTAAAATTCCCCACAAGCCCCCAAAATTACTAAAAAACCATTAATTTTTTATCAAACGGTACAACGGTCTTCCAACAATAATATTGCCAAAGATTGAATTCGGCAAAAAAATAATATTCTATTTAATAATACGCCCAATTATTCCCTGTATTAATACCTAAATCTTGGGGTACGTACAATTGTTTTTTTACCTTTTGTAAGCGCTGGGAGTGCATAAGAAAGCATCACTTCGTACGACGCTGGGGCTTTTACACTGCGACTCCCACCTACCAAATCAACGGCACCCGCCAAACGAAGCGCTTTGTTGCCAAGCAGATTTATGCCAGCGATAATATTATAGGATTCTTGCACACGGTAGGTGATTCCGCCAAAAATCCATTCATCCCAAGTAGCCATTACGCCCCCTTCTACCGACAACGTTTTAGGGTTGAAATCCGTCAGGCTTTTTACAAGGATAAGGGGCTGTATTTCCAATCCATACAGTGGTTCCCAACGATAACCAGCAGTCAAATAGGCATTGGGGGCTAAAATACTATTACCCGTATCTCCTCCTAAATTAAATTTGGGTCGATTTAGGTGATTAACGCTTGCACCAACATAAAAAGTACTTGCATCATAAAATACTCCTAAAGAAATATCGGGCTGCGTAACCCCTAAACGTCCGACTGGGATAAGTGGGTCACCTGGTTCACGGGAAACCAAGCGACTAAAATCAATGTATCTGTTTTGAAACCCTACCCGCGCACCGATTGCTAGGGTATTCTCATTGATATTCATTCGATAAGCATACGAGAGCTGGACTTCTTGGCTTCCCATTGCGCCAATTCGATCATTGACGTAATTAATACCAACGGCACTTTTTATAAAATTCAGTGGAACACTTCCTGAAAATACCAGCGTATTGGGGGCACCGCCGTCTCCTGAAGTAGTCTGATACCCTTGCCACTGAATACGATTCAGCAACTGAAATCGGGTAGTTCCGTCGGCGCCTGCCGTGGCCGGATTATAATATAATTGATTGTGCATGAACAGGCTAAACTGAGCATCCTGCTGCGCCTGTACATAGCTTAATTGGGCAAACCAACTTAATATGCTCAATAGTAGTAGTTGTGGGTATTTCATATCCAATTCGCCGGTATTTTCAATACAAACGACAATTAGCGAAAAAAATTTGATATAAAAAAAGGGTTAGTTTCCCAACCCTTACTATAACGCATAAAAAGAGATAAGTGTTGCGGTTTTGCTCAAATTGTCCAGAGAAAAACGGCCCTAAACCTTTCTAATTAGATATTATTGGCTTTTTTGATATATATTTCCAACGCCCCAGTCATTGAGGGAGCATTGGGCATTGGAGCCTCAATGTCTAAAATCAAGCCTGCATCCGCCACCGCCTTTGCGGTCGTAGGGCCGAAAGCAGCTATCCGGGTTTTGTTTTGCTTAAAATCAGGGAAGTTATGGAATAGAGAGGTAATTCCAGAAGGACTGAAAAAGCAAATAACATCGTAAAACACTTCTGTCAAATCCGACAAATCTGAAGACACGGTTTCGTACATTACGGCCTCGGTAAGGTGTAATTCGTAGTTACCCATGAATTCGGGGATGTCGTTGCGCCGCTTGTCAGAACAAGGAAACAAAAACTTTTCGGTTTTGTGTTTCTTAATTAAATCTAACAAATCAGCCGCGGTTTTTTGACCTGAAAAAATCTTCCGTTTGCGTATTTGAATGTACTTTTGAAGATAGTTGGCGGTTTGCTCCGTTACGCAGAAATATTTCATTTCGGCAGGCATTTCCAACTTAGCTTCCTTACAAATACGGAAGAAATTATCTACGGCATTACGGCTGGTAAAAATAATAGCCGTATGCTCCATGATGTTAATCCGTTGCTTACGAAAATCCTTAAAAGAAATACCCTGAACTTCGATAAAAGGGCGAAAATCGACCTTTACGCTGTATCTGCGCTCTAACTCAAAATAAGGGGACTTTTCATCAGTTGGCCGAGCTTGGGTGACCAAAATGCTCTCTACTTTATTCAACCGGTCTTGTTGCATCAAAATCGTTTCGCTCATATCAGACGTTTGGTGGGGTTCTCCCCACTTCTTATAGGGCATACCTTACCCCGATGATGATGGGGATTAATTCAACAATGCAAAGGTACGAAATTAAATATAGATTTTTAACAGTTGTGCTGTTGCTAATTGTAAAGAAGATTAAAATAGCTCTAAAAATATAAAAGACAATTACTGGAATAATGAGTACCGAACGGATGATTGGCGACCAGTCAACAATGTAAAAAGAGGCCACTGACGCAATCAATATGAGCGCCGAAAAAAACAACAAGGAAGACTGTAAAACCTTGAAATAATGCACATTAGCTACACCTTCCAAACGATACAAAGTCCCTAAAATATACAAACCAAAATATTTTCCTATAAATCCCAGAAAACAGATAAATGCTATTTTTAAATAATTTAACCAAGTATCAGAAAACGCCTGTCCAGTTGCTAATAATTCTTTTGATGAAAACAGATTATATTCTTTATCCTGCGTAAACAAATACAAATAGGCTAATTCCAGACTAAGCAAAACCACAAAAAGAATATTGGTTCGGCTAAAGGGTTTATTGATCATAAATGAATCATCCCTGAAGTCCATCTGAAATAAATCTGGAAGGCTATAAATCCGATTAAAAGCCCGGGGCGAGGTATTGAACAGGAAAGCTGCAAAGGTAAACAGAAGCAAAATCCCCAAAATGAAAAAGTTGGCAATCGAGGCTTGCTCTCGGGGTTTTAGGTTCAAAAACGATTCTTCCTCAATCGTAATCAGTTTTTCAACGGCGGCTTTTCGATGACCAATAATCACGACTTTACCCGCCTGCCCGGGCGTTCCGTATATTGTTATCATCAACTGCGGACGCCTGAATTTTTTATAAAGACTGTCTATTTTCATCACTCGCCAGCTTCCTGCCTTGAGGTTTTCCTGCAATGAGCCATTCAGAAACAGATAATTATTTTTTTCAACGTACAACAGCAGTTCATAATGCAGGTTGCTTTCTAAATCCAAGAGAGTATTGAGCGCCAGTTGATTACCGTGCTGTTCGGCCACGTACGGAACGTATTCTTTTTCTCGCTGATCATACACAAGCCAATCTTGCGCCAAATTTTTCACAAGGAAGTACTGCTTGTCTGGCCCTACTTCTGCCCAAAGGGGAGCAACGCTGCATAACAATAGCAGCCACGTAATATATTTGAACCTATGAACAACTTTCTTCGTCATTGGCCGATACTCATTTTTAATCCCCAAAATAGATGCAGGCAGCTTGGGATACCCAAACTGCCTGCAAAGTTAGAAAAGATAACAGTAATATCGGTTAGTTACGACCTAAGGCTTTCAACATTGTTTCACCAATCAACGCTGGTGATTCTACCACGAAGATTCCACACTCACTCATAATGCGCATCTTAGCCGCAGCCGTATCATCAGCACCACCAATAATAGCACCTGCGTGGCCCATACGACGACCTTTAGGGGCAGTTTGACCAGCAATAAAACCAACGACTGGTTTAGTACCGTTTGCTTTAATCCAATAGGCGGCATCGGCTTCCATGCTTCCTCCGATTTCTCCTATCATCACGATTCCTTCCGTTTCGGGGTCATTCATGAGCAATTCTACCGCTTCTTTGGTAGTAGTACCAATGATTGGGTCGCCTCCAATCCCAATGGCAGTGGTTTGGCCAAGACCTGCTTTTGTCAATTGATCAACCGCTTCGTAGGTCAATGTACCTGACTTAGAAACGATGCCGATGGTTCCTTTTTTGAAGATAAAACCAGGCATAATGCCCACCTTACATTCGTCGGCCGTCATTACTCCTGGGCAGTTTGGACCAATGAGACGGCAGTCTTTTGTCGTGATGTATTCTTTCGCCAACATCATGTCTTTGGTCGGAATACCCTCTGTGATACAAACGATTACTTTGATACCTGCATCGGCGGCTTCCATGATGGCATCAGCGGCAAAAGCTGGCGGTACAAAAATGATTGACACATCGGCACCTGTGGTATTTACGGCATCAGCAACGGTGTTGAAGACGGGACGGTCGAGGTGGCTTTGGCCGCCTTTGCCTGGAGTTACTCCACCTACAACATTTGTTCCGTACTCAATCATTTGTTGGGCATGAAAAGTACCTTCGGAGCCTGTGAAGCCCTGCACAATTATCTTTGAGTTTTTATTGACTAATACGCTCATTGGTGGTTAGTATAAAATTGCGTGATTCAAAATGATTAACTTTATTTTATTCAAGACAGAAGCCAAAAATTTTTCAGTAAAAGTAGGTCGAAATAAAGAAAGTACAAAAGCACCCCTGAAAGAAAAATTTTTGAAGGCCTAAATATTGCTTATTTTTCTGTTTAAAACGGTAAAATACTGATACCTTGCTAAGGCTTTTTTAAACATTTATCGCTGTTAATCATCGGTCATTTATGGCCAATAAAACGTTAGCCCCTTAACCTTTAACTTCTTGTGTAAGAATGATTCAACTCTCCAACGCCTTCTCAGACGCTGTCGTAGCCACTGTATGTATTGTCGTTTTTTTTAAATTCTTTGCTTATGTTCCCTTCCATAATCGACTCCTCTGGGGCGTATTTTTGGTAACTGTATCACTGGCGGCGGGTGCTGGTGTATTCCGTTATTTGGGGTTTCAGCAATTAACCGATACCCATCGCTCCCTCTCAACACTTGCAGGTAGCGCTGGGCTAGCAAGTGTGGTAGTTGCCATTTGGGGGTTAGTGATGCGCCAGACCATCTCCCGCCCTACCGTCATTGTAACCCTCTCCTTCGGACTTATTTTATTTATCTTTCTACTCTATCCCGCCTTTCAGGTTTTCAGCTCCGTTGTTCAGGCTTTTACGATGCTTGTCGTGATGTTGATTGCAGTTTTCGGGCTTATGCAAAAATACCAAAAAGCCATCTGGATTGTGATTGGAGTGATGATTCTGGGCATTGCTACCAAAGTAGCCACCCAACACCTACCTTTCAGTCCAATCGATGTATATCACTACGCATTGGCCGCCATGGTTTTTTGTTTTGGTAAAGCCGTGTAAGGTTAAATCATTCGACGACAAACGACTCCATGCGCCGCAAAAAATCTTCTTCTACCTCGGCACCGTGCCCTGGCAAATCTGGAATAATTACTTGATAATGATTTTGATAATGAATCCCGCCCAATATTGGATTTTGGGCGTGTTCAAAAGGAGAATCTAAATCATAAAAAACGACGTTTTGCAAAGCAGACGCAAAATGGGCATTGGCCGAAATCCCCAAACGCGATTCCGACATACACCCAATCATACACTTGATGCCCGCCGCTTCGGCAATGGCGTTGATTTTTAACGCATTGCGCAAGCCGCCACTTTTTGAAAGCTTTATGTTGAAAAAATCAACGGCCTGTTGGGTCACCAATTTGATGGCATCTTGCGGAGAAAACAGCGACTCGTCGGCGCAAATAGGCACGCGGGCGTTTTGTCGCAGCCGCGCCAAATGGGCGTAGTCCCAATGTTTTACGGGCTGTTCGCAGTACTCCACATTCCAGTCGGCAATCGTATTCAAAACCGTAAGCGCGCTGATGTAATCCCACCCCTGATTGGCATCGGTACGGAGGGGAATGGCGTCGCCTATAGCTTCACGAATGGCGGCAATACGCCGAATATCATCTTTGGCGTTTGTTCCTAATTTTACTTTAATGGCTTCCGCACCACGTTCTTTTATTTTAACGGCATCAGCCGCCATTACCTCGGGTTCGGCAATATAAATGGTTTCATCAGTAACAATCGGACGATTGGTGCCGCCCAAAAACTGATACAGAGGCATATTGGCGTACTTGGCGGCCAAGTCATACAACGCCATGTCAAAGGCACTTTTTACGGTCGGGTTTCCGCTCAGATAACGGTCCATCGCCGCCAAGCAGCCTTCTATATCCAACGGATTTTTACCAATCAGCAATTTGGCCAAATCATAAGCTGCCGCATACGCAGTGGCTTGGGTTTCGCCCACTATCATCCAAAAAGGGGCACCTTCCCCCGTACCATAAAGGCCATCTGAGGTATAAATTTTGACCAGAATGTTGCGTGCTTCTTCAATAGTTCCAATCGCAATCGTGACGGGAGCCTGAAGCGGAATATTAAATTTATAGACTTCAATGCGAGTGATTGTAGACATGGTTTTCCTTCAATATTAATTTACAATTACCCCTTTTTTGCTCAAATAAGCACCAATATTGAATTTATTGTCTTCCATTAGCTCAATCTCTTGATTCCAATGAAGGGTTTCGATACGCTCTGGAGTTGCAATCATAACTACTTGTGCTTCCGTAAGAATCCAAAACACTTTTTGAGTCCCGAAGTCCAACATTTTTTGTGTCTTCTTATAAATATATCCCGTTTCGGTCATCGATTCAACATCGGCATCAATATCTATCTCCAAAGCAATTTTTGGAGGTACACTTGCGTACTTTCGTGAAATTTTATCGGGCGTCAAAACCGTCTGTTCAAAAATTGCAATATCGTTAGCTAAGTTATTTTTGTGGTCAATGTGCAAACCTGCTTCATTAATCAAAACAGTATACATTTCTTCATCAATAAACTTGCCGATAAATGCCGACAAATAGAACACAATCAGTGCCTGTAAACTACTTGACCCCATAATTTCTACGATAGATTTTTCACCCGACAGTACTTGACGATAACCTTTATAATACACAGGCTTTCCATCCATGATTTCATAAATCAAGTTCTCTGGCACTTTTTTCGGTGCTTTTCGTATTTTTCGGGGTGTATCCAACGCTGTCATGCTCCCTGATTATTTTTTCAAAGTTACTAAAATCTTAACGTGCCCAAATCAAATACTGTCGTCAGAGGCTGTAGGTATTATTTTTTCTGACCAAGCCCATCTTTTCAATCTTTTTTTTTCATCATGCAAAATCAAAGAAGAAAATACAGCAGGTAATTGATGCCTTTTTCCAAAATTTAGCACTATAATTTCATTTTCAAAGTTCGGTTTCAAGTATTTCTCCCTTACATTAAAACTCGGCTGACAGCAATAGATAAGCAGTCGTTCAGCATAGTTTATATCCCTACTCCAATCTTCATCAGCAGGAGATATATCCGATTCTCCTGCAAAATACCCTAGATAAATGGTGACGTCAGAAGGCACATCAGGTATCCAATCACGTTCGTGGCTTTCCATTCTGTATCTAAAAACGTTTCGATCACTTTTTCCAATATACAAAAGAGAATTTGCTCCATAAACAGGATGAGTACCGTAGATTTGGTAGAGGCCGTAATCGAATTTGAAATCTTTTTTTTCTTTAGCGTCTTTTATTGTCAAAGGCCCTTCCCAAACGATTTCAATCTTATGTATTGGTTCGATATTAAACATATTTCCATTTTTTAATTGACTTTACCCAAAAAACCCTAAATTATCAATCCCAACACTCCATAATCAACAGATCTCCTGCACTCGCCGAGATTTTCACAAACCCATCTTCCGCTGCTTCGTTGCTGTTGCCGCTCCGATAGCCGAGCCGCAAATAATCTCCTTGAAGGTTGTATTTTAAGCCTTCCGTTTGGATTCCTTCCACCATTCCGACGGGCACGAGCGAAATGGGCGTGCCTTTTACGTACCATTTTTCAAAGGTCCCGACCAACGGAAAAATCTTGGAGTAATCGTCCAGCATCACGATTTTGATTTGGTCTTTGTAGCGCACAATGTTCGTCATATTTGTCAGACTATGGTCAGCGCGGCGGCCCGTTGCCCACACAATGTTTACGGCTGGGAATCCCCGTTCTATCAAAAATTCAATGCCTTTTTCCAAGTCCGTTTTGTCTTGGTCGGGTGCATGAACAATTTCGAGCGGATAATGTCGGGAGGCAATTTCATCAATGTCAACATTGTGGTCAAAATCACCCAACAGGACATCCACCTTTATTCCCAAATCCAATACCCGATGAATGGCGTGGTCGAGCACGACCACAAACGGCGACCATTCGAGCAATTGTCCCATCAATTCAAAACTACAGCCCTCGCCGTTGGCAATCAAAAGGGCTGGTTCCTGCTTTTCGCGAACAACGTGGTGTGAGGACATTTTTTAGTAGTGAGGAGTGAGAAAATCTCATAGTACTAAATACCCACTCCTATTTTTGGGATTGAATGAATGATTGATAACGCAAAGAAAGCGACAAAAAGCCACTTGGTACGCTCAAAAAGTTGTTTTTGTTGAGATACCCGCGCCAAAATGCCCAACGTAAACAGCAATGAAGAAGGAGCCAACCGCCTGAAATATAGGCTTTCGATGGAGGCATCTGTGAGATAAATGCTTATCGTAAAAAGCAAATAAGCCAAGGCCACTAAAAAAAAGGGCTCTTGCAGCATGAACTTGGTCATGTTGTCCGCATTGATTTTTATCTTTTTCGTCAGTCGTAAAAAATATATTAAGTGCCTCACAATCATCCCAATAAGCACCCATTGCAACAAGGCAATGCCATAAATAAACCACTTGACCGAATCATTCAAGCCAAGGTTTTTTAGGTCCCAATCACGTACCGCAAAAAACAGTAATTCCTCTCCCAAACCGCGCATTCCCCGCCCAAGCCGTTGATTGAAAGGCTCCGTGGGCCAAAATCCATGTCCGCCCGTGTAAGTATCTGTGTGGTAAAAATTGAAGAATAAATACCCAACCATCCATACCACAAAATAGAAAACCGCCTTGTATTGACGGCGAAGCACCAATGGAATCAGCAGAAAAATACCAGCATAACGCGTAAAAAAGGCGGCCACAGCAAAAATCACGCTACCTTTTTTTTGCCATTGACTTACGCGGTCTGTTGGAGAAAAAAACACGCAAAAACCCAAAACGAATAAAATAAACAGCGTTTCGGACCACGTATTTGTGTATAATTGAATCAACGACGACGCCGAGAACCCTAACGACACAAACCACGCTTTGTCCCGAAAACGACGCTGAATCAACCAAAAGCACCCCGCTAATGCGAGAAGATTCACAATTTTAGACGCAATTTCTATCGAAAAAGGAGCCAGAAAAGCCACCGTTGCAATCAGCGCAGAATAGCCAATCGGCCATATAGCGCAGAAAGTTTCTTTTCCTTCAAACGTTATGACGTAGCCCTTGCCATTGAGCAAGTTTTGAGCCGCCTCAAGATAAAAATGAGAATCGGGAGTCAGAAAATAGGCTGAATCAGCGCGGAGCTTGAGATAAACTACCGCACAAATGAGCAGGAACTGAAAAACCAAGACAATGCGATTCAGCATACTTATTTCCCTGAAGATGCCTATTATTTGCTTATTGCAGCGCTGTTCAGGGTGACAAATATAGTATTACTTATCCGCATCTGCCATGCGCTCCCGCGCCTTCGGCAATTGCCACCACGGCAGGTAAGGATAGGCATGATGCTCCAAATGGTAGCCAAAAAAATAACAACTCAAAAACGCTTTGACGTGATTAAGCGATTGACTGCGCGCATTGAGCGGTGGATTGTGATGCTCGCCGCGATGGGGCAAATAGGTACCGAAATAAAACAACTGAAAGGTGCTCAACACCGCAGGAATCATCCAAAAAACCACCAGGTTTTCCCACGGAAACCACAGTTTCAAAATGTTGTATGTCACGGCCATCAACAGCACTTGCAACACTGAAACGTATTCTTTGGCAAAAGCAAAAAACCACAAAAAGAAATTGGGATGCCCGTCATGATAATCGGGGTCGTCGGGCGTAGCAGCGTGGCGATGATGTAAATGATGCTTGGATGAGAGTTGTTTGTAATTGTTAAACGCAAACAATGAGGCACTTAGAAAGCCTATCACATAGTTCAATCGCTTATTGTGAGGAGCCACCACACCATGAATGGAATCATGAGCGGTGATAAACACCCCCGTATAAAGGTGCATTTGCAGCAACACAAAGACATACACTAACGGGTCGCGAAAATCAAGAGGATAGTGGAGCAAAAAAACCAAACTTCCAAACCATAACAACAGGACTGTGAAGGCTATCCAAAGTCCTTTTTGGCCGATTTTGGTAGGTTTGATAACGGGAATTGAAGACATCACAAAAAGTGGTTATGCATTTTTAACGAAAACGCGGGGTCTTTTGTTCTCACACCCCCACAACTACACAAACTCTTTCGGTGATTGCCCCGTAAATTTCTTAAACGCCCGGTTGAAAGTCGATTTGGAATTGAACCCGCATTCCATCGCTACCCCCAACAGCGATAAGTGTGCGTTGGAGGGGTTTTTGAGTTGGCGTTTGACTTCTTCAACGCGGTATTCATTCACAAAATCATTGAAGTTTTTGCCAAAGTTTTGATTAATGGCCGCCGAAAGCATCGAGGTATTGGTTTTGAGTTTAGTGGCCAAATCGCTCAACGAAAGTTCAGGTTCGAGGTACAGCTTTTGTTCTTTAAACAACTGCTCAATTTTCGGTTTCCACTCCGAATAATCATTGGTCGACCCAGATGGTGGATGAGCGGGCGGGTTGGCAGGCTCCCCCACCAACGATAATCCAATGGCCTCCACTTTATTATCTTTAAAGATGAGTTTGATAGGCTGATGCTGGGCGTATCCTTTTATGCCCACATAGGCGATGATTACCACCGTGAACAAATGCCACCACCAATCCTGCTCAAAGGGCAAATCGCCCAAGGCCCAATCGGCAATAGACCAGCTCAGCTTAAACACTTCTCCCGCAATGATGAGGTAAATAAAATTACGAATCCACACAAAACTGATGGTTTCTGTGTCGGAAAACTGGGTTTCGACCCAGCGGCGGTATTCTTTGTAGAGCCACAGCGATTGATAAAAATAGTAAATATAAGAACCCCAAATGGCAATGCTCTCCAGCCAACCCAACCAATACGCCAATTCCGAACTTCGAAAGGTGTCAATCGTTTTTTTTCCCTGCACAAAAACCACGAAATTAACCAGAAAGTAAACGGCATAAAACGAATAATGCCACAAATGTGCGGCTTTAAACCGAAAATGACGGTTGATTTGGGCTTTAAGGTAGAAGTAAATGGTAGGCGCAAAAGCCAGATGAAAGTATCGGGGAAACCCGTCAAATTTTTCCCAAAGGATATTGATTCCCGAAAAACCAAACGTGTAATCCTGAATCTCCATGGCGAGAAAGAACATGACCCATCCTAAAAATTTATCGGAAAGCCGCTCTTCCTGCCAACCACGAAACCACAGTAAAACCGCAAATAGTAACCCTAAAAAGTATCCGAATTGTAAAGGCGTTTGATAGATTGACATAGAGAAAATGTGCTTTTTCTACAACCTGCTTGGCGTACTGTTTGTTTAATGTTTAATCCTAACAGAGCCATTGCCCATTATTCCAGAGATGTGTTCTACTTTGCCAGGCCCAAACTGACCTACATTTCCGTTGCCCGAGCCATGCGCCGTGAGCGATATTTGCGCATGTACGTCCACATTTCCGTTGCCGTAAGATTTTACCTTGGCAGTTTTGGCAATTAGTTTTTGGGCGTTAACATCGCCATTTCCGTCCTTTTTAATGTCGAGTTCGTCAATATTTCCTTGGAGGGTGGCGTTACCATTGCCACTATTTTCTAACCTAAAATACCGCCCTACAATACCCGCAACGTGCATACTGCTGTTGCCACGGTGCTGAATCACAGAGGCTTCGGGCATGGTCACCTTCACTTTTATGCGTGTATCTTCCACGTAGAGTTTATTGCTGGCATTTCCTTTCAAACCAATCGTCAACACGCCCTCTTTTCCTTCTTTACCGACATACAACAACGGCTCTAAGTTTTCATCAATTTCGATTTTTATCGAGAACGTTTTGCCGATTTCCACTTCAATCTTTCCATCCAAATCTTCCAGATTAATCTTGTCAAAATCCCGAATGTCGTAACTCTTCTGAACGACTTTGCCCGTGCCCTTTAACGGCCCGCGTTGGGCTTGAACCAGTAAGCCAAGGAGACT
Organism: Runella salmonicolor; assembly: GCF_024158025.1. NCBI lineage: Bacteria > Pseudomonadati > Bacteroidota > Cytophagia > Cytophagales > Spirosomataceae > Runella > Runella salmonicolor. The sequence goes on from NZ_JAMZEL010000001.1 coordinate 288,615, forward strand.
AAAAAACACACTTACAAATACTATCTTTTTCATAAGTTTTATCTTTATACAATTGATAATAAGTTGATTACAGGCAATTCTTCGTAACAAAAAAGGATGTTTAGGGCTGTAACCGTGCAAAATCCACCATAATACTGGTTGTGTTTTTAGAACTAAGATTACTTTTTGTAACCCATCGAAAGCCCCGTATCACCTTTTACCAAAAGCTCAACCGCAACTTGTTCGTTGGATTTGTTTTCGATGCGCAACGCGGTGTTTTTGTCCAGTTTTGTCTTAATGGTTTCGTTAGGTTTTACGGTTACGGGCGAATGCTGCCCGCCGCCAATCGGTGCTTTCCAAAGTTGTACCTCGTTGGCCGATACATTTTTTAGTTTGACCGAAAACTTGCCGTGTTCGTTGTTACCCAATACAAAACTGTCCTGCGCTTTAATAGTGGTGGTAGAAGTGAGCGTCCGGCACGACGTAGTGACGAATCCCAAACTGATGATGAATGCTGGCAGTAACTTTTTCATGGTTTGTAAGATGGTTAGTCAATTGCTCCGTTGCGATTGATGATGCAAAAGTGGAGCAAGGCCAAACCTTCTATGCTTCAAAACATGATTTGACACGTCTCAAATGATGATTTGAAACGTAATGTTTGCGAAAACGTCTAAAAAGCTGCATTTTCGGGGCATCAAATAGCAGAAGTATGTCAAAAAAGCAACGCAGCGGCATCGTTTATTCCACCGACCCCAGCTTCCAATACAACGACGACGATTCGGACGAAGATGCCGAGACACCCACGCCCAACCAGCAGGAACTTAAAGTATGGCTTGAGCGCAAAGGCGGCGGAAAAGTAGTGACGGCCATCAAAGGATGGACGGGAAAAACGGGCGACATGGAGGATTTGGCCAAACAGCTCAAAACCCTCTGCGGCACGGGCGGCACGGCCAAAGACCGCGAAATTTTAATTCAGGGAGATTTCAGAGACAAGATTCTGACGTGGCTGTTGGCCAAAGGCTACAAAGCAAAAAAAGCAGGAGGTTAAGCGTAGCAGCTATCTTTTTCTTCTTTTGGTGAGAGCTTTTTCGTTCAACTTCCATAATTGAACCCCAAAATAGGCAAGTGTGCCGCGAGGCTGTACGCTTCGGCTGACGAGCGCGCCAAAATTACTGAAACCAATATAGGCAGGCCCAAAACGTACCGAAAACCCAATTGTTGGATTTTGATTGCCGTTTATCCACGTAACTGGCAGGGTAAATTCAACATCTTCCCCTTCAAAACGCGGGGTCAACGAGAATAGCTCAGGTTGAAAAATATACGTTGGCAATGCACCCGTATTGGTCGGTTTTATCCAAGTGGCATTCACAAAAAACGACTTCGCAAACTGTACGTCAGCATCTATGTTGATGGTACGCGGAAGCTGTGTTTCATAGCCATAGTCGCGTGAATCAGACTTCCCAAAGATTGTTTCTAGGTTTTTGACCGAGTTATTCCCCAAATCAATAATTTGTTCCTGATTGATAGTCAGCTTATTGAGCGTGCCGCTGTATTGTTTTCCCGTACTTGGGTAACTGATTTTGCCCGCATCCGTAATCGCCGCCCCGACGCGCAAAATGTAATTGGCCCGGTCTTGAGAATGGTTTCTGATGCGCCCTAGCTCTACCGTAGCGCCCAAATCAAGCGCCGTACCCGAGCCATAATCAGCCGAAAACAAACTACCTAGCCCAAAGGCTTTTACGGGTTGAGTGTAGCCGTATTCATAATTTACATTCGATAAATCAAGTACATATTCTTCCTGATTCAGGGGACGAACTTGATAATTGGCGCTCTTGAGGTTGAGGTACACGTTTCTGGCGCCCGAAAGGCGTTTGATGGTCGCTCCCACTTTGACCCGAATCAGCCCCTCTATTCGTATGGGCATGGCTGCAAAGGTCAGTCCCGTTTCAAAAAAAGAGTGTTGATTAAACGTAAAATCCTTGAAACTCCCCGTAGAAGCCTTGGTAAGGCCATCGTCAAGGCGGTTTTTATAGCTATCAAAAATCACAGGCGGAACCCCTGACCCTTGCACAAAACCTCTCATACGTGACTGAAAACCCACGACAAGCCAATTGTTTTTCCCCAAACCCACGTAGCCCGACGGTGTTCTGAGTTCGGCAGTTACGTTGATATTTTCGCCTTGTGTTTGCGTACCAGTCAGTTTGGATTTGCCGTACATGTCTTTTTCGGCGTAGGCATTCCTGAAAGGATGAAAGAGTGCATCCGTCCGAAAATATTTAAAGTAGCGATTGGTGATGGTCGCATTAAAAGACACCAGATTGATGTGGTACCGATAGCGCGTCCCTGCGATTGACGAAGGATTGAAGGTTGCCCGGTTGATACCCGCGTAGTTGCTACTGTGCTGACCGATAAACTCCTGAGCAAAAACCCGTTGAGAAAATACTTCAATAAATAAAAGTGTAATCAATGTCCTTAATTTCATATACCGCAGTCTCAATGTAGTGTTGTGGATATAACGAAAAGTATGCCAAAAATGAGCAAAAAGCAATAAAAAATGATTCCAAAAAGTAAATAACGACATTTAATGAAGAGAGACGATGCCCTTTGGAAGGGTTATGTTGTACCATTTCGAAGGAAAAAATTAGGTCATTGATGCGTTTTTTAAAACTCTATATTCATTTTGATAATGAACGCTATATTCTTAAATTTGAAAATACATTAAATCAACGCCACACGTTCTTTATACAACTCTTTCTGTGCATTTTCGAACCGAAATTTTTCTTGCTCAAAGTAACGAAAAAATCATCCTTCAAACGCCCATTTTGACGGTAGGGTCGTGTTTTGCGGAAGTGATTGGACAAAAATTGGTTGATAATAAAGTCCCTACCCTGGCTAACCCCTTCGGGACTATTTTTAACCCGCTTTCCATCACAAAACTTCTTCGGCAGTCAATCAACCGGCAACTTACCGACGAAAATTTATACGTTGAAAATCAGGGCATTTGGTTTCATTATGACTTTCACTCTTCGTGCTGGGCTCCCACTAAAGAAGCCCTTACTACGCAGTTGACTCATCAGTTGCATCGGGTACGGGAGTGGCTCTTGAATACTAAGTGGTTGATTATTACCTTCGGAACGGCGTATGTTTATCGGCAGATAGCCACCCAATGTATCGTTGCCAATTGCCACAAAGTGCCCAACAAACAGTTTAGGCGCGAGCTTTTATCTATAGAGGCCATTGTAGAAGATTTCAGGGGTATTTGCTCATTACTCCGTTCAGAAAATCCTTCCATAGCGGTTATCTTGACCGTCAGCCCCGTACGGCACACCCGCGACACCTTGCCGCTCAATGCCGTTAGTAAATCCATTTTGAGGGTTGCTTGTCATGAACTAAGCGAGACTGTGGAGAATGTCCATTACTTTCCCGCATACGAACTTTTGCTAGATGACCTGCGCGATTATCGCTTTTATAAGCCCGACCTTATTCACCCCAACGAAACTGCGGAGCAATATATTTTTCAACGGTTTTCAGAAACCTATTTTGATGATTCTCTCAAACAATTTGTCAGAGAATGGCAGAAACTAAAGCAAGAAATGGCGCACCGCCCGCTGCAACCCAACTCTGCAGCCCACAAACTATTTCTGGAAAACTTGCTAAAAAAACTGCAAAAAATAAGAACAAACGTGGGGGTAGATGATGAAATTGCTTTTGTTGAACAGCAACTCCAAGCGTTTGAAAATTAAAAAGACATAGGCCACTGCTCAACCCACCGTTTCAGCAACGTAAAGTTTTTCGGGCGCGGTACTTTCACGATAGGAACGGCTCTTCTGAGTCGAATACAATCTTCAAAATGGCGCTGTAGGGAATTCCCCTCTAACAACCGCGACGGAAGCGGAAAATGTGGAAACAACTCCACGGGCGACTGTGTTAACTTTACCGCTCCCGCTTGTTTGGAATAAGGCCGTTGCAAAATAATGATTTGTTGAAGCGGCACAGGGTCGCGGGGGAAATTAGCAATCGGTTGTTGATACAAAAATTTATTATGCCCCTCAAAAGCGGGTTGCAATTGAGTTTTATCAAACCCTAAGTTATTCACCGTATTTTCCCAAATCTTAAGCTCCGGAAACGCGGGTAGTACGTAGGGGTTTCCTTTTTCATCGAACCAAACGGCGGTCAAATCATCACTCAATATTGGATAATCCCGCTGCGCAAACGCCGACACCGTCGTTGATTTGCCTGCTCCTGGCCGCCCGATAAAAATCGTTGCCTGCTCTCCTATTTTGACGGCGCTTCCATGAAGCAAAAAAAGATTACGTTGAAACAACACCATTCCCAAAGCTTCGCTCAACGCAAAAAGCCGAAAAACGCCTTCATCATTGGTCATTTTTTCATACTCTAACCGATTTCCTAACAGGGCTTTGAAGCGCGCAATCCCTTCCCAGTCTAGCATCGTTGTGTTGCCTACACCACCAAATTTTGCCCGTACCCCTTTTCGATAAATTTGCGTTTGAAATTGCTTTCCCGCAGAAAATCGGGCCTTTTCAATGATAATATCGGCTTTACCTTCACCCTTGGGCAATTGTAGATCAATATCGGAATCAATGGTTAATGTATACGCGCGAAAAAGCATCAAGGAATCAATTAAAGAATTAAATACAAAAAGGAAACTCCCAGTATGCCTAAACTATTTCCACGAGTTTTTCGTCCATTAATTCCTTCAAAAGCGTTTTTATATCGTTTTCACACGTGGCTTCATCAATTTCAAATTCGGCTAAAACCGCTTTTTTCAACTCTTCAACGGTGGTGGGTTTCTGTTGCAACTGCTCCCAAATCAGAGTGCCTACTTCATCAAGTCCATAATATACCCCCGCATCGTGATTTAGGATAATCGTCTCATTATCAAGACTCGATGATACTTGATTGTGTGTGAGTTTAAAAGTTTGCGATAAATCAATATTCATGTCAACTTACGTTTTATTGCTTTCGTGTACTGTAAATCTAAGCAATACACTCGATTCCACGGATTGAATTTCAGATCGACACATTCATTTTTTTGTGTCAAGGAATAAAATGTATACCCTTAATAAGCGTAAAATTACCATTTTCAGCTAAAACTCCTCCTCAAATAATTTATTTCAACAAACCTACTACTATGATGACGACCGTTTAAGAACGATTTTCATCAAAATGTAAAGCGTATTTAACTGCATACTATATTTGGGTAAATGGTTATCTCCCTTATAAATCGTGACAAAAAATTATTGGTTACTTATTGAATTGGCGCTATTGGCAGGATGTACCTCTTCTGGGCCAACTCCCAAAGAATCTGATTACCGCTTTTTCCCTTTGGAAACTGGGCGATTTGTAGAGTACGAAGTGCAGGAAACGTCCTATGCGCTGAGCAAGCCCCCTGTAAAAATCACTTATTTTCTGAAAGAAGTTTGCGGCTCCGAACTTAAGGGGACAACGGGGCAATATCAAATCAACCGTTTTAGAAGAAACACTGTCGACCAAAATTGGTCACTAGACTCAGTGTGGACGGCCTACCTCTTGCCCGACCGCGCCGTAAAAATCGAAAATAATCGTCCCCTCTTAAAAATGATTTTTCCGCTTTTCGACGGTCTTACGTGGAACGCAAACCAATACAATACCCTACCGCCCCAAACCTGTGAAGCTCGTTTCACCAATCTGCCTTTTAGTATTAATTCCCTCACATTCTCTACCAATTTGGAGATTGTTCAACAAAAAGATTCAAGCTTGGTTTCTTTGATTAACTTCACAGAACGCTACGCACCAAACGTCGGGCTGATTTATAAAGAAAGTACCAGCCTACAATACTGTCAAAACGTCGATTGCCTAGGGAAAGGTATCATTGAATTTGGCCACCAAAAAATCCTAAAAATCAACGCATACGGCAAAGAATAACGCCCGCTGCGTTAGTCAATAATGAACTTTCCCGTGGCTATTTTTTCTCCAATTCTGCAACGATATATGTATGTTCCAGAAGCAGGCGGGTCGGTCCAGTACAACTCGTTTTCACCCAGTTGGGCATCGAATTTCACCTCCTTAACTTTTTTCCCTTCTTCGGAATAAATCGTCAAAACACCCTCTGCCACCGCTCCGCTCAACTCATACATAAATCGTGCATAACCCCTTGAGGGATTGGGCGCTACGACGATGTTAAGTCGCTTTTGCACCTCCCCAATGCGGAATTGAACACGGTACGGAATTCCCGCACCATTTCCATTCACATCCCTTGCCTGCACCAATAATTCATACTTCCCAGCCGCCAATACCCCCGGCTTGAACTGAACAGCTAGATTTCGGAGTGTTTTCAACTCAAATAACCCATTGGTCAGTAATTTGAACGCACAGGAGTCGCAGGATTTGAGGTATAATTGTACCAAATTGGTGTCTAATTCCCACGGATTATCATCAAAAAGCAAAACGTTAAAAACAGGCATTGAAGACACAAGTGCCCCATTCTGAATCACTTTACCATCAACGGTCACCTCCATGACAGGATTAACACGGTCAGTTGTGGTGTATGCAGGGTAGCGCGTGAGCGGTTCTACCAGTGGCCAGTTTAGCATCAATTGTGCTTCGTTGTTTTGCTCGTTCAATTCTTCAATTTGCTGTGTCGCATCCAGAAATACTTTTATATTGCTGAAGCCAGCGTTCTTTTTAATGCTCAAAAACAGCGTGTCTTTTTGAGTCGGAGCCTTTACCGAAAACATTCTGGAGGAAACCGTGCCGTTGGTTTCGGTTAGGCTAAGTCTGATGGTAAAACTCTTCAGCCGTTCATCTACTTTTCCCGAATTGGTAATGATAACGCCCACCTGCACCGAATCTGACTGCGAAAACGATTTTTGGCTTTGAACAAACACCCCCTTCGTTTCAACGGCATAATCAGGCTTATTGATTTTAAATAACACCACCGCTGGGTCGCCCAAAAGAATGAGTTGATGCACATTGGCAATGTCAAATTCGTTCTCTTTGGTGGTGGCAATGGTGTTACTCACTTTCTGCAAAATTTCACCGATGGGCTTCCCCAAGGTTGCTTCTTGGTCAAACATGGCCGAATAAAGTTCTTTCAGGTAATGCGCCGAAATGGAAGGATAACTCCAAAAAGAATTGGAAAGCACGCCAATTGAACCTTTTTCGGGCGTCAGCAGCCAATCAGCCGCTAAGGTTTCGTACCGATAAAAGACATTCCCGACCCCGCAGCCATTGAAATACATAAACGGGTACCGACCTCTATTGGCCAATTGGGTGGTGGGGTCGGAGGCGTAGCCAATGTTGAGGTCGGGCACCGTAGGCGACGCGTGCCCCATAAACGTAACCATACCCACCCCCTTGTTGACCTGATCGGCAATGGAAAGATTCTCTACGGATTCGGTAGTGCGTTTTGTATATACTCCCACCTTGCCGCCCAATGATGATTTTTCCACCAATGGCTCTAAATCGGCCAAAATTCCTTTTAATTGTTGTATTTCTTCCGCTGATTTACCACCACTCAGGTGTAAGATTTTTTTTGCATTCAGGGCAGGCGGCGCTTTTTCAAATTCCTTTACTTTATTCAAATACGCCAAAACCTGCTGAGGGGTGGAAGCGCTTATACGACCCGTTCTGAACGCAGGCGTATTTTGGTGTGCTCCACCCAATCCCGCCGACAACAACACATCCGAACCTGGATAACCGAATGTAGGAACAAAATCACGGTCCTGCCAAGTTTTAAGAACATCCGGAAAGCTGACCCCATTGCCGATGAGCAATAAGTAAGGGGCTTTTTTGCCCGACTGGAGTTGATAATTGAGGAAATTCCGAATGCCCAATGGCCCGCGCTCACCATAATTAAATTGATCGTAGAGTTGTTCAATATCGGCAACCAGTACTTGATGACCTCCTCCTTCGGCAGATTTGCGGTAATCGGCATAGGCGTGGGCAGCGTTTTCAAGGGTTTTATGGGTAACGATAACATAATCAACCTCCGTGGGGTAAGGGGTAAAGTTTACTTTTTTAAAAGACTCAACCGATTGAACAACTGTTGTCACAAACAATGTTCGGGATTGTGCCGTGCCCAGCACAACGGCCTGCCAACGCCCGTTAGACCATCTACTTTCAAGCACTCGCGGGTTCATAGGTTGGGTTACATCATAGACAATCGGGGTAACCGATGAGGGCATCCCTGCAATGGCTACCGTTGACTGGTTGGCAGGATTAGGGAGCAGATAAAAATATTTTGAAGCACGGTCGGTCATTTCAAATCGCTGAGGATAAACGACTTCGTATTTCGTGAGAGAGTAGAACTCGTATTGATTGTTCAAATTCGATTTCATTCTGAGCGCAAACATATCCCCTGCATTTAGCTCATTTTCAGCAACCGTGGTTTTGACGGATTGATGATTGAATCCAAAAAAATCAAGGGTTGAAAATGTGCGTTGGCCCACCGAGACATTGATCAAATGAAATGACTCATAGCGACCGTTCAACAGGGCGGTGAGTTGAATGGGATAACTAGAAGATGCCACCCGATTGGTGAGTGCAATCATCACCTGGGCCAATGAGTCGCGTCGAATCATTTTGCCCGTCCATCCTTCGCCTTTTTCGTAATAGCTTTGCTGTAAAAAAGGCACCAAGCCATTGTTATTATTGAACGACCATTCGTCTTTGTACTGTTTTACCTCTCGTTCTAAATGAAAGGCTTCGGGGGCGGCAGCGCTGGCCTGATAGCCAATCTCCTCTACTCGTTTACCTTTATGATTAGGAACAACAGTCAGGAAATAGGTGCTTTCGTCACTGTAAAGGCTCACCGTCGTTGGCGGGCGGGCCGAGTAAGGTCGGTAAACTAGACTGTCCTGAACTCCAGTGTTTGCTTGAGAGAAAAATTCGACGTAACTACTTTCCGTTAATTTACCATTAGTAACGCCAGTTACCCGAACCGCGATTTCTTCTCCCCGATAAAATAAGGACAACTGCTCTGCTGGTGCGGACGCAACTGGAAAACCCGCTTTGCGCAATTGGTCAACACTGATTCGGTATACCCCTTCTTGCTTTACCGTAATTTTGAAGTAGGGCTGTTCATAACGAATCCAGTCATTGGTGTAAGGGAGAACTTGGGCCATCAAGTGCTGTATGCCTATTCCCAGAAAAAAAAACCGAATAAATATTCTCGTATTCACTTTTCTGCAATCGTTCTTTGATATTGCAGCAAGTTAATAATATATGCCTATTTACGACAATTTAGCCTGCATATTACTCCACAATCAAACACAATTTAGAGACTCAGCCATCTATTCTCCAGCGGAGGCCACCTGTTGTTTTACCCACTTTTTCAAAAGATAAAAATTACGAGGTCGGCGCATTTTTAGGATATTCACCGCTTTGACCAGGCGAATACAATCCTCAAAATGGCGCTGTAATGCCGCCCCTTTCAACAGCTGGGGCGGCAAAGGAAAGTGGCGAAACAATTCAATCGGGCTTTCAATCAGTTTTAGCTTACCTACTTTTTGGGAATAAGGGCGTTGTAAAATAATAATTTGATGAAGAGGAACGAGTGTGGTAGGAAAAACAGACAACGGCTGCTGATACAAAAATTTATTATGCCCCTCAAAGGCCGGTTGTAAAAGGTTTTTATCAAACCCCAGATTGTCTACCGCACTTTCCCAAATCTTTACCTGTGGAAAACCCGGAAGTACAAAAGGCTGGCCAGCGGCATCAAACCATATCGCGGTAAGGTCATCGCTCAAAATAGCGTGTTCCAGCTGTGCAAATGCCGACAAAGTAGTTGATTTTCCCGCACCCGGGCGGCCAATAAATACGGTTGCCTTGGCACCTACCTGCACTGCGCTTCCGTGTAACAAAAAAAGATTCCGCTGAAACAACACCATTCCCAGGGCTTCGCTGAGGGCAAAAAGTCTGAATACATCTTCATCATCCGTCAATTTTTCATATTCCAACACCCTTCCGCCTGTCATTTTAAAATTAGCCAATTCTGGCCAATGCAGGAATATACACGTGTCATTTTCACCAAATTGGGCGCGTACTCCTTTTCTATAAATCAAGGTTTGATGCAATTTTGGCAAGGTGAACTGCGCTTCTTTCAACACAATATCTACTTCCCCTTTTGCCGCAGGCAACTGAAGATCTATATCTGAATCAATGGTCAAATCATACGCCCGAAAAAGCATTGTGCAATTGGTTTGTAACTAGTGAAAAATGGGTTGCAAGTTTAGAATAAATCTAGACTCACCTTATACTTCACCCTTTTCAATTTGTGTTGATAATTATGTTTAATTCCAATCCCACAGCGGGACGTAACTCACGTTCGGCACGTCGCCAATGACAATTTTCCCTTCTTTTTCAACCCACGCATGGGCACTGAATTGTTGCACCGGATTAGCCACACCGATTTTCAAAACAAAGCAGTCATCGCCCCGTAAAAAAAATTTTACCGCCAATGCTTGAGGAAGACACAATATAGATAACGGAAGCGCTGAGCTAACCGCACTTATGCTCCAAACCAACTGTTGTATGTATGATGTTGGGTAGTTTTTGGCAGCGGGGTTTGCAATGCAATGCGCATAAACGGTTTTGAAAGTTTTGAAAGACAACAGCTTAAGGCCTAATTTTATCAATAATATAGCGGCTGTGGCCTGAAGCAGAAGCCACTTATCCGAGTTCGGAAGAGCAAGCCATTTTTTAAAGCGTCTCCACCAGTTTTTCATCCATCAATTGCATTAGGAGCGACTTGATATCATTCTCGCAGGTAGCCTCTTCTACCTCAAATTCTTCCAAGACAGCGTTTTTAAGTTCTGCAAGTGTTGAAGGTTTTTGTTGGAGTTGCTCCCATATAAAGGTTCCTACCTCATTAAGATCATAATAAATCCCCGCATCATGATTCAAGATAATAGTCTCATTGTCAAGGCTAGAAGATACCTGACGGGGGGAAAGCTTAAAGGTTTGATTTGCATCAAAATTCATGACTTAAGATAATTACGGCAATAAGCCCAGTTAAAATGTAATTGTAATGTATAAAATTAAAGCAAAACTTCTGATAAGCACAATTCCTCTCTGTCATTTCCTGCATTCCTATTTCAAACGTATGCTGGCTTTCAAGACTGGTTTGAGAACCTGCCTGTACGATACGCCGTTACAATACATTTTTCAGTTTTGTAGTTTTCAATTTCACAGTTTTGCGGTTTTTCAGTTTTACATTTCTCGGTTTTTCGGTTACTAAGCCTCTTTCTTAATCAATATGTTATTTAGATATAACATCAAAAGATAGTCTTTCTGAAAGTCGATGCCGAAGGGAATAAACAAGGAAGATAAGCTATGGTAAGTGCGAGTTCCGTCAAATTTATCAACCAATTTATGGATCAATGGGGAAACAACCACGTGGGTACCTGAAGATAAATAACGAATGTCACCCTCTTTTGTGGTCTCAGTGTCTATTTTGCGATTATAAATTAAAAATTCAGGGATGTCAGGAACTTGAAACTGGGTTTTGGAAAGCGTCAATTTTGCCAAATAAATTTGGTGATTTACCCCCATGATGCGTTCAAAAGTATCTAAATCAAGTTGAGAAATAATCTCGTAACAAGCCGCATAAAGTTGTTCTTCCCGACCTGCCCACACTCCCCAAAGTGCCGCATAATGTTCCTCATTGATTTCACCTAATGGATTGTCTATTAATATGTTTCGACAATCAGGCTTCTCCAACAATAGCTTATCAGCCTCCCAACCCAACTGATACAAAGCATACTTAGACAATTCTTTTTCGACCAAAATCAGGTAGTCATTTAATAGCGACCAAAATTGTTTTCCTTTTTTTCCTCCCACTGAAAAACAAAAATGGGTAGAACAACAATGCTCTCTATACGCCCATACCGTACACTGCCCTTTGTCATAAAAGGGGCACCGGAGCGCCTCGACCTCCATCTGAGTCCAACCTGTATCGGTAGGGTGCAAAGAGCGCAACTCTTGATCCAACAAATCATATCCTTTAGGGCGAATCAGGCCGTAGGGAGTAACCCCTTTTCGTGATTTTATCAACGCACTCATGCGTTTTTTTCCCTCAGTCCATCCTGAATCCTGTAATAAACCCCCAATGAGGTAATTAGACATTTGGGGATAATAGGTACAGCATTTGGTATTAATGAAGGGATTTTGGGGCTGTCGACAAAATACGCAATCATCGCAGGTCGCAATGGTTTCAGCAGGGATTTCGTTTTCAATAAAATCCGGAAAAAAGCGATGATATAACGGCGGAAGCTTGGAAGAGACGGTGGTGGTCATTATTGGTAGGGAAAACTACAAACATCAAATAAAGAGAATTGCCAAATAACGTTGGCAATTCTCTTTATTATACTATAAAGGCATCATTGCAGAACCGCCATCTCCTCCACCGCTTCCCATTCCGAACGTTAATTTTTGAACACTTCCATAATGTTTCAATACAGGCGCAGCGTACTTTTTCTTTGATTTGAGTAGGGATTTGTTTTTCATTTTGTTACGTTGTTTTATTGTTAATTTGGTTTTGGTTTAGCCAGATGGCTAAGTACACTACGCGAACCGCTCGGTAAAAGGCATCATAGCCTTTTTTAGAATTCAGATCAGCGGTACGTGCATATTCAGCATATTTCAATGACAAATCGACATTTACATAAGGACTTAATAAATCCCTGTTTTCCTGAATAAAGGCCTTAGGATCAGTAAACGTTTCATAAAAACACCGGCGCATGTACGGTGTAAAATTTGCCTTATCTAATCGCCAACGAATAGCGTCAGGGACTTGGCCATTTACCGCCAATCGGTGGACTTTACGCGTAATTCCATCCCCAAATTGGAGATGATTGGGCACAATCAGACTAAACTCTATGAGGCGTTTATCCATAAAAGGATGGGCCATGTCAATTCCATTTAAGATTCCAATGGTGTGATAACTGCCCAGAACATCAATAATGCCACCACAAGTTGCCTGTTTAAAATGCGCAATCACGTCGGCATTATTTTCTCTAGGAATATCTTCAAAATGAAACTCTTTTAAGAGAATAGGAGACTGTTTATTGTACCTGTCATGCAAAATAGAGAAAAAAGTTTCTTTATTCCAATACCTATTTTTAAGATTGAGCAATTTGGTATAAATTTTTTGACCTACATAAATATAAACTAATGAAGGAGGAATATTAAAGTAGCGCTTAGATTGTTTGACATGGCGCAAAAAAGCCCAAAAATGACCCATCCTCAACGCTCGAATCAGCACTTTATAAATGTACGGGAAGGCAATAAAAGCCGCTTGACTCTTAAAATTTCTGTCATATTTTGGGACATTTTCTCTAAATGTACCGGTATATAATATATGCTCAATATGTACCCGAAAGGCATCCCATTTACCCTCCATAAGCAATGCGGAGAAGGTTTCCTTACCATAACTCAAAACGGTGTCTCCCTCCACGCCCGTCAAATAAGTGCGTACCCCGTTTTTCTGCGCTGCCTTCATGGTAGGCAGATAATGATTGGCATCTGAGATAAAATAGTCGGGCCGGTTATTGTAATAACCTTCTACTGCCATTTCCTTTACTTGGGTCGGCCTAATGTATTGATGATTGAGTCCCTTTACCCCAACCATTATGTCAATAAATTCACGCTCATTGGCATCTTTATCATTGGAGCAATCCCAACTGTAGCCCCAATAAGGCTGTTGCCTTTCCTGAAGCGTATGCAGAGCCGCACAGGCTATGGACGAAGAGTCCAAACCTCCGCTAATATCCCCGCCCACGCCAAAGGAGGTACGTATGCGGCAATTAACAGCTTCGTTGAAAATCTCGCGATGAGCGGCTACAAAATCTTCGTCCGTTTTAAGATGGCTGAAACGTTCCAAATTAAGGTCCCAGCAAAATTTCGTTGCTACCCCACTGCTGTCTGCTACCAACCAATGGGCGGGCTTCAAATTAAAAATCTCTTGATAAAAAGTAGAAGCTTGATGGGCTCGGAAGTCGGTTAACCAAAGTACATAAGGCACAATCTTTTCCTCATTTATTTTTTTTGGCACTTCCGGAATCGCAAAAAGCGCTTGAATTTCTGACGCAAAAGCGACAAACTTTCCTGGCTTAAAATAATAATGAAACGGCCTTATTCCCGAATGATCACGAGCTGCTACTAATTTTTGGCGACGGGGGTCCCAAATGGCAAAGGCAAAGTCACCAATCAAATGATAAAGACAATCATCGCCCCAACGCTCATAAGCCGCCAGAATCAACTCCGAATCAGTAATGACTGGACAATAAAAGGGTTTTAAATCAAGCTGAGCAATAAGCTCATTGCGATTATCAATCCGCGCGTCGGCCACACACACACAACCAAATTGATTTTTTAGTGGCTGTTTTTCGTGGATTGATTCGTAGGTTACCTGTCGCATCAGGTGCGCCAACCCTACCTGTCTGTATCTATAATACGTAATACCATCCAAACCTCGGTGCGAAATGCGTTGCGTCATTCCTTCCAATTCATCCGCCACAGGTTTATCGTCAAAGTAAATAATACCACAAATTCCACTCATTAATCATAACATTTAAGGAAAGATTCAAATCTGAGTAAAATTAATTCTAAATTCAACTTTCTTTCTTTTTTTGCTGTTACTCACAAACAGATCATCCCTTTTCGTAACATGAACGAAGAAAAAAAAAGCGGAAAAATATTTGACTGGCCCACCCTTCGCCGTCTTTACACCTTCATTAAGCCTTACCAAAAACAATTTTATTTCCTTATTGCCATCATTCTACTGAGCGCATTCTTAGCGCCATTAAGCCCGTTATTGATTCGCTATACCATTGACAATCAAATCGCAACGGGTGATTACAATGGGCTTGTGGTCATGCTTTTGATTATGATTGGCATTTTGTTGGTGCAGGCAGTGATTCAGTTTGCCAATACCTATTTGGCGGGTTGGTTGGGGCAAAATATCATCCGTGATATTCGGGTTCAGCTGTACGAAAAAATTCTTAGCCTGCGTCTAAAATTCTTCGACAATACGCCCATTGGCCGCTTGGTCACGCGGACGGTCTCCGACGTTGAAACCCTCTCCGACGTGTTTAGCGACGGTATGGCCGCCGTGGCGGGCGATATTTTGCAGTTAATCCTAATCATCGGGGTCATGTTTTACACCGATTGGCGTCTGTCGCTCATTAGTCTTGCTACCGTGCCCTTCATGCTGATAAGTACGTATATTTTCAAGGAAAAAATCAAGGATTCATTCAATGAAGTGCGCACGGCGGTATCCAACCTAAACTCGTTCGTGCAAGAGCACCTTACAGGGATGAACATTGTGCAGATTTTCAGCGCGGAGAAAACCGAATATCGTAAATTCAAGAAAATCAATACCATTCACCGCGACGCCAACATCCGTTCGATCTGGTACTATTCGGTCTACTATCCCGTTGCCGACGTCATTGCTGCCGCCGCAACGGGTTTGGTCGTGTGGTACGGAGCCCGCGAAATCATGCATTACAACGCCTCATTTGGCACCGTAACAGCATTTATTATCTTTATTGGACTGTTTTTCAGGCCCATACGCATGTTGGCCGACCGTTTCAATACCCTCCAGATGGGTATTGTAAGCACCGACCGTATTTTAAAGCTACTCGACAGCGACGATTTCACGGTCAACAACGGTACTTATGCCCCCGCAACACTGCGCGGAGAAGTCTCTTTCAAAAACGTTTGGTTTGCTTATAACGAAGAAGAATACGTCCTAAAGGATATTTCATTTGATGTCAAAGAAGGAGAAACCATCGCTTTTGTGGGGGCAACTGGCGCGGGCAAATCGTCGGTCATTAATTTGCTGAGCCGTTTTTATGACATCAATAAAGGTGAGATTTTGGTGGATGGCACCGAAATTCACAACTACGAATTGGGCGCATTACGCCAAAATATCGGCGTGGTGTTGCAAGATGTATTTTTATTTTCGGACACCATTCACAACAACATTACGCTCGGCAATACGTCCATTAGTCGTGCGCGCATCATCGAGGCCGCCCAGTTGGTGGGAGCGCACGAGTTCATAGAGCGGCTTCCTGATGGTTATGACTACAACGTCATGGAGCGCGGTGCTACGCTTTCGGTGGGGCAACGTCAATTAATCTCGTTCGTTCGGGCCTTGGTCCATGACCCAAAAATCATTGTGTTGGACGAAGCAACATCGTCGGTCGATACCGAAACCGAAGAGTTGATTCAGAATGCCATTGAAAAACTGATGAAAGGCCGCACCGCCATCGTGATTGCGCACCGGTTGAGCACTATCCAGAAAGCGAGTCAAATCATTGTACTCGACAAAGGCGAAATTCAGGAAAAAGGAACCCACGACGAACTGCTAGAGCGGGGCGGGTTCTACGCCAATCTGTACCGAATGCAGTACAAGGAAGTCATTTCTTAATCAAAAAAGGATGAATGGTGTCAACCTGAAAAAGCCATTGATAAATTCTATGGAAGAAATAAATGCTTTGTTGTTTTTGGAAAATTATAATCATTCGAACAACTATACGCAGCTACTTATACGAGCATCCGTAAGGAATATAATTTCCAGATAATTTTAATTCACAAACCATCTTCTTTCCAAAGCAGGCCGAGTGTATGTCTGTTAGATAAGGTCACACCATTGGGCAATTTGAAGAAGAGCAGTGGTATCGCTGACCCCAACGCGGTCCATCATGTTTTTTCGATGATTACTGACGGTATTGACACTGATGGACAGTTCGGAGGCAATACGCTGTGAGTTATACCCTTTTGCAATCAGTTTCAGAACCTCCAACTCTCTTTTTGAAAGAATATCGTGATTGAAAACTTCTCCCGTGCGGGAATGAAAATGCGCATTGCACTGAGAAACACGTGTACATGACTGGCGCAACCAAACAAAATTAGCGTTGTATAAGTGCGAAATGTTTTGGTTAATCATCAATACTACATTGGGTGTGCCATCGATACGGGCTGAAAGCGGCATGAGGGTGGCAAAAGACACCCAAGGTTTTCCGTTGAGTGGCTTGAGCCGCATTCCTACCCATTGAGTTTTTATAAAATTTCGCCGTTTTGAAGACACTGCCTGAACCATATTTTCAAATTGGCTAATGACCCGTTTAAATAAGGACTGACTTTCGGGCCTTAAAAAGGCAAAAGGTAAGTATTGAGAAGTTAGTAGCTTACCACCTTCCCCGAACAGATGAAGACAGTTGTCGTTTGCATAAAGAATTTCAAGCCGGTCGAGGTCCAAAACCACCACAAAAGTCCACGGCTCAAGCAGACTATCATAAACATAATTCAGCGATTCAACCACATCTTTATAGTTGATTGGATGAATCTCTTCTTTAGGTAATTCTTCAAAAAATAGGGAAACCGCGTCAGATTCGGGTTCGGTTTGAATCAACATTTAACGTTACTTTAGTTGGTTTAGGCATTTTCTTTATATAAATCAGTAGAATCAACCCATCCACCAACCACCTGAGCATTTCTTGATTCTACTATCTACCCATAATTGCTATGAAAAGACTGATTAACACTGTCTAAAATAGCACTAAAAGACATACTCAAATATAAGACTTAAGCTAGTTTTTTATTTAACCACTTTACCATTGCTCCAAATTAACAGTACAAACATCAATTATCAAATAGGGATATTTTTGCCATTCTCCCTCAAACTTTTTCTATCGGCCTTTAAATATAAAAATTATAAGTTAAATTATAACTATAACTACTTAAAAGACCCTAAAATCAATACACAGAGAAATATAGTCAAATTATCACCAGCGCTATTTTTAGCCATTTAAGGTAAAAAAAGGTATCAAATAGTATACTTAATCGTCTTTTTTTAAAAAGATTTTTCTATCGCAAGTCTTACATTATGGCAACGGTTGCTTGTAAAGAATCCTCTCTCGCCCCTAAAAACATAAAAAATCCTCCTTAATATATCTTTAAGGAGGATTTTTACAACTTATATAAACAGGAGTTTATTACGTAAATTTATACGCTAAAATCACTCCATTTGAACGGTCTAATACTCGTGCGGCAGCGGCTGGTTGATTTGTTCGTTCCACGGCAGGCCGTGTTGGTTGAGCAAGTCCATGAATGGATCGGGATTCAGTTCTTCACAATTCCAAACACCCGCTTTCATCCATTCGGCATTGGTCAACATCAGCATCGCTCCAATCATGGCCGGCACACCCGTGGTATAGCTAACGGCCTGCGCCCGAACCTCTTTCCAGCATTGGGCGTGGTCGCAGTTGTTCCATACATAATAGGTTTTATCCTGTCCGTCTTTGATTCCTTTGATTTGGCAACCGATGGAAGTCTGCCCTGTGTAGTTTTCACCCAATGACTCTGGTGGCGGCAATACGGCTTTCAAAAACTCCAGCGGCACGATGTCCATGCCCTGAAATTTGATGGGCGCAATGCTCGTCATACCCACATTTTGCAGCACTTCCAAGTGCGTCAGGTACGCCTGACCGAAGGTCATCCAGAAACGAGCGCGTTTGAGGGTTGGGAAGTTTTTCACCAACGATTCGAGTTCTTCGTGGTACAGCACGTAGCTTTCCTTGGGCCCAATGCCCGGATAGTCAATGGCTTTGTGAATGCTCATGGCAGGAATTTCTACCCAAGCGCCATTTTCCCAATACCGACCCGGTTGGGTGATTTCACGAATGTTGATTTCGGGGTTAAAATTGGTGGCAAAAGCTTTGCCGTGGTTGCCCGCATTGCAGTCGATGATGTCGAGATAATGCATCTCATCAAACTGATGTTTATTGGCAAAAGCCGTAAATACCTGCGTAACGCCCGGGTCGAAGCCACAACCCAACAAGGCCATCAAACCCGCTTCTTTGAAACGCTCCTGGTAGGCCCACTGCCAGCTATATTCAAATTTTGCGACATCTTTGGGCTCATAATTGGCGGTATCCATGTAATGAACACCCGTTTCGAGGCAGGCATCCATGATGGTTAAATCTTGGTAAGGCAAGGCCACGTTGATCACCAATTTGGGCTGAAACGACTTGATGAGCACCACCAGCTCCGCCACAATATCGGCATCGACCGACGCCGTTTTGATGGTTACCCCGTGCATTTCCTGAATATCTTGGGCAATTTTATCACATTTTGACTTTGTGCGGCTCGCCAACAGGATGTCGGTAAATACCTGAGAGTTCATGGCACACTTATGCGCCACTACGCCTCCCACACCCCCTGCTCCAATAATTAAGACTTTTGACATTTAAGTAACTGTAAAATTTAAAATGTAGAATGAAAAATGTAAAAATATCAACACAAATCACTTATAATCAAACTATTGTAATTTTTCTTAAGTTTAAAACTCATATCAATCAGACAATCTTTTTTACTTATGAGTGAAATTTATGGTTGCATGATTCAGCAAAAACGCTTTCACCCAAAAATTAGTGGGCAAAGATACGATTCATGCCCCTTTTTTGTGTTATTTAACCGTTAGATTTTCAAAAGTTGGTCGATTCTCTCTTAATTTCAATCGGATACCTTGGCGCTATGGACATTTTACTGCTTGTTTTAGGCTGTGCGGGATTATTGGTAGGCTTGGCGGGAGCGGTGCTACCGTTACCCGGCCCACCGTTGAGTTTTGTCGGGCTTTTGTGCCTACACTTTAGCAGTTACGCTGACTTTGGCCAAATTACACTTTATAGCCTCGGTTTCATCACCTTAGCGGTTACGGTATTGGATTACTACGTTCCTATTTGGGGAGTAAAAAAATTTGGCGGCACTAGCTACGGCGCTTGGGGCTCCACCCTTGGTCTTTTGCTTGGGTTCTTTGTAATCCCCGCGTTAGGCATTTTTTTAGGCGCTTTTTTGGGCGCTTTCATCGGCGAACTCATGGCAGGAATGGAATTCAATAAAGCCCTGAAAGCCGCGCTCGGCTCTTTTCTGGGGTTTGTCACGGGCATATTCATGAAAGTGGTCCTGTGTTTGGTCATGATTGGCTACGCCGTGGCGGCATTTTTGGCCTAAAATTTTCCACTTTCAGCCTTCTTCCTTTACGTAATACGAGCACCTGCATTTCGACTCCTCGGTGCAGTAATCATCCGATAGTCCTCAAGCAATCCCAATTGATGGCTTAGAAAGTTTTTGATTCACATTTAATTGGCCATTTATGGATATTTTTTTAATGCTTATTTTTTGGAGAAAACACACATTTTTTAGCCCTTTAAAAGACTACTTAATATTTAGACTTACATATAAACTCCTCCATTGAATTTTGTGTTTTTGGCACATTTAAAGGTGTTTTTTTACTAAAATTCTATATACGAATAGTTAAAATGACTATTGAACATGCACTATATATATTATTACTTTGCAAAAATGCCTGTTACGTATATATATACCTAAAAGACAGGAAAACACATCAAATCTTTTCTTTATCTCAACTGCTTACGTATTATGCAAAAACTTTTACTTTTTCTAAATCGAATACCCATCGTTCGGTTTGCTTTCTTATTACTGCTGTTTGGTGCGGGCATCTCAGGTGTTTCGCTGGCGCAGAATACATTCACAAGTGCAACTGCCAATCCAAATAGTTTTACTCTTGGAACTCCAAACGCTATAATGACGATTGCTTTTACTTATGCTGCTAACCCTGGTGCCAATACCATCACGTCATATAGGATTGGACACGCTTCGGCATCAAGCACTTGCGACAATGCACTTCTACCTAGTAACCTATCCACATTTGGAGTAGCTTCACAAACGGGCACACGTGATTACTTATTCATCTACACCTATCCTGCAAATGCCCCTACTGGCTCAAGGGTCATAGTAATTCAGGCATTAAATGCAGACAACTCAGTCAGGGGAACTACCTGTATTCCCATCACCGTTATTTCTCCTGTTACCCCTCTTTCCTTTACCACCCAAACAACCAATGTTAGTTGTTTTGGAGGAAACAACGGCTCAATTACAGTTACGGCCTCGGGCGGTACAGGCTCATATGAGTACAGTAAAGACAATGGCTCAACATTTTCCTCAGGAAGCAATCCTTTTACCTTCTCCGGACTTACTACCGGACAGTATCAGATCGTTGTAAAAAGCGGCAGTAATACTAGCCCCGCGTCAAGTATAACGGTTGGCCAACCTGCGCAACTAAACGCATCGGCCAGTGTAACCACGCCAATTGACTGCTTCGGCGGCAATGCCGTTATCACCGTTTCGGCCACGGGCGGTACGGGCAGCTACGGCGGCACGGGAACCTTCTCCGTACCAGCAGGAGGGCCTTACAACTATACCGTCACTGACGCAAACGGCTGCACTGCTTCGGCTTCGGTTGCCTCCGTTTCGCAACCTGCGCAACTAAACGCATCGGCCAGTGTAACCACGCCAATTGACTGCTTCGGCGGCAATGCCGTCATCACCGTTTCGGCCACGGGCGGTACGGGCAGCTACTCCGGCACGGGGACGTTTTCCGTTCCAGCAGGA
>NZ_JAMZEL010000001.1:310170-381527 GCF_024158025.1 Runella salmonicolor
CAGCTACTCCGGCACGGGGACGTTTTCCGTTCCAGCAGGAGGGCCTTACAACTATACCGTCACTGATGCCAACGGCTGCACCGCTTCGGCTTCCGTCGCTTCCGTTTCGCAACCTGCACAACTAAACGCATCGGCCAGTGTAACCACGCCAATTGACTGCTTCGGCGGCAATGCCGTCATCACCGTTTCAGCCACGGGCGGTACGGGCAGCTACGGCGGAACGGGGACCTTCTCCGTTCCAGCAGGAGGGCCTTACAACTATACCGTCACTGACGCAAACGGCTGCACCGCTTCGGCTTCCGTCGCTTCCGTTTCGCAACCTGCACAACTGAACGCATCGGCCAGTGTAACCACGCCGATTGCTTGCTTCGGCGGCAATGCCGTTATCACCGTTTCGGCCACGGGCGGTACGGGCAGCTACTCCGGCACGGGGACCTTCTCCGTTCCAGCAGGAGGGCCTTACAACTATACCGTCACTGACGCAAACGGCTGCTCCGCTTCGGCTTCCGTCGCTTCCGTTTCGCAACCTGCGCAACTAAACGCATCGGCGAGTAATACCAAAGTAACCTGCGTAGGCGGTAATGATGGTACAATCACCGTTACTGCTTCGGGAGGTACGGGAGCCCTTACTTACAGCAAAAACGGGATTAACTTCCAATCTTCCAATACTTTTAGCGGCCTCACTGTTGGCCCTTATACCCTAACGGTTAAGGATGACAACGGCTGTACTGTCACTACTCAAACGACTGTTACACAACAGGATTTGATTCCTCCTACGGCAGTTGCTAAAAATATTACCGTACAACTGAATGCTTCGGGAAATGTTACTATTACGGCGGCCCAAGTCAATGACGGTAGTTCCGACAATTGCTCCTTTACGTTGGCTTTAAACCAAACCACGTTTAATTGCTCTAATGTAGGCCCTAATACAGTAACGCTTACGGCTACCGACCCGGATGGAAACAGCCATTCCGTAAACGCCACCGTCACCGTTCAGGACGTAACCAAACCGACCGTTATCACCAAAAATATTGCAGTGACTTTGGGAATGGGTGGAACCGTAGACATCACCGCTAACGACGTAGATAATGGAAGTAGCGATGCCTGTGGAATCCAAACCAAAAGCGTATCACCATCTTCGTTCAACGCGGCAGGAAACTACACCGTAACCCTAACCGTTACTGACGTCAATGGGAACAGTGATGAGCGCACCGCCACCGTAAGCGTAAACAGACGCGCTACGACCCTCACCTATTCGGGCGAAACAAGCGGTCAGTACTCCGACCCAGTTGTTATCCAAGCTACGTTGATTGATAATCTGACCAATACGCCCATCAGCGGCAAGAATATCTCCTTCACGCTGGGAGCGCAGTCTACTTCGGCCACAACCGATGGCAGCGGGTTAGCCAACAGTTCGATTACCCTAAATCAAGCCCCGGGTAATTATACCGTGGCTTCTGCTTTTGCTGGCGACGGTATTTATGGTGCCAGCTCCGACAGCGATCCATTTGCAATCAATAAGGAAAATGCCGTAGCTACTTATACGGGGGCAATGTTTGCCTCAACCGCCAACAGCACATCAAGTACCGCCACCGTCACACTGGCCGCTACCATTCAGGACATTACCGCCGTCATCGGAAATGCCAATTACGATGCAAATGCAGGTGATATTGCCAAAGCTACATTCGCGTTTAAAATTGTTGAGGGCAAT
Organism: Runella salmonicolor; assembly: GCF_024158025.1. NCBI lineage: Bacteria > Pseudomonadati > Bacteroidota > Cytophagia > Cytophagales > Spirosomataceae > Runella > Runella salmonicolor. The sequence continues at coordinate 311,882 of NZ_JAMZEL010000001.1, forward strand.
ATTACAATTCCTGCCACGATTGGATATGTAACTCCTGGAGATACTAAAACTGGAACTGCCACTGCTACATTCAACGCAAACATCGGTAACGCTTCTTCGGAATCATATACTGTCCAATTACTCATTGACGGTTACTACACTGGCCAAAGTTTTGAAGTGATCACCGTTTCTAAACCCCTCAACGATTTTATTACGGGTGGCGGTTACCTCATTTTGGCAAACTCTGCGGGTGTTAAAGCGGGTGACAATGGAACGCGCAACAACTTCGGATTTAACGTAAAATACAACAAGAGCGGCAAAAACCTGCAAGGCAACATCAACACCATCGTAAGACGGATGGAGGGCGGGGTAATGCACTACTATCAGGTAAAAGGCAATGCCATGACCTCACTTGCCGTACAGCCGACTGCCGCTGGTGGAACCGCAACTTTTAATGGTAAAGCAAATATTCAGGATATTACCGACCCGCTTAATGTCATCGCCGTTGACGGAAACGCAACGCTCCAAGTTGAGATGACCGATAATGGTGAGCCTGGTTCAACCGATATGATTGGCATCACGGTTTGGAATAAAAGCGGCGGCTTATGGTTTGCCAGCAACTGGAATGGTGTAAGAACAACGCAACAAATTCTAGGAGGTGGTAACCTGAAAGCAAGCGGCGGAACACCAAATCCATTAAATGCACGTCAGGCAGCGGAAGAAGTGATACCAGCGGAAGAGTTGGCGTTGGATGTGGTTATTGCCCCCAACCCCGCCGCTAATCAGGTAAAAGTGATGCTACAAGGCTGGGGCCAAACACGCAACGTCCGTCTTCGTCTGACCGATTTCACGGCTACTAGCTTGGGTGAATGGAATGTAGAAATCAACAATGGCAGCGGTAGTACTACCCTAGACCTGAGTTCACAACCACTGGGTTCGTACTTGATCATCGCTGAGGGCGACCAAAAACGACTTACCAAGAAAATCCTCAAAGCGGGTAATTAAACGATTTTTATACTACTTTCCTAAACCTTCACTTTTACCCTACGACGCTGCTGGAAGAATCCAGCAGCGTTTTTTTTGTTTGCGGCATAGGGGTATCAAATCCCTGCGGTGTCTTATTCCCAAACAGCCACGAAAACAAATGACTTTTACGTTCACATTTTCAGATGCACAGTTAGTCTAAATCATTCATTCCAAGCGGCCCATTTACGCTACGCAGACATTCCTGCGAAAGGGATTTTATTGCCCAAATTTCCGTAAAACCAACAGCACAGTCATGCAAAACAATCGTCCATTTACACAACTCTATCGGAAACAAAGCCTGTTTTTGATGGCTTCGTTCATTCTCTTTCCGTTCATTTATTCTTTACACGCCCAAACCCTCACCCAAACCATCAGAGGCGTTATTTTGGATAAAAACATCCAAACGCCTATCGTCGGCGCTACCGTGGTGTTGGTCGGCTCCAATCCCCTCAAGGGCACCATTACCGACGCCGAAGGCAATTTTCTATTAAATCAGGTGCCCATCGGGCGTCAAACCCTCAAAATCACGTCGATGGGCTACAAAGAAATGCTCATGAGCAACGTGACGGTCAACGCAGGCAAAGAGTTGATTTTGAACGTTGGATTAGAAGAAGACATTACGCAACTTTCCGAAATCACCGTTAAACCAACCGTCGAAAAAGACAAACCACTCAACGAAATGGCTACCGTCAGCGCGCGGACTTTCTCGGTGGAAGAAACCCAACGCTACGCCGCTGCCATCAATGACCCGGCCCGCATGGCCACGGCCTACGCGGGCGTGGTATCGGCCGACGATGGCGGCAACAACATTGTCATCCGAGGCAATGCACCCAACGGACTTTTGTGGCGCATGGAAGGCATCGACATTCCCAATCCCAACCACTTTTCAAGCTTGGGCGCGGCGGGCGGCGGAGTCTCCATTTTGAGCGCACAGGTACTGACCAATTCTGATTTTATGACGGGCGCTTTTCCCGCCGAATACGGCAATGCCCTCTCGGGCGTATTTGACTTAAAACTGCGTAAGGGAAACAACCAAAAACGCGAATACACGGTTCAGGCGGGCCTTTTGGGCTTGGACGTGGCCGCCGAAGGACCTTTTTCTAAAAACTACAAAGGCGCTTACCTTATCAATTATCGGTATTCAACCCTCGAATTATTATCCAAATTGGGGCTTCCAGTGGGGGATTTTGCCCAACGCTTTCAAGACCTTTCCTACAACATCTCGTTACCTACCAATAAGTTTGGCAAGTTTACGCTGTTTGGTTTTGGCGGCCTGAGTAGCACCCTTGGCACCCCGAAGGCCGACTCTACCCTGTGGCAAACCGAAGGCGATAAACGTTACGATGAAAATTTCAAATCCAATACGGGGGCTTGGGGCGCAACGCACTCTATCAACCTCAACAAGCAGGCATTTCTCAAAACAGTGGTCTTGTATTCTGCCTATGAAAATGGATTTCAGCAACGGCGCTACACCTCTGAATACATCTTGGAGCCTCGGTATGACACAAAATATACGCTACGCAAATTGGCCCTCACGAGCACGCTGAATTATAAAATCACGGCGCGACTCGCCTTGCGGACAGGGGCCATTTGGAGTCATCAAGCCTATGATTTATTCCGTGAATCGTGGAATGGCGAGCAGAAAAAAATGGAACGTTTTTTGTCTTCCGACGGCCAAACCGCTACGCTTCAGGCGTATGCCCAGTTCAATTATAAATTATCCGAAAAACTCACCGCCAACCTCGGCGTACACACGTTGGCGTTAATGCTCAACAACAGCCGTTCCATTGAACCACGCGGTTCGCTCAAATGGGATTTGGCCCCCGGCCAATCGGTGGCGTTTGGGTACGGAAGTCACAGTCAGGTACATCCGTTGTCGCTTTACTTTTATTCCAACAAGCCCACCGACGCGGGCGTTGAGTACCCCAATCTCAATACCGATTTTACCAAAGCCCAGCACTTCGTACTTTCTTATGACCGACTCCTCACCGAACACACTCGCTTGAAAATAGAAACGTATTATCAGTCACTCAACAACGTTCCCGTCAGCGCCGACGAACGGAATGCGTTTTCGCTACTCAACATAACCGACGGCTTTGAGCTGCGCCGCTTGGCCAACAACGGTAAAGGCCGCAACTATGGTCTGGAGCTAACGCTGGAACGCTTTCTGCACAACAATTTTTACTACATGCTGAGCGGCTCAGTGTTTAAATCCGAGTACACAGGCTCGGATGAAATATGGCGTAGTACGCGTTTTGACGGCGGCGGCGCGGGCAACTTTCTGGTAGGCAAAGAATGGCTCATGGGCCGCAGCAAAAACAATGTATTGGGTATCAACCTCAAGACTACTTACGTGGGCGGTTTTCGAACCACGCCGATTGATTTGGCCGCGTCCCGCAGGAGAGGAGAAACCGTTTTGGTAGAAACAGAAACAAATTCCCAAACTTTAGACGCGTACTTTCGTTCGGATGTGCGGGTAAGTTGGAAACGCAACCGTAACGGCTTCACAAGTACATTATCCCTTGATATACAAAATGTTACCAACCGACAAAATATCTACGGGCAGTATTATGACTCCAACTTAGATAAAATCAAAACTGCCTACCAATTGCCGCTCATACCCGTGTTGAATTATCGTGTAGAGTTTTAGAGATGAACTAATTTACCCCAGAAAAAGAGGTTTTAATGGCAAATCAGCTTTTTCTGGGGTTCTTAAAACAGCATTTGAAGAAAATTCTCCGCCCTGAGAGTCTCAATTGGAGGAAAAGGAATAGATGTTAAAATATCGTAATGATGGTCGTTTGTGACAAGGTAATCGGCTCCAAAAGCTACAGCACAATCGCAAAATTTGTTGTCATCAGGGTCAATTTCAATCAATTGCCAATTGTAAAAAGGTTCAATACAATATACATTGGAGAGATTAAGTAATTCTCGAAGCTGTAAATTAGTGCGTTCTATTCCTAACCTTTGACTGATTTGCTCTTCATACTCGGTCAAAATTTCGTTACTCACATACAAATCAAATCTTTTATTTAACAACGCCTGATAAATGGGATAATACTTTGAATGAAAGGCAAAGCAACAAGTAAAACATTGGTATCCAATACAATATTCATCAAACATTACTGGTTTGGGTCATTCAAAATAGCTTCCATATCTTGATCCGTCCAATTGTTTTGCGCCCAAGCTTCATCGGCAAATTGAGTGAGTCGTTTTGCAAAATACTGTCCAATCAGCTCTTTAATTTGCAATAAATCTTTTTCATCTACCTGATGCGCATACAAGCGTAACAGCTCAATTTGGAGATTAGTAAGTGGTTTTTTGGCAGCTAACATACTTTCAAAAAATTATTTCATAACAAATATAACACAATTGAAATACAATTCTTTCACTGAGTCTCTACGCATTATTATCAGTCTCAATTATTTTTATAACCGTCTATCTTCCGAAAACCTTATTTTTACGGGCGTATCTCATTTTACTTTGTCTTGGCACAAATGACTGAACCTACTCCCTCTCCTTATTCAAAAATAGCACAATTCACCACCGTTGTTTTTGTAGCAAAATGGCTATTTATGTCGTTGATAGTAGGCATTTTAGCGGGTTCAGCGTCGGCTTTCTTTCTGGTTTCGCTAAATTGGGTCACCGATTGGCGCGAATCACATCAATGGATCATCTGGTTGCTTCCGCTCGGCGGCTTCATTGTCGGTGCTACTTACCATTATTTTGGACAGGAGGTAGTCAAAGGAAACAATCAATTGATTGAAGAATTTCACAGTCCCAAACAAATCATTCCGCTCAAAATGGCCCCTTTGGTGCTTTTCGGAACCCTCGTTACCCACTTTTTTGGCGGTTCAGCGGGGCGAGAAGGCACAGCAGTACAAATGGGCGGAGCCATTGCCGATCAGTTTAGCAAACTTTTCAAACTCTCGCCAAATGACCGCCGAATTGTCTTAATCATCGGAATCAGTGCGGGGTTTGCGTCGGTTTTCGGCACTCCGCTGGCAGGGACGGTCTTTGCGTTGGAAGTATTGATTGTGGGCCGAATGCGCTACGAAGCCCTTTTGCCAAGTTTATTAACGGCACTCATCGCCGATTATACCTGCCACGCATGGAACGTAGCCCATACGCACTACGCTATTCCGTACGTGCCAACGCTACACGCCGACACGCTTTTGTGGAGTATTTTGGCGGGCATTTTATTCGGTTTGACCGCGTTGGCATTCTCCAAAACGGTGCATTTTTGGGGCACTTTTTTTAAGTCTAAAATCGCCTACCCTCCGCTGCGGCCCGTTCTGGGTGGCGTTGTAATTGCAGTAGCTGTATGGGCCTTAGGTACTACCAAATACATCGGCTTGGGCATTCCGACGATTGTGGCCTCTTTTCAGCAGGAATTGCCCGCCTACGATTTTCTGCTCAAGCTACTTTTCACCACCTTCACGTTGGGTGCAGGCTTTAAGGGCGGCGAAGTCACGCCGCTGTTTTTTATCGGAGCAGCCCTCGGCAACGCACTGTCGCTATTTATTCCTCTACCCATGGCGCTTTTGGCAGGGATGGGGTTTGTGGCGGTCTTTTCGGGCGCTACCAATACCCCCATTGCCTGCACTTTGATGGGCATTGAGCTTTTTGGCGCTGATTGCGGTGTTTTTGTCGGCCTTGCCTGCGTTGTGGCATTCCTCTTTTCGGGCCATTCAGGAATTTATAGCTCGCAGGTCGTAGAGGGTTCTAAGCATTAAAAATTTGTCAATACTTATTTACCGTAAACAACAGTGTATCAGCATTTATACCCGTAAAAATCCCCAATCCGTTGGTGATTGCGGTGGGTGGTGTGCTGATGTTTTGGGTCGTCGTTCCTGCCGACCGGTACAAGGCCGCGTAGTCGGGATTGAGTCGATACAGCACGGCATAATGTTTCCCAAAATACTGAAACGATTGGGGTTGAATGTTTGATACAGTAGCGGTGGTCGGCTCATTGTTAAACCGTCGATTGATAAACCGAAACGGATTCGTGCCAGTGGTATCTGTCGGTAAAATCACGATGGATTCAGGATTTGCTTCTGTGTTGATAAACGCAATAAAATGGTACTCCCCGTTGGGATTGTCCCAAGTAGCTTCAATGGGCGTGCGGTCTTCCTGAAAACCACCGGGCCCGCCAAAGCCCCCGCTACCTAAATTGATTTGGGTACGATTCACAAAGTTTTTACTTAAGGTAAAACCCGTCGGTCGCGTAGGAATCACCGTAGTGGCCGAAATCGGCAGGCCATTATAGGTAAAATCCAAAGTGTAAGTCAAACCAAATTTGACCAATTCAGTACTTTTGGAAACGTACCGCCCTTCCCCTACCGACTCCAACTTAAAGATACTTCCATCGCTCACTTTTATTTGGATGGCTTGACCGTCAATCGGACGGGCCAAGGAATCGGCAGCATCTGCCGACTCAGAATACCCAATCACGGTCATCAGGGTCAAACTAATGGGTTTACCCGGCGCTAGAAAGGCCTCAATTACGGGTTTTTCTACCGAGCTGACTACCGTATTCGTCTCCGTACAACTCCCTAACAAACAGACAATTCCTGTAATAAACACGAGCGTTTGTATATACTTTTTCATTATTTTCAACAATTAATAAACGACTGATGATAAACTGATTACTAACGCAACTTCCAACTGATGGTAAGGTTGGGCGTAAACCCTAAATAATTGACGTTGGTGGTTTGAAGCACACTCTCATCGCCTTCGGTGATTACTTCAAACCGTTTGTACCAGACGTTTTTGCGGTTGTACAGGTTAAACACCGACAACCCCACACTCCCCCAACGGGCATTGTAGGTAGCGGAAATATCCAAACGGTTGTAGGATGAAAAACGGCTCGCGTTTTTGTCGGAAGGCATCGTAAAAGACCGAACAGAACCGTCCAAAAGGTTGATTTGATACGCCCCCACAATCGAAGTATAAGGGCGCCCCGAAGAGATGATTTGCGTAAGAGCAAAATCTATGTTTTTCCAGCGATAAGAGCCGATAAACTTAAACTGGTGTCGCACATCTTGGTCAGAATAATAGGGCCGCTCCGAAAAAATGGTCACATCCCGAACCGCTTCGGAGAGCGTGTATCCTATCCATCCGTTGAATTTCCCAAATTTACGCTGCACCAGCACGTCCATTCCCCTAACGGTTTCATCTCCGTTAAAAAACGTTTCCTGCACGCTCAGTCCTTGCCGAATCTGTGGCACAAAACGCAGGGTATATTCCGTAATTCCTACATTGTTTTTTTGATAGAGTTCAACATCCACCAAATACTCTCTGAATTCATAGCTTCCGCCCAAAATCAGGTGGTTGGACTTCGTTACGGGCAACGCGTCGCCATCGGCCAACAGCCAATAACTGCGGTTGCCTTGCGTCAAATCTTCCCGATTGATTTGTTTGGCAAATTGATAATAGCGCCCCAAGGCCATTTTGAGTTTTACGCGCTCGTTCAACGCATACGTTGCGCTCAATCTCGGCTCCACGTACCATTTCTTCGTAACGTCAAAATAGTTGGCCCGAATACCGGGTTTGATTAACAATTTGGTGTCCAACAACCGAATCTGATCCTGTACATAAAACGAAGTAATGGTACCCTTGTCGTTTTTACTCAACACATTCACGGTGTCATTTTGGACGTAATTATAATGAATGGTATTGGCCGTGGCATGAACCCCAAACTCCAGTTGGTTGTGGGGAGTAAGTTTATATTCAAAATCTATTTTAGCCGTAAAATCCTTTAAATCATTGGTTTCCACCTGACCGATATTAATATTTCGGGTGGTCGCGACGGTGCTATCGGTAGCGGGTATGGTATTGACTACGCTCCGGGTATTGTCGCGATTACTGTAAAAATTGGAGTAACTGACCAGCATATTGCTGTAAAGTTTATCGTTCCAGCGTCGCGACCACTTCACACTGCTACCCAAATTCCCCCACGCCGACACGTCATTGGTGGAGGTAGAAGCCCCAAAGATAGTTTGTCGCCCAAAATTGAAAGATGACGCCGACGAATTATCCATTTTGTCGGTGCCGTTGTAAAGGCTCCACGTCACGATGTCTTTCTTCGAAAGATTCCAAGTAAGTTTGGCGTTTAGGTCATAAAAATAAGATTTTGCGGTTTGATCTTGCGTGGCATTATTTCCAAAACGCCCTGGTCCGCCGGGCCGTCCGCCCAATCCCGGCTGGGTTACATTTGTCTGACGCTCTGATGTAAACGTACTGAATATTTTCTCATACAACGCGCCTTGATAGGACCGCCGCGCCGCAATCAACAGCGTAGTTTTTTTATTGAGGGGCGTTTCGATGAAGCCATTCATGCTCAACAAACTCAGGTCGGCTCCCATGTTAAACTGGTTCTTATTGCCGTCTTTACCCGTAATTTCGGCCACTGCCGAAATCCTCCCGCCAAATTTGGCATCAAAACCGCCCTTGTATAATTGTATGTCTTTGAGGGCGTTGTAATTAAAAGCGGAGAAAAACCCAAATAAGTGGTCAACGTGATAGACCGTAAAACCATCGTACAAAACCAGTGTCTGGTCGGGCGTGCCACCGCGCACGTACAAACCCGACGAGGATTCGTTAGAAGCACTCACACCGGGCATCAATTGGAAGGCCCTGAAGGGGTCGCGCTCGCCAATGTTGGGCAATTTCGCCAAGTTCTTGGGCGTCATTTTTATCATCCCCACGATTTCATTGGCCTTCAACACTTCGGTTTTTTCACCCATAACCATGACCTCTTCCAACTCCTGCTCACCGGGTTCGATTTCGATGACGAAATTTTGCAGGGGTGTCTGCGGCGAAAGATGCACAGTAGTATTTTTGTAACCTACATAACTGACCAAAATTGTTACGGTATCTGAGGGTACTTTTAGGAGTGTATAATATCCGTCCACGTTGGTCTGCACGCCAATTTTGCTGCCCAACACCGCTACGGTCGCGAACGGCATACTCTCGTTGGTTTTTCGTTCCACGACCTTACCCATCAACGTAAAATTGGTGCGGGTTGGCTGCCCTCTATACCGCGTATCAAATTCTTTACGGGCATTTTGGAGTACCTGCGTTGCCGTTTTAGGCACAATCTGAATGACGTTGGCATCATCAATGTAAAACGTCAGGTCTTTGGTTTCTTTCAGCGTTCCTTTGATTCCATCCAACAACTTGGTATTGTCAAACCAGTACGAAACACGGTACTTTTTCAACAACTCAACATTGTAACCAATCTTGAATTTGTATTTTTTCTGCAAATCTGCAATGACCTCATTCAGCGGTTTATTGTTATAAAACTCATCTTTGATAATCATCGCCGCTACTGAATCAGCGGGGGTTGTTAAGGTTTGGGCGTGGGAAGTCAGCCCCGCCATCACGAGGAGGATGGGTAGAAATTTTCTCATAAGTTGATAGGTATAGCCTTTTTATAAACTTTTGGTAGCTGCTATTTTCACCGTTACCTGAACGGTATTCCCCGATTCATCCGTATCAGGGTAAGTCTCTTCGAGGGATAGGTTTCCATTCCCAATTTGGCCCACGGATGTGCCCGCATTCAGCATTTCAAAATTTCCGTTTCCAAGCGCTTTAAGCTCAATGCTGTCGTAAGTATCGTTGTAGGTTTGCATGGTTCCGGTGCTATCGCGCTGAGAGATGCTTAGCACCACAGTAAGCGTACTTGCAGCTTTTTTGGCTACATCAAACGAAATCGCAACGTTTTCTTTGATAACGGCATTGGTCAGGTCAATGCTTTGAGCTACACCATTAATGGATTCGGAATAAGTGGTGGCAGAATAGGCCCCAATGACCTGGTCGGCGGGGTCTGGTTCAACCTCATTGTTGGTACAACCAGAGAAGATAAGCATAAGCGCCAATGCGCTGATTGACAGAAGACTTTTGTAAGTTTTCATAACTGATAATCGGGAAGATTGGGTGTGATAAAAAAATGAACTGAGAATGGTGGGGATAAAGAAAAAAAAGAGGTTGAATCTCCTCATTCGGGGGAATGACCGCCCGAATGAGGAGATAAATCAATGATTATTTACCATGCTTTGAGCGTTTTCCTTTTCCTTCAGGATGGGCAGGAGGGGTTGTTGCCTCAATAAATGCACCGTCGGCCGCAAATTTTAATACTTTAACGGCAGTATCCAATTTGACCGCCACGTAAAATTCGCCTGCTTCATTCTTGCCTGCTTTCTTGATTTCGTAGCCTGCATAGTTGGCGGTGATGTAGGTCGTGATGGCCGCTGGCAAAGCTGCGGTTTCTACCTTCGTCAATTTGGCGCCTTTACCGTATTTTTCAAGAGCTTTATTAAAGGTCCCGTCGGCGTTGAAGAGCAATCCTTTAGACGTACCATCGGCTAATTTAAGGCCTACCACAATCTTACCTTCTGAATCTTTTCCAGCAAACTGAATTTCAGACCCCGCATAGTTGGTAGTGATATACGTTGTGATAGCAGCGGGCAAATCAGCGGCGGCTACTTCGGTCAATTTACCTTTGCATTTTTGTTTGGTAACGGTATCCGTCACCGCCGCACTACGCGCCGCCGACAGTTCGACCATTTCGGTTAAATCCTCCTCTACGGCATTGACTTCGTCGCGGTTACAGCTCACTAAAAACAATCCAAACAGCGCAAACAGGATAACAAGTGATTTTTTCATGGTTCTCTTAAAATTAGTTAAAAATGATTGATTTCAGAGAGCATTACGCCAGGATATTCGGGAGCGTGGCATAAAAAATCAATTATTTTTAAAGAAAAAAAAATACGTACATTGCTGCAACGCGCCACCTCAGCGGCGCGTATTACGGGTATGTGGTAATTGTATAAAGACAGCTAATCACCATCCAAAAAACGCTACAACCTTGTTTTTTAGAAAGAAAACCAACTTTACGGAAGATGACCTAGAAGACGTCATTCGAGCGTGTCTGAACAACGACGGGCGCGCGCAGCGAATGCTTTTTCAACAGTTTTTCGGGTACGCAAAAGGCATAAGTCTGCGGTATTCGTCGTCGATGGAAGAAGCCGAAGAAATCCTGAATGAGAGCTTTTTAAAAGTTTTCCAACACCTCGACCGCTACGACCTAAACCAACCCTTCAAAGCTTGGCTGAGAACCATCGTGGTCAACACCGCCATCAGCTACTACCGTAAGAATCAGAAGTTTCACGGAGAAATTGGGTTAGACAATATCCACGAACCTTCGATTGACGAATCGGTCATTGATCAGATTTCGGCCGAGGAGATTTTAGCCTTGGTGCAACAGTTGAAGCCCATTTATCGTACAGTATTTACGATGCACGTTGTCGATGGCTACCAGCTCCGCGAAATTGCCGATGTACTCAATTTTAACGAAGCAACTGTACGCTCTCATTTTGCTAGGGCCCGTACGCGGCTTCAGGAACTGGTTAAGCAATCGTACCCTTTCTTTGCGGAAGGCAATGCCGACCAGAAATTTAAGTAGGCACCATAATTATTCGTTGCATTGGCAACCATACACAAAAAACTAAGCGCGGTTGCGCACCAAAACAAACAATGAAACCCGAGAAATTTGACGAAGCTATACGCCGAAAGTTAGAAGGGATTCAACCCAGTTTTCAGGATGAAGATTGGGCGAAATTTAAGGCGTTCAAAAACACCCATGCACCCGTTTCGTTTGTACAGCGATTCGGGCGCTCGATGCTCTACACGGCGGCCAGCGTGGCGGCGGCAGTGATGGTATTCGCGAATGTGTACCAATACCGACAAAATCGGCAGTTAGACCAACAGGTTGCCAAATTAAAAACGCAGCTCGGTCAAAAACAAGATGCCCCCGTGCGAACTTCGACGCGGGTCGATACGGTATATATTACCAAATACATTTCTGTCGAATCTAACCAACCTCAACCTGACGCCTATGCCCAAACTTTACCTCAATCGAATGAAAATGAACTGTCGAACGATGGCATAGCTCCTGAGGATGCCGCGCCCATCGCTGGAGGACTAAAAAATGTCGGCAAAATTATTCGGCAAAATCCTAATGAACGCATCAGCGAAGCCTTTGAGCGGCCGACAAATGCTGACCCAGCTGCAACGGAAACCAAAGAATCAACTTCAACGCTGGAAAATGAAACACCTGCCAAACCCGTGAGAAATGCGCTCAAAGTGAAAAATACAAACAGCACATTTTCGAAAGAAACCGTAGGCAGCTCTCCACGAACGTTGAAATCACAAACAACGGTGGCGCAGTCGGGCAGCGTGAACAACTCAAAAAACGCCCCAAAACTGCAACAATCAGGCATCATCAATGAGGCTACTGAACCAACAACGCCTGTTGAGACCGCCAACAACGCAGTGACCAGCCAAATTGAGCTGTCACCATTGGAGCCAAATCAAGCCGAAGAATTGGACGGAGTACAACCCGCCGAAATTCACGTAAAACGCTACGCTTATGCGGCATTACAGAGCAAATCGGCTAATAGTACAAACACAAATGAGGCAAAGACCACGCCCCCTCCACCGTCCATTTCGTTACGGAATGTCCGCTTCCGCGTGGGAGGAGGTTTAAATATCGGCGATAAATACACGGGATACGGCCTCATGACGAGTGTTTTATTGGGTAAATACTGGAGCCTTGACGTGGGTCTTGCCAAGGCAAAAATCACAGGTCCGCAGTATTTTACGGAAGATATTTTTAAGGCAAAAACAGGACGTCCGTTCCAAACGTGGCACAAAGCCGACGATGTACGTCCCCCTTTGATGCCTCCGCAAGTGTTTGACATCAAGACCGACGTCACCCTTGTACGCCTTCCCATCAGCCTTACGTACCGTTGGCCAATCAAGGATGGCTTTACGCTTCTTTTCTCTGGAGGCACCAACCTCAATCTATCGGCTCAGCAGCGCTATCGTTTTTCTTATAAAGAACGCAACGATGAATTTAAGGAAAAGGAAGGTAATTTCAGTATCAAACCAGCGGTTTCCAATGACATCATGATTGCCACGGGAGTTGAAAAACAGTGGCGGAGCTTGGCTTTTCAGGTGGAAGCCTACGCGGCTCCTTACCTCCAAAAACCTGCCTATCTTACCGATAACCGTAACCTTGGGGTACGATTTAAAATTTTGTATCAGTTTGGCAAAAAACAAATCTAAGTACGTATTTCCTGCCTAATCAACCCAAAGACCCGTCTGGCTACGTAGCCGACGGGTAATTTTTTTATCTTTGACGGTCACTCTGTTTTCCTGTAACTTACTATGCGAATTTCATTTGTCGGGGCTGGCAACGTAGCCTGGCATTTAGCACAGGCGCTTGAACATGCCGGCCACCATATTGTAGAGGTTTTCAGTCGCGATACCCGCAACGCCCGCCGTCTGGTCAATAAATTGTATGACACGACGGTAGCCCCTGATTTGGACTTTGCCGAAAGTGCCGCCGAGCTCATCATTTTGGCCGTGGCCGACGACGCACTCGACGAGGTCATGCAGCGTCTGGTGTTGCCAGAAGAGTGCATCCTTGTGCACACCTCAGGTACCAAAACCTTGGAAGAACTTGAACGTTTGGTTGGTATTTATAGCGATGTTCCTGCCCATACGGGAGTTTTTTATCCGCTTCAGACCTTCAGCAGAGAAGTACCTATTCAGTTTACGGAAGTACCGCTTTGCGTTGAAGCCACTGAGCCTGCTACTGAATCCATCCTCATTAAATTGGCGCAAGACCTCAGCAACGTGGTGTATATCATGAGCTCCGAAGAAAGGGCCATTATGCACGTGGCGGCGGTGTTTGCTTGCAACTTCACCAACCATCTTTTTGCCATTTCAAAACGAATGCTAGACGCCGAGCATCTGGAATTCGATTTGTTGAAACCCCTCATTCGTGAAACCGTCCGAAAAGCCCTGGAAGCCCCCGATCCCGCCATGGTCCAGACTGGCCCAGCGCGGCGTGGTGATCATCAAATCATCGAACGACATTTGGACTACCTTGAGCGCTACCCCGCTTATCAGGGTTTATATGAAGTATTGACCGAGAGTATCATGAAAAAGTAGACGCGCGTTAAGCATCCCCTCTTCCCCATTCGCGAATCAAATTTCCACCCACTGGAATCCAGTCTGAGATTACACTGATGATTTGGGGCGCAATAGGAACGGTATAATCATACAGAAAGCTTTCCATGCGGTACTTGGGTGGTATCTGAATGCCTACGGTGCTCAATAGCCAAAAGAAAACACTGATGCCAAACACCCAAGTAAAGATACCCACGGCCGCCCCCGCAAGGTTGTCGAGGGTACCCAGCAAAGTATAACGTAGCATAGAGCGCATCGAATACCCTAGGCGATTGACCATAAAAACGGTCGGGAAGAAAATAACGGAAAAACCAACAAAAGGCAGGAAGCGCCTTACCAACTCTGCGGTAAGATAAGGCGCCAGCAGGTCGGTTCCGAAGCGCAAAAACTTAAAGCCTACAATCATGGCTATCACAAAGGCAGCCACTCCCACAATTTCAATCAGGAGACCTTTGCGATAGCCATTAAACGCTCCCCAAGCAAGGGGAATAATAATCAATAAATCTAATGTGTTCATTCGAAAACTTAGGCCAACAAACTCTTCACTAACGTCTGCACTACCTTTCCGTCGGTTTGCCCAGCCAGCTCTTTCATAGCGAGGCCCATTACTTTGCCCATATCAGATGGCGCTTTTGCGCCTACGCGGTCAATAATTTCCTGAAGTTTGGCTTTTACCTCATCGTCGGTGAGTTGTTTTGGCAAATATTTTTCAATGACCGCAATTTCAGCGATTTCTTTTTCAAGCAAATCAGGACGGTTTTGCTGCTCATATATGGCGGCAGAGTCGCGGCGTTGTTTAGCGGCCTTCGTCAGCAGCTTCAATTCATCATCGGCGCTGATTCCATTGGCTCCTTCTTTGGTTTCTTCCAATAAAATTAACGACTTAATAGCCCTTAATGCCCGCAGCGTATCCTGATTTTTGTCGCGCATGGCTTGTTTGATGTCTTCGTCTATGCGTTGTTTGAGTGACATATCTATTTGTAAATTAGAATATTAGGAATTTAGCACGTTTTTTACGCACTATAATTCATTCGCAAATCTACAAAAAAACGCGGTAAGGCTTGGATTATTTAAAAGGAGTTTGCTATCTTTGCAGCCTGAAAACACGGAGGTTGTAGCTCAGTTGGTTAGAGCGTCGGATTGTGGTTCCGAAGGCCGCGGGTTCGAGCCCCGTCTTCCTCCCCAAATAAAATTTTCAGATTGTGGTTGCGAAAGCCACGGGTTCGAGTCGCAGCGGCGAACCGTCCCGTCTTCCTCCCTTCTAAAAAATCCTGGTGCGTTGCACCGGGATTTTTTGTTTTGTATATTTCTAAAAACATTTTCCCCTTCTATCGGTTCAAAATGGTATGTATTCTTATTTAAGCCAACTTCGCTCTCCAGCTGGCCAACGCGTTATTTTTATTGTGTTGCCACTCATGCACTTAGCCGGTTTTATCGGATTACAGTGTCCGCCAACGCAAGCGGTTTTTAAAGCACTGGTCCCTTTTCACCTGCTGAGTTCATTGGGGCTGTTGCTACTTTTTCATACCGACTGGAACAAAAATATGTTTATTTTTTGCGCAGTAGCTTACTTTGTTGGATTTACGATTGAAGCTTTGGGCGTGCATACGGGTCTTATTTTCGGTCAATACCATTATGGCGCAACCTTGGGTTGGAAATTTATCGAAATTCCCTTGGTAATCGGTGCCAATTGGCTTGTACTTATCTATTGCGCGGGAGTGGTGGCAAATACTTGGAGTCAAACCCCATTGGTCAAAACACTCCTTGCGGCAACGGTAGTGGTGGCGCTGGATATTTTAATTGAACCCGTTGCCATCCGATTGGATTTCTGGCAGTGGACAAACAATACTGTGCCTCTACAAAATTATGTAGCTTGGTATGTTGTTGCGTTTGGTCTATTGTGGTTATTTTACAAACTTCCATTTCACAAACAAAACCGATTGGCGGGATTATTGCTAATCTGCCAATTTGCTTTTTTTCTATCCCATAACGTTACTTATTTTATTGAATAACAACTATTTAAAAACATTTTTAAGCACAGGTAGTTCTATAAATGGCCTTAATATTTAGTACTTTAAAGACATTATTGACAACCACTATCGCCTTTTCAGTCATTATTAAAACTACTTTTTAGCTCAATTGTGGACGCAGCTATCAATCACTTTGGTAAATTTTAAAGCAGACGATGAGCAACTATTCTATCCGAGATTTAGAACAACTTTCAGGAATCAAAGCGCATACATTGCGAATTTGGGAGCAACGCTATAATATTATCCAGCCCAAACGTACGGATACCAACATCCGTATGTACGACGACCACGACCTTAAATTAGTCCTCAATATCTCGTTGCTTAAAGACCACGGGTTCAAAATATCTGAGATTTCGAAATTACCACTTGACGAAATGGCCAAGGAGGTCATTGCCATTTCGGACAAAAAATTAAATTATCCTGACCAAATTCACGCCCTTACCATTTCAATGATTGATTTGGACGAAGAGCGTTTTGAGAAAATCATCAGTACCAATTTTCTGCAATTTGGGTTTGAGAATACAATGCTCAATATTATTTATCCTTTTTTGAGCCGTGTCGGAACCCTCTGGATGACTGGCTCAATCGGGCCTGCCCAAGAACACTTCATGAGCAACCTCATTCGCCAAAAAGTAATTGTGGCCATTGATGGGCAGGTGATTAAACACCGGCCAGACGTTAAGAAGTTTTTGTTGTATTTACCAGAAGGAGAATTGCACGAAATCGGGCTGCTTTTTGCTACCTACGTGATTCGTTCGCGCAACCATAAAGTGATTTATCTGGGGCAGACGCTACCTTTCAATGAATTGGTTTTTGCCCACGAGGTACACAAGCCCGATTTTATTTTCTCTATACTTACTTCAGTGCCTGCCAACGAAGAGGTACAACCCTACGTTGACAGGCTATGTAGTCAGTTTCCTGAGACTCAAATTTTATTGACGGGTTATCAAGTAGTGGGTCAAGACATTCAAACGGGCCCCAACGCCGCTATTATCAATAAAACCGAAGATTTAGTAGATTATCTTCATTAATAGTATTTATCAACCATCAAATAATTCTGAACGTAGTCTTTCACGCCTTCTTCGAGGGTGTGGAAAGGCTTTGTATAGCCAATAGAACGGAGTTTGTTCATGTTGGCTTGGGTAAAATACTGGTATTTGTCGCGGATATCGGCGGGGGTATCCACAAAATTAATTTGGGGTTCTATGCCCATTGCCTCAAAGGTATTGGTCGCTAAGTCTACAAACGTTCGCGCTTTTCCGCTTCCCAGATTATAGATACCGGAGTTTCGACGATGGTGCATCAAAAACGAACAAACCTCTACCACGTCTTTTACGTACACAAAATCCCGCATCTGCTCCCCATCCTTAAAATCAGGATGATGAGATTTGAACAAACGCATCTGATTGGTGTCTTTGATTTGGTGATAGGCATGAAAAATAACCGAAGCCATGCGGCCTTTGTGGTATTCATTGGGCCCGTAAACGTTGAAAAACTTC
This sequence comes from Runella salmonicolor, assembly GCF_024158025.1. Classification (NCBI taxonomy): domain Bacteria; kingdom Pseudomonadati; phylum Bacteroidota; class Cytophagia; order Cytophagales; family Spirosomataceae; genus Runella; species Runella salmonicolor. The sequence continues at coordinate 329,457 of NZ_JAMZEL010000001.1, forward strand.
AAGCCTGCCCAGAAAAAAGGCTTTTTTTCTTGCTGCAATGCCCAATTATCGAAGTCATTTTTTGACTCTCCATAAGGATTGAGCGGCTTCAATTTGGGAATCAACAGCTCATTATCGTCGTAGCCCAATTCGCCCAAACCATACGTAGCCGCCGAAGAAGCATACACAAGCGGGATTTGATAATCAATACACTTTTGCCAAATTTGCTGCGAATAGCGCACGTTCAGTTCGTCAAAGACCGCATAATCAAATTCGGTAGTATCTGTGCGGGCTCCAATGTGAAAAATAAACTCTACTTCGTAGTAATTTTGGTCTAGCCATTCAAAAAACGACTCGCGTTCGACCCGTTCCTGAATCTTTTTTCCGTCTAAATTGGGCGATTTTTCAATCTTTGAAAAATCATCAACTGCAATTATAAAATTGAAGTTTTCTTCGTTGAGCTTACTGATAAGACAGCTTCCGACAAAGCCCGCAGCCCCCGTGACAATAATCATACTGATAGCTTATGATAAGGCGTTTAACTAGTGGGTTTCAAATGGTTGGTACAGTAAAAATACCTAGTAAAATATTTACAAAGGTAGATAATAATTTGAACAAAAAAACAGTTAAAATTCGTGGAATAAATTGTATTTTTCAAATAAAAACAACTCCTTTATAAAGAACTTTCGGAAACGAGTTTTTGGTCGTAATTTTGTCGGAAATTAATACTGAAAAGTAAAGGCAGCGGGCTACTTAGCTTACTGCATATTCTTAAATTTATATGGTGTACGTAACACGTAAAGAACATTTCAACGCAGCTCACCGGGTCTACAACCCGAGTTGGTCGGATGAAAAAAACACGGAAGTATTCGGGATTTGTGCCAATCCAAACTTTCATGGGCATAATTTTGAGCTGTTAGTGACCGTCAAAGGAAAAATCAATCCCGACACTGGTTTTGTGGTAGACATGAAATTGCTGGGCAATCTGATGAAAACCGCCGTTATTGATAAAGTGGACCACCGAAATCTTAACCTAGACGTTGATTTTATGCAAGGTATCATTCCAAGTTGTGAAAACTTCATCGTGGAAATTTGGAACATTTTGGAAAAAGGGTTGGCTGAACTGGCCCCAAATACTAAACTGCATTATCTTAAATTGATTGAAACTCCCAAAAATTTTGTGGAGTATTACGGAGAATAACGTATTGTCAATCACGCTTTTTGCCAATTTAAGCCATCCATTTTGAACAAGTCCATCCTTCCTATTTCGTTCCTGACGGCCGCTTTGGTCATTGTAGGGGTTTACTTATATTATATAAATCTTTACGCAGTCAACATTCCTATCACGGACGACTATGACTTGGTCCGGGTCAAATATATGCTGTTGACCAATGAATTTTCTCTTTGGCAAAAAATACAGCTTTTGTTGGAGCCAGAAAACGACCACCGGATACTTGTGCCCCGTTCGATAGCGCTCTGCGTCTATGCCCTTAAAGGATACATTGACTACCGAACCCTCATCTGGATTGTCAATGGCAGCCTAATGGGAATCTTGGGCTTTTGGTTGATTAGTTTTATAAAAAGAGGGTTTGTGGCGTGGTACTTTATTCCAGTATTGCTCTGGTATCTTACTCCTTTTGTTTTTGATGTAACCTTATGGGGCATCAACGGAATGCAGCATACGACATTGAACCTATTGGTTTTTGCCACTTTTTATCTCTTGGCTTACCATCCTGGGGCGGTTCCGACCCTTTTTGCGTTTGTTTTGGCTTTTGCCGCCACGTTTACCAACGGCAATGGGTTCTTGGTTTTTCCAGCGGGCCTTACGATGCTGCTTTTGGCCAAAGAGCGCACCAAAAGTCTGTGGTGGAGCGTCGGCATGGTGGCGGCACTGTTGGCGTATTTTCTTAATTACAGCGTAGGACAAGCAACCAAAGTGACGATTTCGGGTGAGTTTATTCAAAATCTCATCGTTAGTTTTGCGGCTCTGTCGGGAGGATGGTTGGCGGCATTTAAAGGAGCGAATCAAGACTTTTTGCTCTGGGGAGCGTTTGGTATTGGACTGATAACCTTACTCTCACTGGTTATTTGGCTGACGCTCAACACCCTTTTTTCGCCCCCAAAACCCATCAAAAACAAGCCGTATTTTTGGGTGGGAATCTTTGTATTTTCGGTGTTAACCATTGGTATTATTGCGGTTTCGCGGGGCGGACGAGATGTGTATTCTGTATTTACCAGTCGTTATAGCCTTTATCCTTTGCACCTGCTGACGCTCGTTTATGTGATGTTGTTGGTCTGGAAACCCGTTTCGCGGGCGTGGATTTCGGGCGTGGCCACCGCCTTTGGGCTGACCTTTGCGGTGGCGAGTGTGTATCAATACCAAATCGACGTTGACGTTCGTCGACGTAGTCTCGTGGCCGACCATTATAACTGGCGACAACACCACAAACTCATTACGCATTTTCGGAGCGAATTGGCTGACTTTTTTACGCAACCCGCTTACAAAAAAGGCATCTATCGCTTTGCTGAATCGCCTTTGGCCTCAGCGGAGCCTTCCCTCGCCCAACCAGTGGATACCACTTCTCTCCAACCATTCCAACTGACATTGAACAGCACTTCAAAGCCCGTTGACTTTTTTGGACATCCACAAACAGTTTGGCAATTTACGCTTGAAAACAACGATTGTCCTCAACCGGGATTAGGTAAAGGAAATGGGGTTTTTGTTGTTCTAAAATCTCGTCAAAATACCACTTACCTGCTGCCCACGTGGCCGAGTCAGGCGGGGAAAAAGCAGTTTTTGTCCGGTGGACAACTCTATCGACCCGGTTTTAAAGTAACGCTATACAACGAGAACTTTCGACCAGACGATTATCAAATCGGCATTTTGTACTCTACCATAGAAGGAAATAAACTTCAGTATACCTCCAACGTGCTTCGGGTCGACTCCCTTCGCGCTCAACTCCTGACCCGCCCATGAAATACTACCTCATTGCGGGCGAACGCTCGGGCGACCTACACGGCAGTAACCTCATCAAAGCCATCAAACAACACGACCCCGAAGCAGAGTTTAGGGCGTGGGGCGGTGATATGATGCAGGCCGCTGGCGCAACGCTGGTGAAGCACTATGCCGAGATGGCGTTTATGGGTTTTTGGGAAGTCGCCAAGAATTTGGGTACCATCTCAGGGTTTTTGAAAGCGTGCAAAGCCGACCTCCTCTCCTATCAACCCGACGTACTGATATTGATTGATTACGCAGGTTTCAACATGCGGATGGCGCGTTTTGCTCACGAAAATGGCATCCAGACATTCTACTATATTTCCCCCAAAGTATGGGCGTGGAATCAAAACCGCGCCTTGAAACTCAAACGAAATGTTGACAAACTGTTTGTCATTTTTCCGTTTGAAAAAGCCTTCTTCAAACGTTTTGACTACGAGGTAGACTACGTCGGCAATCCACTTTTTGATGCCATTGCCGATTTTACCCCCAATCCAAATTTCTTGGCCGAAAATAAACTCGACCCTCAAAAACCCGTCATTGCGCTATTGCCCGGCAGTCGTCGGCAGGAAGTAGAGCAAATGCTGACGCTCATGACTTCTACCAAGCCTCAGTTTTCTGAGTATCAATACGTGATTGCGGGCGTCAGCAATTTACCGAATGAACTTTATGAACCTTTTGAAAAAGAAGGAATTAAACGCGTAACGGACGACGCATACAATCTGCTTTCGGTGGCCACGGCGGCGCTGGTCACTTCGGGTACGGCTACCCTCGAAACAGCTCTTTTTGAAGTTCCGCAGGTAGTTTGCTATAAAACGGGTGCGCTCAGTTATTTGATTGCCAAAAACTTGATTCGTGTTCCTTACATTTCATTGGTCAATCTTGTGGCCGAGAAAGAAGCCGTAAAAGAACTGATTCAGAACGATTTGACATCACAAAATCTGACGGAAGAACTGCGGGCGGTGCTACCCAACGGCGCGCGCCGCGAAGCCCAACTTCAGGATTATCGACACGTAAAAGCACTTTTAGGTGAAAAAGGGGCTTCCGAAAAAACGGGGGAATTGATGGTAAAATATTTAAAAGAAGCAAAAAAATAAGGTCCACGCGATTTACTTACCCTTTCAAGATTTCCTCCAATTCGGCCTGTTGTCGCAGGTGATGCTTAAAGTGCATCTCCATGTTATGATACCACTCACGGGCATTGAGCCATCCAAAAACAGGGTGGATACATTTATATTCTCCCGCATCCCGTCCAACGGTTTCGATTAGTTTTTGGGCATCGAGTAGCACTTTTTCCAACAAAGGCCCATAGGCAGTACGCGTTTTTGCCACTGGTTCGGGCCCTTTCAGCGCCTCAGGAATTTTGATTTTAACGGGTGGAAAGCTGTTGTATTTAAAGATATTATCTCCGTATTTGTTTTTTTCTCCGCCCAATTGACCTTTGCGCTGCTCAAGACAGCGCAGGGTATTGGCCAAAAAGAAAAAATTAGAGGTGAGCACTAAATGCTCGTACATCTGCCCCAACGACCACACATCTTCGGCCGATTTATGGGCAAATTGTTCGTCAGAATAGCGGTCAAGGGCTTCCTGATAGCCTTTAATGACGGTTACCAAACGTTCATAAATTTCAACGGGCGAAAGTGAGGAGGTCATGATTCAATACAAGATTTAGCAGTAATTATGCTTTAAGGTCTTTGGGCATTTTCAAGGATTTTAACAATCCATAAATAATCAGCAACACCGTGACGACAACCGAAAACCATTTAATCATTTTGAAAATTTCGCAAAAACTCGCCACGGTCATCGACTGCTCAGGGTAGCTTTTGAGCATCGTAACGATGGTAATATTCTCTAAATAATCAAATACTAAAGAGATAAACGGGAACAGGTTCACGTAAGCAAAAGGGGCGTAGGATTTCCGATAATACAGCAAAGACAAAATCACCGCAAACAAGCAAGAGTACACAATGGGGTAAACCACATCGGTGGTCATTTCAATCGTTGCGTAAAAAGCGCGCGCGGCATCCCCATATTCTTCAACCATTTGCAAGGTACGGGAAGGCGTAAATCCAATCGTCAAATCAATAGGCCCTAGGGTTTTTCCCGACAGGTGATTCATTCGAATTTCGGCATTTTTAAGAAAGTACGCTGGAAATACAATGTACAATACCAACAACAACACCAAGGTTTTCCAATTTGAAAATTGATAAAAAAACGTTGAGAGAGTTTTCATTTAGTCGTAGGTTTTGACGGTTTAACAAAAATTAAGCATCGAAAAGAGCCAAAACTCTTTATTGGCAAGAATAATCACAAAAACACTGTGCCAGACTCAACTACCAACTCGGGAGCCAATTTTGACAAATAAAACGAAAAATAGCGCATATTTTCATACGATTCTCAATAATTAGGCCCTTAAATCGAAAAATACTAGGAAAAATTACAACCAAATTTGGCCCAAAATACCGCTACTGACTGTTTTTTTAACAAGTCAAATCATACCGAAAATTATGCTGAATGGCTTTTTTTTACCAATTTAGCAACCGCCGCCCAATCTCCACCTCTGCTGACAGCCTCACTGCTAACAAAGGTGTTTTGTAACCAACCTAACTTACATGCAATCTGTTGACCCACAACCTAAAAACAACCAATTACTAAAAATCCTCGGTGTAGGTTTTGGCATCGCCGTCACCATCGGTGGTACCATCGGCACGGGTATTTTGCGCAAACCTGGCCCCATCGCCAATGCCCTCGGCGACCCATGGCTCATCATGGGTGTGTGGGTACTGGTGAGCATCTATGCACTACTAGGGGTACTGTGTACCATTGAGTTAGGAGTTACGTTTCCCAAAGCAGGCGCTTGGTACGTTTATGCAAAACGGGCCTTTGGCGGCTATGCTGGCTTTGTGGTAGGCTTCAACAGTTGGCTGGGCACGTCTTCCGCCACGGCCTTCGGGGCCTTTACCATGAGCGAATACATCGCGCTGCTTTTACCTCAAACGGCTGGGTATGAATCTTTTATGGCAGTGGGTATTTTGTTGGCCCTTGGGCTGCTCCATTGGATTGGCCTACGCACCGCCAGCCGCGCCCAAGAAATCATGAGCGTGGCCAAAGCCGTGGGCCTTTTTGCGTTTGTCGTGATTTGTTTTGTCTACGGCGACGCCGTTACGCCCACGCAAGTAGTAGAAACGACCGCCGACGCGGTGCAAAAAGGTTCTATGATTGGAGCCATTATCTTTGCGCTACAAGCCATTTTTTATACCTACGACGGCTGGCATACGGCCGCTTATTTTGCCGAAGAAGATGCCGACCCATCACGCAACCTACCCAAGTCCATGCTCGGCGGGCTGGCGCTCATTGTGGCCATTTATTTACTGGTCAACGCCGCCATTCTGTACATTTTGCCCATGCCCGTATTGCAACAATCCAAGCTCGCCGCCGCCGATGCCATTACGTTGATTTTTGGCGAGCAATCGGGCAAAATTGTAACGTTCTTTCTGATGATTTCCATTCTAGGGATTGTCAACGCACAGGTGATGTTTAACCCCCGCGTGCTCTATTCCATGGGCCGCGATGGACTGTTTATCTCGCAAGCCACCCGCGTCAATGCCGGCGGTACGCCCAGCATCGCCATGCCGTTGTCGGTTGCGATGGCCGTTTTGTTTATCGTCAGTGGCAAGGAAGCCAGCGGCAAACTTTCCGACATCGCCACGTTTTTCTTTGTCATTGGCTATACTTCGGGCTTTGCGTCGTTGTTGTACCTCCGCAAAACTGAACCCGACATTCCACGCCCTTGGAAAGTGCCCGGCTATCCCCTCATTCCGTGGATTGTGTTGATTGCTTCGTTAGCGTTTTTGATTGGGGCAGGTTTCCAAGACCCCGGCAGTAGCGTCTATGCCCTCGGCTTTCTGATACTGAGTTATCCTTTGTATTTGGGAGTGAAATGGTGGAATAAGGAGTAAAACTATATTTTGAATCAACTTTTTTGTAATTTTGATTTAACCAAAAAATTAAAGAAATGACTTTCCTGACGTTAGAAATAGAAAATGAACAGGATACCCGCTTGATTACAGAACTCGCAGAACGTCTGCATATTAAGATAAAACAACAAGTAAGCTTGACCGACTCAGATGTGGTTTCTGAAACAGAACAACAGAACCGAATGTCTATTCTTTCGGAGTTTCGGGGCAAGTTAAAGGATTATAAGGCTTATATTCCTTCTAAATCAGAGTTTTACGAACAATGAGGGTTTTTATTGACAGCACTATATTGATAGAATTTGAAAATGGGAGGCAGCCTGAACTTTTCGACACCCTGCTGGCTTCAAATCAATCATGAGTTGTTTATCAATGGAATTGTAGCAAGCGAATCTCTTTATCGGCTTCTGGGAATTTTGGGTGAAAAATCTCCTATGTCTGTCGCCAAAAGCGGCCAAATTCGCCAAACTCTTGATAAGCACCAAACGTCCAAATTACTTTCCGGTTTCAACTTTCTTAACATTTCAAAATCTGCTGTTATTCACGCAATTGACCTGATGAAAAACCACAATTTACTGCCAAATGATGCGTTGATCTTATCCACCTGTAAACTTACTACTATTGCTATTTTGGCTTCCTACGATTCTGATTTCAGAAAAGCTTGCCAAAAAGAAGGGATTAGGCTCATTAAGAGTGTAGAAGATTTATAATTCATTATCAAGTTTTATACCATTTTAGATTTAATTCTTTCCGCCCATCAACTAATGAAAGTTTATTTTGAGCCTGCGGGGGTTTAGGGGGGCGTTTTTCTGCTTTACATCACAATAAAACTACACTTTCGTCACCCGCAATATTCCTGATTTTGAGACGCAAAGGCTTTTCAGCACTTTGAATTTTGGCATCCCAAAGTACTTTCGTTTTCTTTCCGTTGAGTACCATGTAGCCCAATTTGTCAATCTTGATTTCTGCGTCACTTTTCCATGCACCGTCTGCATTTGTACAGTCTAAACTTACCCACTCAATCAATTCCAGCCCATTTTCGCTGATTTCAATTGGTTTAAATTTGCTTTTGGGCTTAGTAGTTTCCTCTTCGTCAATTGCCGTTACAACGTCCTTTTGGGATTTCCCCAATTTACGTTTTTCATTGTATTCGCTTATCTTTTGCGAGAGGCGGTCGCTGATAAATTGGGTTATTTCCACTTCAAAGCCCTCTCCCGTTTCTGTCAGTTCATAGCTTACAATATCGTCAATGACCACTTCCGAAAGCAATTCTTTTAAATCCCGAAGGTCTACCTCAATAGTGGTCGGGTTGTGATTTCTAATGAATTTTTCAATTTCCTGTGAATCGGTAATGTCCACATAATAAACCACAACGCGCTTAATGTCGGTATCTAAATCGGGCATGGCTTCGTTGAGAATACGATTCATCAACGGAATATCCAATACTTTGCTGTTGTGATCGAGTAAGTTAGGTACATAAACGGGCATTTTACCGTATTTGCTATCGCTGATGGCCCCCTCCCAAAAACTATCAAGTGCATCTTCATTGCGCAATCCTGTGATAAGGCTTTTGAGTTTATCCATCGTTTGTTGGGGATTACGGTAGAGCGACACACCATCTTTTACCTCCAACACCTCGAAGTTTGCGCCCAATGCCAGCAGTCTATCACGCGTGGTTTGAATGCTGTTGATGCCTACATCTACATGAATAAATTTGCGCCCTAATTTATGCGCTACCGCCGCCGTAACACCACTACCTCCGAAAAAATCAGCAACAACCATCCCTTCGTTACTACTTGCTTTGATGATACGTTCTAATAAAGCTTCGGGTTTTTGGGTTGAATAATCAGCATTTTCATTTGCATTACCTACGACCATGGGAATGTACCAATAATCTTCCGGTATTTTCCCTTCATCATGTGTAACTCTCTCTGTACTATTACCAGAATATTTACTACCACCTGACCCGTATTTATTTCTCTCTTTTGTTTTTTCAGAGTATTCAATTCTTACTGAATTCATATTGGCAGAATAACCTTCGTCTTTATTTTTTGCGTACCAAAATAAAGTATCATGAAGTTTAGTAAAATGTTTTTGATTACTAACAGAGGGTCTTGAATAGCACCAAACGATTTCATTAACAAAGTTATCCTCCCCAAAGACCTCATCCATCAAAATTTTCACATAGTGCCCAATATGCCAATCCAGATGCACGTAAATTGAAGCCGTTTCACTCATTACTGACTTAATCGCCAAGAGATTTTCGTACATCCAATTGAGGTAATCTTCTTTGTTCCAAATGTCACCGTACATTTTTTCTTCAAAGGCACGGAGTTCGTCCAAATCCAGTTCTTCTTCAGCTTTTTGAATCATATCGGCCACGTGCGGATTTCGACGAAGATAGACTTTTTTGGCATAATCGGCCCCCGACGCAAAAGGCGGGTCAATATAGACCAAATCTATCTTAGTGTTTTGCGATTTAAGGTACGCACAGGCACTTAGACACTCACCACGGAGGAGAACCCCACTAGTAGCTTTGTCAGACGTACCAACCGTTTCTAACTTTTCTACTTCGTACAGCGGCAAACCTCGTTTGATACGGTCGATCACGCGGTCGTTGTCGCGGTAGCGCAGCAGGCGAGCCGTACGGGTAAAATTATCCAGAATGGCTTGACCTTCAATCGTATTGGGAAAATAAGGAATATAGCTAATCGGCATGGGTTCAATGGAAAAATGTATTCAGTTTTAGATTCAATTTGTCTTCGTATTGGTGGTCATCGTCTTGCAGATACAGAAAGTCGAAGCGTTCATAGCCAAACTTTTGATTGTTTTCGCGCACAAAATGATTATTCATAAAGCGTTTTTTAGCTTCGAATGCCGTTTTGTAACCTTCACCTTTGGTTTCGACGATAAGTACTTTTTCAATGGATTGGTCGGATTTTCGACGCAGTATCAGAAAATCGGGCGTGTAGTAACCGAGGCGCTTCCAAGTGTCGGGTAGTTGTTCATAACATTCAATTTCAAAACGCGTAAGCCCCCGTTCACCGTTGTAGTAAATCTCAATGGGTTTATCCTGAAAACTGCTCATTTGCAGCGTTTTTTCTAAAAATAACTTCTCAAAACCGCTCTGTTCAAAATTGTAAGGTAAGTAATGAAACGTACGGTTTTTGACTTTTACGGGTAACGGAAGCGATTCATTTTGAGGAGAAAACAGATCAGGGCTACCCATTTGCGCCATCATTTCTTTGAATTTCACGTACATTTCAGCCACTTGCCGTTCATGCTCAACAGGGTCGGTATTCTTCTCGTCAAAGTCTTTGATTTGCTGTGTAATAGATTCGTTAGGGTAGAGTTTATCGTTTTTTTCTACGGCTCGCAGTTTGCCAATCAGAAGCAACTCTACCTCTTTTTCTATGGTTTCAATGTCTGTTTGTAATGTTCTTTTGGGAGCAAAAGCCAATCGAATTTGAGCATTGATTTTTCCGATAGGATAGAGTTCATTGAAAAACCGTTCACCGTATTTGAGGTAAGTTATTTTCTCAAAAATACTCCGCAAATCAAATTTGAAAGGCATTAAATCATTAACCTGCAATGTGTTACAACTTCCCTTTACAATCTCTAATAGCCACGTTTGAAAATGGGCATTGAACTGCCCCGTTTCGGTCAAAATATTTTTAGATTGGATTGCGACATGAGAAGTATTGCCATCATCGAGAATAATGGCGGTTTCGGTAAAAGTCGAGCTTCTCCAATTCTCTAAGTTTTGATAAATGTCCGTTAGTAAACTCTTCGCATCTCGGCTTTTTTCTTCAACGACGGTGTTGTATTTGACTTGAAGTTGATAAAAATCTACTTTGGGAACGTTGAGGTAGTTGAGTCGAGAACTGCGTTCGACCATTACCGCTTGGATGCTTTGCTTCCCTAAACTGTTGATTTCCTGAATACTGGTTTGTTGTTCTTCGCGCAATTGCTCATTAAGCGTAGCCGCATTTTCCTCATTAAGCCAAATTAAGGCCGTTTCCTTGGCATTTTTATCTACTTGACGCAAACAACGGCAAGCCGTTTGCAACACCATATTTTTTGGACAATCACCCGTTTGGGCCAAAATCACGCCCGTCAAACTGCGGCAATCCCAGCCTTCTTTTCCAATTTGGACGAGCAGTACAATTTTCTTTTTGGAAATGGGTAAATCAAGCGACAAATAGTCTAACTCGGCCCCCTGTTCAATCTTAAATTCTTTGTTTCCGCCGTGGTATTTAAGAATTTCGCTCTGGGGTATCCCCAAAGTCCCTACTAAGTAAGGATAAATGACGGTTTCAAGGCGCGGAATACTGCTGCAATAAATAGCCAATTTAGCGGTTGTACCGTTGGCATACACTTTCTGACCATACTGCTCATAGAACATCTTTATTCCCTCGTCCAGAATCTGCAACGGCTGTTGTCTGCCTCCGCCAATTTTAATATCAGGCTTTTTGAGGAATCGTTGAATAGCCGTCACCAACCGATAATAATAAACCGTATTAGTGATTTGCGAAAAACGAATCTGTAAGCCTCCGCCAACATTAATACGCTCAGGAGTAGGCAGGTAAGGAGTGCCTGAATACCCAAGAACCGACGTAACAGTTCCGTTTCGATTCCACTTCGCTACGACCTGTCTTAGTTTAATATCATCGCTGGCGGCGTGATGTACTTCATCAATGTGAATCGAAAGATTGGGTATTTTACCAATCAAGTTGCGTAACTCATTGGCCGACTTGTCTTTTTCATCTTCGGTTCTCTCAATTACTTCCAACTGGTTTTTGATTTCTAAGCGGTCAAGGATTACTTTTTCGGCATTGACCACCAAAATCAACCCCATCAAATCGGGCGTATTTACGTATTGGTTTACCTTTTGAGCATTTGGGTTTTGGACTTTATTGCTCTTTTTGGCGGTTTTAGGTTGGTCGAGTACTTCAAATCGAATGAGTCTTTTAAGATTGGAAGCGGCAGGTTCGGGAATCACCCAAGCGGGGTCAAAACGCTCAATTGTTTTGAGACTTGGAATGATAGAAGTTTTTAATCCCGAAGGAATCAAAATCAGAAAGTTATGAGCAAAGTGTGGATTTTGAGGTTCATTTTGGGCAAAATACAAGTCCAGATAAATAAACGCTGCCATCAAAAATGTTTTACCTGCGCCCATCGGAAGGCTAAACAAATAGTCGGTGTAATCAACTCCGTAGAAAAAATCTTTGATGACTTGGGCATAGTCTATGTCCTCCGGGTGCAATTCGATGGCCTTTTTGACTTCGGGCAGTTGCAGCGTACCGTTCCTGTCAATCTTTTGAATGGAAAAAGAATAGAGTGCCTTGGCAATATCATTGCTATTGAGATAATTGCGAACTTTAGTACTGAGAGGAAGTTGCTCCAAATCAACCGGTTCACTAAAAAAACCTTCCGTAAACAATTGCCAGAGCGGTTTGTTTTGGCCTTTAATTTTCAGAAAAAGGTAAGTTTCAATGGCTTCCGTTTGCGTGTCGCGCAATTCTCCTTTCGTTCGGATATACTGTACTAAATCCTTTACACCGCAGTCATTGGATTTAAGCCATTCTTTCTTTTTTTGGAATATAATTTGGTGAAGCATTTGGGCGGTCTTGAGGTCAAAAGAAAAAGCGTGGAACGCTGCCGTTACTTTGTCTCCGAGGCCCTGAGAAGCCCACACAACAAAAGCAAGACAACGCCCACGCAGACCGCGCGAGCGTTGAGCTTTACTTTCCCTGTTGTGTTTGAAATTTCTCAGGTTTCGGATTACAGGATTATTAAGCTAAACGCTATAAATCAATATGTTGAAATTAGAATTGGCTTGTTTCGATAGGAATTGAGGTTTTGTTTGGGTCAAAAATAGTAAAAAGTGAGTGTATGCGCTATTTTTGTTATTTTTGATTCACGATAATAATGATATGAGCCATGGTTATTTACAAAAACATCATCACGGTAGAAGCTGGTAAACGAGGAGGCAAGCCCTGCATACGCGGAATGCGTATTACGGTAGAGGATATTTTACGTTGGTTGGCTTCGGATATGTCATTTGATGATATTTTAATGGACTTTCCCGAATTAACCCGCGAAGACCTAACGGCTGCACTCGAATTTAGTGCTAATCGTCAGCACCGAACTTTAGCCTGACAATGGTAGAATTGTATAGAAAAACTAAGATATCTTATCTTTATACATTGCTTCAAACTCTTCATATTTGAGTAGACTAAATTTAGGAAAATCGCTGTGTTTCAACACATTAAAATATTTATCATTCCCCACAATATGGTCGGCATTGGCCACAATGTAACAATCCACGAACTTATCGTCGTCGTGATCAGCTTCTATTAAATACCAATGAAAAGAGGGAGTAAAAAGCAGTACATTCGGTAAAAGAAGCAAGTAATTCAACATTCCGTCAACTCGCTCTAAACCATATCTTTGAGATACTGTTTCTTCGTATTCAAGTAGAATATCTGTCGTCAAACATAACTCAAATTTACCAGCCAACAGATACTGATAAATCCAATGATATTTATACTGAGGAGCTAACGACACCAAAAATACGTTGGTATCCAGTACGATACGCAGTTTAGTCATTGAGCCATTTTTCTAAATCTTCTTCTGAAATGCCTTTTTCTTCTACGGCATTACCAATTTTAGAAATCAATTTATCAGAAAAATAATTAGCAAGCATCTGTTTTACAGCCAGTAAGTCTTCTTGTGAAGGTTGAAATGAGTACACCTTCAAAAGTTCTAATTGTAAAGGTGATAGTTTTTGCGCTGTCATTTTTTTTCTTGTTTCGTTATACGAAGTTACACAAAATAATAACGATTTTAACATTTACGGATTCACCTCCACCGTTCTTCCACCCCGACCAGCACCATTGAACACCCTAAATTTCATACCTTTACTCACCGAAATAGACTGCGAATATACCGCGCTATTGACCGTCGGTTCTGTACCATCGGTCGTATAACGGATGGTTAAGCCGGGCAATTGGACGTTAGCCTGCACTTGATTTCCTTCCACTACGGCCCCTGCCGTTGGCAAGCGATAAGCAAAACCGCCCGCAAACGAATCGAGACGCGGCAACTCCCGTTTGCCCAGTTGATTGGCAAAAACCGACCACGCTTTTTGGTAGGCTTTTTCATCATTCGTTTCCGCCCAAGCGGGCGACTGCGCCCACGCCCGTTCGGCCATTCCCATGAGTTTTGGCAACATCATGTAGTCCATTCGTTCGGGAGAATTGACCGTTTCGCTCCAAAGAAGCCCCTGAATTCCTACGATATTTTGCTTTCCGTAATCGGTGAGTCGCTCTTTTCCGTTGAAAATCGAGCGGTCGAGGGGATTGCCCAGACGGTCTTCTTTGGAATTTTTGAAATAATCGTAAGGAATGAACGAAAACGGTTTGTCAACGTCGGTATACGCGCCCCAATAGTAGCCTGGCTCGTCAAAAGATTTGTAGTAAGACATGTCGAAATACAGGTGCGTCACGCACGATAGCACCACTTTGTAGCCCGCATTGGCCAGTCGGTACGCCAAATCTTCGGCACCCCAGCCCAGTACGTTGTTCCACACATCCACCTGCATATCTTGCCCCACAAAATCAGGATTGGGAATGATGTGGCTCTTGCCGTCGAGGAGCGTTTTTCGCATCGCAATTTCTTCCCAACCATACAAAAACAAGCCTCGTTTTTGGACCAAATCGTTGATTTTTCCGTAGAAATAATACCAAAGGTCGTCGGTTGTTTTCAGTTCTGGATTTTGTTGACGGAGCTTTTCGACCGCGGGAGAGCTGGTCCAAACGCCCGTTGGAACTTCGTCACCGCCGTAGTGAATGGTTTCGAGTGGCGCGCCTGCTTCGCGGTACATCGCTAAAATATCATCGGTGACGGTTTCCAAAAAACGATAGGCCGAAGGCAATGCCACGTTGATGACATTGTCGTTGTACATCTGCACCGAGCGGTACACCGAGCGGTCGGCGGGGTCGTGCAAAAGGTATTTTTCGGCTTCCACTTTGCGGCCTTCGGCGAGTTTGGCCACGTACCGCGCTTCCATCGCCTTGATGGCCGCCCGCGCGTGGCCGGGTGCTTCTATTTCGGGAATCACTTTGATATGACGCGCGGTGGCGTAGCGTAAAATATCCACAAATTCTAATCGACTGTAGTATCCAGTGCCCGCGTTGGCGGTTAGGTCGGGGCCAGAGCCATAGGCTGGAGGGAGATTTTTAAGTGGGGTATTGGAGTGCCCACGCGTGGCTCCTACCTGCGTCAATTCGGGCAGCGAAGGCATTTCCAAACGCCAGCCTTCATCGTCTGAAAAATGCAAATGCAGCACGTTGAGTTTATAAAAACCCATCAAATCAAGCAATTTTAAAAGCTGCTTTTTGGAATGAAAATTACGGGCAATATCCAACATAATGGCCCGATGACCAAAACGAGGTTGGTCGTTTACTTCAACACCCGCTACGGTTAAGCTCGCCTGCGTTTTTCCCCATGAGGTAGGAGGCACCAAGGCCATCAATGACTGCATTCCGTAAAAAGCCCCCGCCCGGTCGGCGGCGGCAATTTCAACCCCTTTTTCATTGACAATCAACCGATATGCTTCTTTTGCGAGGCTGCTATCTACCCGAAAAACAACGGCAGCTTCGCCCTTTTGCGTGCTTGAAGCCAAAGGTTTTCCGAGCATTGAACTCAACTGGGCCGCCAAAAAAGAGGCTTCTTCTTTGAAATCGGCGGGAGCAAACAGTTTAGTTTCGGGCGTGATTACCAAGGAAGCTCCCGTTTCGCGGTAGTGTTGGGGAGTTGGGAGGATTTTAGGGATTTCTTTTTCGGGAATATCCTGAATGGATTTATTTTGGGCAAAGGTCATGGCGGGTGTAATAAGCCCCAATTTATCTCCCGCAAAGCGCTGATATTGACGCGGTTGGGTGGAAGGTTTTATCGTATAATCAGTCAGCGAGTAGCCTTTTTCAGGTTGTTGGTCCCACACCCAATACAGGCCTGCGGGGCCATCAGTAAAATTGACCACCCATGCTTCAGAGATAAAATCGACCTGCACTGAAGCCCCCGGTTTAAGTCCCTGAAAACTAGCGGTGGGCACCAATTGAAACAAATCTCCGTTGATGTGCCGCACTTTCAAGTCGGTCGATAACGTCGTATCTACTTTGCGAACAAAATTGAAATACATCGTCCAACCGTTTTTGGGAAGCGGTTTTTTACCCGTATTGGTAATGGTAAAAGCGGTAAGCGAAGCCGATTTCCCTTGGTGGTTGTTTTCAATGATTTCCCAACTGATTTTTAACGGAGGAGCGGTCAGTTGCGCCCACAAAGCGGAAGAAATCAGTAAAAGCGTCGGTAGAATGTAACGAATCATTTGGAATGGAGCAGTTAGAAAAGGAATACGATACGTTGATGAAACGCAAAAGTAAATGAACATTGCTGTTTTTTAACAAATCGTTTTGTAAAAAACCAAACGTACCCCATTTTGCAGTTAAATTCACTTCAGCCGACAATACCCATGAACAGCCCTAAAAACCAACTGCTTCTTGAGCCCGTTTTTCCGTCCGATTATCCCGAAGTTACTGAGGTTTGGGAGGCATCGGTGCGGGCAACTCATCACTTTTTGCCCGAGGCCGATATTCTTTATTTCAAACCGTTGATTCTGAATGAGTACCTAAAAGCCGTCGATTTGGTCTGCACCAAAGACACAACGGGACGGATACTGGGCTTTATGGGCGTCCACGGCGATAGCCTTGAAATGCTTTTTATCCATCCCAACGCGCGCGGCAAGGGCATCGGAGCGCAATTTGTGCACCACGCCATTCATCAATTAAACGTACGAAAAGTAGAAGTCAATGAGCAAAACCCCCAAGCATTAGGATTTTATGAACGCATGGGTTTTGTGGTTGTAAGTCGTTCGGAACTTGATGGTTTAGGCAAACCTTATCCGATTTTACACATGGAATTGACATAGAAAATTTGTGTAAAAAAAGAGGCCAAAAACGAATCGTTTCTGGCCTTTGATGCATTAGCGGGCGTTTATTTATATTTTGCTTCGTCCGGCAATTAAACTCAACAAAAACAACACAATCGCAATGTAGAACACAATTTTGGCCAGACCCGCAGCGCTTGCTGCAATACCGCCAAATCCTAAAACAGCCGCAATAAGGGCTACAACTAACAAAATTACAGTCCAGCGTATCATAGTAGTAAGGTCGTTTTGAAGTTAGAATAGTTATTAAACTACCCTATTCCATAAAATGCTATGACCAGCCCTATTTTGGGGAATATTCCCTATTTATTGCCGAAAACTCGCTTTTTTCACAAAAAAGTGTAGAGAAAATTCTACACTTCTACCTCGAACTCGCACGCACTACCGCCACCGTTACCAGTAGTTGCCCCACATGCCGTTGGGTATGCTCAGCAGCATGAAAAAGCAACCCCAACACGGTCGAGGGAATTTGGGCGCGCCCAACACCCCGAATTTCGGTCAGGGTTTCGGGATTTGTACGTTGAATTTGTGTCAATGCCTGCTCTATTTGTTGACTGAACAATTGAAACAACGCCTCAAACGATTCCAGATTTTCCTGCGGTTTGCCTTCGTTGGCGAGCCATTTCAATTGCGCGGCGTTTAGAGATTCGGCCCGGGCGTAGGTAAAAAGTCGGTCGAGTACCCCGGTCAAGTGTTGCAAGTGAAACCCCACCGAAGCGACTCCTGCGGGGCGTTCCCAGAGTTTAGTTTCGGGAAAATCTTTGGCCAACGCCTGCACTTCTTCGCGCGCCTGCAATAGCGCATGGGCTACTGGTTGTAGCAAAGCCGGAATTTCAGGCAGCGGCCCCCTCAGCCACACTTCACGGGTTTCAATGGTCGTCATAGAAATTGTATTTTGAATACTATAACAAACAACAGATAACTCATCTACTGTTCAGTTTTTTAAGCTGACAAATATCACCTTACGCTTCGTAGAAGGTCATTCTGCAATAATTTTCTAACGGCAATCTTTAAATTACTGTTTACAAAAACCCTTTATTGCCATGACAAAAGCACTCAGATTTACGGCTATATTTCTACTGCTGTTCAATGGCATCGGTGCCCTCTATGGCGGTGGCTTGCTTATAATTGACCCTACGGGCGGCAAACTTCAACTTCCGTTAAGCTACCTCCAGCACGCTCCGTTCAAAGATTATCTCATTCCAGGTATTGTACTTTTCCTAGGCAACGGTGTTTTGAGCTGCGTTGTCAGTCTCTTAACATTTACCCATCATAAACGCTATGCTCACTTCATCGTTTTGCAAGGAGGAATTCTCACCGGTTGGATTCTTATTCAGGTATTGATGGTCCAAACGGTTTATCAGTTACACTATGTCATGGGGGCCGTTGGTCTAGCCCTCATCGGAATAGGCAGCCTCATATTTATAAAAGATACCTCAAAATAGCCACTTCGATAATTAAGCCTCCACAATGCTTTCCAGGTCGGCGGGAGAATAAAAAATGGACTTCAGGGTTTTGTTGTCGGCGGTTCGGTACACGAGGTATTTTCCGCTGTCTTCTTTATAATAACATTCCGTTCCTTTGGCCTCAAAATGCTTAACGGTGGCTTCGGCTTCTTCGATAGTATTGCAGGCTTTGCTCATGTTTGAGCGTTGCACTTCGTCAAACAGCGCTTTGAACTTACTACCTAATCCAAACTCCAACACCGCCCCCGACAAAACGTACTGAATATCGGCTAAGGCATCGGCCACGCCCACGATGTC
Organism: Runella salmonicolor; assembly: GCF_024158025.1. Classification (NCBI taxonomy): domain Bacteria; kingdom Pseudomonadati; phylum Bacteroidota; class Cytophagia; order Cytophagales; family Spirosomataceae; genus Runella; species Runella salmonicolor. Next base: position 348,177 of record NZ_JAMZEL010000001.1, read on the forward strand.
TTTCTCCAAAATCGCCACTTCGAGCTCTTTCAGTTCTTCCGCAATCAGCGCCACACGTAGGTTACAGCGATCTTGGGACGGAATTTGGGGGGTATCTAAAATGGGGTGTTTGAAAGTGCGGTGAAACTCAGCAACTTGATTGAGGCAGTCTAATTGTTCCATTGAATGTAAGGTTATCCTTTTGATAAATGAGGCTCAAAACTACAAAAAAACGCGGAGAAGCCCCTCCGCGTCCGTCAATAACGCCCTAGTTCATTTCCCAAAATCAATTTCCCTGTTTTGGCAAAAAAGAAGTGTCTACCTCGTACACGCCATAATCTTTGGGAGAAACACGCACCGTCACTTTTTGCCCGGGCGACATAAAAGGCGCAGGATTGAACCAAATATTATCGCTTTCGTAGCTATACACCTTTTGGGACTGTGGTTCAAAATATTGAGCAATAATCATCCAGGGATGTTTTCCGCCTACCGAAAGGGATGTATTGTACCTGACATCCACTACGTCGGCCATGATAATTTGACCATGTAGGCGCAACCAATCATTTAGGCGTTTGCGGCGCCAGCGCCAGATAAATCCGCCGTAACCTATTGCCCCAAATATAAGCCCGATTCCGCCAAAAATACCCGGCAAAAGCCACGAATCAAGCCCCGAAAGCACGACTTCGTCGGGGTCATTGGGCAAATACCACAGGGTTACATTTTCCCCCTCGTCGTAAGACGGCGGGCTTGAGTACGTTGATGAATAGTACGTCCGACTCTCGCCCGATTGCGTCATGAACGAGATAACAGGCGCCCTTCCTCCTTTTGACGAACTGCTGAACGACACAACCGTCCCCGTGGTTTTGATACCATTCCGTTTGATTGTCTGATCGGCGCTCCAAGTAAAAAAGCCAATGGCACCGAAGAGCGTCCCGACGGCCGCAAATATGGCAAAGAAAATACCGAAAAAATTATTCTTCATCTGCGTATGAGTTAACAAACAATGCGCTGTTTATCAGCGCTATTCTCAACAAAACTAAAAACTAATTTTTATACTCAAAATGCAATTTATTCAACGGCAAAACTCCCACGATTCAACGCCTTTATCGTACGGCTCAGTTGTTATTCCACCCCGTTTCAACCCCCAAAACCAACGCTTTGACGAGTTTTATTTTTTGCTTCAACCCCTTTTTTTTACTTTCATCCAATTCCATTTTTATTGGTTCAGCTTGTCAAATCCGTTTAACAAAGTAAAAGGAGGCTATTTTTTTTGCACTTTTACGTCTTACTTAACTTTTTTCAGCCACAACAAATGCGGACAGGCTCATCCCTTTTTTTTAGTCTACTTTTGAGCTGTTGGGCCCAGATTCTGGTGTTTGGACAATCTTCCGAAATCTCTTTTCAGCACCTTAGTCCTGAGCAGGGGCTTCCTATTCATTATTGTACCGGAATCGCCCAAGATACGTCGGGTTTTATATGGATTGGTACGTTGGCAGGACTAGCACGTTATGACGGTATCCGATGCAAAGTCTTTGACCACGACCGCCAAAATCCCCATTCGCTTTCGGATATTATTGTTCGTTCCGTTTTGTTATCCAAAAATGGAACCCTTTGGGTAGGAACGCAGCACGGGTTTAACCGAATGGACTTCAAAACGCAACAATTTGAGCGCTTTCATTTTACCAAATACGGTGAGCGTTCCGATTATATTCGCTGCATCGGCGAAGACTTCCGTGGCAAACTCTGGCTAGGTAGCGCCAACGGGCTGATTCTTTTTGACCCAAAAACCAAACAATCAGAATTGGTTAAACTTCCTACCGACCCCTCCTCGAAGCCGCTCGTCTACTCTGTACGCTCGTTGCTGATTGATGGCCCCACGGTTTGGATTGGCACCGACTTGGGGCTGTATCGCTACAATATTGAGGAGAATTCTTTTCAGGTATTTTGTAAAAGCGACGAATTGGGCACCATTCCCGACAACTCCGTGACGGCTTTGGCAAAGCATCCAAAAACGGGAAATATCATTGTGGGCACCCGCAATGGTACGTTGTCAATGTTGAGCCTTGCCACCGAGCATTTCATAAAAATGGACATTCCATTGGCCGAGCCCCGAGAAATTAGCTCGGTGTTTTTTTCCAAAGATGGAAAACTCTGGATATGTACTCAAGGGCAAGGAATTTTTTGTTATCACGAAAACCAACGAAAGTTTATTAATTATCAGAGCCAAATTAATGTACCCAATAGCCTGAGTTCCAACTATGTACGAACCGCATTTCAGGACCGTTCGGGCGTACTTTGGTTTAGTACCGCTTATAAAGGCATCAGTCGGTTTAACCCTGCTAGTCAGTCATTTACTTCTCCTTTAAAAGAAGCAAATTATCAACCTACCACGGCCAACGGCGGGGCCATTAACCGGATTGCAATCGACAGCAAGGACAATCTTTGGTTGGGAACCGACAACGGCGTGGTGTGGGTCAACCAAACCACCAATACGTACAAGGCCTATCGCCACGACCCAAAAAACAAAAACAGCCTTTCCGACAACGGCGTCAATTCTATCTACGTTGACCCCGAAGATAAGGTGTACGTAGCTACCCAACATTTTCAGCATTTGGACCCTACCACGGGCAAATTTACGATATATGACCATCTGCCCAATGAAGCAATGCCCTCTCCGCCGCCTATCGTTCCTGGGCGTCATTTTGTTGCGGGCAGGCTGGTTTATGACTTACACCCTACGGCAGACGGGCGGGTGTTTATCGGTACCGATGAGGGACTAAATATATTTGACCCCAAGACCAAGACCTTTGCCAATCGCTTTAACGATGAGCGCATTCGACGTTTGCCCCTGAATCGCTACAACAGCCTTTACACCGACAGCAAACAAAATCTGTGGGTAGGATGCGGGGTTGACGAGGTGCTGTGCATCAGTCCTGACTTATCAAAAGTAACCACGTATCGGTACCAAGAAGATAACCCCAAAAGCCTGCCTGACAACGGCGTGATGTCTTTTTCGGAAGACTCAAAGGGCAATATATGGATGGGAACCGACAACGGACTGGCCTGCCTTGACCCTAAAACTCAATCGTTTACCAATTATTTTACCCGGCATGGCATTGCAAATAATTACGTTTCGGCACTGATACGGGTTCGAAACACGCTGTGGATGGGAACCGCCAATGGCTTAACGCGGTACGACGAACAACAAAAACGGTTTGTATCCTTTGGCCGAGCCGACAATCTTGAAGTGCTTTCTATTGAGACCAAATCGGTGGCCAAAGACAAATTGGGTAATTTGTATTTTGGGGGACTGTACGGACTGGTTCGGTTTCATCCCGACCGCGTCAAAACCAACACGTTTGTGCCGCCTGTGGTCATAACATCGTTAAGGGTGCACGGTCAGGAAGTGCTTCCTACGCACATTCCCCAAAACAACCTTCCGATTACGCTGGCGCATGATGAAAACGACCTTACCATCGAAGCCGCCGCACTAAGCTATGACCATTCAGAAAACAACCAGTTTTCATTCTGGCTCGAAGGCGTCAAAAATGACAACGGTTGGCGAGCCCCCACTACCCAAGCAAATATCAGCTACCTCAACGTACCGCCAGGGGAATATACGTTGCACGTAAAAGCCGCCAACAACGACGGGGTCTGGAACCCAGCTCCGTATACCCTCCGCATCATAATCAATCCTCCGTTTTGGCAAACGTGGTGGTTTCAAACATTAATGGTAATGCTGGTCGTAGCCATCGGCGTTTACATTTATCGGTCTCGCGTAAAAATCATCCAACGCGAACACGCCACGCAGGTAAAATTGTTGGAAGAACAACAACTGCTTCAGAATCAACTTAATCAGGAGTTGACCGAAAAACTAGATTTCCGCCAAAAGTTTGAAATTGTCCAAAAGCAACAAGTTGAAACCGAGCGCAAAGCCATCATGCTTGAGCGCGAGAAAGTACTAGCTCGTTATCAAGGACTTATCAACCAACTCAATCCCCACTTTTTGTTTAATAGCTTGGCAGTTTTGGACAGCCTCATCTACAAAGACCATAAACTGGCCTCCAAATACCTCCGTCAATTGACAAAAGTGTATCGGTATTTAATTGAAAATGACGACAACGAAGTGGTCATGCTAGAACAAGAACTGCGCTTTGCCCGCGACTTTGTAAGCCTACTCCACATGCGATACGGCACGGGGCTGTGCGTAGAAATTGACATCCCCGACGATTTGGCGCACAAAAAAGTGGTTCCCGTTACCTTTCAAAATTTAATTGAAAATGCCATCAAACACAACACAACCAGTTTAGAATCACCTCTTTGGGTAAAAATTAGGGAAGAAGATAATTATCTTATTTTTGAAAATAACCTACAAAAACGCGGAACCGTAACCACTTCCAACAAAAAAGGACTGGGCGATTTTCGGGCGTTGTACAGTTACCTAACCGACCGACCCATGCAGGTTAAAGAGACCGTCGACCGTTTTACCGTCTATGTTCCATTACTGGATTAACGCCTCGGTTTTGGCTTTTGCAGGATTAGCAAGCGAAACCGACGTCTTAGACTGTTTTTTTTAGTTATGCTGTTTAAACCATCTAATTTTATACAACCAACCCACACATAACCCATGAATGATCAACAAAAAAAGCTGGTACAAACCAGTTTTGCCCGTATTGTTCCGAAATCGGAGTATGCAGCTCAAGTATTTTATACGCGTTTTTTTGAGTTAGTACCTGAGGTAAAGCATCTTTTCAAAAGTGAACTTAAAACCCAAGGTATCAAGCTGTTTCAGGTGATTAGTTTTACGGTATGCTCTTTGGATAACATGGATGAGCTGCTGCCGCTGCTGCAAGATTTGGGGCAGAAACACGTGAAGTACGGCGCCAAAGAACAACATTATCAATACATTGGCGAGGCGTTATTATGGACCTTGGAAAAGGTACTAAAAAGTGATTTTACTCCCGAAATACAACAAGCGTGGATTGATGTATACAGCGTGATGTCGGCCGCGATGATTGAAGCCGCTCACCAACAAACGGCCTGATGAATGAAACCAACGCCTAAAATAAAATCTACACCACCCGCAATACCCGCCCAAGAAGCGGGCGAAAAAACCGCGTACGATAGTGACCATTCGGAAGTTAAGTACCAAAATTTAGTCAGTCAGCTCAACCCACACTTTTTGTTTAACAGCCTAGCCACCCTAGAAAGCCTGATTTACAGCGACCAACGGCTCGCGGTCAAATTTTTAAGTCAATTGACGCGCGTCTATCGATACGTTCTAACCACCCGACACACCAAACTGGTGACGCTAGGTGAAGAGTTGTGTTTTATTAAAGATTACGCGGATTTGCTCCAAACCCGCTTTGGGAAAGGGCTGGAAGTATGCCTTAACGTACCCGAAGCCTATCATTCGTACCAGATTGTCCCGACCACGTTGCAGATTCTGATTGAAAACGCCACCCGGCACAATCTGACTGACCCCGACTCGCCGTTGCTTGTTACAATAACAACTGAAAATCAACGACTTATCATCGAAAACAACCTCCAAATCAAACGTACTCTGGAGGTTCAAAATCGGCAAGGCTTAAGCAGCTTGCGGAATTTATACGCTTATTTTTCAGAAACGGCGCTTGAGATTCAACAAACACCCGAATTTTTTCGCATCGTATTGCCATTACTTTAACCTGACCAAACACCATGAAAGTACTCATCGTAGAAGACGAAGCCCTCATTGCCGAACAGCTCCAACGAATGTTGAAAGATATTGCGCCTCAGGCCGAGGTGCTCGACGTGTTGCACAGCGTAAAAAACGCCAGACGGTGGTTTATGCAAAATGCCGAGCCTGATTTACTTTTCATGGATATTCAGCTCTCCGATGGCATCAGCTTCGATTTATTTAACTATTTCGACATCAAATGTCCGATTATTTTTGCCACTGCTTACGACGAATACGCCATCAAGGCGTTTAAGGTAAACGGCATTGATTATCTCTTAAAACCCATCGACGAAGAAGATCTCATTCGGGCCCTTGGTAAATTTAAGGCGCTGCAAAAAAACCAAAGTATTTCGACCGAAGTGCTGCAAACACTGGCCAATCACCCTTCCCAAATCGGACGGATGTACAAGGAAAAGCTGATTGTTCAGCACCGCAATGCATCCATCCCCATCAACTTAGCCGACGTGTCGCTGTTTTATCTTGACCAAGTAATCTTTGTGGTAACCAATGACGGTCAAAAATACATTGCCGAACAAAACACACTGGATGAAATCGAAGACATCCTCAACCCCAACGAGTTTTTCAGGGCGGGACGCCGGCAAATTATCAATCAAAATGCCGTTGAAAGTTACAAAGGTGACACTTCTGGAAAGTTATACGTCAAACTGCGAAGCAGCCACGTATCAGAAGTAGAAATCAGCCGGGAAAAAGCCCCCGTTTTTAAACGCTGGATTGACCGCTGAGACAACCGTCTTAATACCAAAAACAGCCGCGTTCTGAAGGTATATTTTCAGAAAGCGGCTGTTTTATTTCAAGAAAATTCGACAATTATCATTCCAGAATCTATCTACGATTCGCTCCTAACTGAGCTGGCACCCGAGGTATTGGAGCGCACCGAAGCCGTGCCACGATAACGTACACTGCTCGCGCCGCTGGCTTCTACTTCAAGTTTACCATTTACACTTACGCGCACGTTGCTGGCCCCTGAGGCGTCCAGAAAGGCTTCCTTCACGGGAAAATCATAGGCTCTCAACGAGGTAGCTCCCGACACTTCCCCTTCCAAGCGGTTGGCCGAACCCGTCAGCACAATCGTAGAGGCCCCCGAAGCATCCATCACGATTCTTTGGGCCTTTACCTGAATATCAGATTTAGAAGCTCCCGAAATATCCAAATCCAAGGTTCCCAAATCATTGAATCCTGACACTCTTGATGTTGTGGCTCCCGAAAAATCAAGGGCTTTGACGGTGGGCATCGAAATCGTGACCAATATGCGTTTACGGTTACGGTTCCAACCAAATGAATCCTTGTAACGAATACGTAGTTTTCCTGCCGACACATCAGCTTCCAAGTCGTTAAGGTCTTGCTTACGGCCTTCTACTTTGACCGAATAATTCCCTTTAGTGACCGTAATTTCAAACGCACTTCCCAACGAAAGACGGTCAAAACCTTTGAGGTTAAATGTACGGGTAGTACGGTCGTCGTCTTGGCGTTCACGGTTGTCGGCCGAAAAAGAGCAGGCTACTAAGAAAAAAGCGCTGGTAAAAAGAAGGGAAGTGAGGCGGTAAAAAATGGCTGTTCTCATATCAATTTCAGGGGTTTTTGGGTATAAGATGCAAAAGTTAAATTCAATGTTGCATCAACACTATTTTTTTTATTTGAACGTTGCATTAGGCAACATAAACGGACGTTTATTCTTTTCGAGTCAATCGAAGGTAACTAATTGCTTTCCGGTTACATTTGCGCCTTAAATTACTAATTAACCTATCTTCAATTTTAAGTTCAATGAAACGCAGAACCTTTCTCCAAACCACCGCGGGTCTTGGTGCACTTGCTTTATTGCAATTGCAGGCCGAAGCTAACCCCAAAGCCAAAGCAGTAGGCCTACAACTGTACACTCTCCGCGAGGATATTCAAAAACAGGGAATCGAAAAAATACTGGCCGAAGTGGCCAAGCTTGGCTATAAAAAAGTGGAAAATTTCGGCTACGGGCAGGGTAAGTTTTTCAAAAAAACACCTGCCGAATACAGCCAACTCCTGAAAGACAACGGGCTTTCGGCCGTCAGCGGACACTACATGACCGCGCGTACGCCTGGATTGACCGATGGATTGACCAAGAATTGGGAAAAAGTGGTGGAAGATGCCGCCGCTATCGGTCAGCAATACGTAGTGCTTGCTTACCTAATGGATAGTGAGCGCAAAGCCGAGGATTACAACCAACTGTTTGATTTGCTCAACAAAAGCAGCGACATCGCCCTTAAATCGGGGCTTACGATGGGCTATCACAACCATGATTTTGAGTTTACCCAAAAAATCGACGGCCAAAAACCTTATGATTTATTGCTCAAAAACACCAACGTCGTCATGGAAATGGACCTATATTGGGTCGTAAAAGCGGGCGAAAATGCCGCTGCGTACTTCACCAAATACCCGAATCGTTTTCCGTTGTGGCACGTCAAAGACATGGCCAAAACGCCCGAAAAAGAGTTTTCGGAAGTGGGCCTCGGTAGCATTGATTTTGCCAGCTTATTCAAACAAGCAAGCGTGGCTGGCCTCAAACATTACTTTGTAGAGCAGGATGTTTGCAAGCGCCCTCCGCTTGAAAGTATCCAGATTAGCATTGATCATATTCAGAAAGCAAAATGGGGATAAATTGAAAAACATGAGCAATCCCCAACTTTAGTTGAAAAAAGAACCTCCTTGTGGTTTTGAGAGTCACTACAAACTCAAAAACAAGGAGGTCTTTTTATGTTCATAGCAATACTGCAAAACAAGGATAGAACGCTTAATGGTCAAATATTTTCACCCACTTCAGCTTCGTCCTTTAGATTTGTTTTGTAAGATTATTACAACGACACCAGAGTAACTCACACAAGAAAATTGGGTTGCATCGGCGCTCCGATGGCACATCCTATCGCTCGGCAAGTTAGAAACATTAAAGCAGCGATTAAACTTTTAAGAGACTTACCCGAATTTGCTTTTCAACTTAACATTACCTGCCTAGGACATACGGCACAGGCCGCCACGCGGTATCTACCATGCGCTGATTGTTCAACAACTATCGGCATTATCTTTCACCATTTGGTTAGAATTATCTCTTCAAATCAAACAAACAGGAAGTCTGCAACGCGGCAAATCAGAGTTCATGATCACCCCTGTACATTAATGCTCAACGCATTGTCGAATATGTCCGCGGCGGTATACCGCTTCCGTTTTCGTAATCGTTTCAATCTTTATTAGGGCGGTTATTGAGTTCAGGAGTGACCGTCATTATTGAAACATTTGGGTTTACCGTAAACAAAAAAGGCCTTAGAAACGAATCTAAGGCCTTTTTTGTACTACCACGAATCACCGTGAATCAATTTAGTGCACCCGAAGGGACTCGAACCTTTTAATCTCCCCTAGTCTCCCTAAATAAAATATATCTGATTATCAGCTATTTATATTTTTTCCTTACTGATATTAACCATAAACAATAAGGATAAATTAAATAAATTCGTCACCTGATGCGTCACCTGAAAAAGTTTGCATTATCTTTGTTTCCGTTCGATTAACGCAGAAAATCATGGGAAAAGTTATTACAAATTCAGCGCGTTTTGTGCTCAAAGAGGCCGTTTCTAAGGACTCAACGCTCGTTCTCCTTATTTGTCGCAGTTGTACCCCCCGTTTGGTTTACTCAACTGGCCAATTTCTTTCACCTGAACACTGGGATTCAAAGACCCAACGCCCAACTACCTCCACCAAAAGTTTTAGCCGGGACATTAAAAACGACCTGAAAGAGATTGAAACACACCTCAACCGCATGGCCGGGGAAGTGGAGCGTATCAATTCACGGGTAAAGGCCGAAAACATTGAGCCGACACAGGCATTTTACCGCGCTGAACTCGACAAGGTGTTTAACCGTGACAAACCGCGTAAAGTGGTCAAACAGCCCGAAAAACTTTCATTCATCCCGTGGATAGAGAAATTTATTGAAGAATGCGCCAACGGAGAAAGAACCATTCCACGTTCAGGCAAACGCTACTCTGAAAGTTCGGCCAAAAACTACCGTAAGGCACTCAATCACCTAAAGGCATTCGAGAAAGAAACCAAATTCAAAGTTGAGTTTGATAAAATCGACCTCCACTTTCACAAAAAGTTTATTTCCTACCTCAATAAAAAAGGCAAGGCTACCAACACCACGGGCGATATTATCAAAAACATCAAAGTCTTTATGCGTCAGTCCATGAAAGACGGGATGCACACCAATACGGCCTTTCAGGATGAAGATTTTATAAAACCATTGGAGGACGTGGAAAACATTTACCTCACGCTCGACGAAATCCAACGCATTTACAATCTTGACCTTTCCGACCGTGCCGGCCTTGACCGCGTTCGGGACGTGTTCGTTATCGGCTGTTACACAGGTTTACGTTTTTCTGACCTTAACCTTTTACGGCCCGAAAACATCATCAATGACGGGCAATTTGTGCGTATCACCATGCAAAAGACAGATAAACCCGTGTTCGTACCATTAACCCCGCAAATACGGGCCATACTAGCCAAATACAAGGGAATACCGCCCCGTGTTCTGACCAATCAGCGGATGAATGATTATTTGAAGGAAATAGCGCAATTAGCCGACCTGAACGAAAAAGTAACAATGAGCCAAACCAAAGGAGGGCTGAAAGTAACCAAGACGCTGCATAAGTGGGAACTGGTTACAACCCACACGGCCCGGCGGTCATTTGCCACCAACGCCTACTTACAGGGAGTGCCCACCCTTGACATTATGCGACTCACTGGGCACCGTACCGAAACCTCATTTATGAAATACATCAAAATATCAAATGAAGAAGTCGCCTACCGGATGGCTGAACACCCATTCTTCACTCAGGAAAACAAAACGGTATTTAAAATCGCCAACTGAATTAATTGGGGATTTTAAAGGTGCAAGTTTTGTTTTCGCCTCGAATTTTCTGAGTAGTATTTGTATAATGTTAAATAGGAGAAATTTTAAATTTTACACACATTAAATTATGTTAAAGTTTAAGAAAATAAGAATAGATATTCTCAGTAACCCTTCTATCCCATTCCAACTTAGTGATTTTTTCAATAGTTTATTTGGTCTGTTTATTTGGGGAGACAATACTGTGTATGAAGAAAAAAACGAAAAAACTCCAAGCAAAAATAGTATTCTTCTAGGCTCAACATTACAGGGAATAAGAGTTCTCAAAATGGACTCCCATGACAAATTAAATGAAATTGAGAAAGTATTATTTTATATGTTATTGATGGATGCATTAATGAGAGATGGTCTTCCAATTAATACGCAAAAAATTGACTCAACAATAGAAAAAATCCTACAAACTCATATATTTTGTGCTAATCCAGATATAGAAATTATCAATATAAAAGACGTGATAGAAAGGTTTGTGAAGATAAAACCTAATTTTTATCAGCAAGTAATACTTGATTTTTTGACTCAATTACGAGACTTAATTGCTGACGAAATAGGTTTAAAGCCAATTCTTCTAAGAGAATCAGTTATTAGCAACGATAATAGCGCAGAACCGAAGAGTCTTATATCAGAAGGAGAAAATAAACTTATCAATTTTATCAAAAAATCTACGAAAACAGATAATCAACATTGGATAACTGAAGTAGTTTGCAAAGAGTTATCCGACAATAAAGAGACATACGAAATAATCAATGAGGACTTTGTGATAGATGTAATTGAAGAACTATTTGTTTTAAATAGATTTTATTTAGGTAGAATTTCAGTATCTCTCTCAGATGAAATTTTTCAGGATGAAATTAAGGGTCAATGGAAATTAAATGATAGTGAATTATTAGGGTTAAGTCTCTCAAGGAAACAACAACTAATAAAAATAACCCATTTATCTCTCGAAGATAAGAAAAAAATAAAATTCCTTGCAGATTCCCTTGATAAAAATGATTCCTCGAATGCACAGACTTTAGATTCGCATTTGGAATGGTGTAGAGATTTCTTTGAATTGGAATCGTTGAATAGCAAAATGAAAAATAGTATAGCTCAGGCTGAATTATTAGAAAAAAAAACAAGTGAAGAGTTTAGGCTTATTTGCCGTGCCAAATTTTTCAGGCAGTTCTTAGAATTTCTTAAAGCAAGAATTCAGCCTCAAACTAAGAAAGAAAATGCTCCCCCACAAATCAAAAAAGGAACACAGTTTTATCTAATGATTTATGTTTTAGGAAAAATGGGAATTGTAGAGGAATTTCCTATGGATGGCACTTCTACCGATGAAGTAAAAGAGAAAGTTTCAAAAGCCGCAATAGAAGGAATGAAAATGCCAAATGCTGGTACCGAATACAAAATACGAGTTATCGTAGATTATCTCCGTAATAAAAGAATAAAACCTTTTGCAAATAAAGATATTGTAAAGAAATTTTTAGTCTTCCATTATCCTGACAGAGAAGCTGAAATCTCAGCTATTTTACAGAATTTGCCATCTAGCAATAAAAGGTGAAAAAAGGTGAATTCACCTAAAATTCACCTTCAACATTACTTTATTCCTTTGCATCACATCGGGACAACATCCCCCGAAGTCATGCAAAATGATAACTTCACAAACTTTATTGATGCCTTTCGACGCTGAGGCGAGGGCAGAATTAAAATCAATCTTCAAGGAGGCAGTTAAAGAAGAACTGGCTAATTACATCCCTCCTGCTCCTCAAACACTGCCTGAATTTTTAACAAGGCAGGAAACGGCTGATTTATACCGTATTTCACTTGTCACCCTGCATGAATGGGACTGCAACAATCTTATCCCTAAAAAGGTGAAGATTAACGGGCGTGTGCGCTACCGCCGAGATGAAATTTTGGCTACGATGGATACCACCAAGCAGTTGAAACACAAGAAAAAAGTAAGCATGGAGGGCTGATAGTATGTCAAAACAGAAAACTGTCAATCAATTTGCGCGGTATGATTCATATACCTACCGCCTCAATCCTGAAAATGGGTATTACACAAAAACGTCAGGAGATCAACGATTACCTGACCAACTTCGAACTGAATCAGTCAGAAGTGAGGAAAAATACAAATACTTTAATGTAACTGAGTTTCTCACTTCTCGTCAGGTAAACGGGGTCACTCCCCTCAAAACAGGCCTTCAAAGATGTTCTAAAACCCGAAATTTCTTTTCAGGAGATATAGATGACGGCAACGGAGGAAAGTCGCTGGTGGCCATTGCATTCAGTTTAGACAGGAAAATGCTGCGCGTTTTTGTCTTTTTGAGATTCTGGAAACCTCACACGGGTCCCCGTCTGCGCTATGTGGAAGACTTTTTGACATCTTTTTTTAAAAACCAACCCCAAGTTACTCGTCCCGAAAACAGCCAACCTGCGAGATAAAATACGGTTCCGATAAGTTCGTATCAAGTTACTCCCCAACAGCAGGAATTCCCTGTTTTATCCACCCTTTTATTTTCTAAAACAATCCCATTGGCGAATGGCATCAGCGATTCGTAAGGAGAGGGTTTGCCCATAAAAACAGTTTCTGAGAGGATTCTATGGGTAACTGATAAAAACCAAAAGAAGGGAGCGCATAGGGAGGCACTCCCTTCTTTATTAAACTACACAAATCATGATTGATTATGTAAAAACAGTGGTCTACTCAAAACCTCTAGCCCACCGACTGAGCGAACACCCCCTGTGGCCGAAAGAGGAAACAAAAGGAACACGGGCCGGGCATTTGACTATAAAAAGAATTAGTCAGTCAGGGCGGATAGAAATACAGGGGAGTTTGCATTATTATAGGCATAACCACAATTGGAATGACTTTACCTACCCTGAACTGGTAGAAACCATTGACGAAATAACTTCCAAATTAGAAATTGAACCTCAACAGGCGATATTGGCGAACTTGGAATTTGGTGTAAATCTGCCCTTATATTTCGACCCCTCTGATTTTTTAAAAGACCTTATTTTATACAAAGACGAACCCTTTAGGCGAATTACGGCCAGTAGCGGCCAAAAAGGCATTTGTATGGCTGCTACCAAAAACAATTACTGGATTAAAATTTATGAAAAGGAAAAACACTTGAGAATCCTTCGTTTTGAAGTTCACTATCGCAAAATGAACGCGCTGAATCAGTTAGAAATTACTACGCTGGCCGATTTGATAAAAATCGACAAATTGGCGCTGTTAGGTAAGCTCTTACTTGATTGTTGGAGTGAAGTAATTCTTATTGAACTGTTGGATCTAACGCTCTTATCCGAACCTGAACGCAAGCAATACAAACGCGCAATTAACCCACGCGAATGGTTGACACTTAATAGAAAACAGCGGTGTGATCTCAGAAGAAAATACCATGTTCTTATTGACAAGTACACGGGGGGCGGACGCAAAAAAGAATTCGAGCAAATGCTACGAGACAAGTGGAAGCAGTTGATGCAGAAGGGCACAACTGGTAACGTTTTAACCGACAGCAATTACCCAAAAACTGGTAACATTTTAACCGACCCCAAAGAACCTGCAAAGGAACATTTTGACCATTTAGGTAAAGGGGTAAAATGCTCCCAGAGAACCCTGTGTCCTATCACTGGCTGGGATATTTCCCATCAACAGAAGGGCAGTAAATTTGTTAGTGCTAAAACCGTGGAGCAACATCCTGATTTAGCGGAAGAATTAGGCAACGGCCGACGACTGCACCGACGGAAGCATCAGGACATATCAGAGGCAGAACGGCTGGCCAAACGTGTGAGAAACAAAGACAGTAATCCCCGTAACAATCGACGTCGGACGGTCAGAAGAAAGTATGGCAATGTAGCTCAACTAACGTTGATACCTCTTGAAGAAATTTTCTCGGAAGAAACCAAAAATTATCTTGCCTATTTTAAAGGTAGGAAGTAAGATAGTAATTGTAAATATATAATAGGAATCTGTACAATAATTGAAGTTATAAATGGTGCTTCAATGCAGCTTTTATATGTATCAAAGTAGGTTTACACCTATGCCAGAGGAAGTATATTTGGTAAATATTGTCATTTCTATCCCCCGTTTTTCTTGAGTATCAGCACACAAAAACCAGTATTTTCACGCAAAATACTGGTAATTTAACCATTATAGGCCGTGTGCACTGCCTCTAAAAAAAAAATATGTTGTACACATGTCCATTTTTTTTACTTTTTCTACCCCCTCCCCCACACAGGCCAGGGTAGGTTTAAAAATGGCAAGTGTCCTGGCTCACACGGGCTAATAGTTATAGACACCCTGCCAATGCCGCCTATTCTGTGATAAAACCACTATATTTTGCTAATATTGAAAATCAATTGCAGAAGGCTCCAACGCTCATTTTTATTGATTTGATTACTAAATGGCTAAAACACAAAAAGAAACCACCGAAGAGAAATTAGAAGTAAAACTTTGGAAAACGGCCGATAAGCTCCGCAAAAACATGGACGCTGCCGAATACAAACACGTAGCCCTCGGCCTTATCTTCCTCAAATACATCTCCGACGCCTTTGACGAACTCTACCAAAAACTCAAAACTGGTGAGGGCGAATACGAAGGTGCCGACCCCGAAGACTGCAATGAGTACATGGCCGAAAAGATATTTTACGTTCCTCCTTCAGCTCGTTGGTCTTGGTTGCAGGGCCGCGCCAAATTGCCCACCATCGGCACCGACATTGACGACGCCATGGACGCTATCGAAAAAGATAACTCTTCCTTACGGGGCGTACTGCCGAAGGTCTTTGCTCAGGAAAAATTGGACAAAGGCTCATTGGGTGAAATGATTGACCTGATCGGTTCGGCGACGATTGGCACACAGGAAGCCCAAAGTCGCGACGTGCTGGGGCAGGTATATGAATACTTCTTAGGGCAGTTTGCACTGGCCGAAGGCCAAAAAGGAGGGCAGTTTTACACGCCCAAGGGCATTGTGCAGTTGTTGGTCGAAATGCTCGAACCTTATGAAGGGCGCGTTTTTGACCCATGCTGCGGCTCGGGCGGGATGTTTGTGCAGAGCGATAAATTCATCAAGAGCCATCAGGACTATTACCGCAAAACGGGCAAAAAGGCCGACCTCAGCATTTACGGACAGGAGAGCAATCAAACGACGTGGCGGTTGGCCCGGATGAACCTAGCCATTCGCCAGATAGACGCGACCAACGTAAAATGGAACAACGAAGGGTCTTTTCTGAACGATGCCCACCGCGACCTGAAGGCCGACTACATCATTGCCAATCCTCCCTTTAACGTGAGCGACTGGAGCGGGGAACTCCTCAAAGACGATGCCCGCTGGAATGTATTGGGAGAAAAACTTGTACCCCCAGTGGGCAATGCCAACTTTGCGTGGATGCAGCATTTTATTTATCACCTTGCCCCTACTGGCACCGCCGGGGTAGTTTTGGCGAAAGGCTCCCTCACCTCACGCACCAACAATGAAGGCGAAATACGCAAGGCACTGATCGAGGCGGGTATGATAGACTGCATCGTAAACCTTCCCTCCAAACTTTTCCTCAATACCCAAATACCCGCCTGTTTGTGGTTTATGGGACGCAACCGGGCCGCCGATAAATACCGCGACCGCCACAACGAAATCCTGTTCATCGACGCCCGGCACTTGGGACACTTGGTGAGCCGAAAAAACCTCGAACTCTCTGACGAAGACATTGCCCAAGTAGCCAATACCTACCATGAGTGGCGCAACCCCGACGGCAACTACCAAGACGTACAGGGATTCTGCAAGGCCGCTACTCTCGATGAAGTGCGCGACCTTGGCTATGTACTCACCCCCGGCCGCTACGTAGGTTTGGCCGAAGAAGAAGATGAGTTTAATTTTGAGGAACGTTTTAACAGCCTCAAAACCGAATTGGAAGCACAATTGGCGGAAGAAGAGCAACTGAACAAATTGATTCAGGCGAGTTTGTCTAAAATCATTATTCCTGATGGCAAATAATTACCAAATACCAAAACTTCCTTTAGGACAGGATATAGAGACGAAGGCCGTTTTGAAGCAGGCGGCCAAAGCTCACCGTCGGCTGGCGGAGTTGAAAGGAGTAGCATTGACGATTCCAAACGAACAAATTCTTATCAGTACCCTTACTTTGCAGGAAGCGAAAGACAGTTCTGCCATCGAAAATATCATCACAACCCACGATGAAATTTTCCGGGCTGAACTATACATAGAAAACCTGCGCAGCCCTGCGGCCAAAGAAGTTCAGAACTATGCCAATGCCCTGAAAAAAGGGTTTGCATTGGTCCGAAAAAACAAAATCCTGACGACCTCTTTTATATTACAGATTCAGGAAGAACTCGAACAAAACAAAGCAGGATTCAGAAAACTACCCGGTACAGCCCTGAAGAATCAACAGACAGGAGAGACCGTTTACACCCCTCCCCAAGACTACGATACCATTGTGGATTTGATGCAAAATTTGGAAATTTTCATCAATGACGATACCCTCTCAGACCTTGACCCACTTGTCAAATTGGCTATTATTCATCATCAATTTGAGAGTATACACCCTTTTTATGATGGAAACGGACGCACCGGAAGAATAATTAATATCCTATATCTGGTTACTCAAAACTTGTTAGAATTACCTATCCTGTACCTAAGCCGTTATGTTATTGAGCACAAAACCGACTATTATCAACTATTGCAACAGGTAAGAGATACGCTGGAATGGGAAAATTGGCTCCTGTTCATCCTGAAAGGCATTGAGGAAACTGCTATCAAGACCATTATTTTGATAGAAAATATCAAACGGTTGATGATGGACTACAAACAACGCATCCGTACTCAGTTTCCAAAAATTTATAGCCAAGAACTGCTCAATAATCTTTTCAGCCACCCTTACACCAAGATTGAGTTTGTGGAAGAAGCCCTTGGTGTAACCCGTCAAACAGCATCAACGTATCTAAAAGAACTGGTAGAGGCTGGGTTTCTAACAATGTTGAAAATTGGCCGAAGTAACTTTTACCTAAACCACCTCTTGTTTGAAATGTTCTTGGATGCTCCTAACCTCTACAAACCTCATACCCCTGCCATAGAGTCAGTACAGGTACAAGATTAGAGGTAAAAAATTGAGAAATTTACCCATATCTCCATAATGTGTTAAAAAAAACAAAAAATTTTAACATATCATCGGGATACGTTAAAAATGTCAACAAATGTTGACATATCTCAAAGACCCGTTAAAAAATTAGAGAATTGTTAACTAATACGATCAATGAATCAGTGGAAAGAATATAAGTTGGGGGAGATTGTCAAATTCGGTAATGGTAAAGAAAGGCCGAAATCAGGCGGTTCTATACCAATATTTGGCGGTAATGGTATTTTAGGCTACTCAGATAGGTCTAACTACGATGGTGAAGTCATAGTAATTGGCCGCGTAGGTGCATATTGTGGTTCAGTTTACTATGAGAATAGACCTGTTTGGGTTTCTGATAATGCCTTGGTAGCCAAACCCAAAAACGAATTTAATACCAAGTTTCTTTACTATTTTCTAAAAAATCTGAAACTTAATGAATATGCTGAAGGTTCAAGTCATCCACTTGTAACTCAGTCGTTATTAGGTTCTATTGAAGTATGTATTACAGATAATGAACCCGAACAGCGCGCCATTGCTTCGATATTAAGCAGCCTCGACGACAAAATAGACCTGCTCCACCGCCAAAACGCCACCCTCGAAGCCTTAGCCGAAACACTCTTTCGGCAGTGGTTTGTGGAAGAGGCAGAGGAGAGTTGGGAGAAAGGGAGATTGGGGGATTTTGTTGAGCTGAACCCTAAACGAACGTTAAAAGGAGGTTCTGTTGCTCCTTACCTCGAAATGAGTAATGTAAGCAATCAGGTCTATCATCCCGATAATTGGTATGACCGGGAATTTTCTTCGGGAACAAAATTTATAAATGGTGATACCCTACTGGCAAGAATTACCCCCTGTCTTGAAAATGGTAAATCTGCTTATGTCGACTTTTTAGAAAATGAACAGGTTGGTTGGGGCTCAACTGAGTATATTGTAATGCGCCCAAAACCGTTCCTTCATACATTTTTCAGCTATGTATTAACACGTAACGAAGACTTCAGAAGTTATGCCATTGCAAGCATGGTTGGCTCAAGTGGAAGGCAAAGAGTAGATATAAATAGTCTGGCTGATTATGAAATAAGTTTGCCAACCCACGAAACCATCGAAAAATTCAATTCCTTTTGTGAAGATTCTTTGCAAAAAATGAAGCATAATCACATTGAAATCCGCACTTTAACACAACTACGCGATACGCTCCTGCCTAAATTGATGAGTGGAGAGGTGCGGGTAGGTGAATCATCAAACTAAGCATAAAGACCCACTCAACGAATGAAAAATATGGGCTACCTATTGATTGTCTTAGGCATTGCCGCCATAGGCGTAGGCCTCCGAATAGTATTGAAAAAGGAAGAGCCGCCTCGTCCAATACAGGAAGCCACAAAACAGGAGAAGGCCGAACTGCCAGAAAACAAAGCCAAAGGGGACGCATTCGAGGCGTTTGTGGTCAAGTCTTTTTCTCCCAAGTACTTCACCCTGCAAGAATGGCGCAGCGATAAATACGTAGAGGGCCGATATGCTGTTTCCAATCACTTCCCAGATTTGGAAGTACAGTTTGAGTTGCATTCCAAAGGCATCAAAGATGTGTTTGCGGTAGAGTGCAAATGGCGTCAAAATTACTACAAAGGCGGCGTAGAATGGGCCCAAAACTATCAGGTAGAGAAGTACAAAGAATACGCCCAAAAGTCGGGGGTTACGGTTTTTGTCGTCATCGGCATTGGGGGCACTCCCGATCAGCCCAACGAACTCTACATCGTACCGCTAACCTCTCTGACCAGTAACACCATTTCAAAAGATACGCTAAGTCAGTACAAAAAAGAAAAAGGAATGTTTTATTGGGATGCGGAGGAGAAGGCGTTGAAGTAGCAAAGAAGAGTAGTCAGTATGCTGGATAAAGTGTAAATGGGTAAAATTGGGGACATTTTAACTAAGTTGTGGAAATGACTCACCAAAACCACTAAATAATTTATTAAAAACATATTTGGTATTATATTTGCATAATAATTAATCAATAGCTTAATTTTGTGGCACTAAGAGCGTGTAAATTGTTGTTTAGTAATCAAACAGGAAAACGGGCTATTTTCATTGATACTGAAAACGAAGCTGAAATAATGGCGTATTTGACTTGTTCTCCCAAGCATATAAAAAAGTATAATCATATAATACATCATATCTTAGAAGGACTTAAAAACACAGACCTCTATGATAAAGAAAATATCAATGAGCAATGTCGCGATGTTACGGCCATGAAATTCTTCAAAGGTGGCTCCAACGACCGTATTTATTGCAAAGAAGTCAAAACAGATGAAGGCGTTTTTGTTGTTGTCGCAGCGCGATTACATGAAAAAAAGAAATCTCAAAAAAACTCAAAACGCGAAATTACCGAAATCGAGATAGTAGGTCAATACGAGTACAAACCTACTATGCCTCCTCCCAAAACATCTGTCAGATGAAATACTGCTGGGAAAGTAGTAATTTATGAGAACCTATCAACCTACAATTCAACATTCAAACTATGAAATTCAACGAAAAATATGTCGTAGCGGAAGGCTATGAACATCTTTTCGATTTTGCCGAAGATGATCAAATCGAGATAGACGCTCTTTGGATGGCCGCTCAGTTCTTAAGTACAATTCAGAATGAGATGGAAACACAGGGGATCAACCGCAAAGAGTTAGCAGCAAAGATTGGTACTTCGGCAAGCTGGCTCACTCAACTTTTTAGAGGCGATAAAATTCCCAATTTTGAAACTATCGTCAAATTACAAAATGCCTTAAATATTGAATTTGAAATCAAACCTAAAAATGAAGTGGTTTCAGTAAGCTATCAAGAGCAGGAACCCGAACTGGTCAAAACCCTTTCTAAGCACCAGCCTTTTCAAGGTTTGTGGAAAGATTTATCGTATGGCGCTAAGGTAGACTATGACCAAGGCGACGAGGTTTGGGAAGAGCCCTCGCGCAATAAAACAACTTTGAAATATGCCTAATTACCTATGAAAGCAACTAAATCACCGTTGGTTCTTGAAGCCTTCTTTTTGTTGGAAAATCGTTTTAAGTTCGTTCAACTGGAAGAACCTTTGGAGGATGTGCAATCAGCCCTATTTGATAAATACGGCATTGACATAGATTTTACAACGAGGGTAATATCTCCCGAACATGATCCTAAACAGGTTTTTGACGTATTTACCAAAATAGGCATCAATAACCTTAAACAACCCTTGGCGGGTTATTCCATTTTCTTGGAAGGAGTAGGCCGTTATATTTTGGACAAAGGAGCTGTTCCTGAAAAAGAAGTTGAAAATCTTAAAAATTTATCAGCACTAACAATGTCAATTGGGCTGTTAAGAGGGATTTTGATGGATATTACTTCTAATGCACCAATGGGTAAATACATTTTACCTTCCATTGCTGTTTTTGACTTAATAAAAGAGAAAACGAACCGAAAAAAGAGAAAATCCAAACCAAAAAACAGCATAGAGGAGTAGGCAAGACCTACTCTTTTTTTTCACCAAAATTGTCTGTTTTACTATAAAATGCAGATAAATTCCAACCGATTTTTTAACGAACTTGAGGCAGAACGATTAGCTCAAACACTATTCACGTTTTGGCCTAAAGGCACAGACATGCGTTGGTTCTACCTTGCATATCAGGCACTTGAAAAATCAGGCCTTACCTACTTCGAGAACGACCTGGAAGAAATGATGGTACGTGAACGAATTGTATGGCTGTCGGTATACTATTACGAATTTTGCTATCAAACTGCCTTTCATGAAAGTCCGTTTTTTCAACCTTGGAATTTCCGAGTGATTAATGAGGTAAAAAGAGACTTGCAGAAACGAGAAACAGAAGTCTATAAAATACATGAGGCTCTGAATAAGTACTGGGGTAATGAAAGGCGGATATTTGCGGAATTATGGATTAATTGTGAAGAAGGAGCCCAAAACATAGTAAAAAGGCTGGAGGATAGCACTTATTGGCATGACGGTATAGTGAGCGAGCATATTATACTTAATTTCAATATGGAAAAAGGGTTGGAGTGGGTCATTCGTCAGGAATGTTCTTTAGAGTATTATAAATCAATTAGGTATTAATATATACATACATAAGCTATATACAATAGAAAAACATTCATGGACGCTCGCCTCAACGAAAATGAAATCGAACTTGCTACACTCGAAGACCTCAAATTATTAGGGTACGAATATATTCGTGGGGGCAGCATTGCACCTGACAGCCCAGCCGCTGAACGCCAATCGTTCAGCGATATAATTTTAGAAGGGAGGTTGATTCAGGCTATCCAACGCCTCAATCCTGATGTGCCAGTACAAGCCCAACAACAAGCCTTACGAGAGGTATTACGTATCAAATCTCCTGATTTAATTGCCGACAACGAAGCCTTTCATAAGTTGCTGATAGAGGGTGTACCAGTCCAATATGTCAAAAAAGGTGTGGAAAAATCAGACTTGGTCTGGCTGATGGATTTTGAGGACTGGACCAACAACCGTTTTTTGGCAGTAAACCAATTTGACATTACTGAAACTAATGGCAGAACTCACTCAAAACGTCCCGATATACTGTTGTTTGTGAACGGCATTCCAATGGTAGACATTGAGCTCAAAAATGCAGTAAATGAAACTACCACCATTCAAAAGGCATTTAATCAAATTCAGACCTATAAGGCCACCATACCGAGTTTGTTTACTTACAATGCCTTCTGTGTTATTACGGATGGATTTGAGTGCAAGGCAGGCACAATTTCGGCAAATGAGAGCCGTTTCCTGCCATGGAAAACCGCTGATGGTAAAACCGAAGCCTCCAGATTCAGACCCGAAATAGATACATTAGTAAAAGGAATGCTCAACCCCGCTACTTTGATTGACTTAGTGAGAAACTTTATTGTTTTTGAAAAGTCAAAAAAAGAGGACATTGAGACGGGTATTATTCAGGTAGAAACCATCAAAAAAGTAGCGGCCTATCACCAATACTACGCCGTCAATAAGGCCGTAGAAAGTACAAAACAAGCCTCAAATATCGGAGGTGACCGTAAAGGCGGCGTAGTATGGCACACCCAAGGAAGTGGCAAATCCCTCTCAATGGTGTTTTTTACAGGCAAATTGGTATTGAGTCTTAACAATCCAACGGTAGTTGTTATCACCGACCGCAACGATTTAGATGATCAACTCTTTGATACTTTTGCCAACTGCAAGCAACTTCTTCGTCAAACACCTATTCAGGCTAAAGACCGAGGGCATTTAAAGGAGCTATTGAAAGTGGCATCGGGAGGTATTATTTTTACTACAATTCAGAAATTTGTTCCCGAGGCAGGCAGTGCAGAATATGAGCAACTTTCCAACCGTAGAAATATCGTCGTTATCGCCGATGAGGCTCACCGTACACAATACGGATTTGAGGCAAAATTTGTCGATGTCAAGGATAGAGAAACCAAAGAGGTCGTTGGCAAACGCATTGCCTATGGTTTTGCCAAGTACATGCGTGATGCTCTGCCAACGGCTACTTATATTGGTTTTACAGGTACTCCTATCGAAAATACCGATGTCAATACGCCAGCGGTGTTTGGCTCCTACATTGACATTTACGACATTGGGCAAGCAGTAGCCGACGGTGCCACCGTCAGGATTTACTACGAGAGTCGGTTGGCTAAAGTCAGTCTGGATGAAGAGGGAAAACGGTTAATTGAGGAATTTGACAAAGAATTAGAGCAGGACGAACTTTCCGAACAACAGAAAACCAAAGCCAAGTGGGCAAGGTTAGAAGCCATTGTAGGCAACAAAAACCGCCTTCAAATCTTAGCCAAAGACATGGTTTATCACTTTGAACAACGTCAGGCTGTTTTTGAAGGGAAAGGAATGATTGTAGCCATGAGCCGCCGAATTGCCGTAGCGCTCTATGAGGAAATTATCAAAATAAGACCAGAATGGCACAATGACAGCCTCAGCAAGGGGGTTATCAAAGTAATTATGACAGCCGCCAGCGACGACGGTAAGGAAATGGCACTGCATCATACTACCAAGTCAGAAAGAAAGGCCTTAGCCGACCGTTTGAGGGACGAAACCGACCCTCTCAAATTGGTCATTGTACGTGATATGTGGCTCACGGGTTTTGATGCTCCCTGTTTGCATACCTTGTACGTTGATAAACCCATGCGCGGTCATAGCCTTATGCAGGCCATTGCCCGCGTTAATCGTGTTTTCAAAGACAAGCCAGGCGGATTGGTCGTTGATTATTTAGGTATCGCAACAGACTTAAAAAAGGCGTTATCGTTCTATTCTGATGCAGGAGGTAAAGGCAACCCTACGGAAACTCAGGGAAAGGCCGTGGAAATACTACTGGAAAAGGTAGAAGTGGTCAATCAATTATTCGGGGAAAAAAGTAAGTCCCACCACGCTATTATTGCAGAAGAGCCGGTAGCTTACTATGAAAACAGCACCAACTTCAATTACAAACGTTTTTTCAACGTAGGACCGAAAGAGAAGCTGTCTATTATTCTCCAAGCAGAAGAACATATTTTAGGGTTGGAAGACGGTAAAAAACGGTTTATCAACCAAGTAACCCTATTAAGCCAAGCCTTTGCCTTAGCAGTCCCTCACGAGGCCGCCTTAGCGGTAAAAGATGAGGTAGCGCTCTATCAGGCAATCAAGGCACGATTGGTGAAGTTTGAAGGGGGAACGAATGGCCAATCTAATGCCCAACTTGATACGGCAATTAAACAGATTGTGGATGAAGCATTGAGCTCTGACCAAGTCATTGACATTTTCGGAGCGGCAGGAATTCAGAAACCTGAGATTTCTATTCTTTCAGAGGAGTTTTTGCTCGAAGTCAAAGGAATGAAGCATCAAAATTTATCCCTTGAGTTATTGAAAAAAATCCTGAATGATGAAATCAAAACAATAGCTAAAACAAACGTAGTACGCAGTACGGCACTGTTGGAAATGCTCGAAGGAGCCATCAAGAGATACCAAAACAACTTACTGACCACCTCTGAAATTATTCAGTTTTTGGTGGATGAGGTAGCTAAACGAACCCGTGAAGAATCTTATCGTGCCGAACGGCTGGGATTCACCAAAGACGAACTTGCCTTTTATGACGCTCTTGCCGAAAATGACAGCGCCTCAGACGTATTAGGCGATCCTCAACTCAGGATAATAGCTCGTGAAGTAGCCGAGAAAGTAAAGGCAAATGCAACGATTGATTGGACGATTCGAGAGAGCGCTCGTGCTAAACTCATGGTGATTGTGAGGCGTACCCTTAACAAATACGGGTACCCACCTGATAAACAACCCAAGGCGATAGAAACCGTTTTGAAACAGGCGGAGCGATTAGCTGATTTTTGGACGTTAAGTTTGTAATTATCTAAAAACGTCACCTGACGCGTCACCTGTAAAAAAATAAACTCGTTAACTATCTGACAGTTAACGAGTTATTCACCAAAGTTGTGCACCCGAAGGGACTCGAACCCCTATCGATGGTACCGGAAACCACAATTCTATCCATTGAACTACGGGTGCAAAATATGTCAAAAAAACGAAAATACTCGAAACGAAACGTCTTACCGCCCTATCGACGATACCTAGAACATAATTTTACCCACTGAACTACGGGCACAAAATATGTCTTTTGTTCTGAGCTGAATTGAAAGTACCTTTAATAGCCAACAATCCATTCAAACGGGCTGCAAATATACAATATTGTCTTAAATTGCAAACACGTTCTATCCTTATATTGTTACTATTATTACTTCCATTCACTCATCAACAGAACTTTACATGAAAAAAAAAATTTACGTTCTTTTTGCCTTTGTTGCCTGTGTGGGTAGTTTTTTTCTCGGAACAGCCTACCGAGCAGCCGACCAACCCATTACTGCCGATATTGCCAATTATGCTTCCAAAGTATTTGGCCTTGAATTTAGCCCCGCCGAACGTGACTCACTGCTCGACAATCTCAACGACCAACTGAAAGGTTTCGAACGGGTTCGTAAAATTACTTTGACCAACGACGTGGCTCCCGCCCTTCTTTTTGACCCCGTTCCCGTAGGCTTCGAGTTTGAAAAAGTGAAGAAACCATTTAAAGTTAGCCCCTTGGGCAAGGTATCGTTGCCAGCGGTGCGAGATAGCCTAGCCTACTATACTGTGGCGGAGCTAGGTGAATTGATTCGCACAAAACAGATTTCGTCCGTGGAACTTACGCAATTTTTTCTGGCGCGTCTCAAAAAATACAGCCCTACCCTGCTAAATGTGATTACACTTACCGAAGATTTAGCGTTGGCTCAAGCCACCCGCGCCGATGCCGAACTCAAAGCAGGCACCTACCGTGGCCCATTGCACGGTATTCCTTACGGAGCCAAAGATTTATTGGCAAAAAAAGGCTATCCTACCACTTGGGGCTCTAATATTTACAAAAATCAGCAACTTTCGTACGACGCTACGGTCATCCAAAAACTCGAAAAAGCGGGGGCTGTATTGGTTGCCAAAATGTCGGTAGGCGAATTTGCCATGGGAGATGTATGGTTTGGCGGCAAGACCCGAAACCCCTGGAATACCCAAGCGGGTGCCAGCGGCTCTTCGGCGGGCTCAGGCTCGGCGGTTTCGGCGGGTTGTTTGCCCTTTGCCATCGGCACCGAAACCCTCGGGTCGATTGTCTCCCCCTCCACCGTCAACGGAGTCACTGGACTGCGCCCCACCTTTGGACGAGTGAGCCGCTTTGGTGCCATGGCCCTCAGCTGGAGTATGGACAAAATCGGCCCCATGACCCGCTCCGTGGAAGATTGTGCGTTGGTATTCAACGCCATCCAAGGCCCTGATGGTCAGGATGCTACCGTCAGAGATGTACCTTTTAATTATGAGCCATTAAAAACCCTGAAAGGAACGCGCATCGGGTATCTGAAAAAGAGCTTTGAATCCAATTATCCCAACCGCGCCAATGACTCAATCACTTTGGTCAAACTTCGCGAACTAGGGGCCGAGCTTGTTCCGTTTGAGCTTCCCTCCTATCCCGTGGGTGATTTGACCATCACCATCGGCGTTGAAGGCGGGGCTGCGTTTGATGAACTGACCCTCACCAACAAAGACGACCAAATGGTGCGTCAAAGCAAAAATGCGTGGCCCAATGAGTTTCGCTCTGCTCGGTATATCCCCGCCATCGAGTACGTGCAGGCGCAGCGTGTGCGGACCAAAATGATTCAGGATTTGTACCAAGTGCTGAAAAAAGAACGAATTGAGGTGTACATCACGCCCACCTACGCGGGCGGAAACCTGACCTATACCAACCTATCGGGCCATCCCAGCATTTGTTTGCCCAATGGATTTAACCGCAACGGAATGCCAACGAGCATCACATTTACCGCACAATTGTACAACGAAGCCAAATTACTGGCAGTAGCCAAAGTATATCAGGATGCTACTTTTTGGCACAAGAAACATCCCAACATTTAAGATTATGTAGCAACGAAAAAGGGTTGACATCTGTCAACCCTTTTTCGTTTTATGCCAATTCTAAGGTTAAAATCTGGTCATATACGGCGTCCCAAAGCGCTATTCGACTCTTGAGCGCAGCAATGGCACTTTCGGTAGCCTCTTCCCACTTCAGAGGGTCAGTTCCGCAGAGTTCTTCCACCATCTGCATCGCCAAATGACTGTGGTGATCACCATCTACCTCGATATGACGCTCCAAATAATACTTAAATTTGGCTACGCGCGCCGAATCCTCCCCGTTCCATTCGTTAATAAACGCCAAAAACATATCAGGAATTAAATCCTCCCGCCCAAACGTAAAAACGGAAGCCACCACGTGTGGTTTTTGGGTAGCAATAAACGCAAACGTTTGTTGGACAAACTCCTGCGTGCCTGCTACTGCTCCTGTTTCAGAGAGTGCATTTATCAGCGTTTTTCCCTCCTGTAGCCCCTGTATCAAGGCTCTAATGGCGGCCGTATCAGCACCCATTTGTTGCATAGCGGCCAAATAAAGCTCAAAATGACTCATACGAAGGCCTTTTTCGTCCACGTCGCTTTCTTCTCCAATCACGATTTCGTTGATTAAATAACGCGTATTAGCACTCCCTACGGGCATCCATGGCACTTTTACACACGTAAGGGACTGTTGAAGGTCTTTTAACAAAGACATGAAATCCCAAACGGCAAAGACGTGATTTTCGGCAAAAATCCGAAGCTGCTCTATCGTCTGAACGCTTTTGTAAATGGGGTGGCGAACCAGTTCTTCCCGAATCGGGGCAATTTTCAGTTGTAGTTGTTGAATGGGCGTCATGCTGTACTGTGTGTTTGTCTTAACTCTTTAGGTATAAACACTAAAAAAAGAAAAAGTTCTAAAAAAAGACAATTTCAGTAGTACATACGAATCAGGCCCTCAGTAGATGTTTTTAGGGGTTAAAAATTATTTGATGCATTTCGAATAGCTTTCTCAACGTATTTCTTCTTCGACGCGCAATTTCTACCACTTCTCCGTTGGGAAAAGTAACGATACTAAAGCGTTCGATTATACACTCCTGCAAACAATCTAAATTTACTAAATACGACTTATGAATTCGAACAAACCCATACCACTCCAAAATTGAAACATAGCTCCCCAACGGCAAAGAAGTCAGGACCTGCTCCCCTGTTTTTAGATGAAATAGGGTATAATTTCCTTGAGCCACCAAAAACGAAATCTGCTTAGGGTTAATCGTATTTTCACCATTTTTGGTTTGAAAACGGGGCAAATACACTACATTTTCAAAAGGAGTAACCCCAGGAAAAGTATTCATTTTTGCTTCTTGTTTATTTTGCAACACCTGTAAAGTTTGTCCGCTACAAAGGACATAACGCTATCATTCGCAGCACATTAAAGAGCATAAAATTATAACAAAAATGCTGCCAGTTTACTCCTACAGCAACTCCCTATCATACCACAAAGGCAGTAAATACAAGTAATTTTTATGCGTCTTTAAGACTATACTTCCCAGTATTAGGTCACTTATTCCCCATAAAATGTCATAATTAAGTGTGATTCAACCGATAGGAAAGTGATTGGTCAGAGGCACAGCGCTGTCCCGAATTGGACATATAAGTTGCTCAACTCATCAAGAAGAAAGCCTTTGACTCTTAACCTTTTTTTTCAACTCTAAATAGCGCCGCCGAGCCACCTCAATGACACTCCCGTTGGGCAACTTCAAGGCTCTGTCAGGGCGCAGTCGACAGTTTTTTAGATGATACCCATTCACTAAATGAGACTTATGAATTCTGATGAAGCCATATTGCTCTAATAATTCGACGTATATATTCAGCGAATGAGACGTAATCACCTCCTCGCCGTCTTCCATATAAAACTGGGTATAGTTACTTTTTGCACTCAGGTACACGATTCGACGCAGGTCAACCACCCGCTCGCCTTCCTTGGTTCGAAAGCGCGGCAATGCCATTTTGCTTTCAGAAGGCACAACACCTAAAAAAGTATTCATCTCCTCTTCCGTATTTAAGTTAAATTAAAACAAACCATCAAACAAGGGATTTTCTGTGGCCATACCCCAAAAAAGCAATGACGTCGCCTGACTATATCAGCCCCGAGGCGATTGTCTTGGTGGAGTACACGCCAAAAACACAGAGCTGTTGAAGCCTGTGGCGTTAGAAAGCATAACCAACGGTATCATCATGCCCCTTACTAGGGCAGAGCACAGTTTAGATGCGAGGCTCGGTGGGCGCTAGATGCGCTAGTTCGGGTTGCCTCAGGCACCCAAACGCTCGGACTCAAAAGCAAATCCGAAAGGAAGTGAAACATTTTTTTCATTGGTAGAAAAAGGGTGATTTAAATTAAAATGGTAGTATGGTAAAAGGAGGCGGGCGATGATTTGTGAATCGCTCACCCTTACCTCCTTCCCCTTTCTACCACGAAAGATTTTTAGGGCATCAACAACACGTTAGAGTTGAGCCAATTTGTCTGGCGAAATGGGCGCAGGCACCGCATTTTTGACTGGTTTAGTGCTTTTCAAATACTTAAATACCGCCTCAATATCTTCTTCGGCCATATTTGTATAGTTTACCCAAGGCATGGGCGGCAAAAGCGGACGCGCGGTGGCTAGCCCTTTGGATTTACCTTGGGTCAAGGCCGTTTTGAATTGCTCGTATGACCACGTACCGATACCTGTGGCATCAGAAGTAAGGTTGGCCGAAAAGCTGACTCCCCAAGGCCCTACACTCGCGGTGCCGTCGGGGCCAAACAACATCCAACCACTCTTCAATGCCTCTGGCACTACTTTCCCAATGGGTTGGTCGGCGGGGTGACCCGAAAGATGCAGTTCAGGAATGATTTCGGGGCCTTGCGCTCCCATTCGTTTGGGGGAATGACAATCCTGACAGCCCATAATGCCTACCAGGTATTCGCCGCGTTTAATGATTGCTTCTTCAGATTTAACGGCCGACGTTTCGGCTTTTGCGAGATTCTCCGAGTTTGCGGTACAACCAATCAAAACAGACGTACCAAATAAAGCAATGGCAACAATGGCATAATGTGATTTTTTCATAATACCGATTGATAAAAAGTGTACGAAAAAATGGGTTGTATAAAATGCGTCGGTATGTTATTGCATCATCATCAAATCTTCGAGACTCACCACAATGTCGTCGCCTACCTGCTTGATGCTGTACTTCATCGGGTAATATCCCGCTTTGGCAAACTTCGCGGGTAGCGGCATGGCTTTTGTAAGATTAGGACTGCTCTTCAGAAACTCATGCGTGACCATCGGCTCCATAAAAGTCAACTTTCCGTCGTAAGAACCATAAATCAGCGTTTCGGCAAATTTGCCTTTACCCGATAGTTCAGGAGATGCGGGATCGGCCCAGTGAACACCCATTTCAGGCACCCCTGCTGGCAATCGGATGTAATTGCTCGGGATAAAACCCACCGCTGGCAAATTATCAAACTTAGCAGGAGCGAGTTCATACAACGGAATGGCCTTGCGTTCGGCTAACGGCTGTATATAAAAGTGCATGTCAAAATGCGCTACATCGTACACCCCTGGAGGCTCATGGCCCGTGTGCAAATAATCCAGCATGATATGGTCAAAGGGGGTCTTACCAACGGCTTCGGCAGGAAGGTTAAGTACCAAAGCTACACCTCCGTGGGGGAGGTTATCCAAGGCACCTTTGGTGAGCGTGAAGCCGATAGAAGTCGGGATGTTGTCGGCCGAAAATTTCACCCACGAGTACGCTTTACCGTTGCCGAGGGTTTCTTCTTTACCGCTAAAAGTCGTGGCAACGGGTTCATTGTTTTTGTCGCAACCTGTCAAAAACAACAGGCCCAACAGCGAGAATGTCAATAATTGTTTCATGTTATTGTACTTAATTGTTTAGTAAATAATAGTGGAAATGCACTTCCAATCCTGCGATAGAATGGTGAAACAAAATTGGCCGATATTGACAGGTAGGTGTTAGCACAAACTGGACTTTCTCTTCCTCATTCTGGACCACAAACGAAGCAATGGCAAAGGCTCTCAGAATAGCCGCCAATTTCGCTTCCTCATTTCAAACTTTCTTTTACTCATTTTGAACAAAAACAGAAAAATAGCTCGGTTTAGCCACTTTTTGTCTCAAAACCAACGTCAAAAATTTTATGATTAAATGACAATTTTGGGGATAGTTTGAACCATCAACCCACAAAAAATAGGCTGTCTCAAAACACTGAGACAGCCTATTTTTTGTGGGCTTAGTAAGCTATTGATTTACTAATTGGGACAGTCACCAATGACGACCTGAAAAGTAGTACCTGCTGCGCTGAAGCCCGGCAGGAGTGTCACTGACTGACTTCCTCGGTACTCCACCGTCGCGCCTGATACCTGATTCGTAGCCGTGATTCGACCGCCTGTTTTTAACACCGTTCCGCCCGTTATCGGCTCGCTCACGCTAAGCATGGCAGGGCCAGCGCCACCTGTGCTTTGGCTTTCATAACATCCCATGTCGACAATCGCCAAGCCAGTAGTATAAGGACGAACATTGCCGTCCAAATCCAGAGGCAACGTACTCGCCGCATTGTCGCCTGCATTAATTGCGGGCGAACACGGTTGCAAGTGATAGTCTCCCAAATTCACCGTCGGTGCCAGGCCACTTGGTGTTGCTTTGATAAACAATGGATTTTGGTTCAGGTTGCCAGTACCAGCAAATCCACCTTCCACAATGCTGTATCGAATACTGATACCAGGGGTTGTTTGAACACCGCTATTGCCCCACAAAATACTGTTTTGCAACGTCCCCGAAGAATTCGAGTTAAAAATCCCTCCTTGCGTACCGTTAGCGCTTTGATTCGAAGCAATCGTACAATGGGTCAGTATCGGTGCGCTGTAATTGAGGTACAATCCCCCGCCTAAGCCTTTATTGGAAACAATCAGTAAGTTTTCCAAATGTGGACGCCCTGCATTTTCCATATAAATCCCGCCCCCGAAGGTCGCTTCGTTGCCAGCTACAATGCTGTTCGTGATGCTTACCTCGCTGCTATCTCTGAGCAAAATCCCGCCGCCGCCAATGGCCCGATTGTTGGTAATCAGGCAGTTCGTTATCAAACCTTTGCTCCTGTTGATTACCAGTATCCCACCTCCCGACGACAGCAAGGACGGTTGATCTAAACTTGCGCCTTGTGCCGCTACGTAAAAATCAGCGTAACCCTTTTCAATCACAAAACCATCCAAACGGGTTGTGTCATTTGTGGCACTCAATACAACCACGTGGTTTACGTTGTCGGTCAAAGATGACGTACCAATTTCTCCACTTAAAATCGTCTTTTGCGTATTCCAATTTCTTTGACTCAGCTCAGTTTCTGTTCCGACAAACCCTCCGTAAACCTGTACGCCCGAAGGAATCTCAAAAACATCTTTGCGCAAAGTTCCAGGTTTGTAGGTACCCGCCGCAACCCAAACTTGAATATCTCCTCCTGACAAAACCGATGCCGCACTCAAGCCCGCTTGTAAATTTGCAAAAGCTTTCGACCAACTGCTACCATCCTGACTTGGAGACGTATTTGAACCATTGACGTAAATGATTTGGGCAAGATTCGGGACAATAATGGCAACCAATGCCGTATCTGTCACCTCTGCACAGCTACCGCTGGCGGCAATTGTATACGTTACTGTGTAACTGCCAGAAGAACTGGTGGCTAAATTGATTTCTCCCGTTGATACGTTCAGCGATAACCCTGACGGAGTAGCACTGAAAGCTCCACCCGCCGTACCCGTGAGGGTTACCGTCGCTGTGCCTGTATTGGTGTAGGGACTGCCCACATAGCTTATCGTGGCCGTTGGTACGGGCACCGCATTAATCGTCTGCGAAGTCGACGTCGCTACGCACGTAGGATTGCTTTGCAAACGAACGCTGAAAGTGTAGTTGGCAGGAGACAACATTGAAAATGTATTACTAAATTGCCAGTTCATGCCATCTTTGGAGTATTCCAAAGTGCCCGAGCCCGTGGCGTTGACCACTACTGTGCCCGTTAGTAACGCGCAAGTGGGCTGCGTCAATGTCACGCCTGTCAGCGTCGGTGCGCCTGGAACGGTATTAATCGTCTGCGAAGTCGACGTCGCTACACACGTAGGATTGCTTTGCAAACGAACACTGAAC
>NZ_JAMZEL010000001.1:381627-761457 GCF_024158025.1 Runella salmonicolor
CAGCGTCGGTGCGCCTGGAACGGTATTAATCGTCTGCGAGGTAGACGTCGCTACGCACGTAGGATTGCTTTGCAAACGAACGCTGAAAGTGTAGTTGGCAGGAGACAACATTGAAAATGTATTACTCAATTGCCAGTTCATGCCATCTTTTGAATATTCCAAAGTGCCCGAGCCCGTGGCGTTGACCACCGCTGTCCCCGTCGGCAACGCGCAAGTGGGCTGCGTCAATGTCACACCTGTCAGCGTCGGTGCGCCTGGTACGGTATTAATCGTCTGCGAAGTCGACGTTGCTACACACGTAGGATTGCTCTGCAAACGAACGCTGAAAGTGTAGTTGGCAGGAGACAACATTGAAAATGTATTACTCAATTGCCAGTTCATGCCATCTTTTGAATATTCCAAAGTGCCCGAGCCCGTGGCGTTGACCACCGCTGTCCCCGTCGGCAACGCGCAAGTGGGCTGCGTCAATGTCACACCTGTCAGCGTCGGTGCGCCTGGTACGGTATTAATCGTCTGCGAAGTCGACGTTGTTACACACGTAGGATTGCTCTGCAAACGAACGCTAAAAGTGTAGTTGGCAGGGGACAACATTGAAAATGTATTGCTCAATTGCCAGTCCATGCCATCTTTAGAATATTCCAAAGTGCCCGAGCCTGTGGCGTTGACCACCGCTGTCCCCGTCGGAACCCCGCAAGTGGGCTGCGTTAGCGTCACATCCGTCAGCGTCGGTGCGCCGGGAACGGTATTTACAACTAAACTCAAGGCCTCTGAAATACAACCTGAAGCAGTATTTTTCGCCGTTACTGAATAGGTGGAAGGCGCTAAGCCACTGAAAGTACCACTAGATTGATACGTCCCCCCTACGCTATATTGGATATTTCCACCAGTTGGAGCAGTTACCACAATCGTTCCCGTTGGCGTAGTACAATCAGGTTGAGCTGTAACCGAAGCCGTTGGTGCCGCAAAAGCAGGACAGACAACGGTAATAACCACGTCATTTCCCGTTCCTCCCGTATAAGAAATTGTCGCACTCAAACCGCTTCCTAAGAAATTCGCAAGGGTGGCGCCTTCTGCCAAGCCGTTGAATGTACCTATGATGGCATCACTGCCATCGTTGTTGACAATCGTAAATGTTGCCCCACCTAGCGGAATAAACGCATTGATTGTACTAAGTACCAAATCTAAGCCAGTCAGATTCACACTGCCCGCTACGTTCAATTGGCGATAATCTGTATCTGCCGTGGTACCGTTAATAACAATATTGAGGTCATTCCCTGCGGTAAAGGCAACCGTTCCGGCGCTGGCATCAATCCCGGCAGCAGTGGGACTAATCCCTCCGACTGCATTGATATTTAAAATTCCACCGTTGGTATTGAGTGATGAAGCATTTAGATTAACTGTGCCGCCAGAAGTTAGATTGAAGGTGGTATTAACGGCGCGGCTGATGGCCGCGCTGACGGTAATTACTCCGCTGTTGGTATTACCTACGTTGATGGTTCCTGCGGTGATTCTGTCTAGTTCAGCATCTGTAAGACTAAGTGGACCACCGAGGGTATTGCTAGATGCTCCAAGTTCAACGCCCACTCCGTTGGTATAAGGCCGCACGGTTACGCTGCTCGCTGTATTGGTGCTGATGGCAGAAGTGCCTGACATATCGAGGCTATTGGTAATGAGGGTAATATTTCCACCGTTGGTGAGGGTAGAAATAGCCCCTTCTGATTCCATCAGTATGCCAGTACCGCTGCCTCCTTCGATTCCTGTCACCTGAATAGTACCGCCCGTAGTACTGCTGAGCGCGTCGGCCCAGCCGATAAACACTCCGGCATTGAAAAGCCCCGTAGAACTTCCAGCCGTTCCTTGAACGATAATGGATTTACCGTTTCCTGCCGTAACCGTGCCAACAATTTCTACCCCATAACTGCCAAATTGGGCAGTAGCATCAGCACCGCCAACACCTATCAGCGTGATGTTGCCGTCATTGGTAGTAACAGGGCTTTCAATAATCACCCCATGACTGAACGGTTTGCTAGCTCCTGTGCCCTGTAAATGGATAGTACCCGTTCCACCGGCAGTGATGGGCCCATCCACATTTATACCTGAATCTCCAGTAGCTGTTCCCGTACCGTTTCCACCCACCCCAACAAGCTGAATATTCCCGTTATTGGTGATAATTTGAGAATTACTGTCTTCTATATTAATGCCGTAATTAAACCCATCAGCGCTGCCCGAACCTGTTCCCTCCATGTATATACTGCCCGTACCACCGGCAGAAATACGACTTGCAAAGTCCAAAAGGATGCCTTCGTTGCGACCGGATTCACTCTCACCTCCTGCTCCTGCTTGCCCAGTCAGGCTGATATTGCCATTGGTAGAAGTAACAGAGCTTGCCGCTAAATAAATGCCAGTGTTATAGCCTTGGCTGCCATTACCTCCCGTTCCCTGCACGGTGACAGTACCGGTACCTCTGGCTGAAATTAAACCTGACGATGCTAAGTACACCCCATAATTATTAAAAGCGTTGCCGTTGCCGCCACCTTGGCCAGTTACGCTCACGTTTCCTCCCGACGAAGTGATTTTGGAGTTAGGGTCGGTTACTAACACGCCATAATTGTTACTGACAATGCCCCCGCCACCCGTTCCTTGGACGGTTAGAGAATTATTTCCTGCCTCAATCAGCCCTCCATTTTGCACCACAATGCCGTATCGGTCAGAATTAGTGGTACCTCCTTTCCCTTTTACAAGTGTAAGGCCACTGCCCGTTACTTTGAGTGTGCCACCATTGACATCAACTCCAACAAAATCGCCCGTCGTGGGCGTTGTCTGCTGATTGGCTTCAACGGTAAGATTACCGTTTTGGGTAATCAGGCTGCCACCGGTATTAACGGTCAGGTTCTTACTCGCTTTTACCGTCGCGGTACCCGTGCCAGAGAGGGTCACGACGGCATTGGAAGCGATCAATACGGCGTCGGTGCCAGGGGTAGCGTCGTCGTTTTGTAAATCTAAGTCCAGATTGGCATTGGCGGCCAAGGTAAGGTTACCGTTGAAGTTCACGGCATCGTCGCCCGTACCGCCGTTGATGGTGAGCGATGGGAGATTGCTCGAAAACCCTCCTACGTTGATGATGTCGTTACCGACTGCGGTATTGACCGTAATGCTTGTTTTGCCCGCAAGGGTTACGTCGGCGGGGAAGTTGGTGGCGATGCCGCCATTCAAGCTAAACTTACGCCCAGTGACGTTGAAGCGAATATTGGTACTGTTTTGACTGATGTCCAATGTCTCTCCATTGCCCGATATGTCGGTGATGATGAGATTGTTGCTGGTAGTGGTGATGGTATAGTCAGGATTAACAACCGCTACACTAATCACCACGTCATTTCCATCCCCTCCCGTATACGAAATCGTAGCGTTGAGGCCACTACCCAAGAAATTACTGATGGTAGCTCCCTGAGCCAGCCCTGTAAAAGTACCCGTGATGGCATCGCTGCCGTCGTTATCAACAATGGTGAAGGTTTCGCTGCCAGTAGGTGTATAAGAACCTGAAAAAACCAAATTTACACCCGTAAGATTTACGGCCCCTACTATTTTGAGTTGAGAGTAGGTGCTGCCGGTACCATCCCCCGCCGTTGCGCCATTGATGGCGATGCTTAAATCACCGGCAAAAGAAAGGGTACTTGCCGTTACGTCGGTGCCATTAAAAGCAGGTTTCACTGCTTTGGGAGAGGTGCCCGGGTCGAGCAATAAGGTGCCTCCGTTGGTATTAATATTCCCTCCGCTAATGACAATATCACCACCACTCACCAACTGTATGTTAGTGACGGACGGGCGAGTGATTCCAATCGAAGACGTAATGTCGCCCGAGGTGGCATCACCGATGATAAGGGTTCCGGTGGTAATAATGTCGAGTTCAAGATCAGAGAGCATGAGAGGGTCGGTGACCCCATCAAAACCCCCAAAAATACTGATCTCTTTGCCAGCGGTGAAAGGTTTGATGGTCACGCTGCCGGCGGCAGTGGTTCTGATGTCAGGTGCATTTACAATGTAAAAACTGTTGGTAATGATGGAGATATTGCCGCCGTGAACATTGGTTAGAATGCTTGATACAGGAGCAGACATTTGTTTGGACATGTATATACCATAGGTACCCAGGCTTCCGCCACCGAGCTTTCCGGTCAATGTAATATTTCCGCCTTTCGAAGTGACTAAGCCTTCAAGGGCTAATCCATTGTTGGAAATGCCAGTCCCCGCACCGCCTTGACCGGTAATATCGACTGTTCCGGAGCCACCAGCGGACAGTTCACCGTCGGCTAAAAAAATGCCTGCATTTAATGCACTTGCCCCCGAGCCTCCTCCTGTGCCAGTAATCGTGACATTGCCACCCGTATCATTGGAAGTAATTTTGCCTGAAGCCTGCACCGAAATTCCCGAATTGGAATTGCCGGTGGCATTTAATCCACCCTGTCCGACGACAGTAACGTTGCCCCCAGCAGAGGTAATCTCACCGGAGCTTGTCACTCGTACCCCCACATTCCCGCCGCTCGTTCCTGAGCCGCCACCGGTACCGGTTACGTTGACCGGTCCGCCCAACGAAAATATACGGGAATTGGCATCGGTTAACCAAACACCATAATTACTGCTGCCGCCAGAGGCGCCACCGGTTCCTACGACCGTAACAGCATTGGCCCCTTCACCGCCGAGGATTTTCCCTCCCGCCGCCAGTTTGACTCCCTGTTGGCTTCCTGACGCATCATCTCCGCCTTTGCCTTTTACCGTGAGGGTGCCGTTAATAGACGTTTGGAGTTGGGTATTTGTGCCCGTGATGAGCACTCCTATAAAATTACCGGCGGTAGGTATAGCCTGCTGATTGGCCTCGACGGTGAGATTGCCGTTGACCGTAATAAGCGTACTTCCTGTATTGAAAGTGGCGTTTCTGCTTACTTTGACCGTGGCGGTCCCCGTACCTGAAAGTACCAAATTAGCACCAGACGCAAACGTGACGGCATCAGTGCCGGGGGTTGCATCATCATTTTGCAGATCAAGGTCCAAGTTGGCGTTGACGGCAAAAGTAATGTCTCCGTTCATAAACACTTGGTCATCGCCAGTACCCCCATTGATGGTCAGGGAGGGCAAGATAGACATAAAAGCACCTACATTGATGATGTCGTTGCCATTGGCGGTATTAATGGTAATACCCGTCTTGCCGGAAAGCGGCACATCGGCTGGCGTTACGTTGAACGACTGCGCTGCCGCACCATCTATGCTGTACGTTTTACCCGCGACGTTGAATCGGATGTTACCGCTGCTTTCACTGACGGCAAGGGTTTCACCCGTGCCGGTCACATCGGTAATGACTACGTTGCCGCCCGTGGTAGTGATGGTGTAGTCGGCTGGTTGCACACTCAGCGTGATGGGAACAACGGTAGCAGTCGTGCATACATCCGAAGCAACGACCGTGATGGTGTATATGCCACTGGGAATCGTGTTAGGCACAGACACTGCACCGGTTAAATTATTCACCGTGATGATGGCCGGAGATGGGGAAGGAGAAACGCTCTGCAGGAAAACTTGGGTCGCGCCATTATCAACCGGACCAGTAGCCGGAAGAATCGTACCGCCTGCGCCTGGGCTGAAGAAGGCATTGTTGTAGGTCAGCGTGGGTGGCGTATTTGCCGTCACATCGACCGTAAAATTGGCCGTGGCCGTGCCGCCGTTGGCATCGGTCACCGTCAACACCACCGTGTTATTGCCAATTTCAGCGAAGCAATTGGCCGCTACGGTAGCGGTGACCGTACCGGCAACATTGGTGATGTTCGTAACGGTAATGTTCGCTGGTAAAGTGGTGACCGTAACGGTCAGGTTTCCTGCGGGAGTTTCCGAGTCGCTGACCGTGGCAATGGTAGCCATTGAACCGGCATTGCTCTGTTGACGGGTAACGGTGGCACCGGCTGTGATGGTGGGGTTGGTATTATTGATCGCAATCACCACATCATTATTGCCCGAACCACCTACATAACTAATGGTTGCATTTAAGCCGCTTCCACGGAAATTGGCAAGGGTTGCCCCTTCTGCCAGACCGGCAAATGTTCCCGTAACGGCATCGGAGCCATCATTGTCTATGAGGGTGAACGTATTGCCCGCCACCGGTACATAAGTGCCATCAAAAAGCAAAGCTACGCCCGTAAGGTTCACCCCACCTGCCACTTTGAGTTGAGTATAAGTACTGCCTGTACCATCACCCGGTGTGGCACCATTGAGGGCAATTTGTAAATCACCGGCAAAAGAAAGGGTAGTTGCCGTGACGTCGGTGCCGTTAAAAGTAGGTTTCACGGCTTTGGGAGAGGTGCCGGGGTCGAGCAATAAGGTACCTCCGCCGGTATTGAATTCACCGCCGCTCATCAGCACATCGCCACCACTGACGAGCTGTACATTGGTGCCGGCAGGGCGGGTAATATCTGCTGAAACCGTGAGGTTACCGCTGTTGCTGTTGCCAAAAAGGAGGGTGCCCGTGGTAACCTGATCTAACTCAGCATCGCTGAGGCCCAGCGGCCCACCGATGGTATTTGAACTCGTACCCAGGTTGATTGGTACGTTGTTGGTGTATTGCCGCAGGGTGGTGTTGCCAAGCAATTGGGTGCTGACGGTGCCACCCAAATCCATGCTGTTGGCGATGAGGGTGATGTTACCGCCATTGGTGGCAGTAGTGATGGCCGCCGAAAGTGTTTGACTGATGCCAATGCCACTCGACCCGTTGCCTTCGATGCCAGTGACGGTTATATTGCCGCCACTTGAAGTGATTTGAGTACCAGTATTTAACATTCTTACCCCAATATTACCGCTTCCGGAACCGCCTCCACCTTGTCCAGTTACGGATACCGTGCCGTTGCCGCCGGCACTGATCTGCGCATTGGTGATCATATTGACTCCGTAATTATTGGTGCCTGTACCTGTGCCGCCGCCTACTGCGTTTATCGTTACGTTCCCTCCCGACGAACTGACCAAGGTGCCAATATTCTGCATATAGAGGCCAACATTGGAACCGCCCCCCGTACCTGCGCCACCGTTGGCTTGTATGGTTACGTTACCGCTACCGCCTGCTATTACCTGAGCACCATCAACGATAGCCAAGCCTTGGTTAGCTACGGAAGTGCCTGCCCCCCCACCTTGTGCCGTGATGTTGATGTTTGCATTGGTACTGCCTATGCTTGAATTGGCGTTAAAAACATATACCCCATAGTTACTGTTTCCACTCGTGCCTGCCCCGGTGCCGTTTACTGTTACGACACCTGTACCCCCTGATGAAATTGACCCGCTGGCGAGTACAAAAACACCTATATTAGTGTCACCCGCTGAAGTACCACCGCCTTGCCCGCTTACGCTGACAGTGCCACCCGAAGACGTGATTTGGGCGCTATTCGTAGTCACGTACACCCCGTGATTATTGCCTCCCGTTGTATTACCACCAGTACCACTCACACTTACAGAACCGGTACCACTAGCTGTAATTTTGGCCGCATTTTGGACAAAAACACCAAAACTATGGGTAGAACCACCCGAGCCACCACCCTGCCCCGTTACACTGACATTGCCACCACCAGAGGTGATTTGGGTGTTGGCATCATCTATTAAAATTCCGTAGTTGTTGTTTCCTAGGGTAGTCCCACCCGTGCCTTGCACGGTAACCGAACCGCTACCACCGGCCGTGATTTGGCCACCCAATTCCATCCAAATACCGTAATTGTGGGCACCTGAGCCAGTGCCACCACCCACTCCGGTTACACTCACATTTCCACCAGAGGATGTAATAAAAGTATTTGCCGAACCTGCTACATAAACCCCTGCATTAAAGTTACCTGTGCCTGCGCCACCCGTGCCACTCACGGTCACAGTGCCGCTGCCACCTGCAGTGATGCTGGCATTCGTGGTCACACTTACCCCCATACAA
The DNA here is from genome assembly GCF_024158025.1 of Runella salmonicolor. Taxonomy (NCBI): domain Bacteria; kingdom Pseudomonadati; phylum Bacteroidota; class Cytophagia; order Cytophagales; family Spirosomataceae; genus Runella; species Runella salmonicolor. Next base: position 389,567 of record NZ_JAMZEL010000001.1, read on the forward strand.
GTGGAGGTGGCCCCCGTACTTCCTCCGAGGCCCACAACCGAGACATTACCACCCAAAGAGGTGATGCGGGCATTGGTACCCGTCACGTACACACCAATATTGGCGTTAGCTGATGCAGCGCCCACTGAGCCTTGTATGGTAGCAGTAGCGCTGGTACCGCCACTGATCAATCCTCCATTTTGTACAAGTACTCCATATTGGTTGATTGCCGAGTCGTTGCCACTTTTACCTTTGACCGTCAGGGTTCCTGTGCCATTGACCCGTACGGTAGCGCCAAACATCGATATCCCGACAAAGTTACCAGTACTGGCAGTAGCCTGCTGATTGGCTTCCAGAGTAAGATTGCCGTTGACCGTTTCGAGTGAAGCAGTGCCATTGCTAAAGGCGATGTTGCGGCTCACTTTTACTACGGCGGCACCGGTGCCGGAGAGCATTAGATGGGCATTGTTCGTAAAGGAAACCTGATCGGTGCCAGGCGTTGCATCGTCGTTTTGTAAATCAAGGTCAAGGTTGGCATTGGCAGCGAAAGTGATGTCGCCATTCATTCTCACCTGGTCATCGCCCGTGCCGCCGTTGATGGTCAGACTGGGCAGGTTGGCCGTAAAGGCTCCCACGTTGATGATGTCGTTTCCAACGCCTGCATTGACCGTGATGCTCGTTTTGCCCGTAAGGGCTACATCGGCGGGAGTGGTGAAGGCCGTTACAGCGCCCCCGTCGATGCTATAGGTTTTGCCCGTTACGTTAAAACGAATATTACTTCCACTTTCACTGATGTCCAGCGTTTCGCCTGTGCCGGTCACGTCGGTGATGACTACATTGTTGCCCGTGGTGGTGACGGTGTAGTCGGCAGGTGCAGCACCCGTTCCCTGAATACTAAAGTTGTAAGGGTCTTCATCGGCATCATTATTGGCGATGCTCACCGATGCAGTGCGCAGTCCAACGGCCGAAGGGTCAAAGGTGATTTGAAAAGTGGTGGTGCCATTGGTGGCTGCCACGGGCGTGGTTGGTAGTTGAGTCACCGTAAAATCTCCCGCATTTGTGCCACCAATACTCACCAAGGGACTACCCGAAAGATTCAATGTCCCGGAACCCGTGTTTTCAATGGTGAAAGTACGAACAACCGTACCCGAAGCGACCAACTGCGCACCAAAATCTGTATTGTCGGCCGTCCTTGGGGAACTGTCATTGTCATTGATGCTGACACCGTTGCCTTTGACGTTCATTTCGGGAAAGGTGTTATTGTACGTAAACGGCACTACATAAAAGCAAGCCCCGCCGCTCGGCGTGATTTTGGCGTAAAGCGTTTGCAAACCAGCCGGCAGCGAAACATCCGGCACGAAAGTAATTGGTGCTGTAAATGTACCTGCTGAAGCAGTTGCTGTGGAATTGGTAAAAATACCATTGACGGTGCTGCTGCCGGTACCATTGTATGTACCACCATAAGTAAAAATTGGGGTTGGGGTATTATTGACTACGATTGAAGCATTACCCGAATTGGTTAAAATTGACGAAACATTCAAAGCCCCGTATTTCAGAACAGCATTGTTGGTAAAAGTACCTCCTGACGGACTATGCAACGTGCCGCCTATTAATATGAAACCATTATTTATAGTAGTGGCCAAAAGTCCATTGAAATAGTCCGTTGTAATCTTAATTGTTCCGCAGGCATTGTTATTGATTTGTGCTCCGCTATTGGCCTCTATTTGGCCGGTTGCCTCTATTAAACCGGAATTACTCACTGAGCCGTTGTATTGAATGGCCGAGTTAGTTCCTGAAATTGAAATGGTTGCACCGGAATCATTAATGAATGGCCCTTCACCTCTAATTCCGCCACGGGCCGCTATTGAAATCAATCCACCTGTATAATTATGAACTGTACTGCCATTGCCTACCTCTAATCCTGTATTTTGCGAAGATGTTAAATTTACAGTGCCATAATTGTCAAAGGTTGTATTGCTGCCTAAACCCAAAGCGTAGGTACTAACAAAGTTTGGATTGCTATTGGTTGCATTTATAGTACCCCTGTTGGTTAAAAGTCCATTATTGACCAAAGTCAATGCCCCTTCCGTAGATGAAACCGTAAGGCTGGCACCGTTATTGACGGTGAGGCTCGCTCCCGAGCCAGTTATTTGTAAATGCTTCGCCACCATAGACCCCGATAATATAATTGGGTCGTTGGTCGCAGCAGGAATGGTTACTGCATTGGTAGCACTTGGCACACCATTCGGCGACCAGTTACAAGGGTTCGCCCAGTCGGTACTTACTGAGCCTGTCCAAGTCATGGTTTCGGTGGAGGTGGCTACTTGGCTACAGCCGTTTTGGTACGTGAACGGCACAACATAATTACAAGCTCCACCGCTTGGCGTGATTTTGGCATACAGTGTTTGTGAGCCAGTGGGCAATCCTACCGAAGGGTTAAAGAGGTTGGTAGCTTGGGTATAAGTACCCGCCGAGGTAGTAGCAGCCTCATTCGTAAAAATGCCATTGACTGTGCCAGTATATGTGCCCGTATAAGTAAAAACAGTCGTGTTGGTTGGGTTATTATTTACCCGCACCGAACCCCCACTGGAGGTGATTGGATTGTTAGGGAGCGTACCTCCAACAAATACCACGCCCCCGCTTTGATTCGTAAACGGTCCTACTATCGCCAAATTTCCCGATGTTCTGAAAAGCCCCGCATTGTTAAAAATAGAGGCCCCAATGGAATTCAGCAACATCTGCCCTGCATAATTGACAAAAGTAGCACACGCGTAGTTGTTGAAGGTAGCGCTGGGACCATTGGAGCCATTATTGCCAATTTGAATAGGGGTTGAATTAGTAGAATTGATCACAACTGCCCCGTAGTTATGGAAAATGTTGTCGTCGAAACCCATCTCAAATGTACTATTGACACCACCGCCGCCACTTTGTTCAAAAATGAGTAAGCCATTGTTGGTTACAGTGGCATACTGCACCATATTAAACTTAGTCGCCGTAGATTCTGTACTGCCCATACGCAGTTCGGAACCTTGACTGATAGTCAGCGAAGCTTTATTGCCGAAACCGCCATTGAGGCTTATTGATTTGGCCGCAGCATTTGTCCCTGAGGGGATGACGACGGGTACGGCATTAGAAATCACAACGGGATTGGTTTGAGTGGGTACGCCATTAGGGGTCCAGTTGCAGGGGTTTGTCCAGTCACTACTCACACTTCCATTCCATGTCATGTTTTGGGTAGTGGTGGCTACTTGAGTACAGCCCGCAGTCCCTGTTCCTCTGATACTAAACCTGTACGGGTGTTCGGTGGGGGCAAAACTATTGACGTACAGCGTCGCATTTCTTGTACCGACTGCCGATGGAGCAAAGGCTACCTGAAACGTTGTGTTCCCGTTTGGGGCAATCGGCGAAGTTGGTTGCGCAACTACTGAGAAATCAGCGGCGGCATCTCCCCCAAACGAAATAGCTACCCCTGTACTCAAGTCTAGCGAACCAGTACCTGTGTTTTCAATCGTAAACGTTTTGGCAACTGCCCCCGAACCGATGCTTCGCGAACCAAAATCAGTATTATTCTCGGTGTCAGGGCTACTATCTGTATGCGTAATGTTTTGGCCATTTCCTACAACATTTACATCAGGTAACGCATTTACTCCTGTTCCTGCTATATTAAATGTGTAGGTACCTTCGTTGGTATCACTATTGATAATCGTAACCACTGCGGTACGATTCCCTAAACCTGAAGGCGCAAAAGTTATACTAAAGTTGATTGAAGAATTTCCAACTACTATATCTGAATTAGGCTGTGTAGTCACCTGAAAATCAGCCGCATTTGCCCCCGTAATAGCCACTCTGGGATTCCCCGAAAGCCCCAAAGCTCCAGTACCCGTATTATAAATTCTGAATAGTCGGGCGTGTGAGCCAGTCGAGGCCAACTGAACGCCAAAATGGGTATTATCATTCACTGTTGGGGTCACGTCACCGCTGGGGATAATCAAATCATTTCCTCGTACGTCTATTTCAGAAGCCGCTGGTGTAAAATTAGCAGTGAGTGCCCCCCCATAATACCAGTCTTGCGTACCAAGATTACCATTGGTAGTATTTATCGGGGACTGATTGCCTTGACTATTGGTAATTCTATATCCAACTACACTGACCAAAGAGTGCTCAGGCGCTGGGGAAAAAAAAATGGTTGCCTGCCCATTTGCATACCCAGTACAAAAACTAGAGCAATTGAGATTGATACCAATTCCTGTTACTTTTCCAGAATTATCTGGCTGAATATCAGCAGTTACGTATTGCGCTTTTACTAACTGAGAAAACAACATTAAACAAAACAAAAAACGGAATACGAAGGAGATGGAATGCCTTTTTTTCAGGTAAAGGCTTTCAGTCAAAGCCCTTGATGATTGCAAATAGTTTTTCATGGATAGTAAAATTTAAACATGGGTAGAGAAGTTGGGGATAATGGGTCGAAAAACAAGACCCCTTCTATCCATATTATGGAGTGAGAGAAAACGATTTTTGTGAGAATTTTCCCGATTGACTATTTATCCTTTTTTTGAGCCCTACATGGCGCCGGCGCGCCACTTCGATTACCTTACCATTGGGCAAGCGAAGCTCCCGGTTGAGGTTTAGGCGGCACCTATTCAAGTGATAGCCGTTGATTAAATGGGATTTATGTACCCTGATAAAACCGTAGTCTTCAAGCAGCAAGGCGTAGCTACTCAGCGACAACGACGTCAGGACCTGTTCGCCATCATCTAAATAAAACAGTGTATAATTCAACTGCGCACTCAGGTACACAATCCGGCGCGGGTCGATGGCCCGCTCGCCTTCTTTGGTTTGAAAGCGCGGCAAATGCACCGCACTATCAATCGTTGGAATAAATGATTGTACACTCATATTATTTACTATTGCGGTCGTTTTGAAAAAAAGTAGGGTAAAACAATTCAAGACTAATTACACCCTCCTATTTGGGAGAGAAAGATTACCCCGTTGTCTGCCACAAAACCGGGGCTAAGCGTGATGGCATTGCCCGCCTGATAAATTACGCTGGCGGGTGCCGTTAGTTTGTTGGTGGCCGTGATGGTTTGCGCAGCTTGTTTGGTGCCTGCGTTGGTGTTGATGTCGTCGGTAGGGCTCACCAAAGTCAGGGTGGCTGGAATTACAGACAGCGTTGCCACGTTTGAGTTGGTACTGCCTCCTGCCCCCGTGGCCACACAGCGGTATTGGTTGCCGTTGAGTCCAGTTACGTTGCTGATGTTGAGGGTTGTGGTTGTGACGTTGGTGTAAATTCCCGATGCAGCAACGTTTGCCCAATTATTGCCTCCGTTGGTACTTATTTGCCACTGATACGATGAGGCATTGGCAGCGGCTACGGTAAACGAAGTTGCTACTCCAGCACATTTGTTTGCGCTACTCGGGTGAACGCTGAAAACTGGGGCGGGGATTGTCACAACGTACGTAAATGGAACTACGTAAAAACAGGAACCGCCACTTGGGGTAACTTTGGCGTAGAGGGTTTGTGAGCCTCCTGGCAACGCTCCCGAGGGCGTAAAGGTATTTGGAGAGGTAAACATCCCAGCCGAAGCGGTAGCATTGGGGTCGGTAAAAATGCCGTCAATGATGCCGTTGTACGTACCTCCATAGGTAAAGATGGTGCTGTTGGTGGGGTTGTTATTGACAATCAACGAAGGATTGGTGGCGTTGATAATGGTGCCAGAAAAAGACCCTTTTATCAAAACACCGTTGTTGGTAAATGAACCACTCGCCGATACGTTACCTCCCACGAATGCATACCCCAAGTTGGTAAAATTTGCTCCTACGTCATTGTTTAACGCATTCAATACGTTTAATCTGCCGCAACTTTGATTGTTAAACGTGACGGAATTTCTCAGGCCAGTAGGGGAAGAGGTCAAGGTGATGAGCCCAGCATTGTTTACGGTGCCGCTCCTGTTGTAAATTCCTGTGCTCGTATTTGTGATGGTGGTTTCTCCCGTAGCAGTATTGGTAAATGTCGCATCAACCAGCATCCCAGAACTTCCTATAGCTGCTATCGAGCCCAAGGTTATTTTTCCCGCATTGGTAAATGTCCCCGATCTTACAAACAACCCAGAGCCGCTTGATCTGTCGAGCGTAATTTCTCCGCCCAAATTGTTGTTAAAAGTAGCATCATTTAAAAAGCCATTATTAGTCAATGCAGCATTGGCTCCGATGATTATTTTTCCGTAGTTATTAGTCGTTCCAGCACTATTGGCAAACCCACTATTGGTCGTTCGATCTATTCTTATTTCCCCAGTAGCTTGATTATTAAACGTACTTGAATTACTCACTCCGCTACTTCCCGTACTTGCGTTGAAGCCTACAATGATTTTGGCCACATTGTTAAACGTTCCCGTATTATTATTTAAACCCGCCGAAGTGGCATTATCTATTCTCAATTCAGCGGCGGCATTGTTGTTAAAGGTGCCCTTATTTAACAAACCGTTGGTTCCTGAGCTGGTCGTAGTACCGATACTAATTATCCCGTTGTTTTCGGTTGTACCGATGTTATGAAACGCCGCGGCGATACTTGACACCGTTTTGGAGCCATTTACGGTAATGCTGCCGTTGGCGGCAACAGTCAACAAAGCTCCAGCCTGAACTTCTACCGACTTAGCCAACGCATTTATTGATGCCCCAATGATGGGGTCGTTGGTTGTATTGGGAATGACTACGTCATTGCCTACTGCGGGCACACTGGCTGGCGACCAATTACAGGCTTGACTCCAATCTGTCCCGAAAGTGCCCGTCCAAGTAAGCGTACCAGTCGGCGTATTTACGCCCGTTATTACCGTCAAAAGGGCGGCATTGGAATTGGCAGAGCCGCCAGAGTTTGTTGCTACGCACCGGTACTGATAGGTGTTTAAGCCTGCCGTATTGCTGATATTCAGCGTGGTAGTGGTCACATTGGTATAGATAGCGTTGGCCGTGATGTTGGTCCAATTGGTGCCGCCATCCGTGCTTACTTGCCACTGGTAAGAAGTAGCTTGATTTGCTGACACCGTAAAAAATGCCGCCTCTGGCGAACATTTTGTGGCATTGGAAGGTTGAGCAGTAAAGGTTGGCAAAACCACATACACAAACGGGACAATGTAAAAACAGGCACCACCGCTGGGTGTGATTTTGGCATAAAGTGTTTGAGAACCGATGGGCAAGCCTGCATCTGGCACAAAAGAATTTAGAGGTGTAAATGTACCCGCCAAATTTGTTGCTGCCGCATCAGTATAAATGCCATTGATGGTACCGTTGTAGGAAGCGCCTCCATATGTAAAAATAGGCGTGGGACTATCTTTAACAATGATTGCCGACGTACCCGTGTTTGAAATATTGGTTGTCCCCGCAACGGTTCCGTATTTCAGTATTCCTGTATTATTAAACGTTGAAGTTGTGTATATTTCATTGATTACATGGATAAAACCCGCATTAGTGGTAGGTCCAGCATTGGTGTAATTCCCCGCACTTACGACTATTTTACCGCAGGCATTGTTGGTCAATGATTTACCACTCGCAACCGTAATCCCTCCAGTGTTTATATTTACAATGCCATTGTTTATGAAAGAATAGAATCCACTTATGGAGTTGCAGTTACTATTTATCGTGCCATTATTTGTTATCGTAATTCTATTGGTAGATACTCCAGTGGAAGTAAACCCATTACCATTGATGACACTCAACACCCCACCGCTGTTGTTAGTTACATTAAACGTTCCTCCGCCATTTGAAAAAGGAGCTCCATTGGAATTAACAGTGAGCGTTCCGCTGTTGTTTACTGCAGAACCCGTTTGTGAATAAATCCCTCCTGATGCAAAGGGTAAACCTCCAGAGCGTTGAATATCCGTCGTACCGTTGTTGGTAAAGGTGGCAGCAACAAGCCTCATGCCATCGTTAGTGTTGCCCCTCACGTTCAAAACCCCTCCGCTGTTCACCGTTAATACAGCTCCCGTACTTAGGGTGATGTAGCCCGTATTGGCCGTGGTTCCTGAGGCTATCACGGGGTCATTCGCAACGTTATTGATAAGCACTTCATTGTCAACCGTAGGCACACTACCTGGCGACCAGTTGCAGGGCGTATTCCAATCGGTACTGACCGCTCCCGTCCAGGTAATGGTCCCCGTCGAAGGCGGAGTAGTGGCTGGATTGAGGGTAATAGAGGCCGAGTTTGAGTTGGTGGTTCCACCAGCACCCGTGGCCACGCACCGATAGATAGAGCTGCCCAGCCCAGCTGAGCTGCTGATATTCAGCGTCACGGTCGTTACATTCGAGTACGTTGCATTATTAGAAAGATTGCTCCAGTTGCTGCCGTTGTTGGTACTGATTTGCCATTGATACGAAACGGCATCGGTAGCGGCCACCGTAAACGAGGTAGGAGATCCGCTGCATACCGCCACGTTGGCTGGATGAGTGGTAAAAACGGGCGGTGATGTATAAAAAAACAAAAAAGGAACTATATATATACAACTGCCTCCGAGCGTAATTTGCGCATAGAGGGTTTGCGAACCCAGCGGTAAGGTATTATCCCCTACAAAGGTATTGGGGGCTGTAAACGTTCCAGCCGAAGTGGCGGCTGCTGGATCTTTAAAAATCCCATTGATGATTCCGTTGAAAGTGCCGCCGTAGGTAAAAATAGGCGTGGTCGTATCATTCACTCTTACCGAAGCGTTACCAGAATTGGGTATCGTTCCCGACGCAGACTTCACCACTCCCGTATTGGTTGCTGTGCCATTGTTGGATAATGACCCCGTAACGTGTAAAAAACCTGCGTTGGAGAGGGAACTGCCCGACTGGTTGAAGAAAGCGCCAGTTACTTTGAACTTCCCGCACGCCGAATTAGTAAAAACTGCTAAATTATAGAGTTCTATTGAACCAGTAATATCCATTGTTCCTGCATTCGTAATTGAGCCAGGCTGGGCAAAAATCCCCGAATTAGTACCCGTTCCCGTAAAAGTCGCTCCTGCGGCGTTGGTAAAACTCGTACCCGAACCACTCATGCGCATCACATCCCGCCCGTTTGAGGTAACATTTCCGCCCGATTGATTAGTAAACGTACTTCCTGCAATGTTGAGGGCCACATTCTCTCCTCCGTTGAGGGTCAATACCCCACTATTGGTTACCGTTCCGCCGGTGGTCAAAGACATCGCTTCCAGACCAGAAGCAAAAGGGGCAGTGTTGGTAACCGAAAGGGTACCGTTGTTGGTCAGCGTGCCCCTTATTACACTGACCGCATCGCCACCGTTCGTAGAAACCGTCAATGTTGCGCCGCTGTTGATGGTCAATGCACTGCCCACCACATCCATATTGATGGATTTCGCTACGGCATTTCCCGACGCAATGATGGGGTCCGGACTTGCGATAGTGATAAAGACATTGTCGGTTGCCGTAGGAGCACCGGCCGTTGCACCAGCGGAGGGAGTCCAGTTGGCGGCGTTGTACCAATCAGTACTTACGGAGCCATTCCATGTTTTGATCTGGGCGCAAAGTTGTTGACTCGTGAGCAAAGTCACGACGAAGTAAAAGAGTTTTTTCATTTGGTAGAAAGAAAATGCTAAGGGTGATATAGGCTCATTAACTCTGGGAGAGAACTGAAAAGCGGGGATTGATTTTAGTTTATAATATCGCCCCCCGACTTTCCCTCTTTCTACCACGAAAGGTTGTTAATAGGCTCCGAAAAGGCGCACCTAGAGTACATTGACATTATTTTTGATTTTGGGGACTGTTTTGAGGTAGGCGAAAATGGCCTTGACTTCGTAGTCAGTTAGGGTAATGTGAGGCTGCATGGGGTAGCGCAGAATGCCCCCGTCAGGTTTTTTGCAAAATCTAACGGCGTGCACAAACTGCTCCTCGTTGTATTTTTTGGCGATACCCGTCTCTTCATCAAAGGTCAAATTGGCGGTAGGAATAATTTTACCTTCCAAATCGGGCATTTTGATGCCGCCTCCGTAGAAGCCAAACGATTTTTCGGGATGAAGCGGGTCTGCCTTGGCCAAATCGCCCGAATGGCAGGCGTAACACGCAATGAGGTCGTTGGCGATATACTTTCCAAACGCCACCTTATCGGTAGAATCAGGCACCAAAATCGGTTCCGTCACTGGCTCAATGGGTTTCATTACGGTATGGGTCAGCACTTTAAGCAACAAACTGGGCTCCTGCTCATGCCCCTCCCCTTTGGTAGCTTGCACAGGAAATCGGTCTGAATGTAAGTAGGCAATGATTGACTTCAAGTCTTCGTCGGCCATGCGCGGAAACTTGGGCATAATGGGTGCGTACTGCCCGTTGCGTTTGATTCCCGTCTTGAGAAAATACATGATTTCGCCATCGGTCCAGCTCCCAATACCATCTTCACCATCCTGGGTGATATTGAGCGAATAAGCCTTACCAAACTCCGCTGGCAAATCAGCAATATGCTTACCTACCAGTCGGTTATCTTGGTTGGCGTGGCAGGCATTGCACATCACTAGGGCTATTTTCTCGCCACGTGCCACCCGCTCGGGGGTTATTTCTACGTTTACATTTTTGATGTTTTCGGGTATATTGACTTCGTAAGAAGGTACACCTCGGAAGTTGACAAACAGCAGGACAAGACCAACAACGGCCACCAAAACGCCCACTGCCTTGAGCAGAAGAGTTACAATTTTTTTCATGTTTTGTTGTAATAAAACGCATGGTCTACTGCATCGTCAGGCGATCTCGGCTCGCCATAATGAAGAGCGACTCAATACGTAGTCTTCATAAATTGAGTATGGTTCTGAAAATGGTCTAGGAAAACACGTCACTCTTTGGGTGAGTGAGTGAGACAAAATTGGCCGATTTTGCGCGCCAAGTGTTAGCACAAACTGGACTTTCTCTTCCTCATTCTGGACCGAAAAAAAAAAGGACACAGAGGCCCTCAGAACAGAAGTCGATTTCTCTTCCTCATTTTGAACTTTCTTTTACTCATTTTGAACAAAAAGCCTTTTTTTGAAGAATTAAGGCTTTTTTTAATACTGGAAAGACAACATTTAAGCCTTGGCTTGAGCGCCTAAGTAGGTCTACAAAAAACGATTTAAACGCCCATTTTCAATAAAAAGGGCTGTCTCAAAAGTCTGAGACAACCCTTTTTTTGCTTCCTAATTTTCCACTTTTCGCTACAAAATAGCCTTTTTAATGCCACTCTGAAGGCGCTTTCCCAAACCTTTCTTGGAATACTTTGGAGAAATACGGCAGGCTTTCAAAACCTACTTGGTAGGCAATGTCGGATACGGTTCCTGCTCGACTGCGCAGCAAATCTGCCGCTTTTTCCAGACGATAATTTCGCACAAACACCGTCACGGTTTGGCCCGTCAAGGCTTTTAGTTTACGCCTGAGCTGCACCGAGGTCATACTCATGGCCTCGGCAAAAGTCTCTACATCAAAACTGCTGTCGGCGCTATTACTTTCTACTACTCCTAGTGCTTTTTCTAAAAATACATCATCCATCGAAGGCTCTTTTTCGGCAACGGGCAGCGGGTTAGTTAACACTCCGTTTTGGCTGTATTTTTGTTGCAAAACCCGCCGTTGTTGCAGCAAGTTTTGCACCCGTATTTGGAGTTCATTTGAGCTAAACGGTTTGGCCAGATAATCATCGGCCCCAAGTGCTAATCCTTCCAGACGGTCTTCGAGCGTTGCTTTGGCGGTCAGCATTACCACCGGAATATGATTGGTACGCGGGTCTGTTTTTAGCGCTTGACAAAACCCAAAACCATTGAGGCGCGGCATCATCAAATCACAAATCACAATATCGGGCACCAACTCAAAGGCCTTTCTTAATCCCTCTTCTCCATCCTGCGCTTCTTCTACCTGATAGCGCTCGCCAAAAATACCGCGCACATATTGGCGTAAGTCAGGGTTATCTTCCACAATCAACAAAATGGGTAAATCAAGCCCAATCTGCGCCATAGCCACTCCCTCCAATACGGAAGAATCGGTTGGGTATTCAATGGCCTCTTTAAAAATGGTCGTTTTTTCAACCGCTCCGACAAAGTCGTTTTTGTTTAAATATTGCCTCCAAGTGGCGGCATCGCAGGGCAATGTTACCACAAAAGTGCTCCCTGTCCCCAATTCACTTTTCACCTCAATTCGGCCACGCAAAACATCCACCAATTCTTTTACCAGCGCCAAACCAATGCCTGTTCCTTCAAAATTTCGATTATTACCTTGGTCGGCCTGATAAAATCGGTCAAAAATGACGGGAAGGCGTTCGGCCGCAATCCCGATGCCGCTGTCCTTGATTTTAATGATACAGTCGTGTTCGGTATAATCTACCCGCACTTCGATTCGGCCCTTTTCAGGGGTAAACTTAAAGGCATTTGAAAGCAGATTGGTGACGATTTTTTCGAGTTTGTCGGCATCAAAATAGTCGATTCGGGTAGGATGACTCTGTTCGTATTGAAAAACGATGCCTTTACTTTGCGCCAACGACTCAAACGAAGCGAGCAGTTGCCGCAAAAACTGCGACAAATCAGCCCGTTGTATCTCTACCGTCATTTTGCCTGCTTCTAATTTGCTCAAATCAAGCAATTGGTTAATCAAGGCCAACAGTCGCTCGGCATTTTGCTGCATGATGCGAAATATTTCACGCTTAGGAAACTCCCTTTGCAGGTCATTCAGCGGCGACAAAATGAGCGTCAGCGGGGTACGAAACTCGTGGGAAATATTGGCAAAAAAAGTGGTTTTGAGGGTATCAAGCTCTTTGAGGCGGGCCGACTGTTCGAGGTTAAACGTTAATTGTTGTTCGGCTAGGCGTTTATTTTGTTCGGTATTTCTAAAGATTCTTCCCAAGAAAATAACAAAAACGAAAATTTCCCCCAAAAATAAAAGGTAGGCAATGGAATAGAGCGGCTCGTATTCAATCCATCCTAAGAGCCTGATATAGAGCAAAGCATAGCTTAGTAAACCCAAAATAAAAGGGATAGCATAGTATTTTTCGACCGTGATTTTCTTGGCTATGCAATATATATACAAGACCGAAAAATAGATTGCCGACACGATGATACTATATACACCTATCTTAAGCCAATACCATTGGTAATCAACAAAAATGATGACACTTTCAAAGATTGTAACAAGGATGATAGTGAGGGCAACAATACTGTGAACTTTGGGTAGCCGTCCCCGAATTTGTGTAAAATAAACAAAGATGCCTGCACCAATGGTAACAGAGTTGTAGAAGATAAAATCTATTTTTTTTGCCAAGTCGGGGTCGTCCGTAAACCACGGCCCTGCGATGTTCAAATAGCCCCAAAACGCGAAAGTCTTGATGACCGTATGCAGAGAGTAAAGCCTGAAAGGCAAGTCCTTAATAACAAATAGGCTCAGCGAAACCACCAAAAAAAGGCGAAAAATAACCAGTCCGTTAAAAAAACTTTGACCAGCGTAGTCATTCAGTCGGGATTTATAATACGATTCCTCGGAGTGTATTCTCAAATTACCATAATGCCCGCGCTTGCTAGTGAGCTTAATATAGACCGTTTTGGTTTGTTGCGGGCCTAGCTCAAAAGCAAATTTGGGTTCTTGGTCAATCATTTTTCGCTCTTTTTCACGGGTCAGAATTTTTTGTTGCTTGTGCAAAAAACGCTGGTTTGTGCTATCTGAGATATAAAAATCAAGCTGCTCAACCAAGGGATTCCCCCACACCAAAAACCAGTTTTTGTTTTGAGAATTGGGGTTTTTAAGTTTAAATCTTACCCAAAAGGCATCGTTGGTATAAGGGAAAATAAAGTGGTCTTTGGTAGACTTTTGGTAGTTTTTGGTGATTGCCTGCGCTAAACTCAGCCGTGCAGAGGAGTCTTTGAAAATCTCTATGGAAGTTGTAATATTGATAGGCAACTTTTGGTCAGATGATAAGATAATCTCTTGCGGATAGCCTTCGTAGATAATAAAACAAAAAAGCGCAAAAAGAATTATCCTTGACCACTTGTACTTATTCATAATCATTTTGTTTTCAATCGCCTTCTCTAATGCCACTCCGACGGCGCTTTCCCAAACCTTTCCTGAAATACTTTGGAGAAATACGGTAGGCTTTCAAAACCTACTCGGTACGCGATGTCTGATACCATTCCCGCCCGGCTTCGCAGCAATTCCGCCGCTTTTTCTAGGCGATAATTCCGCACAAACACCGTCACGGTTTGGCCCGTCAGGGCTTTCAATTTACGCCTTAGCTGCACCGAGGTCATATTCATGGCCTCGGCAAAAGCCTCTACATCAAAACTACTGTCGGCGCTATTATGTTCTACGACTCCCAGTGCTTTTTCCAAAAACAGTTCATCCATTGAAGGCACCACTTCGGCCATTGGGAGTGACTCGGCCACTAAGGCCGTTTGGCTGTATTTTTGTTGTAAAACCAACCGCTGTTGTAGTAAGTTTTGGACCCGTATTTGAAGTTCGTCCGTGCTAAAGGGCTTCGCCAAATAATCATCCGCGCCGAGCGCCAATCCTTCCAAACGATCTTCGAGCGTTGCTTTGGCGGTCAACATCACCACTGGAATGTGGTTGATGCGCAAATCTGTTTTCAGCGCTTTGCAAAAACCCAGGCCATCGAGGCGCGGCATCATCAAATCACAAATCACAATATCGGGCACCAATTCAATGGCCTTTCTCAAGCCGTCTTCTCCATCCTGCGCCTCTTCTATCTGATAGCGGCCACCAAAAACACTGCGTACGTATTGGCGTAAGTCTGGGTTATCTTCCACAATCAATAAAATGGGCAAATCGGCCGTAGCAGCGGCGAGAGGCAATATTTTGGATTCTTCAACCAAAGACACAACGGGGCTTTTTTGACGTACTTGATTGGCCTCGGCATTGAGCACTCGGTCTCCCCAGTGGGCTTGGTCGCAAGGCAAGTTAACGACAAATACCGTCCCTTTTCCCAAAGTACTTTTTACCTCAATCGTCCCACGAAGGGCATTTACTAGCTCTTTCACCAACGCTAGCCCGATACCAGTACCCTCGTAATCCCGTCGTTGGCTATCATCAACCTGATAAAAACGGTCAAAGATGCGCGGCAGCCGTTGGGGGTCAATACCGATACCACTGTCGGCCACGGTGATGGTAATCAATGCCCCCCCAAAAGCTTCGGCAGACGATACATAAGCAATTTCGACGGTTACGCGGCCGTTTTCTGGCGTAAATTTAAAGGCGTTGGAAAGCAGATTCGTGACAATTTTCTCCAATTTATCCTCGTCAAAATAAGCCATTTGATATTCATGGCTCTGTGAGCGTTGAAACATAATCTTTCTGCTCTGGGCCAGTGACTCAAACGAGGCAAACAAATACTGAAAAAAATGCGGCAAATCACCGTATTGAATCTGCGGCTCCATCTTGCCCGCTTCGAGTTTCGACAAATCAAGCAGTTGATTAATCAGCGCTTGCAACCGGCCCAAATTTCGCTGCATGACTGGAATCATGGCTTCGGCGGGGTATTTTTTCTGAAAATCTGCCAACGGCCCCACCAAGAGCGTCAGCGGGGTTCGAAATTCGTGGGAGATATTGGCAAAAAAACGGGTTTTAAGCAAGTCCAACTCCGCCAAACGTTCGGCTTCCTTTTGTTCAAAAGACAAGCGTTGGGCGAGCTCCTCCTTCTTGGCACGTTGTCGAAAATACAAGAAATACCCCCCAATCAGCGCCACCAACAGTAGCAATGAAATGACAAACACCCAGAAGCGCGAATTTTGGGCTTGCTGGTTGGCAAGCTCGGCCCGGAGCCTGCTTTTTTCAACGTCAAACTTAATGGAGGCTTCCGAAGTAGCCACTCTCAAGTTATGACGCAAGCTAGCCATCAACTCTTCATAGTATAATTTTTCGTAACGAAAGGCACTCTTATAGTCCCCCAAAAGCGTATCGGCCGCCATTCGATTTCGATAGATAGACATCAAGATACTATGCCGGTCAACCGTGTCTTCATACATTTCAATGGTTTTGAGTGCTTTATTAAAATAGCTTAACACTTCTTCTGGGTTTTTCTTGAGCCCAGCCACCTGACACAGATTTCCGTACACCTTGGCAATATCGTCTATTCCATGGGGTTTATAGCGCTGTCGATACAGCAATTCTTTGTGAAAATAAGGCTCCGCTTCAATAGGGTTGGCAAATTCATTAAGGATAATTTCCCCGATATTGCCGCTGATGGTACCGACTTTAAGACTGTCTCTTTTCAACCGAATCTGCGCCATCGCCAATTTATTGTACTTAATAGCCTTGTCGTACTGCTTCAGTCTGGCAAAACAATTTGCGTAATCTTTGTAAAAAGCAATTCGGTACTTGTCGATAGGGTCTTTATGAATATACGATTCAGCCTCTTTAAAATATCCCATGGCTGTTTTATAATCACCCACTTCTACCTGATAATAAAGGCCCAAATGCGCGAGGAGGCGGTCGGCAAACTGGATGTTTTCGTACCCTAGTTTTCGATAGGTCAAATCTGCCGAAAGAAGGTGCGTAATTCCCTTAACCGTGTTGGTACGTTCGATGTATAAAATTGCCCCCAAAAAATGCTCAATATCTGCATTCAGGCGCTCCGTCAGCGCGTTTGGTTTTTGTTTGTTCAATCTTGCCTGAATAGCCTTGAGGTAAGGGTAAACGATTTTCAAGTTTCGTTCTATCCCCCTGAGATGGTACCGCGCTTTTAAATATTCTGAATAGACCGCGAGCAATTCATCTCTGGTTTTTTCAGCGTAGGTTCTGACAGAATTTATTTCTTTAAAGGCCGTAGTGCTGTCCATATCTTCCCACACCGACACGTAGTATAGCTCTAGGCTATCCAAACGGGGCTGCCCTTTAAGGGTTAAAAACCTATCAACTTTTTTTTGGCCAAGCGCCGCCCTTGAAGATAACCCGATGGTGAGCACAAAAAAAACAAAAAACCCAAGAAGACGAGGATAATTAGCTACCAAAAACGCAATAACCCCGTGACTGTCAGTGGTAGATTTATTCGTGTGTGGTGTGATAGAAAATAAACGCATAATGATCTAATCTTAACTATTTTGGGGTCGTTGTTCCGTCAAAAGACCTCATAAAAATATACCAACACTACGATAACCAACATTTATCTAAAAACACTTTTAGGAATACAAAAAAAACTTTTAAAATTTACCTGAAAGCTAATCTTGATGATTCGTCAGAGCAAAAAAAGGGCCTTTTTTAGGACATAACGACGCATAATTGACACATCATTCAGGTAGCGCCAACGAATTGGCCAAAAATAGCCTATAAAGCCATAATACACAATAAACATATCCTAATTAGGATATTACTCCAAAGCTCCTAAAATTGCCCATTTACCCTCGAATTATCCTACAACGCACGCGAGAAAGGAGCTACTTAAAAGATTTTTAACGCCCTTGCCACTCCGAAGGCGGCTTGCCGTATTTATCCTGAAACGATTTGGAGAAATAAGGTAAACTCTCAAAACCCACCCGATAGGCAATCTCCGACACGGTATGGGTACGCTGGAGCAGCAGTTGCGCCGCCCGTTGCAGGCGTATTGTCCGGATAAATTCAGTCGTAGAGGTATCGGTCAGCGCCTTCAATTTACGGTGCAAATTGGTCCTGCTCATGCCTATTTCCTTGCAAAATTCTTCAACATCAAAGCTACTATCACCCAAATGCGCCTCTACAATTTCGCGGGCTTTCTTAATGAATTGATTGTCCAGACTTTCGGGTATACCAGCGGTTTGACTCGGAGCAAGCGGCCCCATGAGGCTGAATTTCTGCCGAAGAATAGCCCGCTGTTGAATTAAATTCCTGACCCGAACCAACAGTTCTTCTTTGTTAAACGGTTTTTGCAAGTAGTCATCCGCCCCTAGTTCGAAGCCTTCCAAGCGGTCAGACAAGGTGGCCTTGGCCGTCAGCAACACCACTGGGATATGGCTGGTGCGTTGGTCAGATTTTAGTCGTTGACATAACCCAAAGCCATCGAGCAGCGGCATCATCAGGTCGGTGACTACCACGTCGGGCACCAACTCAAAAGCCAAGTCCAAGCCATTTTGACCGTTTATGGCTTGTACAATTTGATAATGTGGCTCAAATAAACCGTACAGGTATTGCCTTAAATCGGGATTATCTTCAACAATCAGCAACATCGGCTTGGTAGCATCCATAGCCAAACCAGCTACCGCTGGGCGCTCAGACGGCCACGGCTCCATGGAGGTGGTTGGGTAGGCAGGGGTGGTTGGAATCGTAAACTCCTTGTCTAGGCCATTTTTTGGTTTTGGCAACGGTAACTCCACCCGAAAGACCGTGCTTTGGTTTACTTCACTTTTGACCGTGATTTTTCCTTTGAACAAGTCCACTAGTTCTTTAACCAAAGCCAATCCGATGCCCGTTCCCTCGTAGTTGCGTTGGGCGGTATCGTCAACTTGATAAAAACGGTCAAATATTCGAGGCAGTCGCTCGGCATCAATCCCGATACCGTTATCCTCCACTTCCAACAAAAGCCAATCTTCGGCGTCAATGGTCTGATAAAACACCCGTATCTCAATCCGTCCGTTAACAGGGGTAAATTTAAAGGCGTTTGAAAGGAGATTAGTGATGATTTTTTCGAGTTTGTCGGCATCAAAATACGTCTCAAAAGAACGACGACTTTGGCTCACATTGAAATGAATATTTTGGTGCTGGGCCAAGGACTCAAAAGAGGAAAAAATGTACCCAAAAAACGCCGCAATATCGCCGTACTGCGCTTCAACCTTAAACTCTCCCGCCTCTAATTTAGACAAATCAAGTAACTGATTGATAAGCGATTGCAGACGTTTTACGTTGCGTTGCATCATCGGTATCATCCCTTCTTTCGGGTACTTTTGCCGGATTTCTTCCAATGGCCCCGTCAGAAGGCTGAGCGGCGTACGAAACTCGTGAGAAATATTGGTAAAAAACCGCGTTTTCAAACGATCCAATTCCTGTACCCTTAACGCTTGTTCTTTGGTAAAAGCCAATTCTTGGACCGACAGCGCCCGGTTGCGCTCATAATCAATGATAATTTTTCCTAAAAAATACCCGAATACCAAAAATTCAAGAATAAAAAACAGCAATGCTACGGGCGATATCCACGGGAAACTCACCCAACCGACCAACCGCATTTGAACAAAAATATAGCTACCAATGCCAAGCAAATACGCCACCGAGTAATTCCAATTGATGGGGTATTTTTTGATAATGGCAAAAACGTACATGGCCAAAATAAACACTTGTGTGGCAATCATTAAGTAGGTGCTTGCCAAAATCCACTGCCAACGATACCCAAATAAGATAATGACCGCCAAAAGAATGTTCACTACCATAATGAATTTTAGGACGCTTTCAACCCATTTAGGAAATCGCTTGCCCGGAAATATGACCCTAAACGCGACAATCAACCCCAGCGGCAAGATATGCGACGAAAGAAAACTAACCATTAGCGCGGTCGAAGGGTTCGTGAAAAAATTGCTCAAAATACCGTGCAGCCCCCAAAATGCAATCGAACGAACCACCAAAAGCACCGAATACTGCCTAAAATCCTTGTCTTTAACGGCAAACAACGCCAATAAAAACACGTAGAATAGACGAACCGCGATGGCCCCCGACATGAAGCCGTAGACATTGGTTTGTATCAAATCGTGGCGACTGTAGGCCTGTGTGGAGTAGAGATTGACCGAGGCAAAATGTGCCCGCTGCCCTTTTATGCGGATATAAATGGTCTTGGTTTCCTGAAAGCCCAAATCAAACTCAACAAAAGGTCGGTTTTCGGCCATTAAGATCCGATTTTGGGTATTGACCATCCCCATTTTTTTAACCTGATAGGGACCGTTGGGAGAGGAAATATAAAAATCCACGGACTCGCCCATGGGGTTGTTCCACTCCAACACCCATTGTTTACGCGCTGGGTTACGATTGGTCAATACTATTTTAAGCCACGAAGCAGCATCGCTGAAAGGAAACAGAAGTCCGTATTTACGCGATATGTTAAACTTTTGTTTTTGGATTTGCTCGAATGGAAGTTGTCCAGTAGTATCCTTGTACAAACCCGCCGCAGGAGTAATCGGGTAAGTGTCGGTATTGGGAATCAGATCAAGCGTCTGAGCGCTTCCCCATAACGGTAGCAAAAAAACAAGAAAGGCGAGGTTTTTCATATACTTGTACTTGCCTCAAACTTGCACGTACTTTGTTATTGTACAAATTGAGTTTAACGTCAAATATATGATTATTACTACTAAAACCACAGATAGGTCTACTGCATCGCGTGTTTATTGTTTTGATTTGTGGTGGCCGATGACCTCAAATGGGCTTCTTCTATATCTTTTAATTAGACACTTTTAGCAACCGTTCAACCAGAATAAAACTAAATCATTTCGTACGGTTCTCGTTTGCTATTTTCTTTAACGAACTTCGCTTCCGACGGGCCACTCCGATGATTTTGCCATTGGGCAACATCAACTCACCACTCCGTACTAATCGACACTTACCCAAATGGTGTCCGTTCAAGAGGTTCGACTTATGAATCCGGATAAAACCGCGGGTTTCTAACAGCGAAGCATAACTACTCAACGACAGCGTGGTCAGAACCTCCTCTCCCGTGATTAAATGAAAAATGGTATAATTGCTCTGCGCACTCAAGTACACAATTTGCTTCAAGTCGATTGCTCGCTCTCCTCTCTTGGTTTGAAAGCGTGGCAAACGCACCACGCTTTCTCCTACCGCTAATCCTACTGTGGCCGTCATTCTTCTACGAATTATTTCTGTGAATTATTCTCCCTAGCTGTAGGAACAACCGTATCGCAACCGCCAATTACGGCCTCAAATACGCTTCCAGTAACGCCAAAACCAGGCAACAGCGCTACTGACTGACTCCCTCTATACTCTACCGTAGCGCCCGATACCTGATTCGTTGCCGTGATTCGGCCACCTGTTTTCAGCACCGTGCCGCCCGTTATTGGCTCACTCACATTCAATACCGCAGGACCGCCACCACCTGTACTTTGGCTTTCATAACACCCCAAATCAACAATTGCCAAGCCAGTAGCAAAGGGACGCACGTTGCCGTCCAAATCCACAGTTAACGTACTCGCTGCGTTGTCGCCAGCGTTGATTGCTGGCGAGCATACCTGCAAACGATAATCTCCCAAATTGACCGTCGGCGACAATCCCAGCGGGGTGGCCTTTACAAACAACGGATCTCGATTCATATTGCCAGTGCCCGCAAATCCGCCTTGCACAATGCTATATCGGATGCTGATGCCCGACGTCGTTTGAGAACCGCTATTATCCCATAAGATACTGTTTTGTAAAGTCACCGATGAATTGGTGTTGAAAATACCGCCAGGTGTACTATTAGCACTTTGATTGGATGCAATCGTACAATGCGTCAGTATGGGTGCGCTGTAATTGAGGTACAGGCCTCCCCCTACTCCCTTGTTGGACACAATCAGAAGGTTTTCCAAATGCGGCTGTCCTGCTCTTTCCATGTAAATCCCCCCCCCGAAGGTGGCTTCGTTGCCAACTATAATGCTGTTTGTAATACTTACCTCACTGCTATCTCTGAGTAAAATACCGCCACCGCCAATGGCTCGATTGTTGGTAATCACACAATTTGTAATCAAACCTCGGCTCCGATTAAGCACCAGTATTCCACCTCCCGAGGAAAGTATGGTCGGGTTGGATAAGTCTGCCCCTTGCGTAGGTACAAAATAATCGGCGTAGCCTTTCTCAACCACAAAACCATCCAAACGGGTCTGCTCATTGGTATTGCTCAATACCACCACGTGGTTGACATTGTCGCTCAAGACCGACGTGCCAATTTCTCCGCTCAATATCGTCTTTTGTGTGCGCCAATTCCTTTGATTCAACTCACTTTCACCGCCCGCAAAACCGCCGTATACCCGTACCCCCGAAGGAATCTCAAACACATCTTTGCGCAAAGTTCCGGGCTTATAGGTTCCTGCGGCCACCCACACCTGAATATCTTCCCCTGTCAATGCCGCTGCCGCACTCAGACCCGCCTGTAAACTTGTAAAAGCGTTACTCCAACTGCTACCATCCTGGCCCGGAGACGTGTTTGAACCATTGACGTATACAATTTGGCTCACATTGAGTGCCTTGATAGATACCCATGCCGTGTCGGTCACGGCCGGACAACTGCCACCCGCCGCCGCTATCGTATACGTAACAACGTAACTTTGAGGCGTAGAAGCGGCCAGATTTATTTCTCCCGTAGTTGGATTGAGCGACAGCCCCGACGGGGTTGCGCTGAAGGTTCCGCCCGTGGCTCCGGAGAGCGTGACGGTAGCCGCGCCAGTGTTGGCAAAAGGAGAACCGACATACGCAATGGAAGCCGAACCCACGACTGCGCCGCTGTTGGTGCCCGTCACTGTGAATGCGTCGGCATCTTCATTGACGATGGTGCCCGAATTAGTGCTTATATTGCTGACTACCATGAGGTTATCAGAACGCTTGGTAATGACACCCGCGTTGCTGAAAGTCCCTGCGGCGTTGAGAATCACAGGCGTTGACTCGATGTAGGCGCAGGATTGGTTGGTCACCGTTCCTCCCTGATTAGTGATACCCGACCCTTCGGCGCTTTGGAGAACTATCCGGCTGTCGGTGGTATTGGTCAGTGTACCCGTATTGTAGATTCCGTGCTGTTTGATTTTGCCCACGCCGCCAATGCGCATGAGTTTGTTGTTTTGGAACGTACCCGCATTGTTGATACCCGACAGCGCAACGGTGTCCGTTTGGGCAATCATCATTTCGCCATTGTTGACAAAACCACCAGCGGTGTTGTTGATGCCGTTGCCAAACACAAAATCAATGTTGATTTGGCCAGTAGCGGTATTGGTGAAGCTACTGCCGCTACCTTTCTGCAAGACCGCATCCCGAAATACGGAGTCGATTTCCATCACGCCCGAGTTTTCGATGGTACCGCCGTTGTTGTGGATGCTTTTGTCGCTGTTGCCCGTTTCAAAGCGCCCTTTGTTGACAAACGTGCCCGAGTTATCAATACCATAGCCCCCGAAGCGGTTAAAATTGACAGTGCCCTCGTTGGTGAGATTACCAGTATTGATGATGGGCGTACCGATATTCACCCCACTGATAGAGGACTGACTACCCAATACTATTTTTCCCGCGTTATCTATGATGGTAGTGGTAGCACTTATCACAAAATCAGCCTCTGAATGTACATAACCTGTGCTTGTATTAGTGAGTGGTATGCCATGGTTTGACATAGGACTCGTAGTAACCACAGTTTGAGGCCCTAACAGCAAGGTATCACTATTTACAAAGTATTGGCCCAACTGCCCAGTTGAGGTAAAAGGCACATTAATCATCGCATAACCTGAATTTTCCAATACAGTGTTCAAATTCCCTACAGTAAAGCTACCCGCCGTATGCGTGTATCGCCCTTGGTTGACGATAGGGTTTCCTCCTGAACGGAATGTTGTAGCGCATTTATTTTCAAACAGAGCATTAGGCATGTTTTGCAGCAAACCTAGTACACCGCCTATTGCAGAAATACTACAACCTGCCGTACTCTTAAATGTACCTGCGTTTTTAAATCCTACACCACCCACACCACTAAAATTTAAAGCTCCTGCCGAGCCATGGGTAAATCTCCCCAAGTTGATAATCGCCCCGTTCACACTTCCAATACCACTCAGTATGAAAGTAGCCTCATTTTTAACCTCTCCCGTGGGTAAGTTATAGAAACAAGTATCGGGTGTACCAGAGAAGCTCACTATATGGTAGTTCTCAAGGTATCCGCTGTTCCTAAATAGTGTCCTTGGGATACCAGCTACATAAAATGTTCCTCCTACCTTGTTTCGTATCGTCGCTCCTTCTCGGTTAATAGCCCCCCTGTCTCCACCACCACCTATATTAAAAGTCCCCTCATTTTCCACCAATTTCTGATTGTCGAAAAGGAGTGCTTTGTGGCTACCTATGGTCATTGTAGCGCCAGAGCGGTTGGTAACGGTTTCCTGATTGACAAATAAGGTCTCAGAAACACCCCCATTAAAAGTCAATTGCCCCGAATTATCGACCGTGCCTTGGTTGACAATACCACCCGTCAACCCTCCACTCACCCCAAAAGTGGAGGTATTGGTGAGTGTAGCCGCAGGGTGGTTGAGGATGGCAGTACCAAGGCCGCCGCCTACGGTAAACGTCCCGCTGTTGTTGAGGCTGCCGTAGTTTTCGAGGCGGTTGCCCGTTCCCCTCTGAACCGTGAAGGCACTGGTGTTGATGAGTGAAGCGCCCGCTTGGTTCACAAATCCGTCGTTGTACGAAGAGTCAATCAGTACCGTTCCGTTATTGGTAAATGTTCCTGCGTTGGTTACGCCGTCGGTATCGCTACCCACAATTTTCAAATTGCCCGTGCTCTTAATGGTCAAACTTGCATTGGCTGCAATGGTTACCGAACGAGCGCCCGAAGCGGCGCTCACCTCAGGATAATTACCATTGGCAACGACGGGAATAAGCGTATGATTTCCCGTTTGTGAGCCAAACGTTGGAACAACGGTGGGGATATTGCCTTCTACCAACCAGTTGTCAGGCATATTCCAGTCTTTAGACAATGCACCCGTCCAGGTATAATCCCCTGGGGCAATCGCAAAACTAAATGGCACTACATAACTGCACGCACCGCCCTGGGGCGTAATTTTGGCATACAGCGTTTGCGTACCTGTTGGCAAGCCTGAAGGCGCAAAGGTATTGGGCGCGGTAAACGTACCCGCCGAGAGGGTCGTTAGTGAATCTTTAAAGATACCGTTAATAACGCCATCGTAGGTACCTCCGTAGGTAAAAATAGGCGTAGGGGTATTGTTGACGATGAGCGATGAGTTTGTCGCGTTGGTTACGGTACCCGTCAGAGAGCCGTATTTCAATACGCCATTATTGGTGAAGATAGCACTAGACACTTTCTGTAATAAACCGCTTATTTGAATCAAACCTTGGTTGGTTGTTGCGGAGTTATCCTGATTATAATAACTACCTCGCACTTTCAGCCTACCACAAGCATTATTAACAATTTGTTCAGTTCCCAAAATTTCTACCTGACCACTTAGGTCTACCAAACCTGAATTATCGATACTTCCACTTCCTCCATTCAAAATCATGGATGAATTAGAACCAGTACTGAAAAAAGAAGCGCCACTTTCGTTGGTAAGCGTACCAGAAACCAGATAAGTACCAACTCTCCCATTCGCATTAATGGTTCCTCCCGTCTTATTGTTAATAGTACCACTGTTCAATCCAATACCTTCATTGAGAAGATTCGTCACATTCAAAACGCCGTAGTTTACAATGCTTCCATCATTTACTTCTAATCCAGACTGTGCGCTGGAGCCGCTTATGGCTAAGTTTATCGTGCCTTTATTGACCAATTCCGCTGCATTATTCACCCGAATTGAAAATGTGGTAGATGAAATTGTTAATGTTGCACCCGCATTTACGGTTAAACTCGCCCCTGAACCAGTTATCGTTATATTTTGAGCCACACTCATTCCTGAACCAATGATGGGTTCATTCGTGGTGGCAGGAATCACCACGTCGTTGGTGGCAGTGGGCACGCTCGAAGGCGTCCAGTTGCAGGCCGTGTTCCAATCCGTATCCACTAAGCCTGTCCATGTAAGCGTACCCGTGGGGTTTCCTCCTGTACCGATGGTTAGGGTGGCCGCCGTAGAGGCTAACGTCGCCCCGCCTGTGCTGCTCGCTACGCAGCGGTATTGGTAACCGTCTAAGCCCGTCACATTGCTAATATTGAGCGTGGCCGTGGTAGTGTTGGAGTAAGGACTTATCGCGGGGACGTTGTTCCAACCACTACCCGTATTGAGTTGCCACTGATAACCCGCGGCGTTGGCAATGGCAACCGTAAACACCGCCGCCCCTCCTGCGCACACAACTTGATTACCAGGCTGAGAGGTAAAGGTAGAAGCAGTAGTTACCTCAAACGTAAAGGGTACAATTTGCGGGCAACTACCGCCCAGACGGGTAATTTTGGCATAGAGCGTTTGTGAACCAGCCGACAAGCCAAAGTGCGTAAAGGTATTGCTCGCCTGATTGTAATCTCCTGCCAAAGCCGTAGCGGCATCATCTTTATAAATACCCGATACAGTCAGGTCGTTGGAGGCTCCAAATTCAAAAATACCGTTTGGCAAAGCATCGTTGAAAATCCTGATTTTGTTGTTGGTATAAGAAGCCGCGCCGCCCACGTACACGATGCCATTGTTGATAAAATCTGCCGCAGGGCCATTCAGATTAGCCGCAGCACTGAAAAAACCTTCGTTGATGATTTGTCCGCCGTTGTTATACACTTCTCCTGCGAGAAGGCTTACCACCCCACAAGGGTAATTGTGGAACGTTCCCGCGTACTTTTCTATCTGTCCTGCCAAGGTTAGCTTTCCGTGATTTTGTACACTTTCGGGAGAAGCACTACCTGACAAAAACATGGAACCCGAGAACCCTGCAAAGCTAATTGTACCACCGACTTGGTTTAGCAATACTGAATTGCCTTCTACTCGAATACCATAAAAACCTATAGTGGCGGCTGACAGGGTAGCGCCAGTATTATTCTTAAACTGCCCGTCCCCTGACAACTGCATCGCATTGGCGGTATTGGAAGTGATCTGGTTAACGGTAATGGTTCCGTTGTTTTCGACCGTCCCCAAAACAATCAGCCTAACATCATCTCCAATGCCCGCAATGGTCAACTCATTACTGGCATTGACGGTAAGCGTTGCCCCTGCTTCTATGTTCAAGGTTTGAATGGAGACGTTGGTGTTCAGCACTGGATAATGCGCCAAACTTCCTGGAATAATGACTTTATCGGTATTGGTAGGTACCACATTGGTAGACCAGTTGGAAGGGGTGTTCCAATCGTGGGCAAAACCCGCCGTTCCGCCCACCCACGTAACGGTAGCTACGGCTACTGGAAGGTGTTTGTTTGGGTTTAATGTGGGTGTGGCGATGACGGATAAAATCCCTAAGTACATCAGCCCCATAACGTTTAGTAAATGTCTATAAAATACCATAATTGCAAGGTTTAAGAGAAAGAAATAAAACTAGGATAAGGAAAATTGAGCTTCGGGTGAAGGAGCAGGGTGATTGGATTTTTCTGACTCGGTGTGGTCGGTTTTGTGCCAATGCATCGGGGCAAAAAAATATTCGCCATAGGCTTTAAAGCCCGCCCCGAGGTGCAAAAACAAATACCTAAAAGTGTCCCAAAAGATGCCTAAAGCCGATTGTTTTATACCAAGTTCGCGGTAGGTTTTGAAGTTAATCACCCACGAACAGCCCAAATTAAAGGCCAACAACATCCATAAGCTGAGGCTCATAGCCGTTGTTGTCGTATACGACAAATCGCTCATTATCATGTAGATGGGAATGTAAATATTGAAAAATGGAGTAAGGGCCGAACTAATCATTGGCAACCAAAAACTTGACCAACCTTCAAGTCCAAAACCCCGACTGAAGAGCGTGCGTCGTAAATGCACCAATTGGGTGATAAACAGTCCCTTGTTCCAACGCGTCCGCTGGTTAATCCAATTGATGGCCGAATCAGGGCAACTTTCGGTCGTTAGGCTTTCCAAAAGCTGAAGTTTTACGCCCTGCTCTACGAGCCGTACGCTCAAATCGGCATCTTCCGTCACGTTGAAGGGGTCCCACGCACCCGCATTTTCTAACGCAATTTTGGACAAAAAGAAGGAATTACCGCCCAAGCCAAAAGGCAAGCCCTGCGCCGACAACGCGCGCATGTGGCGCTCGTACCATTCGTAATATTCGCCCGCAAAATGACGACTTATCCAGCTTGACGAACGGTTGGAAATACTGATTTTGGCCTGAAAACAAGTCGTTTCTTTCGCCTCAGCCAAGGCCAGTGCCGCTTTTCTGAGCTGACTAGGTTCGGGGCGGCTTTCAGCATCGTACACCGTAATATATTCTCCAGTCGCAATGGGTAAGGCGTGCAAAAGCGCACGACCTTTGGTGTAAGGCGGCAGCGCCGGAATCAACAACACTTTAAAAAAACTGGGTAATGTAACGCTGCGAAGACTCCGACGGGTCAGTTGGTCGGTTTCTTCGACCACAATGATGACTTGCATCAAGTACTGGGGGTAGTCGAGCGCTTCAATCGAGCGCAACGTGGCGTGAATGACTTCGTCTTCGTTTTTGAGAGGCACCAAAATGGAAAAACTCGGCCACGAGGGCAATTGACCAATGAAGGCATTATCCGTGGTTGGTATTTCATTAAAAAAATTATTGCTGATGCGAAAGCTCAACAATAGCACATAATTTAAAAACCCTACACCGAAAAGGGCCAATCCTACGGTAATCGGGTAATAAATTCCGACAAATAAAAGTCCAATCCAACCAAAAAAGACAAAGAGCCGCGTGGGCCACTGAATCCGAAAAAGGGCTGATTTGGCACCAAGACGCTCAAGTTGCGTTTGGGCAAATGAATCCATCGTTGAGTAATTTTTCTTCATCTTTTTTTTGAAGCGTTTCGTAAGTGTTTCAAATATTCGGAGGGAGCGTACAGGTCTTTTCTTGGTCTCTTTATTTTTTTTAAGCCGAAGAATAAACCCATCACCACACCGAGAAAAACGGCCCCTATTATCATGTCTCAGAAGTGTTTAAGCGTTTTTGCTATCCTCCATTGTCCCATCAACTGATTGTCAAGCCATTACATAGCCTTTTAACTGATCTTTACCAGCTAAATCAAGGAGGAATAAATACTTAAGGAGTAAAAAGTATGGGTAGTGAAAAATGAAGCTGACCCGCCACAGGCAGCGCAAGGGGTTGAAGTTTTGAACGCGAAACGCGCCCTACCGCGTCGATGATGGATTGCTCAAAATCGCGCCCCAGAGATTGGCCAAAGGAAAGGACGTTCACCCTTCCGTTTGAATCAATACCAAGATTTACAAACATTTTTCCCGCAATGTTGTAGGCTTTTCCCCGGGCAGGGTATGCAATACGCCCCATCAATGCTTCCGAAAATTTCCGTAGCCAGGCCTTATCGGGAGAAATGTCGGCCGCAGTAGCGTCGGGATTGGTGCGGGATTGGTGCGACGGCTCATAGGCCGTAAAAGCGATGATACCGTCGGGAGCGAGTGAGGAGTATTTAGCCGATTTTACTTCTTGAGAATAGACGGACAGGCAGGAGCTAACCCCTGCAAAAATGGCAAAAATGAAAGTTTTCATAAGCGAGAACCGATGAGTTTAAGAATACTCAAAGGTCAGCACGCGCATCAGACGGGTGTTAGCACGAATGTTCTTTTCTTTTACTCGTTTGTTTCACCACCCAAAAAAACATTTACTCTCATGTTCCAAACATTTACTATTATGTTCCATTGGCTGAATATCAATGCATTAAGTAATCGAACAAAACTTTAAGTGCTTTACCAAAAAAATACTTTCAGAATGGGTGCATAAAAAAGCGCTAAGCAGTTTATACCTGCTTAGCGCCCCAAAAAAAGCTTAGATGATGTTTAGTTGCGGCTATGGATTCGTTGAATACAGCTGATTAAAGAGCAACTTAAACGTACCTTGCGCCTGCGCCCGGAAGGTAATTTCGGGGCCAAATACGGTCAATTTCCCCGCTCCTACTGGCGCTTCAAAAGCCGTAATTCCGTCTTGTAAGTACGGCTGTCCCCACGCCCATCCGCTGCGAAGCGGCTTGTTGGTTGAGAACCAAAGCAACGGCTTAACTTGACCTTTGGCAATGGCATCGGGGGCTAATTTGAACACTGGACTTGAATCAAAATACACGTCGCTTTGTGAGGCCATTCCCCAAGTAGCGCTCTGGGTTGAGTCAAGTGTTACGCGCAAAATACTGCCCGGAATATAATATTTTTCGGCAGGCAATGGGCGCTCCGTTCCAGCATTGGTCATTTCAACAAGGGCATTCCGAACGGGGAGCCCTAGGTGATACGCCAAGTTGGCGCTGCTCCCGATGGTTACTACCTTGCCGCCTTCTTCCAAAAACTTCTTAATCTGGGGAATAGATTTGTCGGCCGTAATTCGACCCAACCACGGGCGGAACGAATCAGGAATTTCTTCTACTTTCGGCTCTCTACCTCCAAATCCACCATACTCACCTTCTGCACGCCCCGTAGTTGCGGCAGGGATGGCCCGGGTTACGAAGATAATCACGTCGTATTTTTTCTTCAAGTCGCCCGCGTCAATGGCCTGAGAGTAGATGACATCGATTGGAAAATGGTACTGCTCCATCAACAACCGCACCCAGCCCGAAGGCATCGAGCCGCCGTAGGTATCCCAAAGCGCAATGCGCATCGGCGCTACTTTCACCATGGCACCTGTAGGTTTTTTGGCCACGCCCGTGGCTATAATGCCCAAGTCTTTGGCGGCTTTTTCCAACAACGATTTGGCTTTTGCAGAGGCTGGTACGTAAAAAGCCCCCGCCTCTGCGGCACCGATACCCTGCAGCATTCTAAACACTGGAATGCCCGCGCCCAACAAATCATTGACCGCGATAAAAGAGTTATTGGCGCGGCTGCTCAACGTATATCCTGCGGGAGCCGCAGCGTCGATTTTACCCGACGGAGTTTGTAATTCACCATAAGGGATACGCTCAAACGGGCCGTCGAAAGCATTCAGTAAGCGGTCAAACTGCACGCCCATTTGGTAGGCCAATGTCCAGCCAGCTGCATCATAAGGCCGCGTTGGAGGGCCGCCCGGATACGGGAAGTCATTGGGGTGATCTTGGGGCTCAAACATATCCAATACGTGCGGGCGGAACGACTGGGCCGTTTTGACGATAAACGAACCTGCGGGGTATTTTTTGCCAGCAACCGTAAATTCAGCCGTGGCTTTGTGCACCAAAATTCCCGTACGAATCAGCGCATTCACAAACTTCGTAGCGGTGGCAAAATCTGGCTGGTTGGCCGAGATAATATAGCCGCGCGCGTCACGTCCGTTGGTATCTTTCAACACCATATCGTAGTATTTTGTCGGAATCCCGCCTCTCATGCCAAATGGGTCAGGGGCTGGCGTACCTGATTCAGGCTGAGCACTTTTATCATTTTTTTGCGCGGCAACAATCGCGTCTGAGCGTTTGGGAGAAAGCGTCCAATAATCTTTGCTTCCGCGCTCAATGGAGTTTTTACCCATGACGTAAATGTTATACAACAACTCATCATGGTGACGAGCGGCGTAGTCCAATACGGCGTAATTACACGATACCGAATAGTCGATTGACTGCTTAAAATACCATTTTTGAGGGGTAACTGGAAAAGGCGTATTACCGTTGGGAATCAAACGATTGGGCACCAAAGGAACGGTTTCGGGCGTAGGCCCACCGATAATTTCGGTCAACAATCCGATTTGGTTGTGAAAGTGCGTAGTGGTACGTAAACCGCCGTTGTACCAAGTCGAGAACACCGAGCCGCCCAAACGCGTAAACCCGGGTTTTTCTTCGGCAATAAGGCGGTTGATCATGGCCGCTCCGAGGGCGTCAATGCCAGTAATCATCAACGGGTGAAATACGTAGTTGAATGGGTCACGGTACGGAGGTCCCGCCAAAACCGACCCTGCTGGGCCGCGTTGGTGATGGTTGTACATAATCTGCGGAATCCAATCTATAAACAACTGACGACCTACATTTTGGGTTTCTTTCAATTGCAGCATGAAGAAATCGCGGTTGTTGTCGTGACCAGCATATTTCTGGTACAACTTAGGCAAATGGTCTAATGTGCGTTTTTCAGCGGTTGGATTACGCATGTACCAGTTGGCCACCAATTCCTGCCCATCGGGGTTGATGTGCGTCAGGAGGATGACCACGTTGTCCAAAATACGCGTTACTTCGGCGTCTTTGCGGCTCACAAGCTGATACGCGGTTTCGATGAGTTGCATCCACGCCACGGTTTCGTTAGAGTGAATACCACCGTCAATCCACACCACGGCCTTACCTTCTTCGGCCATGGCTTTGGCCTGCGCGTCGGTGAGTCCTTCAGCCCGGGCGAGTTTGGTCGAAATCTCCTGATAACGAGCCAGTTTTTTGTGGTTATCGGGCGAGGTAATAATCATCATCGGCTGGTCACGGCCTTCTTCGGTCTTGCCGATGGAAAGCAGTTTTACCCGGTCAGAGGTCGCCAATTTCTTGAAATACTCTTCAGTTTGGGTAAAATTGGCGAGCATATAATCATCGCCAACGTTAAACCCAAAATGCTCCTTGGGGGAAGGGATTTGTGCCCATGCGATGTTGCACAAAAGTAAGATGATAAAAAGTGGGAGTAGTTTTCTCATTCAGGTTTCAGTTTGTTGTGACAGTAGTTGACGTATTATCTAATTTACCGCACAAAGTAAAAAGAAAATGGGGGAAATTGAATGCTATCGGGGGCGTGTGGAGGTCTTTTGATGATAAAAAGCGGTTATTTTGCGATAAAATTGGAGAGTTTTTTTTAGTTTTTATGAGAAATAGACTCTACCAACTGCCTTCTTTCTTCATAGCCAAGTAAGTCCAAACCCCACCCAAAAAATCAAAGGCTGCAAAGGTGAGCATTACTGATTCCATCATTTGTAGATAAACAAATCCAGAAAAGAAAAAAATAATACTGCAACGAATGTATACCGTGACTTTGAAAATAACGGGCAGGTTGTGTTTTGCCGCAACGATGTAGTACACTGATAACGCCATTAGTAAAACCCCTGATAATCGTATCCAAACTTCACTGGTATTAGCCACATCAATTACGGTAAGAAAAAGATTAGGTATAATCAAGAGCGTTGCGCCTACTAGCGTAAGGTAAATACCGAATACCAGCACACTTTTAGCAGAATGAGTCATTTGATTTATTTGTTTGGTCTGAATAATCATAAGGTAAACCTACATAAGATAAAAAAATATTCTGGTAGTCTTAAATGAGTGGGAGGGTAAAATACTATAAACTATTTGCAAACATCTACTGCATAATATCACTGACCGGTGTTAACCTTTACATCCCGGAACATAAACGGATTATCACTGATTCGCAGTGCTTTTCCACTAACCGCCGTTATATTCCTGATAATGACCTCCTTCGTTTTAACATAAGGAAATTTTTCTTGGTAGGAATTGTCCGTCATTTGTGGGTTAAAATTTGCAAAAATGGCAGGCCCTTGGTAATTTTCTGGATGCTGGGAGTCGTCGATACGCAGATTTTCAATGGTGATTTTTTCGGGCATGTAGCAGGTGTAGCCGAAATCATGCTGACCAGAATAGGAACCACTTATCAGGCTGGCACTTATTGATTTTCCTCCCGCTGGCACAAAAACACAGTTGCGAATGATCAACTCTCCCTGCCATGTACTGCCGTAGTCGGGGCGCAGGTTAACAACGCTTCTGCCACGAATGGTAGAATTTTCCACCAATAAAACACCACTGCCGATGGCATTGATTCCCATGTGTCCCAGGGTCGAGTTGCGGATGGTGGCATTGGCCACACCCTGATGGGCATCGAACCGGGAGAGGGTACAATGATCATAAAGAAGATTTTTACAGAAGTTAGAACCCAAAATACCCCAGTACGTATTGTCGTTGATGTCGTTGGTCTGACTGCAATTGACGAAGGATACGTTAAGCGCCCGGTTGACCGAAAGGTCGTAAGAACCCATAGAGACAGGCTTTCCAGCCGCGCCAATGGTGCTATAGGTTCGGTGTCCAGTCAGAATTGTGTTTTTTACGGTTACATAAGCACATTCACCGATGTTAATGAAGCCCCCGTAGGGCGCACCGTGGTCTTCTTCGCCCTTTATATAGTGTTCCAGCCCTTCTACAAGCACATTAGAGCGCCGGATGGCGAGGTTTCGGTTATAATAGGTGTATTTGGATTCGGCTTTATTAGCGATAGTAGTAAAACGTCCCCCTGTAATCTTCAACGGAGTCTCATCTATGGGTAACGCAGTGATGTCGGTGATTTGGTCGAAATCCCAAATAATCGGCGCGTTCATATCTACGTTGCCATTTTTGTCAACGACAAAGATATCGGTCTGCGAAGACCCATTGTTTTGATTGAGCCCAAACCGGATGTATTGCTTTACGTTAGCATTTGTGACCGTGATTAGGCAGGGGCTAGGTAAAGGCACATCAATTTTTTTCTGGTTCCTCTTAAGGGAAGGTATCATTTCTGGTTTAAACGGTTTGAGGGCTGAGCTTACCGTAAAAACAGCGGCATTGCGATTTTGTACCTCGGTGTCGTCAATAATGAAGGCTGCCGTGCCAAAATCAGTATCCGTCTGGATGACCGCGGTGCGCTCCTTGCCGCCGATGTAATAGGTGGCGCCATTGTCGGCTTTCACCAAAAGGCCGTGCAGGTTGGCAAATGCGTGGGTCGCAGCGATGGCGTCTATGTCATCCGCTTTGCCATCGCCTCTGGCGCCGAAGTCACTGTAACGCACCCATTTAGCGGCTTTAAATTTAACGACATCCTTTGGCGCTACGTTTACCTGCAATTCGCCTTTTTCGTTGGTAAATACCTGTGTTTTCTTCTTTTGGGATGTGATTATTACATTTTCAAACGGGCTTCTGTTCTGCCCCTGTGTCACAAATGCACAGATTAAAAAGAGGAATGTAAAGAGTATGTGCTTCATCATATGAGTGAGTGGCGTAATGCCTTTAGGGGTAATCGTTACGTTTTTGGTGTGTGAAAATTGGCTAATAAAGTCAACATAAGCTACGGAGGGTGTTTTTTATTATTTACTTTTTTGCACCATTTCGGGTATAGCCGTTTTGTTGTTGTTGTCTTAATAAAGTTTGCAGATTAGCAGCAATTTTCGGATATGTATTCATTAAATTATTAGTTTCTCCAGGGTCTTTTTCAAGGTCATACAGTTGAGCAGACAAAGCAGGCTTTCTATCATTAGCTGGCCCTTTTGACCAGCCACCGCTGCCCGCACCGTCAATATATTTCCACTTTCCCGACCTAATGGCAAACATTCCATCAATTGAATGATGTATAATACTGGGTCGTACGGGCTTTTTGGTGGGTGAGGTTGTCAGGAGTTTGGAGAAATCAAAACTGTCTTGGCCTGCATTTGAGGGTAGCTTCTGGTGGGTGAGGGAAGCAAAAGTAGCCATCAAATCGGTGAGGCAGAGGGTATGGGCAAGGGTACGGGTAGTATGGATTGCTTGAGGCCAACTGACCAGAAATGGAACCCGATGACCGCCTTCCCAGACATCCGATTTTTGACCTCGGTACCCATAGTTTGCCCGATGTTTAGGGAATTTCTCCTTATCTCCTGGCTTCCAGTCTGCTCCGTTGTCGGATGTGAAGATGACAAGGGTATTTTCTTTTAATCCCAACGCTTCCAGTTTCGCCAACACCTCTCCAACCACAAAATCGGTGTGCATCACAAAGTCTCCGTAAATACCCGCGTTGGATTTGGCCCGAAACTCCTTTGACGGAACCCAAGGTGTATGCGGGCTCGTCAGTGGCAAATACAGAAAAAAGGGCTTTTTCTGCTTCCTCATTTCGGTCATGTATTGCTGCGCTTTTTGCCCCAAAATATCCAACGTATTTTCTACTTTAAAGCCTTTACCTGCGGGGCCCGTTCTCCAAAACACGCCCCTCGGTTCGTTATTTCCAGCCAATTCCACGATTTCTCGTTCGGTGGGTTTGCCATTTTCGAGGTAGAGATAAGGGGGTATATCCAAGGATGACGGGATAATATAGCTGTAATCAAACCCCAAATCGTTGGGGCCTTGTGTCAAATCGGCCTGAATATTCAGCCCGTCTCCCGTAGGCCACACATCAGGCTCTGAGCGAGGCGGTGGCGTTGCTCCATTTTGAAGAGGCCACTCAAGCCCCAAATGCCATTTGCCAATCACGGCGGTTTGATAACCCGCATTTTTGAGCAAATCGGCAATGGTAAATCGTTCGTTTTCAATCAATGGTGGAGAAAATCCCCCCAAGACGCCTTTCTTTAAAGGCGACCGAAAAGCGTAGCGGCCCGTCAAAAGCCCATAACGAGTCGGGGAGCACACCGACGAGCCCGAATGAGCATCGGTAAACCGAAGGCCTGTCTGACTCAATTGGTTAAGATGAGGTGTGGGTATTTGCGAATCAGGGTTGTAGCACTGCAAATCACCGTAGCCCAAATCGTCGGCCAAAATAACAATGATATTTGGGGGAGGAGACGTCGAAACCTCACCTTTTTTGATTTCATTACCCGAAAAGTAAGACTTAAAACCCAAAAGGCCTATCAAAACCCAACTGCTAATAAAAAGGGATGTTCTGAGTTTCATCTTGAAATTAGAGCATTAAAGTGAATAAATTTAGCCTGTTTCAGGCGTCTGCCCAAGTCTGGCGCGCAAAGGTTACGCTTGCTTGGATGCCTTCTTTTCCTTTGTTTGCCCACTCTTCCAAACAAAGCCATCCGTCAAAATTTTTGGATTTTAGGTAGCTAAATATCTCCCCAAAAGGAACGATTCCAGTCCCTAGCGTAACGGGTTGCAATTGTCCAAATGTGGCAGTTTCGGCTACATGAATGGTCAATACTTTATCAAAAACGGCGTCGAGGATTTCGATGGTATCTGCGTACCCTGCGGCTAAAATATTGGCGGTATCAAAATTAATCCCGACCGACGTTTCGCGCAGGCCTGCGGCAATCTGCAAAAAAATGGCGGGAGGATGGCTAAAGTCGATATACTCCCACGCGCCGGGCTTGGCGTGGTTTTCGTACACGAGCCTGATGCCGTATTTGTCGGCCACGGGCGCGGCCTTTTTTAGGTATTCGATGGCCCACCGTATACCCTCATCCTCGCGGGTGCTGGGATGCGCCTGCCCAGCGGTTACGCGTACGAATTTTGCCCCCAAGGCGGAGGCCAACGCGATGTCGTGCACCAAAAAATCAAACTCCCGCTCTCGTTGCAAAGGCTCTGGATGCGTAAAATCGGGGTAAGTCGTCACCATGATTAGCGGGATACCTTCTTGAGCAATCTCATTTTTTAGCTGAGCAATATACTTGGGCGTATGGTTTTTGATTAAAGTACTACCCAAATCAAAACCGTCAAGGCCCAGATTTTTGCAAAGTCGGGCATATTCTGAGATGGTCATTTCATTATTCATGATAGCCGCGAATAATGACACCGATAAGCAGCTCATTTTCATTCCAATACGTTCATTAAAAAAGTGAATTCAACAAAGAAATCCAATTCACGCGCCTAAATACTCATTGAAACACAAATCATTTGCTTTCAGCAGTGTTGATTCTTTTGGCAGATGCCCTTAAATTCTGTCGGTAATAGTTGTGTGTCCGCCTACTTTGGATTAGTTTTGCAGCCTGAAATAAACAGAGAGGTGTCCGAGTGGTTGAAGGAGCACGCCTGGAAAGTGTGTATACGGGCAACCGTATCGAGAGTTCGAATCTCTTCCTCTCTGCCCAAGTTATTCATTTTCAATAATTTACAAGAAAACATTCGCGTTTCTGAAAGCCCTAAAATTGATTTTAGGGCTTTTTTGTTTGCTCCCTCCTCATTCACTCACTACGCTATTTTACTAGATTTACGTTGTTACTACCCTTTAATAACTTTTTCACATGAATAAAGTAGCATCTATGAGTTGCTTTAAAAGTATCGTTACTTTTATGCTTCTGAGTGCTCAAGTAATAAAAGTGAACTAGAGCCAAGCCGAAAACCGTTGGTGAAAAGTGTAATGAAGGCAATAATAACATATAAAAACAATGCAAGAAATACTATTTAACTTTATATCAAAATATGTTTCACTGACAGAAGATGAGCAGAACGCACTCGTTTCCTTGGACATATTTCGCTCGGTAAAGAAAGGGACGATTTTACTCAAAGAAGGACAAAAATCGAAAGAAAGCTACTTTGTTCTGAAAGGTTGTATTCGGACATATTATGTGTTGGATGGTGAAGAAAAAACTACTGCTTTCTACACAGAAATGGAAGCTTTTACACCCCCTTGTGTAATAAACAAAACTCCGTCCGAATATTATATAAGTTGTGTAGAAGACACTATACTTACAGTTTCAAATTCTGATATGGAAGTAGAAGTCAATAGTAAATTTCCAAAGTTTGAAATAATGTGTAGAGTATTGTCGGAAGAATTGTTAGCTAAACAACGAATAGACTTTGACGAGTTTAAGACTTCTTCACCGGAACAACGATATTTGAATTTATTGCAATCCCGACCAGACCTTATTCAACGGGTGCCTCAACACCAATTAGCAAGTTTTTTAGGTATAAAACCACAATCTTTAAGTAGGTTAAGAGCAAGAATTACTGAGAAAGATAAGGGGTAATGTACATTACTTAACTTAAGTGAACGAGATTAGGCACCCCCTCAATCTACCTTTGCATTATCGTTTAACATTAATTAAAACAGATATGCAAAAGAAAATTTTATTGTTCGCTTTGACCTTAATGATGACAAACACTCTACAAGTTAAAGCACAACATACCAAACAAGACAGCACTTTCAAACGGTGGTTTGTTGGGAGTTCATTATTGATGTTAGGAAATTTTTCCCAAGTAAACAACCCTGAGTATGTACAATTAAATGTTGGATATAGGATAACACCTAAAGATGTTGTTTCCTTTGAATTTAAAAGATCTATTTATTCTTGGCCAATAGGTATCCCTTTTGGACCATCATTTGATGCACCAGGCCTAAACTATCCTGGCCATGCACGCATCCTTGCTCCTACGATAGGATACCAGCGTTTTTGGTGGAAAGGAGTTTATACATCCGTTCATGCATTGAATGCTTTTGAAAAATATATGGATGAGAATAAAAAAAAGATTGGAAATGGGTATACTTTATATCTGAACTTCCATTTGGGTTACCAGTTTAAGTTTTTCAAAAACCGTTTCTTTTTTGAACCAGCTCTTGGATGTAGTTATTGGCCTGTAAGAACAAATGTTCCAGAATCTTTTAAATTAGTAGAAAAAAAATGGCCTAACTACTTTATTCAACCTGGGCTTCATTTTGGGTTTAACTTTTAGTAATTATACCTACAATTTTAACATTTCCACAACTCCAATTAGCGGGCTATTTGGGGATTAAACCTCCGTCACTACACCGCAGACTAGGAGCAAGAATCTTAAAAAAAAGCAACGAGTTACTTCATTTCTTAACTTAAGTGAACGATTTTAAGTCTATTGCCAATCTACTTTTGCAGTATCGTTTAACATCAATTAAAACAGACATGCAAAAGAAAATTTTATGGATTGGACTTGCCTTAGCGTTGGCAAGCAGTTTACAGGTGAATGCACAATATGCTAAAACAGATAGCACTTACAAACGGTGGTTCGTTGGTAGCACTTTATTTTTATTGGGTAATTTTGATCAAGTAAACCCTCCAGGATTTGCTCAGCTGAATTTTGGTTATCGTATTACAGGAAAAGATGTTATTTCTCTTGAACTAATAACTTGGAAACATGCTTGGCCACTTGGTATTAACCCCTTTTATAATGAAGCATACGGAACACCTGAAGAGAAATACCCTGGTTATATAAGAGAATTTGGAATTGGCTTAGCTTATCAAAGGTATTTTTGGAAAGGTCTTTACGCAGCAGTACATGTAACGCCTATGTGGCAAAAATATAAGAATGAAAACGGTGACAAGGTGGGTAAGGGTTTCATTATATTCAACACTTATCGAATTGGCTATCACATTAAACTCTTTAAGGATAGGGTTTTCATAGAACCATCTCTTGGTATTGCTGGTCGTCCTTACTTCACTGAAATGCCTAATGGATTTAAAGAAAAAGATGACAAGTGGCCAAAATGGACACCTGAACCCGGGCTACATTTCGGATTTAATTTTTAATTGATAATTCATGAATACACAAAACTCACTGGAAGACATCAAAGTCAGTGTGAAACTAAAACTTGCCACGCTGTGGGCAAGTTTTATGTTTCTCTATATCTATGTTGATTATTTTGCCTTGTATATGCCGAGCAAGATAGAAGATATTCTGAAAGGGAGAGTGTTTGTATTTGATATTACGCAAGGATTTCTTTTGGCAGCACTCGCCTCAGTCACCATTCCGGCACTGATGATTTTCCTTTCTGTTGCCCTGCCAGCTAAAATAAATCGCTGGGCAAATATCATTATTGCCGCGGTGTATATTCCCTTTACATTATTTAATTTAGCAGGAGAGGCTTGGATGCATATGGTGTTTGGCGCCGTTGTAGAAGTCGTTATTCTTTGTCTAATTATCCATTATGCCAGGCAATGGCCTCGTATTGAAACTTAAAAAACCTATAAACGAAAGCGGCTTTTTTTAATTCCAAAATCGTTTCATCCCGCCACTGCTTAACTTTGGCTTCGCTCTGCTGGAGGGCTTCTACAAACTCCATCCAAGCTTTTTCAACAGCCGCCCTAAATGTATTAGGTCGTAGTTGACCTGCGGTATAGCTTTCTGCGCCCAGCCCGCTTGCTTCTACTCGAAACAGCGCTGGCTTAGCACTTCGTAATCCGATGGTTTGTATTTTAAGCTCATGAGCGAAAAGTACAAAATTTACAGCTTTATTCATCTATCAATAACGTGGGCGAGGTTCAGCACCTCGCCCACGTTTTGTTTTCTACCGCAGCGCATTCCAATTCAAAATCGCATTCCAAAGCATCGGCGCGTCGTGGTGGTTGAGGTAGCGGTGCAGCGGGTCGAAGGTAAACGCTACCACTTGGCCTTTGCCTACGGGAACGTTAAAAATCCCCCCGTGACCAATGATGGTCTGCTCGTTGCGCACCATGCCCGACAGCACATAAGGCGGCTCGGGTTTGGGCGTTACTGGTTTGGGGTCTTTTACCTCTTTTTTATCAGGCAGGCCCATCACGAGGCCCTTGTATTCCTCTTCTTCTTTGAGCGGTTTGGTGCCGTACTGCATCAGCATCATGTCGCGGTCGCGTTTTTCGGTTTGGAGCAATGCCCCCTGACCTTTAAACACGTGAAAAACTTCGGGATAACCGTACATAATCGGATGGTTGCGGTTGCGGGCTTTCACCTGCACAATCGAACCCGGATGGAACAACGTGGGTGATTCGTACCGCTTCAATTCGCGCACAATGCCGAGGTCAGACATGATGCTCGATGAGTTGTCTAGCGTAATCAATACCCCGCCTGTATCCACAAATTTCTTCAACTCCGCAACGCCCTCAAAGCCTGGGCCTCCCGTCATGTCGTCGGTGCTGCTTGGCGTACCGTGCGACGGAAATTCGGTGGTTTGGGTGTAAGGCATCGGGCCAAACTTAGTATCTACTTCGTGGAGGAAGTTAGCGCCTGTACCGCCCACGCGCGGCACCAAAATCACGTCAAACTGCGCCCGTAGATTGCCTTTTTTGAGGTGGTCTTTGTGAATGGATGTGTAAGGAATGCCGCGCTGCTCAAAGGTATAGCGCGACCAACCCTCGTCCTGCGTTTGGTACCAAGTATGGTAAATTGCCACGCGTGGCAGGCTTACTTCGTGCTGTTTTACGGTAGGGAGGTTTTTTGTGGGGATTAAATCAAAACCAAATTTGGCCGCCACCTGCTTGGCTTGGTCGGCGGTGATGCCCGTAAATACCACCGCACCCTGCGCCAACGTATCTTTGCGGCCTTCAAGGGTAGTTTTGGCGTCCAGTACGATGGTTTTGGCGTTTGCATTTTGGGATTTTACCCAATAAGCCGCCGATAAAACCGTATTTTGGGCTTTATAATTCAGCACATAATGGCTACCCTCACCGTCGACTTTTCCCTCAAATTTGGCATCAGTAGTCAGCATTTTGAGGTCGGAGAGGTCGTATTTCAGGGTGTCTTGCTGCGTAACAGTCACACCATTGAGGTACTGCAAGGTCCACGCGATAGCATCATAAGGGGGAAATTTGGCTTCTTTGGGATAGTTTTGTTTGGTCAACAACGACACGGCATAGTTGCGGTACGGTTGGTTCAACAATACCACATAATCACCTTGATTTTTACCCGTTTCGGCCTTGTGAACTTCAATTCCTTGGGTGCGTAACTGATTGACCAAATAAGCCGCCATAGCTGGGTCGCGTTGGTCTTTGCCTATCACAAATGCCTTGGGCGTTTCTTTGGCAGCTTTGTTGAGATTATTAAGACTCTTTGTGTAAAAATTCTTAAGCAACAACTTTCCATTAGCCGCGGCATAACCTAACGACGCCAACACGCCCGCCTGCATATAGTTGATGTTGTTTCGGAACGACCAATACACTTTTTCGGTGGCAGGGTACGGCCGATACCACTCGCGGCTCGTGACGTTGTCGCCCGCAAATTTGGCATTGGCCAAGTCACGCATAAAGGTATTGGCCCCTGCGTTGCCGTAGGTTTCGTAAAAACGTCCCACGGAGTTGTGGTTATTGGCGACCCAAATTCCGTAACCTGGATACCACCCGTCGTAAAACGCCCAATTGAATACACCGGGCAGTCCTTGCCCTGCCAACGTCGTCATGTCGTGGTCGGCCATGATTTGCCATTCGCCGATGGCCACGGGGTCCACGGCTTCGCTGTACGGCCCCGTACCTGTAGAAATATACAACAACGGCACCGACTCGTGTAAGTCGAGCATCACGGTAGGATGCCAGTCAAAATAGGCTTTGAAAATACTTTTCGTGATGGCCTGCGATACCTGCAAGCCGTCGCGGTTGTTGTCATGAAAAACATATTTGCCCCAATACGGCGGTGAAGCGGGCATCCCGTCCTCAAAATTGGTGCGTTTTTTGGTGTAACGGTTGTACCAATCCACCATTTTGTCCCAGCCGTCGGGTTCCGAAACGGGGTTGATAATCACGATCAAGTTGTCTCTAATGGCCTTGATTTCTTCAGCTTGGCTCGTTACGAGTCGGTAGGCCAATTCCATCAGCATTTCGGGCGAACCAGTTTCGGAAGCGTGCATTCCACCGTTGAGGAAATACACCACTTTGCTGTCGCCCACGATTTTTTGTACGTCAGCGGGATTTACTTTGCGCGGGTCGGCAAGGAGAGCCAACTGTTTTTTGTAATGGTCGAGCCGTTTGATGGTGGCGGCATTGGCGATAACGGCCATCTGGATGGGCCGATTTTCTTCGGTCGTTCCGATTTGCTCGGTCACAATATTGGGCGACGTTTGGGCTAGTTTTTGAAAATACCCGTAAATCTCCGCCGTACGGTGCAATGTGCCCGCTGCTCCGATGATTTGTCCAAACTGTTTCAGAGGCGACGGAATCTTAGGGTCGTTGACCAAATCCAGCACCGACGAAGGCAAAAAGCGCGGGTCGGTGGTGGCTTCTTTGATTTTTTGGTTGTAGGTTTCATCAATCTGCTGCGCTTGCACGGCAACCATTGAAAACGTAAAACAGAAAGCAACAAATGATTTTAGTAAGAGTTTGAAGTGCATAGTAGGTTAGGTTAAGGTAATTAAAAAAACGAGGAAGTAAAGAATTTTTAAAGATTGCATTATATAGTTCTTTTATCAAGTGCTCCTAAAATTTAATTTTAAATGTAACCAAACAACGTCAATTACATTCCAAAACTGGAAAACGATTACGCATTAATTCCCTATTTTTGGCAAAACAACCCTTTCACGTAATATTCACTTATTAAGCCATGTTAAAACCCCTTTTTAGCATACCCATTTTTGTAGCCATTTATGCTTTCATTCCCCTGCTTTCAGTAGCCCAATCGGAAGTTCATTTTGCCACCCATCCTACCCTCAGCCCTGACGCCAGTACGGTGGTCTTCGCGTACGAATCTGACCTCTGGAAAACAGACTTAGGTACGGGCCTCACCACCCGCATTACGGCTATGCAGGGCAGCGAATCACGCCCACGTATTTCGCCCGACGGCAAATGGCTGGCGTTTAGCGGCACCGAAAACGGCAACAGCGACGTGTACCTTATGCCCCTCGAAGGCGGCAGCATCCAACAGCTCACCCATCACAGCACCTACGACTTGGTGGAGGCGTGGTCGTGGGATTCGCAAACCATTTATTTTGAATCAGGCCCGCAAAACGGAGGAACTACGTTTGCGATTTCAATCAAGGGGGGCACGCCCCGCCGCTTGTTCAAACATTATTTCAACCGCACCCACAACATCGCCGAAAGCCCAACGGGAGAGTTGTTTTTCAACGACACTTGGGAAAGCGACGACCAAGCCATGCGCAAAGGCTACAAGGGCGATTTTAACCCTGATATTCAATCGTATAACCCCAAAACCAACGCTTACAAAAAATACACCGAATACCGGGGCAAGGATATGTGGGCCACCATTGACCGCAATGCCAACATATTTTTTGTCTCCGATGAAGCCAACGGTGAGTACAATCTTTACACCTTTCTCAACGGTCAAAAAACAGCTTTGACGGCCTTTAAAGAATCCATCAAGCGCCCGCAAGTAAGCGCCGACGGCCGTAAAGTGGTGTTTGAAAAAGATTATCAGCCCTGGATTTACGACGTAGCCACCAAAACCAGCGCGCCCGTCAAGCTCAACATTGTCCGCAATTTTACCCTTTCCAAAGGCCAAGACTTTAAAGTGAACGGCAATATTTCAGCGTTTGACGTTGCCCCCGACAACAAGAAACTGGCCTTCGTCGCACGCGGAGAACTGTTTGTTTCCGACCTAGAAGGCAAGTTTGTCAAGCAACTCAAAACCACCCCCAACGAGCGGGTGTTGGAAGTAAAATGGCTCGCCGACACCATGACCCTGTTGATTGGTCAAACGGTAGGTGGTTATCAAAATTGGTTTACGATTCGTGCCGACGGCAAAGGTATGCTTGCCCAAATCACCAAAGAGACTCAAAGCAACCGCCAAATTTCGCTCAATAAAGACCGCACGCTGGGCGTCTACCTTA
This sequence comes from Runella salmonicolor, assembly GCF_024158025.1. Classification (NCBI taxonomy): domain Bacteria; kingdom Pseudomonadati; phylum Bacteroidota; class Cytophagia; order Cytophagales; family Spirosomataceae; genus Runella; species Runella salmonicolor. The sequence goes on from NZ_JAMZEL010000001.1 coordinate 434,335, forward strand.
GCGGCCGCAATGAAGTCCGCACGATTGACCTCAAAACGAAAGAAAGCAACACCATCGTCAAAGATGAATTATGGGGGTTTTACAATGATTCGCCCCGATTTTCGCCCAACAGTGAATATGTGATGTTTACGGCTTATCGCAATTTTGAAAAGGATATTTTTCTGCATCATTTGAAGAAAAACGAAACCGTCAATTTGACCAACACGGGTATTTCTGAAGGCGAACCAGTGTGGTCGCCAGATAGCAAATACATCTATTTTTCGTCAGACCGGCTCAATCCGAGCTATCCTTTTGGACCGCGTCGACAAAAGGTGTATAGACTAGCTCTGACCAAACTAGAAGACCCGTACCGTTTGGAAAAATTTGAGGAGTTGTTTAAGCCCGAAGAAAAAAAGAAAGACGCCGAACCAGAAAAGAAAGTTGACGATAACAAAAAGAAAAAAGGCAAAAAAGACGACAAGCCCAAAGCGGAAAAACCCAAAAAAGAGGAGAAACCCATCGAGATTGATTTGACGGATATATGGGAACGCATGGAACAGGTGGGGCCGTCGTACGGACAACAAGGCACGCCAGCGGTGATTCAGAAAGACGCTAAAACCTACGTGTACTATGTGTCTGACCATCAGGAAGGGAACAACAAACTTTGGCGCACGGTTTATGAGCCTTTTCAGAAAACCAAAACCGAAAAAGCCGACGATGCCGATGAGTATGAGTTGGTTCAGACAGGCGACAAATACTACATTTTAACCTCTGGAAAAATCAAGAAATTCAACTACGAAACCAATAAAGCCGACGAAATCGAAATCAATCATACCTTCCGTCGTAGCTTGGAAGAGGAGTTTCGGCAGATGTACTACGAGGCGTGGGCGGGGGTTGAAGAGAATTTTTATAACGAAACTTTCCACGGCGCAGACTGGAAAGTTTTGCGAGACCGCTACGCTAAATTCCTGCCGTTTCTTAACCGACGCGAAGATTTCAGGACGTTGTTTAACGACATGCTCGGCGAACTGAACGCGTCGCATTTGGGCTTTTATTCAAACGGAAAAGAAGAGGACGTTTTTTACAAATCGCAAACGATGGAGTCAGGAATACTGTTTGACACGCAGCGTCCTTACGTGGTCGAGCGCGTGGTAAAACGCAGCGCCGCCGACAAACACGGCAAAAAAATCTTGCCCGGCGATGTGCTGACGCACGTGAACGGGCTGGCCGTAGATACGCTCCAAAACCGCGATTTTTATTTTACCAAACCCTCCACCGACACCGAGTTGGAACTTAGTTTCCGTCGCAAGGGTGTCGATACAGCTTACACCGTGCGAGTGCATCCGCAGGGTTCACTTTCGGGAAATCTGTACGACGAGTGGATGGATTGGAATCAAAAATACGTGGACGATAAGTCAAAAAACCGCATTGCGTACGTCCACATGAAAGACATGGGCTTGGGACAATACGACAAATTTGTGCAAGATATGACCCGCGATTGGTACAAAAAAGACGCTTTGATTTTGGATTTACGCTACAACACAGGCGGCAATGTGCACGATTTGGTCCTAAATTTCTTAGCCCAAAAGCCTTATTTACAGTGGAAATACCGCGAAGGGGCACTTACGCCACAGCCCAATTTTGGCGTGGCGGCCAAGCCGATTGTACTGTTAATCAACGAACAATCGCTATCTGACGCCGAAATGACCGCGACGGGCTTTAAGGCGCTCAAACTCGGCAAAATCATCGGCACAGAAACCTACCGCTGGATTATTTTTACCTCGGGCAAAGGACTCGTAGATGGCTCTTTTTACCGCCTACCTGCGTGGGGCTGCTACACGTTGGATGGCAAAAACATTGAAAAAGAAGGCACTGCCCCTGACATTTACGTGAAGCAAACCTTCACCGACCGCCTTACCGACAAAGACCCCCAACTCGACAAAGCAATCGAAGAGATTTTGAAAGACCTCAAATAGAAATTCCATTATCTTTGGAGCCCCAATTTAATCGGAAGTCGGAAGTCGGAAGTCGGAAGTCGGAAGTCGGAAGTCGGAAGTCGAAAGTCGGAAGTCGGAAGTCGGAAGTCGGAAGTCGGAAGTCGGAAGTCGGAAGTCGGAAGTCGGAAGTCGGAAGTCGGAAGTCGGAAGTCGGAAGTCGGAAGTCGGAAGTCGGAAGTCGGAAGTCGGAAATTCACAATTCACTAAATCACTCAATACATTATGCCAAGCTGGTACTTAGGAAAAATTAAATATCAACAGGAACAGGAAAACGGAGCGCTCAAATCCATCTCAGAAGCGTATTTGGTTGATGCCGTTTCGTACACCGACGCCGAGGCGCGCCTGTATGGCATCGTGGCCGACAACACCCCCGACTTTCAAATCAGCAGCCTCACCCGCATGAAGCTGTCGGATGTGTTTCACTTTGAAGATGAAGGCGGCGAAAAATGGTTTAAGTGCAAAACGTTTTACGTTTCCATCGACGACAGCAAAGGCGCTGCTAACGTTAAAGAGAAGAAAATCGTCAGTTTTATGCTCGTCAATGCCGACAGCCCCAAGCAAGCCATCGAGCGCATTGAAAAAAGCCTCGCCACCATGCTCATTCCGTACGAAATTACCGACGTAAACCTGACGCCGATTCTGGAAGTATACCCCTACTCTCCCGAAGACGACGCGCAGAAAGTCCCCGCTGGCTTCCGCCCATTAGCAGAAGTACTGGCAGAACAGCAGGGTTAGATTAGCTAACAAACATCAAAAAGGGGCGCTGAGAGGTGCCCCTTTTTGATTATCTCCGCCGCATGGACGGGAAGGGCCGCGGCGTTGCGATTTGTCTTGGAGTTTGCGCCATACTTCCCATGTTGGTTGCTAAGTTGGTGAGATACACATTTCCAGAGCGAAACATCAAGTTGACGGCATACAGCCTATCTGAAGGTACTCCGTCAAAATGGGCGGGAATCCAGCGGGGCATGTCCTTGATGATGTCCGCCAATTGTTGAAGCGTAACAAAAGAACTATTTTTGAAGGTATGGAGCGTGGCCACGCTATCAGCTTGCACCAGCAGCACAAATGAATAAAATTCTGTGGCCGATGAAGGGACATCTTTTAGTTTTTTACGGAGGTACGCCTGCAAGGCATACTCTCCTCCCCGAAACATCGGCTCCCCCGAAAATTCATAAAACTCAACCTCATTTCCGTCCAAATCGTAGCAATGCTTGTCCTTTCGCATTCCGTTGCGGTACCATTCGCGGCGCTTGATACTGCCATCGGGATAATACACCTTGAACTCCCCAAACTTCTCATTGTTTTTGTAATCGGAAATCCAGTATAAATCCCCATTGGGATAAAAACCCTTGGCAAATCCCTGACGAATCCCCTCCTTGTAATCCTTGAAATTGGTTTCGGTGAGCAGCCGCCCCGCTTTATCAAAAATTCGGAGCGTGGCAAAGCGCTTTTTTTTATCGTAAAAAGTCACTTCTTCGTCGTGGGTAGAAAAGCTTTTACGCTGTACGGTGGTGGTCACGGTATCCCCTAAAAAGGCGTTGGCCTCTCCTGCCAACAGCCAACAAAAGCCTAAACAAATGATGAAGATTTTCATAGCCTTAAACGTTTACTTGCACTAAAAAAGCAATATAAACAACAAATTTCCCCCACTAAAGTAATATAAATTCCATAAAAATCAGGGCTTGTTTATCGGCCATATTTTTCAAAAACGGGAGAAGACGCGCGCGGCTGACGAAACAGCTTCTGAAAAATAGGAATCTGCGCAGTCAACTTGATAATTCCCTCTTCCAAAGGCACTTGTGGGATAGCCAACAAATCTGCGACCTCTTTTCCCAACAAAAACCGCATCTGAGCCAACGGAAAATTTTGCAGCGCGGGCTGAGGAGCCTGTTGCTGAAGTACCTTGGTCAGCGCTTTGGTGAGGCCGACGCCTGCCTCCGAAGCCTTAAACTGTCGGAGAAAAATAGCACGGTCTAAATGAAATGCTTCGCGTAGATTAAGGGGTAAAAGGGGTTCTTCCACGCCCAGCAAAGCGCCTACCACGCTCCAAAAGTGAAGAAAATCGGCTTCATCAGCTTCGGCGGCGGTGACTCCCAACTTGCGAAGCCCCCGGATGACAATGTATGAAAATGCAAGGTTCGTTCCTGCCATATCTTCCTGATTGATAGGCACTCCCCATGCGGGGTTCCATTGTTCGGCGTGTTTGGTAAAATACCGAATTACGGCGTGCATCAGGCGAATCTTAAGAATCCGAATTCCGTTGCGGCCGTTGCGCCAATCGCGTTCTTGCATGATACCGTACACAAATTCGCCCGTTTCTTCCAAACGCTTGAAGGTATCATTTTTGATGCGTTGCGATTGCCAAAGTACCTGCGCTCCGTCGGCGGCGGCGTAGCAGTAAGGCAGTGAGTAGCAACCCAATATCAACGCAATTTGCTCGTTATATTTCCAAAAAAACGCCATTCCCTTATCCATTTTAGCCAAATCGGCAAAAGCAGGAAGGCAGTTGTGTAAGGCAAAAAAAGTCTGAACAAAAGTGGGTTGTTCTGCGAGAGAGAGAAGTTCAGGATTCCCCAAAAAACGCATAAATTCAGCCAGTCGCACTCTGCCACCGTGAGCGGCGAGTTGTTCTACAACGGCATCAGCGTCAACATCTCCCACTTGACGGTACGGTGTCAGCAGGTTATTATCAAAAATTCGGGTGGAAAGTATCGGCATGGAGAGTCATGATATAGTCAGGAAATAGTTATAGAAACATCACGTTATGGTATAGCCTCCAAACGCAAAGCACCTAACAACTCCTGCCTAATTAACGACTCAAACAATAAAAGGTTTGATGACGCGGGCGTTTTGTTTTTTAAGTTCTACAAACAACCGATTGAGCATTTCTTCGTCACGATAAATGCCGATAATGGAGCCTCCCGAACCCGTAAAAGAAGCCGAAGCGCCGCAATTACGGGCGGTTTCAATCATGGCCTGGTTGCGGTCGGTGATGGTCATAATCTCGGCGCGGTAGTCCAGATTTTGATTGACGAGTTCGTTCAAACGGTCGTAGTTCTGCGCTTTAATCACCCCACGGCCTTCTTCGGCTACACCTGCGATATTTTGCAGTGTACCCACCACGTGAGGCTCCCCTTGCTCCCACCGTTGGCGAATATTATTTAACACTTTTCCCGAAACCTTGCTCAGGTCCGTTTTGTAGGCAATGTACAGTTTTGGCAGCAAGCGCGGGTCAATGGGCTCGTAGTAGCCGTAGCCTTGTTTCTCAATCAAATCCCGCGAAAAATCCATGTACACGCAGCCTTCGTAGCATTGAATGACGCGGTCTTGCAGACCTGCCGTAATCCCCAACTCCTCGACTTCGGCTTTCAACGCCAACGTGGGCAACAGGGGCAACGGAATTTCTACTTTGTAAAATTGCATCAACGCCCGTAAAGTAGCCACCACAATCGCACTCGACCCAGCCAAACCCACCTGACGCGGAATGGTGGTTCGGTAACGAATGGTAAAATTTTGATTGGGCAGTCGAATCGCTTCACTTTCGCAATATTCCACAAACTTCTTGATGGCCGCCTTCACCAACGGAATCCCCCCATGGTATCCCAAAGTGCTGATTGTATCGCGTAAATGGTATATATTTTTAAACACATTGGAATCCTGCGTTTGCGGCTCAATCTCCAACTCGGGCGATTCGTGCAGCGTAATGGAAGCACCAAAATTGCGAACCGAAATAGAAATGGTTTTGCCATAATACCCATCAGAGGGGTTTCCTAAAAGCCCTGCACGGGCATAAGCACGGGTTTCAATCATTTTTGTGTATTTGTCACGTATTGTTACGCTGTAAGCGCCTATTATCACCGCAAAATAACAACAAAAAAGCGAAGGCACTGCCTCCGCTTCTGTACTAATTTGCTGTGTGGGCTAGTTTTTCTTTTTTAACGTAATAATCAATACGCCTTTTTTAGTCGAGTCCCCTCCGTATTTTTTGATGGATGCCTCATCTTTTAATACTTGTACTTGGTCTATACGCTCGGGAGATATAGTTTCAAATACTTCTCTTGTAATAGGTTTGCCATCTAGAATTAAGATTGCATCTTTGATATTCGTCCCCGCCTGCTCTTTCGTTTTGGCATGTTGCTTGGTTGTGATATATATCACTCCATTTTTCCCCTTTTCCCCGTGTATATTCGTTGCCGACTCATTTTTCAAGATGCTAATATTATCAATTTCGTCGGGAGTGAGTACTTTATTTAATTGTTCCTGAGTTATTTCGTTACCATCGAGGATATAAATAGGTTCAGGCTTGGGTAGGCTTGTAATCTTTAGATTAGGAGTATCATCAATTAAATGAACCTGCTTTTCCGTTTTTTTCTCTAACACAAATGAAACAGGCAAACTACACTTTGCATCCACGAGCTGCCCATCTTTTAAAGCAGGACTCCAACGAGGCATTTTTGAAATTAATCTTATGGCCTCGGCATCGGCCCCAAAACCAATCCCTTTGTTTATCACAATGTCTTTGATAGCACCTTCTTTAGTAACCGTAAAACTCACCAACACAATTCCTTCCACGTTCGCTCTAGCGGCAGCTGTGGGGTATTTCAAATTTGTGGAGAAATATTGACTCAACGCCGGAGTTCCCCCCGGAAATTCAGGATTTTTGTCACCATTGGATAACGCTGCGGATTTTTTCTCCAATACAAACGCAACAGGCAGGTTATACTGTACAGCTACGGCTTTACCGTTTTGTTTACCAGGATTCCATTTGGGCATATTTAACGTAACCCGCAGGGCTTCCTCGTCGCAGCCAAAACCGATACCTTTCATGATTCTGGGGTCACGAATATCTCCGTCTTCGCCTACCACAAACTGCACAAACACTTTTCCCTGCACATTAGCACGTTGAGCGGCCGCAGGATACTTGATAGCGCGTGCTAAATACCTGCCCAATTCACTCATTCCGCCCGGAAACTCTGGATTTTGCTCTACTACCGTAAAAACCTCGCCATTCTTTGTCAGTTTTGACTTTTCCTGTTCTGATACTGCCTCCTTTGATGGTTCAGCACCATACCCTACCACTACTATTTCACTTAATTCTTTGGGTTCAAGTTGCATTATTACGTTTTGCTCACTTTTCGTAACTTCCAGCACTTGCGTTTTAAACCCAACAAATGAATACACCAATTGCTTTCCTCTCAGAACTTTAATCAGATAATTCCCATCCAGGTCAGTAATTGTACCTTGTTGAGTATTTGCCACAATAACCGCTACCCCTGGCAAGCCTTTGCCATCTTGGGTCGTTATGCGGCCTTTTACGGTGAGTTCTTCGGCCATTACCTGCTCAGTATCGGGCATTTCCGACTCGGCTCGGCGGGCAGCCACGAGCACTACCAAACCTATAATAATAGGTACGGCGAGCAAATAGCGGCCCAATACCCAGCGTGAACTACGATTTTTTGTCAACATGGCGATTCTGTTTTTAAGTTGAGTGGCATCAAAAAAGTTATTGGTTAAAACATTGGGCGAAACCCCGAAGGCATACCCTACCAAAGTGTGCGCATACTGCATTCTGTCACCGTTGGTGGCTCGCTCATCAGCAATGAACTCGTGGATTTCTTTGAGCGAGCGTTTGAAAAAAATCAGAACAGGATTGAACCACCAAAACACGTGAACCAATTCCAGCCACAACAAATCTAAACTGTGCCGCTCCTGAATATGCACCAGTTCGTGACGCAGTACCACATCGCCGTAGGTTTCAGCATCTTTTTGACTCACGATCAGGTAATTCAGAAACGAAAACGACGAAATAGACCCATCAGCTACCCGCACCAGAATGTATTTTCCAGCGCGTTGACGCTCCCCAGCGCGGATAATCTTGAGCACTTGCCACAACCGAAAGCTCAAACGCCCGAGCATCACCATCACCCCTAACCCGTATACGAGCCACAGCACCTGCTCGGTAGTCATAAAGGGGTCTTCTACGGGTTGGTACACCACCGTCGTAGGTTCAAGGGTGATTTGCGTTATCGGCAACGGCTCGGGCGCTTTCTCGGTCAGTACCACAAAGGGAGCCGCCAAAGCAATCAAAAGGGCTGCTAATAGGTAAAAACGATTGAAGCTAAAATAGGTGTGTTTGCGCAGCAAAAGCCAATACAGGCCATACAAGGCTACCATCCCTGCACTTGCTTTGAAAAGATAAATGAACGATTCCATGATTTTTGAAACGTTTGAAGTGGACAATTATCGAAACATCACCCTAGCGTTTTAACATCTTAATGATTTCGTCGGCATCTTGAAGGCTGATGTTTTTGTCTTGCACAAAAAACGACACCAACTCTTTCAATGAACCTTCAAAGTAATTATCTACCAGCTTATTAGCCTCGTAGGCACGATAATCTTCCTTGCTAACAATCGGGAAATATTCATAGGTTTTTCCGCTGATGGCACGGTGGTCGATGAAGCCCTTTTGCTCCAAAATACGGATAAACGTAGACACAGTATTGTAGGCAGGCTTGGGCTCGGGCAAGTGCTCAATCACATCCCAGACTACCCCTTTTTCTAAATCCCACAGGATTTGCATGATTTCCTGTTCGGCTTTGGTGAGTTCTCTCATTGGGTTAAATCGTTGGTTAAAATAATTTTTAAAGTAGGTAACTAACTTCCCGACCGACAGTTCAATACCGCGAATTGGGTTGATTCAGTAAAGTGAAACAAAATAACAACTAAAATTTTAGTTTTACAAACGAATCAACTAATTTTTTAGTAATACTTTTGCCCAGATTGTTTTATATTCTAGTTGTTCACCCGTCCGACGGTTCGAAACCGTCGGACGGGTGAACAACTGCCTCAAAATCGCACCTCAAAAAAGCTATTTTTTGCGTGGGCTGCGCACAGCGATTACCGCGATTTCGAGCGCAGCTCCTCCAGGAAGATTATCGACACCAACTGTTGCGCGGGCGGGGAAGTTACCGCTGAAGTATTTGCCGTAAATTTCATTTATTTTGGCAAAGTTGGCGAGGTCTTTTACGTATATGGTGGTGTTCACAACGTCGTCCATCGAAAGTTTGGCGGCTCCCAATACCGCTTTTATATTCTCCATGATTTGCGTGGCTTCCGCTTCAAATCCTCCTGCCACCAATTGACGTGTTTGGGGATTGAGGCCGATTTGGCCCGCCACAAAAACCATTCCGTTGGCTTCAATGGCTTGGCTGTATGGCCCGATTGGCGCGGGAGCGGCGTCGGTTTTGATAACGGTTTTTTGGGCAAAGGTCAGCGTAGCCATAAAGATGAACAGAAATGTAAAACATTTTTTTTTCATAAAAATTGGAAGTGTTATTGTTTGTTGACAAATGAGTAACCTAACTTGCCCCCCAAATTCGTATTTTTCACTCTTAAAAACAACTTTCAGCATGAGCCTTCAATCACTCACTGAACAAATCAAAACCATCGTAGGAACCGACAGCGGATTGGATGCATCCGTCAAATTTGTCACCGACGAAGGCGTTATTGTCATCGACGCCAAACAAGTGCCCAACGTGGTAAGCAATGAAGATGCCCCCGCCGACTGCACGCTGGAAATCTCAACAAGCGACGCCCTCGATATGCTCAGCGGCTCGCTCAACCCGATGATGGCCTACATGAACGGCAAACTCAAAATCGACGGCGATATGGGAGTAGCCATGAAAATAGCCCAAACTTTTGGGGGATAACCCTCAAAAACAAGCGGACCCGACAAATTGCCGAGTCCGCTTCTTAATGTCTTTTTCGGAATTACTTATTCCTTCGCGTTTTTGGAATTCTGCACTTCAGCGCGAATAGCCTGAGCTATATTTTTAAGGTCTTGCATTCCTTTGCGCACCCGTGTACCTGCAGCTTGATTACCTTTGTTGTAAAACTTATCAAAGTCTCCTTCAAGGCTCATTACCAGATTTTTGATTTCATCAAATTTGGCCATAGTAATTACAAGTTTTATGGTTATAAAAAAGTTTAAAAACGCTCAAATTCGCGTGATTTGGCCGAAATTTAATGATTAAACCATTAAACACAAGTGGTAGCAAAGAAAAAACAATAAAAAAAATGCAATTTTTAATAAAACAAGTACAAGTAAAAAGATAATCAGCTAAAAATCAGCACATTAACTAATTATTGTTTTTAATCTTTTTTTGGGCTATTTTTCAAAAAAATGGCCATACAAGCCCAAAAAGGGCATTTTTGAAGCTGCACTACGATTTAGGAAAGCCCTCCCGCAGCATAACTCGCAGCGCCTGATTGAGATGGCGCTGGTGATGAGCAATCGTAAAAAGCAGTACATCCCCCAACCGAAATTTGAGCAATGAAGTAAAAGGCGAAACCACTTTGGTATTCCAGTCGATGGTATCTGCCTTGTGTAAAACCTTCTCCAAGTCATCGACAATTGCCTTGTAACGGGCCAGTACTTTTTGAGTATCAAGGTGGTAAGGCTTGGGTTTAAACATTCCAGGAGCAGGAATCTTACGGGTCGATTTTGGGTCAACAAACCCCAGCATCATCCGACCGTTGAAACTCATTTCAAACGTCAAAGGCGGTTGGGCATTCGGGGGCATGTGCTCCACTTTATAATTGAGCTGATTGACGTAGTACTGACTCACCATGTTTAAATGAACAAGACATTCCAATATTCCCCATTGATCAGACGCAGGTTTCCATTGAATTTTTTCCTCTGAGAGGGGTTCAAATTCCTGAGTTACCGTTTGTTTAATCTGCTGAAGCTGTTGCAATAAATCCTGACGAGTGGCAAGAACATCCATAAGAAAATAATTGTTGAGGGTAAAGTGGCACTTGTGTTAAACCAACTGCTCCCTTACCTTACCGGGCAATGATTGTACCACCAAATCATACGAATGGTCAATCCATTCGCGAAGCACCGAATCTTTGATAGAGCCGTCGATGATGACCGTATTCCAATGCTTTTTATTCATGTGATACCCCGGCAGTACGCAATCGTGCTCTTCGCGCAATTGAGTCGCTTTTTCGGGGTCACATTTCAGATTGATACTGAACGGCGTACGGTCGAGGGTGGTCAGTGCAAATACTTTTCCCGCTACTTTGTACGCAATGGTTTCTGGTCCAAAGGGAAGTTCTTCGGTCACACCTTTTTTAGTAAGGCAATAAGCCTGAAATGATTCTATATTCATCGGCTCAAAAAACGGTAAAGCATTACACCGATACAAAACAAAAACATGATGATGGAAATACGGTTAATTCCGTGCATCATGCGGAGCGATGAGGTGTTGGGCCGCGACGGGTCTGGCTTCTTAAATACCCGAATGAAGTACCCAAACACTTCACTCATTTGAAAAAATTCGATGAAACGTTTCATAATTAATCAGTAGCTCCCGCCCCCAAAGCGGAGTTTAGGTGAAAATTAGCCCCTTTGGGGTTGGGGCTTTGTATTTATAGCTCAATCGCCTCTGGCTCAAACCATTTGCCATCTTCTTTGATGATATTGATGAGTTCATCCACGGCGTTGTTGGCAACCACCGATTTTTTCACAACTTGCTGACCACGGTAGAGCGCTATTTTGTCTTTTCCGATGCCCACGTAGCCATAATCGGCATCCGCCATTTCGCCCGGGCCATTGACAATACAGCCCATGATTCCGATTTTAACGCCTTTTAAATGGTCGGTTCGCTTGCGAATGAGCGCAGTAGTTTCCTGTAAATCAAACAAGGTTCGGCCGCACGACGGGCAGGATATATACTCCGTTTTTGACATTCGGGTACGACCCGCCTGCAAGATACCAAAGGCAATACTGTTTTGTTGCTTGGCGTATTTTAAACGTTCTTCATTGTCGACTTCAGCCGCATACTGGGCCGAGAGCATGATACCATCGCCAAGGCCATCTACCAGCAATCCACCACAATCGGTGGCCGCAAACAGCGAAAGTTCGTCCGAATTCTCGGTTGAATAAGTTCGCTGAATCACCACTGGACAATCCATTCCTTTATCTATCAAATCAACCATAAATCGGCGCAAGGCCGGCATGGCGTGGGCATTGTCAGTTTGAAGAAGTAATACCACTGGCACACCCGCGATTTGTTCTTGGGTCAGTTGGGTAGCCGCATCAATTTTGATAAAATTGAGCGTTGTACTTCTTTCCGTTGCTTGTTCAAACTCGGCCAATGTAAAGAGCGGAAATTGGTGCTCCTGATTAGTGGCTGTTTTCCAGACTTCGTAGTCAACGATTTCTTTCAGGCCCATGGGCAACATAAACGTTGAAGGCCGCGCCCCCGTGTAGATAAAATCCACGCCGATGTCATTCATTTTCCATTTGTCGGGCACGGGCAGGTAAAAATGCCCGACACTGCGTAAATCTTCATATTGGGTCACTTCAATGGCCGACAGGTCGGCTATAACGCGCGGCACATTTCCCCCACCGAAGTTAAAAACCTCTTTCGTTTTCCGACGGCTGTACTGAAATGGGTGAATGGGCGATGCTGTTATGGGCCGAATGGGTGTCGTTTCGACGGCGCGATTGGTATAACGGCCAATCAGTGCCACCGCTACTGGCGCTTCAAATTCGGGGTCTTCGGTCAACGAAACCCGCACCGTATCTCCTAATCCATCTTCCAACAAAGTCCCGATTCCTACCGCCGATTTGATGCGACCGTCCTCTCCTTCTCCGGCTTCGGTTACGCCTAAATGCAGCGGGTAAGGCTTCAAGCCTTCGGCGTCTAAACGATTGACCAACAGCCGATACGCTTCTACCATCACGAGTGGATTGCTGGATTTCATTGACAGCACCACGTCGTAATAATTAAATTCTTCGCAGATGCGCAAAAATTCCAACGCCGACTCCACCATGCCCAAGGGCGAGTCGCCATAGCGGCTCATGATGCGGTCAGAAAGTGAACCATGATTGGTTCCAATCCGCATTGCGGTGCCGTATTCTTTACAAATTTTCAGGAGAGGAATAAATTTTTCGCGAATCCGATCCAACTCACGTTGGTATTCATCCTCGGTATAATCAATCAGTTCAAAGCGTTTTTTGTCGGCATAATTGCCCGGATTGATGCGTACTTTTTCCACAATGCGGGCCGCCAATTCGGCGGCATTGGGTGTAAAGTGAATATCGGCAATGAGCGGCACGGTATAACCGCGCGCGCGCAAACCTTTGCGAATGTTTTCTAAATTCTGGGCTTCTTTCACGCTAGGAGCGGTGATACGCACGTATTCACAACCCGACTCTACCATCCGAATCACCTGTTCGATAGAGCCTTCGGTATTCATGGTGTCTACGGTGGTCATGGATTGCACCCGAATCGGATACTCAGAGCCCAGCGGGATGTCACCAATTTTGACGGTGATGGTTTTACGACGTATGTATTCCGTCAGCGATTGACTATAATGATACGACGTAATGGCGTCTTGGAGCGAGACCGTGTCGTTGAGCGTCAGCATGAATCTAATTGCAGTTTAAAATGATGAACAGAAACCAGCCTTTCGGCTCTTTTCATGCCGTAAATTTAGAGATAAAACCCTAAACAAAAGCTTATTGTTTTATGATTCCTCCAGCACTGCCAGTAAAGTCCGGCATTTCAACTCAGTTTCTTGCCATTCTTTTTCAGGAACTGAATCTTCCGTAATTCCGCCCCCACCGTAGAGGGTAGCCATGCCGTTGCTTATCTTCATGCAGCGCAGATTGACAAACAAATGGGTTTCGTTGTCAATGTTTACTGGCCCCAAATAACCACTATAAAATTCGCGGTCGTAGCCTTCGTGCGCTTGAATAAACTCTAAAGCGGGCAATTTGGGCATACCGCACACCGCCGAAGTGGGATGCAACAGCCCCAGCATAACGGTTCCTAGTTCGGGGAAATTAATGGCTTTTGTATCGACGGCATAATCGCTACGCAAGTGCATCAGATTGCCCGCAACGGCCGTTTTTGGGCCTTCTTCGAGGTATTCACGCACCCGTATTTTCTTAAAACACGAAATGATATAACGGCTCACGAGCGCTTGCTCTTCAATCTCTTTCTGGGTCCACGGCGCTTGCTTTGGTGGAATCATCTGCCCAGACGCATCAAAAGCTGACTGAGTACCTGCCAAGGCTACCGTTCTGAAAATCCCCTGTCGGTCCACACTCACGAGGGTTTCGGGGGTGGCGCCCAACCAAACTTGATTTAAGTGGGGCAGATACACCAAAGAAACAAATGCGTTGGGGTACTTATTACAAAGTCGTTCAAAAATGCCCGTCACCGAAAACGACGCAGGCAAGGCCACGTGCTTGGTTCGGGAAAGAACCACCTTTTGGATTTCACCCGCTTCAATGGCTTTGAGGGCTTCTTTGACCGATTGCAGATGAAATTCTTCGGAAGAATTAGTCGGAAATTCACTTACATTTCTATCGTTTTGCGTAACCAAACTCACATTACGGCACTCATTTTCCCACGCTTCTTTGGCTGCACTTGATTCCGTTGATGGATAATTTTCGGAAACTGGCTCCCCTGTTTCATCAAAACGAATGTACAAATCTGCCTTGATAAAGAGTGCTTCTTCTCCTTCTAAATTCAAAAAAGGACTGACCGCAAAACCCGAAGGCAGGTCTTCTAGCATCATTTTGGTTTTGGGAATATCAGTGCCAAAATTGACAATCAGGTGTTTATCTTTTTGTAGAGGTAAACGCCACAGAGCGGCAGCATATCCAAGTTCATACGCCGACTGCCAACCGTGCAACGGCAAAACTGTTTGCGATTTAGTTTGTGACTCCGAATCCACTATTCGACGCATTAGTTCATGATTGTGTTTCTGTATGTTCAACACTTTTTCAACCAAAAGTGTCTCTAAAAAACGAAAAAACAAGCCAATTCTCTGGGGTATTTTCTAAAATTCTGCTCAGCAATTCTCCTATTTAAGTTAGAGATTTGTTTAATTCAAATAAATAGAGTCCTGATTATCAATTGTTAATTCTTACCAACATATAACAACTGTTTAGATTTTCTGTTTCCGATAGATGGACATTCTACCCACAATTTTTTGAAACGATATATTTCCCCACCCTCTTCACCTTTTTAAATACCTATCCTTTTGGGTCCAAATATTCCCTCAACAAGTCGAAAGAATGGAATTTAACGTATATCTTTTATCATAAATACCGAAGGTTAGAAATCTCTCAATACAAAAGTACCGTTTGATAACTTTTACAGTTAACTCATTGATTCTTTGGCAGAATTGTATATAATTGTTTAACAGAATTTACTCATCAGCAGGCATTAAATGCTT
Source organism: Runella salmonicolor (assembly GCF_024158025.1). NCBI lineage: Bacteria > Pseudomonadati > Bacteroidota > Cytophagia > Cytophagales > Spirosomataceae > Runella > Runella salmonicolor. Next base: position 449,571 of record NZ_JAMZEL010000001.1, read on the forward strand.
TAATCTCTTATTAAATCGTTAATACTTCACAAGATTGTGACTAGTACTGACCGCTTTCGTCTAAGAGATGACTACTACATATGGCAACGATTTTATACAAATCATCGCCAAGCCATTATTTCACGGGACTTAATGCCCCAAATTGAAAACCCACATTTTTATGAACCCTGCATTGAACACACTCGTCTTACTTTTAGTGATTTTACCCAAGATTATTTTAGGCCAATCCCTTGAAATTAAAGGGATAGTGAGAGACAAGAATAAAGTTGGCATTCCTTGCGCCACCATCAGCCTAAAAAATAAAACGCAAGGCTACATTGCCGACGAAAAAGGCTACTATCAATTAAGGGTAAGCCCAAACGACACTTTGATGGTCTCTTCCCCAGGCTTTGAACCCTCTTTCATTAGCATCAAGAATGTAGTTGTTCTATCGCCCTTATTTATTTATCTTTCTCCTAAAGAAACCACTTCATTAAGAACGAATGAAAGTGTTGACCTTTTTCAGCGCTCAGCTATGGAAGGGATTTACGACCATCCTTCAAGCACGGCTTTTAATGCGGCAGTCGGCCAGAGTATTGCCTTAAAAATTGAAAATTCCACAAAAAAAGAGGCACTTTTAAGCAAAATACACGCCAAATTTGACAAAAAGACCCTCACCCAAACCAAATTAAGAATTAGGGTTTTTTCAGTCAGTCCCGATACAGGAGAGCCTCTTGATGATTTATTGACCAAGTCAGTTATCGTCCCAATCACCTCAGAAACTTTTTTATTCGACATGGAACCTTATAAAATCTCCATTCCTGCCGAAGGGTGCTTTGTGGGTTTTGATTGGGTAGAAATGCCCGAAGGAATCAAAAAACAACCACAGTCGGCATCATCCTATACGCAAATTGATTTTTTAAAGCCTTGTTTAAAAACGACCTCGAAAATATGTAGTACCAAAACGTTTTCGAGAGTGTTTGCTTCTAAATGGCACAGCTGGAGTCCACAAACCAATGGGCATTGCCCAAGTAATGTATTTATTGCTGCGACGTTGAAATATTAAATTAACCGTTTCATAACGGCAAAACACTTTCTTGCTTTACTTCAAACTTGGTCTTAAGACGTTTCCAGTTTTGACGCAAAAAACGCATTGCTGGCAGTTCAATCCAAAAATTAATCGCTGATGCAACCCCAATACTACAGGCCAGCATAATGAGACTGTAAATCAAATTGGGCATGTGAGGCAACAGATGATGCTGAAGCCACGGGCGAATAATTTCCGTACTGATTCGCTGGTGAATTAAATACAGTGAATAAGAAATATTGCCCAGAAAAAGGCTCACTCGGTTTACCAAAAAACCAAGTTGGTGGGAAAGAAGCAGAAAAAAAGTACCAAAAAAAGCGAGAAGCATCCATACGTGCTCCTGTATTGTAATTACCCATTGAGACCGACCAAAAAAATTGTGTAGGTAGCATGACAGGATAAAACAGCAAAGAACTCCGAAATAACGATCGGGCGTTGCTTTTTTAAATCCAATGAGGTAGAAAAATATGCCCGCAAAAAACAAAGGGGCATGATTCAGAAATTGCGCCGAGTTACTGATTTTTGCGTGCGTACCTGGGGCATACAAACTGCCCCAATAATGCCAATTATAGACCAAAAAGAGGCTTATCCAGATAAAATGCTCGACCCATTTGACAGTATTGGTAATAAAAGGCAAAATCGCCAAACAATAAAAAAATAGTTCAATACCCAACGTCCAATAGGAACCATCAATATCCTCCACGCCGAAGTAGCCTTGCAACATTGTTAAATTTACCAAAAAATCGTGTAAATGTACGGTGCCGCCATTGAGCAGCACTAAAGCCGAAGTAATACAAACAGCGACCCAATAAGCGGGATAAAGACGCGAAAATCGCGAAACAAAGAAATCAAGTGCATTGTGATTTCTTTCTAATGAATAAAAAATCACAAATCCGCTAATGATAAAAAATAGGTCTACTCCCGCTACACCCAAATTGAGCCAATGCCATGCATCAGGCTGGTTTACGTTAAAATGAAAAAAAACGACAAGAATGCAGGCAATCCCACGCAGAGCATCCAACTCTAAAAGTCTATTTGAATGAGGCATTAACGATGAGAGGGTATCTTGAATTGGTTTAAACTAAAAAAAACAGTTTGTTAAACTTGTAGAATCTCACCTCCGACAAGTTTATGAGAAGCAATTTCTCCGTAATCTCCGTTGTAAGGGGAGGCAAATTTGTAGAAAAAACAGTTGCTAACAAAAGAGTAAGGCATCATTCTCTTCAAACCATCATTTAGAGCGCTTTTAGGCATATAAAAATCAATACACACTAACCTCATTTTGAGCAAAATCACCTAAATATTGACTCCTCAATCAGCGAATAGATACGTTGATTTTTATTTATTTTTTTATTCTGATAGGGGGAAAAACGCAATAGGTTGTCATTTAGGCAGAGGGCATCAGCAATCCCTCCATACAGCTATGAAAATCTACACGTTAATTCTTGCGGCCGTTGGGCTGTGCTCATTTCATGTCGTTGACGACTCTCCAACAATCTCTTTTCCAGAGCCGCCAGCTTCGGCCAATCATCTATTTTACATTCAGCGTAGCAACGACGCAAACACGGTGATATACGACGCTAATTTACTACCTAACAAGCGATTAAACCCAAAATACCCCATTGACGTATATTGGATACGTTATGCAGAAAGAGGGCAACGTGAAAAACTTTCTGCCATACAGTGGCAATTGGCGTACGGCTACAAACAGCACATAAGTCGGCAGGAAAACGAGTCGGTTGAGATTCGTCTTAATGCCTTCCAAAACCGCCCATTACAGGTTTTATCGCACGAAGGAAAGCCCGCTGCCATTACCCAAATTGATGGTCATGCTTCATTATTAAAGAAAATATTCGTTCAGTTAGAGCCTTCCAGCGGGTTTCTCCCTAAAGTCCGTTACATAGAGCTATTTGGCATAACAATACACCCCCACAAACACACTGTTTCTGAACGTATCTACGTACGTCGATAAGCTTCAGCCCCGATTCCCACTATTAAACCATAACATTTTTCTGGAATGACTCCTCAGCAGTTTGAACAAGACTTGCAGCCGCTGTTGCTGTATGCTACCCCTTTGATTTTTATTTGTATTGCCGTTGAATATTGGCTGGTCAGACACGACCCGCACCACCGATACGACCACGAGGATTTAAAAGCATCAGTGGGCATTGGCCTTGGAAGCCTTGTCATCAACGGTCTTTTTAAGGCCGCGATTGTGGGCATAAGTTTATTTTGTTACGAAATGGTTCCGTGGCGTTTGCCCAATACATGGTGGTCGTGGGTGGTGGCTTATTTGGGCATTGACCTTTGCAATTATTTTGCGCATTTCATTGCGCATAAACAGCGCATTTGGTGGGCAACCCACGTCACGCATCATTCATCAGAACATTTTAATTTGGCCACCTCATTTAGAAATTCATGGACCCAGCACATCAAAATCATTTTCTTTTTGCCCGTGTGGCTTTCGGGAATTCACCCCGTGATTACCTTTACCTGCTACCAGATTGATTTACTGTATCAATTCTGGATTCATACCGAAGTGATTCATAAACTACCTCGCTGGTTTGAATATATTTTTGTAACTCCCTCCCACCACCGCGTACATCACGGGAAGAACACGCTCTATCTGGATAAAAATTTTGGGACAACGTTCATTCTTTGGGACCGCCTGTTTGGTACATTTCAGGAAGAGACCGAAACGCCCGTGTACGGAATCACGAAACCTGTTGAATCCCAAAACGTCATTTACCTGAATTTTCACGAGTGGAGGGATATTATCCGCGAAGTACGGCAGGCCAAGTCGCTGCGTGAAGCCGCCGCCATTCTTTTTGGCCCACCTTGATATAAAAAAACGTCGGCGAAGTAAATTCGCCGACGTTCGAATCATAAAAATATATTGTCTACAAACCAAACGCTGCTTTCACCGCGTCTACGTAGTCAAGTTTTTCCCAAGTAAACAACTCTACCTCTACTTCGGCACGTTGACCAGCGTTTTCAAACACCTTCGTCACGGTTTTAGGCTCGCGCCCCATGTGACCATACGCTGCCGTTTCAGAATAGATAGGATTACGCAATTTGAGGCGCTGCTCAATGGCATAAGGGCGCAAATCAAATACACTTTCTACCAATTTCGCAATCTCACCATCGCTCAATTTCTTGCCATTTTCGCCTTTTACCTTGGCCGTTCCGTACGTATTTACGTACAAACCGCAAGGTTTAGCTACGCCGATGGCGTAAGAAACCTGCACCAGCACTTCGTCGCAAACACCCGCCGCTACCAAATTCTTGGCAATGTGGCGTGTGGCGTAGGCGGCTGAACGGTCTACTTTTGAGGGGTCTTTGCCCGAAAACGCTCCCCCACCGTGGGCACCTTTGCCACCGTAGGTATCGACGATGATTTTACGTCCTGTCAAACCAGTATCTCCGTGTGGCCCGCCAATCACGAACTTACCCGTAGGGTTGATGTGGTACGTGATTTGGTCGTTGAATAATTTACGCAACGAGGGCTTCAACTTCGCTTTCACACGAGGAATCACGTACGTAATGATGTCTTTGCGAATCGTAGCCAACATCGCTTCGTCGGCCCCAAAATCATCGTGCTGCGTAGAAACCACGATGGTATCAATACGAATGGGCTTATTGGTATCTGAATACTCAATCGTCACCTGCGACTTGGCATCGGGACGGAGGTACTTGATGCGTTTGTTTTCACGGCGTACGGCTGCCAGTTCTTCCAAAATCTTGTGTGACAAATCAAGCGCCAATGGCATATAGTTGTCGGTTTCGCGGGTGGCGTAGCCAAACATCATTCCTTGGTCACCAGCTCCCTGCGCGTTGGCTTTGCTTTCAAAATCGTCGGCCGTTTGACGGTCAACGCCCTGATTAATATCTGCTGATTGCTCGTGAATGGCCGAAAGTACCCCGCACGAGTGCGCTTCAAACATGTACTCCGCTTTGGTATATCCAATTTTCGCAATCACATCACGGGCAATCTGCTGCACGTCAAGGTACGTTTTGGTATTTACCTCTCCTGCCAATACTACCTGTCCTGTGGTCACGAGGGTCTCACAGGCTACTTTTGATTTTGGATCAAACGCCATGAAATGGTCGATGAGCGCATCTGAAATTTGGTCAGCTACTTTATCGGGGTGACCTTCCGACACAGATTCTGAAGTGAATAGATAAGACATTGATTGGTTACGATTTACAAAGTATGAGTTTACAAACTGAATTTATGTCTAGCGATGACGGCCTCGAGGCTTTATTTGTCGTTTTTAACGAGTAAGCTCAGGTGGATAGACTGCGCATCGTTTTGAATTATAAGGCGCAAAAATAGGTTATTTTCAGAGATAAAGAAAAAAACGCGAAATTTGCATTTTAAAGATGCCAAAATTGAGACGATGGTAAAGATAGGAAACATAGAATTAGGCGAGTTCCCGCTGTTATTGGCTCCGATGGAAGATGTCTCTGACCCTCCCTTTCGGGCAGTATGCAAAGAAGGCGGAGCAGATTTGATGTACACAGAATTTGTGTCGTCGGAAGGATTGATTCGGGATGCGGCCAAAAGTGTACAAAAATTGGATATTTTTGAGTACGAACGCCCCATCGGCATACAGTTGTTCGGTAGCGACATCGAAACCATGGGCGAGTGCGCCCGCATTGCCACCAAAGTAAACCCCGATTTGATTGACATCAACTACGGTTGTCCGGTCAAACAAGTGGCTTGCCGGGGGGCTGGCGCGGCCTTATTACAGGATATTCCAAAAATGGTCAAAATGACCGAAGCCGTAGTCAAAGCCACGCACCTGCCCGTTACGGTTAAAACGCGCCTGGGTTGGGATGAATCTACCAAAAATATACAAGAAGTAGCCGAACGCCTGCAAGACATTGGTATCAAAGCACTTACGGTTCACGGACGGACACGCGTACAGATGTACAAAGGCGACGCCGACTGGACGCTGATTGGTCGAATCAAAGAAAATTCACGCATTAATATTCCGATTTTCGGAAACGGTGACATCGACAGCCCCGAAAAAGCCCTTGACTACCGCAATCGTTTTGGCGTAGACGGCATTATGATTGGCCGGGCGAGCATTGGGTATCCGTGGATTTTCAACGAAATCAAACATTTCATGCGTACGAGCGAGCACCTTGCGCCACCAACTACTGCCGAGCGCGTTCGGGCCTGTCGCAAACACCTAGATTTTTCTATCCGTTGGAAAGGCGACCGCACGGGAGTCGTAGAAATGCGCCGGCACTACGCTTCTTATTTCAAAGGCTTAGACAACTTCAAACCTTTCCGGATGAGATTGGTTGAAACCATGTCTTATCAGGAAATCAACGACATTTTGGAAGAAGTCACAGAGACCTATGTAGCAGAATTGGCCTAAATTTTTTGCAAAAACAAAAGATACATAGAATGGTCGTTTAGGAAGTCATTGCTTGGTAAGCACTTCCAATATTAAACCCTAAATTGTATGCCAAAATCAACGATTTTTCATGTGTTGCAACTGTTCAGCGTCGCTTTTATTGGCTTACTTTTCACTTCTTCGGGTTGTACGGCCCAAAAGAAAAAAATAACTCAGGGAATTTCAGGAACGGTGCTTTGGCGTTCGGGAAATCTGATGCCTTCGCCCGATGTTAAGGTAACTAATCCAAAAGGCTCGCCTATTGCGCGTGAAATCCTGATTTACGAACTCACCCCCTCCAATCAAACCGAACCAGCGGACGACGCGGGTTTTTACCGAAAAATCAATTCCAAATTCATCCAAAAGGTAACTACCAACAAGATCGGTCGGTTTAAAGTGACCTTGCCCGCCGGCTACTACTCACTTTTTACCAAAGAAGACAAAGGCCTCTATGCCAACCTATTCGACGACGCGATGAACATCAATCCCGTGCAAGTACGAAAAGGGAAATGGGAGAAAATAGAAATCATCATCGACTACGATGCGGTGTATTGAGTCATTCTTGCCCCAAAGCATACACGGCAAAAGACGCCAGCCAATGCTCGCCACCATAGCCGCCATTCGTTATCTGCGGCAACGTAGTATTAATAAAAGTATGGGCACTTTTGAGCAACGACGCGCGACGTGGATCAGTTTTGGGCAACGCCCGCGCAATACCCAACATACACCACGCCCGGCTCAAAGAAAGACCATCTAAATGCACAATCTGCATGTCATTTCGGTCGCTCACGATGGGCATTTTCATGACATTTTGAAGCCCTGCGGCAGGCAAAAAGGCGTTAAACCACTTCAAAAATGCCGCTTGGGGCAAAATACGCCGCATCAAATCAGCCACCTCTAAACTCGGCGACAGGAAGTCAGAACCATCGGGTTCTTGAAAGGCGGGAGAATTGGTATTTTTCAAGTAAAAATCCTTGGCTTTTTGAATGATTTGCGCTTCAAAAACGGTGTTTTTTACCGTTCGGGCATAATCAAGCGCAAACACCAACCCAAAGGCTGTGTTGGGATGCACGCCCGTTCGGTTTGGGTAGGTTTGTTTGGGCAAAAAAGCGGTCCAAAGCCCCACCACTTGTTGCGTCAAAGGACGCAGGTGTTGGTGCCATTGCCGCGCCTGCGGGTCATCCCAAGTAGAAAGTTCTTCGTCCAACTTCAACAGCCAAGCCCAGCCGTAGGTGCGCTCAAAGGTTTTGGCTAAGGGGTACTTTGTAAAATAATCCGCTTCGGTTTTCAGCTTATCGGGAGCAAAGCTGTCGTTCAAAATATGACGAATTTGCGCTTCTTCGGGCAGATTTTTAAACGTTTTCAGCAATCGCACCAGCATCCAATGCCCATGCACCGAAGAGTGCCAATCCAGACACCCATAAAATGACGGATGCAATTCTTTGGGACTCAGTCGAGCATCTTTTTCGGCTTCCAGTGTGTGTCCCGTTTTGTTGGGATATTCAGTGTTGATGCAGTGAAGCGGCAATTTTGCCAAAAAGGACGCACCTGCTGGCGTAAGCTCCAACTGCCCGTTTTTGGTTGCTAAGTAAGGGTTTTGCGCTCGGGATTCTGCCATTGTTAATAAAAAGCCAAAAAATAGAAATGTAGAAAATTTCATTTGAAAAAAGGTTTTAGGGTAGAGTTGGAACCAGAATTATTTAAAAAAAATAGAGTCACCAGTCAAACATAAGTTCCTAACAAACAATACTTTACCAATTTTTGATTTAGGGTTTATTATTTTTCTGTTCCTTCACGGCTACTAACTTACTAATTTTAGCCGTTTTAAACTTTCTGTATGCAATTTTTCGACCGTCTTTTCCAGCATCGTTCCGTTGTCCGCACGCTGTGTTTATTGCCGCTCATTTTGTATTTATTGTTTTTTCAAGCCATCTCGCTCAATGTAAATTACGTGGCTTATGATGACACGCACGTTTTACAAATTATTGAGCAATGGCAAAAATCAGCCAACTGGCACGAAAAACTGGATTGGCTGACGGTCGGATTTCCTGAGCATCGCATTGTATTTACGCGTTCAGTAGTACTCATTTCTTATGGGCTCACCGGACACGTCAACCTCAAATCGCTGATGATGATAAGCAACGGTTTATGGATTGGGCAGTTGGGAATTTTGTTCCTTATTTTTCAAAAAATACCTTCGTCGTCTCCTAGCCGTTCTCTTCCTTTTGCATATTTTATTCCAGTTTGCTGGATTCTCTTGTGCGTTCATTCTTTCGAAAATATCTTTTGGGGAACCAGTTCGCTGGGCAACTTTGGTCTACTGTTTTTTGTGATGATGGCGGGTTATTTTTACGCTACGCCTTCCACACTTCCACGGCTATTTTTAGCCCTCCTTTTTTCTTTATTTGCCACTTTTACTTACGGCAACGGTCTTGTCACTTTTCTCATCGGCGGCTTTCTGCTCGTGCTGATGCAGCGCAAAAAAATGGCGGGTATCACGGCTGGAGCGTTTGCCGCCACTATGTTGCTTTATAGTCTTACCCGCGCCCACGCTTCCCCGAGTGGCCTCGACCTCACCAATCCAAGCAGTTATGGCCACGCGCTTACCTGCTTTTTGGCATTTATAGGTTCATCGGTCAATGTAGATGTGTACGCCCCTTCCAACCTTGCGGTATGGGGCTCGGTAGCCTGGGGTGCGGTGCTATTAGGCGGTGTTTTGTGGCTTTTGCTAAAAGCATTGGACCTAAAAAACTTCGGACTAAAAATTCGTCATTTTGAAGTTAAAGTAAAGATGAACGAAGTTCAGTTTTTTACCCTGTTTTTATTACTTTTCATTTGTCTGACGGCCCTTGGTGTGGTCTACAAACGCGCCGAAGGAGATGGCCTCATTGGGATGTTTAAAGGCCGCTACAGGATGTACCCAACGTGGTTGTTGGTGGTTGGATATTTGCTATTAATTCATTGGCTTCGCGACTCAAAAAAATGGCTTTTGCCCTCAACAATCGGTCTGAGCGTTGTTTTCAACCTGTTAATTTTATACTACGCCGTGGCGCCAGCGGTCAATAATCGTCGGGCAGCGGTGGTTCAGGAATTCAATTCAATGTATAACGATGATTTGTTGGGATTAAAAATGTTTGATTTGACAGGCGAGGATTTTAGGCAAATCCAGCGGTTGTATCAACCCAATTTGTTTTTCGAAACCACCCCAGAAACGGCCATGCCCAAAGAGCCCTTTCTTCTTGATTCGGTATATTTTAAGGGGGATATCCTGACGATTGATTATCACAAAGATTTCATTCGGCCCACACGCGACTTCGACGACGGGGCGTACATCATGCTCCAATCGGCTAAGCATACCTACATGGCCGCTGGCACCCAACGCCCATTGCCTCTGAAAACCTTCATTCGTCGTGGTTGGTATTGGGACAAAGGCTTTACGGCCTCTATGCACCGCGCATCGGTGGCCCCAGGCACCTACGAAATCCTCGTTTTGATACGCAATAACGGCCAGAATAAATTATTCGATACAAGAAGGAAAATTACGTTTTGATGAAGCGAGATTTGTAATAAACGTTGGGCCATTCCAACGTTTTTGGGCAGACACAAGGTGGGCAGAAGTAAAGCCCGCCCCTACTTATCTATCAAAACATCCAGTAAATCAGCACTTTCTAGCAGGTTTTTGACGGAATAATAAGCGTTTTTTTCGGGAGTAGCTTTAAGCGTAAAGAGGGGTTCTCCATGGCGGCTCAACACACCTACCCATTCCCCTTCTTTAGAATTATCGCGAAAATGTTGCCACAGATAATCATTCACCCGCTGCCAATGCTTGAGTAGGGTTCGGTCTTGCAACACCTGATAGGCCCGCAATAGAGCCGTTGCGGCTTCGAGCTGCACCCATGCGTATTTATAGTAGGCCTCTGGCTCGGATGCCGGCAGACTTTTTACATCTAACCAATGAAAATAGCCCCCGTAAGCATCGTCCCAAGTAGTATCAGCCAGGTGCAAAATGTGCTGCGCCAATTGCTGACGGATGCGGCGTTTGTTGAGCACTTTGGTTAATTCATAAAAAGCATTAAATGCCTCAAACACACGCCCAGGATGGATTCTTCGGCCCAATAAACAATCGGAATAGCCTCCTTCGGGAAACACATTTTCGAGCACAATGTTGGCACGAGGCTCCCAAAAATGCTTGGTCAATTCGTGTAGCAACGCTTCCCCTTTTTCACGAAATGTTTTTTCGCCCATGAGCTTTTGAGAGGCCGTCAGGGCCTTCGCCAAAGCGCTTAATTCTCCGATATTTTTTAACTGACGCCCTGCAAAAATAGCCTCAGTTCGTTTTTGCAGTCCTTTTTCACGGCGGCGAACGGCTTTTGTCAACGTCTTTTTAGCCGAATCGGCGTAGGCTTCTTCACCCGTCAGTTCATGCGCCAAGCTCCACGCCGCCACCGCAGCCGCCTCGGCCCCTGCATCCGATGCATCCAGCACTCCACGTCCTGTACAGTCCACAATTTCCCACCAATTATCTTTGGTATCGGCTCCGAAATGAAGTAAAAAATCAGCCCCTTGAAGAGTGTATCGCAGAAAATCAGCCTGCTGGGTGAGTTGGTATAATTTCCCAAAAGCCCAGGCCTGTTGACCATGCCATTTAATCCACTTATCAAACGTAATCGCCTCTCCTTTTCCCGAAATCACGCAGATATAGCCCCCATGAATCGTGTCCAAACTGAATTCCGTCCAAAACGGAACAAGTCGCTGAAGGAGGTCTTGGCGGTATTGCTGGGCGTAAACAGAAAGGTTCATAGGCGCAAAAATAGAAAAAGCGCAGAAGAAATGTCTACGCTTTTTCGGGATGCCGTTTCGGTGTTAGGCTAACTATTTCGTTTTGAGCAAAAACCCTAGCAACGCATAAAAATCTTTTTCGGGAATAACGCTCCTGAATTGGTCGGGCATGAGGGTATATTTGGAAGCTTTGTATTCTTTCATATCGTTTTTAGCCACCGAAAACTCTTGTCCTGATGGATTGGCAAAGACCATCATTTGCCCTTCGGTACGGCGGTAAAGGCCCGTCATGGATTGACCGTTGTTTAAAGTAATATTATAACTCCGAAACGCCTCCGAAATATTCCGATTCGGGTCAAGTATCTTTTCAGCAAGTGCTTTTTGCCCCCAGTTACCGATGCCGTCCAACTGCGGCCCAATCAAACCGCCCACGCCTTTGATTTGATGGCAGGTACTGCAATTTTGGGTAAATACCGCCCGCCCCACGTCGGGAGAGGCTTTGGCCGATTCAAAGCCTAGCAATCGACTTTGAATCAGCTTTTGCCTTTCTTCAAATTCATTGAGTCCACCCGCCGTCAGTTGGTTCAATTGCTCCTGCTGGGTGGGGCTTGCCTTGGCCGCTAAACGCTCTTTGACGGCTACCTCGGCCAGTACGTCGGCATTGACATTTTCTTCTTTTAAGGCTTTAATTAACCGATCAATTCCCGCCTCCGAATTGGCCAATGCCGCCGCGATGCCCACCTGTAAACTGCGCGCACTGCCAATAAATCCTTTTTCCAACAATGCAAGAACTTCGGGAGAGGCCGCACGAGCCAAGGCCGACACCCATCTCTCTCGCAATGCAATCGGCTCCGAGCGATCCAGAAAAACCTCACCGAGCAAGGTTACATTCTCCTGCGGCGAAAGACTCATCAGCGCATTGGCGGCGGCTACGCGCACCTTGGTATCAACGCTTTTGGTAGCCACTATTTTTTGGAAAAAAGGTACCGACAACGCCATTTTATATTCACTCGCAATCTCTACAGCCTGCACGCGGCGCGTGGTGAGTGCTGCCGTCTCTTTTTCCGCAATTGGCAGTTCCAGATAGTGTCTTGCCATCGTTGCTCCCCATTCCTGAAGGGGCGCAGTTACCTTCAAACCACTCTGCGCCACGCCCCTACGCAACGAATTATACAGCATAAATTGTCCGTCCAAATCAGTCGCAAAACTTTTTTGAATCCGCAATATCATTTCGTTCAATTGTGCCGCTGAGCCATAACGGCCCAGGTATTCAAGGTTTTTATCCAATTCCTCAGCGGTCAAGTCATGCGTCATGAGGTAATCCCACACAAACGTCGCCACGTCGGCGGAAGGAATGTCGCGCGCGGCCTTTACGAGCACGCTCCGTTGGTCTTCGTTCCACTTTGTTGCAGCCACCTCCCGAATCACCCCCTTGGCCGCCAAATTCGTCCGAATGGCCAACAATGTCGTGTATTTCAAATGTGAATCCTCTTCGTTGGTTTGTTGGTACAAAGCCATCAACGGTTTCATGTTCATTACTTTCGGAAAACGCGTCAGTATTTCGGCCGCAATGCGTCGAATAAATGGGTCTTTGTTGGACAAGGCCCCAATCACTATCGTGCGGTGCGCGTCAGAGAGCATTTCGGCTTCCGAAAACAGCCGAAACGCGTGTACCTGCACCGTGGGGTCAGGGTGATTGAGGGCTTTGGTGAGGAGTGATTCAGGAACAGCTCCTAATCGTTGCAACACCCACAACCCATGCACAAACGCGCGGTTATCAATACCCAGCGAAGCCATCATTTGGCTCACGGGAGCAACGGCTTTTTCTTTCCAAACATCCACCAAGCGGTCCGCTATTTTCAATCGTACGTTCAGTTGTGGGTGCTGCAAGCCCGCAATAAGCTCGTCCATCGTCGCTTTTGACCAATCTTTGACAGGCATATCGCGGTGAGGTTGATTGCCTTTGTAGGTAATTTTCCAAATCCGCCCGCTGGTCCGGTCCCGTTTGGGGTGATTGAGGGCTACTTCGTAGTGACCAATTATGCGATTATAAAAATCTGCGATGTAGAGCGCTCCGTCGGGGCCGACTTTGACATCCACTGGTCGAAACCACGGGTCGTCGCTTACCAAAAAATCGGCTTCTTTTTTAGATACGGGCGTGGAGCCTTTGAACGTGACCGTATTGCGATTTATCTTGCAGGTAACCACGTCGCCGTTATAGAAACTGTTGCGGTACTCGGCAGGAAACTGTTCTCCGACATAATACACTAAACCCGAAAGTGCCGTTGACCCCAGCTCATAGCTCATCATTTCGGGACCAAATCCAATGCCAGTTGGTTTCTTACCAAAATGCGGATAATCAGCGCCTTTGATGAGTTGATAAATAGGCTTAGAATGGCAGTCAACAGAATACAAAAACCCTCTTTCGTCAAACGCGTAACCGAAAGGATTGACGCGTCCGAAAGTGGTCTGCTCTACACGGCGCCCATCCGTGCGAAAACGAAAAGTGTTTCCAGAAGTCATCGTGACGGAGTCACCATCGGTGCCCTCAATTTTGGACGTATTGGTAAATCCGTGGCAAGAATGCACCCAGCCGTCAAAGCCCCGCATAAAATTGCTCACCATGCCGTGTGTATCTTTGTAGCCAAACTCACCGTAAAGCACCTTGCGTTTATCGGCTTTGCCGTCGTTGTTGGTGTCCGTAAAATGATATACGTTGGGAATACTATACGCAATAGCCCCGTCGGCTACGGGCATGATGCCGATTGGGATATTTAATCCATCCTGAAAATCGGTAAATTTATCGGCTTTGCCATCGCCGTTGGTATCTTCCAGAATGGTAATTTTATCGTTTCCCTTCTCTGGTGCCGCTGCCATCGGATACTCCGACGAATGTGTAACCCACAATCGGCCACGGTCATCAAACTCCATGTTGATGGGCTTGGTAATCTGAGGCTCCGACGCAAAGAGGGTAATTTCAAACCCCGGTGGCAACTTAAACCCACGCCTTTCTTGCTCGGGCGTCTGGAATTCGGTGGTCCGAACGTGGTCCGCAAATACCTCTTTTGACGCTATTTTTTTTTGAGGAATACTACAACTTTGGGCGTACAATAACAACAACCCCGTACCGAGCGTCATGGACTTACGACGAAGCGTAAAGAAATCTTTCATCTTTATTTTGGGAAGAAAAGCATTGGGTTTAGGTACAGAAACTGCTGACAGTAAAATGGGCAATCAGGCTCTTTTTACCCAAAATAATTCACATTTTTCACCTTATAATTAAAGTTTAGGCATAAAAAAAGGGCAAAATGCCCTTGACCTCCGCTTTTCTCATCCGCTACAAATCCGATTTCTTGAATTTTTGAAAGAAATGATACCCCCAAAGAAAAGGCGCCGCTACGTAATTCAGCAAAAACACCTTGTCGGGAAATGCAAACACCGACCAATAGGCGGGATTTATGAAGTATACTTTTGCTTCATGAACCACATTTTTCAAATCTCCGTAATAATAAGAAGAGGTATAATGCAACCAAAAACGAGACACTTTTTCTCTCAAGGTTTTTAGCGAAAAAGGCTCCTGTTTATCAAGAGACAACAAAGCATTCATGTGCACCAGTGCAATTTTGGACAAATGCGACACGGAATCTTTGCGGGCTATTTCCTCAATAATGGATGCTGGCAGGATGATTTTATACAGCGTAGAAGCCAGTTGCAGAGCTTGTAAAACGTAGTTACCGATTCCCCTTTGTTTAGACAAATCATAGGCTTCGGTGATAAATCTTGGCTCCTCTTTTTGGATGACAACGGCAATATCGTTGAGCCAAAACAGCCGTTTCCATTGGTGTTGCCCCCCATGAACGCATAAATACAGGAAATTGTCGTACTTGGAAAGCAACCGAATGTTGATACCCGAGATTTTTTCTATCCATGCGTTTTTCCATAACTCTGCATTCGGAAACGTAAGAATATTTTGGGTAGCCAATAGCCGCCAGTGCAACTCTACGATGATATCTTTGGTTTCATGGTACAAGCAGTAATGATGAAAATTGGCCAGATACACCTCTTTTTGTTTGGGCGTAGCGTAAACTTCCTCCATCATCCGGTAGCCTTCATCGTACAAAATCGAATAGGCTTTTTCGATTTGCGCAGGCTCAAGTAGCAAGTCAATGTCGTGACATACCCGCTGCATAAAATCCCCATGGTACACATACGAAAGCATCGGGCCTTTCAGGGGAATAGAATTGATTCCGTTTTTTTGAAATGCTTTACTGATGTGCAAAAGCTCGGCCGTAAAGGTGAGCATTCGCAGCTTGTTTTGATTATAAATTGTTTTCAGCCGCTCTTTTACCTCAACGGGTAGCCATTCATTTTCGTAAATAATAGGGTACAAACCTCCAATCATGCGGTGGCTTTTTACCAACTGTAAAAAAAGGGGCCAGTTAATCGCGTTAAGCTCTTCTGCTTCTACGGGTTCGTTCGTCCGGCACTTAATCAATAACTTTAATTCAGCACTTAAGTTGTCAAGACTTGCCTGTAATGGAGAAAAAAGGGGAGCTGGTGACGTCATTAACAAATGTAAAAAAAAGGCGACCGAGAGTATACTTCATTCTGAAAAGACGCAGCATCAAAATATATACCAGCACGGCACAGAAAACCACAACTTTTGTGGGACAAAAGTAAAATAAATCTGGATGACTGGACCTAATTGCGTCCAAAAATACCCTGAAGAAAACCTAAAGAGAATACGTAAGAAGTCAAAAAACGATGAATGCAGGAGCTTTTTGAGGGAGAAAATCTGTTTTAAAATCGGGCGTAAAAGCCCACATTTCCAGTAGGCGTAATCCCGAATTTTGTTTTTTGCAAAAGGGTCGTTTTTCTTGCACCGAGGCTCGAATTATAGGCTTTAACCGCGTTGGATTGAAGTTCATGCGAAAACTCAATGATACAAATACCGCCCACAAATGCCCCAACCCCAGCCACCAGCAACGGCAAACTCCGAATAGTATAGTTGTGAACTGTACCTTCAACCACCGCCGAGGCGGGCTTTCCTTTGATGGCCACGTAGCATAATCCTATGCCGCCAATCGACACCAACGGTCCTAAAGGCCGAATATAACTCCCTAATCGGTAGTTTTGTAGAGCTTTAGGGTTGTTTTTTAATAATTCTTCAAAGTTTTTTTTCTTGACTCTGACTCCTTTTTGAAGTACTTCGCTCATCAACACCCTTCTTTTGTAGATGAGTGAGTCAGCACCTTCGGTGTTTTGAGCCATACTCGTGAAAGAAGTGCCAGTACTCACCAGTAGAATAAAAGTCCAGAGTCGGCACGCCGCGTTTGTATATTTTATGGTTTGCATATTCATTTTTAGAAGGAAAAAAGTTAAGAATAGATTTTGATGGAAGTTCGTCCTGCCATGCAGAATTAAAACTCCCTTCTTACCACCAGACTCCCGCCGATGTTATTTTCGAGAAGCCCAGCATTGTCGTACGCAACAATGGCATTGATGGTGTATTTTTTTACCGAAAACGAAACTTGCTGCTGTACCGACACTTGATTCAACTCAATAGGGGCCAACAACACCCGTGAGTACAAATAGTATTTGCCAAAATTTTGAGAATACGATACGCGGGTCAGAAGATTTACCCGACTTATTCGGCTATGAATCCCCAACATCCACGCTTTGACCCGATTATTGATAATCATGTCGGGCATAACGGGCGATTTAGGCTGAAAGTCACCGATTAAATCTTTGAGCGTAACGCCCGTAGATGCGCTGAGTGGCATGATAAAAGGAGTACCGATGGTTTGTCTGCGATACACCCAACCTTCTTCGTAGGTCCCGTTGTTGAAATAATCGTCGGCGCCCCTCAATTCAGGAATAAACGCGGTTTGATTTCCAGATTGCAGATTTCCTCCTTGATTGGAAGTATTCAAATATTCTAACACAATTTTTTTTACGCCCTGATTAGCTTCTTTCAACTCAATCGACGCTCCCAACAGCCCATCAGCAATACTGCTTAACACAAAGAGGGAGCCGTCTTCATAAATGGATTGACGATAAAAAAACCACTTGGTTGCTTCATTTTCATATTCCAACCCAATATCGACCGTTCCCAAGTGATTGCCCAATCGGTTGCCACCTTCACCAGAGACTCGCCCGCTTTTTTTGTAGTAGCCCAGTGCCTGAAGGCTGATGCCCGTAGCCACGTGAATGAAAGCTTCCAAATCACTGCCATAATTGGTGATAAGCGAATTGGTGCCGCTCTGGATAAACGGTACCGTTGGCCTGCCTCCCCACTGCACCTGATGGTTGATTCCTGCATAAAACTTCATTTTCCAGGCGGGTTTTCCGAGTCGGAAATAGGCACTTTTTTGGTGAAGAAAATATTTCGCGGTAGAATCTCCCGACCCAAACCAGCCATGCGCAAAATTGGCTTTGAACGAAATTAACCCATTTTTAAGTAAAGGCACGTAGTTAAACAATCCAATTTGGACTTTCGGCATCGGGAGGGCATTGCCAGACCATGTATACGAACCCATGCTGAGGGTACTATCGACGAGTCCAACAATCTCTTTCCGACGTCCCGCGTAGAATTCGAAGGCTCCATAGCGGGCTTTGCCGTAAAATTCAGAAAAGAAAAAGCGGCTGTTTTCGCCAACATTTGCCACGGCTCTTGCACCATAGCCGAACTGGAGTTTACGCTTGGCTTTTGCATTCCTCAGGCTGTCATAGTCTTTTTTCAACTCGCCTCGAAGCGAGAACGCAGGGCTGCCCAGAGGCACCTCCCCAAACTGGTTTGAGCGCACCCAAAAAGGGTTAGATTCGGCCGTAGAAGCAAAAGCCCCCGCTTCAACGGCGTACTTAGCTCCTTTGAGAGGGTTCTGGGCAAAAGATGTATAACCACAACACCAACAGGCAATTAGGAAAAGTGACGTTTTATTTTTCATCATAACTTCGGAGAGGTTTAAGCTTCAATAGAAAACCAGAATCTGATTTATTTTTTATAAATAGGTTGAATAATTTGCCAAAGAGCAGCCCCGATAAATACCCCGAGCAGGTTAGCGGCCAAATCAATGACATTGTAGGTTCGGTAAGTCAAAAAATACTGGACAACTTCGGTCGTTATCCCTAAAACTACTCCGCAAGCAAGCCATAAAAGCTCTTTGAGACGGTTAGTTTCGGCATATAATACCCGAATCGGCATCCAAGGAACGAGCAAAAATGAATGAAGCAGATAGTCTAAACGCAACTCTGGCAAGACATACGTGTTGTTGATAGATGCAGAATCTTTACCGTTGATGGGCAAAACCGCAAGCGCAAATAAAAGAACTACGTAGCAAAACGTAAGGGTATCGGCTTGTTTGGGTGATTTTACGAAAAGCATATTATTTAGGTTGTCGCTCCTGCTCCAGTGAGGAGTAGATTCAGTATTTTTTCGGCCGCACTTCCATCACCATAAATGGTTTGAAAGCTGCTTTCGGGATTGCTCATAAAATAGCGGTATGCATCTAAAATGCGGGTTTCGTCGGCATCGCAAAGTACGGCGGCCCCGCTTTCCACAATTTCAACCCATTCGGTTTCAGCGCGCAGGATGAGGCACGGCGTTTTCAAGAAATAGGCTTCTTTTTGCACCCCACCCGAGTCGGTCAGTACCAGTTTTGCGTATTTTTCCAATTGAATCATTTCCAAATACGAGACTGGCGGGAGCAACAAAATGGCAGGATTGCTGCTAATTTCACGACGCAACTCGGCCTCCAACAGAATCTCCATCTGTTTGGCAGTACGCGGATGAAGCGGCAAAACGAGGGTTTCGTTCCCTGAATTTGCAATTTCTAACAACGCCCGAAAAATAGCGTTCAGACGCGTGGCATCGTCGGTATTGGTGTTTCGATGCAGCGTAACGAGCAAAAATTGCTTTTTCTGCAACCCCTCCTTCTCGAGAATGTCGGTATTTTTATCCGCTACTTTACTAAAGAAAAGGGTATTGTCGTACATCACGTCGCCCACGTTAAACACGCCCGGTCGGTCGATGGTGTAGGGTGGCCGATTATCGACCCGAAAGCCTTCGTTTTTAAGATTATCCAAGCCCGTTTGGGTGGGTGGAAACAAATAAGTAGAGACATGGTCGCTCAAAATCCGGTTGATTTCTTCGGGCATTTTTTTATTAAATGACCGCAATCCCGCTTCAATATGCACCACAGGTACGTGGATTTTGGAAGCAGCCACGGCGGCAGCCAAGGTGGAGTTGGTATCGCCGTAAATAATCATAAAGTCGGGTTGTTCGTTCTCCAAAATGGTTTCAATCCCCGCAATCATCCGGGCCGTTTGTTCACCGTGTTTGCCCGAACCAGCCCCTAGGTTATAATCGGGCAGGGGAATTTGCAATTCTTCAAAGAAAATCGCCGACATACGTTCGTCATAATGCTGTCCTGTGTGTACTACCACTTCTTTAATACTGGGTGCATAATGATTTTTAATCGCTCGACTGATGGCGGCCGATTTAATGATTTGGGGGCGCGCCCCGATAATGGTCAGGAGTTTCAGCATGTAGCTCACTCAGGTATTTTTGACGAAAAAATATTTTTTTATGACGTTTTTGGCGTTCTGAAGCACCAATTCCTTCACCCACGGCACACTATGGTCATCCCAGCGTTGGGGGTGAAAAGTAAACATAATTTGGGCGGGCAACTGGCCTGCATTCGCCACCGCCATGATGTCGCGTGTGGTTTTAAAAGGATGATTTTTGCTACCCACTTTGTCCCTTACGCTGACTTTATCGCCGTCCCATCGGCGGCCCGTATCGGTCAGGTAAAGTACTTTGCTGAAATCAACGTCAAAATACGGCTCGCCAATAATGCCGAAATCACGATAAGAGTGAAATTTCCACAGGTCGCGGGAGTCAAATTTTGAAAGTGGACTTCCGTGCATACAAATCGTGGAAACGGGCACCAATTTTCGCAGCCGCTCAAGATTTTGCTCAAAATCAACCAATCCCTTTTGAATGTCTCCCCGGCAGGTAGTCAGACACTCATAATGATAGCCTACTTCATGGCCCAAATCGGCTATCCGTTGAATGATTTTGTCGTCCCAGCTTACTTCCACCGCCCTAAAATAATAGGAGCCTGAGAGGCCATATTCCTTCTGAATTTCGGCAAACGCTAGAGAATTTCGGGGCAACAAATCAACGTCGTGACGCAGCACAATGGCACGCTCTTGTGGTGAAGTAAGAAAATCTTCAAATGTTTGAAAATGGTAATTTGAAGCGATGAGGCTTTCTAACAATTTTCGGTAAAGGCGTAGGGTAAAATCCATTTTTGGGGCCTAAAAATATTGAGCGTAAAACTTATTGAGCAACGCTTACCCGACGGTCAGGATTTTCTTTTACCATCCGAATACTTTCGGGATAATGAGCCACTAATCGCACCAGAAAATCGGTGAGGTCTACCTTATCCGTGAGCATTTTTTGCCTACGCAACGCCCAATCTTCCTTCAGATTTTTTTGGTGAACCAGTCGGTCAATCAAGGCTATCATCTCCTCAAATTGATTGGGCAGAAATGAATAACACAAGGCGTACTTTTCTTCAATTTCGTTCGGGATAGATAGCCTTCCCGCAAAAGAGTTTAATTTGATGGCGGGCGTTCCCAAGAGTGCTGCCTCCGAAATCATGGTTTGACTATCCCCCACAAACAGCGTCGCAAAATACATGAGAGAGTGGATTTTTTCGGGTGCCACGGGCAATTGATACTCCTTTATTTCAGGTTCAATATCGCGCTCGGTTGTAATAAAAATCTTCCCAAAGGGTTTGAGTAGTTCAATAATACGAAGTTTTTGAGCAATATCCAACCCCCTAACGCCCGCATCATGGTGCGCCTTAAATACGTTGAAACGCATGATAAAAAAAGTCTCGCCTGGCTCAATGCCCAACTCCTTAAGCACACTGACCTGCGGTTCAAAACGATTGGGATGCAAGTAAGCAAGTTCATGAAAACTCGGGTGGCATATTCGGTTGGGGCCTCGGTCTTCAAACGACAACGCACTTGGATTGAGAATGATCGAGGCAAAAGATATGGCTTTGGCAAATGTCGGCGTTACGGTCAGGTCGTCATCGTCCAGCGCAATCACTTTCATCCGCGTTATTTTTGTAAGAATAGGTAGCACCATCGAAATTCCGATGCCATAGTCCACACGATGCTTCCACACAATCCCCAATACTTTTAGCAAATGAAAAAACTCATAGATGTATTTAAGCGAGAGAGAGTCTTTTTTTTGTCCAACTTTTATGTATTCTATATTATACGCTTCCAATAGGCGCATGATGACTTTTACTTCTTTGGCCGTCACTATCACCCGATACCCTCGTGCTTTCATCTCCTGTATAAAATACTTAAAGAGATGCACGTGAGCGGGATGGTTTATATCAACAAGAATGGTTTTCATTGAGGGTTTAATTTTCGAAATTCTAATAAACAATGGGTTATTCGGTCTAAATCGCGCTTATTCAAGCCATAATTACACGGAATCGTCAAAACATGATTGACTTGTTTTTCAAATACAGGGCAGCTGCCAGGTGCATAACCATAAGCCATCGCCCAAGCCAACGCGTGTTGAAAATGTTTGCCACTCATAATACCCCGCTCCTTCAAATAACGACTTAGACGGTCTCGTTCTTCTTCGATTAGTACAAAGGCAAAATAATTGACTTTACTTTGGTATGGCGTCAAAAATTCATAGTTTCCCCTGAGCATTTGGGCTAAATAGGCGCCGTTTTCGCGCTGAACAACGGCATTTTTTGGGGCTTCCTCCAATTTGGCTGGCAAACTCCACTCGATGCTTTTAAAGATATTGAACTCCTGATTCCCACGGCTAATTATCGTCTTATTTCGATTATTAAGGTAGGGTTCACTCAATATTTTATTCATTATCCACTGTGGCAGCGGCGCATACATCACTGCTTTAGCGTACGATTTAACAATTTGTGTTAGCTCTTGCCACAAAGTGGGTTTAGGCAACGTCGAAAGTCGTTCTTTTATCCGTTCGTTCAGGTCTGGGTCGTTAATCACCAACATTCCTCCGCCTCCAAGCGACGGAAATTTACCGTTACCGAATGAAAAAACAGCGGCATCAAAAAAAGTACCCACGAAACGGTGCTCGTACTGACTAAAAAGAGCGTGGGCACAATCTTCAATGACAGGCAGATGGGAGGCAATGGCTTTGATTTCAGCGATGTCGGCGGGAAAACCAAATGTGTGGGTGACAATCAGCGCGTCAATGTCGGTTACTTTGGACTTCAACGCCTCGATATTGAGCGAAAGGTTTTGATTAATATCAATAAAAAAAGGGGTGAATCCTGCCGCTACAATCGCCCCCAAAACCGAAGAGCAGGTATAGGGCTGCACTCCGATACGGGCATTTTTTTTAAAACCAAAACCCTCTAATGCATATTTTATACCACTTGCCGCGCTCTCCGTCAGGTGTATTTGCGCTTCTGGAAATAAGGTTTGAAAGAGTGGAACGGTTACATTTCCGTCTCTGAGTACGTTTTTTACGCCTAAAAAAACGTCTTTCAGAGAATAAGCGTACTTAAAACGGGGGATAATCACTTTTTCAAAACCCTCCAAAGATTGAACGCTTTAATCACCAACCCATAAAGCATCGGGAAATGGACTTTTTCAAAACGTCCATAATTCACCATCTCACCCCCAAATTTTTTTTTGTATTCCCTTACCCCGTACGGCACTCCAGGTTTGCCAGCCCCTCCGAAATCAAACCGCGTAAACCCATTCCGTTTGCCCCATCTAAAAACCTCCCACGGCAGTAAGTCGTTGGGGTATTTATCGTAATTTTCTTGGTAAGCACCCGCGTAATAATCAAACAGGGTAGTGCCATACGCCAAACAAAACATACAACCGATTATCTTGTCTTCATACTTAGCAACAAAAATCCGCAGCCCTTCTTCTTGGGTGCTGTTCTGAAATAGCGCCTCAAAATGGTCTATGCTCGGCAGCGGTAGTTTGGCGCGTTGGTATACTGTTTTCAAAATCAAATAGCACTTAGCGATTGTATCTGGGGTGTTGCTCAACTCCACCGTTGTGCCTTCTTTTTGCGCCCGTCTGATTTCATTTCTTCGTTTGGAATGAACCTCGGCCCACAGTTGCTCTTCCGTTTTTTCTAGGTCAACGATGATGTTTAAATGCTCTTCGTAGGTATAGTTCAAGTCACGCATTACATTAAGGAAGGCACTTGGGGCCGAAAGGTTGCGAACTTGGGTATAAATGGCAAAAGATTGCTCTTTCTGGTATATTTGATAAAGTCCCTTGTATACCTCCAAGTCGTTGTGTTGCACCAATGGCCCACCCCAAATAATGCTCCGAGCCGATAAAAAATTGAGCGGAAATATCTGGTATTGTGCTTGCCTAAAAGCCAGCATTACCCCCGTTACAGCATAATTTTCATCATAGGCCACATAATACATTGGAGTAACTGACTTTGAATATTTACAGGTAAAAAAAAAGAGACTCGATTGAAAATAGTTAGCGTTTGGGTGCGACTTTACAAATTTTTCAATCGGCTCAAGTTGGCTTTTTTCGGGGTTTTTAAGGCTGTAATATGAACTTCTCACCTTCGATTTTTTGCTTATACTTTCAGCTTTTTGAATTGGTTTTGACTCGCTGGGTCTTCTTTCAATTGGTTTTTACTACGGGGATAATTCTCAATAAACCAAACCATGAACGCCGTAACGTCAATTTTATCAGTCAACATTTTTGCCCTTTTTGCTTGGTACTTTTCTTTTATATCCTTGTCGCTAAGCATGCTATGCAAGTGTTTCATTAGCTGCGCATCATCGCCTTGAGCAATGCCAACGGTGAGCTGATAAGTGTGTTCAAGTTCTTCCAAAACCGAGATTTTGCCCACAAAACTACTATACCTTAACGAAGGGACGCCCAACATAGCCGCTTCCATGGTCATGCTTTGGCTATCGCAAATCAGTACTTGAGCGTTTGCTAAAACATGATGCATATCGTTGGGATTGATACATAATTGATACTTTTCATATTTATCATCAATGCCGCCTTCCGCAGAAACAAATACCTGATAACCAGCATATTCAGCCATTTTAATTATCGTATCAAGCAAGTTCTCGTTGAGGCCTTTTATCCCAAAGTCATGGTGTGCATTCAATTGCGATAAACGAATCAGTATATATTTTTTGACAAAACCATACTTTTTCAACACATCGTTATTGACGGTGAATACCGCAGGATGCAAGTATCCAAGTTTCATGTAACCATCGTATCCCACTTTTTTAGTGCCCCACTTACCCACATCACATACATTTGGGCACAGAATCGTTTGGGTAAACGGATAGGCCAAGTCTCCCAGATGTTTTATTGCTTCATAATCATCTTCAGTTATTGTAATCCTATTGATGTTCAGCAATTTACCCAACTGCGCAATCGTGGCATCCGTACCAATCAACAAGTCAGGTTTAAATTTAAACACAATCGGCAGCATTGAAAAAGTCCTTTTAAGAAGGCTCAATACAATCGAAGCCCGGGAATTACCGCGTATCTGCGGCAATATATTGGTGTATTCCATGCCATCGTTGCGCAACAAATCCTCTAGTACATCTTTGGTCTTAATCAAAATCCTTATCTGATGACGATTTGCGTAAGTCAATCGTTTGAGAGTCTCCCTTACAAAAAGATACTGTGCAGGATGCCCAAAGTAGAAAAGGATATTCATTCAGGATAGTTGATGTTTGCAGCGTTTTTTTGACAAACATTTCAACTTTACGTCACTTATTTGACTTAAATTAACGAACGGGCTCGGCGGTCCCGTCAATCACTTCACGCGCGGTGATAGACATGGGTTTGAAGGAGTAGAATTTTTTCAAAAGGGGACTGAAAGTATCGACCAACCGGAACATCAGGCTGTAATTAGATGGATAATCAAATGCATTTTTATTTTCTGATTTCCAGATAGTTGCAAACTCATCTGGACTAAGCTCTAGTTTTTTCATTATATACTCGCGGGTATTTTCCAGCTCTTCTTTGGGGGCAAAAGGCTGACTCAGACGGGTCATTGCTTCCGCCCGCGACAAGGCCCCACTCAGCACCTGCGCCGACAGGTTGATTTTACGTTTGTCGATGCCGAATTTTTCGGGCAACCAATACGCCATGGCAAATTTTGTAAACAGATTTTCGTGGTGATGACCACCGTAATCCTTCCAGTCGTATTCCTTCATCAACATTTTTTTAGCTTCTTGTTTTTGGTAATCCAAAAAATAATAAGGCCTAATATCCCTGATGCCTTTGAGCAGGCCCGAATAAATCATTTTGGGCAGCGTGAGCAAAGGATAGGTTTTAAGCCGAACCCCTGACCCAAATTTTTTATGAATAAAGAGTAATTGTTTGGCATCGGCATAGGTCCATTCTTTGGGCTGCTTGCCTTCCGATCTAAAATCATTGCCGCGAAGGATGTATTTTATCCCTTCTTGGTTCGCGATTTTGTACATCGTTGCCTTGATAGCCAAGTCGGTAGGAGCGTCAATCCACGGAATTACAGCCTTCATATACGCCCGCAAAAGGTCTTTCATCTCCTCATAATCAACCACATAAGTTTCTAAATCAATCTTCAGTTTGGTTGTTACTTTGAAAATATTCTGCACGGCAATCTCACTGTTGAAGCCATTGTCCAGATTGACAGCCAACGGCCGCAAGCCGTAGCGACTTGCAATATGCAGCAGGTAAGAACTGTCCACTCCGCCGCTCACCCCCACAATGCAATCATATTTTTTTCCCCGTCCCGCGGTTTTCATGTCTTGCACCAGCTGTTCCCAGTCTTTTGTACCCTGCTCGCCTCGGGGATACTCCTGCATCATTTTTTCCTGCAATTTCCCAAAGTTAGAAACCCCGTTTTCGTCAAACGTAATTCCTGGTAGACTGTCGTCCCAAACTCCTTTCGAACAGATTTTCATGGCTTAACTGAATAAATGTACAAGTTCTTTATTTTGTGGATAGTTGACCAAAACGGCCTTTCGAGGACCATGAAACACAAACAATGACCCCGCCGCAACCGCCGAGGCGTACGATTCACGAACAGCGCGGGTGAAGTCATTCAAGCTTCCAGCCCCCCCTAGAGCCACCACTGGAATTTCGACGGCTTCGGCTACTTCCTTGACTAGCTTCCAATCATACCCCTGCATAGTACCATCGTGCTCAATAGAGTTAATGATGATTTCTCCTGCTCCACAATCCTGCATTTTTTGCACCCACTCCACTGGGCTAAAGCCCGTCGACTTGGTTCCTGCGGCCGTGTAAACCTGTTGTTTTCGCAAAAACCTTTGATTGACGTCGACAGAAACCACGATGGTTGAACTCCCAAATTCTTCGGAGGCTTCTTTAATGAAAGCAGGGTTTTCGACGGCGTAGGTATTGATGACCACTTTTTCGGCTCCAGCATTGATAAGGGCTTTGATTTCTTTGATGGAACGAATTCCGCCGCCCACCGCAAATGGCATATTGGCTTCATCTCCTACCCTGCGGACAAACTCTGGCGAGATGGAGCGTTTTTCGGCAGTAGCCAAAATATCCAAAAAAACGAGCTCGTCGGCTTTTAGGTCATTAAAAATCTTAACAGCGTTGATTGGGTCACCTACATACCGGTGATTTTTAAATTTTTCTGATTTTACCAATCCCTTGTCTTTCAATAAAAGGACGGGAATCACGCGGGGTCTAAACATCCGTGGTTAGGCGGGTAAAGCGATAAAATTTTGAATGAGACGGTCGCCCCACTCATGGCTTTTTTCGGGGTGAAACTGCGTCCCGTAAATGTTGTTTTTTTGGATGGCAGATGTAAACGACAAAGCATAATCAGTGCTTCCTAGCGTATCTTTTGCGTCATGACATTTCATATAATAGGAATGTACGAAATAATACATCGCCTCTTGACTCACTCCCGCAAAAAGGGGCGATTCTTTTTGTATCTCCACCGTATTCCAACCCATGTGGGGCACTTTGTAAGTACGGGTATCATTGACCTTAAAACGCACCACCTCAGCCTCAAGCCAACCCAGTCCTTCCGCGTTTCCTTCTTCACTACATTTTGCCATGAGCTGCATACCCAAACATATCCCCAAAATGGGCGTTTGTGCCTCCAGTACCTTTTGATTCAACACCTCCCAAATACCCGATTCTTTCAACTTCTTGACGCCGCTGGCAAAATGCCCCACCCCTGGGAGAATAAGTTTTTGGGCATTCTCAATGACTTTTAAATCCGCTGAGACCTGAACGTTTTTATGCAAACGTTCCACTTTTTTGAGTACCGAGCGTAAGTTTCCCATTCCATAATCAATGATTACTATTTCGGGCTGCATGGGTTAGGATATACTTTGGTAAAGAGAAATCAACCTTTTCGCAATCAACTCGTTATCAAGCCTTTGAATCCGTTCTCGGCCGTTAATTGGTGTTACACAATTGAGGGCTTGGCGGATTTTTGAGGCTACATCTTCGGGCTGCCTCGACGTAATAAAACAGCCTTCGATGTTTTCAATCACAGATTTCACATCTCCTACATCGGTAGATACCACAGGACAACCGCAGGCAATCGCCTCTTTTATAAATTGTGGCGACCCCTCGGTATGTGAAGTCATCAGGGCGGCATCTACGGCAGTCAACAATACCGCAACCTCCTCCCGACGATAACCTTTCAACTCCAATAACTGCAAGTTTGGGTTATTTATAAGGTTCAACGCGGCGGCGGCCAAAGGATAATTCTTGACGGCATTGTCGAAAGAAGATGAGAATAAAATGTATTTTTTTTCAGGTGCAAACCCCATTTGAGCTTTGGATACTTCTTTTGGCCTTGGAAAAAAGAAGCCAAAATCCACCCCGCAAGGAATCACCTGCGCTTTGTAATTAAAGTAAAAAAAGGCTTTCTGAAGCAATTGTTTGCTCACATAAATTGTTTTTTTACTCAATAACTCCACCCACAAAGAAAGGAATCTCAGCCGAACATCGTTAATATCTGACCCGTGAAAAGTCGCCACTACGGGAACCTGTCTTTGTAAATTAGCCAATAATGCCGATGCCGCAACGTGGGCATGAATGCAATCATATCGCTCGGCTTTAAGCCGTTTTTTTAGCTCTTTTAGGCTCCTTAGGTAGCCTTTCAGCCCTTTGTCAGTGATAAAAAAATAATCAAACTCGATGGAGGAATCGACTCTTTTGACGGCTTCCACTTGGTCATAAATAAAGGCCTGGTGTTTTTGAAAATCAAAATTTGGCGCATTGCCACTGCACACAATCAACACTTTCATGACACAGCTTAGGCCCTTCCTGCCAGCTTAAACCAATTCCAACCAATGACCAAAACTGCAATAAACAGCAAATAAGGGAAGTAATACTTTTTGTTTGAGCTGTTCATTTGGGTAATGCCAAACGACGCCAAAATCAACAAAAAAGGCACCACTGGTAAGTGAAAACGCTCCGACAGTGCAAAACCGCTCGACGCCAACACAAACAAATACGAAAACACAATAGAAAGCAGCAGTGCGTGATTCCGCCACAACTTTCGTTTATACATCACAAAAAGGGTAACGAATACAAAAAAAGCGTACACATTTCGGGTAAAAAAACCACCAGCCATCATCATGGCGTTGGGCTGCTGCGTATCGACTAAGGTTGGAAACGGAGCTAAAAGCATAAGAGGAAGAAAAACGCTCTTGGAGCCGTATTGGGCCAATTTATTGCTTTTCCCACCAGCCCGGTTAGCATAATTGTACATTTGTTTCGTCAGGTTCTTATCCCCCCCGTCCAAGTATTCCTGCACGTTATCTCCCAAGCTACTAAAAAAAATCAGGCCCCCAGCCACCAGTACCAATACAGCAATTCCGACTTTTTTTCCCGTTCCTGATATTCTGTTAGAAATGAAAAAGGCGGCCACAAACAATGATGCCCATAAGCAGACCGCCAATACCGTACGAAAGAAAAACAACGACGCACCCACCATGCAAAGCAGCAACACATTTTTGAAATTGAGTCGTTGAGCCCGTAAAAGTGTATCAGCCAAATTGATAAACATTACCACCAAAAACACCATCTCAGTTTCTTTCAGGTGCAATCCACAATAATAAATCAGATTGGGGACCAACATCGCAAGAATACCCGCAATCCGTCCAGCCCCTTCCCCAAAATTTCGACTTGCGATTCGGTAAACCAACACACAGGTAAAAGCTCCTAACAGCGCTTTGATAATACGTGGAATCAAGACCCCGTCTCCTACAATCGAATACAGAACACCCAAATACAGCGGATAGCCCATATCCGAGTAGTTTTTGCCGATATACTCCAAGTATATGCCCAATTTACCATCTTTCAACAGACCCGACACCCATATTCCTTCACCGTGATACCCAACGGCATCGCCCGCTTCAAATTCAAAGGGCTGCCCCGTCATGTAATCAAAGAAGAAATAACTAATAAACACAAACGCGACCCGAATGGCAAATGCCATCAAAAAAAGCATTTTTTGGTATAATACACTTGATACATTGGCCCACTTGCGGGTATAGACCGCCGAGAAATAAAAAAACGCAATGACTTCAAAAAGGACTGGAAACACCCATAACAAAGGCAAAATATTGGATATAAAAAGCACAGAAATAGCGGCAAAAATCACCAGAAACAAGCCGATGGCTTGGCTTATATAGTATTTCGGTAAATAATTCAGCATAGCTTCAAGTAGATTATAAGAACTTATTCGGCCGTACGCCCATCAAAAAACGTTTCATTCTTATCAGCTTATCCGTCAATATGGGGCCTACAATCTTTTGAAAGAAGTATTTCTTCATTTTGTACTTCATGGGCTGCCAAGAACCCTCAAAATGGTGAATACAATAGGTGTTTTTGGTAATGGTAATCAAACCACTCCGAGATTTAGGACAAAAATAATCTTTCGGAAATATATGTACACATTCTTTGTAAACCTGATAACTATTCTTTAGGACGAACCCATTCGCCGACATGATTCCCGAAATAATTTCAACGTTGGTGGTCATATCCAACGTTCCATCCTTTTTTTGAAAATGCCTTCCCTCATAATAGGCTAACATTTCGCGGGCCCATGCACCATTTTGTTCGCTAGCCATAATTCCCGTCGGGATCTCAATTTCACTTTCAAACCCCGAAAAAGCTGGATAAGCCAACAAATCATCCAAACTTTTGAGCACTTCCACATCAGTATCCATGTAAATTCCGCCGAAATGATAAAGCGCGTGCAGTCGGACATAATCTGTCACAAAGGCAAATTTTCGAGCTTCGTAGGCCTCTTTTACATAGACTACACTGTTTATATCAAACGTATCTTCGTTCCAGAGTCTTAGTTCGTAGTCAGGCAAGTATATTTTCCATGATTCGATGCAACGAATGGCCATTTCTGGCATTTTACCGCGCCCAAACCAGCAATAATGAATTATTTTTGGAATCATAGTCGATTAATTCCGCCCTTTGTTTGCCGTATGAATTAAGGCCTGTTTAACAAATGACCCATATTTTTTACCTAAAAAATAACTCAAAACCAACATTTTGGGCCAAGTATATACAAAGCGATACAAAAACGGGTGGTGGGAAAAGTCAATTTTTTTTACGATTTCCCTGATTTCTTTGGAATATACGTTTTGTAAATAAAAAGGTATTAAAGACCTCAACCGCAGGCCGTCGAGTAGGTACTTTAACTTGGGCGATTGGTTTTCATATTCGTGCAGGTAGGTCAGATTAAAAGTCACGTGCTCTTCTTTTTTCCAACGTTTTTCTGCTCCTAATGCCCGTTGGGAAGTTTCCGCATCTTGGTTTGAATACGCCAAAAACTGATTCAGGTAGCCCACTTTGTGCTTCAACGCCACCCGAAGCCACAAATCCAAATCCTCTCCCATTCTCAGGGAAGGCTGAAAGCCTTTTTCTTCAACGAAAATCGTTTTTTTTATTACCGCATACGAGCAGTTGACAGGTGCCCAGAACGTTTTGGCATATACGTCAAAATAATCAATGTAACCACGTTGGAAATTATCAGCAACACCAATGACCGCTGGCCGATTTATCCTGTTTTTTACACTGTAGTAGTTGGTTGCGTAGAGAGCCGCTTCAGGATAATCGGAAATGAGCTTTTCCATTTGTTCCAGAAAACGTTCATCCCACCAATCATCCGCGTCCAAAAAAGCAATGTAATCGTATTGAGCCGTTTTAACACCGTTATTTCTGGCCACGGAAACCCCCGCATTTTTTTGTGGAATGAGACGTAGTCTATCGTCTTGCAAAGACTGAAGTCGGGCAAAACCATCGTCTGTTGAGCCATCATCTACCACAATCACTTCAAAATCTCGGAATGTTTGGCTAAGCACCGACCTTACGGCTTTTTCAACGTAGTTGGCTTTGTTGTAAAGCGGAATAACAACCGAAAACACTTATTGGGCGTAAAAAATCAGGCAACAACTTGAATCAATCCCAGCTCTTTCATTTTTTCAAGATACTCATTCACTTCGGTACGGCATTGTTCAGGACTTACTTCGTACTCTGCCATCAGGGCATCGTAGAGGCTTTCGGAGCTTAACGGGTTTTCGAGCAACTCCCAAATGCGGGTCGCTACCGAATTGAGCGAAAAATAACTTCCTTTTTCAATATCTACCATCACCAAGTCATCATTCAACTGGCCCGAGATAGTTTCATTATTTCGTATAAATAGTGCCATTCTTGAGGTAATTAGTTTTATTCTACTGTACTGTCAATCATAGCCTCGAAAGTTTTGATTGACTTAAAGTTCTTGATTAGTAAAGTTTCGTAAATATTGCATTTTGCTTTCAACAACGCTAACTCCTTGGTTTTCTGGGCGGGAGGCTCAGTCATTTTACCCATCTCATTCAATAATTCTCGAAAACTTAGCTTAAAATCAACGCCAAAAATTTGTTTGTATAACTCATAAATTTCCACCTTGAACTTTAAAGCATCTGTCACAATTTTTACCGCGTCCTGCTGGGACACGTCCCCTTGAGCAAAGGTCTTCAGCAATTGGCACCGAAAAGCGGAACAAACCACCGCTTTTTTTTTGTCATAAATGGTACACTTACCCTCAAAATAGGCACAAGGAAGGGTGAAAAATTCTGCTTCACCTTCATTCCCATATTGCTGTTCAATTTTTTCGGGCAAATTTCCACGTTCTCCTTTTTGAAGCACCGCATGACCAAAAAGTGTCCCATCACAACAAAGACCGCATTGAATACATATTTCCTGCTCTTTTATTGGGCTTTCAGTTAATATTTTAGCCATACATGTTTGTGATTATGTAATTACCTCTTTATTTATGCCCGCCCTATAACTTTTTGTAAATTCGTGAAACATTTTGAAAGCAAGAATGTCCCCGCATAGCTTAGTGGAGTCTTTATAATTTTTATTTTCTTTAAATTCTTTAATTCCTCTTTCAAGAACCTCAAAATCAATAAAATACAAATCGGGATTCTTTTTAAATTCTTCTATCTCATCCATAAAGAGCAAACCTCTTTGTAAAGTTTGTTGGTTAACAAGAGAAAAAAAAGCCGCATCTGTTTTTCCCAATCTCCATCTGACAGATTCGGGCAATAGACCTTCACTAATTTCGCGTAGAATGATTCTAGTATATTTACTATCCTTGACCAATAACTTGGAGGGAATTTTCAATACATATTCTATGATTCTTCTGTCCAACAACGGATATCGATATACCGCACCGCGCTTATAGCCTGTAATTGCCCAACACTCAGTACGTTCGGGAAGATGGTGCGTTTTCAACAACCCAAGTTGATACTCCCGTCGGGAACGATAACAGTAATATAATTTGTACGTCTTTTGATGAAATTGAGTATGTTCCCTTTTAAAATGTCGCAGCATTTCATCAAAACTTTTTTTTACCCTAAAAGGAATAAAATTGATTGCAGGAAAAAAAATGCGATAGATAAGGTATGAGGCTATCTTTTTAGGATCTTTCAAGGGATTTTTACGAAAGAAAGTCTTCCATTGAAAATTAAAAAAAAGATCTGAATCGACCCCTAAACTCCCAAAACTAATAAATTCATCACCTCCCCACCCGCTAAATATCAAGTTTGTTTGATGCAATTGTGCCATGTCTAATACTTTTTCTTCGTGAACATACATGAAGTTTTGCATAGCATTTTTTGACAATTCTACAAAATCGCTTACTTCTATGTGAATAAAAGCTGGCTCAATCCCTGCCATTCGACAGGTTTCTTTTACCAATTCCCTTTCATCCAAGCTATCCTTGTCTGGAGTGCTGTTCGCTGGCGACCAGGAATATCCATAAAAATTCTTTTGATCAGCAAATTCTTTTCGGGCAAGAACAGCAACAATGCTGGAATCGAAACCACCACTCAGATGGGCCCCTGCTCTAAACCGCTTGTCGGAGCGTATCTGTACAGCCTCTTCAAGCAATGACTTGAGCTCCTCAAATATTTGTGGTTGTGTTAGGGTATTGTCGGTTTTAACGCGTTCTGGCTCCCAATATTTTCTAATGATTAAGTCTTTTTCGTTTGATTTTAGGTAATGACCCGCCTTTAACTTTAACACTTTATCATTAGGAGTTAAAGTCATATCAACTACCTTGTAATCGGAGATAAGCGCATCCATATTTAGGCGCTCTCCTTCATCAAAAGCACGACATAAAGCAATAATGTCGGTAGAAAAATAAAGGAATTGCTCTGCGACGGTATAAACAAGCGGAACAATTCCTACATGGTCTCGACAAAGAAAAAACGTGTTTTTACGGGCATCATAAACAAAGATTGCAAAATCACCGTTCAGGTTATTTACAAAATCTATGCCCTGAAGCGCATAGAGGTGTGCTATCAATGCCGGCTCTGGAAGGTGCTGGATTGTGGTATTGAATACCTGGCTTATTTCAGCCCGATTATAAATACACCCCGAGATTAAAACCAATAAATCATTTTCAGTATCAATATACAGGCAGTCATCAATGGTAAAAGGGAGTCGGGAATCAAGAAAAAAACCACCCGCAAATCCCTTATACACCACTTGATGATGCTCACACCCTTCCCATTCCATTGCTTTTTGAAGACGGTTGAGCGCTTCGCTTTCATTCTCTAAAGCTTGAAAGGAGAATTCTCCGTAAAACATCCCTTACGATGGAATATCTTTCACAAGATTTTCACCTCCACCTTTTCCCGTCTCTTTTACTCCATTTCCTAGAGTAGTGTATGTATCCTTATTGATATTCAAGCTCAGAACCATTGGTTTCGCCCAAACTTTCTTGTCGTTGTTTTGTGTTTCCATTGTTTTTGTGTTTATACGTTAAAAATAAATAAAATCATTTAAAATTGATACAATTCGTGGTAATTCCCTCCCTTTTCTATCACATCAAACTCATTTGCCCTAATCCAAGCATGGGCAATCAGGTTTTTATTTTCATCAAAAGCCACCCCCAACGAAATCAAAGACGGAATATGACGCCTTTGCAGCATCCAACGGCAAGCAATGCTCATAACTAAACACTTGTTGTCCCAATAAGCTATTCCATTGGTACGATACAGTGCTTTTTTTATCTGCTTCAGTACTCGTACATCAGGCTCAGTATGTTTACAATTATTGTTTGAAACAAATTTTTGGCAATATTTAAACGGCAAAATTAATAGCAAAACTTTAGCCGCATACGAAAACAGCAACGCTTCAATAAAAAGCATTTTTTCGTACAAAGACAATGCAATAAACTTATTTAAACATCTCATAAACAGGAACTTACAGACATTTGTATCAAAAGGTTTTTTTGGGTTACAATATTGGAAGTAAGTTTTTCTAACTCAATTCTCAGCTGTTCAATGGGGATATTGGCTGGTCGAGCTACTTTAGTCACCTTCACTGTTTGGCTGATAGCAATGAGTTGTTTCAAATAACTGGCCTCACTTTCGGGCATCCCTTTCAGGTACTCCCAACGGTATATTTCATTGCGTAAAGCCGCGAACTTTTCAACCCCCTCCAAGCACCAATGGCTCACGCTGGGCTTGTCATGGACTTCAAGAATGAACAGATGGTCTAATGTAAAAAACTCTCCCTTATCTGATTCCATCGGGAAATAAAACTTGCCCCATTCGGGCACAATTCGAATTAATTCTTCCTCTTCTTGATCCAACTGTTGCAAGCTATCGCTCCATAGTTTAATCCGATCTGAAATAGCCCAAATATGAGGTTTACCAGCTTTAAAGACCACTGGTGTCACATCGTCAGTTAAGAAATCGGCTCCATTCAAACAAAATGCCGCTGTAAGTGATGACTTTCCAACGCCTGATTCTCCGCAAATCATTATCCCAGCTCCTTGATAGCTAAAACAACTGCCATGAAGCGGGAGAATTTTTCGCTGATGCAATACTGCACCGTAAATTGAACCATTGAGGTATAATTCCAAAACATTTTGAGTTGCCTCAGCGTAAGGCATTATTTCAATTCGATTGCCATTGCACACGTAAAAATACGCCACCCTTTCCAAATCCAATAAAAATTCATGCTGATTAAGACTCATATAATGATTGGAATAACCAAGGGAGTCAATAACTTTTTTTGCACCGACTAGGTGTATTTCTACATCTTTTATGGGAAAACGAAAAAGCATCATACCAAATTTTGAGACATAAATATAAGGGTATATATCTTAGAAATAGCCCCCATTTATAAAAGTTTCATATTTCTTCGTTGAAAAAAGGGCTTATACTCTTCAGGAATCTTTTCAAAGTTTGTATCCTCTACCTTTAAATGTGCCTCATGCTTAAAATTGATATAGTCAAAATACCAAGGCAAACTATAATTGCAATACAATAATGGCCTAATTTGTTCTGATCTATTCGGATTTCCACTGTGTACCAGTCGATGGTCCATCAAAATACAGGAGCCCGTATCTATTTCAGGCTCAATGAAATTCAAATTTTCTTCAAAATCTGCAAGTGATTGATTGATTCGATGGCTACCGGGCCAATATCGAGTAGGGCCGTTTAGCCTAGTGAAAGGAATCAATGGAATAAGAAGGCCAATGGCATGAGCTGGCAGTAAAGGGGCCAAGGCTAATCCTTCAAAAATAGCCCCATCCCGGTGGATTCTCATTTTTTTAGCTCCTGGCAACGAGGAAACACAAGTTAAATCACTAATGATAAAACAATTGTTAAATATGCTTCTTAAAAAATTTAGAACAAATGGATTAGCGTATAGGTTAGGCGAGTTAAACGCACCTTTTACTTCGACAGAGACTTGAATTCTTTTATTACCAACTTTTATGACATTCTTATCATTTTCTTCCGAAAAGTAATGTCCATAAGTATTTATGAAATCAGAATAGAGCGAATTGACATACTCTTTTGGAAAAATATCCTTAAAAATAACATAGCCATCCCGGCGAAAATCCTTCAATACCTCCTCTAAATGAGCTACCTCAATTTGCTTTGTTTCAAACTCATCGCTGCTGAAGTTAACTATATTCATCTTTGATTGACTGTTAAATTGTTATTTTAGGAAAACTTTGACAGGTCATAAAGATTCTTTGGATTGAACGGGTATTCTTTTGCTGATATGTCCACAAAAGTGCATTTCATTCTAGTCTTTTATCTACCTCAGTACATCTATTTTGTTGTATACCGTCGAACTAGGTAAAAGAATAGCTTCAAAGTTGGACGTCATCATTCACAAACCTCTCCAACCAACAGTTTTACCGATTGAATAGGCGATGCATACTTTGCATAATACTCAT
The DNA here is from genome assembly GCF_024158025.1 of Runella salmonicolor. NCBI lineage: Bacteria > Pseudomonadati > Bacteroidota > Cytophagia > Cytophagales > Spirosomataceae > Runella > Runella salmonicolor. Next base: position 486,610 of record NZ_JAMZEL010000001.1, read on the forward strand.
ACGCACCCTTTTCTAAATGTTGTCGGTATTCATTGTCGTTGAGCAAAAGTTCAACGGCTTTTTTTATCTCATCTTCTTCACCAGATACGTAATGAATGTGCTTCCCATGTTCAAGCGGAACGGGCAAATCATTTATCAAGGGCGTTGAAATAATGGCTTTGCCTAAGGCCAAATACTCCCCTAATTTCCACCCGTGGCACATAGCCCAAGCGGGCGTATTAAAAACGAGCGTTGAATCCTTGATTTTAGCGATGTATTCTTCTTTCAAAATCCAATCCGTATCCAACATTAAATGTTGAAAACGAGGATTCATATTTTTGATTTGGCTATAGACAAACCCGCCTTCAAAATGCAGGTTTTTGATTGATTTACAGACCTCAAAAAAGCGAGCGCGGTATAAATTGACGGTTTCATCATTGCGAATCCATTCATCACTGTTCCACAAGGCGCTCACGGAGAACACATAGTCGCTCTTTGATTGTCTAGGCTGATAACCTTCTATTGGTAGATGCCTATTTTGCTTTATATACTTTGACAAAAATCGCTTGGTCTGCTTCAAGGGAGGGTTTGATTTAAGATAATTTGAACCCGCAAGAAACGCGCTCTGATACAAATTCCATATTTTGATGCCGAACCCTGGAGCCATCCTGATGATTTTTGCCCTTAATTCTTCGGGAGTTGCCTTTTCATTATAATTGATTTTACCGTAAAAATCGCACCATTCATAGTCTTCTGGCTCCACAGTGGTTGCATCACTCCAATCAATCAGGTACCTGATGGTTTTCGCTTCACTTTCTACCACAAACTTTAAGGCCCTGTTAGGTTTTTGTCCCTTAAAATAACGCTGAGAAAACATAACATTCTTTCTACCATACATTTCGTACAGACCTTGAATATAAAATGCCGTATAATCTACATCTGTCCAAGGGTCAAGATACACTTTCATGGGTAACCTACTTCAATTGAGCTAGCACACAAACATCTTCGTTGGGCCGATTGTGGGTAAAAGGAATATTGGCCATTTCATCTTCAAGCGTAATTTCTCGGGCGTTTTTAAATTTTCCGACCATTTCCATTTGATAAAGTAACCCCTCAGCGTCGTAGCACCATTCGTGTTTTTCGAACGGCAGACTATGCGAAAAAACGGAAAAATAAAAGCTGTTGGGGCTATCTTTCGGGATTCGATTCAAAGCCCAATCAAAATTATTTCTGATTTGACCTGACAAATAAAATCCGATGTACTTTCTCAAATCGGGCGTAGAGATGAGGATATACCCGTCCTTATTGAGGAGCTTGGCACAATTCTCCAGCACCGTTCTTCCTGCTTCGGGCGTAAAGTGTTCAAACACGTGCTGCATCCGTATCAAGTCAAATTTACCGAGTTTTTGAAGGCTCTCATCGGTGGCATTGACCATATCTAGGCGGTAATATTTCCCTTTTTGATTGACCAATGTTTCGGGAAACAGGTCGATATACACGAAATAGTCATCAAACGTGCCTCCGCAACCGATTTCTAACCAGCGTGTTTTGCCTTGTTCCACCAGTTTTTTCTTTAACCCTTCATTAGCCCGCGCTTTTATAAATATCCCTTTGTCTTCCAACATCGGATACTCTTGCTCTAGTTTTGCCAACTGATAGGTCTTTATTTTTCGTTTGGTAACGACCATAAACCCTAACTTGTCAAGGATTCCAGAAAGAAATTGTTTCATAATCAACTGTTTTACAAATACTTATCAACTCTAAAAAAGAGTCGATAGAGATTAAGGACCATAAACCAAGCCCATTTACTTTTTTTTAACCGGCGCATGATTTGACCGTCACGCGCAAACTCTTCATAATCCAACCGAATATTGGGCGGCAGCACCTGTTCCAAGACAGATTTCCGTTCCTGTTTATCCAATGCTTTATTGGTACTACTGATTCCGTTGGGGTCAAACCACACCAAATCAATGTCCTTGTACACGACTTTTTCGTTGTTTAGTCCGATGGTAATGAGGTAAAATTTCCAATCTGACACGATTTTGAGCGATTCATCGTACAACCCGTAGGTATCAAACAGCGACTTTTTGATGTAAGCGGGTGCGTGAAAAAATGTAGAGATATACATATCAAACAGGGTCACTTGTCGGCCCGCAAAACTGCGCTCTACCTGCGTTTTACCGTTGACTTCCCGAATTTTATTGCCATACAAAATACTGCAATCAGGCAGGTTGTCGAGCATTTTCGCGGTCACATCGGGTGCTATTAGATAATCTCCCGAGTTGAGAAATTGGCAATATTGACCTTTTGCTTTCAAAATCCCTTTGTTCATGGCATGATAAATACCATTGTCGGGCTCACTTATCCAATAGTCGATTTTATCAGAATATCTCTTGATTATTTCTACACTCCCGTCGGTTGACCCGCCATCAATAACCAAATATTCAAAGTCTTGAGAGGTTTGATTAACCACGCTTTCGATGGTTTTTTTCAGCCCTTCACCGTTGTTGTAATTAATGGTAATGATGGACAGCTTGAGCATGGTTGTACTCAGAATATATTTGTTCAATGAGCGCAGTTATTTTATCTATATCCCTGAAAGTCAATTCATAAAACAACGGGAGTCGCACCAAACAATCACTGAAGTAATCGGAATTACTCAGCAACCTTCCATCGTGTTCTGCCGTGTAAAATGGACTGCTGTGCAAACTTAAATAGTGAAATACGGCTAAAATCCCGTTTTCTTTCAGTCGCTTTATGAGGGTTTCTCTATCGTTGATGGAATGACAAATCAGGTAAAATAAATGCGCATTGTTGGTCGTATAATCGGGTAGCGACGGGAGCTGAATAAAACCTTGAGCTGCCAAAGGGCTCAATTTTTCATGGTAATAATTCCAAAGGGCCGTTCGCTTTTGCTGAATATCTTCCATATTTTCAAGCTGGGCATAAAGGAAAGCCGAAATAATCTCGGAAGGCAAAAAAGAAGAGCCTATGTCTACCCAGCCATATTTATTGATTTCACCCCTAAAGAACTCCGCCCGGTTGGTGCCTTTTTCCCAAATCGTCTCGGCACGCTTCAAAAATCGCTCATCATTTATAGCCAACATTCCTCCTTCACCAGCAATGATATTCTTGGTTTCGTGAAATGAAAAAGCGGCTAAATGCCCGATAGTTCCTAGGGGTTGGCCTTTATAGTAGGTGTCTATGGCTTGAGCAGCATCCTCAATGACCAACAAATTAAAGCGGTTTGCCACCTCCATAATGAGGTCCATGTCACAGGCAACTCCGGCATAATGCACGGGGACAATGGCTTTGGTTTTGGACGTAATAAGGGCTTCTATTTGTGTAGCATCAATATTGGGGTTATCGGAGTAGCTATCGGCAAAAACAATCTTTGCTCCCTGCCTAACGAATGCCAATGCCGACGAAACGAATGTGTAAGAAGGTACGATGACTTCATCACCAGGTTGAATATTGGCCAATATGGCCGCCATTTCGAGCGCATCGGTGCAGGATGTGGTCAATAAAACTTTTTTGAATCCATATTTTTCTTCAAAAAAGCGATGACATTTTTGGGTAAATAGCCCGTTACCTGAAATTTTCCCCGATTGAACTGCCTCAACAATATAGGCGGTTTCTTTACCCGTGAGGTAAGGCTTATTAAAGGGTATTTCAATAGCACTCATAACCAAACGTGATAAATATCTGTTTCGCTGGCGACAGTAAAGCCATTTTTTTCATAAAAAAGGCAAGCGGCTCTGTTTGCTTTTTGGGTGGCTACTTCCAATTGCTTTATTTCTTTACTTACTAAAAGCTTCTTGATATAATTCATCAGGGTTTTCCCTATGCCCTGTCCTCTATACGCATCCTCGACAGCCATCAGGCCAATCGTTCCTTTATCTCCGACCATTTTAAGAGTAACCATGCCCAAAACCTTCTCATCAAGTTTGTAAAGAAAGACTTTGTCAGCAATAATACCCAGAATTGAATTATCAATCCACTCTCGGTAAAGGCGTTGAAAATCCTGTTCAGAGAAAAACGGATCTACTCTGTATCTTGAGTGTTGGCCGCTTTCAAAGGCCAAATTATATAATTCCGAAGGGGTGTCGGCAGAATTAAATGAGTGAATCGTAGCGAAACTTTCACTAGATAACACATCAGAGAGTCTTTGCGTATATACAACTTTTGTATCAACAAGTTGGCTATCAAACTTTTTAAAGAACGAGATAGGCAGAACAATGCTGGGATAAGCAAAAACATAAATTAATCGATAGTCATGAAGTTGAGCGCGGCTAAGCGTTTGGTCAAGTCCTTCTAAGTCTTGATCATTATTTAATGCAATCTTGCCAATCCGACGACCGAAGAAAAGACTATCCCATTCTAGCTCTTCAATTCGGCCTAATCGCTGGTCTAATTTTATCATGTCACGCATTTACTAACTCAGCTATATGAGCGTGGAACGGTTGCTTTCCATAAAGTGACATTGCAAAGTCTCGACAATTTTTCTCCATCGTCCGACGGGTAGCTTCGTCCAATTGGAGAAGTTGTGTTATGCCTTTTGCTAAGTCTTTATAATCACCCAAAGCCGCCCTATACCCAGTTGTGTCAGTATGCACTAAATCTTGCGCGACTCCAGTATTGAACGCCACGACGGGTGTTCCGCACATAATAGATTGATTAATCATCATTGGGCCAGAGTCTTCAATCGAAGGGCAGACAAAAATATCCGCAGCTTGGTAGGCTTTTATTAGTTGCTCCTCGTTTAAATATCCAATGGTTTTGACATTGTGGTTTTCAAAAGGCAAAGCCGCGTTTCCTGCAATCAAAAACGTAACATTTTCTGCCTCTAGCAGCTTGATAGCCTCTATCATCAAGTGCATTCCTTTTCTTTTTTCCTTCAAAGAAGCCGCCCCAAAAAAAATCACCTTATGGTTGGAAGACAATCCAAAATGCGCTTTAGCCGCTTCTTGATCACCAAGAACAAATTTATTTTCATCTACCAAACCTAGCAGTTTATAAATAGATTTGTGTTTAAAGACGGCAGATTGACGCGCTCTTTGATGATCACTTTCGGAAAACACCAACAAGCCCATATTCTTGGGCAGACACGTTAATTTCAACGCTAAATTCTTTTGGGCCAACCACTTAACCTCAGGTAACACAATAGCTGGACAATTGCCGCAATCAGTCTGATACCCCCTACATTCCCAAGGATAATGACACCCTCCTGTGATTGGGGCATTGTCTATCATCAACCAATATATTTTCGCACCTGTCAGTTTATATAACGCATTAATAACTTTGGCATTCAGAAAATCAGTTACCCAATGAATAAAAATAACATCGGGTTTGGCAGGGATTAATTCAAGGATTTTTTTTGCAGATACAACAGAATACTGTTCATATAAATTATAGAAATAATAATCGTAATCAAAACGTACTCGGTTCCATTTTACTTTTGCCATTTTCCTGAAAAGTTTGGCAAAAGGGGCCGTAAATTTATGATCTGGATAGCGCAGTACGGCCGGATTTTCCGTTTTGACATCTTTTACGACCAAGTAAGAATTATACCCATAGCTAACCAGTAAATCATTAAAATCAACTGCAAATTTACCCGCTCCCGCATAATCCAATGCCGATAGATTTAAGATATTTCTTTTGCCCTCAGCCATCCTCACAGATTATATAAATCGGTATTTTAGCATTAATTTAACCGATTTTAGCGCCAGTTTTTTAACAAAACTTCGTTTTTTAGTATTAATAAATCGTTCAAAAACATACCAATCAAAAAAAGTATCCAATTTATTTTTGGGGCGTTTTAGCGGAAACACAATCGACTTCAAAGGAAGGTTAGCCAATAAATCGTTCTCATTGAATGAATGGGTGGCATCTGCATTGAAGCCAATATTGGAAATTAAATTGACCGAGGGAACAATGGTTTTCCCTCCGTTGAGCCAACGGGCAAAAAGCCATTGAAAATCCCAAACATCATTGGGCTCTTCTATATAAATCTTGTCAAATTCTGTTTTAAAATGTTGAAAATAACGTTGATTGTTCAACACTTTCCGAATTGTTTTTTTTCCTTCTTTGGTCTTCCATGCTTCCATACTATAGTCAAACTTTTGCCACGCACGGCGCCAAGTGGCCCAGCCTAAACTGTGCCCCATCAACGAATAAAAATAGGAGCTTCGCCTCCGTCGCCACGATTTCAGCGCATTGGTTCCCGAAATCATATAAATCGTTTCGTCTTCTTTGTAGCGTTTGAGCAATACGGAGCAATACGGAAAAAATCCTGCGCTCGGCACACAGTCATCCTCCAAGATAATTCCTGCTTCTACTTGCTCAAAAAACCAAGTAATTGCCTCGGCGGGCCCGTGTCCGCAGCCTCGGTTTTTGTCGCGAAACAAGGTTTTTAATTCACATGGCCAGTCTATTTGTTTGAAAATCTCCCGCGTAGCCTCGCACTTCACAACGTCGTCGGGTTTGTCGGGCCTTGGCCCGTCTGCGGCCACAAACAAGTATTTGGGCTTTATTTTCTTCAGTTCATTAAAGACTTTTTGAGCCGCCTGAGGACGGTTGAAAACAATTAATAAAATAGGCACTTCAAACATCGCTCAATAGCTCATTTTAAGCAACTTCCTGATATTTTTTAGCACCTTATAAAACAGCACAAGGAGTGGATATAACGTCTGCTGGTGCTTATACCACATCAAAATCTCCATTTCCTTTTCTCGTTTTTTCCAGTAGTCATAATCAGCCAAAATATTCGCCGAAAAATACGTATTCAAAATAGCCTTGTGCTCATTTTGGCTCCACTCATTGGGCTGAGAACTAATCCCCGACATATCATAATAAGACACGAATACAGGCCAATGCTTCACTGTACAATTACCAATGACTATCGCCTTAATCCAGAATTCATAATCAGCATGAATTTTAAATTTCTCGGTATACCCCCCGTAAGCATTCAAAAGTGCTGTTTTGATAAAAGTACACTGGTGGCCAATGGTTGCACTGAAAAAATATCGCATAGAAAGCCGAGACGGATATTTCAATTCTTCAATTGCTCCGTTACCGTGAGCCAGATAGGAATTGCCATAGATAATATCTTCCTCAAAATCAGCTCCAAAGCTGTTCATTAACACATTTTCGGCCAGCCAATCTCCCGAGTTTAAAAACAGGCAATAGTCCCCTTTAGCCTGTGCAATGCCCTTGTTCATGGCGTTGTAAATCCCCTTGTCGGGCTCTGACACCCAATAATGAATATAGTTTTGGTGCGCTTTTATACATTCAAGGCTCCCGTCATCTGACCCACCGTCGATCACAATAAACTCATAATCCGTAAACCGCTGGCTAATTACGCTCTTGATGGTTTTTTCTAGCCCTTTGCAGTTGTTGAGATTGATGGTGATGATTGATAATTTCATCGATAAAAATACCCTTCTACCTGAAGCAGCTCACCCGTCTCGTAGTTTCGGTGTCCGCCTTCGATGAGTTTAAGTTTAAATCCATGACCTCTCAACAAGTCTACCATTTCCTGCATCAGGGTTTCGCCTTCGTACAGCGGCACGATTGACAATTCCATCTGGAAACCCTTAATTTTGGAAAGCGAAGCCATACTACCCTCAAAAACCTGTCTTTCAAAGCCTTGCGTATCTATTTTAACAAGTATATTTTGGCCTGGGAGATAATATTGCTCTATCACATCATCCAACCGACGGACTGTCACAGTTTGGGTCCCCACATAAATAGAGTCGGGAGCGCTTTCTACGTGCACGGGCAGAATGTCCAGAATTGAGCTGCTATATGAGTTTTGGGCAAGGTTGATTTCGGCTGTCCCGTTAAAATTACCAAGCGCAAATTCTGCGGCTTTCCACCGAAAATCACCTTCCGCTTTTTTTTTGAGTTGCTGAAATTCCGCAGGTAGAGGTTCAAAGGAAACAATTTCGCCTTGATACCCCATCTCCCTCATCTTTTGGGCATACTGACCTACATTGGCACCAATATCGAAAATCAGGTTTATGTCGTACTGTTTCAGTAAATCTAGTCGCTGCCTTACCAACGGGTCAGTGGGCAAGTGTAGAATGTCGTACCCGTATTTTCGAGCTATTTTTTTTAGAAATGCTTTCATAATTAGCTGTTAAAGGCCATTTTACGCTTCAAAAAGCGGGCTAATCTCAAGAATAGCACCCCCGCCTGAATCAATCCTATCTTTTGAAAATAAGTAAAAACAAGATATTCCCGGCTTGCCGCCCACCGATTTGACTGTTCTTCCAAGTGCGCCAAGCGGTCATAATCAGCCAAAAACAAAGGATACTTTTGTTGAAGCACGCTCAGTTGCTCCCTTTTAGGAAGTGAATCAGTGGCAGGATTACAGCTTATTCCATCCATGTTAAAATAAGACACCACCCCACTGTAATGTTTATAACTACAACCTTTTTCTAGCAAAGCCTCCACAAAGAAGAGCCAATCAGACGCAATACGCAGACGCTCGTTATAATAGCCTATACTTTCAAACAAAGCTCGTCGAATAAACGTAGACTGATGGGGCAAGCTACCTTGAAAAAGTGTTTTGGCACTCAATACATCGGGAGACACAACGTGCCACTGTATCGTATTTCGTTGATTATCATAATAATATACATCACCCGCGACAATATCTGCCGTAGGGGTTTCGGAAAAAACATCAGCTAACACGGTATGATTAACCAACCAATCACCTGAGTTTAAAAATAAACAATAGTTCCCCGTGGCAACCTTGATGCCTTTATTCATGGCGTGGTAAATCCCGCGATCAGGTTCTGAAATCCAATAAGTGAGGTGCTTTGAGTACTCCTCAATCACGCTACCGCTGCTATCCGTAGACCCACCATCAATGATAATAAACTCAAATGACTGAAAGGTTTGACTGACCACACTTTCAATGGTTTTTTGTAACCCTGCACTATTATTCAAGTTAATTGTAATGACCGAAAGCTGCGTCATTGGGGCGTATACTTGATGAGGCGTTTGATTAGTCGCTTAATTTTTTTGAAATTACTGACCACTTCTGCTCTGCCAAAAAGCATGTCTTGAATGAACACATCTGCTTCATAATTTCTTTCAATACACTCGGGGTGCGTCAAGGGGAAGTCTAACTCATAAGTGGGCATATTTGCAAAATAGCTATCAGGATTATTAAAGTGAGTCCCATCAGGCCCATGACCAATATTTGAGATTAAATTAGCTTTAGGAATCACCGCTAATTGCCGTCTCATCATACTTTGAAAATGGAATTGAAAATCCCATGTATCAATGGGTCTCTCTTTAAAAAAATAGTCGTACTGATTTTTCCACCAAAGTTGGTATTCCTTTTCTTCAAACAAATACTGAAGAAAAGCTTTCTTATCCAATTTCTCCCACTTATTGATATATAATTCGTAGTCTTTCCAACTTCTTGCCCACGTAGCCCATCCCCAACTTGATGGAAAAAGAGAGAAATAATAATCATTCTCTATACCCATAGGCTGTTGTAATTGAAAGTTATTCCCTGAAATCGCAGATATAGCATTATTTTCACGATACTTTTCAAGTAATTCAGCACAAAAGGAGAAAAATGAATCATTAGGCAAGCAATCATCCTCCAATATAATTCCTTCTGGTACATGTTCAAAAAACCATGTAATGGCTTCTGATACATTTCGGCCACAGCCTACATTTGAATCTCTGAAGTAAGTTTTTACTTCGCAATCCCAGTCAATTCCTCGAAGTACTACCTCTCTGGTTATTCTGCATTTTTCAGCTTCTCCTTCCCTCTCAATTCTTGGACCATCGGCGGCAATAAAAAGACAAGCAGGTCTTTGATTTTTGATGACCTCAAAAACTTCTTTTGTGGTTTCTGGCCGATTGAAAATCAAAAAAAGTAATGGTGTTTTACTCACGCCTATATTTTTATCCAATTTTGAGGGACAATATCTTTAGCATCCCATGTCTTAAACCATCTTTTAGGGGCAATAACAATTTTTTGTTCGTATTTATTTAACCACGCCCCCCACCAACTAAATGTACTATTAGCAATAATATTGTGTTTGCAGGTGCTCATTAGAAACATATCCTGCCAGCTGTCAGTATCTTTATTCCAGTCAATTAAATAATAATTAATAAAAACAAAATTATTTTTAACCCATTCTAAATCATCGCTAAATACAAAATATACAGGGTTTTCAAGTTTTTTTTCTACTATTTTAATCGCATTAATATAGTATTCCAAGGTGCAAGCTCCGTTCAATTCTTCATTAAAACTGTAATCACCTTTTCTTATATGTACACTTACTGATTGACAGTTTGTAATAGTATCAAATATTATTTTAGTTTTAGTATTTAAGTAGTCAAATTGAAATTGAAAAATATTTCTAATATCAGATGTGTATTCCTTAAAATAAAGTTCTGACTGCCAAAAGCCTTTATATACAATAAAAGGAAAACAATGGCTATAGACAGCTTGAAAAATACCACTTTTGTTTTCTTTTACAGTCCTAAAAATATATTTTGTAAGGTAAGTTGTATGGACTTTTTTAATTCTCCTTTGATATTTTTTTTTTATAGGTGGTATTTTTTTAAAAATAGAGGACAACTCATAACCATTGTGATGTGTATAACTTGCCTCTACGTCAATTTCTGTTAACCAAAATGAAGCTTTTTTAGATAAGGCATAGTAAAATGCATAAATAAACATCTGATTACCAAGACCTCCATTTAACTCTACAATACTTACTATCATCAAAACTCTAATCGTAAAATTCTCTTTATAACATATTTAATTTTTTTTTTCTTTTGATCAATAGCATATTTTCGACTTGCTTCTTCTTGGTCTTTAGTAGTTTTCTCTTGCATAAATTCTAAGAATACTTTTTTTGCAAAAAATGGAACTGCAATAATTACGTCCTCATAAATAACAATCTCATGGTGTTTTTTATTTAGTTTTTCAATAATTTGTTGAATATTAGGATAATATTCTAACAGATTGGGCAAAGGTGGGGGGGAAAGAAACAAACGAGCATCATCAATCAATAAAAAATGTTCAAATTCAGACGAATTTATTATATCTAATTCTTCAAGAAGCGGACATTGGTCTTTTTCACCATATGATCCAAAGCTACACCAATGAGCATCAAGCCAAAATAATGCTGGCGCTTCAAGAGCTGCAACAATATCTTTTAGTTCTTTTCTAGAATCACCAAATATAAAATCTACATTTTGCAATTCTTTATATTTCTCCTTAGTAATATTAAAAATATCATTTGAATATTCTATAGTTTTAACTCTATCGAAAATTTTCGAAGCCCAAATTGTAGTCCCTCCATAAAATGTACCTGTTTCTATAAACAAATTTACATTAAAAGAAGACTTCAGAAATTCAATAACATCCTCAGGTGGTCCCATTCTAACAATTCCCATACTAATACCTTTTTTTTAAATGATAACAGCCAACTCCAAATTGTTGAGCATTAATTGTATTTTGGAAATTCGTGCCATAAATATATTTTTTATCAACAACTTCAAAGTTTGGAAAAAGAAATGATAGCAAATATTCTTCATTAAAAGCTCGGTGAGCATTAAAATATACTTTATTTATTTCTTCCACTGGGACAGAAAAATAGAAATTTGCCCCTTTTTTAAGAACTCTATTTATTTCTTTAACGGCTCTTTCCGTACCTAATGGATCTATTTTATCTCCATATCTACCTAAGCCAATATGCTCAATTACACATATTGAGGATAAGGACTCAACAGATTCTTCTTTGAAAGGCAAATCCAAAATATCTCCTTTCATAAATTTTATAGTGTCCATTTCTAATGATAAGGGCCTTATATCAACCATTGTTAAGCTAGTAATTTTTGACAAAAAAGATACTAGTTTATGGCTTGATCCAATATCAATATGTTCATTTGGATTATTTAGAAGTATTCTTTCAAAAGCCCAAGCATCTTGATAAAAATACATAGGCTCTATATATGTTTCACTTGTTGCATCATATAAACATGGATATAGGTATTCTTTCTTAGCCTTAGCTTCTACAGTTGCTAGAGTATTATAGAGTTCGAAATCACTTTCAAAACGCCTCCTAAGCTTAAAACCTTCTAATATTGGCATAATTTTATTAAAAAAATTACGTTTTAACGTTCTATATATTTTCATTTAATTTCCATTTTGCTTCAATTAACACTAAACTATGGGATGACGGAGGAGTTTCTCCATTATTATAAAAATTACTACTTATTATAGAAAATTTTTTTGCAAAAGAAAGACTATCTAAAAATTCACTATTACTCAGTAAGCTGAAACCAATATAATAACTACCAGGCACTATATTTAAAGATGCTATTTCAAAACTGAAATAGCCCTCATTTGAACTGTTTTTAAAAATAACACCATTAAGCCTGCTGTGATGTGAATATATAAATTGCTCAAATTGATTTATTATGGACAAAGTTGGAATCACAGATATATTATCTTTCACAAATTTTCTATAGAAGATTTTTACAATCATCTTAGAGCCTGCTAAAATCTCATCTTTTTCCTGATTATCCTCTCCATAGATAACAATATTAGTAACTCTTATTTTACCGTTACCTAATCTATCTACAGTATTCATTAAATCATTTTCAGCATCTGCTTTTGCCATTAAGTAATTGTAAATAACTGATTCAATATCTCCTTGAAAAGTTATCGTTCCATTATTAATTACCAGTCCTTTCGTGCACAAATTCTTCACCGCTCCCATATTATGACTCACAAACAGCACCGTCCGGCCGTGATTGCGGCTAACGTCTTGCATTTTGCCAATGGCTTTCTTTTGGAATTCGGCATCGCCCACGGCCAATACTTCGTCTACCACCAGAATCTCAGGCTCTAAGTGTGCGGCTACCGCAAAGCCCAAACGTACGGTCATCCCGCTTGAGTAGCGCTTTACGGGCGTATCAATGTAGCGCTCACAGCCCGAGAAGTCAATTATTTCGTCAAGTTTGGTCCGTATTTCGTGTCTTGTCATTCCCAAAATAGCCCCATTAAGGTAGATATTTTCGCGCCCAGTCAGTTCAGGGTGAAAGCCCGTGCCAACTTCCAACAAACTGCCAATGCGTCCGTCGTACAGAATACGGCCCGTGGTGGGTCCAGTTACCTTTGAGAGTATTTTCAAGAGTGTTGATTTCCCTGCACCGTTTTTGCCAATAATGCCCAAAATCTCTCCAGGCATCACTTCAAAGTTAATATCTTTCAACGCCCATACGTAGTCACTGCTGCCTTTTGAAGTTCGGTCATTGCTTTCTCCAACGGTCAAAAAAGGGTCTTCTTTTCCTCTTACTTTGTGCCACCAGCGTTTCAGGTCGTTGCTGAGCGTGCCCGTCCCGATGGTGCCAAGGCGGTATTGTTTGGAGAGATTTTCTACTTTAATAATGGGTTTCATTTTCCAGCAATTCAGCCAATAGTTGTACTTAGCACTAAAATATTTTCAAAGATTCACATTACTCATTTGAGCATACTTCTAATTTTATTTGGCACCAGAGTTAATACCTTTCGAAGAAATTTTTGGTACCATGAACTAATTTATATCGGCATTCTGGACATCTACTTCGTATTGCCTCTGAGGGCATGATGATTAAATCAAATTCAAGGAGTTTATTAATCGTAACGTCCGTAAACTTTTTCACTTCCCTACCGATAGAATGTACCGTCCCTTTTTGAAAAGTAAATTTATTAGGATATACTTTCTTCTTCTGAGCACTTAATTTTCCGTATTCATATAAATATTTAATAAAAGGACCTTCTCCATACTCAACAAAAATTTTATCATATTTACTAGTATTCAATACAGTAAAATTATCATATATATATTTGTTATAAAACACATTATAGGTAAGTCGATTTCTTATAAATAAATTATCAGAAGTTGAATAAAAAGAAAAAAAAACCATCACATAAGATAGGTTATAGGCAATATCTGTCGATTTTTCAAATACTTTAAGTATAACTTCTCCACAGAATGAAACAAAACAAATCGTAAATAACATTATAAGAGAAATACACCTAAAATTTGACAGTGACCAAGGGTGTTTACCCAAAAAAGAAAGTATTATAAATAAAATATTACTAAGAACTGTTACAAATACAAGAGATTGGTATTTTTCTATTAGTGGGTATTTATGCTTTTGATAAAATAATCTTATCAAAAGTGCAATACACAAAAGCGCTAAAATATTTTGAGGCTCAACCAAAATGCTTATATCCTTACTGAGATAAGGCAGATAATACAGCTCAAGAAGATCATTGTTTTGAAATACTAGTGCAAAAAAATAGACATAAGCTAACGTTACAAGAAGGGGGAGAGAATACAATAGTATTGACAACACCTTTTGAGCTAATGTTAACTCAGACTTTGTTATGAGATATAATACATAGATTGAAACGATATATAAAATCAAAATCTCTGAATATCTGGATGTCATAAAAAAAGAAAACACACAACTCCACAGCAATAATTTTCGATAAGTTATTCTAGTATTTAAGTTTTCTAAAGCAATAATCCCTATAACCGTACCCAAACATTCCATACTATATGCCCTTATTTCAAAGGCCATATAAAGTAGTTTAGGGGATAATATGGGGATAAAACCCATCAAGATTGCCACATTGATATTTCTAGTCCAGACAAATGATAAATAAATAAATGAGATGACTACACCAATAAAAAAAAAAAAGGGAAGCATTCTCAGCCAAACATGGTGATTAGAGATAAATGTCCAATAGTGCAATAAAATTCCGAAGCCTCCAGGATCTAGGTTATAATACTTGTTATTTTCAATTACTTCCAATACGCCTTTTTCAGGTGTCATTGGTTCTGAATCATGGTTGAGACCTTTTGCAATCCAAAACTGACCTGCTTCGTCATACCATAGATACGGCGTAAATAAGTTTCTTGAAATCGCCAGAAAGAAAATAACATAGGCTCCTATAAAAAAGAGTATATATGATTTATTATTCGACAATTTCATGGCAACAAAAACTATTATTTTATTTTCTCCCTAAAATAAAATTTGTACGAGCGCTAAACCGTATCCATAAAGTTTTTCTCGGTATAATTAAATACCACCAGTCCCAACAGAAATACCACAATAGTGAATCCAGCCGAGTAACCCAAAAGCTCCCAAGAAAACGTTCCCGTTGAAAAAAAACTGTACTTGAAGGTTTCAATGATGCCCGTCATGGGATTGGCCAACATCAGAGGGCGGTACTTGTCGGGTACGGCCGAAAGCGGCAATATCACGGGCGTGGCATACATCAACAATTGCACCCCAAAATCCACTAGGTACTGCAAATCTCGGTATTTGGTGGTCATGGCCGACACCAACATTCCCAACCCCAGCCCCATCAGCCCCATCAATAAAATAAGCACGGGCAAGAGCAGCAATGATGTATTGAGTGACAAAGTCGCACCTGTTACTACAAAATAGAGATACAACAACAAAAACAACAACAATCCAATCCCGAACTGAATCAGGTTGCTGATGATGATGGACAAAGGCGTGACCGCCCGCGGAAAATACACCTTACCAAACAGAGATGCATTGGCCGTGAAGGTGTTAGAAGTCGTACGCAGGCAGTTGGCAAAGTAATTCCAGCAGGTAATGCCCGCTAGATAAAACAGAATAGGCGGAATGCCGTCGGTGGAGAGACTGGCCATGCCTGCAAAAACAAGGGCTAAAATGGCAGTTTGAAATATGGGCTGAATAAAAAACCATACGGGCCCTAAAACGGTCTGTTTGTATTTGGCCACGAAATCTCGCTTTACAAACAGCAACAATAAATCACGGTACTGCCATATTTCCTTCAAACGAAGGTCAAACAATGCATCTTTCGGAACGATGGCGTTCGCATATTTTTTTGTGTCGGCAACCTGCATTTTTCTTATTTAATTGCTACGTTTCAATCACCTCCTCTATCAAACCTTCTCTAAGGTCCGTTTAGCAAACGGGTGATAATCACCCGTTAAGCCAGCAATGGGGGCGGTTCGGATATTATGTGCAATTTCAATAGAGGGATAAGCTTCCGACAAACCAAACCCGTTTCCGTCCAGAATATGTTGATAACTTTGGGTATGGAGGTCGGTAAAACCGTCGCTGAATTCAATTTCTTCGCCTTCCATTTGCAGTGAGCGGTAGGTTCTTTTGTTGCGCAATTTTGCTTCTTCGGGCAAGGTGTTGAAGTCGGTGCTTAAAAACCAGCGTACGCGCGCGCGCTTCAAGTCTAAATAGCCCGCCGCCGAATTTGCTTCGTGCAAATGCACGATATTCCGCTTTACCGCGCCAAAAATCCACGTAAGCGCGTCAAAAAAATGAATGCCGATATTGGTGGCTATTCCGCCCGATTTACTGACATCACCCTTCCAACTGATATTGTACCACTTGCCTCTTGACGTGATGTAAGACAAGTCTATATCATAAATTTTATCGGCTGGCCCTTCTTCTACCTTTTTTTTGAGGGCCATAAGGCTCGGGTGTAGTCTGAGTTGCAGGATGTTATAAACCCTTTTCCCCGTTTCGCTCTCAATTTCGCTCAACGCGTCAATGTTCCAAGGATTGAGCACGAGCGGCTTTTCGCAAATCACGTGGGCATGACTCCGCAACCCAAAACGGATGTGGGCATCGTGGAGGTAATTGGGACTACAAATACTCACGTAATCGACGGGATTTCCCTCCCGGCGCAGCTTATCAACGTGCCGGTCAAAGCGTTCAAATTCAGTAAAAAAATTAGCTTCGGGAAAATAACTGTCCATTACGCCTACCGAATCTGACTTATCAAATGCCGTCAGCAGCACATTTTCAGTATCTCTGATGGCTTTCATGTGACGGGGTGCTATGAAGCCTGCTGCACCAATAATTGCAAATGTTTTCATGAAGTAGGGTATTGAAATTAACGAATAGCGGATACAATATTTTGGTGGAGGTTGTACACCGTCCCGCTCTCTGGACAAGTCGCAAGGCCATGATTATCAAAACTCAAACGGTGACCATATTCACTTATCCAGCCCACTTGCCGGGCGGGATTTCCGAGCACGAGCGCGTACGGAGGAACATTTTTGGTCACTACGGCACCGGCTCCGATAAATGCATATTCTCCGATGTCGTGTCCGCATACAATGGTGGCATTGGCTCCGATACTGGCCCCCTTTCCTACGTGCGTTTTTTCGTACTGTCCACGACGGTTAATGGCGCTTCGGGGATTAGACACGTTGGTAAATACCATCGAAGGCCCTAGAAAAACATCATCGTCGCAGGTGACGCCCGTATAAATCGAGACGTTGTTTTGGACTTTCACATTATTTCCCAAGATAACCCCGGGCGAAATCACGACGTTTTGACCAATGTTACAGTTTTGTCCTATTTTACAATCGGGCATAATGTGGCAAAAATGCCATATTTTGGTTCCTTCGCTTATTTCGCAACCTTCGTCTACGACGGCGGTAGGGTGTATAAAAACGGGCTCCATGCGTAAAATCTCAGGAAAAATAAGTGGCAATGGCTTCCGAAATATAGGCAATGTGCGCCTCGGTCATTTCGGTGTGCATCGGCAAAGAAATGACCTGCTTACACAACTCTTGAGTTACGGCCAGGTTGCCCACCACTCTTCCTAAGTGTTGGTATGCTTTCTGTTGATTGAGCGGTACTGGATAATAAATCATGCTCGGAATTTTTCTTTGCCGCAGGTATTCCTGCAACCCCTCCCGGTGTGGCGCGGGCACTTTCAAAGTATATTGGTGAAAGACATGGGTGGAAAAATCGGCTCGAAACGGGATTTTAACCGCCGCTACCTCCGCCAATGCCGCATCGTACAGGCTGGCGGCTTTTTGGCGTGCGAGGGTATATTCATCCAAATACCGCAGTTTTTCGGTCAAAATCGCCGCTTGTAGGGAGTCCAATCTTGAATTGATCCCAATCATTTCATGGATATATTTTTTCTCCTGTCCGTGATTAGCAATCATTCTTGCCTTCCTTGCCAACTCTTGACTTTGCATATATACAGCACCGCCATCGCCGTAACAACCAAGGTTTTTGGAGGGAAAAAATGAGGTTGTGCCCATATCTCCGAGCGTTCCTGCCTTCTTTGTGGTACCATCGGCAAACCGATACGTGGCTCCAATGGCTTGCGCGGCATCTTCGATAACGGCTATTTGATGGGCCGTACATACGTCCAGTATTCCTTCCACGTCGGCGCATTGACCAAATAAATGCACGGGCACCACCAGCTTGGTTTTGGGCGTAATGGCGGCCTCTACCAGCTGTCTATTGAGGTTGAATGTCAAGGGGTCTACGTCTACCATCACGGGGGTAAGCCCTAGCAATCCAATGGCCTCGGCTGTGGCTACGTAAGTAAACGCTGGCACAATCACTTCATCACCTGGTTTGAGTTCGAGGGCCATCATCGCTATTTGGAGGGCATCGGTGCCGTTGCCACACGAAACTACATAATTTGCGCCAAGGTAATCGGCCAATTGAGCCTCAAAATGTGCTACCTGTGGGCCTTTGATAAACGTGGCATTATCCAAACAGTTGTGAATGGCCGCATCAATGGAAGGTTTGATTTTGGCGTACTGCCCCTTCAAATCAACCATCTGAATGATCTCCGCGACTTTTTTATTTGGGGCTTCTACTCCTGTCATCTTTTTCGCATCCGTTATTTACTACGGGCTTTATTAATCACAATGTTTTTCAAAATTTTCCACAGATAGTTTACATCCGTTTTGAAAGGCGCCTTTTCGTAGGCCTCCAAATAAGTTAGTTCAGACTGTACAATTTCTTCAAACGTTTCGGGCAAATCTGCATAATAAGGTGGCAGCAATCCCGGAGTATGTTTTTTACGAAGAGCTTGTAATTTCTCGGGGTATAGCCCAAAGTAATGCTCACTGATGGGCCGGACGCCAATCAATTTAAGATCACCCCGAAGCAGGTTGTACAGCATCGGCAATTCATCAATCCAGTATTTCCGAATGAGCCGGCCTCCCGTACTTACCCGAAAATCATTTTTAAATTTCCCACCAGCATCCAATCCTTGCGTGCTGTGCAAGTATTCCTGCACGTATTCAGCGTAAGGGTGCATGGAGCGAAATTTATAAACGGTCATCTTTTTCCCTCCTTTACCTATTCTATTCATCCTAAACACCACGCCTTCACTCGCCTCTGGATTAGTCAAACTTGGATTACTCTTACGATTAATCTTAGCAATGATTAGCGTCTCCTTACAATCGTCTACTACATCTACGATTTGAAAGCCATTATAGATTAGGCGCCCCATTATTTCTGCCTTTGACATATCAACGGGGATTTGGAGCTTCCGGTAAAACGTATGAAATCCAGCTAGTTTGGGCAAAACCCTCCTAAACAAAAAGTGCACTGGATAATAAAGACGAAGAAAGAAAGGGGAAATGTCCTTCTGAATTTCACATTTAATATTTTCTGCCGTAACAATTTTAAGGGCAAAATATCCATTGATGCCAATCAATCGCCTAATTGTTTCCAACACAATATTTGGATTATATCTTTGGAGCATCAACTCATCCAGATACAAATTGGGGCCCTTAGGCGAAAAATTACGCATCAAAACAACGTCTGCCTCAACTTGACTCCAAGAACTGGGGGAGCCAAACTTCAACAAATAAGCGGGTATGGCCTGATTTACGGCGTTTTTACACACCGAACTAGGCACGGGCATCTCCAAAATATCTTTTGATATTCCCGAGATTGGAACGTTTGTTCCAATGAAGTTAAGTTGCCGATGAGTCATCGGTATCAGCGGTAAAAACCGGTGTTAGGTAAAGTGTTAAAACTGGGTAAAGTGTTGATATACTAAAACTTATTAAGCGCGCTTAGCAACGGAGTCAGGAGTCTACTCTTTCCTCCAAAACAAAAAATAAATATTGGGTAACGGGATATTATTTTTTAGCCATTAATTTGTCAAACCAGCCTTTCGAACTTTTTTCTTCTCCGTAATAGCCGCCATATTGGGTACCGTAGCCGTAGCCATAGCCATAATCTGCCGATTTTTTGATATTGACAGCGTTAAAAATCAGATTGAATGATTTGAAAGTTTTCTTTCGGTCCAGCTCCTTTATGGTTGATAAAAACATTTTAGGGGTCTTGTTGTGACGTATCAGGTAAAACGTTGCTTCAGCATAAGGGGCCAAAAGGGTAGCATCAGTCACCAAACCAATGGGTGGAGTATCCATGATGATGTAATCAAACGAGTATTTAAGTTCATCAATTAAGTCCTTGATACGGCCGTTGGCAATCAACTCAGAGGGATTGGGAGGCATAGGCCCGCTGGGTGCTAGATAAACATTGTTGATAGAAGTACTCACAACGATGTCTTCGGCCTTTGCTTTTCCAATCAAATAGTTAGAAATCCCTTTTTTATTGGCGACGCCTAAATACGAGTGAATGGTGGGCTTGCGCAGGTCTAATCCAAGAATAACCACTCTTTTGTCAAGCAACGCCAACGACGCCGCGATGTTGGTTGCCACAAAGGTTTTACCCTCTCCGCCCGTCGACGAAGTAAAAAGAATCACATTGGCAATGCCTTCGTGTACATCGTTAGAGAGGATGTATTTCATGTTGGAGCGAATCATCCTGATCTGTTCACTGATAAAACTGCGGCTACCTGTATCAATGATTTCGCCTTTATTTTCTCTGGGCTTAATGGCAATTTCACCAAACACTTTCAAGCCCGTTTTTCGTTCTATTTCCTTCTTCGTCTGAACGGTATTCGTCAGTAGCTCTTTGGTCGCTATGATGGTAGCAGGAATAACCAACGCCAACAAAATAGCCATCATGTAAATATTTTTGCTGTTTGGCCGAATCTGCCCCGTGAGGAAGGGCGCTTCAATCACCCGGCTGTCGGTCACGGTCGAGGCATACGACAGCGCCGTTTCTTCTCTTTTTTGTAACAATAATAGGTACAGATTCTCTTTTATTCCCGCCTGCCGTTTGATACCCACATACTCTCTTTCTTTGCGCGGAATGGTAGAAATGGAGCCCGAAAGACGGTTATTAAGCGCCTCCAGACTTCTTCGGCTTACCTGTATGTTTGCCTTTTGGTTGTTGAGGTTTTCACGGATAGCCTGTTTAACATTTTTCATTTGGTTGTTTATCGTTTCCAAATAAGGGTTGCCAGGCTGAACGGTTTGGGCGAGCTTGCTTCTCTCGGCTTCCAACTGCACAAATTGGTCGATGTAAGAATTCAGCACTGGGTCATTTACCATCATGGTGGCGGGGGCGATGTTTCCTACCTGCGTGCTGTTGAGGTATCGTTCTACCTCGTTGAGTACGTTCTCTCGAATATCCAATTCATTGATTTTGGCGTCGTTTTCCTCTACTTTTCCCAAAAAGAGGCTTGCTTCTGAGCTGAGGTCTGTAATACCTTGGCTACGACGGTACTGCTCTACATCTTGTTCTACATCTCCGAGTTCGGAAGTTACCAATTTTAGGCGTTCCTCAATGAAACGTAGGGTGTTGGTTGCCTCCCGGTTTTTGTCTTCTAGGGTCCCAAAAGCGTATTCCTCCAAAAGTTTGTTAAGAATATCTTTTCCTTTGTCGGGTACCGTCGTTTGCAATCCAATGGAAATGATGGTCGAATAATATTCTTTGAGGGGGGCTATCTGAAGGCTCCCAGCCAAGCCGCCAATTAGACCCTCTCTGGATTGAAAAAGCACCTTGATGGGCGTACTGTCTACAATACTAACGCTATCTCTCTTAAATACCCTAAAAGTACCGTGTTTGGTTTTAACCAACTGACTATAATCAAACGTTCCCAAAATATTTTGGTCTGCGGTTACTACCTGATACTTATTATCGTCAAACGGCTTAATGTACAGCGGGTTTCCGTAGGCATAGTCTGTCAAATCCTTCGTGTTTATTTTGATGGGGCTCTTGGTATGTAGCTCCTCATCACGGGCTGAGCCTTCTTTCCAGTACGAAACCGTTAGGTTGAGGGCATCAATTACCTTGCCCACCAACGGTCTTGATTTCAGCACTTCGATTTCGTTATCAATTACCTTGGGGTCATTGACCGAAAACTCGTCTTTAATATCTTTACTGAAGCGTTTTGAGCGGTCGTCTTTAATCAACAACGACGCTTTTACCTCATAGACTGGCGTATATTGTCGGAGGTATTGATAAGCCCATCCCATTCCAATGGCCCCAGTAAGTACAAACCAGTACCAATAGCGTAAGTATTTGAATATGACACCAAGAATGTCCAAGTCTTCATCTTGCTCTTCGTTAATAGTATTGTCATTGTTCATAATAGGCGGCTTTTAAAGAGGAAAAATCGTTTCAGATGTTAGGTGCTTATTGTAAATAAAGGTGAAATCAGTTTGGGCTTAACGGGTAAAAAGGCTGAACAAAATAACGACCGTAGAGACCAAACTCAGGTAAATGGGCGCTCGTTGGAGAAACACGCTTGGCGGTGGTGCCTGGGGCTGCGGAGGCAACGGAATAAACTTGTCTTTGGTGGGTTCAACATAAATCAAATCCCCATTTTGAACATAGAAATAAGGCGACGTAAACACGGTTCGGTTGCGAAGATTCACTTTACCGATTTCGCGTTTTCCGTTTACGTAGCGAATCACCGTCACGCTGTCGCGCTTACCATAAATAGTCAAATCGCCTGCCAAGGCAATAGCCTCCAGAATGGTCGTTCGTTCATCCAACAAATTGTACGTACCTACCGCACCTACCTCTCCTAAAATGGAGAATTTATGGTTCATAAAACGCACATTGACCACTGGATCTTTAATGCTTTTTTCTAGCTCTTGCCGAATTTTGTCCTCTGCTTTTTGCAGCGTCAAACCACCGAGCATTATTTTACCAATCAAAGGAATCACTACTGTCCCTGATGAATCTACGGGATAGCCCAAGGGCTGCGAACCGCCCCCCACGTTTCCTGAGAATACCGATACTGGCAACGTGTTGATATTAGTAAAGTTGAGTATTTCATTCGACTCTTTATTGAGACTACTGACAATAACGGCTAAAATATCATCTTTTTGAATCTTGGCAACCTGCGGCAGGTTCGTCTCCAAATAAGCTGGGAAGGAGGCATTTTCTGTTTGAAAATATTCCAAATTGGGAGGCGTAATTTTCTGAACCGTTGTGCAAGACGACAATTGGAAAATCACGGCGATGCTCAAAAGTAAAAGTAGAGGTTGAGTTTGAATATAACGCATAATAAATGTACTGTTAAGGATGTTTTTACTGCATATCAGGAAGATTATCAAATATATAGTAAAAACAAAATGCTAATTTTAAATTAAAGTTTTTTTTACGGCTTCGCCCTTTCAATCCCATTTTTGGTATAGGATCTAGGTTTTATTGAAATGCAATACACGCACCGTTAGGGATAAAATCGTGTATGTACAATATATGTCATTACTACTCTTATCCCCTTCCATATGAGAGGAAACGTAGCTAGGCAATTGCCTGAATTTTCTTAATTTTATTCTTACTCTTGTCGATGGCGATACAGATACCCAAAGAGTCTATTTTTGCAATGATTTTTCGACCTTGGGTTGAAACTACCTCGGCTTCATGATCAATGAATGCCCCAGAATCTATCCTGATGCGGTCTGCCACGGCTAAGCTCACAACCTCGATACTACCGTGGTCAAAATCATTCAACATATCTTTAATTATGTCAATCTCGGCTTGCTTGACAATGGCGGGTTTTTTCAACCAAAACAAATACCTCACCACTCCCGAAACCCCAAAAACTAAGCTTCTTTCTTCTTCTCTCAGGTTCACAAAACAGTAGGATTTAAACAACGGCTCCTCCACAATCTTTACCCGGTCAGACCATTGCTTTTGTCTCTTCATGAGCGGGCAGTAGACTTCAATACCCTTTTTTTGGAGGGCATTGGCTACCAATTTCTCACTTCTTGACTTAGTATAAAGTACAAACCACGGCATAAGTATACGTTGGTTGGTGATTACTAAAAACAGGATATCTTTTTACTGATTACACCTACAAAAACGAAGGGAGAAGCCGCGGGCAGGATAACCGCAGGAGAGGAAATTCCTCGCGGTTTAGCCCAACTCATTTTTTTTTCTAAAAATGCGGCTAAAATATCCGAAATCATATCGAATACTAACCTAAAAGGTAAAAGTATATTTTTTCTCATTAAGTAGGGTACGGCCATGCCGTCTATAACTAGTATACCAAAATAAACAAATTCACAATGCTGACAATTACCGTATTCCTTGTAGGAAACAATCTGGCAACTCACTCACAATTAGGTGAACTTGCAAAAACAGTATGTCAATTAATCATCACTATTGACAACTGAGAGGTTAAAAATGAGCATTTTAATAAAAACAAACAAAAAAACTTATCCAACGGTATGCAGATTTTATTTTTCAGCTCAGGCGTTGATTGCGATTTGAACAAATATACCAAGCAGATAAGAAACATATTTATATCCCTACCAATCATACCCTCAAATCAAAATAGAATAAATATACAATACAGGTAAATACTCGGCTTTTGAAATTTATCGCACAAATCAGGCGAATAAATTCCACAAATAGCCCTTAAAAAGTGCCATTATGAACACGCTATCATTCTAAAACTGCGTTGTACAACACAAATAAAGCGATATTACTCTTAAAATATATACTAAAAAGAATATACAAATAGACCAAAACCAATACCTATTTTCTTGAATAAAAATAGAAAAAGGCTATGGTTTTAGTAGTTCATACGGCTTTGGCGTATAGTTCATACTTTCTCCGAGATTAATGCGAAGCTACGCTCAAAAAATGGGCGTCTACTTACCATTTTAGCCTCACTTGACATACCTGATTATTTTATTGCTCCAATTATTAGGACTCAAAATATAAAAACCAGTCACTACGTAGAAATACGTGTTTTTCAAAGTATTTTTACTCAATTCTTTATCTTCCAAAAGCATAGGTAAAAGCTGCTAATTGAATGATAAAAAGCATAGTAAAGTAGCTTTAGACCAATGGAATAATCGCTGTAAAGAGCCGATTAAATATTAACTATTGTAAATCAGCCTTAATAGCCGCCAAATCTGCTGTTACGCCTAATAAATTTCCGATTATGTTATGGCACTAGGTGTTTCGACGAATCTGATTGGGATGTTTGTTTAGGACTTGAGAATATTCACTAATTGGAAGTACAACGCCCCACCAGCTTTCCAGAGAGTATATCGTATTCTAATAATTGCAGTCGGAGTGCCTTGTCAATCAAAGCAGTACTAGGCTTAAGAATTGCATCGTATTTGAAGTGATAAAACTCAACCTAAAGCCACCCAGTTATACCCAACTCTACCGCCTACAAGCGAAGTGTATGAAGGACTTTGATTCACATCAATGTCGATGTTCAATGTCTTCATTTAGTGATTGATAGCACAGATTCAAAAGGTTTTGGAGAAGGCGGCGAGGCCGCCCTATTACTCTGTATTTCATGCAGCAAGAAAGGCACTGCTATTTTAACAACAGCGATAACTCTTTTTCTTCGACGGTCAGCAATCCTGCTTTGGGCAACCTTCGGGTCATTTTTCGCCAGTTCGGTTCTTTGGCGTAAATGGCTTGCAACATCAGAGCAGCTTTTTGTACATTGCCGCCGTTGGCCAGCGTGATGGCCGTCCAATACTGCATTTCCAGATTTTTGGGAAACATTTTCATGGCCGCTCCGTATTCCTGCATGGCCAAGGTCATGTTGTTGTTTTCAATGGCCAAATCGCCGTTGTTCATGTGCTCATAAGCCCGATGGGTTTTTAATAATCGTTCCATTTCGGCCAACGGGTCAGCGTGGTCGTCGACGCGCAAATCCACCAGATGGTTGTCATCCCAGGGTTTGCCCGTTGCTTCGCCTTTCACCACCAAAATAGCCGCCGATTGCTTTCCTCGAATATCACCGCCGACTTTTTGAGCCGCCTTCAAGGCTTCCAAGACCCGCTCGGCCAAAGGCAGTCGGGCATTGGCTTCAAACGATTTTGCCATGGCCTCAGGCACCTCATTGGTCAGCATCATGTTGGATTGTACGGCGTAGTTTTTGCCTTTTAAATCGCCCGCAAAATCCACGCAATTTTTGCCCGTAAAATTGGCAACGTTTCCTTTTGCATCCACAATCCCAACTTGCCGCACTTCCTTGCCTGGGTCATCAGACAGAAGAATATCCAACGCCTGTTGGGCCGTTTTGCCTTCTTTAAGCAACGCCAAACCTCTGATTCCGAACGATTTGTTGGTAAATGATTGGGTTGCCACGGCCCCGACTCCCGCTTCGGCCCACGAAACCGAAGTACCCACGCTGAACCAATGACTTTGAACACCGACGGCGATTTCTCCCGTTTTTTCGTCGCGGGCCACTATCGAAAACGTATGCGCCAAGCCATTGTCTTTCCTGAAAAATTGGGCCTTTGTTTGACTGAAAGAGAGTACGATACTGATAAGGATGTAGTTTTTCATACAGTTTTTAATTAAGGATTGACCATTCCTGCTTCAGAAACCAGCGTCAGCAATGCCGCCTGAATGGATTTGTAGGCTTCGTCATCGTACCACCATTCGTTGAGGGCGTGCGCATTGCTTGATTTACCCCCTCGCCCTAGGGTAACGGCAGGGATTCCCTTTGAAATAGGGGTATTTGAATTGGTCGAACCACGACCAATTTTTGGGCTCACTCCGAAAGTAGTGATGGCGGCCATAGCGCGCTGAACGAGGGGTAAATTCTCGGGAAGCTCGCCCGAAGGACGGTCGCCGATTTTTTTGATTTCTACCGTCAATGCGGGGCCCATGCGTTTCATGGTATTGTGTTCTTGAAGGGCCTGCTGTACCGATGCTTTTAAAAGCGAGTCCACTAAATTGAGGTTTTCGGGGATTTCGGAGCGCATATCCACTTCCATCCAAGACTCAAAAGCAATGGAATTGACCGACGTACCGCCGCCGATTCTGCCTACATTGTAGCTGGTACGGGCGCCCGTCCGGGTAAATTTGTCGGCGACTTTTGAAAAATAATGGATGGCTGAACCCAAGGCATGTTGGGGATTGGCCAAACCAAATGCCCCCCACGAGTGGCCACCGGGGCCTTTGAACGTAACCCGATAACGGTAGGAACCCAATCCCATGTTGCTCATCCGCCCAAGCTCTCCGCCGTCCACGGCAATCCACGAATCAATGCGCGGGCTTTGGTCGGTGAATAGGTATTTTACACCTCTCAAATCACCCAATCCTTCTTCGCCCACGGAGCCTATGAACAATACATCTGCTTCGGTCTCTATTTTAGCTTCTTCCAGTGCTCTCAAAACCGACACCACCAAGACCAAACCTTGCGTATTGTCGCCTATGCCAGGGGCAAAGAGGGTATCACCTTTGATTTTTACTTTTACATCGGTTTCAAGCGGGAATACCGTGTCTAAGTGGGCGTCAAGAGCGACGGTACGATTGCGTTTTTTGCCTTTGCGCAGCGCAATTACGTTGCCCACTTTGTCCGTCCAAACCGAGTCTGCGCCCGCTTCTTTGAGCATAGAAGCAAACCGAATAGCGCGTTTGGTTTCCAAAAACGGCGGGGCGGGAATCTCCGTCAACATAATGAGCTCGTCCCGATTGCGTTTGTTTTGTGCCAAAATGGATTGAAAAGCTTTTTGAATTTGCTTGTTTTTGGTCAGTTGCTCTGCTTCTTTTAGATAAGCGGCTTCTACTTTTCCACTCCTGCCCGCGTCTTCCTCTTGGGCATAAACAGCACTAAAAATGAGCGTGAAACAAATAAAAAGCCCAAGGAGACGCAAAGTAGATTTTCGATTTTTCATAGTTGGTTTTTAGTGGTTATTATTTTGTCAATTTTACAATAGATAGGTTTAAATAGTCACGCAAAGTCATTAATAAACAGCGACTTAATACATCAACTATTTCCATATCACCGAGGAATCTATACTGGCAATCGTGGTTTTACCCGTGAGTGCCATCGCCAGTTCAAATTCATTTCGGAGTATTTCCAATACCTTCGTTACGCCTTCGGCCCCGCCACAGGCCAGCCCGAAACAGATGGGTTTGCCCACCAATACGGCATTTGCGCCCAAAGCAATGGCTTTCAGTACATCGGTTCCGCGCCGTATGCCGCCATCCATCAATATCGGGATTCTTTTGTTTACTTTTTCGGCAATGCGCGGAAGCGCTTCGATGGTGGCGGGCACGGTGTCCAGATTTCGTCCGCTGTGGTTAGAGACGATAATACCCGAGACTCCCGACTGAACCGCTTTTTCGGCGTCTTCGGGATTTAAAATCCCTTTGAGCAACACGGGGATTTTGGCGAAGGATTTCAGCCATTCAATGTCTTTCCACGTAAGGGATTTTGTGAGGGCAAAAGCATCTTGCATGTGGGGCGTATGTATACCATGAGGCAGGGCAAAATTGACTCTTTGTTGACGATTACGAGCACCCGCCACGGGCGTGTCTACCGTAATGCATAGTGCTCTACACCCTTGGTATTCAGCTTCTTGAACAAGGTCTTTGGTAAAGTGTCGGTCGTCTCTGACGTACAACTGAAGCCACAGCGGTTGAGTCGCCACCCTGGTTATTTCTTCCAAAGGCGTTGTGGTAAAAGAACTTACTACATACACGGCCGAAGCGTCACCAGCACCACGAGCCGTGGCCAGCTCTCCTTCAGGGTGCATGATTTTGTGATAGGCCGTCGGAGCAATGAGTATTGGATGGGACAAATCAAGCCCTAAAAGTGAAGTACTGGTATCTATTTGACTGACATCAACAAGTACCGTTGGATTGAGTTTTATCGCATCCAATGCCTGTCTGTTCCATCGAACCGTAAACTCGTCGGCGGCCCCGCTTGCTACGTATTCATAGGCCATATTGGCCATTTTACTCACTGCCAATTTTTCAAAATCAAACAGATTAACGATTTGTGAAATATCAATTTTATCCATTTCCAGTTCGTTTTCTTGGTTCATTTCTTTTTTTCAGGTACGGCTTCCATCAGCAGCGAATATGCCTTGTTCAAGGCTACGCCTCCTGCCTGCGAGCCCTTGTAATGCCCCAGACGAACAACTACTAAGTCGTGCGATGGAATAATCGTAACCGACTGTCCACCAGCCCCCAACATCATGTAGGCATCTTTGGGAATTGGGAAACCACCATCACCGTTTATCCAAAACAGACCTCCATAAATAGGTCGCCCGTCGGCTATCCACGGTTCGGCGAGGGTACTGACAAACTTTGTAAAACCTTCGGGCAAAATGCGTTCGCCGTTCCAAACACCGTCCTGCAAATACAAATTTCCCAGCCTCGCCCAATCTCGACCCGAAGCAAATTCGTAGCCTTGGGTCAAAAAATTGCCGTACGGGTCGGTTTCCATGACCATCGTGCGTACCCCAATTTTATCAAACAAAGCCCGTTGCGGAAAGGTATGATACACTTCACCCATTTTTTCTATTCCCAACCGATTCAGGTAGTTGGTCAGGACGGGGTCAGAGTTACGGTAGCGGCCTACGGTATTGGGTAGCCATTGTTGAGGCAAATTGGCCGCGTATTCAAACGAATTTACGGCTCCAGTGTACAAGTACAAATGGTCGGGATAACCCAATGCGGGATTGTAGTCGGGGTCTTGTGGCGCACGACAATACAACCCACTAGACATGTGCATGATGTCCATGATTCGGATTTTAGCTCTTTCATCGCCTTTGCCCTGCCATTGCGGAATGGGCGCGGGTTGATCTAATTTATAAACCCCTTTACCAACTAAAATGCCCATAATTGTTGCCGAAAGGCTTTTACCCATCGACCAGCTTTCCAACGGGGTATCTTTGGTAATACCTTCGCCATAACGTTCAGCGATGATGCGCCCCTTGTAGGTGACGACGAAAGCCGCCGTTTGGGCCTCGGCGGGTTCAAAAGCCACCTTGACGGCTTGTTCCACTTTGGCCCTATCAATTTCCGAAGGCATTGGGTCAGTGGGCAACACATCCCCCATGGGCCACGGAGTCGTAGCGGCATTTGGTAGATTACGTACTACTTTTACAGGACTGTAGTTCAACGAATTACTCCCTTCGGGCAAGGTTACGCAACCTTGGTCGCCCGCGTAAATAGCGGTTCGGGTAACACCGTTGGGCAAAGTAATCGAAACTGATTTTTTATCATAATCAACGACGGGTTTACCTACCTTGGCCCGCTCGGCGTAGGGGCTTGTAAAATACCCCACATTCTCGGCGGCAAATTCGGGTTTGAGCCCCGTAATGAACACCGCAGAACACATGATTTTGGCGTAGCCCGACGTATGATGCGAAAGCGCATCGCCAGGGGGCGCTTTGTAAGTGGCGGTCTTCAATTCGAGTTGAGCGCCCCGCGCAATCATTTTATTGCGTGCATCTTGGGCGTTGATAGTCAGGCCATTCAAAAGGTGAAAAGCCAAAAAGAAAAGAGGAGAAATTCGGTTCATTTTGATATTTTGTTTAGGGTTTAAGAGTCGATTGGTTACCTAATCACAGGCCTAATTTCGTTCTTTTCACAGGCAAACTTTATCTCATTTTACTTATTTCTTCGGAGGCGTTTTATATTTCCGATGAAATCTTATTCAGCGTTGGCAAGACCATTATTACTTCCGTGAATTTGCCCTCTTCTGAATCAATTTTAATTTCACCCTTGTGTATTTCTATGATGTCTTTGCTCATAAACAGACCCAAACCTGTGCCTTTTGAGGTGGGTTTGGTGGTAAAAAAAGGATTGCAAAGCCTTTCCAAATCACGCGGTGAAACACCCGTTCCATTGTCTTTTACTTTTAAAATAATGTCATCATTCACCAATTCCGTCGATATTTTGATCTGAGGACTAAAGGCTTTATCGGTCACGCTTCTGTCGGCAAGGGCATAAAATGAATTATCAATTAGTGCCACAATCACTTCCCCAAATTCGGGCGGTAGAATCTTGGTTTCGAGGGGTTGTTTTGCCAAGTCAAGGAGTAGTTCCACCCTAAAATCGGGATAATTTACTTTTATTTCATCATAAACACATTTGGCTTCATTTTCGACAAAAACATTGAGGTCAGTTTGCAAAAAGTCTTTTGATTTTTCTTTCAATAGCTTTTGCATGTCTTTTACAATTCTCGTTGTAGTAGCACCATGCTCGTAAATTTTTATCACACTGCTTTTAATAAGGTCTACGACACTCAAAAACTCTTCTTTTATACTTTCTGGTACGGCGTCTTTGTGCTTTTCAAGCATTTCGTTGAGTTCATCCACCAAAAGGCTTGAGGATTCTGAGAAATTGTTGATGTAGTTGAGCGGATTCAGAATACGGTCAACGATACCCTTCGTGAGTTGTCCAACCGAAGCCAACTTTTCCTGCCTGATGAGTTCTTCTTGCGTATTTTTAAGGTGATTTAAGGTTTTTTCGAGGTCTTCCTGCGAGGCTCTCAGCTCGGCCGTGCGTTGTTGTACCTGTTGTTCGAGCAGTATATTTTGGTTAGCGAGCAGTTGTTTTTTCTCTTCACTGACTTTGACGAGTTTGTTGGCCTGCTGTTGTATGTCAATCAACAGCTCCTTCATCAGCAGCGACACATACACCACCAATGAAATCGGGAAAGAAATGCGAACCCCCGTCAGCAACATATTATAGTTGTAAGGGGTGTCGTTATAATCAAAAAATGCCATTAATATCGCAAAACAACTTGCCACTATCACCCCAATAATAAGGGCCCGGGAAGCGCCTTTGATGTTGTCTCGCCCGAGTAAAATGAGCGCTATGAAGATACAAAACTGTATCGGCAAATAATAATCAATCAACGTTCCGTCAAACACATATACATTTAGAAAACCTCCCAGAGCGTGTATACCAATGATGACGACAGACCATCCTCGGGAGATTTTAATGCGTAAAGCCATCGCCAAGGCAACAATCGCAAAACCGTTGCTTGTCCAGGCGGTCAGGCTCAATACCAGCGCATTAACCAATAATTCTTGGTGAGAAAGGCTAAAATTAAGTAAAAAACGCGCCAGCATTTCCACAGAAATCAGGGATTGAACAATGGCAATCAAGTGAATGATTTTCTTCTCGTATAGATTCAGAAAAGACAACAGCCAAAGCAGTAATGCAATCAGTAAAGAAACAAACAACCAAGTGGCGGTATAGACGGCGTTATTCTCGGCCCGTTGGTGCATCAAGGTCGTGTATTTAGCACCCGTAAGCGAGAGCATCTGCCCCGAGCGAGGCAATGATGGCAACATCAGGGGTTGTAATTGCGAAGTCTCGTCCACGATATGAATCGCAATCAAATGCGCTTGCTGAGGTTGTAATTGTACAGGCACCGGCAGTACATAATACGGGTTATGCTCTTCAAACGGCTTCCCATCGCGCCCTGTATTACCGTAAGAATGAATCAATTGTCCATCCAGATACACATCAATTGCCGCCCATGTTTCTTTAGACAAGCTGAGGGGAAAATGATAGAAAGTTGAATCCAACTTCACTCTGAGCCGAAACCAACCCTCTACCAACCCTGATGAATCGGCGTAGCGGACAGGTATATCTGCTGGGCGAAAATGTTGCCAATCGGAAGTATTGAGGTTCTTTTTTGACCAATCGGCATTATTTCCTGACTTAAATACCCAGCCGTGCATGGAAGAAATAACCAGTTGCTCATCTTGTGCAAACATTTTTTTGGACAAGACGAGCGTAGTATCCTGCCCAAACCCCGAAAAACAAACAAGGTTGAAAAGTATGGCCCGAAGAATGCGTTTTATCATGTTATCGCTCGTGATTATTGTTACTTGATAGGCAATTCCACCCTAAACGTCGTCCCCTCGCCCTCTATACTCTCACATTCAATCGTTCCGCCATGGCCTTTCGTCACAATATAATACGCCAAACTCAGCCCCAAGCCCGTGCCTTCGCCCGTGGGTTTGGTCGTAAAAAAGGGTTGAAAGATTTTGGACTTGGTAGCTTCTGACATCCCTATACCGTTGTCTTTAACTCGGATTTCAACATGATTATCAACAACTTGGGTACTGACAACAACTTTGGGTGAGTAACCAACGTCGGCAGCGTTCAGAACGCTGCCGACGTTTATGCTACCGACGTTGACTGCGTAAAATGCGTTGTTAATCAGATTCAGCAAAACCCTACCTATTTCCTGTGGAACCACTTCAATTTTTGGCAAGTTTCTATCCGTAATCAACTCATATTCAGCATTAAATTGGGTCACCGAACCATCTTTGTCTTTTGCTCGAAAACCATGGTAGGCCAGACGCAGGTACTCATCCGCCAATTGATTTATATCCGTCAACTCTCGCTCTCCCGTTGATTGGCGGGAATGCTCCAACATCCCTTTCACAATACTTGATGCCCGTTTGCCGTGAAGGTTGATTTTCTCTTGATTTTGAGCGAGGTCATTCAATAAATCTTTTTCCAGCTCTTCATCCCGTTCTCCGTATACCTTGTTCCGTTCTTCCAATAACTCTGAAACCAAATCCACGCTCAATTCCGAGAAGTTATTGACGAAATTCAATGGATTCTGAATCTCGTGGGCGATGCCTGCGGTGAGTTCGCCAAGGCTGGCGAGCTTTTCTTTTTGGATGAGTTGGGATTGAGTGGAGCGGAGTTGGGTAAGAGCTTCTTCGGCTTTGTTGCGTTGGAGGTTTATTTCGTCGCGCTGGTGTTGGAGCAAGGCATTTGCTTTTTGTTTGAGTCGGATGTTGCGATACAAAAGCAGCAACACTACAAAAAACACTACTAATACGCTCGCCATTGCATATACTTTGACGCGGTTTTGATAGGCTTGTTCGGCTTGTTTGATTTCCTGTTGTCTGAGCTGTTCGTTAAATTCTACCTTCTGAAAATTTTTCACTTTGTCGATGCTCAGTATACTATCTTTAGCCACCCACGCCATTTTGAGGTAGTCGAAAGCGCGGGCTTTGTTGATAGACTCATAGACTGACGATAACAAGTAACTGGCGTTTACCACCGTTGGAATAATATTGGCATCTTGAGCTAATTGTAAGGCATTTTGGGCATAAAAAATGGTCGAATCGCTGCGGTTGAGTTTTCTAAAAATTTCGGCAATGTCTAAGTAAGTTTGGCTCAACGCCCGGTGATTTTCAGCGGTGATAGACTTCGGAATGCTGTTTTTGTAATAGCGCAGCGCTATTTCGTCTTTGCCCATTCGCTTGTAGATATTACCCAGGTTGACCAAGTTTACGTTGAGATCGCCGCCCTTGCCTTCTTTAGACATTTGGTAGGCTATTTGGGTGTAAAATAGCGCGGAATCCAATTGATTCAAGAAAGAGTAGTCCATGCCAATATTGGCCAAAGCGATATTTTTGAGATTATCGTCTTTCAGTTCTTCGGCAAGTTTTCTGGTTTTTTGGTAGTATTCAATGGCTTGAACATGATTTTTCTGTTCTGAATACAAAATACCGATGTTATTGTAGGTTCGGGCTAAGGCATCTCTGTCTTGACTTTCTTGCGCCACTTTGATAGAAGCCAAGTGCGATTCCAGTGACTTGGTGTAGTTGCCCGAAATGCGTAAAATTGAGCCGATTCGATTCAAAACTCGTGCTTTACCCTTGTTATAATTACTCTGATTGGCCAGTTTTAGTCCTTCTTGTGCGTATTTCATGGCTTCTACGGGCTGCGAGTACATCAGGCTGCGCCCCAGTTGGTCGAGGATTAGCACTTTACTGGTATCTGGCATGGGCTGAGTGAGCATATTTTTGAGACTGTCGGTAAGGCTATTATGCTGACCAACGGCACCAAAGTAAGACAACCACAGAGAGATGATGTAAGTTAGGTTTTTCATATAATAGCGTTGTTTAACAAAGGTATAAATGCGCCCGTATTTTGCTCAAAAAACTTGCCTGATTTGCTGAAAACCACTACCTTTCCCAAAAACCCAACATGAAAAACCTTTGCTTGATTCTTACGGGATTGCTGATGAACGCCTGGGTGTATGGCCAAAAACTCCACGTGGTATTTGTCATCGAAAAAGAGGATATCAACTTCGGCCTGCTCAATCTACGCAACGAAGAACTAATGATGCAGATAATGGAAACGGTAAAATGGGGCTTGAATTACCCCATGCAAACCACCTACTTGTCGGGGGCGAAATTTACGGCGACGGCGGTCAAAAAAGCCATTGTCAACCTCAAAACCAACTCAAAAGACATTGTGGTAGTGTATTTTGCTGGTTTTGGCATAGCACAGCCTGATGACAAAAGCCTTTTTGCCAACTGGAAGCTGCGCGATACCCCCAAAATGGGGCTTTCTGTAGGGGAAGTGGAACGTTGGCTCATTGCCAAACAAAGGGCAAAAAAGCTACGTCTGGGCTTGATTTTGGCAGAATGTAGCGAGCAAAGTATCAAACAAAAACAAAAAATAAGGGCCTCAATAGGGCTGAGGATTGATTTGAGGAGACCTGTTATTAGAAAACTATTTTTAGAAAACTGCGGCATTATCAAGATGGGTAGTTCGCTCCCTTACGAATCTTCGTGGATTACGTCAGATGGACCATCGCTGTTTACAAGTTCATTTCATCGGGCTTTTGAAACAATGCTCACTCCCGCCGACTCGTCTGCGCTGCAAAGAACATCTTTCCAACAGCTGCAAAGTCTTACTTCGATGTTTATGGGTCAGTATTTCTACGATATGGGGATAAGCCAAACGCCCGTTTTGGAAATCAAATCGTGCAAAGGTGCCGCCGCCAACGTAATCATTGGCCCCATACCCGACTCTTTGGTGTCCCAAACCACCGTGCTAAATGGATTACTCAATGGATTGAGCCAAAACAGAGACTCAGTACAACGCGCCCAAATCAGACGGAAAATTATGTCCTATTTTGCCCCAACTGCTACCGTATCTTTGAGTAGCTATTATCTAAACACCGCAATTCCCGAAGTAAAGACCTATCCACTGAAACAATACTTAGACGACATACACTTAGCCAAAAGAAATCCCAAGTACGAGATGATGGTTCTTGACAAAGAATATTTGTTTATTGAAAAAATGGAAGTCAATGCCTCCAATCCAAGGGCGAAGTGGCCACTCGTCGAACAGGTGGCTATTGTTGAGTTTTGGGGAGAAATTAACCGGCCTAGATAACCTATATTTATGAAAAAACTATTGCTCATTTTTTTCCTCTTCAGGTGCCCTGTTGGGGTGTTTGCGCAGGGTATGATGTTCAACGACAATACCTATCAGGGAATGCCTCAAAAACGCTCTGCACAGGCGGTACGTAGCTTACCTAGCAGAATAGACCTCTCAGTTTATGCCCCATCGGTGATGGACCAGGGCGAATTGGGCACCTGCGTGGGGGTGTCGGTAGGATATTACATGCGCACTATGCTGGAGGCCCAACGTAGAAGATTGACTAAAAAAATTGAGATTGATAAACTACGGTTTTCGCCGTCTTTTCTCTACAACAGCATCAAACCGCTTACAGACAATACCTGTATGCTCGGAGCCGACATTGCCGAGGCGTTGGAATATCTCAAACAAAACGGTTTGCCCAAACTTTCTGAACAACCCTATCCTTATTGTGCCCCCAACAAGCCGATAGCGCTCAAAAACGATTCTAAAATTTTGGATTATGTCAAACTATTTGGCATCACCGACCGCGAAGAAAACGTAGTGGTCACCACTAAGAAAGCCCTTTCGGAGCTTTCCCCTGTTGTAGTAGGCATCCAGACCACCTCTTCGTTCAACGACTTATCGCTCAGAAATACCTTTTTCTCGCGCGGGATGGCATTTTTTGGGTCTTCAACAGCCCAGGCCCAAATCAGTCAGTGGAAACCTGCCACCAATGCTTCTACCACCCTGAGCTACGGCCACGCCTTGTGTGTGATAGGCTACGACGACAAAAAATTCGGTGGTGCATTCAGATTGGTCAATAGTTGGGGCGACTCTTGGGGCGAGAGCGGCTACTTTTGGATGACCTACGCCGACTATAAAAAGTATGTAAAGTATGGCTATCAGGCTTACATAGAACCACTTAATGTCGCACAAAATGCACTTTCAGTCGATTTGACAATTTCGGTGGGGACCTTTGTAACGGGCACCCAAGAAGAGGTAGTGCGCGCTAATGCCAACGCCAAACTCACGGCCTACACCTTCAAAAAACCGCAGCGGACGGGTACACCTTATAAATTTAGTGCCAACGTATCAAAGCAGACTTACGTCTATATGATAGCCGCCAATGCCACCGAAAACATCACCACCAAGCTATTTCCCAACAATAATTTTAGCCCCCTCATCGGAACCAATACCAAGTTGGACTTACCCAGCGACGAACTTCTCACCCTCATCGACCCCAAAGGGACCGAGTATTGGTTATTTTTGTTTTCGGACAAAGCCATTGACATAGATGGCTACGTAAAGAAAATCAACGAAGCAAAAGGCCCATTTCCCGATCGTATCATTGAGACTTTTGGCGATACGCTATTGCCTTACCAACAAGTCAATTACAAAGAAAAGAAAATGGGCTTCTTCTTAAAAAACCAGCAACGAGGGCGTATTGTGCCACTGTTGGTGAGCATGAATCACATCTAATTGATTATTTTTTCATGCGCGAGCCAAGTAAGTAGCCAATGATAACACCAATCACTAAGCCAATACCAACCGACAGAAAATCAATACCAGAGCTTGTCTTGGGAGCGGTATCGATAGGCACTTGGGCCATTGCAAAAACACCGACAAATAACAAAAGAAGGGTGAAGGCAAGAGCGCTTTTCATTAGGTAAGAGAGGTTAAAAGGTTAAAAAATCAACCAAATATAGCAGAAATGTATTATTTTAAACTATTGGCAGCTTCACAATAAACGTCGTACCCTCGCCCTCTACACTCTCTACCTCAATCGTCCCGCCGTGCCCCTTCGTCACAATATCATACGCCAAACTCAGCCCCAAGCCCGTGCCTTCGCCCGTGGGTTTGGTCGTGAAAAAGGGTTGAAAAATTTTGGCCTGCACTTCTTTCGACATTCCTATACCGTTGTCTTTCACTTGGATGACAACTTGATTATCAATAGCTTGGGTGCTGACAATAACTTTAGGCGAGTAACTAACGTCGGCAGCGACTGCGCCGCCATTGCTGACCAATCGGCGGTTTTGAACCACAGACGCGTCTGCGTTACCAACTTTGACGGCATAAAAAGCGTTGTTTATCAAATTCAACAACACCCGCCCGATTTCCTGTGGAACAATCTCGATTTTTGGCAAGCTTTCATCTATAATCAACTCATAATCAGCATTAAATCTACTATCTTTAGCTCTTAATCCATGATAAGAAAGCCGCAAAGACTCATCTGCCAGTTTATTAAGGTCGGTAAGCTCTTTTATGCTCATACCTGCTCTTGAGTGTTCTAGCATTCCTTTCACAATACTGCTTGCACGTTTGCCGTGGTGGCTGATTTTTTGCTGGTTTTGGCTTAAATCTGTCACTAAATCCAAGATAGCGTCTTTATCTATTTCTGGCTTTTCTACTTCTTCTTTCAATTCTTGGGCAAGCTCAACGCTCATTTCCGAGAAGTTATTGACAAAGTTCAATGGATTCTGAATCTCGTGGGCAATACCTGCCGTAAGCTCGCCGAGGCTGGCCATTTTTTCCGATTGAATCAGTTGAGCTTGGGTAGATTTGAGTTTATTGAGAGAGTCTTCTAATTCACGGGTACGAATATTTACCTTGTGTTCCAACATTTGGTTTTTTTTCACTAACTGCCGTGAACGGAACACAATATAAGCTCTCAATCCACTTAAAAACAGTAAAGCGTAAATCAAATAAGCCCACCAAGTAGCCCACCACGGAGGCCGAATCGAGAAAGTGTACTGATACTCGTTGCTCCACTCGCCAACGCTGCTGAGTGCTTTTGCTTTGAAGGTGTACCTACCCGGCGAAAGGTTACTGTACGAAGCTCGGTTGCTACTGGAAAGACTACTCCAGCTCCGGTCGTTACCTTCCAAGAAGTATCGGTATTTTACTTTATCTGACTGATGCATCGTGATACCGATAAAATGAAAAGTCAGGTAGTTGTTATCATAAGGCAGGCTTAGACCTCCTGGCAATGCTTGCCATTTAATGGTACTATCTACCCGAATATCACCCACTTGTACACCATTTCCCAGCACTATGCTAGTATCTGGATTGTTGATAAGTGTGTTCCAATCTACGGGCTCATTATACAGCGAAATACCAGTGAGCCGAGTTTTGGGAGGGGCATTTTTTTTCACCTCTCTGCTTGTATAATACACCGTAACTCTGTCATTTGAGCAAGCCCAAATGTTGCCTGCTCGGTCGGCAATAATGGTATTTCCACTTTGACCTCCCATCCCCAAAAAACCATCACCGTACCCAAAGCTTTTAAATAAGTTTAGGTTTTCATCAATGCCCAATGCATTGGGTGTTGTTTTTAAGTAAGATTTTAGGGCTTTTTCTTTGGGTAATTTATTAAGACCGTTACGAGTCACAAACCACATATTGCCTTCGTGGTCTTCGGTAAGTGTGAGCGGGTATATTTCCGAAAGTCCTTCTTTGTGGGTAAAAGCCGTAAAATATTTCCCATCGTATCGGGCAGCGCCTTCTGAAGTACCAAACCATATATTGCCCGCTTTGTCTTCGTGGCTTGCCCAAACACTGTTGTGCGGCAATCCGTCTTTGGTGGTATAACAGGTAAATTGTTTGCCGTCGTATTTGGCGATTCCAGCGTCACTTGTCCCAATCCAGATGTTGCCGTGTCGGTCTTCGGTGAGGCTATTAGTAATGTTGGAAGGAAGTCCCTGTTTGGTGGTAAAAACAGTAATGCTCTTACCATCATATTTATAAACACCCGACCCATAATTAGCCATCCACAGATTGCCGTGCCTATCTTCCATTATATCCTGTATGGCGTTTCCTCTTTCGCTGTTTGGGTCTTTATAGTAGTAAAACTTCTTGCCGTCAAATTTTGCGAAGCCCCCGCCTCCATCGCCCAAACCTAGCCATATATTTCCCTGGCGGTCTTCGGCGATGGAGCGCACCGTTTGTGGTGAGGGTAAGCCTTTTATGGAAGTATAATGTGTAAAATGTTTACCATCATATTTGCACAGACCCGCTTGCGAGCCAAACCACATATTCCCTTTTTTATCCTCCAAAATGCTCCAGTTTCGGTTGAATAACAAGCCCTCCTTGTCCGTAAAGTGATTAAAAGGAATGCCGCTAAGTTTGGTCAAACTACCATAATTCCCAAACCAGATGTTGCCCGAACGGTCTTCCAGCATACATAATACTTCTCTATCAGGAAATCCTTCTTTCGGGCCATAGTGCGTAAACTGTTTCCCGTCGTACTTGACGACTCCCGCGCCTTCGGTACCTAACCAGACGTTGCCAGTCCGGTCTTCTAGCAAGGTGCTAATCGTATTATGACTTAATCCTTCTTTTTGGGTAAAATTGAAAAACTGTTTTCCATCGTATTTTATCAGGCCCGTGCTGTCGGTGCCCATCCAGATGTTGCCAGCTTTATCTTCCAACAAACACCGAATACCTTGGGCGGGCAGACCGTTTTGATTAGTATAATGGAAAAAACTTTGTCCGTCAAATTTATCAACACCCTTTTCAGTAGCTATCCAGAGGTTTCCGTGGCGGTCTTCAATAAGATGCCTGACCGTGTTGCCTGAAAGCCCCTGTTTGGTAGAGTACATCGCAAAATTTTTGCCATCGTACCGACCTATCCCCCCTTTGGTGGTACCAAACCAAATCGTTCCTTTTCGGTCTTGCAACATGGTTCGGACGTGCCCCATTCGCGTATTTTTCTTATCTACGATGTACCTAAAATGTTGACCATCGTACTTAAACAAGCCCTCTTTTTCTGACCCAAACCACATATTGCCCGAGCTATCTTCAATCAAAGTCATGACTCGGTGGCCGTTGGTGGCGGGAATATTGGAAAAATGGGTAAAGTTTTGTCCGTCAAACCTGCTCAAACCTCCTCCCCTCATACCTATCCAAATATTGCCAGCCTTGTCTTGAATCAAAGTATGTACGGAGGGGTGTCGCAACCCTTGCAGTTTGGTGTAGTAGCTAAAATTAGCAGGATTTGGGTCTTTGATGGCCATATCTTTGGCCACTACTACTTCTCTCGGCCCTACCGTAATTTGGGTATCAATCGCCTCAGAGATAATAGGTAACAAGAATGAATCTTTGCCAGGTGTACAAATGGTGGGGGCGGTCAGTTTGAAGGGCTTTTTCGCAATTGCTGCATAAATATTGGTATTAGCTGGAATTGATTTTAGAGCCCCCACAGTTGTGATTTTAAAGTCAGCTGCCGTCACGGGGATTACTTTGGGCGGCGCTAGACTGTCAGCTGGGGTTTTATAACCCTTCGCCTCCACGACTAACAATTGATGAGACTCATTGCCTTTGTTTTCGGATTGACGACACGCGTACTGAGATAAGATGAATAAGCTAATACAAGACACCTTCAGGATACTGATAACAAGCAGAGATGTAGTGTTTTTCATACGAGATATGGGTAGGTTTTCTTTGAATATCAATCGTTTATAGATTAGGCAATCGCATTATAAAAGTCGTCCCTTCGCCCTCCTTACTCTCTACTTCAATCATTCCCCCGTGCCCCTTGGTCACAATATCATAGGCCAAACTCAGCCCTAAGCCCGTGCCTTCGCCCGTGGGTTTGGTCGTGAAGAAGGGTTGGAAAATTTTGGATTTGGTGGCTTCAGACATACCTATGCCGTTGTCACTGACCCGTATCTCAACCCAGTTCTCAGCAACATTTGTCGTGACCGTTA
The DNA here is from genome assembly GCF_024158025.1 of Runella salmonicolor. Taxonomy (NCBI): domain Bacteria; kingdom Pseudomonadati; phylum Bacteroidota; class Cytophagia; order Cytophagales; family Spirosomataceae; genus Runella; species Runella salmonicolor. The sequence continues at coordinate 528,405 of NZ_JAMZEL010000001.1, forward strand.
CTTTGGGTTGATAATCGGCTTCTCCCTTTTTAGCACGCTCGTTTACGGCATAAAACGCATTATTGATTAGGTTCAATAAAACCCTGCCGATTTCCTGCGCAACAACCTCAATCCTTGGCAAACCTTCATCTCTAATCAACTCATAATCAGAGTTAAATCGGGTCACCGAACCGTCTTTATCTTTTGCCCGAAAACCATGATAGGCGAGGCGTAAGTATTCATCCGCCAATTGGTTAATGTCGGTGAGTGTTCGTTCGCCTGTCGATTGGCGAGAATGCTCCAACATGCCTTTCACAATGCTTGACGCACGCTTGCCGTGAAGGTTGATTTTCTCTTGGTTTTGAACTAAGTCACCCACTAAATCACTGACCAGTTCCTTGTCAATGTCCCGTTTTTCTACTTCTTCTTTGAGTTCCTGAGCTAAATCAACACTGAGTTCCGAGAAGTTATTGACGAAATTCAATGGGTTTTGAATCTCGTGGGCGATGCCTGCCGTGAGTTCACCGAGAGATGCCAGTTTTTCCTTTTGGATGAGTTGAGATTGGGTGGAGCGGAGGTCGGTTAGGGCTTTTTCGGCTTTGTCGCGTTGAAGATTGATTTCTTCCTTTTGGCGGTGAAGTAGGTGATTGGCTTTCTTTTGTTGCTTATTGTTACGCCAGAGAATAAATGCTAAAAACAAAACAACTGTCAACCCGGCAAGTACCGTATAAAATCGTACTCTATTTTGGTTTTCCTTGTGTTCGTTGATCAAGTCCTGTTGTTTTTGTTGTTCGCTCAGGACAAACAATTGAAGTTGTCGGAATTTATCGGGACCATATAGACTATCATTGATGGCTTTGGCGATTGATTGATAATAAAAGGCGCTGTCGAGCTTGTTTTCTGATTTGTAAAGTCGGGTCAGCAAATTGGCAGCACGCAGGTAGTTTACTTTTAAATCTAACTGACGGCTGTTGACCAACCCAAGTTGAGCGTAATAAAAGGCTGAGTCAACTTGCTGTATTTGGTCAAAGAGTTCTGCAATACTCAACTGAGCACTGGATGCACGGCGAATATCTTTTTCCGATAGTGCCATAGTCAGGGCCTGTTTGTAAAGCCTGAGGGCTTCAGGGTAGTGTTTATCCAAAAAAGCAATTTGTGCCGAGCGATTTAATTGAGAGATTTGACTGATAATAGGAAGGGGAGTGAGCTTATTCAATTGCTGCACCTGCTGATTGACAATTTTGGCAGAATCAATCAAGTGCAAGCTTATATAGGTATTGGTCATGTTGCTTAACGCTTGAGCCATGCCGGTTTTGAACCCACTTTCTTCAAAATATTTTTTTGCCTGTTGAAAATAGTGAAGTGCTTTGCGTTTTTCCCCTAAATCAAGGTAAATAACCCCCACTTGGTTCAATTGCCAACCTACTTGTACAGGGTCATTCAAAGTTTGAGCGAGAGTCAATGCTTTAAATGAATAGTCTAATGCTTGCGGTAAATCTCCGTTTAGTCGGGTGATGTTACCAAGTGCTCCCAATGCGCTTGATTCACCCTTGGCAAAGCCGAGTTGACGAGCCAGCAGCAAAGATTGCTGAGCAAATTTCATACTGGAGTCGGAGGAGTGAGCGGTGTAGATAACCGCCAATCTTGTCATGGTCATTACATAGCCAGTGTCTTTTGGACTTTTGGCTAAAATACGCCGTAAGCTATCAATTCGGGCATTTTGCCCCATTATAATAAATTGGGGGGAAGCCCATAATAATAGTAGCAATAGCTGCCTTTTCATGATAGTATTGTAAAGGGTAAGGTAATTATAAACTCAGTATAATCGTTGAGTTGACTTTTAACTTCCAGTGTCCCGCCATGCCCCTTCGTCACAATATCATACGCCAAACTCAGCCCCAAACCCGTGCCTTCGCCCGTGGGTTTGGTGGTGAAGAAAGGTTGGAAGATTTTGGACTTGGTGGCTTCTGACATCCCTATGCCGTTATCACTGACCCGTATCTCAACCCAGTTCTCAGCAACATTTGTCGTGACCGTTACTTTGGGTTGATAATCGGCTTCTCCCTTTTTAGCACGCTCGTTGACGGCATAAAACGCATTATTGATTAGGTTCAACAATACCCTGCCTATTTCCTGCGGTACTACTTCAATTTTTGGCAAACCTTCATCTCTAATCAACTCATAATCAGAGTTAAATCGGGTCACCGAACCGTCTTTATCTTTTGCCCGAAAACCATGATAGGCGAGGCGTAAGTATTCATCCGCCAATTGGTTAATGTCGGTGAGTGTTCGTTCGCCTGTCGATTGGCGAGAATGCTCCAACATGCCTTTCACAATGCTTGACGCACGCTTGCCGTGAAAGTTGATTTTCTCTTGGTTTTGAACTAAGTCACCCACTAAATCACTGACCAGTTCCTTGTCAATGTCCCGTTTTTCTACTTCTTCTTTGAGTTCCTGAGCTAAATCAACACTGAGTTCCGAGAAGTTATTGACGAAATTCAATGGGTTTTGTATCTCATGGGCAATGCCCGCCGTGAGTTCGCCCAAGCTGGCGAGTTTTTCTTTTTGAATGAGTTGGGCTTGGGTGGAGCGGAGTTCGGTGAGGGCTTTTTCGGCTTTGTCGCGTTGAAAATTGATTTCCTCTTTTTGGCGGTGAAGTAGGTGATTGGCTTTCTTTTGTTGCTTATTGTTACGGTAAAGAATAAAGGCAATCATAAGAAGTACGCCCAAACCTGCTAAAAAAGCATATTGCCTTATTTGAGTTTGATAGGCAATTCTTTGGACTTCAGCTTCTCTCTGCCGTACTTGCTCATCCACAACGATGGTTTGCAAGGCTTGCAGTTGTCGTGGCCCAAACAAACTGTCTTTGGCTGCTGCGGCCATCTTATGATAATAGAACGCCTTGATTGGGTCTTTGGCTTCGTATAATTCTGACAGTAAAGTGCTGCTAGCTAAAATACCCTGTTTAGACGAATTCAATTTGGATTCTGCCAATCCTTTTTGCGCATAATAAATACTCGAATCAAGTTGATTTTCTTTCTGGTATAATTGGGCAATTTGATTCAGAAAGCTACCAGTCACTTGTCTCCCATCCTCACCTTGCACTTGGAGACTTTTTCGATAATATTCCATTGCAAGGCGATTATTACCCAATTTGGCCTGAATGTTCCCTAAATTTGTAAACACAATCGGATTAATTCCATTTCCAGCCCGAGCCATTTCCTCATACGCTTGTTGCCCATAATACAGCGCCGAATCCAATTGATTCATTTTCTCAAAGGCATTTCCGATACTCATTTTTTGAGCTCTCACCCGTTGATAGTCATGATTTGCTTCAGAGACCAACATTGACTGTCGGTAATAGCTGATTGCTTTCGGATAGTTGCCCAATGTAGAGTAAACACTACCAATATAACTAAACGGCAAAGCTCTTTCGGCTGACAAGTGATTGTCCTCCGCAATTTGTAAAGCTTTGAATTGCATCTTCAGTGATTGAGGCAAACTTCCTACATCTAACTGTAATCGCCCCATGTAAGCCAATGCCCGTATTTCTCCTTTTGGGAATTTGATTTGTTGTGCCAATGTCAACGCCTGCTGTCCAAACACCAAGGCGGAATCAGGTTGTGGAACACGGTAACTATTACATAATTGTGCCATAATAAGAACGCGACTTGTATCGTGCTTAGCAATGGTCAATTGACGTTTTAAACTCTCAATTATCAATCTGCCCCGGGCATTTTGAGCAAAGCTAATGCTCCCAATAAGGGTAAGAAGAAAGATAAAGGTTAAAGTCTTCATGTTCAGCTATTTTGAATCGGTAATTTCACAATAAACGTCGTTCCCTCGCCCTCTACACTCTCACATTCAATCATTCCCCCGTGCCCCTTGGTCACAATATCATAGGCCAAACTCAGCCCCAAGCCCGTGCCTTCGCCTGTGGGTTTGGTCGTAAAAAAGGGTTGAAAAATTTTGGATTTGGTGGCTTCTGACATCCCTATGCCGTTGTCACTGACCCGTATCTCAACCCAGTTCTCAGCAACATTTGTCGTGACCGTTACTTTGGGTTGATAATCGGCTTCTCCCTTTTTAGCACGCTCGTTTACGGCATAAAACGCATTATTGATTAGGTTCAACAATACCCTGCCGATTTCCTGCGCAACAACCTCAATCCTTGGCAAACCTTCATCTCTAATCAACTCATAATCAGCGTTAAATGTATTATCCTTAGCCCTCAAACCGTGATACGCAAGACGCAGATATTCATCCGCCAGTTGGTTAATGTTGGTGAGTGTTCGTTCGCCTGTCGATTGGCGAGAATGCTCCAACATCCCTTTCACAATGCTTGAAGCACGCTTGCCGTGAAGGTTGATTTTCTCTTGGTTTTGGGCGAGGTCATTCAATAACTCTTTTTCAAGTTCTTCATCCCGTTCGTCGTATAGCTTATTCCGTTCTTCCAATAACTCCGAAACCAATTCTAGACTCAACTCCGAGAAATTATTGACAAAATTTAACGGATTCTGAATCTCATGGGCAATGCCCGCCGTGAGTTCGCCCAAGCTGGCGAGTTTTTCTTTTTGGATGAGTTGGGATTGGGTGGATTTGAGCGTTTCGAGGGTTTGCTCTACTTTTTCTTTTTGAATGTTTAGAAGAATGTTTGCCTTCTGTTTTTGCTGATTGTTGCGGTAAAGAAGGAAGGCAATCACCAATAAAACGCCTAAACCCGCCAGAAAAGAGTATTGTTTGAGCTGATTTTGATAGGCGATTGCGTCAGCTTCAATCTTGCGCTGAAGTTCCTGTTCTTCAAACACTATTTTTTGTAATGCCTGTACTTGCTTAGGACCATAGAGTTCTTCATTGACTAATTGAGCCTCTTTTAAATGATAATGGGCTTTTGAAAGATTCTTTGATTCATAGCCTACTGCTAATAATTTATTGGCTAATAATATCTGTCGCTTAAATGAAATTCGTTTAGCCTCCACGAGGCCTTTTTCTGCATAGTAAATGGAAGAATCATAAAGGTGCTCTCTATTGTAAAATTGGGCAATTGTCAAATAGTTAGCGGTTTTTGTACGGGTATCTTTGGCTTGAATGGCGATTTGAAGCCCTTGTTTCCAGTAATTCAAAGCACTGGCAGTATTTTTGGCCCTGTCCTGAACATTGCCCAAAAGTAAAAAAATGTCAGATTGTAAACGTAGAGGTATAACAACTTGCTTGCTTCTTTCAAAAGCTAACTGACTATATTTTGCGGCTGAATCTATATTATTGGAGGATAAATACAAGATTCCTAAATTCATAAATACGGCGGCTATTCCCTCATCAAAATGAGCTATTTCGTATTTTTTTATGGCTCGGTTGTAAAAATTTATGGCTTTGATACGGTCGATTTCATCCCGGTAAATGTTGCCAATCCGCATTAAAGAATATCCTGTTTCTAAAGGATAAGCGTTTTCCTCGCCAATTTTTAAAGATTTTAATTGAAGCTCTAGTGACTCAGAAAGATTGCCATCCTGTCTGATGATAAGTGCCATAATACTTAAAGCCTTTGCTTCGCCTTTAGAAAATTTTATTTTCTTTGAAAGTTCCAAGGCCTTTTGGGCATATAGTTTGGAGCTTTGGGGACTTGAAACAAAATCATTAAAAGCTATATCAGCCATTAAAAGTACACGACTAGTATCATGTTTAGTAATAAGCATTTCATGCTTTAAACTATCAATTTCTGGTCGGCTTTGGGCAAAGCAAAAGCTCCCTGAAAGTAACGCCATCAAGAAGCTCAGAAGGAAGATTTTCATTGTCAGGGTATGAGGTTTAGAAGGGTAAAATGTCAAAATATCTCAGGCTTTAGCGTCAGATTTACCCGAAACTTCAAATTTTTATGCTTTTTTACTGCGATGAATTAAGTGAATGTTCATCTTCAATAATGAGTTTTCAACCAATGTTTAAACTATTAATCTACTCCAAATACTACCTCCAATAGATATACCGTTTTAAAAGACAGCGGTGGCCTATCTGCTATCCCTGTTGGTGAGCGGGGGTGTTATATCGTTATGACGATACAAATCGTACTTAAACAGGTCCTTTAAAAATTTTAATGCTATACTCGCAGCGCCTCTAACTAAGAAAAAAATCAGCGGCTGCCCTTGGGAGCGGAGGTCTTTCTTGAGATTTTCCATAATAGCAGAGGTTATAAACTACTCCAATTGTACGATGTTTAAATCTCATTTCCAAACAGTTACCCACAACCTATGACACAAAATTTAATATAGAAAAAACGATACAGTTTTCTTGGAAAGATACCGATTCCCGGTATTTTTGGGGAGATTCTTACAAATCGCGACGTTTTGTCAATGCAGGGAGGCTTTTCTCGTCAATCACCCCTAATGTACCGTCGTAATTCATTGCCACGCCAAATAATATTCCTATCATCCGAAAAATAAATGTTCCGAAAAGGCTTTACGATTTCCTTTTAAAAGGAGGAAAAATCAGTTAATTTTACTTTAAAGTATGTCTTTACTCCCCTACCCTTTTTATTAAATATTTGCCATTTGCTAAACCTGATTGGACCTACTTTACGCTTTATGAAACTTCAAAAACTCTTATTCATTTTTTGGGCTTCTATCACGTTTACGGGCCAGATTGAAGCACAGGAAGAACGCGGCCAAAAAGTGGAAAAGGCCAACATGGCCCCAAAAACAGTGGGACAAACGTGGGCGGTGATTGTGGGTGTGTCGCAATATCTACACATCAATTCACTCCGATTTGCTGGCGACGATGCCCTTGCTTTTTATAATTTTCTAACGTCTCCCGCAGGAGGCTCAGTACCCGAATCCAACATTCAACTTCTGCTAAACGAAAAAGCAACCTTAGGGCAGGTTGACCGGGCTATGGGAAACCTACTGGATTTTGTCAAGCCCAACGACCGCGTATTTTTGTATTTTTCGGGGCACGGCGACCAAGAATCCCGCACCATTGCCCAACGCGGCTTTTTGCTTACCCACGATTCTTACAGTAGCAATTATAATTCCACGGCCTTTGCGGTACTTTATCTACAGGATTACATTGCCACCCTCTCAACCAAAAATCACGCTCAGATATTATTATTCTTAGATGCGTGTCGGGCAGGAAAGTTAGCGGGGAATGAAATCGGCGGGGTCCAGCTCATGGGCCAACAATTGCTCAAACAGGTAGCCAATGAAGTGAAGTTTATGGCGTGTCAGGCCAATGAATTATCGTTGGAAGGATACCAATGGGGAGGTGGTCGCGGGCTATTTAGCTATCACCTCATACGCGGAATGCAGGGACTAGCCGATACCGACGGCGACAAAACCGTTACCCTACGTGAATTGGAACGCTATCTGGAAGACCGCGTTACTGCCGAGGCCGCCCCTAATCCACAAAACCCTCTTTTGATCGCCGCCGACAAATCACTGCCCATCGTCAAGGTAGACGCAGCCACGCTAGAATCAGTCCGTAAAAACGTACCGCCACCGCTCTTTGCCGCAGTCCAGGGCCGAGGCGTAACCCAAACTATTTTAGAAGAGGCGGAAACTGACGTCAAAAAACTGTACACTGATTTTCAGGAAGCAGTCACCAATAAACAATTACTTGATGTGCCCAACGCCGCAGAGAGTTATTTTGAAAGATTGCTTGCGGCTCCTTCCATCAAAGACATGCACCCTTTCATTAAGCGAGAGTTTGCGGCAGCCTTGCTGGAAGAATCATCAAAAGCATTTACGGGTCTTTTGGAAAACAGAAACGCGCCTGAAGTGACAAGTGCTTACCAAAAAAACATCCGATATTTAGAAAAAACGTACCTAATTTTAGGAAAATCTCACTTTTTGTACCCCAATCTTCGGGCGCGGGTTTCTTATTACAAAGGCTTAATCGCCGAACCGATCAATGCCGATGCCGCCCTGCTGAACTTTCGTCAAGCCCTCGACGCCGACAGTACGTTTGCTCCCGCCTACAACGACGCTGGGCGCATTCTGTACTTGAAAAAGTCGTACAAGGAAGCACAGCAGGTATTTGAAAAAGGAATTCAATTCGCCCCCAACTGGAGTTTTTTACACGTAAATTACGGCATGGCGCTGGCCGCCCAAAACAAACGAGCCGAAGCAGAAGCCGCGTACAAAAAAGCCATAGAATTAAAATCTGACGACCCCGTAGTCTACAAAAACTACGGCAACCTCCTCTCGACTCAAAACAAAGCAGAAGCCGCCGAAGAAGCTTACAAAAAAGCCATTGAGTTAAAAACCAGCGACGCCGAAACGTTTAATAATTATGGTATGCTACTCAACGCAAAAAAGCGGTACAACGAAGCCGAAAATGCGTATAGAAAAGCCCTTGAACTTCAGCCCAACTACGCCACCGCTTATAGCAATTATGGGATTGTCATGGCCGTCCAGAACCGCCCCGCAGAAGCCGAAACGGCGTTTCAGAAGGCCATCCAACTAGACCCCAACGATGCCCAAGCGCATTTTAATTATGGCATATTATTGGTTTCCCAAAACCGTCAGGCAGAGGCCGAAAACGAGTATAAAAAATGCATTGAATTAAACCCCAACGATGCCTTCGTTTACAATAGCTACGGTGTTTTATTGGCAGCTCAAAACCGTTTTGCCGAGGCCGAAAATGCCTATAAAAAATACTTTGAGCTTAACCCCACCAACTCCGTTGTGTACGGAAATTACGGCAACTTGCTGGCTCGACAGGGCCGACAAAATGAGGCCGAAGCCGCCTACCGGCGCTCTATAGAGCTCAACACCAACGATGCCAACGTCCACAAAAATTACGCGGTGTTACTCAAAAATTTAAACCGCTTGACCGAAGCCGAAATCGAGTACAAACGGGCCATTCAGCTCAATACCACCGATTCGGAAGTGTACAAGAACTACGGAATGCTGCTCAGTGCGGGCAATCGGCCAGAGGAAGCAGAGGTGATGTACAAAAAAGCGATTGAGTTCAACCCCAACGACGCCTACATTTACAACAGTTACGGCATTTTGTTGGCGGCCCAAAATCGTTTTGCCGACGCCGAAGCCGCTTATAAAAAATCCATTGAATTGAACGCCATGAACGGCCTTGTTTACAGCAATTATGGAAATTTACTTTCCCGCCAAAACCGTTTTGAAGAAGCCGAAACTGCCTATAAAAAAGCCCTTGGATTTACGCCCAACGATGCCAATTTTCACAATAATTATGGCAACTTGCTGGAAAGACAAAATAGACTAGCCGAAGCCGAGGCTTCTTACAAAAAAGTAATCGAACTCAATCCCGCTTATTTCCGCGCTTACTATTACATTGCCACCATCAAAGCCCGGCAAAAACTTCCTTTTGAAGCCGTTGAGTGGCTAGGCAAAGCCCTAGAAAGAGGCTATACCAATTTTGACAGTATCAGCAAAAATCCCGATTTTGATTACCTTAGAGACATGCCCGAGTTTACGGCGCTCATTGGACGATTCCGAAATAAATAACCCTTTTTATGAAAAGTTACTTTTTGCTTTTTCTGTTTGCCCTTTCCCCCTTTATCAGCCGCGCCCAAAAGCTGCACCTCATTCTGGCCTCAGACTATGAGAACAAAGATTTTGGGATGATAAGCCTCAAGGATGAAGAGATGGTAAGCACCATGTTTAAAAAAATCAGTACCCAAATCGGATACCATTTACAAACCGTTTATGTAAACCGAAAAGTGGATGGACTGACCGAAAAAGCCGTCAGAAATGCGGTCAGCGACACCTCCATTCACCCCAATGACATTGTCGTTTTTTATTACTCTGGCTTTGGCACCTACCCCGGCAACAGCACCTTACCTTCGATGCAATTAGACAATCCTGGTTTGTTTAAACTTGAGAAACACAGTCTGGTATCAATTGATGAAGTGGCCGCTATCCTGCAAACCAAAAGATTGCGGCTCGGTATGGTGATGGCCGATTGCCGAGATAAAATGATTGACCGCTACCCCACTCCCTTACCCAGAAATACGATTGTAAAACATGACCGCAGCAAAGAAATTCTAAAAAAACTGTTTCTCGGCGAGCCTTGCCGTATCCTGAAAATATCCAGCGGACAAAAGGGTAAACCAGTCTTTACCATCCAACGAAATTCGGTCTTTACCTATTCGCTTACCGAGGCTTTTGAGGATATGTTGTACGCAAAAAATCTCAAGGAGGTGAGCTTAAACAATCTGTTGGCAAGAATTAACAAAATTACGAAATCATTTATCCCCGAATACGCGGGCTTGAGTCAGGTCCCAGTAAGTTGTCGTCCCTCGGCCGTCAAACCGGTTGTCAAAGCTACCCGATAATCTCCTCAAAGTCAATCGTATGAATTCAATAAAGCACCTCTCCCTACTCACGTTTTTGTGGATGCTGGGCCATACCACACTGCACGCCCAAGGACTGAATTTCAACGATACTTCGTACAATAATGTCCTGAAAAAAAAATCGAGTCTGGTGGTCAGCGAAGACGGGCTCCCCCCCAAAGTGGATTTATCGATGTATGTACCTTCGGTTCTCAACCAAGGGTCGCTCGGTACCTGCGTGGGATTTTCGACGGCCTACTACATGCGTACGATATTAGAAGCTAAACGGCTCAATATTACCAACAAAGACTCGATAGATGCGCTGCGTTTTTCGCCCTCTTTTCTTTACAATGCCATCAAATCCCCCAACGACGACGCATGTAAAAAAGGGGCAGAGGTAGCCAATGCCCTTGAATTTTTGAAAACCAACGGAGTAGCCCGGCTCGCCCAGCAGGGCTATCCCGACTGTACACCGATGACCTCGTTGCGGCCAGCGGCCGAATCCAAAATCATGGATTATATCCGCCTTTTTGGGTTGAACGACCGGCAAGAAGACATCGTGGTCGCGACCAAGAAGGCGTTGGCCGAAGGAACCCCCGTTGTTATTGCCATTCAAACTACTCCTTCGTTGGACGAACTGGGTTTTTGGCCCAAGCTCTGGATGCGCATTTTGCGGTTTTTTGGCATTGGCTCGGGCGACGAGTACGGCCTATGGGACCCTAACAAATCGGACAATTTACGCGGCGGGCACGCAGTTTGTGTGGTAGGCTACGATGACAAAAAATTCGGAGGGGCTTTTCACGTCGTCAACAGCCGAGGGGAAGATTGGGGAGAAGATGGGTTTTTCTGGATTCGGTACGATGATTACACCAAGCACACCAAATACGGTTTTCAGGCGTATCTATCCACCAACAACTACACGACTGAGGCCCTCCGCTCAGGCGATGTGACCATCGAACTGGCCAATTTACGCCCCGTAGAGCTTCCTTTTACGCGCCAGTCGCCCGAAGGAAACACCGCCGCCAATGAGCCGCTGGTGGCCTACTCCCTCCGCGACCCTCAACAAACCGACACCGAATACAAATTCCGCATTAACGTAGATAAACAAACCTACCTGTATGTACTCGGTGCCAATGCCACCCAGCCCAGCGTTGATAAACTTTTCCCGATTGATTCCATCAGCCCCGTAGTTGGTGCCAACACCAAGGTATTTCTCCCCTCAGAGGAGCAGGTGTATGCACTCAATGAAATCACCGGGACAGAATCTTGGCTGTTTTTGTTTTCTGATAAAGAAGTCAACATCGACAGTTGTATCACCGCCATGAACGGGCAAAAAGGCACTTTTACCCAGCGGGTGCAGAAGGTAATAGGCTCAAAACTATTGAATTACGAGCAAATTGACTACAAAACGAAGAAGATGGGTTTTGAGTTACGGGAAAAACATGAAGGTAAAATCGTCCCGCTGTTGATTACACTAGAACACGTCAAAAGGAGGGATTTATAGTGTCCCCCCTTTTACGCTATTACTTTTTACCCATTTTCGAGCCTACCAAATAACCAACCACTAAGCCTATCACCACGCCGATAACTACCGACATCGGCTCAATGCTGCTACCCTCTCCTTCGGTCTCAATGTGAGCCTGAGCAAATGAAAGGTGTGCCGCTATCAAAAGAATACAAGTAATAAAAAAAGACTTATTCATAATGTAAGGGAGTTAAGTAATGGTTTAATGAACAGTTAAATATAATCAAAACGAACTATTTCTTTGCTTTCTTTTTCTCTTCTTCGGCAAATGATTTGATCGGTAATTTGACAATAAACGTAGCTCCTTCCCCTTCTACCGTCTCCACATCAATGGTACCGCCGTGGCCTTTGACCACGATGTCATAGCTGAGCGACAATCCCAGCCCCGCTCCTTCGCCCGTGGGTTTGGTCGTAAAAAACGGCTGAAAAATCTTACCCCGCACATTATCCGCGATTCCAGTGCCGTTGTCTTTTACGTGGATTTCAATCATATCCTTCCCTTTTTTCGTAATTACCGTTACGTTGGGTTGGTAAGTGGCCAATACCGCCATCATGCCGTCGTTTTGTTTACTGGTTTGGTTGGCTTTAAAATTGACCGAATAAAACGCGTTATTACACAAATTCATCATAACCCGGCCAATATCCTGCGGTACAACGGTGATGTCGGGTAGATTTTCATCCGCCACAAATTCATAGGCCGAGTTGAAATTTTTGTATTTGGCCTTCATGCCATGAAACGCAAGGCGAAGGTATTCATCAACGATTTTGTTGATGTTGGTGATGTCTGGCTCGCCCGTACCCGTGCGCGAGTGTTCGAGCATACTTTTCACGATGTCGCTGGCGCGTTGCCCGTGGGTGGTGACTTTCTGAAGGGTTTTCTCTAGGCTACCCAAAAGCTCCATTTCTAAAATCTCATCTTCCTCGTTTTGTGCCTTAATATCAGGAGGCAATTCGCCCCCCGTTTGGACGGCGGCTACCGAATTGGTTCGAAGCTTGACTTCTTCTTTGATTTCCATCAGTTCTTGCACCATTCCGACGCTGATGTCGGCAAAATTATTTACGAAGTTCAGCGGGTTCTGAATCTCGTGAGCAATGCCCGTAGTAAGCTCGCCCAAGCTGGCGAGTTTTTCCCTTTGGATGAGTTGGGCCTGGGTATTTTTGAGGGTTTCGAGCGACGTCTGGAGTTGCTTCTTTTGGGTTTGAATAGCCTCTTTTTGTTTGTGCAAAAGCTCATTTGCCCGATTCTTCTGAATATTGTTCCGATACAGAATCACCATCACAATCAAAATCACACCCATCACCCCAAACAAAAGGTACATTCGTCGCTGATTCTCAAACTCTTTTCGGGTGGCGCTCAGTTCTTGTTGCCGCAATTGCTCATTTAAGCCTAAATTTTGAATTTGCTTTGTTTTTTCTTCACTAAAAATACTGTCTTTGGCCACCGCCGCCAGTTTAAAATAGTCGTAGGCCTGGGCTTTATCGTTGGATTCATACAACGACGCAAGCAGCATTCCTGCTTCGTAGATATACTTCGTATTGTTGACTTCCTGACTCAGCGCCAAGGATTTTTTGGCGTAATACTGACAAGAATCCAAACGTTTTCGTGCTTTAAATACCTGCGCCATCTCAAAATACGTTTGGCTCAGCAGTCGATTATTATCGGCGGCTTTCAGGTAAGGTAAGGCCGAACGATAATACTGAAGCGACAAGGGATAATTCCCCATTCGGTTGTAAATATTACCCAGATTCATCAACAATACAGGCACATTACTACTTTTACGCTTGACGGCCATCTCGTAGGCCGCTTCGGTATAAAAACGCGCCGAATCGGTTTGATTCAATAGGGCATAATCGGTTCCGAGATTGACTAACGAAATTTGAAGGAGATTTTGGTCGTTTATTTTTTCGGCAATGACTTTTGTCTTAAAGTAGTATTCAATTGCTTTTTTGGATTCTTTTTGTTCTGAATACAAAATCCCGATGTTGTTGAGGGTTCGCGCTACCCCTTCTTGGTAGTCAATTTTTTCCGCAATTTTCAAGGCGTTAAAGTGCATCTCCAACGCCTCGGCATAATTGCTCGTAAAGCGAAGAATAGACCCCAAACGGTTCATATTTCGGACTTTCCCGCGGGGGAAATTGATTTTTTCGGCCAAATCTAAGCCTTCTTGAGAATACTGCATCGCAACCACTGGCTTTGAATACATCAACCGCAGACTCAGTTGGTCGAGCGTAAGCACCCGGGCCGTATCGGGCATAGGCTGAGCAAGGACTTTTTTTAGGCTGTCAACTGGACTTATTTGTGCAAAAGCAGCATTTACGAATAGGACCAAACACAATAAATGTGTTGAGGCAATCGCTTTCATTCTCATAGAATTAAGAGTTCATCACGAACAAAGATATAATAATATTTGAGATGAAATGTACCCTTTTAATAATCGGTGCAGGACAAATTTAGGCAACTTGGGTTTGTACATACCCATCAATCGGCTAAAAAAAGGCATTTACAAAAAAAACGTCGGCGAGGCTTGATGCCCCGCCGACGTTCAGCAACGTACTGACTTTTAGTCTTATGATAAATAACTACTGATGCTCATCACGTCGGCAAATACACCCGAAGCGGTTACTTCTGCCCCAGCGCCGGGGCCTTTGACCACCAAAGGACGAGAATTGTAACGCTCGGTGGTAAACGACACGATGTTGTCGGCACCCGAAAGGGAATAAAAAGGGTGGTCGGCATCGACGGTGCGCAACTGAAGCGTAGCTTTGCCGTTTTCGAGCGTAGCGATATAGCGTAATTTTTCTCCTTTTTCGGCCGCCGCTTGCAGCAAACCCGCAAAATACGCGTCAGAATTTTCTAATTCAGTAAAGAAATCAGCAACGGTTGGAGCTTGAAGACAATTGTCGGGCAAGATTGGCGCAATTTGAATGTCGCTCATTTCGAGTCCGACGCCTGTTTCACGGGCCAAAATCAGGATTTTACGCGCTACGTCGAGGCCGCTCAAATCGTCGCGCGGGTCTGGCTCGGTATAGCCTTTTTCTTTGGCCTCACCCACAATATCAACAAATCGGGTTCCCGCCACAAAGCTGTTGAAAATGAACGACAGCGTACCTGATAAAATAGCTTCAATTTTGACAAATTTATCCCCGCTAGCCATCAATCCCTGAATGGTGTTGATGATGGGCAAACCTGCGCCCACGTTGGTTTCGTACAAAAACTTAACTCCCTTGCGAACGGCCGTTTGCTGCAACCGTCGATACTCCGCGTAGCTACTCGAATTGGCCACTTTGTTAGGCGTCACGACCGATACGCTGGCGTCGAGCAAAGGATGATAATAATGGATAATGTCCTTGTCGGACGTGCAATCAATGAATACACTGTTGGGTAAGTTGAACTCCCGAATACGCTGTACAAACGCTGGCAAGCTCGTGGTTTTGCCGTTTTCGTCCAGTTCTTGCTTCCAATGCGTCAGGCTGATACCCTCAGGATTGAGCCACATTTTTTTGCTACGGGCCAAGCCTACCACGTTGACTTTCAGCAATTTCTCTTTGGCTAAATAGTCCGACTGTGCCGAAAGTTGTTTCAAAAACGTACTCCCAATCAAGCCCGTTCCGACAATAAACAGGTTCAATGTTCGTACTTCCGACTGAAAAAACACCCCATGAATGGCGTTAAGCGCCTTGGAAAGGTCATTTTTCTGAATAACCACCGAGATATTCAACTCCGAAGAGCCTTGGGCGGTGGCAATGACGTTGATACCGTTTTTGCCAAGCGCCGTAAATAATTTCCCCGAAACACCCGTACTACGACGCATTCCTTCGCCCACGATGGCGATAATAGAAACGTTTTTTTGAATCTGAATTCCATCACGGTCAATATCGCCTGCGCTGATTTCGGGCGCAAAAGTTTGGTCCAAAACCTCCTTGGCGCGGTCGGCGTTTTTGGGGTCGATGGCAAAACAAATCGAATGTTCGGACGACGCTTGCGAAATCAAAATGACGCTGATTTTATGCCGCGAAAGCGCCGAAAACAAGCGCGCCGACACGCCCGCTACGCCAATCAAACCGCTGCCTTGCACGTTGACTAGGGCAATGTCATCAATGGAGCTGATGCCCGTGATGGCAAAAGGCGTTTCATCAGAGGTCGTATGAACGGTGGTTCCTTCCGATGCTACGTTGAAAGTATTCAGCACCTTAATCGGAATATTCTTAACAAATGCAGGTTGTAAGCTCGGTGGATAAATCACTTTGGCCCCAAAGTGACTCAACTCCATGGCTTCCGCGTAGGTAATGGTCGGAATCGTAAATGCGGTAGAAACCTTGCGAGGGTCGGCGGTCATCATCCCGTCTACGTCGGTCCAGATTTCAATCACGTCGGCGTCGAGTGCCGCCCCAAAAATGGAGCCCGTATAGTCAGAGCCACCGCGTCCGAGCGTGGTTGTAATCCCTTCGGCCGTGGAGGCAATGAAGCCCGTGATGCACTGCATCGCATCGGTTCGGGCAAAATGGGCCAAAATTTGCGCATTTGTCACCTCAAAATCCACTTCGGCGTAGCCAAAATGATCATTGGTGCGTATCAGGGTGCGGGCGTCGCAAAACTCCGCTTTTACACCCCGGGCTTTGAGGGCCTCGGTAATGATGGTTGTAGAAAGGCGCTCGCCAAAAGACATTAACAAATCAAGCGTTCGGGCCGACAGTTCCCGAATCAGCGAAATACCTTTCAGTAAATCTTCTAATTCGTTGACCAATCCACGCACTTTGGCGATAGAGCTACTTTGATTTTTGATGTCAATTAAGCCACGAATGGCCGCAAAGTGGCGTTCTTCGACGGCTTTGAGCGCATCAAAATACTCGACATTCCCTTTGGATGCCATGCGGCCTATCTCAATCAGCTTGTTGGTTACGCCGCCCATCGCCGAATACACCACGGCAATGCGCTCACCTTTGGCAATATTATCTTGTAAAATCTGAATGACCTGTTGGATACTTTCGACTGTGCCGCACGAAGTGCCGCCAAATTTGAGGACTTTCATTCTAAAAAAATTTGTAAACGGCTCATCACCGCAATTTTAAGGTGGCGTGACGACTTTTTTAAAGCTAAACTCATCACTTAGGCTACAAAGATAGCGGGGAGAGGCTATTTTTACAGTAAACTCATGACTTTTATCGTATATACGACGGCTGATTTTCCATTTTAGGGTTCGTATAAAACAAAATAGCGGGGCAGTGCCCCGCTATTTCCAGATAAAATATGCCGATTTTTTTAAGCGTCGGTCGGTTATTCGTCGCGGTTGGTAACCGACTGACGCTTGGCTTGCGTTTATAGATTCTTTGCTTTTAGCTGCTTCACGGCGTAATCGGTGGCACGGGCCGTGATGGCCATGTAAGTCAATGATGGATTTTGCGTAGACGTAGACGTCATACACGCTCCGTCGGTGACAAAGACGTTTTTGCAGTGATGGAGTTGATTCCATTTATTCAATTGCGACGTTTTGGGGTCTTTACCCATGCGCACGCCGCCCATTTCGTGGATGTCGAGGCCCGGGGCTTTGCTAGGCACGTCGTTGGTGCGGATGTTGGTAAAGCCTGCCAACGTCAACATTTCGGTCATTTGTTCGTGAAAATCCTTCACCATTTTGTCGTCGTTGTCATCATACGCTACTGACACTTTCAGGAGTGGAATGCCCCATTGGTCGGTCAGGTTTGAATCAAGCGTCACGTAATTGCTCTCTTTCGGAATGGTTTCGCCCATCATCCAAGAGCCCACGCGCCAATTTCCGTATTTCGGTGTTGCCAGATTTTCTTTTAAGGTTTCGCCCATGCTTGACGTATCGCGAGATACAACTCGCTCTCCCGAAAACCCTGCAGCATAGCCCCGCAGAAAATCAACTTTATCTTGCTGAAACACATTCCGAAAACGTGGAATATAACTACTACCGGGACGTTTTCCTTCCGTAACGGTATCCAAAAGTCCTTCATATTCACCCGAAATAGTAGTTCGGAAGTTGTGAAACGCCACGTATTTACCCAATAATCCGTTGTCGTTGCTCAACCCGTTTGGAAAACGATTGGATTTGGAATTCAACAAAATCAAGTTGGTATTGAGTGCCGAGGCATTCAGGAAAATGATTTTGGCGTAATATTCGACGGCCTCTTTGGTATGGGCATCAATGACGCGTACGCCCGTTGCCTTGCCCAGTTTTTCGTCATAAATCACCGAATGCACCACCGAATCGGGCCGAAGGGTCATGTTGCCCGTTCGTGCTGCCCAGGGCAGAGTCGATGCATTGCTGCTGAAATACCCGCCGTATGGACACCCCCGTACACACAAATCACGCTGCTGACACTGCGCCCTACCCTGCTGATAATGAATGGGTTTGGGCTTGGTTAGATGCGCACATCGACTTACAATAATGGGGCGTGCTCCTTTATAATGTTGCGCCATTTGTTGGCTAAAATGCTTTTCTACACACGACTGCTCAAACGGCGGCAAAAATTCTCCGTCAGGCAATTGGGCTAAGCCATCTTTGTTGCCCGAAATCCCCGCAAACGTCTCAACATGGCTGTACCAAGGCGCCAACTCTTCGTAGCGAATGGGCCATTCCACCGCAAAACCATCACGGGCGGGACCTTCAAAATCGTACTTCGACCAGCGCTGTGTTCCGCGCGCCCACATCAGCGACTTACCACCCACATGATAGCCACGAATCCAGTCAAAAGGTTTTTCCTGCACGTAAGGATGCTCGGCGTCTTTCACAAAAAAATGCGCCGACTCTTCTTTAAAGGCATAACAGCGGCTAGCAATGGGGTTGGCATCTTTGATGGCTTTGGGCAACTGCCCCAAGTGGTCAAACTCCCACGGATTCATCATCGTAGTGGGGTAATCGGTCACGTGTTTGACGTCTCGCCCGCGCTCCAAAACGAGGGTTTTAAGCCCTTTATCGCACAATTCTTTGGCCGACCAGCCGCCGCTGATGCCCGAGCCTACCACGATGGCGTCGAAGGTGCGGTCTTTGATAGAATCAATATTTAAGTAAGACATATCTGATTTTGAATTGTCGATTTACAGTGTGTTGTTATCATAAAAAAGACAACTTATTTTTGAATTACTGTTTACTTTGTCAAAATTCTTATCAGCCTTCCCAATCACCACTTATAGTCTTCTCTCGTGAGGTACAAATTATGCAAATGACTCCTGACTAATTCTTTGTTTTGAAATTTTACACCCACCAAAAACGTCGTATTTGAGTAATATTCTAATCCAACCCATAAAACGGTAAAAACAGTATCCCGCGCCCTTTTATAAAGATAAAATCACCAAATCCATGAAAACCACGATTCTTTTATCCTTCATTTTCATCACCTTATTTTTCAATACCTACGCGCAGGAAAAAAGCCTGTTCAATGGCAAAGACCTGACGGGCTGGCACATCGACGTGCCCGCAATGGACAAAGACCCCAAGTTGAAAAACCCCTTCATCATCCGCAACGGCCTATTGGTAAGTTTAGGCGAGCCGCAGGGCCATTTGATTACGGATGCCGTTTATGAAAATTACCGTATTGAAGTTCAATACCGCTTTGCGGGCAAACCTGGCAACTGCGGCTTGCTGCTCCACGCTTCTACTCCGCGCGCGCTGTACGGCATGTTTCCCAAATCCATTGAATCGCAAATGATGCACAAAAATGCGGGCGATTTTTGGTGCATCGTCGAAAACATCGAAGTTGAAGACATGGAAAAACGACGCGGACCGAAAGAAAATTGGGGAACGGTCGACGGCAAAGAACGCCGCGTAAGAAACCTGACCGACGATTCAGAAAAACCCTTGGGCGAATGGAATACCATGGTGGTTGAATGTCTCAACGACCACATCAAGGTCTGGGTCAACGGTGACATGGTCAACCACGGTTTTCACTGCACCGCCCAAAAAGGCCACATCGCCCTGCAAGCCGAAGGTGCCGAAGTGGAATTTAGAAAAGTAGCGCTGACCCCGATTAAGAAGTTGACGGAGTGAAATGAAAACGATGACCATTCGAACTTACTTCTTCCTTTTGGCAACTTTCCTTTTATCTACGGGCTGCACAAAGAATTTTGAGGTGGAAGACACCGATAAAAGGCAGGAATTTTATATAGGACGTCCTTATTTCAGCTTCGGTTTAGAATAACCGATAAAACTAACCGTAACGGACCAAATAGACGGGAAAGTCCTTATTTACATTACCCCTTCTGCAAGTTCCTATAATCCGGGCTATTCTATGTCATTTAGCCCCCGTTATAGGAAAAGAACTCTCGCAGGGAGTTATTTTTTAAAAGGCATGTAATCGTTTATAAACCTATAACTGCTAAGAAAGGAAAATTGAACATTAAGGTTGAGTTTTAAGCCTTTTTCTGCCCTTTTGATGGTCTTATCAACAACAAAAGCACTTTATTCTACGGCTACAATTACCCTTTCGTAGCGCGTTAAAGTCGGGTTCCCGTTGTCAGTTACGGCCAAAATAATGTGCATCGTACCTAATCGACTGCTTTTGGGTACGGTAAACCACGCCTTTTCTTGGTTGGCATTCTCAATGGTAAGCGGATTGCCTGTTCGGGCGGTTGAAACAGTAAACGTGCCCACTTCCGGATAATAAAACCATTGATAAGAAAGCGTATTACCATCGGGGTCGGTGGAACCTGCGGCACTTAAATGTATTGTATCACCTACTTTGGCTTTGATATATTTCTCACCGCTGAGTTTTACGACCGGTGGGTGATTGGCATCTTTGTACGATTTTATACTCCAGTCCATTCGGGCGACAAAATCATTCTGAAAAGCCTCACGCCAACGCCAAATGGTTGGTTTGTTGCCGGTATGCCAAGTGCTGTCAGCACCCATTACTTCATCTTCGGCATCCGTCCAAAGCGGGCGGGTCTCGGGTTCCGAAAACCACTTTTCAGTGCGAGGTTGATAAAATTCGTATCTACCGCCCCAGCTTCCCCAGTTAGGGTTTTCCGGATTTCCTAAACCATTGTTTATCAGATACAAAAAACTCGGGGTATCGCCTTCCATCAAAAACTTGGCAAAAGGATATTGTTGGCCCAAAGGACCTTTGCTGCGAATATGCGTATCCAGCCACGGATTATCGACTATTTTAAAATTTCCTCCGGCAAAACGACCATGAAATTTATCGCCACTGATCCCCGACCATGTGGCATGATGATACCCTCCCAACTCATGAACACCGGGACTGGCAATATAAAATAATCGGGGGAACGTTTTCCGTAGCCACGGGCCGCTATCGTCTTGGTCTGAAATGGTATAAACCCTCAGTTTTGACACAAACTTTTCTAATTCGTTGGCATTTCGGGTGTTTTTTACTTTCCAAAGAGCCTGCGCCAGGCAATTGGGCCCACCCCAAACCAGCACCCAAACCGGGCGGCTATCAGCGCGGTCAACCGAATGTATGATCAATTCTGACCCTTCCGAGTCCATCCCTTTGCCAACTGCCTGCATACCATAATCGGCTCGCCCGTCTTTTGTGAGCGACAGCAGCTTTTCTGCCCTTGGGTAGCCTTCTTCGTGCAACGACAGGTTGGGCTGCACTTTTCCGTAAGCTTCTATAATTTCCCGCAGTCGCCAGGAAGCCACTTTGTTTTTTTGGTGAACGGAAGTGGTAGCAATAAGACCTTCAATCTCAAATTGATTGGCATAAGTAAGAAACCGCACCGTTGACATGGCATCATCGGGTTCATTTTCTATATCCGTCAAAACAATGACCCTCGGCTTATTTTGCGCAAAGAGTTTGGAGATAAAAATCTGACAGAATACAATGATTATCAGTAGTTTAAATATTTTCATCAAAATAAAGTTGAAGGTATCAGGGTTGAAGATTTCAATGCCGCAAAATACTGCAAAATTCCACCATCTTAAAAGCAATACCGTTCCAATGGCTTTGAGCAAATTTTTCAAACAGGCATGCTGCCCAGGAATAATAGGTTGTTGCGGGGCCACACGTGCGGTGATAACACCAACAACGGCCCAAAATAGATACAACGGCACAAAAAACTCCATTAAAGGCCGCTTAACTGAAAATTTTTACCAATGTTTGCCTGCCTTTAACTCAGTTATCGGGGAGATCGAATTTTTTTTTTAGTTTTTTCCATAACGCGGGCAACCATTTCTATGTGTATTTTATTATACGCTCAAAACAATTGTTCTTGATTACACTCGCCATCATACAGCAAGCTCAAAAGCGTGATATAAAAGCTCAAAGACACATCTTTGAACACTACGGAAACACGCTATATCGGCTGGCATTCAGATATTTACGAGAACGTATGGAAGCGGAAGATGCAGTTGCGGAGTCATTCTGCGCCATTTTTGAGAACATTTCAAAAGCAAAGTTTGAAAATGTGATGCTCTTTGAGGGGTGGATTAAGCGAATCACCGTCAACGAATCATTGAAAACACTTAAAAAAAGGGCGAATTTTCAATTAATTTCAGATACTGATTATGAAACAATCGTCATCAGAAACGAGGTTATTGAGTACCTAACGGCAGCCCAAATACTTGAATTGGTATCTCAGTTGCCCGTAGGCTACCGAACAGTATTCAACTTATACGAAATAGAGGGTTTTACCCATGCTGAGATTGCTAAGCTCCTAAATATCAACGAAGGAACTTCCAAATCGCAATTAAGTAAGGCCAAAGGGTTATTGCAGAAACGGATTATTGAACTGGATGAAGACTATGCAAAATCAAAGATTGTTCGATAAAATTCGCACTTCCCTTGCCGATGAGGACGCGTGGAAGCAGGAGTCGCTCGAATGGAGTAAAGAAGACGTATGGCAAAAAATTGAACAACGTCATCATCAGAACAGGAAAATGATTTGGTGGCCTTTTGCAGCGGCAGCGGCTTTAGTAATCTGGATGGGTGGATACGTTTGGTTTTTAGCAATTTATGAAGTTGAAAAACCAACGGCAAACCGTGTTACTTTAGCTGAGAAGGAAAGAGACATCAAGGCAGTTTCGACTGTTCAGACTAAGAATAACATAGCTGATTCGAAATCACCAATACATAAGTTTAAGAAAAGTGAAACAATACCCGAAAGAAAAACGGTCACACAGGATACATTTTTGGTCGTTCATCCGCCGACCGCTCCGGTGGATGTAAAAAGCACTCCCGAGCAGGACTCTGTTTTAACCGATGCTGTAGCTACAGAAATACCCCCCATTGTTGAAAATAATCCCGTAGTAAGGGTTTTGGTAGTTGATATAGATTTGCCCGATGCGCCACCGGTTGCTGAAGACATGTTGAAAACAACTTTCTTACAACGATTCAGCCAACAGGCAAGACGCCTGAGAACAGAGCGAAAATTTGACATAAAAGCCCTAGATCCAAAACCCGGTGCCGGAATCTGGTCGTTTGTGGGACAGAGTTTTGTAACACCCGACGTTAAACACTAATATAGCCATGAAAAAGATCTTTTCAATTTGCCTTTTAACAGCCTACAGTACTTTTGCCGTTGAGCAGCCGGATTCCATCATCGTGAATGCGGGCAAAAATAGTCGAGTAATTTTTTATGGTAAAACGCAGCAAGACCTCAAAAACATCGAACGACTTGATCTCAATAAATTGCTGCGTGATTTGAATCAAAAACAGGATTCCGCCAAGGCTGTCTTAAACCACCTGCAAATGAGCTCGGAGTCGTACCAAACTACGACGACCAAACCCATTCCAAAGTGGAAACAACTCTGGCAGAACTACAAAAAAAACACGTTTTTGAATGCCCACGTAGGATTGGGAAGTTATCGTTTTTTTGGAAAGCCCATTGGCGAATATGAATACTTTCGACTAACCGACCCAAATGTAATCATGCCCAACAGCGGGCTTACGGATTTTACAATGCGCCAATCCCTTTGGCTTCGGACGCGCTCAGTAGTTGGGATAAGTTTACTGCATGATATTCCGCTAATCAATACATCTCGTATGGCGTTTAAATTTCGGTATGGCTTAGGAATTGAGGCGTTAGGGCTACGTTTTGAGTATTCAAATTTAATGCTCATTAATCCAATATCCAGAGAGTTTTTAGAAAGTGATGGTTGGCGAACTTTCAACAATACTAAATGGCAATATATCCAAGGGCTGGGCACAATTCTTGAACAAACCGATGTTAGAGCCATGAATTATTATGCTCAAATAATGCCCAAACTCGTTTTAAAGGATAAAAAAGGACGAGAATCATTTTCATTTGGGTTGGGGGTTCGCTTGAATAAGAGCTCTCTAAAACAACCTATTCATAGTGGAGACCCTAATAATTGGGGTATTTATTCTTCAAACAGTAATCCTTCGGGGGGGGGACGAACAACGTGGTCAGAAGGCCCAATTGTAAGGGCAAAAGAGGTGTTTTATGTTACTAATAACTCCAATGCAAAAAGCATAAGCTTTTTGGCAGAAGCAGGCTATCGTAACATTTCATTATTTGCCAACTATACACCTGCTTTTACTGAAATTTCGCCACGATTGAGAGGTAATGGCACTTCAACCACTGCCCCATTCAATACCCAATCGGGAAAGTTAGGCTTTGTCAATTTTGGGGTAAAATTCGGCCGTTGATACTCTTCCGTCGGCACAGGTTGTGGGTAATATTCAAACTGCTTAAAACGGCAAAAGAGCGAAGCAATGCCCCGCTCTTTTGCATTATGAATTTTTCACCTATTACAAATTCTTCGCCTTCAATTGCTTCACGGCATAGTCTGCCGCGCGGGCAGTGAGGGCCATGTAGGTCAGCGAAGGGTTTTGCGTGGCCGTGGAGGTCATACAAGCGCCGTCGGTGACGAACACATTTTTGCAGGCGTGCAGCTGATTAAATTTATTAAGCATCGATGTTTTGGGGTCTTTGCCCATGCGCACGCCGCCCATTTCGTGGATGTCGAGGCCCGGGGCCTTGTTGGGTATGTCGTTGGTTCGGATGTTGGTAAAACCTGCTTTGGTAAACATCTCCGTCAACTGCTCGTGAAAATCCTTGATCATCTTCTCGTCGTTGTCGTCGTAGCTGACCGAAATCTTCAACTGCGGAATACCCCATTGGTCGGTCAACTGGGAGTCGAGCGCTACGTAATTGCTCTCTTTCGGAATGGTCTCGCCCATGATGTGCGAGCCTACGCGCCAGTTACCGTATTTTTTCTCGGCAAGACTGTTTTTCAGGTCTTCGCCCATGCCAGAGCGGTCGTTGTAGGTCATGCGGCTCGCGCCGAAGCCTGCCGCGTAGCCGCGCAAAAAGTCCGTTTCCTGCTTAAATACGTTGCGGAAACGCGGAATATAACTACTGTTAGGACGGATACCCTCGGTGGTGGTATCCATAAATC
This sequence comes from Runella salmonicolor, assembly GCF_024158025.1. NCBI lineage: Bacteria > Pseudomonadati > Bacteroidota > Cytophagia > Cytophagales > Spirosomataceae > Runella > Runella salmonicolor. Next base: position 553,549 of record NZ_JAMZEL010000001.1, read on the forward strand.
CTTCATACTCACCCGAGATACTCGTGCGGTAATTGTGGAAGGCAATGTATTTACCCAATACACCACTGTCGTTGCCCAAACCGTTTTGGAAACGATTGGATTTTGAGTTCAGCAAAATCAAATTGGTATTCAACGCCGCCGCATTCACGAAAATGATTTTGGCGTAGTATTCTACGGCCTCTTTGGTATGGGCATCAATCACCCGAACGCCCGTTGCTTTGCCGAGTTTCTCGTCGTATAGGATGGAATGTACCACCGAATCAGGCTTCAAGGTCATTTTACCACTGCGCTGCGCCCACGGAATGGTGGAAGCGTTACTGCTAAAATATCCACCGTACGGACAGCCGCGCTGACACAAGGCGCGGTTTTGGCACTGCGCGCGGCCTTGGTCGTAGTGGATTTGGTTGGGCTTGGTCAGGTGGGCACAACGCCCGATAATGATGGGCCGCGCACCGCTGTAATGCTTCGCCATTTGCTCGCTGAAATATTTCTCCACGCACGATTGCTCATGCGGCGGCAAAAACTCTCCGTCGGGCAGTTGGGGCAAACCGTCTTTGTTTCCCGAAATTCCCGCAAATTTTTCGACATAGCTGTACCAAGGTGCAATGTCGTCGTAACTGATGGGCCACTCCACCGCGAAACCGTCGCGGGCAGGGCCTTCAAAATCGTATTTTGACCAACGCTGCGTTTGGCGTGCCCAGAGGAGGGATTTTCCGCCTACCTGATAGCCGCGAATCCAGTCGAACGGTTTTTCCTGCACATAAGGGTGCTCGGCATCTTTCACGAAGAAATGTGCGGCATCTTCGTTGAACGCGTAACAGCGGCTCACGATGGGATTGGCGTCTTTGACAGCTTTGGGCATTTGCCCTAAATGGTCAAACTCCCACGGATTTTTGAGCGTTGTGGGGTAATCGGTCACGTGCTGCACATTTCGCCCGCGTTCGAGTACGAGCGTGCGCATTCCTTTGCCAGTCAGCTCTTTGGCCGCCCAGCCTCCGCTGATGCCCGAACCAATCACGATGGCGTCGAACGTACGGTCTTTGATGGAATCTATATTGAAATAAGACATTTTGTGGGTTATGCTTTAGCTGATAAGTGGCCTACCGGTCCGTTTTTTTCTCCATCTTTCCCTGGGCTTTGGCAATCGGAACGCAGCCGTGATAAAAGCCGGGAGCCATGTTGTATTTCTGAATGTTAACCATCACGTATTCAGAGTTTTGATACCCCTGAATGGTCAGGCCTTTAATCATGTTTACAAACTGCTTCGTGGCCACATCGGGGGAATTTGCCAGCTTTTTGAGCAACTCAAGGCGTTGGGCGGGTTCTATTTCTGCAAACACTTTTCCGTGCGCCAGTTTGGATGCGATGTCGGTCGTAGCGAGGCCATCCTTCAGCCCTTTTTGGGCGGCTTCTCCGTAGCAATCGTTGATCATCCGCATCGCAAATTGATGCACTTTAAGCGATTTTGCGCCGGGGGTGGAGGTTTCGGGAATGATGGTTTCTACGATTTCGGCCAATGTTCCCTCTTCACTCAAGGACAACGTTGATACCTTTCCGATGGATTCGGGAGTCCAACCCGAAGCCCAAGTTGGAAGACTCATCAATCCTCCCACGGCCATGGTCAAGTTCCGTATTGCTGAACGTCTTTGCATGATTAAATATCGTTATGAACAGTTGTTAATCTTTTATAGTATCCCTGATAAAGGAGTTTAGTGAGGTAAAATTACCCATTAAAAAAGATAAAAGCGTGTCTAATCAACTAACTTTTTTCTTAGACAGCATCGAAGATTCTCTGACCATCAACTGGGTGGAGAGGGTCACGGTTTCGGGTACGCTGTGCTCCGATTCCAGTTGTTTGAGCAACAGCCTCACTACCTGCGAGCCCATTTCCTGAATGGACTGATTCACGCTCGACAGCGACGGTGACAGGTAAATACAGGTAGGCTCGTTGTTGAAGCTGACGATTGCCACGTCGTCGGGAATGCGTATTCCTTTCTGCTTCAGGGCATACATGGTCGAAAAAGCAATGCGGTCGCTCATGGTCAAAATGCCATCGGGAGGTTCAGGTAGGGCCATCATGCTCAAGGCTTGCATCATGCTATTTTCTTGCGTAAAATCACTGTGAAATACACAACGCTCGTTGTAAGGCAAATCATATTTTCGCAAGGCTTCCTTAAATCCTTCCAATCGCTGATTACTAATCAAAAGATTAGGCGGCCCCGCCAAACAGCCCAACCGTCGGCAACCGTTTTCGATGAGGTGCTCGGTGGCTTTAAAAGCCGCCAATTGATTGTCCACAATCACTTTTGAGGCTTCGATTCCTTCGGCGTAGCGGTCAAAAATCACCACGGGGATTTGCTTGCGCAACAGGCGATTGATGTGGTCAAGGTCTTGGGTATCGCGCGCCAACGAAATAATAAAGCCTTCCACCTGACTATTGAGCAGATTTTGTATTTGCGCCACTTCGCGCAGATATGACTCGTTGGTCTGACATACCACCACGCTATACCCCGCCTGCATGGCGGCTTCTTCGATGCTGTTGAGAACCGATGAAAAAAAGTAATAACTCAACGTAGGCAAAATAACCCCGATGGTTCGGGTACGGCTTTTCACGAGGTTTTTGGCCAGTTGATTGGGCTGGTAGTCCCATTCTTGCGCCAACTGTAAGACGGCCTGCCGCGTTTCGGGATGTATTTCGGGCATACCCCGCAGGGCACGCGAGACGGTAGAAGCCGATAAATTGAGCGCATGTGCAATGTCTTTAATGGTGACAGGCGTATTTTTGGTCATCGTTTTTAGGAAATATCATTTTTACAATAAACGGTGTTAAAACATACAATTTTTAGGCCGAAGAAAATGTGATTTTTCACCCGTTTTATTAAACAAATATAATTTAATTTTTTGAAGACCTGAAATTCATTTTCACAAAAACCGCAAACGTTTGCGGTTACGTTTGCAAACAACCACAATAAATTTTTAGCCATTTTTTTGCCTTTTTACTCGCTTAAATTGCAATTTTTCCTTAGTTTTAAAACAGCAACAAGCTTTTTTCGGGTCTAGCCACCAAAAAGCTCCTTTATACGTCACGCTATTCATCAATTCATTTTTTGTACTTTTCTACTATTTTTAAACGATTTTATTTATCTAACTTTTAACCGTCTTTGTTGATGAAAAAAGTATTATTACTTTGCCTTGTTCTAGTGGCCTTTGCGGCCCAGAGTCAATCAAAAATTGATGTAAAAAAGGAATTTGAATTTGCCGCCAAACAATACGAAGGAATGTTGGCCGCCCACCCCGACCTCACTAAATTCCCGCAGTCGACCAATCCCGACGGCACTCCCCGCGACATGAAATCGGACTGGTGGTGCAGTGGATTTTTTGGAGGTTCGCTTTGGTATATTTATGAATACAACAAAGCCCCACAGTGGAAAGAAGCCGCCCACAAATGGACCATGGCCGTAGAAAAAGAGCAGTACAACACAGGCACGCACGACCTAGGCTTTATGATTTATTGCCCCTTCGGCAACGGCTACCGCCTCACCAAAAACGAAGCCTACAAGCCCATTATGCTCACGGGGGCTAAATCCCTTTCGACGCGCTTTGACCCCAAAAGAGGCGTGATTAAATCTTGGAACAGCTTCAAAGGCGGGTATGATTATCCCGTTATCATCGACAATATGATGAACCTAGAGTTTTTGTTTTGGGCCGCGCGCGAGTCGGGCAACAAGGAGTTTTATAACCTCAGCGTGACGCACGCCGATAATACCCTCAAGAATCACTACCGCCCCGACCACAGCGCCTATCACGTATTGTGCTACGGTCCAAACGGCGAAGTATTGGCCAAGAAAAACCACCAGGGTGCCGCCGACGAATCAGCTTGGTCGCGCGGGCAAGCTTGGGGATTGTACGGCTACACGGTGATGTACCGCGAAACCAAAGACCAAAAATACCTTGACCACGCGCGCAACATCGCCGATTTTATCTTAAACAACCCCACCCTACCCGCCGATAAAATTCCGTACTGGGATTACAGCAAACCCGGCGAAGAGCGCGACGCCTCAGCGGGTGCCATTGCGGCTTCAGCCCTGTTGGAATTGAGTACGTATGGCGGCAAAAACGCCAAGAAATACTACAACGATGCCGTCATCATGCTCGAAAACCTGTCAAAAGCACCGTATAAAGCCGAGTTGGGAAAAAACAACCATTTTATTTTGCAACACAGTACGGGTCATAAGTTGGGGAAATCAGAGATTGATGTGCCGCTGGTGTACGCTGATTATTATTATCTGGAAGGATTGCTTCGTTATGATGCCTTGAACAAACGAAAAAAATAACCCATTCTTAAAAAAAACAGCCTTCCGTAGAGTATGATGCTCTCGGAAGGCTTCTTTTCCAAGAAAACTCATGGTGAAACTCCCCGACAACCAATCGACCTTTTCTGATCTTCAGCTCTGGCTTCAGTTGAAGAACGGAAGTGAGTTGGCCTTGGGTAAACTCATCAAAAAATACTTCAATCCTTTACAAAACTACGGCTACAAGTTTGTCCGCGACGAAGATTTTGTGAAGGATTGTGTTCAGGAAGTTTTTATTGAAGTATGGCAGCGCCGCGACCGCCTCAGCACGCCCGACAGTGTACGGGCCTACCTGTTGAGTTCGGTTCGGAAGCGGGTGCTCCGCGAAGGATTTCGGCAGCAAATTATCAAGGAAGACGAACCCCTCGACCTCGAAAATAATTGGCATTTTATTGAACTTCCGCACGAACGATTGATGATTGAAGAAGAGCACGAAGCCCAACTCAAACACAAGATAGGCGCGTTGCTCAACCAACTCCCTAAACGCCAGCGAGAAGCCATTTATTTGCAGTTTTACCAGAATTTGGAGCGCGAAGAAATCGCCCAAATCATGGATATTCACCCGCAATCCGTCTCTAATTTATTGCAAACGGCGTTTAAGTTATTCCGCCAAAATTGGCAAGTAATCTATGCTTTGCTGGGAATACTCGATTTGTTTATTTTTTAAAAATCCCGAAAAAACAAGTATTTCTCTTCTCCTATTGCCATCTATAAAAAATGCCCCTTGGCCTCTGCCAAATTTAACGAAACCGTTCCTCTATGAATACTTTGTATCGCAACTACCGATTCGAAGATTTTGCCCGCGATGAGCGCTTTCGTCGGTGGGTTCTTGACAACGAACCAGAAAGCACCCATTACTGGACTGAGTGGATGAACCAAAATCCCGACTGTGGCGAAACAATACAGTTGGCCAAGGCCTTTTTGTTGGCGCTTGAAAACGACGAAACCACCTTCAATCAAGCTGAGTTGGAACGGATTACCCAACACATAGTGGCCATCCCCGAAAAACCAGTGGTGTCGTTCTGGAAAAACACCGCCTTTCGTTTGGCCGCCTCCATTCTTTTGGTGGTAGGGGTAGGATTTGGCTTGTACAAATACCTAAGCACACCTTCTCTTCCACTCGCGGAGGTGGAAGATTCATTTCTGCCACAACTTACCAATAACTACCTAGAAAGCACCAATCAGACTAATATTCCGCAAAAAATCAGATTGGAAGATGGCAGCACCGTTACGTTGTATCCTAAAAGCAGCCTGCGTTATCCCACCCCCTTCAACGCCTCACGAAGAGACGTATATTTAAACGGAAAAGCGTTTTTTGACATTGCCAAAAATCCACAAAAACCATTCTGGGTCTATACACATCATATCTCAACGCAGGTATTGGGAACGAGCTTTATGGTCAATTCTTTTGCGGATGCCCAAGAAGCAAAAGTGGAAGTAAAAACGGGTAAGGTATCGGTTTATACCCGCAAAGACCTCGAAAAAGCCAAAGAAAGCCAACAAAACGTGATGGCTGGCGTAGTGCTGACGCCCAACCAACAGGCGGCATTCTTAAAAAATGAAGAGCGCCTCTTCAAATCCATCGTAGAGGCCCCCGAAGCAGTGGTTGAAGCCCCCAAACAAGAATTCATTTTTGAAGAAACTCCTGTATCTCAAGTGTTTAAATTTGTAGAAAAGATGTACGGCATTTCGGTCATTTATGACGCAAAGACCATGGAATCCTGCTACCTCACCGCCAACCTCTCCGACGAATCACTTTTTGACAAGCTTGATTTAATCTGTAAAATCACCCATTCTACCTACGAAATGGTTGATGGTCAAATCATTATCCACAGTCGAGGCTGTAAATAGAACTTTTTCAAAAAAAAACGTTAAAAAACAAGTATCTTAGCTTTACATCTGCCATCCATGAGAAAACCACTATTTCATCATGGATAAATTCTACCAAACAACCAATCTTCTCCGAACACTCATGAGAATTTCCTTCACACAGATGATTATTGCCATTCTGTGCATGAGTGCCTCTTATGCGCACGACGCGGTGGGTCAGGAAATGCTTGACCAAAAAGTAACCCTTAAGCTTTCCAACGAGGATTTGAAAAGCACATTGGGTGCCCTTGAACGCACCACCAACGTGCGGTTTATCTACAACCCTAAGGAAATCAAGGCCAATCAAAAAATTAACATTAACGCCCAAAACGAAAAACTAAAGTCAGTGCTTGAGCAAGTACTGACGCCGCTCAACATCAGTTTTGAGGCCAAAGGCAAACAAATTGCCCTTTTCAAAAAAGCGGTGGGGTTTATCGAAACACCTCTCCAAACTCCAAATCTTCTGCAAAATCAGTCCATTGACCGGAATGTAACCGGTAAAGTGACCGACGAAAAAGGTGAGGCATTGGTCGGGGTAACGGTACAAGTGAGAGGAACCACCCGGGGAGCTACATCAGACGCGCAGGGCACCTTCCGTATTTCGGTAGTGGATGAAAAATCGGTGTTGGTATTTTCCTACATCGGCTACGCCAAACAAGAAATTACGGTGGGCAACCAGACCAATTTCAACATCAGCTTGGTGGTAGATGATAAAAGCCTCGAAGAGGTCGTGGTGGTAGGATACGGAACCCAAAAGAAAGTAAATCTGACGGGGGCCGTGTCGACGGTAGATTCCAAAATGATTCAAAACCGCCCAAGTAGCAACTTAGCCAACGCCCTTCAAGGAACAACCCCCGGCTTAATTGTAACCCGCGTAACGGGGCAGCCCGGTAATGAAAGCCTCAACCTGCAAATCAGGGGCGCAACCACCGCCAACGGCGACGTGCCACCCCTCGTGATTTTGGACGGAGTAACAGTACCCAGCTCCACGCTCCTCAACATGAACCCCAACGACGTAGAAAGCATGAGTGTGCTGAAAGATGCCGCCGCCGCCGCTATTTATGGCGCACAGGCTGCGGGAGGGGTAATATTAGTAACCACCAAAAAAGGAAAAGCGGGCAAAGTAACTTTTGATTATTTGGGTCAATACGGTACCGAGTGGGCCATCAATGTGCCCGAACGATTGAGTTTATTGGACGAAGCCAATCTGGTAAATTTGGGACAACTCAATGCAGGCGCAGGCCCCGAATACAATGCATTTGACTTGGAACAAATCCGTAACAACGTACCGTACGTGGTCAACCCTGCCGATACCAACAACTACTTGTTTTATAATCAAGAGCCACTTACCGACCGACTTTTACGGAAATATACGTCAATGCGTACGCACAACATCACAGCGCGCGGCGGTACGGATAAGTTTAACTTCATGGTTTCGGGCGGTTATTACGAAAAACAAGGCGTTTTTAAGGTCGGCCCCGACAACAACAAACGCTATAACCTGCGCGTAAACTTAGGCACTCAGCTCACCAAACACCTTTCGTTGGATACCAGAATTGCCTATACCCTCGAACAAACCCGCCAGTCTTCTTCAGGAGCCGATGGCGGCGGGCTTTTATACCAAGTGTATCGCCTACGCACCCGAACGCCTTTCTTCACGCCTGAAGGCCGCTACAACGGTGCTGGTTCGGCCGCGTCGGCCTATGCTGAGTTGGAATCGGGAGGCTACAACAATCTCGACAAAAACTTCTTTGACGGAACTTTTACCCTCAAAGCCGCCGAAATCGTAAAAGGCTTGACCCTTCGGGCCGTGGCAGGAACACAGTTCCGTCCCCAAAACCGCAACACATTTTTCCGGACGGTTCCTTTGTGGGGCCGCAACAGCATCTCGCGCTACATAAATCAGGTAAACTCCTACCGCGTTACCCGCGATTTGACCAAAAACTTGAATTTACAATTCTTGGCTGATTACAATTTCAAAATCGGCGACAAACACAGCTTCAGCGTATTGGGAGGCTATCAGTGGGAAGACTCCCGTTTTGAAAGTGTGTTTACCCAAGCCAACAACCTTGTAAGCAACGACTTGCCTACGCTAAGCCTCGGCGACGACGCCACCAAAAGCAACAGCGAGACCATCCGGACCTATGCATTTCAATCAATTTTTGGTCGTTTCAACTACAATTTCAGCGACAAATATTTATTTGAAGTGACCGTTCGCCAGGACGAGAGCTCCAAACTTGCACCTGGCCTGCGTACCCAAATTTTCCCTGCGGCATCGGTGGGTTGGAACGTTCACCGCGAAGCCTGGTTTGCCAACTCATTAGGATTTATCTCTGAGCTTAAACTGCGCGGCTCATGGGGCCGTTTGGGAGGTGCTTTGGGAAGTACCCTCGGTTTTTATGACTACCTAAACCAATTGTCGAGAAGCTCAAACCTTGTATTGGGCGATGCCCGGGCTTCCTATATTGGTCAAACGTTTATTCCGTCGGCGGCACTTTCTTGGGAAACCATCGAAACCACCAACGGAGGGGTTGACCTCGGATTTTTCCAAAATCGTTTGCAGGCCAACTTTGATTATTACGTCAAATTCAACCGGAACATGCTCACCCCGCAGCAGCTTCCCGCCACCATCGGGATTGCCACTCCGCGCAAAAACAACGGAGAGCTGAAATCATGGGGCTGGGAACTTGACCTGCGCTACCGCGACCGCATCGGCAAAGATTTCAACTACAATGTTTCGTTCAATCTTTCCGACAACCAAAACAAACTCATCAATTTCTCGGGCCGTCGAGTTATCAATGCGGGCTTCAACAGCCTTATTGAGGGTTACCCCATCAATACCCTTTGGGGCTACCAAACCGCTGGGTATTTCACGTCAGCGGATGAAGTCAAAGCTTCTCCATTCCAAGACAACCGTACAGGCCCAGGCGACGTAAAATACATCGACCGCAACGGTGACAACCGCCTCACGGTGGGCAAAGGAAACGTGGAGGATTTTGGTGATTTAGTGTATTTGGGTACCGACCAACCCCGTATGTTGTTTGGCTCAACATTGGGATTTGATTGGAAAGGCTTTGACTTCATGGTGTTCTTCCAAGGGGTTGGCAAACGTCGCTTCCGTCCCAATACCGAGTCGATTGCCCCTCGTTTAGTGACTTGGAAACAACCTTTGGCCATTCACGCCGACTACTGGACTCCCGAAAATCCTGACGCCCTTTATCCTCGTCCATTTACGGGTGCTACGCACAACTACGTAGCCTCTGACAAGTGGATTTTGGACGGCAAATACATGCGTCTTAAAAACTTCCAAGTAGGCTACACCCTGCCAAGTACGTTGACTAAGCGTGTTAAAATTGAGCGCGCCCGCTTCTTCTTCTCAGGACAAGATTTATTTACAATTTCGGGCTTGGGAGCATTCCAAGGCTATTATGACCCCGAAACCCGCAACGGTGTCGAAAACGATTATCCGTTTTTTGCCACGGCATCAGTGGGTTTGAACGTCTCTTTCTAAGCACCGAATTTTTAATTTTAGCACTTTCGAAAATGAAAAAAATACTTAATTATACCGCTTACACTTTCGCATTGATGCTGGGACTGTCGGCCTGCGAAGTGAACCGCCTGCCCGAAACCGCCATCAGCGACGATACCTTCTGGCGCTCAGAATCTGACCTTAAACAAGCCGCCAATTACCTGTACACTTGGATGCCCGGGTTTAATACCGACGACAACTGGTCGGACGACGCCATTGGTTTATCGTCAAACGGTATCAGCGACGGCTCACGTTTGGCTCCCTCTACCGACGGGTCGTACAACACGCCGTACCAACTCATCAGAGCCGCCAACAACATCATTGAGAAAGCTCCGCGCGCTACCGAAGCCAGCGCCGCAATCATTGACCGGTACATCGCTGAGGCTCGCTTTTTCAGGGCTTTTGGTTATTTTTCGTTGGTACAACGCTACGGCGACGTTCCCTTGATTTTGAAAACGCTCACCGATGATTCTCCCGAGCTAACCGCCGCTGCCGCCCCACGTGAGCAGATTGTTGATCAAATGTATCAGGACTTGGATTTTGCCGCTTCAAAATTGCCAACTCCTACGCAGTTGGGCAATGCCAATTATGGTCGCATTTCCAACACCGCCGCCTTGGCATTTAAAGCCCGCGTAGCGTTGTTTGAAGGTACACGGGCCAAATTTCACAATTCGGGCAACTCTGTCAAGCACTTAACGGCCGCTTTAAACGCCGCCAAAGCAGTCATCGACAGCAAACAGCACGATTTGTTTGGCAACTATTTTAACCTGTTTCAATACGAAGGAGAAGGTCGTCAAAACCGCGAAAATATCATAGTACGCCAGTACGGTGTTTCTACCACTGACCGGGTTTCAACCCACGCTTACTACCGGGGTTCTATCGAAAACGGCAATACCAATCCTACAAAAGCGCTTTCTGATTCATACGTGATGAGCGATGGGTTGCCCATCACAAAATCACCGCTGTACAAAACGCCAACGGCTACCATTGAGATATTTGCCAATCGCGATGCCCGGATGATTGCCACTTTTATGAAACGTGGCGACGCTCAAATGACCACCAAACCCATCTTCGACGTAGCCAACCTTTCGTTCAATAAAACGGGTTACATGTTCCGCAAGTTTGCCAACGTCGACGACTGGAACACACAGGCATCCCTCATCGACCGCCCCGTTTTGCGCTACGCCGAGGTACTACTTACTTACGCAGAAGCCCGTTTTGAGTTGGACAACGCCATCAGCGACGCCGACCTTGACTTAACCCTCAACCGCCTACGGGCCCGCGCAGGAGTAGCCAAATTGACCAATGCTTTTGTAACCACCAATGGCTTGACGATGCGCGAAGAAATCCGTCGCGAGCGTCGCGTAGAATTGGCCCAAGAAGGATTCCGTTATTGGGATTTGATTCGTTGGAAAACTGCCGAAGTTGAGCTTCCGAAGCCCATTTTAGGCATTTATTTCTTTAAATCAGAGTTCCCGCCTGCGACCGTCAACCTCACACCCGATAACTTTATTTTGGTGCAGGCCGCCAGTTTCCGCAAGTTTGACCCTGCCAAAGATTATTTGTGGCCATTGCCCATCAACGAAATATCACTCAACCCATCGTTGAAACAAAATCCCGGTTGGTAATCGTAGTGGTATAGGATGCTTACATCCTACACCCTTCAAAAGCCCCTACAGGATACCAAATTTGGGGTATTTTTATCCAACACAAACCTTTAGAGGCACATAAAACACCTACGAAACAACGGTGTGTTTTGTGTGCCTTTCTTTTTTTCGATAAAAACACTTTAGTAGTCAATAGTAAATGCGGGTCATAATTCTCTTGATGCAGTAGCAAAGAATAAACGTTTGTACCAACTACTCACAACCATCATGAAATCTGTCATTACTACTTCTCGACTCCTTTCCTGCTCATTGGCCCTCCTGCTGGTGGGAATCATGTCGTTTATCCCGCCCAAAAAGAAAGACAAAGAAGATTGGATTTCTTTGTTTAACGGAAAAAATATCAAAAACTGGACGGTCAAAATTCACCACCATGAGGTAGGTGATAACTACGGGAATACGTTTCGGGTGGAAGATGGCATCATCAAAGTGCGCTACGACCAATATGATAAGTTCAACGAGCGCTACGGGCATTTGTACTTCAACACGCCTTACTCCTATTATCACCTTAAAATGGAGTATAGGTTTACGGGAATATGGCGCAAAGATGCTCCGAGTTATACCGAACTCAACAGCGGCGTGATGTTTCATTCACAAGACCCCCGCACCATGCCCAAAGAACAGGATTGGCCTATCTCGGTAGAAATGCAGTTTTTGGCAGGACTGGCCGACGGCAAACCACGCCCCACGGGCAACATGTGCTCACCGGGTACCGACGTGATTTTTGAAGGTAAAAAAGACCCGCGTCACTGCATCAACTCAACCTCCAAGACCTACCCCAAAGAAGAATGGGTAACGGCAGAACTCATCGTGTTGGGCGACTCGCTCATCACGCACAAGATCAACGGCGAAGTCGTGCTACAATATGCAAACCCGCAAATCGGCGGTGGAGTGGCTAATCGTTATGACCCCGCCATCAAACAAGATGGAAAAATGCTCAAGGAAGGATTCATTGCCCTACAAAGCGAAGGGCAGGAAATTGATTTCAGAAATATTCAACTCCTGAATCTGGAAGGCTGCATGGACCCGAAATCCAAATCATACCGACCGTATTATGTCAAAGACAACCCTTCAAAATGCAGGTAAAAAACTAAAAACAGTTCTCTGTTGCCTGTATACTGTGTTTTTTCTATGGGCAACAGAGTCCTGCAAACCAGCGGAAGCCACCCCGCCCATGCCTGAATTTACGGGCATTTTAAAAAACATCAAGGCTGAGCATCCACGCCTGATGCTTTCCAATGAGCGCATAGAAGAGCTGAAAACATTACAAAAAACCGACCCTACGCTCGATAAATACATCAAAGCGGTTTTGGCGACGGCCAACGCCATGCTCACCAAAGCACCTTTGCAACGGGTGCTGGAAGGCCCCCGGCTACTGGGCGTAAGCCGCGAACTACTCAACCGAGTTACGCACCTGTCGCTAAGCTACCGCCTCACCAACGACAAAAAATACCTAACTGCCGCCCTTACCAATCTGAAAGCCGTTTGCGCGTTTTCAGATTGGAATCCCTCTCATTTTCTGGACGTTGCCGAAATGCTACATGGCGTAGCGATTGGTTATGACTGGCTATATGCCGACCTGAGCCAAGCCGACCGAGACGTGCTTCGAGAAGGCATCAAAAAACACGGATTGGCCGAATACCGCAAACGCTACGCTACTGAATGGTGGAGCAAAGCCGAAAACAACTGGAATCAAGTATGCAACGGCGGACTCATCGTAGGCGCATTGGCAGTAGCCGAAACCGACCCTACTTACGCGCGAGATTTCGTTCCTTTGGCCCTACAAAATATGCCCGTAGCCCTCAAAAACTACGCCCCCGACGGACTTTGGTACGAAGGCCCTGCCTACTGGAGCTACGCCACGGAGTATTTGGTGTACGGCATGGCAGCGTTGCAATCAGCTTTGGGCACGATGGGTGACTTGGAAAAATCGGCGGGGTTAGATAAAACGGGCTTAGTTCCGATGATTTGTACGTCACCCAATTATGGTTTTTTAAACTTTGCCGATGCGGGCGAAAACAGCAAATCCGACGCTTCCAAAGCCTTTTTTTATTTGGCTAAAATCTACAACAACGCCAACATTTCCAACTACGCCCACGAAGTCATCAAAAGCCGCAGTTTATTGGCGCAGCCACACCATGTGCTGTGGTACCAAGCACCCACAACTAGCACTCCTACCCGTGATTTGGACAGTTATTTTAAAGGAAAAGTAGAAGTGGTTACGATGCGAAGCGCTTGGAACGACCCTAATGCCCTTTGGTTGGGCGTTAAAGGCGGGGTGAACAGCTCTGAACACTCGCACCTCGACTTGGGTAATTTTGAGCTTGAAGCGGGTGGCGTCCGCTGGGCGCGGGATTTGGGCTCCGACGATTATAACCTGCCCGGCTACTGGACCATGGGCGTGGGCGGCCAACGCTGGGCATACTATCGCCTCAATTCGTTCAGCCACAACGTGCCGCTGTTGGGCAATAAAAACCAATATGAGCTGGCCAAAGCAAATTTTATCGAAACCAATCTAAACACCGCAACCCCGTCTGCAGTACTTGATTTGACGGAAGCTTATCGCGATTTCTCATCCAAAAGCACCCGAAAAATCAGCATGATTGAGACCCGAAAAGCATTTTTAATCGAAGATACGCACAAGTTAACCAAAAATACCGAAGTGGCTTGGGGCATGACAACCGCCAACCAAATTGAGCTTTTGAAGGGCGGGAAGGCTATTTTACGCAATTCTACCATCACCACCCGAACCCTAGAAGCTGAAATCATCGCTCCCGTAGGGGCTGAATTTACGGTAGAATCCGCGACGCAAAAAGCCCCCGAAAAATTGAATACGGGCAACAGCCGCCTGATGCTGCGCCTGCCAAATCAGACGGGAGAAATAAAAATTGTGGTTAAATTAACGCCGAAGATGTCTTAATACTCCATGAACCCTTCGGAAACCTTCAATACAACGTGGCGCAAAACCGCCTCCACGATTTATAAAAAACCCATTGATTCAAAGATTTTCGGCTCGGTCGAAATCGACATTACGGAGCTAGAACGCTACATTCAGGCCCAACGCAAAGCGGGCGTCAAAGCCACACTGACCCATTTTTTCCTGTTGGCAACGGCCCGGGCCATCAAAGAAGAAGTGCCTGAATTTAATACCTACCTCAAACGCGGCAATATCTACACCCACCCGCACATCGACGCCACGGTGAGCGTACTGCGCCACGACGGCGAAATGGGTTCGGTCAAAATGAACAACATTGACACTTACACCTTGCCCGAACTCGTCGAATACCTCCGCCAAGAAATCCGAACCGCCCAAAAAGGAGAAGATACCTCGAAGGCCATGAAAGATTCGTTGGCTCGCATTCCGTGGCCATTGCGCGGCATGGTCTACCAATTGATTAAATACATCACGGTGCATTTGGGGCTCTCGATTCCGTTCCTGAACCTGTCGGCCAATCACTTCGGGGCATTTTTTCTGTCCAATATCGGCAGCCTCGGGCTGGATATTGGCTACCCTGCGTTGTTTCCGTCGGCCAATGTTTCTTTTGTGCTTATCATGGGTGGCATTTCCAAAAAGCCTTGGGTGGTCAACAACGAGATTGTTCCGCGCACCATTATGACCCTCGGTGCCGCCCTCGACCACCGCGTGGTTGATGCCTCTCACGGCGGCAAATTGTTTACCTATTTGAAAAAAGTCGTCGCAAAGCCCGAATTGCTGGAAAAAATATCCTCTCACTAATCTAACACCCTTCTTAAGCTACTGCTTCCCCAAAAAGTAGATTATTTTTATATCCATCTATCAAAGATGAATATACGTTGGTCAATGTAATTTTTGAGCAACAAAAGTCAGTTTAATTTTTTTAAGTTACCCAAACGTAGAAACCTAAAACTGCAAACGTAACCGCAAACGTTTGCGTAAAATTTACCAGCAGAAATTTGGGTTATCTATTGTCTTATTTTATTTATTAATAGTAATTTACCCATATTTTTAAAGTAGAAAAGGCCCAAAACTTCTTTTAAAACAAAATCAAGTTTGCTTTCTTTCGATTTTTCTTCACACACCACTATTGTACTTTTTTAATAAACACCCTTTTGATAGTTAGCATCAAATAAGTACTTTAATCATAAATATTTCACCCAAAACAGCAATCTCAAGCGTTCAGGTGTGACGCGGCCCGTTTCTGCAATTCAAAGTTTGAGTTTTATCAAAATTAACCCAACGTCAAGGCCAAGCTGCGATGTCGCGGTGCATCTCAGCTTTATTGCTCAAAAAGACCCATACAGCTTACGCCCAAAACACAAATTTGGCAACCGCCTTTCTTATTCTTGCTATACGCTTACCTTTTCTCAATAATTTCACTCAAAACAACTTAACAAATGAAAAAACAATTACACGTATGTTGGCAAATCGCCCGGAATACGCTTTTAGGCGGTATTTTAGGGATATTTTGCCTAGCGAGTGTAGCCCGAAGCCAAAGCATTTCGGGACAAATCACGGCGGCTGAAAACGGCGAAGGTCTGCCCGGCGTCAGCATCCTTGTAAAAGGAACCAACCAAGGAACAACCACCGACAATACGGGAAAATACACCCTCAAAGTACCCAACAGCAATAATACAACGCTCGTGGTGAGTTTTATCGGCTACTTGAAGCAGGAAATTGCGGTAGCAGGCCGCTCGGTCGTCAACCTTTCCCTTGAAATCGACACCAAAGCCCTCGAAGAGGTCGTGGTGGTCGGGTACGGCGTACAGGAAAAAGTAAACCTAACGGGAGCCGTCGGAACCGCCGACAGCAAGCGCCTCATGAACCGCCCCATTGCCAATGCGGGTGAAGGTTTGCAAGGCGTGATTCCCAACCTAAACGTCAACGTTCGTAACGGTGACCCTGCCGCCGCCGTAACGTTCAACATCCGTGGCTATGAATCTATCAACGGTGGCTCACCACTTGTTTTGGTCGACAACGTGCCAATGGATTTGAACCGAATCAACCCCAACGATATTGAGAGTATCAGCGTACTGAAAGATGCCTCTGCCGCCGCCGTTTATGGCGCGCGTGCGGCGTTTGGGGTAGTTTTGGTGACCACAAAAAGTGGTAAAAGCGGCAAAGTGACGGTCAATTTCGGCACACAGACGTCGTTGGCCAAGCCTATTTTTAACATGGATGTTGTAACCGACCCTTACGAGTTTGTACAGGCCCGTAATGCAGCCAATATCCGTACCAGTGGCGTACCTTCCTACGACGCCGACATGGTGGCAGGGACAAAAGCTTATTCAGAAAATCCCGCCACGGCTCCTCAATGGAAAGTAGTCAACGGAGCGCTTCGTTACTACGGTTTTAATGACTATCAAAACCAAATCATGACAGACTACGCCCCGACCAACCAATCGGATTTATCGGTTTCGGGTGGTTCTGACAAGTCGAAATTTTTTGTCTCGTTAGGATATTTCAGCAAGGATGGTTATTTGAAAGAAAAATCAAAAAATGAGACCTTCAAACGCTATAACATCTTAGTAAAAGCTGATTTTAAAGTAAATGACTGGTTGAGTTTGGACGAAAAAGTGGTTTTTAACTCAGAAAACAGCAATAAACCCCACTTCTACAACTGGGACGTAAACATCAACTCGCTGGCGCGTGTTCCGCCCATCATGCCGATTCAATTTCCAGATTTACCATTTTATGTAACACAAGGCGACCGGGAGAAGTACGCACCCTATATCGGTAAATATTTCGGCGGTACCAACTTCTTCCCATACCTAAAAGACGGTGGCCGCACCACTTACACCAACAACGACATCTGGCTGACCCAAGGTGTAACCCTTACGCCGCTAAAAGGCCTAAAAATCCGTTCGGATTTCTCGTACAACATTTTCAATCGCATGTACCAAGATGTACAAAGCAAAATTGAAATTGTGGACGCCAACTTGTTGGCTGCCAACCTAATAAGCAATGGTTTTAGTGGTGATGACTGGATTCGTAACGAAAATACGTACAATCAATACTACGTTTTCAACGCTTTTGCGGAATATAAATTACCGCTTTCGGTAAACCACAACATGACCGCGATGGTGGGTTTCAACCAAGAACGCGGCCAAAACCGCTTTACGGGCGCACAGGCCCGAGGGCTTATCACGCCGCTGGTTACTGACCTAAACGCCACTACGGGGGTTCAGCAAACCTTCGGTAGCAAGTCACATGTGGCTTTGCGCGGGGCTTTTTACCGCCTAAATTATAACTACCGCGAGCGGTATTTGATTGAATTGAACGGGCGTTATGATGGCACCTCACGCTTTCCGCAAGACAGCCGTTTTGGTTTTTTCCCCTCTTTCTCGGCGGGATGGCGTATTAGCAATGAAAACTTCATGGCGGGGACCAGCAAGTGGTTGGACAATCTGAAAATTCGGGCTTCGTACGGAACACTGGGCAATCAGCTATTGGGCAACAACTTTTATCCCTACGTTTCTACCATGGGCACGGGCCAATCTCCCTACATTTTTGGCACGGGTACCATCCCGGTAGTAACGGCGGCGGGTTTGGTAAGCCCAAGCCTGACTTGGGAAACGGTAGTTTCCAAAAACATTGGTCTTGATTTTACCATGCTGAAAGGCCGTTTGGATGCTTCTTTTGACCTCTTTACGCGGGATACCAAAGACATGCTCATGAACGTGACCTATCCGGCTATCTTAGGAACCAACGCTCCACAAGAAAACGCCGCCGACCTACGCACCAAAGGCTGGGAACTGTCTATGACATGGCGCGACCGTATCAAAAAAGATTGGAACTATGACGTAACCCTCGCCCTTTCTGACTGGACGGCCGAAATCACCAAATTCAACAACCCCACAGGCGCCATCAATAACTACCGCGTAGGACAGCAATTGGGCGAAATCTGGGGATTTGAAACCGTAGGCATTTTCCAAACCGCCGACGACGTGGCCAAAGCGCCTAAACAAACCAACATCGGTAACAACTGGAGAGCGGGCGATATTCAGTACGCCGATATCAACGGCGATGGCAACATCACCCTCGGTAACAACACCGTGGGCAACCCTGGCGACCGTAAAATTATTGGTAATTCTACACCTCGTTATAGCTTTGGTATTAACAGCGGTATTAGTTACAAAAACTTCCGATTGGGATTGTTCTTTCAGGGAATCGGCAAAAAAGACCACTGGCCTACATCCGACAACTGGACGTGGTTTTTCCCCTTCAATGCAGGTCACGTAGAGCGTTATTACATCACCGATACCTGGCGTGAAGACAACCGCGACGCGTATTTCCCCGCCGCACACATTTCAACCAACGACAAGAAAAACGTGCAGGTACAGTCGCGGTATCTGCAAAGTGCCTCTTACATCCGTTTGAAAAACATCACGTTTAGCTACGACCTACCGCAAAACCTAATCAAGAAAATCGGCATGGGCAGAGCACAGGTGTTTGCTACGGGCATGAACCTCTGGGAATATACCAAAATGCGTAAGCCTCTGGACCCCGAATCCATTCAATCGGCGGCGATTGAGTACCCTATGCAGCGAATCATGACGTTGGGCTTAAATGTGTCATTCTAATGGCCTGATTCACCAAAACCTGATGTTGGAAGTAATTAAAACAGTAAAAGAGAAAAACATGAAAAAACATATCATAACCCTCGGCATTTTCACAACCACGCTTCTGTTCAGCGGTTGTAATGACGATTTTTTGGAACGCTATCCACTCGATAGAATCACCAACGATACTTTTTGGAATACCGAAAACGACTTGCGGGTGTACAACAACAGCATCTACGATCTAGCCCGCAACGACGATAACGTGCCCATCTTGATGGCGCACCACAACGGGTTTGACAGTCACTGGGCAAGCGTATGGTTTCAGGATGAGTTTGCCGACAACATGGCCCCCCGCCACGCGCGCCACACGGTATTTCAGCAGGTACGCGCCGGCAAGCACACCGTTCCAGCCGCTCCACAGCAGTTTGGTTACAAAGGCTGGAACTTTGTCAGAGCCTGTAACGTGGGCTTGGCCAACTACGGTAAAGCCAACGTTGCCCAGAACATCAAAGACCGTTACATTGCCGAAGCACGTTTGTTTAGAGGCTGGTTTTATGCCGAAAAAGTATCCAAATTCGGCGATGTGCCGTGGGTAGAAAAAGAACTCAACACCGAGTCGGAGGAGCTGTTTGCTGCCCGAATGCCACGCGAGCAAGCCATGGAAAAAGTGTTGGAAGACCTGAATTTTGCTGCCACCAAACTCCCCGACAACTGGGGCGACGGCGGTGCGCCGGGCCGTCTCAACCGTTGGGCCGCGCTGTTGGTTAAATCACGCGTGTGTTTGTTTGAAGGTACTTGGCGCAAGTATCACGGCGGCACCGACCCCAACAAATGGCTACAAGCCGCTGCCGATGCCGCCAAAGAATTGATGGACAAAGGCCCATACAGACTGTATACTACGGGAGACCCTCAAAACGACTATAACGCCTACCACCGAGTCTTGAACCTTGCTGGCAACCCTGAAGTATTGTACTGGCGCAAGTATCAACTGGGCGTATTTACCAACCACGTACAGTCTTATTTTGAATACGCCGGCGGAGCTACCAAAAGTTTGGTGGAAGATTATTTGTGTACCGATGGTTTGCCGATTTCATTGTCACCGCTTTACAAAGGCGACGGCAAAATCGAAGATGTATTTGAAAACCGCGACCCGCGTTTACGCCAAACCGTGCTTCACCCTGCCGATGCCGCTAAGTACAAATATCACTTGGGCGATGGGCGCACGTATCCACGTATCTTGGGTATGGCGGGTGGCTACATCTCCGAAACAGGCTATCACATTATCAAGCATTACAACGCCGACGATATGATTGGAAAAGCCTTTGACACGGCAGAAGCCCCGGGTATCATCCTGCGTTTTGGCGAAGCTTTACTGAACTATGCCGAAGCACAGGCTGAATTGGGCAAAATCACCCAAGGAGACCTTGATGCCAGCATTAACAAACTCCGCGACCGCGTCAAAATGCCGCATCTGATGCTGGCCAATGTCCCCGTTGACCCACGTTACACCAGCGACGGCGTAGCGCCCATCATCGTCGAAATCCGTCGTGAGCGTCGAATTGAGCTGTTCATGGAGGGCTTCCGATATGGCGACCTCAGACGTTGGAAACAAGGTAAAAAACTTACCATTCCTACCATGGGTATGCAATGGGACGATGCCGCCAAAGCCCGCTACCCGGGCGTGGTGGCAAAAACCTCCGTTGACCCTGTTTCAAAGAAAACCTACATCGACGTCTATCAGGGAACTGATTTTGCCAACCCAGTTTTTGACGAAAGCAAACACTACCTGTGGCCTATTCCGCTGAACTCACTGGCCGAAAACCCCGCCATTAAGCAGAATCCAGGCTGGCAGTAAGTCATTTATAAATAATTTTCAAACGCTGCCAAGGCTTGTTACTCGCAATTTCAAGCTTTGGCAGTTTGTTTTGTAAAAGTCAAAACTATCCGTAATACCTTCCCAGTTAGGCTAGCCAACCATTTACAGAAAAGGTAAATCTCATGCTCAATCGCCGTAATTTCTTCAAAAATAGCCTTGTGGGGGCGGCTTATTTTACGTCTCCAGTTAGCACTGATACCGACGAACTTCCTCATTGGCCTCAACCCAACTTAAAAACACTCTTTCCCGAAATTATTAAGATTGAATCCGTCGAACTGCTTAAAACACAGGGAGAATTAATGCTCGTTGTCAGAGCAAACGGTCAGCTCGGCATAACGCAGTGCAACGACCGAATGCAACACCTTACCTCCTTGCTGAAAGGGCTGGTATTGCCGCATTTTGTGGGAAAAGATGCCCGCGATTTACCCCAATGTGTAGACAACGCCTATCGCCTCAACAGCAATTATAAATACGCGGGAATGCCGCTCTGGAACTGCATCGGTAGCGTCGAAATTGCCGTCTGGGATTTGTTGGGAAAACTTCTTCAAAAGCCTGTTTATCAATTGCTGGGCAAGCAAGTTAGAAGCGAATACCCAGTCTATATTTCTGATTTTAACCGCGAAGGTGACCCCGAAAAAATCGCTAATCAACTCTTGGAAAAACTAACGGTAACGGAAGCCAAAGGGGTAAAAATAAAAGTAGGCGGACGCATGGTCAATACTCCCGAAAATGCCGCCCAAACCCGAAAATACATTCCGCTGTTACGCAAGATTTTGGGCAATGAAATCATCATTTACGCCGATGCCAACGGCTCCTACACCCCGCACGAAGGCATTGAAACGGGAAAAATGCTCGAAGATAACGGCGTAGCCATTTTTGAAGAGCCCTGCAATTTTGAAGACGAAGAAGGCATGAAAATCGTCACCAAAGCCTTGTCTAAAATTGTACTCGCTGGCGGAGAGCAAGACAGTAGCTTGTATCGCTTTCAGCGCTTGGCACAAGACAAAGTCTATGACCTTCTCCAACCCGACATGTACTATAACGGCGGTATATTACGGGCGCTGCAAGTGGCCGAAATCGCCAAAAAATACGGTGCCGTGGGTATTGCACCGCATACCCCCAAAGCTGACCCACTCATCGCTCCCTTTTGGCAGGTGGCAGCGCTGATTCCCAACCTCTACGGCTTGCAAGAATTTGTTTATAATCCCACCGAAAAAAAGCCAACTTGGCATTCCGATATTCGCTTAACAAAAGGAAAAATGACCATTCCCAATCGAGCAGGTTTAGGAATAGACTATGACCCATCCATCTGGCAGTCGGCTGAAAGAATTGTGTAAAATGAAAACTTTTGCGCTAAAATCTAGGCGGATATACATTAAAACGGCACGTTCTGTGGGTTTCATCTCGGATTTTTATGGTAAATCTGCCCAATTCCTGCTTTTTACTAAAGAGTTTTACATTGTTACTTTTACATATTGGTAATATGTCTCTCTTCTATCTTGCGTTCCAACTACCACAGAGCATTATCCATAACACAGTCTTTAAAATGAAAAAAGCACCATTTTTTTTGTACTTAATAGGAGTCATTCTCTTCTTTCATAGTGTCGCTTTTGCGCAACTAAAGCACCTTAACCATGTCAGCAAACTCCCTGACCACCCGCGAATTATGTTGTTGAAAGGAGAAGAAAAAGGAATCCTGAACAACATCAATTCCGATAAAAATTGGGCCACCATTCACCAAACCATTTTGGTCGAAAGTGACAAAATCATCGACGTGCCGCCGTTGGAACGCATCCAAATCGGGCGGCGTTTGCTCGACAAATCGCGCGAGGCATTGCGTCGAATTTTCATGCTTTCGTACGCGTATCGCATTACCCGTGACCAAAAATACCTCAACCGCGCCGAAACTGAATTATTGAAAGTTTCATCGTTTTCGGACTGGAATCCGTCGCACTTCCTCGACGTAGGCGAAATGACCATGGCCGTGGCCATCGGGTACGATTGGCTATACAACGATTTGCAAAAATCTTCCCTGCCCATTCTCAAAGAAGCGATTCTTAAAAAAGGCATTGAACCATCGCTGGATTCAAAATACAACAGCTGGCTAACTGCCTCCCACAACTGGAATCAGGTCTGCAACGCGGGCATGACCTACGGCGCATTGGCCATTTATGAGGACAATCCAACGCTGGCCAAGCAAATAATTGACCGCGCCATTGAGTCCATCAAGCTGCCCATGGAAGATTATAACCCCGACGGGGCATATCCCGAAGGTTACGGCTACTGGGGATACGGAACAAGCTTCAACGTATTGTTTCTGAGTGCCGTACAAAAAGCACTCGGCAGCGATTTTGGCTTATCAAACGGCCGTGGATTCTTAAATACGGCCGCTTATTATCAGCACATGGTCGGTACGTCGGGCAAAACCTTCAACTATTCCGACGCGGGCAGCGGCTCGGGCGGCGTCAGTCCAGCGGTGTTTTGGTTTGCCAACCGCACCCATTCTCCATCGTTGTTATTCGGGGCCAAAAATATCCTTGAAAAAGGCGCGCCCAATATGGGACGTGACCGGATTTTGCCCGCCGCCATGATTTGGGGCAACGGCATTAAATTTGAAAAGGTAACCGCCCCCAAAGCCCTCCTTTGGGCAGGTAAGGGCAAAAACCCCGTAGCCATGATGCGCTCGTCTTGGACCGACCCCTCTGCTATATACGTTGGATTAAAAGCGGGCTCGCCTTCTGTCAACCACGCCCACATGGACATCGGTTCGTTTGTGATGGACGCTCTCGGGGAGCGTTGGTCGATGGACTTGGGAATGCAGGAATATGAATCGTTGGAATCAAAAGGTGTAAAGTTGTGGGATAAAGGTCAAAACGCCCAACGTTGGGAAGTGTACCGGTACAACAACATGGCCCACAGCACCCTGACATTCAACAATGAACTACAACGCGTGGATGGCTACGCTCCGCTTTCGGGAACGGTCAATAAGCAGGCTTTTACAGGGGCCATTACTGATATGAGCGCGGTGTACAAAAACGCCGTCGCCTCCGCCAATCGCGGCATTGCGATTGTGGATGGCCAATACGTGGTAGTGAAAGATGAAATTTTAACCAACGAAAAACCCGCCACCGTCAAGTGGGTCATGCTTACCCCCGCCGAGGTGCGCATCGACGAAAACGGAATGGCAGAATTGAGTCAAAACGGCAAGAAACTTCAACTGAAAGTAGCCGAACCCGCCAACGCTTCCATCAAAACCCGATTGGCCCAGCCTACACACGATTACGATGCGCCCAATCCGGGGACAACCCTCATTGAAGTTGAAATCAGTCTGCCCGCCAATACAAAAAACACCATCAATGTATTGCTGATTCCAGAGGGTGTTTCGGTCAATAAAGAGACAAAAATTCCGTCGTTGAGCGATTGGAAAAAGTGATTTATCAGAAAATTCAGCAATCATACCAACCCACCTAACGAGTGCTTTCCCAACTCTAATTAATTCATGAAAAAATGGCTTTTATTGCTAACGTCGGCAGGGTTTAAAACCCTGCCGACGTTGTTAGGGTTTGGAACCCTGCCGACGTTTTTGCCGACGTTCTTGTCAACCTCAGTCTTACAGGCGCAAACCCTAAATCAGACCGACGACGGATTTCGCGGAATTTGGTACCACATCGGTAAACTCGACAACGAATACGTCCACAAATACAGCGGTGGACTCGGCACCTACCCCGCCAACCACAGTCCATTTTCAGTCTACAGTCCCGAAGCCAAAAAAACGTTTTTTTGCTTTGGAGGGGCATCAAAAGACGCAAAACCCAGTCTTTTGCACGAAATTTCATATTTTGACCATACCACGGGCCAAGTAGCCCGCCCAACCATCGTGCTCAATAAAGCCACCGACGACGCCCACGACAACCCCGTACTCAACATCGACGCCCAAGGGTATCTTTGGTTGTTTTCGACCTCCCACGGCGTCGAACGTCCTTCGTATACTCACCGCAGTCGGAAGCCATACGACATCAGCACCTTTGACAAAATCGAGGCAACGTATTTCAAAAATGGTAAACAATTGCCTTTTGATAACTTTTCGTACCTACAAAGTTTCTACCAAAAAGGCAAAGGTTTTTTTCATTTGATGACGCATTACGAACGGGGAATCTTGAAATACGGGGCAAAAAAACCGCGTCGCACCATTGGCTATATCACGAGCAAAGATGGTATTCAATGGTCTGACATTAAAGACATTGGCACCATTGAAGAGGGCCACTACCAAACGGGCGGACAGTGGAACAACAAAATTGGAACGTCGTTTAATATGCACCCCGACACCGAAAAAGGCGCAGGCTTGGATTACCGCACTAATTTATATTATGTAGAAACCAACGATTTCGGACAAAGTTGGCAAAACGCCCAAGGCGAAAAATTGACCTTGCCTCTATCTACTCCCCAAAACGGTGGGTTGGTCAAAGAATACCGCTCTGCGGGCCTGAACGTTTACATAAATGACCTTACCTACGACGCCAAAGGCAGACCGATCATTTTGTTTGTCACCAGCAAAGGCCCCGACCCCGGGCCAAGTCAGGGGCCGCACACGTGGCAGGTGGCTTTTTTTAATGGTAAAACCTGGGAAATCAACCCTGTGACAACCGCCGATCACAACTACGACATGGGTTCGCTATACGTCGAAAACCCTACCACTTGGAAAATCATCGGCCCCACCGAAGCAGGCCCTCAACCTTACGGAACGGGTGGTGAAGTGGCGGTTTGGATCAGCAAAAATCAAGGCAAAACTTGGCAAAAACAGACTAATCTGACCCCAAACAGCGCCTTCAATCATTCCTACGTACGACGGCCGCAGAATGTACATCCCGATTTTTACGCTTTTTGGGCCGATGGTCACGCACGGCAGCCTTCGGAGTCATCGTTGTATTTTTCCACAAAAAAGGGCGAAGTGTTTCGTCTGCCACGTCAAATGAAAAATGAACTTGAAAAGCCAATTCGGGTGAAGCCCTAAACTCAAACCGTTTCTCGCTCATTCTTGAAGTTTGACGGTAGGCCAGTTTTTATTGGCTTTGTCAATAAAGTTAGCTTGGTCTTTACGCCAATTATCCATCACTTTTTTGTTGTAATTCAGATACAATTTTCCGTCACTTACGGTCCAAGCATCGGGGTCAGTGGGGGCCTTATAGCCTCCCGCTGTGCCGTACGCACAATAGCCGCCGTATTGCGGAGCGTACTTTTCAGGGGAGGCTTTGAAGGCTTCCTGATTTTCGCGGTTGGCAAAGTACCATTTGGCCCCTTTCCATCCATAAACAAACTCTGAATTGCCTTTCACAGGGGCCGATTGGGTGAAATACGCCACTACATCATAGCCTCTGACCGCGACACTGTCTTTGGCGAAAATTTCTGATTTTTGCGCTTGCAGTTGAATTGATAACACCAACAAAACAATAATACTTCCTGCTAACTTTTTCATGCGTATTGGCTTTTAGTTATACATAACATCCCAAAGTTTGCAGGAATAAAAAAGGTAAATTGTCGGCTATACGACACTAATTCACATTTTGGTTGTAAATAGAGGTTTTCACCCGTAAGCCACGATAGGCAAGCCATGAAATTTAACTAAAGAGAGCATTCTGAGGGCTTTAGACTAAAAAAGGCCGCCCTTAGATTATAACATTAAATTGCGCCCCTTTTTGCTTTTATAAATATGTCTAAATCCTTCTCCATGAAGACTTTCCCGTTTTTCCTGCTTTTTATCCTTGCCGCAGTTGTGGGCTTTGCTCAAGCACCATTTACATCGCAAGAAAAAGAAAATTTTGCGCAAGCCCTCACCAACGGCCAAGCCGCCAATGAAGCCTTTCGTCGGAGTCACCGTTTTTTGTTGGGCTGGCTTAGCAAAGCCGACCCAATTACGGGCCTTATTCCGCGTAATCTCAAAGAAAGTACCTGCATTTGGAACGCTTACGATGCCGCCGCCGACAATTATCCGTTTATGGTCATGACCGCTGCGATGTTGGATAAGCCGCTTTTTGAGGGGAAAATGCGCGAAATGCTCGCCACCGAAACTCGCCTGACGTCGCGCGTGGGGCGGCTGCCCGACACCTATTCTTTTTGCAAAAAAGGGTTTCAGAATGACCACATCGACACCAGTCAGGTGGTGTTTGGCAGTGCCGAATACATGAAAGACGGCCTAGTACCGCTCACCGAATGGCTCGGCCCCAGTCCCTGGTCGGAGCGGATGCTGGGCATTTTGGCAGACCTTGACAAAATCGTGGACGTTCCGACTCAAATCAAAGGAAATTTCTTTGGCAACAGCGCCGTTGTGGAAGTGGGCGGGGATTTATTGCAAGTACTGGCGCGGATGTATTGGCTCACCAAAAAACCTAAATGGCTGGCGTGGGGCATTCAAATCGGCGATTATTATTTAAGCGATGCCCATTTACCCACGCGGACCCTCTCCCGCTTGCGCCTGCGCGACCACGGTTGCGAAATCGTGGCGGGCTTGGTTGAAATGTACGCCGTAGTCAACAAGGCCAATCCCACCAAAAAGAAGCAATGGCAACCGTATTTGCACGAAATGCTCAATACCATTTTGGCCACTGGCCGCAATGAACACGGACTTTTTTACGATGAGGTCAATCCCCTGACGGGTGAGGTAGTACAAAAACGAATCGCCGACAATTTTGGCTATACACTTAACGCCTTTTATACAGTCTACATGATTGACGGAGTAGCCGCTTACCGGGAAGCAACGCTGAAAGCACTCGGCTCGCTCTCAGCAAATTACCGTAACCATGATTGGGAAAACGGCAGTGCCGACGGCTACGCCGACGCCATCGAAGGCACCCTGAATTTATACCTGAGAGAGCCGATTCCGAGCGTAAAAGACTGGCTCGAAAGCGAGATAAAAGTGCTTTGGAATTTTCAAAAATCCGACGGAATTATTGAAGGCTGGCACGGCGACGGAAATTTTGCGCGAACGTCGCTGATGTATGCACTCTGGAAAACCGCAGGAGTTCATATTTCCAACTGGAATCCTGACGTGATTTACGGTGCGGTAAGCGACAAAAACAATATTTACATTACGCTGACTTCACCTACGGCTTGGAAAGGGAAACTCATCTTTGGAGCCAATTGGCACGCAGACCACCTCCACATGCCCGCTGACTACCCTCGTATCAATCAGTTTCAGGAGTGGTTTTCGATTGAGGCAACCAAAAACTATCGACTGACCATGGGCAGTAAAACCCAGACCATAAAAGGCTCAACGCTGATTGCAGGTTATCCCATTTCTCTCAAACCCAACGAAACGATTCAATTGCGCTGCACTCGCTGAGCAATCCTGTTGTGGGTTTTGAGAAACCCACAACACACAGTAACTCTCACGGCGGGTTTTGAGAAACCCGCTACACGTCGAAAAAACTGCGTTTACATTCAGAATATTAAAAATTAAAATGCGTTCGAAGCGTAAAAACTCCGTCTTTCACGTCGGTTTCGTAGCCTTTCACGGCCGTTTTTTCGTTGACGGGATGTTCATACCAAAAAACCACGCGGAGGTATTGATTCACGTAATACACGTAGCCGCCGCCAAAAGTATCGAACCGAACATCCGCACTCGTAAAACCATTTTTGGCGTCAATCATTTTTCCCTTCACGTCGGTATTGGGATTGTACCAATCATACTTTAACACAAGCTGATGGTCTTGGCTTCCAAGATGCTGAAGAAAGTAAAAATAAGCCCCGTCAAATCGGCGCGTGTAGAGTGGCAATGGCGCTCCTGCGCTCGTAACAGGATAACTCCCCGGCGTGGTACTTGACGCCGCCGTTGCGGTTTGCACACCCCGAATGTATTCCGCCCGAAATTCTGACTGCCCCCTTTTGTTGGGGAAAATCAATTGAAAATCGGCACCAAGATAGCGCCTTGGCGCAGTGCGGCCGATATTTGATGCAGCCGAATCCTTTTCAATAATGGGCTTTCCATCCACTGTTTTAGCCGCGTACATCAAGGCATTTTGACTCGTTATACCCCCCAAATAACTGCTAACACCCCACGAAAGCTTACCTCCCGACCTACTTATCGTGCGTCGCTTAGAGCTGATACGCGCCACTATGTCCTTATGACTGTCGTATTCGGCCGTTCCAGTGAGGCCCTGACCATTATAAATTCCTAAGTCAACCGCCAACCATTTGAAATTTGAATTCTTTCTTCGGGGATTAAAACTAAACATGAAGCCCAAATCACGCTCGGTTTGCACTAAAGTTTGCGACATCCGACCGCGCTCGGGAGCCTCTCTAAACGCCGATGACAACAAAACTTCATGCCCAAAAGGCCTTGCCATTACGCCTGCCGAGAAGTGAAATAAATCCCATTTGTGTTCAAAAACCCGTCCCCAAAAATCGCGAATATTGACCCCACGCTCGGTACCGTCAAATTGAAACACAAAATAAGTCGAAGGTCGTCCGTCGTCGGTCAAATGCGAAAAATCGGCCCGAAAGCGCCCACGGCGCAGGCGAAAGCGATTGTTGACCTGCGGCCCGAAATCCCCACCATTGTAGATATTTCCACCCGCTCCGTTCGACTCAGCCAACTGAAACTGCGGCTGCAGATAGCCACTGAAGCCTATTTTTCCCAAACGACTATTGAGCGATAGCATACTTTTCCCGATACGGGTGGTCGTATCAATCATATCGGTTAGCAAGCCACCGTTGTTATTAGTTATCTGTCCAATAGATTGAAAACTGCAAACAATAATAATGGAAGAAAAAGAAAGTATTATTTTTAAGCGTTTCACTAGGGGGCGTTTTATACGGGACCATAAAAGTACCCTTGAGTAGTTAAAATAATTAACACAAAGATAAAGATTTGGTAACAATGACTGCATAAAATTAGGTCAACCTAAAGCATACCCTGTAATAAAATTACTTTATCTCTCTGATTCTCAACGCCATGTAGGGGCGCAGAGGTAGTCTAACCTTCCTTAGGTCTTTGTCGAACAAACGGTAATCCGTTTCGGGACCCGTTTCAAAAACGGTCGGAACAGCCTGTACAGTCATGTCCCAAGTGTCTATGATTTCGATGCTGAAACGTTTGCCAGCGGTCAGTTTCGGGCCTTCTCCGTTTTTAGCGGGGAGGTTAAACAACCAAAAATCGTTGACTTCGCTGCCGAAATACACAAAATAATAGCCTTCGCCAGCGGATGAAGTGCGGTAATCGCGGCTCACATCGCTCATCGAAAGCGGCGAAGGGGCTTCTTCAAGAATTTTCCGGAGAAAGGCAAAACGCTTCCAACTTGTACCTTTAAATTGGCCGCCTTTGGCCCAGAAAATAGTATCGGAGGCATCCTTAAACATGTACGACTCGCCGTGGGTCACGTAGGTGCCCGCCATCGCACCTACCCACGCCAAGTGGGTCATCTCCTCAGGGCTGTACCGCCCCCAGCGCGATTTTAAGTTTCCTTCATATCCCACCTCGTCTAGTACAATGGGTTTGTGGTACACATTGCGCAGGGTCGACACGCCGCCCGAATGCCGAACGGGTGCATCATCCTGAATACTTGCGTGGGTAAACGCTGGCTTCCAGTAGTCATAATAAGTAGCCGTAGAGCCATGAATAGAACACAAATGACGGTACGGGTCAGACTCCACCACGGCTTGGGTAAGGGCATCCCAATCGGCAACGGTTTTGGATTTTACATAATCCCACTCGTTGGCCAATGACCACCAAACATTCCGAAAAGACGCCAATCGTGCTGTCAAGTATTTGATATACTGCACATTGACCTCATGAGGCATGGCATCAAACCCCCAACGTCCTTTGTCATAAGGATGAAACAAAATCAAATCGGCCTCAATGCCTAGTCGGTTGAGGTCGTCGATGCGTTTTTCGAGGTGTTGAAAAAATATGGGATTAAACTGCGTAAAGTCCCAAACGTTGAGTACGTTCCCTTTCTCGTCCTTTTTCACTTCACGCACGATAAAAGGATACAGTTCGGGCTCTTCTTTCACCAATTCGTAATTTTTGGGAAAAACGCACATTCGAATCTTGTTGAATCCTGCGTTTTGAAGCGAACGCAGGGTCTGCTCTTGCAACCCCTGCCCCATGTGGGTCCACGCGTAGGCGGTCGTGCCCAACGGATAATACCGCGTGCCGTCGGCGTACTTAAAGTGATGAACATCGCTTACTTTGACGGGGCCACGGTTGTTACCCGTTGCGTTGACGCACTCGAACGAGCCTTTTTTGTTGTTGAGTTCTTTTTTGTTGCTGGAAGTCGTGTACGTCCAAGTGCCCGTTTGGGTGGGCATACACCTGACTTTAAAGCGATTGTTGCCGTCATAAAACCCCGCCACCGTAAAAGCGGTATCGGGGCCCACAAATCGGGCGGAAAGTTGCACATCACGGAAAAGATTTCCGCCCGACGCGTACGACCACTCTGCTTCAAACCTGGCCCAACGCTCTATTTTAGGCTGCGCATATAGCACCGCACTGACTGAAAAAGAGAGGCAAAAAATAACTTTACGAAGTAGCGTATTCATTGAGTTAATGGGTAAATAAGTGGTACTAAAGTGTGTCGGGGCGTTTATTACCTACAATATTGGTGGCACTGCCACATACCCTCCGTTGAGCCTTTGTGAGTGGACTTAACCACGCGTCTGCGCCAATGCGCTGTTTTATAGTTTTTTATTTTCTTTTTCAATTAGTTGGTTTCCATACTCCCTTATTTGGGTTATTAGCGGTATGACTTCCCTTCCTTTCTCCGTCAGCGAATATTCTGTTTTGGGCGGCACAACGGCATAAACTTGTCGGTGTACATAGCCGTCTTCTTCCAACTCCCGAAGTTGTGTGGTAAGCATTTTATCGGATATGTGCGGTATGTCATTCCGCAACTCACCGTAGCGCATGGTGTGGTATTGCAGTCGCCACAGAATCGGCATTTTCCACACGCCCCCGATCTGTTCCATCACCAATTGAACAGGGTTGTAGTAGACTTTCCCTTTAAAAATAAAATCAGGCATACCATAAACTGTTGATTGTCAAATACTAACCAAAAAGTATGTATCGCACTTTTTGGTGATACTCTTGGCAAAAGTAGGTATAGAATTAAAATTTGCAGCATCATTTCAATAAATTTAACAATCGTCAAAAATGAGTGCAATCACAGAAATTCAATCCTATGTACATTTTCACGGAGCACCTACAAAGGGCAAGATCCTTATGGTGGCAAGCTCACCCTCAATTTCCCAACAAACAGGCTGGCCCATTGGCTTTTGGGCGGCCGAGTTGACCCATCCGCTTCGGGTGTTTCAAGAGGCGGGCTACGAGGTAGAGTTGGTTTCTACGGAGGGGGGTAAATTGATGATGGACACCTACTCCAACCCCACTGACCCAAGCGGTTATTCGGCGCACGATGTCATTTCGTTGGGCTATATGCAGCAAGCATGGTTTAACGAACTGCTCGAAAATACCCCAAAACTCACCGAAGTCGAAGCTAAAGACTACGTTGCTATCTTTTTGGTGGGCGGTCAAGGCCCTATGTATACCTACCGGGGCAACAAGGATTTGGAAAAACTCTTTGCTACCTTCTACGAAAGTAGCAAGCCAAGCGCTGCTGTTTGCCATTCAACGGCCCTGCTTTTGGAAGCCCAAAAATCAGATGGCCAACTGATTGTTAAAGGCAAAACATGGACAGGCTTTGCCGATGCTGAAGAAGAATTTGCCGACCAAGCCGTGGGGCAAAAAATCCAACCTTACCGCATCGAAAGCGAGGCCCGGAAAATCGAAGATACAACGTTCAAAGTGGCTCCCCCGTTTTCGGCTTACGCCATTGCTGACGGTAATTTGATTACGGGGCAACAACAAAATTCGGGTGCAGCAGCGGCCGAGTTGTTGGTCAAAATGCTGGACAAATAGCATTCTCACCTATTGGCCAATGAACCCTAAACTTTTGAGCATCATCGTCCCGTTGTTATGGGTAAGCATGGTGCAGGCTCAGATACCAGTGGAAGTGTTCGGTGGCGACAAAAAAGCGAGTTTTGACATGATGTTTTTTAAGTTCTTCAAAAACAAAGAAGGTCAAAATAGCCACTTTCTTTTTTTTACACGAGAGCGAGCAGTGGTTGATTATAAACAAACAGCAACGAGCAATTTGCCGCAATTTGGCTTTACAGAAGCTTTTTCGTACAATCATCCTGCGTTCAAGGGTTTTGCGCCGGTGTTGGTTGGGCAGGTATTGAATAGAGGCACGTTTGCAAAAACTGGTATTCAATACGCCCATGTGTCTGCAACACTCACGGTGTTTGGTTGGTCGGTCGTAGCGTTAGAAAGCAAGCCAGATATTGATTTATTTTTGCTTTTGCGCTACACCCCACCATTGAACAAAAAATGGCATTTGTTCAGTCAAATTGAACTCATAAATGCCTTGCCAACGGACCAAACAACCTATTTTAATTTTGCCCAACGCCTGCGTTTGGGTTTGAAAAAAGCAGACTGGCAGTTGGGTCTGGGAAGCGATTTGTCGGCGGCGGGACGAAAAAGCTACACCACTACCCAAAATACAGGTTTATTCATTCGTCACGAATTTTGAAAGCGCATGATTTTAAGAAAAATATTCAATCCTATCGCTGTCGTACGCTACATGCGCTGGGAATTGGCAGCATCTACTTTTTTGTCCACGGCTGTTTATTTTTTGTATCACAACCAGCCTTTGGGGAAAATCAGTATACCGTTTTCGCTGGCGGCTATTTTGGGCAGTGCCTTGGCGATTTTCTTGGCTTTTCGCAACAACAATTCCTATAACCGCTGGTGGGAAGCCCGCACGGTGTGGGGGAACATCATCAACAACAGCCGTATTTTTGCCCGACAAATCATTGCCAATGCCGATAGCGCTTTGTCAAGTGGTAAGGTAAGTGCTGAGCAAATCAACGACTACAAAAAAGAAATGGTTTATCGTCAAATTGCTTTTACGCACGCTTTGCGCTTGCACCTACGAGGTCAAAAATCGCTGGACGAACTAAAACATTTGCTATCAAAAGAAGAATTTGAACACGCCGTTCAGAAGCAAAACATTCCCAATTATTTGCTGTTTGTACAAGGCAAACGTATCAAAGACGGAATGAAAATGGAGATTTTGGGGGCATTCGACAACATCAGTTTGGAACCTACTTTGGCAGGTTTCAACAATTTTCAAGGCGCTTGCGAGCGCATCAAAAACACGCCCTTGCTGAGGCAATACCATTTTTTTACCAAACTCTTTTTATGGGTTTTTATGGCAATATTGCCGTTTGCGCTGATTACAGATTTCTCAAAAATGGGCGCTCCTGCCTTGATGATTCCCCTTAGCATTTTGGTCGCCTTTGTGTTCGGTGTGATGGGGAAAGTCGGCGAAGTAAACGAAGACCCTTTTGAAAACCGCATCACTGATATCCCGATGTCGGCAATGAGCAATACGATTGAGCGGGACTTGAAAGAAATGCTGGGCGAAACAGAATTGCCGCCCAAACATGGCCCGCAAGATGGTTTTTTATTCTGAACAACTCAATTTTATGTGGCATCGGCCTTTAAATTTGCATAAATGGCCAGACAACAATTGCATCAAATACTACTAAAATCATGAAAATAGCCATTATTGGTTCTGGAAATGTCGGTGGCGCATTAGCACTACAATGGATTAAGGCGGGTCATAGCGTTTTGATTGGCGCAAAATCCCCTTTGAGCGACAAAAACATTCGGCTCGCCACCAAAATTGGCGAAGATAAGTTTACCAATATCCCGTTTGCGGTCAAACAATCCGACGTGATTTTGATTGCCACACCGCCAACGGCCATTTTTGACATCATCGAACAAATGGGGGACGTATCGAATAAAATATTGATTGATGCGACCAACACCGTGCGTCAAAAACCTGCACCCTACGACACTGTTTATCACGCTTTGACCGATAAAACCGCCGCACATGTGGTCAAATGCTTCAATTCAACGGGTTTTGAAAATATTTTGAATCCTGTTTATGATGGCGAAAAAATAGATATGTTTATGGCAGGCGACCACGCCGAAGCCAAACAAACTGCTTACCAGCTTGCGATTGATGCGGGTTTTGGCCATTGTTGGGATTTTGGAAAAGGTAACAAAGTGTTGTTATTAGAACAATTTGCTCTTTCGTGGATCAACCTCGCTACTATGCAAGGGCAAGGGCGGGCAATTGCTTTTCGGGTGGTAAAGCGGTAAAAGCTTTTTCCTTGGTTTCAGCATGAGGCGTATGTGTTCGTATTTACGACCCTCATGCTGAAACCCAAAACCACCTTACTCTTTTATTTCAAAAGTATAACTTCCCGAAACCAAGGGGATAATTACGCTCCCATTTTCTTGCTTCGCGCCTTTCCATGTGGCTATGCTTTTCCCACTTTCCGTGATTTGAGCCATGCTTTTTGCGGGTAAATACAAAGTAGCCGACGTGTTGGGCGGCACGGTAGTTTTATAAGTCCACTTGCCGTTTTCCCATTTCCATTCACTGCTGATTTTACCATAAACAGAATCATAATAGCCTTTGGCAAAAGTCATTACCTTATCTGGGTCGGGCGTCGGTTTTAGCACAATTTGTTTGAAAGCAGCACTTTCGGGGTGGCGTTGAATACCCAACGAGTAATTGTACATCCACGACGCCACGGCGCCAAACGAATAGTGATTGAAGGAGTTCATGCTGTTGTTGCCTCCAAATCCGTTTTCGACGGTGTATGAGTTGAGGCGTTCCCAAATCGACGTTGCGCCGTTGACCACCGAATACAACCACGAAGGATAATTTTTTTGTTGCAACAATCGGTAAGCCATGTCGTGGTTGCCGTTTTCAGACAGGGCTTCGGAAATGGAGGCCGTGCCGATAAATCCCGTCATCAGTGAGTACTCAGGACGCTCAATGCCGCCATCGTCTTTGTTTTTTCGCTGAATGGCTTCGTTGAGGTACTTCACCGCGAAGGGCTTATTTTCTTCGTTGAATATCCCCAACGCCAACGGAATGGCATAAGATGCCTGTGTATCCATGAGTTGCCCTTTGTCGGATTTCTGCTCGGCCTGCTGCTGACCGGGAGGGCCCATGCGAGCCGCTCTTACACCCGACTTGACGGTGCGGTGCGTAGTTTTATCAACGTACACCTCGTTAAACTTCGCTTTGACGGCGTTGTGCTGCGTCGTAAAATTGGCCGCTTCTTCGGTTTTTCCCAGAATGGTCGCCACTTTCGCCATGATTTCCAAGTCGTAGGCATAATAGGCCATCCAGAAAAGCGTATTGTCATTTTTACCATTTTCGGGACTCAACCAGTCGCCCAGCGGCCCTTCGTTCAGAATACCCGTTGCCTTTTCTACTTTGGTTTCCAAAAACGCTACGTACTTTTTCATGGCGTCATAATGCTCTTTTAGCAGCTGCACATCACCGTATTGTCGATATGTTTCCCAAGCAACCACGATACCCGCGCTGCCCCAGAGGGTTCCGCCAAAACCACCGCCCATGGGAGCGACGTCGGTAAAACGGCCGCTTTCGGCCTGCACGTCGCGCATGGCCAAGAGGTGACGACGGAGAAACAAATCGGAATGGGTCAAATAAGTAGCACTGCGCGAAAACACCGAAATATCGCCGCTCCAGCCCATGCGTTCGTTGCGGGCGGGGGTATCGGTAGGAATAGAAAGGAAATTGCTGCGCAACGACCACGTAATGTTTTGCCAAAGTTTATTGACCAACTCGTTGGAGGTTTCATAGCTTGACGAAAGGCCCGTAATTGAACTGATTACCAAGCCTTTGACCGAAGCCGCAGGAACCGCTTGGTCGATGCCCGTGATTTCGACATAACGATAGCCGTGAAAAGTAAACCGGGGCTGAATGGTTTCGTCGCCGCCTTTCAGAATGTAGGTATCTTGGGTAAGGGCTGCGCGGATATTTTCCATCATTACCATTCCTTCATTCCCCTTATAATCAGGCAGATTCGGGTATTTTACCTCGGCATAGCGCAGAATAATCTCCTGTCCTTTTTTGCCATTTTTAATTTGAATCTGCGGTACCCCCACCATGTTTTGGCCCATGTCGTACACAAATACCTTGGGTCTCACTTCTTCCACGCTGCGGGCCGTGAGGGTTTTGACGATGCTTGCATTGTCGCCCATTTGCCCGATGAGTTTGAAATCGTTGTACTCCAGCGACGACTTTCTACCCATCACATCGGTAAAAGTTCCCTTAAACGCGTTGCCATCCAGCGGCACTTCCACGGCCGATTTCCAGCCATTATCATTGTACGAAGCCAGCGACCAATCTTTTATCAGGGCTTCTTTGCCCGCATCATAGACTTCCCCCTGGAAGAAACTTCCGTAGCGGACGGGGCCGTCGGTAAAGAGTTTCCAATCAGCAGGATTTGAGGTGATAATTTGCTCAGAACCATCGGAATACGTAATGACCAATTTGCTCAACAGCGATTGACGGTCGCCGAAAAAATTCCAGCTTTCACCGCTAAACGTGATGTTTCCGCTCCACCAGCCTTCGCTCAACCAAGCCCCGATGGCGTTTTTTGTGCCCTGTTTCACCGAAGCCGTCACGTCGTAGGTTTGGTACATGTGATTTTTGTTGTACTGCGTCAGGCCCGGATTAAAATAATCGTTGCTCACCCGCTGGCCGTTCAGAAACATCTCATAAATCCCGCGCGCCGTTACGTACAAACGGGCATTTTTGATGGACTTTGCCTGCGTCGAAAAGGTTGTCCTGAGCATTGGCGCCGCATTTTTGCTCGGATTAGCCAAAATTAGGGCATTGCCTTTGATTTTATAAGCGCCATTTTCAACCGTCAGATTAGGCGATTTGAAAATGCCCGAATAGGATGCCGAATTAAGTTTTTCCGTAAATAAAGCGTTGGAAGGAAAACGGTAGTTTTTGACGGTTACTTCCGAAAAATGCGCCGTTTGACCATTCCCAACCCCAAAACCAATATCGGCCAACATCGGAAAACTGATGTAGTTGTTACCACTGCCAACGGGATTTAGGTTAATACCCCGCGCACCAAAGCCACCTCCCACCGCTGGGCCCGTTGTTTTTTCTTTCAGTTTGTTATCGTTTTCTCTTCCATCAATGTACAGCTCAAACAACCCAAAATTACAGTCGGCAAATACCTTGTGTTTTTCATATTTATTGGCGTTATTAATGAGTTTCTGCGGAATCTCAAGGCTTTTAAAGGGCACTTCTGCTTTGTCGTCGAGCGTGTAGCCAACGCGATAAATATGCAATTTTGCTAATCCTTCGGGAGAATCATTTACGCCCGAAATGTCCAACTCAAACGCGATATAACTTTGATTATTACCCGTTTCAACGCCCATTAGATTCAAGGCTTTTTTCATCAACCGCTTATCGTTTCCGCCAAACAAAAACGACGCTTTGGTCGAATTCGTAGCTTTATCGAGCTGAATACCGTATTCAAATTTGAATACCGACAGATAATGCGAATAAAACACCAAGTCATCCTCCCCGCCACCAATCCATCGCGCCCCCGACCAAGCGGAGATATTTGGGTTCATCAGGCCCGTTTCAAACCACGAACTGCTTGATACAGTAGCGTTTGCATTGTCCCAAACCGTGACTTTCCATGTGTAGCGCGTGGTGGCTTTTAGCGGAGTGCCCGCGTATTCGATACCGTGCGAAATATCGGAATTGACTTTTTTAGAATCCCAAACCACTTGATTATTAGCGTCGGTCACCACGATTTGATAGGCTTTTTGGGCATACCCCCGTTTGGCATCTAAGGCCTTCATTTGCCAACTAAAATGCGGATTAGCAATGTCAATCCCCAAAGGTTTTTCCTGATAGTCCACGCTTAGATTGACTATGGACACACCCGCAAAAACGGGAGCCATCAGGGCGGTCAGCAATAAGAGAATAAAGGAGAATTTCTTCATAGGTTTTAGATGATTTCAGAGATGAGAAGGGCGTTATCAATGAATAGATTGGACAGTAGTCTTTTGTAAATTCAAAAGAATAACAATTTTATACTATCCGTATCCTGTACAATCCCACTATTGACTCAGAGTGAGACAATAAAAAGAGAGCAACTTCATAAAATGAGTTTGTCTGTGTATTTTTCACTATTCAATGATTTTTTCTCGTATTTTAGTGAAAAATAAAGATTACAAGGGGTATGAACTCTTCCGTTACAACACTTTTTCACGAGGCAGAACGCTTAGACAATCGTTCATTAGATGCCTTTATTGACGATATTCTTTCGTTGCGTATTCGGCGTGAAACTCCTGATAAACAGAAAGAAGAGGCTATGTTGTTAAAAAAAATAAACAGAAGCCTACCTATTGAGCAAATACAACGTTTTAGAGTGTTAAACCAAAAGCGCTTGGAAGATGATATTTCAGAGCCAGAGTATGCTGAATTGCTTATTTTACTCGATAAAATTGAAAAGCTGAATGTGAGCCGTCTCAAATATTTAACCTCACTTGCCCGATTGCGTAAGGTTTCTGTCCGCGAATTGATGAATCAATTAGGTATTTCAAACTCCCTGAATGGCTAAATTTTATATTTCATCAAGTATCAAACAGGCCATTTTTGCAAGAGCGCAAGGTTATTGCGAGTATTGTAAAAGTTCTGCTGACTTTACCACAGAACCATTTTCCATTGAGCATATCCTGCCGCTTTCTAAAAATGGCTCAAATGATTTTCTTAATTTGGCATTGGCCTGCCTCGGATGCAATATTATCAAATCTGACAAAACTGAATTTATTGACCCTGTTTCATTACAAGTTTCCTCCTTGTTCAATCCACGTACAATGTTGTGGGATGATCATTTTATATGGGATGACACATTGACCTCAATTATTGGCAAAACAGCTATCGGGCGAGCAACTATCGAAGCTTTAAAACTGAATCGCCGGCCATTAATAAACCTTAGACGCGCCCTAATTGCCATTGGCGAACATCCTCCTAAGTAACCCTACAAATAGTACGCCGCGCTGCGACTTATGTTTATCCTCCTTTTATTTCACATGAGTTAGTCTTTATCCTCGTACGATACAAACTCATAGGTAGCGTCGCCACCAGATACATTAAATTTCAAAAAGCCCCTTGAACCATGTGTATTACCGCGCCAAGATGGTCGTCCAGCGATGGACCCACCAGTTATGTAGTGGGTTTTTCCCGCTATATTTAAGTCCTCAAACCAGTGAATGTGTCCTTGAAGAACAAACTTGAGGTTATGGTCTTTAAAAAGGGTTAAGACTTCGTTACGGTTAGAGACCGGGGGCTGAGAGAGATAGCCGTTTTGAGGTGGATACAAGTCATGGTAAGTTGTAACCAAAGGAATATGAGCGACCACCACCACGGGGGTTTCAGGTTTTACGGAACTGAGATCATTTTTTATCCATTTTAACTGACCTTCATCCACTCTCCCAATGTACTTATAGTTATCTACATCCAGAACGTTTAAGACTATGAAATGCCATCCTTTGTGGTCAAATGAATAGTAGGGATCACCAAAATATCGCTTGAACATGCCCAATTTATAGTCGGGATGTGAGGAATCCTCTGGGCTTTCCTCGTATATTCCAAAAAGGTCGTGGTTTCCTACGCAATTGTAAACTGGAACTTTAAATCTACGAGTCTGACTAAGGTAATAGGTAAAAAGAGAATCTCCTTTTGCTCGATTCCCCCGCATAATATCAAAAATCTGGTCTCCACCCGAAAGCACAAAATCAGGTTTTATTTGCTCTATTCGTTGTACTACTTTATTGAATGCTTTTTCTACGACGGGGTCGGGGCGTAGATGCATATCAGTCATAAAAACAAAGGAAAAGTTTCCGTTTTGAGCCAAAACTGTTTCTACACTGAGACAGTAAAACAAAACAAGTAGAAGGTGCTTCATTATGAAAATACGATTTTTAGAGGTATAACTTAAAAAAGCACTGTTCAGGCTATGGCGTTAGATAAATAAAAGAGATACAATTATTTCGCTCATGGTGGTATTTTCACCGCCAAACCCCTCTGAAGTTGATGAAAAACACCAACTTCGGCAGAGACTCTAACTACTTTACCCAAACTTCACCCCTTTCATAGCATCTTCCTGCATAAAGGGCTGATTGTAAAGTCGTTTTCCCGTGGCTTTAAAGAAGGCATTGGCCAAAGCCGCCGCTGCGGGCGGAAGAGCTGGCTCTCCGAGTCCCGTCGGATTGATGGCGCTGTCTACAAAATACACCTCTACGTCGGGGATTTCTTTCATGCGTATCAGGCGGTAGGTGTCGAAGTTTTTTTGGTCAGGTACGCCGTCTTTGAGGGTTACTTCACCGTACAAAGCGTGCCCCAAGCCGTCGATGATGCCGCCCTTTACCTGCTGGTAAGCACCGCTTAAGTTGACGACCACGCCGCAATCTACCGCGGCAACCATTTTTCGCAATACGGGATTGCCATTCTGCATTTCAATCTCGGCTACCTGCGCAATGTACGAGCCGTGCGAAAAATAAGCACTGAATCCTTGAAATACCTTTTTGTTTTTGCCCCAACCCGATTTTTCTGCCACCAATTCAATCACCCCTTTCATGCGGTCAATATCATATTTTACCGCTCCAGTGGGCGATTTTTTGGCTCTATCAAGGTACGAAAGTCGGTATTCGATGGGGTCGCGATTGGCGGCGGTGGCGATTTCGTCGAAAAAAGACTGCTCGGCAAATCCCAAAAAATTCTCGGAAGGTGCCCGCCACGGACTCGTCGTTACGGGGGATTTATGGTCGATGGAATCCACCAAAAAATTAGGCACGGCTCCCGCCGGAAAATGATCTGGACGCGTGCTGTTGCCAGAGTTGACACCTACCCCGCGCATTCTATACCCAATCCAATTTCCTTCGGCATCCAAGGCTGCCTGAAAACGGTAGCGCATTGCTGGCCGGTATTGTCCGCCCCGCATATCATCCTCCCGGGTCCACATTACTTTGACGGGCGCTTTCAACAGGCTTGACAGCTCGGCTGCCTCCATCGAATAGTCGGAGCGCTGCCTACGTCCAAAGCCACCGCCCATGCGCGTCATTTCTAAGGTAATCTTCTCAATATCAACACCTAACAATTTGGCAACATTCTTTCGGGTATCTTCGGGCAATTGGGCTGGGCCAATCAATTCAACGCCATCGCTTCGCACATGGGCAAAGAAATTCATCGGCTCCATGCAGGCGTGGGACAAAAAGGGCGCTTGGTATTCGCGCGTGATTACCTTGGCGGCGGTTTTAAAGATGGCATCCACATCGCCATCTTTGCGCGAGGGTTTTACGTCTTGTTTGTCCAATAGTTGTTTCATCAAACGGTCGTGGTCGGTCGTACTTTCCACCGCACCGTCTGGCTCGTATTCCACTTTCAGTAACTTCCGGGCTTTGGTTACCTGCCACGTAGATTTGCCCAAAACCGCTACCTTGTCTTTAAAAATAACCACATCCACAATGCCCGGCATGGCCTTGGCCGCACTCACATCCGCTGATTTTATTTTGGTCCCAAACGGAGGCCGTTCAATCATGGCCAGCAACATTCCTTCGCGGTAGACGTCCAAGCCATACAACGGCTTCCCCGTAATCATCTCCGCATTGTCGACGTTGTGAATGGGCTTGCCAATCAATTTATAGTCTTTTTTCTCTTTGAATTTTACCTCGGTCGGAACCACCACCGTCGCCGCTTCCGTGGCCAATGCCCCGTAGTTGAGCTTACGCCCGCTTTCTTTGTGCCACACAAACCCGTTTTCGGTGGTCAACGTTGCCGATGAAACATTCCAGCGTTTGGCGGCCGCTTCCATCAACATCAGGCGAGCGGTAGCCCCAGCTTTGCGCAGTCGGTCCCACGAATGCTGCATGGCACCGCTTCCAGCCGTGGCCTGACGGTTGAATTTTTGCGTATCCAAATTGGCCTGCACCACTTTTACGTTTTTCCAATCGGCATCCAGTTCTTCGGCCACAATCATCGGAAAAGACGTTTTGATGTTTTGCCCCACTTCGGGATTGGGTGATAAAATGGTGATTACATTATCGGGAGAAATAGAAAGGTAACTGTTAAACGACACCTCCCGTGCGGCACTTTCAGGGAGCGGAGCCGCCAGCGCGTCGGTCCACCGAAAACTCAGCAAAAAACCTCCGCCAGCCATGGCCGAAGCCTTAATAAAATCTCTTCTCGTTGATTTCGTTGACATGATGTGTGGTTATTTGCGTTTGGTGGCGGCGAGCGCAACGGCTTCACGGATACGGTGATAGGTTCCACAACGACAGATGTTGCCGTTCATGGCTTCTTCGATTTGCTCGGAAGATGGTTTGGGATTTTTGCTGAGAAAGGCCGCCGCAGTCATCATCTGACCCGCTTGGCAATACCCGCACT
Organism: Runella salmonicolor; assembly: GCF_024158025.1. Taxonomy (NCBI): domain Bacteria; kingdom Pseudomonadati; phylum Bacteroidota; class Cytophagia; order Cytophagales; family Spirosomataceae; genus Runella; species Runella salmonicolor. The sequence continues at coordinate 596,739 of NZ_JAMZEL010000001.1, forward strand.
GAGGAACGTCAAGTTCAGACCAGGCTTTTTGCACAGGATGCTCTCCATTGGCCGACAGTCCTTCGATGGTGGTGATTTTTTTAGTGCCAATCGCCGAAACTGGCAACACGCAGGAGCGCACGGCTGTGCCATTCAAATGCACAGTACAAGCGCCACATTGGGCAATACCGCAGCCGTACTTGGTGCCTACCAAGCCAAGATTATCGCGGAGTACCCACAACAACGGAGTGTCTTCTTCGACATCCACACGGTAGTTTTTGTTATTGATTTGTAAGGTGTAGTTAGCCATTTTACGGTCGCTTTCACAGTTTGACTTTGATTTATAAAAAAGCCAGTAAACCGAGATATATACCGTACAGACTACCTATTCTTAACGGGTTTCAATCGTCAAAAACCCATCTTTTAACCCTTTAGCTTTTAGCGTAATTTTTCCCGCTTTTTCAGCCGGGCGAACAATAACCAAGCCTCTGCCTTGGAATACTGTTTTTCGGGCTTTTGGAAACTTGACATATCTCTTAGATTGCCATTGCCTACACCAGCGATGCTACCATTAACAGAGATTTGGTATTTGACCAAAACATCATCCATGTTTGGCACAACATTTCCTGCTTCATCCACGATTTCTACGCTGATATAACATCGGGCTTCTACGCCACACCACATCTAAATAATAAGAGGCTGATTTTTTATTGCCAATTAAATCTAACTCGCCAGACTGGAGGGACCAATGAGGTTATATGATGGATTTTTGGCTAAATCTTCGATACTCCAATCATGGGAGATGTCTAATTGGCATCAAAAGATTGATTTCGGCCTGCTTTTATTTGAGAAAAAACCGACTTAAAAAAGAGCAGAAAGCTGATTATGAGCAAAATATAATTTCTCATTTTGTTTTATTTTTGCCACGAACGCACAAATGATTCGTGGCACAATTTCAATTATTTCACTCTTTTTGCCTTCACATCAAACATATTCATCAGTGAACCTTTCAGATTTTCATCATCTACTTTTTCTAACAAAACATTGACGTCATAATCTTGAATAGTAAAGTAAAGGGTAATTTTTCCGTCGGCTTCTTCAATGTTTGAAATCTTAATTTCTTCTTTTTGATCGCTCGTTTTAGGGATAATTGTACCTGTCAACTTTCCCTCTTTTCTAACCAAAACTGTAGTAAGCGCAGCATCACCGTTGGGTGTGCCAATGATTAACATTTCCCATTTGCCAGTATAAACGTCACTGGTTGAGGCAGCGGGGGTAGCGGCTTGTGAAAAACCTTGGAGTGCGATTCCGAAGAATGCTAGAATAAGTAAGATACTTGCTTTTTTCATTTGTTTTTGCGTTTGGTGCGTCGCCACGGTTGTTTTAAAATTAAAGTTTAATTGGAAATTTTTCTAAATACTACTTCACCACCACCCGTACCCTATCCAAATTTTGAATACGAGTATAGGGCGTTTTAGCATCGCCCTCTCTTTGCGAAGCGACTCTTAACGTCGGGAAATAAGTCCCTGATTTAGAAAACGTATAGGTCGTTTTTAGGGAGAAATGTCCCTTTTTCTCGTCAAAAGAAATGGCTTTTTGGCTTATTGGGAATGTGCCTACCCCTTCAAAATCCCATTCTGCCGAAACGATTTTGCCAGTATGCGGCGGTACTTCTACCACTGCGGTAAATGTGACGGTTTGACCTGATTTTACATCTGCTCGTTTCCCTCCATTTGCTTTCAGGGACACTAATGGCTGAATTCCAGCTCTTTTATTGGCAGTTTCGGGTACAATTACCTGACCGTCCACCACTTCGTAATTGGTAGAAGGCGCGGGGGCAACGCCTTTTTCCACCCAATCGCTCAGGTCGAGCAATGCCTGTTGTAATACCCCAACATAACTTACCGTTCTGGTAGGGTCTTCCTGTTTGGTTAAATCGCCATGTAAGGCACGGTCGGTAAACCACAATCGGAAGTAATCGTTTGTTTTGTCCCCTAAATTCTCAATGACTTTTGAACGATACCAATCGGCCTGCCATGGGAAAGCTTCTCTATCCCAAAGTGATTCGAGCATAATCATTTTCCCCTTGAATTTACCGTTTGGCAAGACGCCCGAAGCACCTCGGGTAAACATCGGCCCTAACAAAAAAGGGCCCTGCGGATATAGTGGTTCGCCTTTTTCATTTCTGAATTGGTCCCATACTTTGTATTCTTTGCCCGGCACCTGATGCCGATGATAAGTTTGAGCGGCTAAGAAATTGGAATTATCGACCACCACTTCGTCACCCGTTTTTATTTGTGCTAAAATTTGGGGAGCAGTTGCGCCCAAAACCACTTTATCGCCTTCTACAGCGAGCAATTGGATAGTTTTCCCGGCAGCTTCTCCCGTTTTTATGAGCAGGTCTCCCCCAAGGAAATTTACATTGGGCAGAATATCTTCTAACTGGAATGCCACCGGCAAGGTCCCTTCGGTGTTTCCCAGGCTTTTCCAAGCAGCTTCAGCTGTTCCTTTTTCTTGGTCAGACATTGGCTCCACCAACTTGGTATCAACAGCTTCCAAATACGGAATTCCTTTTTTAATTTTACTCGTTTTCTGTAAACGCGCTTTCAGAAATGAGGCTGGCGGCTTTGATCCATAATAGCCTTCCTTCGTCCAAAAGTTTTGAAAATAGGCTCTATCGGCCATGGTCATGCCCGAATAAATCGCCCTGAAACCATGCACGCCCATCGTTTTATAGCCAAACCATGATTTAGGGGGGAAACCCATTTTGGTTACTTCCACCAAAGCCGCTTTTTCTTCTTCGTTAAGACCAGCATACATATCACCGCTTCCACCAGGCTCTAAGGCATCAATTATTTGCGGAAATTTATCATTCAAAATACGCATGGCGTGCATTCTTACCGAGAACACATTCGGAATAGCCATAGGCGAACCCACTACATAAGGCACCACGCCATCCCATACCCCTTCCGTATTTTCGATAGCACCAATGGTACGATATGCCCCACCGCTACCACCAAATGCATAGCCATAGGTACGGTGTGGACCAAAGATTTTAGAGGCAAATGTTTTAGAAAATTGCGCCGCCGCCGCATTGGCTTTATAAGCGCCAATTAATGGGTCGCTTACTTTTTTTTGACCCGTAAAATCAAACCTTCCTCCGCCGTTGGTTTCAATAAAATACGCACCGTGACTCACCGAAAACCCGATTTTATCCTCCTCACCTTCTGCCCCCTGCGAAAGATTTTCATTATCAGGAAATGGGGTGATGTACTGAAAAAAGTGACCCTTATATTGCTCTTTTGAAGGGAAATAAAAAGAGAATCGAGCCTCAGTACCTTCAAAACCCCCGTGTACATAGCGATGTCTGACGGGTTTTTCCCGCCATTCGTCAGCATCAATATAGGGTTTATTGAAGAGTGTATCTTTTGCTACGGCACTTTGCGTTTGAGCCAAGTTTTTCCCGATACCTATTGTACAGAAAAACAGGTAGAATAATGCCTTTTTCATGGGTTTGATGGTTTCTTTCTTGGAATTTCACGAATTACATCCCCACTTTTTTCATCATTTTGCCGATGAAATTGGTGGCAAATCGGGGGTTGAATCGGTAGAGAATGTCGAGCATTGTGGCATCTTTTCCTACCGTTACTCTAAACTTGTTTTTCTCCATGGCCCGAATGATGATTTCGGCGGCTTTTCTGGGCGAAAGTGTCATTTTAGCAGCGGCACTGGCATTTTTAGGGTCGTTTGGGTCTATTTTAGGCTTGCCCAAACCTGAGTTTTCGGTGATGTTGGTCGCAACTGCCCCTGGGTGAACCACCGTAACGCGCACATTTGTATCTTTTAGTTCGGCATAAAGCCCTTCCGTAAAGATTTTTACCGCCGCTTTTGCCGCCCCATAAATGGTTTGTTTGGGAAATGGGATGAATCCTCCCATGCTCGAAATATTCAGAATGTGGGCTTCGGGACGTTCTAAAAACAAAGGCAAAAAGGCTTTGGTCAGGTAAACCGTTCCATAAAAATTCACGTTCATCACTCGGTGGATGTCTTCGATGGTCAGGTCATTGACGGCAATAAATTTCTGAATAATTCCTGCATTGTTGATGATGCCATCTACTGAGCCAAAGTGTCTGATTACTTCTGCCGGCAAAGCATCTACTTTCGCTTTATCGGTAATATCCATCACAAAACCTTTAAAACGGTCGTCGCCAACACCCGCTATTTTTTGGGTTTCCGCAAGGGCATCAGCGTGAATGTCTATACCTGCGACATTGGCATGTTTTTGCAATAATAACAGGGTCAATTCTCTACCAATGCCACTTCCAGCACCCGTAACTACGATTGTTTTGTTGGCTACTTGCATTATCTTAGTCCTTTATTCTTTTGGCAGTAGCTTCAAAATCCATCAACTTTCCTTTGAGATTGTTATCATCCACTTTCTCTAAGTCAATAGAGATTTCTCCACCCTGCTGAGACTCAAAGTATATTTTCAATACTTTGTCGGTTTCTTCTATTTTGGTGATTGGACGTTTTCCCGCAGTTGGATCATCTGCCCTCGCCAACTCACCCGCCAGTTTCCCATCTTTACGAACAAGATTTGTGGTAAATTTTACATCTCCCATGGGTGTTCCCGCCAGTGCGATTTCCCATTTCCCAGCAAAGAAATCAGTTGACGGAGTAGTTTGAGAAAATGCTTCCGTAATTACTCCTAAGAAAAGTACGATAAAAAAGAGATTTGCTTTTTTCATTGAGATTGCGTTTGGTGCGTCAACACGCCGTCGCCACGTTTGTTTAGTGAATACTTTTAGAACAATTTATTTTTAGAATTTCTCAAACGTAAGAAACAGTATGCTGTGGGCGGGCAATTTTACTACGCCTGCTTTTACCTTTTTCCCAACTAGGACGGGTACTTCATCTTTTGGAGTAAGCATCAGTTCTTTTCCATTCAGTTTTACTTTTTTGGTCATCAGCTCATCTGCCGTCATTAAATATTGGTTCGCATTTGCAGGAATAATGAGCGATGCCTCCGTTTCGTTGGTATTTAAAATCAGGATTGCTCTGCCATTCGATTTATTTTTTAAGTTATGGGCAAAAATATCAACCCCTGGAGCAATACTTCCAGCTTCATATACTTGCGTCCCCATCAACCGGCTCCAAAGCAATGCCGCCCAGTAGTTGGGTCTGGGATTGTGAGTATCATGGTCTAATAAAGCGTATTCGCTGCGAGTGAGGGTATTGTGCATCACCACCTGAACCCCTTTTTTGGCCAATCGACCCAACTGTTCTAAGTATCGGAAGCTATCAAGGTAGGTAGCAGCCCAAGGATTGCCCCCACAAGCGGCTTCGGCGGTCTCGGTGAGCCAGATGGGCGCATTGGGCACGTATTTATCACGGGCGTTTTGGTAAAATTCCAGTCCTTTTTCGGTTCTGCTCAGCCATTCGGCAGAGAGGGCATTTTCGGGCTTTTGTCCACCCATACAACGCCTTGACACCGTGCCATAATAGTGGTACGTAAATACTTCAAAAGTGGGTTTGGGGGTGGCCGACAATAGCTCATCCACCGATAGGTCCAACCCCGAGGGGAGTATGCCTTCGCCCGTAGAGCCCGGGCCAATGATTTTCATTTTAGGGGCGGCTTCGGCGGCAAAAGCGCTAAAAGCCGCAAAGTCTTTCGCAAATCGTGCACCGTTGTAGCCTTTGGGCGCATCGCCATGAGAGGCGTGTGAAGGTTCGTTGAACAGTTCAGCGGCGGCTATTTCCCCTCCTATGGAGCGTGTATAGTCCAAAATAGATTTTATCTGCGTTGGGGTCCAGTTTCCGTCTTTATCTCTCATTCCATCACTAATCGGAAATGAACTTACCAATTTACCATCCACTGCCTTGCAAAAATCTACCACCCCTTTCCACTGCTGACGGGTAAGAATATTCTTAAAACCCGCAGGTGGGCTGGCTAACTTGGCCTCGTCATTGTCTTGAAAATAGACGGCATTAGCCCACGTACCGCTTACCCTCACATACGTTGGCCCTAAGGCAGCCGCCAGATTACGTAGCTTTTGCTGAGCCAAATTGATGGGCTCGATTTTCCATTTGAGGGCATCAATTCCCTTTTTATTAGAATGTTTTCTTACCGAGTCTATTAACTCATAAGGAATCCAAAAATCGCCGCCAATTACCTCACACATCTCCACGTTAAATGATTGGTACCGTTCGTCAACCTTTCCAATCAGGCCCATTTGCGTCAGATTGAGTTTGTTTTGCGCAAAAGTTTCTCGTACAAAGCCAGACAAAGGGAAATAAGCAAGAAAAGTTACCAAAAGATAAAATTGTATTTTTCTCATCGCCATAAAGGTTAATGCTTACACAAAAGGCTGATTATTAGTGATTGACAAGACAAAGGTAAACAAAGTTTTATTATTGTATATTTTTTATACAATAATTTTTATTCAATTATATACCTTTGCAATGCAATTATAATTGAGGCTGTTTTTCCTTCATTGATTGGGCAATTTTATAAAGCACCACAAATCGTAGATTCAACGTGGCAAATGCACAAATTTGCACATCACAACAGACCATTGTAGTTATCATATCCATTTATGAAGAATCCAAGTCAACAAAACTATATTTCCCAAGTCTCAATTGATTGCGTGATTTTTGGCTACTATGAGCGACAACTCAAAGTCCTGATTCCCAAAATAAATTTCAAGGGTGACTTTTGGGCGCTACCGAGTGGGTTCGTGTATCAAGACGAAGACATAGACCAGGCCGCCGAGCGCATTTTGCGCGACCGCACCGGCATCCAAGATATTTATTTGGAGCAATTTCGGGTGTTTGGCAAAGCAAGTAGAACCAATAAGCCCTTTCTTGATGAATTGATTGCCTTCAACTTCGATAAATTAAATGTAAAAAATGAAGCTCAACAAGAATACGATTGGTTTACGAAGCGGTTTATTTCGATAGGGTACTATGCATTGGTGGACATCAACAAGGTTGTACCACAAAAAACAGATTTGGATGAATCCATAGAATGGTACAGCATTCATGAATTACCAAGGATGATTATGGACCACAGCGACATCGTAAATGAAGCCCTAAAAACGCTACAAAGCCACCTCGACGAAAAGATTAATGCGTTTAATCTCCTCCCAGAAACATTTACGATGAAAGAGGTTCAGGAAGTATATGAAGCCATTTGTGAAAAAACATTCGTCCGTACCAACTTTCAAAAAATGATTTTGGAATTAAACGTATTAGAACGCCTCGAAAAGAAATTTACGGGGGCGGCCAATAAAGCCCCATATTTATATCGGTTTAAGAAGTGAGATGAAGATTATTCACCATTTTTTTACTCTATACCATTGGTGGTGTTCTCTCCGCCAACCCTTCTCAGTTTGAAGATAAGCAAGGGTACGGGGCCCTGCGGTGAAAACACCAAACTTAGTAAATCATACGTAAGCCCCCACGGATTTTCGATGATAAAAGCTTAGTTTTAAAAATACAGTTTACAATCCTGTACTATTCTCCATGGCGTCCGTGTATCTGGTTCCCATCACCTTTACTTCTTCAGAAGCTGCGGTTAATTCAGCCAATTCTGAAGCGGTAAAAGTGACATTAACCGCCGCGTTGTTTTCTGTCAAACGGTGCAATTTGGTAGTACCAGGAATAGGCACAATCCACGGTTTTTGCGCCAATACCCACGCTATTGCAATTTGAGCGTTTGTTGCCTCTTTTTCTTGAGCAAACCGTTCGATAACACCCAGTAAAGCTTTGTTAGAGACGCGTGCTTCTTGGGTATATCTTGGCAAAATATTACGAATGTCACCTTCGGCAAAGGTGGTGTTTTCGTCTATTTTTCCTGCCAAAAATCCTTTTCCAAGCGGACTGAAAGGAACAAAGCCGATGCCTAGTTCTTCAATAGTAGGAATGATTTCATTTTCGTGTTGGCGCGTCCAAAGCGAATATTCTGATTGTAAGGCCGTTATGGGCTGTATAGCATGGGCTTTGCGAATGGTGGTTGCTCCAGCTTCCGAAAGACCAAAATGTTTTACCTTTCCTTCTTGAATCAAGTCTTTTACCGTACCAGCTACTTCTTCGATGGGCACATTGGGGTCAACCCGGTGTTGGTAAAACAAATCAATTACCTCAATTTTGAGCCTTTTCATTGATTCTTCGGCTACTTTTCGGATGTTTTCGGGGCGCGAGTTTACTCCAGCCATTTTTCCATCTACAAAATTAAACCCGAATTTTGTAGCAATCACAGCTTCTCCTTTAAATGGAGCTAAGGCTTCGCCTACTAATTCTTCATTGGTATAAGGACCATACACCTCTGTAGTATCGAAAAAAGTAACGCCTTGCTCTACCGCCGCCCGAATCACTTTTATCATTTCTGATTTTTTGCCCGCTGGGCCATAGCCAAAACTCATTCCCATACAACCCAACCCAATGGCTGAAACTTCCAAATCTTTTCCCAGTATTCTCTTTTTCATTGTTGCTATCATTTAGTTTTAAACCGATAGATAATGTAAAATGGCCTAATCAGCTATAAATATTAAGCATTCCGAAACTTTACAGGACTCATTTCTGTGTGCTTTTTAAAGAAATTATTAAAATACGTCACCTCCGTAAAACCCAAAGAAAATGCAATTTCGGACACGTTCCATTTGCTTTGCTTGAGCATGATTTTGGCTTCTCGTAAAAGCCGTTCGGCAATTAGATTTGAGGTCGTTTTGCCACTGGTCTCTCTTACCGCCCGGTTGAGGTGATTAACGTGAACATTCAACTGGTCTGCAAAATCGGAGGCGGTTCTTAGCTTAATTTCGGTATGGTTTTCGTCAATCGGGAACTGTCTTTCGAGTAGTTCCAAAAACAACCAATAGATTCGCTGTGAGGCATTGATAGGAAGCTGCTCAATGCGCGTCGATGGACGCGTTTTCATGGCATAATGAATCAACTCGTATATCAAGTTTCTGATGGCATCGTACTTATGAATGTATTCAGAACTGAGTTCAGCTTCCATTTTTTCATAAATCCCGCATAGATGCTCAAATTGAGCATCGTCTAATTCAAAAACGTGCGTACCCGTTGGCTGAAACACCTCATACTGAATCAGATTGCCAAATTGGTTAAAAAAAACAGTATTGAATATCACATAAAACCCAGATACTTCTTCATTTATATGCTCCCATTTGTAGGGAATAAATGGGTTTGAAAAAACAAGTGCCTGCTTCTCGAATGAAAAAACCTTGTCGGCATAATGGATACGACTCCCCCCTCGACAGAGCGTAACTTTAAAGAAATCACGTCGACGATACGGCACTGGTTTATTGGCAGGATGCGGCAACCGAAACATATTTACATGGCCAATATCTTTACTCAGATTTTCGGGTATCCATTCAAATTTTCGATTATAAAAATCTTGCAAGGTTTCTGACTTTTCCATCATTTACTTTTTTATAATCAGTTTTCTATCCAACGAATAACCCAAACTTATATTCCAATCGAATGATTTCCCTGCAATGTTAGTTTTAATTGGTTTATTGATGGTTGAACCAAGATAAAACGGCGTTTTTTTCGATGAAAGGGTAAAATTTGAGGCAAAATAATAACCATCTTTCTCATCTAATTTTAGATAAAACAATTGCGGATTGATTCGAAATGAGAGGTTTTTATTAATTGAAATAGTGGAAACAGCCCTCAACGAAACCAAAGCGGTATGATTGGTGGCATCATCGCTAACGCCTTTGGCGTACAAACTAAATAAGTTGATGCTGTTGTTTTTATTGATGATAAAATTAGAAGTATACTCAACTGGAATCACCCTCGAAACCGCCAAAGTATTTTTAACGTCGGGGGTTGTTTCATACGCAAGCACCCGAAACGGCACGGCAGGAAAGTGAGTGCCAATGGAGGCTTGAAAGCGATTTTGGTTGATGATTTTATAGCGCCAAATAAAAATAAAAGACCACGGACGCCCATCTTTGAGGGCAAAGCGAAACTCTGGTTCGAAACTAAACCGTTTACCACCGTTGATGTTAAAGTTAAAAATAGCGGCGGGTTTTCCTAGCGAAAAAGCAGGAATAAACGAAAATCCATTATTGGTTAGGCTGGCAGCTCCTCTGAAATTGATAATTTTTGAGGTACTATCAGTATCTTGTGCAAAGGAAATTTGAAGGGTAATTGTAAGGAAAAGTGTCAGAATTATCTTTTGGAGGATGTTTTTCGTAAAAGAATAAATCATTGGTCTTATTTTGAAAATTTTTGTTGCTACAAAAGTAGCAGCACTCTGTGCCATATTTTAACACTTTTCAAATCAAAACTTACAAAAATCAAACAATAAAACACCCGCAAAAAGCGCTGATTTTCAGCAACTCAGCACTTCGACAAAATGATTTTGAACGTATTTTCTCAACTCCTCAAGGCTTGTTTATTTTTACCTCTGATAATCCAACGGCCGACCCCGAAAATTGTCAAACCAGTCAGGGCACAGCCCGCCATTACGCCGGTCATGGGCAAGCTGGTTCCGTTGCTCAATACGCTCACGAGCGCCGCTGCCAGCGACGCAAGGCCCATTTGCAAAGCCCCCAACAGCGCCGATGCTCTGCCTGCTTCTTTTGAAAAAGGGGCCAAAGAGAGTGCTGAAGAGTTGGGGAAACTAAACCCTTGACAGCACAGAAACAAAAAGATGAGCGAGATAGAGTTGTATAAATTGAGCCAGTTAAAAAAGCTCAAACTGCACAGAATGATGCCCAGTGTGGTTTGAATCAACAACGCGGCCTTAATAATCTGCTCAGAGTGGTATCTGCGAAGTAATAAATTATTGAGTTGGCTACTAAGAATAAGCCCCCCCGCCAGCAACCCAAATATCCAGCCGTATTGCTGTTCTGTCACCTTAAAAATCTTCATAAAAACAAAAGGTGACCCCGACAAATAGGCGTACACCCCACCCGCTACCATTGAACCCGCAACCGCATACGTAAAGAACTGGGGATTGGTGAAAATATTTACAAAACTTGGAATAATGTGCTTTGGCAATAGCGAAACAGAAGCGTCAGGTCTTTTACTTTCGGCCAAGACAAACACTACGGCCAACAATAACAATAAGCCCATAACCCCTTGCAGCCAAAACACGGAATGCCAACCCCACGCGCTAATCATATAACTCCCAACGGTGGGCGCAATAATGGGCGATACACCAAGGATGAGAATCAAAGTAGAAAATATTTTGACACTTTCCTGAATGGGGAAACTATCTCTCACAATGGCCCTCGGCGCAACCATGCCCACACAACCGCCCAAAGCTTGTAAGAAGCGTAATGCTATGAGCATCTCGATTGAGGTAGCCACGGCACAACCTATCGATGCAAAAAAGTAAATGACCAGACCGATGGTCAAAGGTGTTTTGCGACCAAAACGGTCTAGCAAGGGGCCGTAGATTAATTGGCCTACCGAAATACCGATAAAAAAACTGGATAATGAGTAAGAAACATCTTCCACTGTCACCTTCAAATCGGCCGCTATACTCGGGAAGCCCGACAAATAGGTATCAATCGAAAATGGGCCAATGGCCGAAAGTAAGCCCAAAATCAAAATTAACAATGAACGTTTATTTTGATTAACTGCCGTTACCTCTAAGTTCATTCAAGCTTGCGTTAGGTGAATTTTTCAAAAAAAAACGAAAGTGACGGAGCTTGAAGTCCTTGACAAGTTCCTAATCTGCCACCATTTATGGTAAACCAAGGCAGTCTTAAAATGGTGCCCTTTGCCTTTGCTGGTATTTTTACTTGCCAAATTTATTGGCCGCCAAACTACGCCCAAAAACGCAGCTTTTGCACCACAAAATTAGGAGATTGGTGGGTATTCTTATGAACACAATTCAAAGCAATAATTACGAAAATCAAACAATTAGTTTGCTGGGGGTGTAAAACACTAACATCGGTAGAAACGTACTCAATGCCATTATCTAGTTTTAAAGTATTTGTTATTGATGTTATAAACCAACCCAATACTCCACAAAAAGTCTCTTCCCTTAATTTCAGATTTGATAGTTTTACTAATATTTGCTGAAATAGAAACAGGTAAATGAGTCTTTGCCAAGCCTAAACTTGCATTGAAATACGTTCCTGCGGCTTGGTCTTGTTTTAAGTAATAAAACTGCGGAACAAATGAAAAATTGAGTTGATTTGTTAGCTTAAGATTTGAAATGATTGCCTTTAGTGCTACAAAATGACCATATTGAATTAAATCCTTGGTCAATCCATGCGAACCTAAATAATATAACCCCAACCCTACCTTCTTGTTCAAATGGTAAGTGGGGCTGGCTTCCCAAGCTACATACCGTTGGGCGGTCGTCAATTCTTTGCTGATACCATTGACAGTAACGGTTTCGGCCCTAAACAAAAATGCAGGGTGACCACCGATTCCCATTGAGAATTTTTTGTTGGCAATCAACTTGTACCTAAACCAAAAAACAAACGTCCAAGGCTTCCCATCTAAGCCAAAGCGGAACATTGGATCGAAGCTCAGGCGTCCTTTTCCCATCGACAAATCAAACAAGGCCGCAGGCTTGTTTAAAGAGAAATTTGGTATGAGCGAAATCCCATTGTTGGTAGCGGTGATTTGGCCGCTAAAAAAACTAGGCGTTTGGGTAGTATCTACCGTTTGGGTAAAAGCAGAATAAGGGGAAAACAAAATACAAAACAGGAGGAGTGTCTTTCTCATTATTTTAAATATCAGTCGTTGGGGCTGCTTATGCCGTTCATTTTTAATTGATTATCATTATCTGACGGACAAAGTTCTTTCTATTTTTCAATTAGACTCATACCCGTATTACGGTATCATTTACCATTTTTACCGATTTAGAAATGCTACCCAAAAAGCATTTAGTATTTATCGTATTTTTGAATCAATAGCATTTAAAAATCATGGAGAAAATCGAAAAACTAGCAAGCGTCACGCAGTTTAATGCTCATAGAGGACAAGAAACTTTGCACCCTTTGGTAAGTGTACTTGACCAATCAAAATCGGTGAAAATTCAGGCCAATAAATATCTTTCAGAGATATATGTTATTTTTTTGAAAGATGTAAAATGCGAAGAAATGGCCTACGGACGCAATCAATATGATTATCAAGATGAGACGTTGATTTTCATTGCTCCAGGGCAGGTTTTTGGATTTAATTTACCCGACCAAATATTGGTACAGCCCACGGGCTGGGCCTTGGTGTTTCATCCTGACTTTATTCGTGGCACATCCTTGGGTAGAACAATCAAGGAATATGGTTTTTTCTCCTACGATGTCAACGAAGCCTTGCACATTTCGGAGCGCGAACGACAGATTGTTTTGGAATGCTTCAAAAAAATAAAAGAAGAGTTAGAACGTGGCATCGACAAGCACAGCAAAATGTTGATAGTGAGCAACATTGAGTTATTTCTCAACTACTGTATTCGTTTCTTTGACCGTCAGTTTATTACCCGAGAAAACATAAACAAAGATATTTTGGCACGATTTGAGAACTTACTGAATGAATATTTTGAATCTAACCAGCCCCAACTCGTGGGTTTGCCCTCGGTAGCCTATTGTGCCGAAAAACTGAATCTATCAGCCAACTATTTTGGCGATTTGGTAAAGAAAGAAACGGGCAAATCTGCATTAGAATACATACAAGCCAAAGTGATTGACCTTGCCCAAGAAAAGATTTTTGATTCCAACAAATCCATCAGCGAAATCGCCTACGAAATAGGCTATAAATACCCCCAGCATTTTACGAGACTTTTTAAGCAGCGCGTGGGGATGTCGCCATTGGAATATAGATTACGCAAGTAATAATCACGGATAATTTTATGCCTTTGCAGATAAAAACACCTGCAAAGGCATAAAATATTACTTTACTACATTCACCTTGACCTCGCCAATAATCCCCGAAGGCACCAACGGTGAGTCTTTGCGATAAAAAGGCATGGTCGTAAAAGTTGTCTTTTGTTTGACATCAGGCTGGGCATCCCCAACGAGACGGTTTACCCAAGTGTTTGTGACATTGACCCGAATGGCATTGTCACCTGCTTTTATTGCTTCGGTAATGTCCAACTTAAACGGCGTCTTCCAAGCAGTACCCACATTTTTACCATTTACAACCACTTCGGCGATGTTTTTGACGTCGCCTAAATCAACGACATACTTAGCCGCTTTGTCAACAGATGTTATTTTGAATGTATTTTCATAATTCGCGGTTCCCGAGAAATATTTAACATCGACATCGGTATTCTCTGTCCAAGAAATAAGCTTGTCAAACGCCACATTTTTATCATTAAAACTCACTTTCCAAGGGCTTGAAATCGGGGTCAATGTCGTTTCTTTGGTGGCAGGTTTAGTATAACCATTGGCCGTTGTCTTCTCTTTAAAAATGACAAAGAAAGCATCCCAAGATTCAAAGTTTAGCGAAACAACGGTGCGGCCTTCTTTGATTTGATAACTTACTTTTTCGGTTTTGCCAGTTTGGGCATTCCAGAGTTCGGGCACTTTGCCCGTCACCCGGAAACTCACTTCGGCCGAAGTTGCGTTTGCACTGCGGTTGTTGAGCCAATAAATATCTTGGTCGGCTGCCTGACGGTGACGATACAGAATCTTGTTTTGCGCTTTGCTAATAATCACATCTTCGCTCACGTTTTGAGCCTTCAACGCCTCGGCCACGGAGCCTTTCAAGACGTTGGGGCTACCCCAAACTTCGTTGACGATGGCTTGAAACTCGCTCTGATTGTCGGCCAAACTTGGCGACTGTTCGGGCTTTGTACCCGCTACCTTCGCACCTGCTTTTACCAAATCACGTAGTTTTTTCAACACGGGCAAGGTCATGTATTTGGCGGTTTCGTCGAGCACCAACAAACTGTACGTATTGCCACTTTGAGCGACCAGTTTCCCATTCTTTACCTGAATGGCGTTGATGAGGGCCGATGAATTGGCAAAATCATACTCGTAGCCCGACGGAATAGCGGGGAGTTTTTCGCGACTAATCCACGTAATGTTGTTGTTTTCACCGTAGTAGTACAACACATCAGCGATATTGCGGCCTTGTTGTAACAAATAACAACTACGCCCTAAATACGACATCCACGCCTTGCCTCCTACCTCTGCCCAGGTTTCTTGACGGGTGAAATACTGGCCAAATGGCCCAAGCGAGAAGCCTGGCTTTTTATCATCAAGTGGCTGATGAACAGACGTATGAATCACAAAACGATTCAGGCCCGACGCCATCTCCAAATCGGCCGTACGTTTGAGGCGTTCGGGATATTCCTGAAAAGGTTTGCCTACGGAAGTCATAGATTCGGCGGCCACAAACGGCTTTCCATAAATATTGGCAACCGATGCTGATTCTCTGATGTCAGCTTCGCTGCGAACCTCTTCGTCGGCCCCTCCTGCCAGACTGCCCGGTGTCCACATGGCCGACATCGGAATCTCGGAGTTACGTTTCACATCCATGCCATCGGCCAAGTAAATACGCCCACCTTCGTGCGACTCCGTGTAGCGTTTCATGCCTCTTTTGTTCAACTCTTCGCCAATGACATCATAGTGATTTTCGGCAATGAGTTCACCAATGGTTTTTCTAAAATCCCACAAAAACTTTTCGCTGGCTTCTTCATTTTTGACGATTCGCCCCGTCAGTACGGGCAGCCAAGGCACGATACTGTAACCGCGTCTTTTCTGAAATTCTTCAGGAAATGCTTTGGTCCAGTTCATGTGGCCAGCTTCGTAGCTATCCAACACCATGTATTGCAAACCTTTAGCCCCCATCATACCACCCGTGGCATCTTTGTACATATCCAGATAGGTGTTGATGTATTTTCTGACGGCTTCTTTATCCAATTTATCCACTTCCAAGCCCGTTGCTTCAGGTGAGGCGGGGTGATTTTGACGGCCTGTTAATGAATAGCCCAAGCGGATAATAGCCCAATCACCAGAGGGCGCAGTCCAGTTCAGCGTGCCATCTGCACTCATTTTTGAGGTCACATCCACTACATCTTCCGTAGGAATAGCATCGGCGGCGCTGCCCGTACTCATTTTTCCATTTTCTCGCCACGGCGAAAACCCTGCTTTGTCTTCTACTTGATCAATGCGGGCGGTATTGTAGAGCACAAATTCGGCTACGTGTACCCCGTCCGATTTGGCAGGAGCGCTGGCGTTGCCCATTAGGCCCCCAAACGGATTTCCCGCAGGTGGGAGTGTTTTTATCGCGATTCGCCAATATTTGGCCGTTGTAGGTGCAAAAGCTACCGTATTGAAAGGCACGGTACTGCCTGATACTTTGGCAATTTCTCGAAAATTGGCCCCATCATCGCTTACTTTTAAGCTACGGTTTTCGGGGTTTCCTCTAAATTCGCTCAGGGCACCTTCTATCGCGCCAGCAATCGCAAATGCCTTAAATGTTTGCGGCGAATCAAATTCGTACTGAATCCACATATCTTGCCCTACTTCCATCGGAGGGATAAATTCGGCCTTGGCCAAATCGCCATCACTTAGGTCTTTGAGGCTAAAATTCCCACCACTTGAAGTGACTTTGGGATTCAGTTCGGCAAAAGGCTTATCCGTTTTGGGCAAACGATACGCAATCACCAACGCATCTTGGTAAAAGTTAGGTTTTTCACCCACAAATCCCCCCGTAAGCCCTCCCGCACCAATCAGTACATTCTGAAACTTCCCGATTACGTCAGCAGGTCGGGGCAATTTTCCCGAAAAAGCCTTTCCACCTTCAACGCGTGTTTCCGTCCAAACGTACTTTTTCATGGCATCTTTGGGTTCCACCCAAGGGCCACCCGTTACGCTCCAACCTGGCGAACCCGCAATGGCCATTTCAAGCCCTTTTTGGTCGGCCGTTTGGGTCATAAACTTGAAGGCATCTTTCCAGTCGGGTGTCATGAAAACCAGTTTTTTGGGCACAACAACGGGCGTAAAAAGGTTGGCATCAAAATTCTGAAAACCGCCAATCCCCACGCGGCTCATCCATTCCAAGTCTTTTTGGATACCTTCTTTGGTGATATTGCCGTTCATC
This sequence comes from Runella salmonicolor, assembly GCF_024158025.1. Taxonomy (NCBI): domain Bacteria; kingdom Pseudomonadati; phylum Bacteroidota; class Cytophagia; order Cytophagales; family Spirosomataceae; genus Runella; species Runella salmonicolor. The sequence continues at coordinate 613,755 of NZ_JAMZEL010000001.1, forward strand.
CAATGCCACCAAACCCGTGGTTTTGCCGAGCTTGGGGGAGTTTGAAAGTCCGTTTTGTCTTGGGCATAGCCCCCTAAGCTCAATAGCGCAAGCAGGGCTACAATCGGTTTTTTATTTTTTTTCATTTCAGTTTTAAGCGTTGAAATTTGCCCTTTCAGGTGTTTTTCCCCTGAAAAATAAAATGGTTAGCGATAAGGTTGTTGGCGGTGAGAACACCCCCAACGGTACACAAAGCACTTATTTAGGAAAAAATGGTCGAGGTAAATCCAACGTTTTATAATAGTAATTTACCATTTGTTTTAAAGATGTGAGGTTATTGGGTTGCTCTTTTGTATCTCGCTCAAACATGACATGCCCATTAAACCTTTGGTGTTTTAATTCCGCAAAAACCGCGGGAAAGTCCACCACTCCCGTACCCACAGGCACATCTTGAATTTTGTTGTTATTGTATTCAGCAATGTCTTTGAGGTGTATTCCTATAATTTTCCCCTCCAATTTTTTTAACGCATCTACGGGGTTTATCCCTGATTTTGGATAATGCCCCAAATCAGGGCAAGCGCCAAAATTTGGGTGGCCTTTGAGGGCTGCCAACACCGAATCGGGGTGCCAGTAAATGCTATTTTCTTTCCAATGATTATGAAGAGCTACTTTAATACCATAAATTCCCGCCAAGCTGTCCACGCTATCCCACATGTTACGGGGAGGTTCTCCCGTCACGTATTTTACCCCAAAGGCTTTTGCAACCTCAAAATCTCGTTTCCAATCAGCCACATTTTTGCCTCCAACGACGTAGATAGACTCCATTTTAAGCCCTTGGTCCGCCACTTTTTTCTTTAGATTTTGAATACCCGCTGGTGAAAGTTTAAATAACACGGTGTCTTTTAACTCTTTACCTGATTTGGCAAACACAAACCCTTCTACGTATTTTAGAGAAGCACTGTCGGCGTAGGCCAACTGCTCTGGAAACGACATGGTACTAAAAGTATATAAAGCCACGCCCAACTTCCAGTCAACTGCCTTAGAAGTAGGTTTATCTGCCGCCTTTTTAGTACCAGACTGCGCACTTAAAGTCAATGAAAAGCAGCCGTTTAACACGATACTCAACACCGCCGCAGTTAAAAAGTGGATTTGATATTTTCTTTTCATTTTTTGAGATTTTTAAGAAAGAATAAAATTTTGCCTTTGCAGGTGTTTTTCACCTGCAAAATAAAATGGTTAGCAATAAGGGTGTTGGCGGTGAGAACACCCGCCAACGGCATGAATGGTTTTATTTTTTCTTTTTCTAAATATTGAATTGATTCACCCCCTCTTTCAAAGCAATGGTTTTTCCTTTCCAAACCAAGTTACCTGTTATGGTTTTGGGCAGTTCTATCCGAATCTTCCATTTGCCATTTTCCAATTTATAGCTGGCCGAAATGTTTCCCTTGGGGTGCGGCATCGTTCCGTTTATATTAGTCATCTGCCCCAAATGCGGGGTAATTTTTACTTTTGAAAATGCCAATCCATCGCTGTCTATTCCGAGAATTGTTCGGTAAAATTCGATATTGGGGCTTGAACCCCAAGCGTGGCAATCAGAGCGAGTTTTGTCTACATCTGAGGTTTCGGCCCAAGTGGTAAGTCCCATTTGAATATTTTCGCGCCATTTATCAAGCCATTTCAAATAGTCATTTCCTTTGCCTGCTTTTATCAGTGCCTGATGCAAATAATACTTAAAATAGATAGAGGCAGGCGCGAGCTGGTTGTTGGTTAGTAGTGATTGGGCAATTTGTTTTGCTTCCTCGCTACTTGCCAAACCCGTTAGAATAGCCAGCGAATTGGTATGTTGTGAAAACTCATCTTTTTCTTCACGGTCAGCAAACAGCTTTTTAGTACCATCCCAATATTTAGCTCTGATGGTATTTTTTAAAGTTGCAATTTCCTTTTGGTACTGAGCGGCAAAGGCAGGATTGCCCAGTTTGGTTTCTAAATCTGACGCAACTTGATACGCCCAAAGCAATTGAAAATCAAGCACCGCCGAGGTACCGTTGGCGCTCATGGGTCCTGCACCTGCCCGCCATTCTTTGAAATTATCCACCCAGTCGGTAAACATCCATTGAGGGGTATTTTTTAGTCGCCCATCGGCTTGTTGGTAGCTTTTGAAATAGTCCAATATTTGACGAGTACCACTTATTTTGCTTTTAACAAACTCTACATCAGCCCCATAGCGGGCGTAGTCTTGCAGCATACCAATATACCAAAGCGAAAACGTAGGAATAAATTGCGGGGTGTAAGAGGGATGCCTACTCAAGGTTACACCCTCCGGTGTTCGTGAAAAATCCATGAGATTGATGGCATTTTTTACCAGTCGGTCGTCGCCACTGTTGTAGAGCGACACCAATGCCTGTATGCGACCATCGCCGATGTATTGGAGTTGCTCATAATAGGGGCAATCCATATAGGTTTCATACGCACAAAGACGAGCGGTACGCCAACCGATTTCCAGCATCTTGTCCATTTCGGGCTGATTGGCAGATAGTTGGGCGTTCATTTTAAAAGGATACCCCGTAAATGTGCCGTAAATATCATTTAGGGTAATTGCCTCATTTTGAGTAACAATGCTCAGTTGCAAATAACGATAAGTACGGTAGGTAAGGCTGGTAAATTTCTGATTTTGGCTTCCATCCGAAACCAAGCTATCGGCACGGCCCACAAAGGTTTTGCCAGCGGTTTCGTTTCTATTGCCTTTACCCCCCGATTTTGTAAAAAGTGCTTCGGCGTATCTCAACGTAATAGTAGCAGCTTTGCCTCCGCTAAATTCTACATTTGGATAGGCGTTGGTGAGGTAGCTTTGATCTAAAATGATATTTACTTTTGAGTTGGCAGGTATCAGCACCTCTGATTTTTTGGCAGGAAAATCAGCAGGCAAGGCCGTAATACCTTCGTTACTAACGACTTTGGCTAACCGCTCATCTTTCAACTCCATTTGAGGTATGATGGAAGGCACCAACATCCAGCCACTCATCGTACCAAAAGCGCCTAAAATATTTTTGGGGACTCCTCCACCCACTGGCCTTGCTTTTTGCCAATTTTTATCGTCAAAGCCTTCACTTTGCCAATTTTTGGGGCTTAAAGCCATGTTACGAATCTCGCCAGCCCCGGCTACATAATAGCCCCTAGTTCTAAAAACCAAAGGTGCAAAGCTATTGTCTTTCTCACAAAGCCAAGTATTATTGGTATTGATGGCCGACTCCGCCGAGGTAGCACCTTGCAAAATAAAGCCCGTTCGGTAAGTTATCTGAGCCTCAGGTTTAAATTCTCCTTCATTCCAAACTTGGGCCGCTACAATGTTTTTGCCTGCTTTTAAATAAGACGCAATGTCCACAGTTTCATAATTCCAATGGGCAATATCGCCACGGGCAGGGCCCATTGACACCAATTTTTCGTTCACAAAAAGTTTGTAACGATTATCTCCCGAAACATGAATTTTAAAATTATTGGGTTTTGCGGCCAAATCAATGGTTTTGCGAAACATATACACGCCATACCCATCGGTGGTGGCGTTGGGCACGGTAATCCATTGTGCGTGCCAACGCTTGTTTATGACATCGGGTTCTCCGGTGGGTGGCCCAAACTGAGCTTTTACAAGAATTGACGTTAGTGTTACTAAAAGTAAGGCAAGTACAAATACTTTTTTCATGATGAATGGGTTTGACTTAAATTTTCAGGATACATTTATTTCCAATCAATCCTACTTCAATTCTTTTTTCAGAAAAGCCATCACTTTCGTTCGTATTTCATCTACATCGTACATTTTGCCAAAGTGAGGCGCATCTTTGACGATAATGAGTTCATTTGCAACCCCGTTGGTCGTTAGCCAAGCACTCAACAACTGCGAATGACGGGGAGAAACTAAGTTGTCTTTTTCACCGTGAATCAGTAAAAATGGAGGGTCATTTTTGTCAACGTAGGTTACGGGACTCGCCGCTTCTGCCAAGTCGGGACGGGCAAGCGGTGCCGCGCCAATGAGCAGTCCTTCGGGTGATTTGGCATCGTCGGCGCCAGGAAATAAAATCAATTCGGCAGGCCCATAAAAATCAACGACGGCTTTGATTTTGAATTTCGCGACTTGCTTATTCACATAAAAATCAGGCACTTTGTTGTTGTGGGCCAATCCCAAAAGCGATGCCAAATGCCCGCCCGCCGAGAATCCCATCAAGGCGATTCGGTTTTTATCCAAGCCATATTTTTCGGCATTGTCGTACAAAAAAGACACGGCACGATTACAATCTTGGATTTGGGCTGGAAAAGTAGCTTGCGTAGCCCAACGATAATCTATGGACGCTATGGCAATACCATTGTTTATCAAGGCCGATACGGTATTACCCATGTAGCCAATATCGGCGGTTTTGTCATTTCCAATCCATCCACCTCCATGAATAAAAACCACCAAAGGCAGATTTTTAGGCGCATTGGCGGGCAAATAAATATCCAGCAAATGCTTTTTGAGCGTATCACCATTGTACGGAATATCCCCGTACAGTACCGTTCCTTCGGGAAAGAGTTTTAATACACGGTTGGTTTGCGGTTGGGCATTAACAAAAAACGACTGTAACAGCAGCAGCGCAACAAAGCGTAAAAAGTTGATTTTCATTTGGTTAGCAAAATTTAAAGGGTACATTTCCTATCAAAAGCGAAGACCGAATAGATATATTTCAACTCAAATCTAACGGAATGTCTAATCATCATTGAGTGGGTTTATTTCTAACATTAGTACAAGTTTATAGCGCTTTTGTACAGAAAGTATCCTGAACTCACCTGTATTGACCCAAAATGAGACAATAAGTAAAAATAAAAGTGTCAGTCACGCTAAGTCCCAAAGAAGCAATGCTTTAATGCCCAAGTGGACCGTTCTCCAATAGCTCTGTCTTTTTTACAGCTTTGATGGTTCTTTCAATTTCATCACGAAAAACAAGCCGATTAACGCCAATGCCGCCGCCACCCAAAGAAAAGCCGAAGGGTCGATTTTGTCGGAAAGGACGCCCGCCAAGGCCGGCACCATTACTCCTCCTACAATTTCTGCAATGGCCGTAATAAATCCTAACGCTTTGGCTTTCAAATGGTCAGGCACCGACTCGGAAGGCAATACAGCCGCCACGACGGGGAGTAGTCCCATCATAAAATAAGTCAGAAACATGGCTGGAAGATGCAACACCGAGCCCGCCAAAAAATAGACCGCAAAAGGGTAAAACATACCCACCACCATAAAAATCAGCAGCACTTTTTTACGTCCGATTTTATCCGAAAGTCCAGGCACAATGACAGAAGACAAAAGCCCCGAAACGCCCAAAAGCCCCATGGTTTTGCCCATTTGGTCGGCCGACATTCCCTGTGAATTGACAAAATAATTGGAGATAAACGGCAGTGTAGCAAACCACCACCCAAACACACAGCAAGCCGCCCCGATGCCCCATTTGATGTTGTTGTATTGTAACAATTCGGAGATATTGAGGGTGGATTTCTCTCGGGTTTGCACACTTTCAGCGGTTGATTTTTTGACAAATTTCCAAGCCAATAAACCCAACAATAAACCCGGCGCTCCTGCCACAAAAAAGGCATTGCGCCACCCTATATTTTCGGCAATTTGCACCAAAATAACGGGGGCCAAAATAGACCCAAACAAAGCAGAACCTACCCCTTGCAAAATCCCTGCGTTTATGCCCAGTCGGTGAGGAGAAGATTCGCGCTCAACAAAGTTTTGGGCCAACGGTATCACGGGCCCTTCGGCAAAACCCATGACGAGGCGGGCTATCAGCAACGTAACAAACGAAACCGCCCAACCAGAGCCAAATGAACAAAGAGAGAAAGTAAAAACGGCGGCAACGAAAACGAGTTTTTTCTTATTATTGGTTTCGGCCCATGCCGTAGAGAAAAAACTCGAAAATGCCCACGCCAACGACAATGCCCCCGCCAAAAGTCCGATTTGCGTGTTGTTGAGTTGAAGGTCTTTGGCTACATAAGGCATCAAAAAATTGAGCGCCAAGCGGTCGAAAAATAAGCACCCAAATGTGAGTGCCATTAACAGTACAATGCCGTTTTCGTACGTAAAAAGTCCTTTTTTCATGTTTAAAGCGAGGTTTAGGGATGTTCTGTTATTTAAAAAAGTAAGAAAAAATAGGCATAAACCAACTAAAATCAGGCAGAATCAATCATATATTGCCATAAAATACAGCCGTTGCTTCGTATCGAACAAGAACATAATTCATTCCTTTTGATACGAAGCCGCGGCACGCATTGCAGGCTCAGCCTGTCCTTTCCTTACTATTTCCGATACATCGTTTTACGGGCATCGTTGATGACGCCTTTCCAGTTCATACCAAACCCAAAATCGTAGCTGTTTCCTTCCGAATCTTTGTGGCAGGTCATGTCGTAAGGCACATCTTCGGCTTGTTTTTCGACGGTTTTCATGTCGGCCGGCATTTGCATGGGCAACAGCGCTGAGGGCTCGGCTTTGCCCGAAACGATGTCCAAAATGGCTTGGTCTTGCACTCCAAAACTCACCAAAATGGACGAGGCATCTTTCTCAATTTCGGCAAAAACCATGGGGTTAGACGTATTGATTGAAACCACTACGGGCTTGCCTTTCATCTTTGCCTTGGTGTCGGTTACCAATTGCGCATCGGTAACGTTGGCCGTTTTGGTCGATTTGTTTTTATAACCACGGTCGGTAAAATTCTCCAATGGGTCGCCGCCAGCAATGCTTTTTTCACGGGCATCGGTAGCGGTGTAGTCGCCGTATTGTAAACTGATGGGAATATAACCGTTGCCTCCCTTTTTCAAATCCTCTTTGTCGTACCCAATGGTGGCGGTTGGATTTTGAATAAACACCAGCGCAAAATCAGCCTCGTCGACATTGTCAGTGACGTTGTAGTACTTTTTAACAATGTCAATATTCACGGGATATTCCGTTGATGCGGGTGTTTCCACTCCGAGAAAATTACGGCCCGCTGGAGAAAAACGTTTTGGAACATACACCGTTTTTTTTGAAGTAATGGGCAATGCTTTCGCCTGATTTTTCAGGAGCACAACAGATTTCAACTGTGCTTCGTAGCCCGCCTTCATGTATTCGGGTTTTCCAACGATGGCTTTGGTTTCTTCGGGGTTTAAGTAGGGATTTTCAAAAACGCCAACTCTGAAAATATTGCGCAGCAAACGAACGGCGGATTGCTCCATTCTAGCCCTGATTTTGGCTTCTCCGTGTTCTTTTATCCCCAACTGATACGCTTCCAAAATGGGCTTCATGTCATTTACGCCACCATATTGGTCAACGCCCGCCATTAAGGCTTTGTAGTGAAGTTCACCCAAAGAAAGATTCTCTACCCCCCAAGATTTACCGTCGAGAAACGAATCCATTGAGGTGTGAAGTTTGGTTACGTTCCAGTCGGTACACACTACGCCATCGTAGCCATATTTGGTACGGAGTAAGTCAGTAATGATGTATTTGTTGTAGTTATTTGCTACGTTTTCGTGGTATTTTTTATCCTGATTCCACGAAATAGTATAGTAGGGCATCACCGCCGACGCCATTTTGGTTTGTCCTTTCAGCTTAAAGGCACCTTGCGTAAAAGGAATCAAATGGGCATCAAAATTATTGCCCGGATAAACCGCAAACTTACCGTTGGCATAGTGTGCATCACGCCCCGCCTCTCCCGAACCGCCACCCGACCAGTGTTTTACCATCGCATTGACACTTTTCGCACCCCAGACACTCGATTGGAAACCATCGCAATAGGCTTGTCCCATGGCCGCCGACAACGCAGGACTTTCGCCAAACGTACCATTGAAACGGCCCCAACGCGGCTCGGTAGCGATGTCAACCTGCGGCGAAAGGGCCGTGGTAATGCCCAAAGCGCGGTATTCGTCCGCCGCGATTTTACCAAATTTTTCAATCAACGTTGGGTCAAATGTTGCAGCCATTCCCAAGGGGCTTGGCCACATGGAGATTTCACCGCCAGCAGCCGCGTCAAACTCGGCTTTGGCTCTGGTGCCGTGGCGCGGGTCCGAGCTATTGTTGGCGGGGATTCCGAAGCCTACGCTTTCGCAAAAAGCCTGTAATTTGTTGTTCCATTGCGCCGCAATCTCGGGCGTTTGTACCGTGGTGACCAACACATGACGCAGATGATCTTTTTTCAAAAATTCCTTTTGCTGATCGGTCAACTCCGTCGGGTCGGTTTCTCCGGCTTTGAAAGGTTTGCCATTGTACGTTCCTGCAAAATACCCTCCCGCGCGGGCAGGAATGGACTGATGCGACGAGTACAACATCAAACCCGCAATTTCTTCAATACTCAGTTTGGAAGCCAAGTCTTTGGCGCGTTGGTCATACGGCAAACGCCAATCTTCAAACGCATCCAGTTTGCCGTTTTTATTTAAATCTTTAAAGGCTAATCCATTAACGGTCAAGATTTTCACCCCTGACATAGGCGAATAACCTAACGTTTGGCCTCCCTGATTTTCGACCAGATTAAAACTTCCTTTTGGGGTTTCTTTCCATTTGGTTTGGGCATACACTGGCGAAGCAGCCACGGTTAAAATCAGAAAGAATAGCGGGCATTTTCTCATTATTGGGAAATGTTAGGTTGGTTTGAATGCGTTTTTTGCTTACTCAATAATCGCCACGGCGCGCGTCCAGCCCGCACTTGCGGCTTTGATTTTGGCGGGGAAACAGGCCACTTTAAAGCCAAACGGCGGCAGTTGGTCCAGATTAGCCATTTTTTCGATTTGGCAATATTCTTTTTCGATGCCCACATAATGCGCCTGCCAGATGATACCCGGACGCGGATTGGCCCGGTAATCCGCCGCCTGAATGTGCAGCGGAATATCCCAACCCCACCCGTCGGTACCCATCACTTTGATGCCTTGGTCAATGAGCCAATGTGTGGCTTTGGCCGAAGCTCCTACGTGGATTTTTACAAAATCGGGGTCGTGCAAACGCTTGTCGGCATCGCAGCGAATCAGCACAATGTCAAAGGGTTTGAGGGTATAATTGATGGCCGCCAGCTTTTCAATCAAGTCTTCTGGCTCAAACATGTAGCCATCGGGTTTGTCGGTAAAATCCAGCACTACGCCATCGTGAAAAAACCAATCCAGCGGCATTTCGTCAATAGTACGCGAGGGTTTGCCTTCGCTGGTGGGGAAATAATGGTACGGTGCATCCACGTGCGTTCCGCAGTGGCTCGTCACGGTCAGAAATTCTCCTGCGGGGCCGTTGCCGTCAATAAACACATCGCCAGCAATGCCTTCAAAGAGTTTTCCACCCATTTTTTTAGCCCCTTCTTTGTGGTCTTCATAGACAATTTTGGTAGGAAGCGGCTCTTTGATTTCTTCAGAAATCGTCACGGAAAGGTCAATGATTTTCATTTGAATTGGTTGATAATTACGTTATTTTTGTAAAAAGAACAGGTCATGACTACCCAAACACGAGAATTTACGCCACCTCTCAAACTGAGCCGTCCTGTGCGTAGATATACGCTCGAACAGTATCTAAAAAAAGAAGCGAAGTCCATTCATAAGCACGAATTCATTGACGGTCAAATCATTAAAATGCCCTACGCCAAAGGCCCTCACAATATCATTTCGGTCAATATGATGACCGAAATGGTTATTAATTTTCGGATATTAAAAGAAAAGTATGTTGTATTTCCTTCCGATCAATTGGTTTATTTCCCAAGTCTTGATGCGGGTGTTTATGCCGATGCTTTAGCCGTTTGTGATAAACCTTTGTATTGGGACGATAATCAACTTTTGCTGATTAATCCCATTGTGGTTGTAGAGGTTTTATCAAAAAGCACCTCTCGCTACGACCGTACAAGCAAATTTGATAAATACAAAACCCTTGAATCATTCCGTGAATATGTACTCATTCGTCAGGATGAATGCTACGCCGAGGTTTGGTTTCGTGAAAGTCCAGGACGTTGGCAGGAAACCATCGTTACCGAAATGACTGGTCACTTACCTTTACAATCCGTCGGCATTTCTATTTCCATGGAATCTATTTATCTTAATGTCGAACTAAAACCCAAGTCTTCATAATGCAGCACCACAGGCGGATTTTCAAAAAACGGCCCAATCAATCCGCGCCATTCTTTGAATAATTCTGATTCCCGAAAACCGATGGTATGCGCTTCGAGGTTCTCCCAGCGAATGAGCAACACATAGCGGTTTTGCTGTTCGATACACTTCTTAAAATCATGTCCCAAATAGCCTTTTGATTGGCTAATCACGGCTTGGGCTTTTTCTAAATTCTGCTCAAACTCAGCATTGGTGCCCGCTTTAATGTCGATAGTGGCAAGTTCTAAAATCATATTACTTTATTTCTTAAAATTCCGATTCCTTCAATTTCCAATTCCACTACATCCCCGGGTTCGAGTGGGCGGTGAACGGTGAAGTTGTTTTCAATCAAACTCCCCCAACCCACTGTTCCTGAGCCCAATATATCTCCAGGCATCAGTGTCACGTTGTTTTCAGAGGCGCGTTCCATCATTTGTTCGAAGGTGTAATACACGGTTTGGTAGTTTCCTTCACAAACCGTTACGCCATTAATACGGGACGTCATTTTGAGATTGAACCTATCCATTTGAACATTTGGTACCCGAATTGGGTCGGTAAATACGCTTTCATCAAACGGCTCTCGGTACGACTCCATTTCGTCGGCCGTCACGATGCAAGGACCGATGGCATTGGCAAAGTCTTTGCCTTTGTGCGGCCCCAACGGAATTTCCATCTCCACTTTTTGGATGGCGCGAGCGGTCCAATCGTTGAAAACGGTATAGCCAAAAATGTAAGGACGGGCGTCTTCGGCTTTGAGGTCTTTGCCTTTTTTGCCGATGATACAGGCCAACTCTAACTCAATGTCCATTTTGGTCTCTTTGGCTGGGCGCTTGATTTCGTCATCGGGGCCGTAAATGGCCTGATGATTGGTAAAATAAAAAATCGGCATATCGTACCAAGCGGGGCCGATTTTGTGCCCAAACGACCGAGACGCATTTTGCATGTGCATCTCAAAACCGATGTAATCCCGAAAACTGCGGGGGTTGGGCAACGGGGCCAGCAATTGAATCTCTGATAATTGATAATGCGGCTGCACATCGCCTAATGCCTTGATAATGGGAAAGTACAATTCGTGATTGTCAATAAAAGTCAACATATCGGTGGGCAGCTTTTCACTGGCCAAATTCATGTCAACGACCTTGTCGCCTGCGAGCCAGCCCGTGCGGGAATCACCCTTTGGATTTTTGAAGGTTACTAATTTCATCTTTTTCTATTTTAAAAGTCTGCCTCCATCAACTGTAATGATATTACCAGTTGAGAAAGTTAGAGAAGTGGCTAAAGCAAAAACGGCATTGGCAACATCTACGCCCGTTGCAAAACGCTCAAGCGGGGTATTATCCATTTGATTTTGTAGGAATTTTGGGTCAAAATTCTTGGTATATTCACCCTCCACAAAACCCGGCGACACCGATACTACTCTGATTTTTGGAGCTAAAGCCCTTGCTAATGAGCGTGTCATGGAGTCAATGGCTGCTTTTGAAGCACAATAGGCTACATTGCTTCCGATACCAGAAATACCTGCAATTGAAGAAATATTTACGATCAAGGAAGACTCATTACTTTCATCCGAACCTTTTTCCAATAACTCTTTGGTTACTCTGACCATCGCAAACGAACCTCTGAAATTGGTCTGCATGATTTTATCGATCCACTCATCGGTCAAGCCTTGTAAATCATCATGCGGTACCGGCGTAGTAATTCCTGCGTTATTTACCAATACATCTAACTTCCCATATTTCTCTGCCACAAATGCCTTTAGTTCAGTCACTTTTTGGGCGTCTGTGGTGGGAGCGTGGAAAATACTGTGATTGGAAAATTGGTTATTGGTTACTGGTAATTGATTTAGCTCAGCCAATAACTTTTCTGCCTTTACAGGGTTCGAGTTATAGGTTGCAATAACATTATAACCGTTTGCTGCAAATTGTTTACAAATGGCCGAGCCAATTTCTCCTGCCCCACCGGTGACTAAGACTGTTTTCATTGGTTGCATTTTTTAAACCACAGAGATAAGAAGGATCACAGAGAGGGAGCTTTGGAATAGCGACGTACGCGCAAATCGGCCTGCTCTTTGTGGCCTGAGAAATTTTCGATGGCACACAATCGAGAACAATATTCACCGATCATTGCACTGGCTTCGGGGGTTTTGATTTCCTGATAGGTACAGGTTTTCAGGAACTTCCCTACCCACAGACCTCCCGTATAACGAGCGGCTTCTCTAGTGGGCAACGTATGGTTGGTGCCGATCACTTTGTCGCCGTACGCTACGTTGGTTTTGTCACCGAGAAACAATCCACCAAAATTGGTCATTTTGTCAAGGAAATAACGCGGGTTTTCGGTCATTACCTGTACGTGTTCGCTGGCAATGCGGTCAGCCTCCGACACCAACTCATCGACGGTGTCTACCAAAATCACCTGCCCGTAGTCCCGCCACGCCACACTTGCCACATCGGCAGTGGGCAACACGGCCAATTGGCGCTGGATTTCGGTTTCGATGCCTTCGGCAATGGTTTTACTGGTGGTCAACAAAATCGCGGGCGACGTAGGGCCATGTTCGGCTTGGCCGAGCAAGTCAGTGGCGCAGGTTTCTACATCGGTGGTATCGTCAGCAATGACGAGCGTTTCCGTTGGGCCAGCAAACAAGTCGATGCCCACTTTTCCGTACAATTGGCGTTTGGCTTCGGCCACGTAGGCATTTCCTGGGCCCACCAGCATATCGACGGGCTGAACGGTTTCGGTACCCAATGCCATCATGGCAATGGCCTGCACACCACCCAACAAATAAATCTCATCGGCTCCAGCCATGTACATCGCCGCCACGGTTGCGGCAGGAATTTCGCCATTGATGGGCGGTGTACAGGCAATAACGCGCTTTACACCCGCCACTTTGGCCGTCAATACGCTCATGTGGGCCGAGGCCACCATCGGGTAGCGTCCGCCGGGCACGTAACAGCCGACCGAGTTGACGGGGATATTTTTATGTCCCAAAATCACGCCCGGCAAGGTTTCAACTTCCACGTCTTTGATGGATTCGCGCTGAATTTGGGCGAAATTACGGATTTGGGTTTGGGCAAATTTGATGTCTTCAATCACTTGCTCGGGCAAACCAGCGATAATCTGCCTGATTTGTACCGCAGATAATCGAAAGCTTTCGGGCGACCATTTATCCAATTTTTCCGAATATTCTCTGACCGCTTTGTCGCCGTTGGCGGCCACGTTTTCCAGCATATTTTCTACCAAAGCCCGCACTTTTAAGTCGGCGTCTTTGCTTTCGGCGTAGGTAATGCCTTTTTTAATTTGTTGTATCATTTGCTTAATGGAGAATTTTAAAAATAGGTTTTAGGCCCTACGACCATGGCTTAACGCCCCATTTTTTAGGGAATTTTTCACTTTAAATTGGAGCCGTTAAGGCCATTCCAGTTTTACCCATGAGCATTCCCATATTCGCACCTTCTGGAAGTGGTTGGTCGTTGTATTCAAGTAACTCCCAAGCGCCTAAAGTTTCGGAAACATCTACCACCATCATACAGCGCTCATAGCGACGTTTCATGTATCTATCGAAAACCGCTTCAACTTCCCCTTCCTTCTGTAATTCTTCTATCAACACCACGGCATCCTCTATGGCTAAGGCAGCGCCTGAGCCCAATTGTGGAATGGTGGTGTGAGCCGCATCTCCCAACACAACCACTCTGTTTTTATACCAAGGTGCTGGCATTTTGAGCGTTTCTAATGCTCGGTAATTCACCAATTTAGCATCGGTTACTTGGGGAATTAGCTCTTGAACGATTGGTACTGGATAAGCCGACATATACCCTTTCAGTTTTTCAACTAATTGGTCTTCGGGAATCATGGGGTTATCGCCTTCGGCAGAATTTAAAAATATATAACACGACTCGGCCGTCATCGGGATAACCCCAATTTTGTGTTTTTTATGAAAGAAAATATAACCCGTATCTAAGCCAGCAGGGCGTTTGAAGGGATAACGCCATACTGATAAACCTACATAATTGGGCTTGAATTCGCCAAAGATGAGTTTTCGTACTTTTGAATGTACTCCATCGGCGGCAATCACAATGTCATAGCTATCCGTTGTACCGTCCGTAAAAGTAACATTAGCAATATCAGGCTGATTATCAATAGATTCTACCGTTACTCCCATCCGATATTTTAACCCGATTTTCTGAGCTTCCTCAAATAAAACATCGTGCAGAATCCGTCGAGAAATACCGTTATGGCTTGGAAATCTGCCAATAGGCGGAGTGCCAGCTTCGCCGATTTGAACGCCGTGAGGCAAACAAAGTTTTACTTTTCCATAAGGTGAGCCTCTTCGCATCACCTCGTCGGCTACGCCAACAGCATCCAACGCTCTGAGGGCGTTGGCTTGCTGAATGATACCAACACCATACACATTAAACTCTGAAAGAATTTCTACCACATCTACCGCAAAACCTCCTTTTTTTAAACCAATTGCTACCGACTGGCCGCCAATTCCTCCGCCAACGATCAGGACTTTCTTAATGTTGCTCATTTTATTTGTGGTTCAAAATTAAATGGGTTATGCCCTTATCTTTTCAGCAATCCAATCGTACATATTGAAGGTCTTGGTGAAATCATCTACTGAGCAGTGCGCCGAGCCGCTTTCTTCTTTTGGAACAATCTCCATAACGTGCTCGCAGGTAAGAACTTCGTTTACTTTATAGGCATTTTCTACAAAATTCTGACGGTCGTCTTCACCGTGTAGGATATACGTAGGCATACTAATTTTTTCGGCGACGCCCTCCAGCGTAAAGTTTTTGAGCTTTTCACGCGCCTCTGTCATGTTTTCAGCGCCCACGATATGCTGCACGATTTCAGCCAAAGGGTGATTGTCGGGACGGTTTTTCCAAATATCATAATACGACCAAACGGCCCCGAAAATCATACAAACCTTGAAACGAGGCTCAAAAGCCGCACAACGTGCCGCCATGTAACCACCCATCGAAACGGCCCCGATACCCACCCGTTCAGTGTCCACTTCGTCTTTTAGGTTTTCGATAATATAATCCAAAACCGCCGTTCCGGGTACGTTGTAATCATAACGGGTATGAATGTGATTGAGACGCAAAGCGGCTCCCTGGCCCGGGCCATCTACTGCCATCATTGCGATACCGCGTTCATTGAGATGTTGAGCTATACCAAAATACAGTTCCTCGGCCAAGCTATCTAAGCCACCGAACATCACCATCACTGGCGGATTTTTCACTCCTGCTGGTTTGAAAAGATAAGCAGGCAAAAACGAGCCTTCAAAAGGGATATTAACCGTTATAGGTCGTTCATCGAATAAGTCAATGGCTTTGATGAACGCATCACGGCATTTGAGATAATAAGGAATCTTGCGTTCATCACGGAGCGTCATAAAAAATTCGGCGGTGCGCAGGTAGTTGAAGGCCCTGAGATAGGTTCTTCTGGCCGAAACTTTATGACCCGCTTGGGCGTATTTTTCGGCAATTTCATACACTTTATCCCCCATTTTTACCCATGCCCGATTAAAGCTTTCTCTATCGGCAGGGTCAATTTCACTGGCTACTTCTAATATTTCTGCAAATTCGCCACCACCGTAATGCGCCTGCGTCAATGCTCTGTTTACTTGATATGAGGGCATGTACTGCCCCGGAAAATAATGCCACATTTTACGTTTGGTTATTGGTTACTGGTGGAATGGTTGATTAGAAATTGGTTAATTGTTTAAATCAGTCTCAATTTCTTACTATCCAATCAATCAATTACCGGTTACTAAAATTATTTGTAACTTGATTTCAATTTTCAAAACACCTATTTCCTACTAATGAAAAATCAAAACTTTACTGAGCTTGAGGTTTATAAAGAATGTCGTCAATTAAGAATCATAATTTCTTCACTTGTAAAAAGCGAATTTCCAACTGACGAAAAATATAAACTGTCTGATCAAATTATTAGAAGTTCGAGAAGTATTACTGCAAATATTGCCGAAGGCTACGGAAGATATTATTATAAAGAAAACATCCAATTTTGTAGAACTTCGAGGGCTTCTTTATTAGAAACTTTAGAACACCTAATTACTGCTTTTGATGAAAACTATATTTCTAAAAATCAACTAATTGAGCTTAAATCCAAAATTGACACTTGCGGTAGATTAATAAATGGCTATATCAATTTTTTAAAAAAACAACAAAAGCCAAAAGATGAGGATTGATATTGGCTATGTGTCATTTGTAATTGAAAATTGGTTATTTTATGTCCCAATTACCAATCCACCAGTAACCAATCCCTAAATGTCCACTGGTTTTACCACTCCGTCGGTGAGGCCGTGCTTCTTACCTTTACCCATTTCGGCAAAAGGATTGGCATTGCCCCACGCATCGTTTGGATTGTCTTTGAGGTAATGCAAGTCAGGCCCGTGGTCGGGGGCAAAAATCAATCTGGCTCCCGCATAAAATTCAAAAATGATGTTGCTGCCGGGGTCAATGATGTAGATAAAAAACCCTTCGTCGGCTTTGTGGCGCGTGGGGGCGCCCATTACGCTTTTGAAACCTTTTTCGGTAAAGTAATCGAGGGCCAACAACACCTCTTCGCGGCTGTCGAAGTTGAATGCAATGTGGTTGAGGGTAGCTTCGCCAGGGCCCACATTGGGGTCGGTAAAGATGGCAATGTCGTGCGAAAGATTCGCCGTTGTCCAAAGACCTCCGATGGGTGGGATTTCGTCGTCAATTCTTACTTCATCGGGATTCTTCAGTCCCATTTTTTTCCAAAATTCTTTTTCTTTGGAATACTGAAACTTAGCCACCATGTACGTGACGTGGTCTATGCGGCGCGGGTTGACCCCAATACGGCGATTGCTGGCGTAACGGTCGGCGTATATACTACCACGTTCGCCCGTTTCTTTCAGCCAAACCACATCCCAAAAAATTTCATGTATATGTCCTTCGGGAGATTGAAAACGATAGGCTTTGCCATGCCCCATGTCACCCTCAACCCAACCCAATCCAGCGCCAATGCTTTCGAGGTACGCCACGCATTCTTCCAACGCCTCTGGGCTATCGGCGCGCCAGCCGATATGTCCTAAGCCGTTGGTTTCGCGCGAGGTGATTTTGAGGGTGTGATGAAAATAATCGCCCCAAGCTCTGAAGTAAACAGAGTCGCCCTCCCGGCCTGTTTCGTCCAATCCAACAACTTCTTTGAAGAAGTGAATTGATTTTTCAATATCGGGAGAATAAACCTCCACGTGCGCCAACTGCGAAAAGTAATGCGGATTCTTTGCCACCAACGTATGTTTTTAAGATTGAATACTGCTTTAAATAGTTCTATTTTTCAATGCAAAGTTCCAATAAATAAACACGTTAGCGTTAGTCTAAAAGACGCCATTAATCCGCAAAATCAATCCATTTTTTTATATTTCACCAGAATAAAGGCTTTATTTTATAGTAAATGAGGCCAAACAGTTCTTAGCTCCTTTTATTCAAACATAAAAAAAGGATTAACTGCTCTTTAAGCGGCAAATGCTTTCTTTTTTTCAGGTATTCCTGACGGATTGATTCGCTTTTTGTAGAATTTCTGACAATTAGTACGGAGTTTAGTACCATATTTTCCAGAGGAGAAGCTGGCTTTTTTTCCCAATCAACTTAAGTAACTAAACAAATTTATTCACGCAAAGTCGCAGTGGCGCAAAGAGTATAAAAGGTTGATTATCCAAAACTTAGCGGCTCTGCGTGAAGTATAAATTAATTTTGCACATTTACTTAAAGAGTACAGTGGCGGCTTCTCGGCCCATTTCATACGACCGCTACTCCACAGTTTCCCTAAGGCTAGGAATCACATTAAATACACTAAAAACTGTACAATACCAAGAAATATTTTCAATTTCAGGGTTCACAAAACAGTAAATTTGGTACGATTAAGTATTACAATGTAGGTAGCCAAACAAACCTCTAAATCCATAACTATGCGACGCGTTCTTTCTGGTTTATTCATCTTTACTGCTCTTATCTGCAATGATGCCCATGCCCAATACAACAGGGTTGCGATGAATCGCGAATACATCATCTCTCTTACCCCACAATGGAAAGGAGAGCGACTTCCCGACGGAAGACCCTATGTATCAGACGATTTACTGGAGAGACTCAAAAAGGTGGTGTTGACCCACGCTTGGGGCGGTTTAAAGAAGCACAAATTCAATAACCAATACCAAGGGAATTGGATGATGGTCAACCCCGACAAAAATACCATCATGACCGGGCGGGCGGTGACGGCTCAATACATGCCACAACGGCCTGATTTTGGGGATGTCATCCGAAAAGTGGGATTGGCCGAAGGCCACGGCGACAAGGCACTATCAAACGTATGGCCGATTGAGATGCTTAAAGATGGAGATGTATACGTGGCCGATGGTTTTGCAAAAATGAATGAGGGGACATTGATTGGCGACCGATTGGCCAACTCTATTTACTCAAAATCAAAACGGGGCGTGGTATTTTGGGGCAGCGTAAGAAATTTGCAAGAAATCCAGAAGGTAGAAGGATTTAATGGTTGGATTTTGGGCAATCACCCTTCGGCCATCAATGAAGTGATGTTGACCTCAATCAATGCCCCTATCCGAATCGGCGATGCCACCGTTTTGCCCGGCGATGTGGTGTATGCCAGCCCGTATGGCACCCTTTTTCTACCCGCCTATTTGGTAGAAGGAATCGTACTGGAAGCGGAAATAAGCAACCTTCGTCACGTATACGGCATCATGCGCAATAAGGCTGGCGATTGGACAACCGGCCAGATAGACAGTGAGTATACCCCACAGATGAACAAAGAATTTCATGATTATTTGCGTAGCCTACCCGACAACAAACTTCCCATGCCCCGCAAAGAATTGAATGCGTATTTGGAAGCTAAAAAATAATGTATTGTTCGGATAGGGCTATTCTGAACCTCGTATAGCCCTATCCGAATTCTCTCAAACACTCCCTTCTTTTCAGTCCTTTTTCCGGTATTCTCCGGGGGTAAATCCCGTTTTTTGTTTGAAGAAACGACCAAAATCACTCAGTTCAGTTTTCCCGATTCGGAAAGCGACTTCGGCAATCGAAAGCCCCGTCTGTTTGAGCATTACCTTGGCTTCTAGTAGGAGCATATCGTCGAGCAACTCGTGGGCAGATTTGCCCGTTGTGGCCTTCACGCACTTGTTGAGGTGATTGGGCGTCACCGAAAGAATATCGGCATAATCCCTGATTTTTTGTTTTTGATAACTATACTGCGCCAGCGCACTTTTGTATTTTTCCGTAATCTGCGAAGCCGCGTTGATTTTTACTTTTTGCTCGGTTTTCACAAACGGTCTGATTTCCGACATCAACGCCAGCAAATACCCCTGCACAATGCTAAAATCGGGCGAGTCGCTTTTTTTGTATTCTTTTTCGAGCCGGTGCAGAATAAACAAAATCGTTTGCGTGGTTTCTTCGTCGATGGTCACCAACGGATTACCAATAAATTGCAGAAATGAATAGTCGGCAAACAGGTCTTTGGATTGAAAGTTTTTGGTCAAAACCTCGCTATCAAAGTGGCAGTAAAATCCTTTGGCATCCAAGCTCATGGATTTGTGCGCGGTAATCTGGTAGGCGGGCAAAAAGAAAAACGTATTGGCCCCAAATTGATAACTGTCCAACCCCTTGCTCCTGACGCTGGTTCCGCTCGTCAAAAACACAAAGTCAAAGACCATTTTTCGGTGCGGCGGCAGCGGAAACTTCATCATGTCTTTGTATTCTTCGAGGCGATTGATGTGAAAAAAATGATGCGTCGACGTAAACAACGTTTGCCACGCCAACTGGGCGTCAAAATGGATTTGTCCCATTTCAAACGGATTCAGGATGGGAACAGTGCTGTTTTTCACGCATCAATTTGTTTAAATCTTACCAATCCTATTTTTTCAACGCCTCCTCAATGGCCTTCTCGGCCAGCGGAGCCATGATTTGGTAGCCTTTTAAGGTTGGATGCACACCATCGCCGGCAATGTCCGGGCTCATGCCATTACGACCGTCTTTCATCGCGGTATGATAATCCAAATACACCAACCCGTTCTTTTGAGCATACGCTTTTAAGCGTTCGTTTAGTTGAATAATTTTATTGGGAACATCCGTAATTTCCTTCCGCCACGGAAACTCAAACGCGGGGTGCACCGACGCCAGCACGACTTTGATTTGGTTAGCCTTTGCAATTTCGACCATAGAAGCGATGTTTCCCAGCGTAAATTCGGGGTTGTATGGGCCTGTATTTTCGGCGATGTCGTTGATGCCGATGTTGATAACCACCACTTTAGGTTTCAGCTCCACCACGTCGGGCCGAAACCGGAGCAAGGCTTGCGGCGAGGTCTGCCCGCTAATGCCCCGACCGATGTAGTTGCCTTTGGCAAAAAACTCAGGTTGTTTGTTCACCCAGCCTTCGGTGATGGAATTCCCCAGAAATACCACCCGATTTTCATCGGCTTTAGGGGCGGGCAGCTTTTTATTGGCATCGGCATATCGGCTCAAATAGGCCCAGTCGTTGCGTTGAAAACTCGCAATTTGCTCTTCTGAATATTTCAAATCCAACGCGGAAGGACGCAATTTTTTCAGGTAACCCTGCAATTTCATCCAATCGCCAAAACGCTCATACCACGTATCGGTGGGGATTTTTTGTTTGTTCATGCCAAAACCATGTCCTCCTTTTTGGTAAATATGTAATTCTGCGATTTTTTTGGCCGCAATCCACGCATCATACAAGGCCGTGGCGTGCGGGGCAAAGCCCAGTTGGTCGTCGGAAGCGGCGCAAATCCACGCTGGTGGGGCATCGGCAGGGACTTCTATCTTCCCAAAAATATCTGTTTTGGGATAAATCGGCGCAATAAAATCTGGACGGTTGGCGGCGGTGTAGCTCAATCCCACACCCAACGTCAACGCTCCACCCGCCGAGAAGCCCATAATCCCGATTTGGTTGGGCAAAATATCCAGCTCCTTGGCGTGTGTTCTCACATATTCAATCGCTTTTTTGCCATCGGCTACGGCCATTTCTACCACGGGGGCGTTTTCTTCGTCGAGCTTCTTAAAATCCCGCATTTTGGGCATTAGTTCCGCCACGGGGTCATCGGTGACGCTTCGCACCAGTCGATATCTAAGTACAAATGCCGCCACACCTTTGGAGTTCAGCCATTTGGCTACCTCAATACCCTCGCTGTCGATCGAAAGAATGTGAAAAGCTCCGCCCGGAGCCACAATCACCGCCGTTCCCGTCGCGATTTCCAGCTTGGGCAAATAAGCAGTCAACGTGGGCTGCGATACGTTATAAACCGTTCTGGTCTTGAAGGCATTGTTCACGCTTTCCTTTTCTCCCCACGTCCAACTTTCAGAGCCAGGCGCTTTTCCCTCATACAATTGGATTACTTGTTGGGTATATCCCGTTGCTCCCGTCAGGGTCAGAAGGGCAATAAGCGTGTAGATAGCTGATTTCATTGGTAGTTTTAAGTGTTTTTTTTGTACAAAACTGCGGATAAATAAGCAAAAATTGTAAGGGAAAGCAATCAATTGTCGACAAATTCAATCCATTTTAGGACATTCTGCCTGATATAAATCAATTTAGTTTACTGAATCCTCAAGGATGATTCTCTGACGACCAAGCCCGTTCTCAAAACATTAGAAATCGAAATCCTGTCGTTTTTGGGGTTTTTGATCAGATTAATCAGCAATTCAGCCGCGGAGCGCCCCATCTCAAACGCAGGCTGCGCTACGGTACTCAAGGGAGGATTGAGCAGGCCAGTGATGGGCAAATCCGAAAACCCAATCAGCGCAATATCGTGCGGCATGGATAATCCTGCTTCCGTAATGGCCGCGTGAGAACCAATGGCGATGTTGTCGCTGGAGGCAAAAATTCCGTCTACTTTGACCGAGCCACTCAGCAACTTACGCGTAATGACGAGGGCTTCCGGCGAGTTGTATTCAGACGACATAATGATGTCCTCCAAAATAGGTATTTTATAGTCAAGCAACGCCGACCGATAGCCGTGCAATCGACGACGGCTAATGAGTAAATTGGGCGGCCCAGAGATATGCGCGATTGTTTTACAACCCTGTTTTATCAAGTGCTCGGTGGCTTGATAAGCCCCTTCAAAATCATCTACCGATACTTTATGGGTATCTATTTCGTCACAAATACGGTCAAAAAACACAATGGGAAATCCTTGATCGTGGAGACTCTTGAAGTGGGCATAATCTTGGGTTCCGGTAGCCAACGAAACCAACATCCCATCTTTACGACGATTGGCAATGTGCCTGACGTTCATCACCTCACGTTCGTAGTTGTCGTGGCTTTGATAAATCACTACGTGATAGCCTTGGGCAAAAGCCACATCTTCAATGCCCGCAATCACCAAGGCAAAAAAAGGATTGGAAATATCGGGCACAATCACCCCAATATCGTTGCTGTGGCTACTCAACAGGCTCAACGCTACGGGGTCTGGCGTATAGTCGAGCCGTTGTGCCAGTTCCAAGACCCGCTGTTTGGTCTCGGCTCCGATTTCATAGCTGTCGCGCAACGCTCTCGAAACCGTAGAGGTCGAAACGTTGAGTTCCCGGGCAATATCTTTGATGGTTGTTTTTTTCATCTTAGGTACTATCTTAAAAAAGTCATATTTCTCTCCAAATCAGAAAAAAATAAATACAACAAGGTAGTCAGGTATTTTTACATTTTTTATTGAAATGTTCTGATTGACGCAATCGTTTTCGGGAACGTTTGCGTTAAGATTTTTAAAAATAAACGTATATTTTCTTGTAAATACACCCTAATAGACATAAAATCAACAAAAAAAGTGGGATAAATTCCCGAATCGTTCAAACTGTACCTTGGTTTAATTATACTTACGTTAAGCCTCAACTTCAAAAACGCATAACCTATGAAATCTACTAAATTGCTCTCTACGCCATCGCTTCTTTTGGGAGTGCTGTTGTTTGCTTCCAATGCGGTTTGGGCGCAGATAAAAACGCAGCCGTCTCTCGGATACCGTTCAGCAAAGTTACTGACCGTTAACGGATTACAATTTAAAGATTTAAACAAAAACGGCAAACTCGATAAATACGAAGACTGGCGATTGTCCAACGAGGTCAGAATCAACGACTTGATTTCTCAGATGACGATGGAGGAAAAAATCGGCTTTATGATTATCAGTACAACGCGTTTGAAAGGCGATCAGGCGTTTCAGGCTAATGCAACTAGGGGAGAAATTACGAGTGATTTCAATGAAGAAGATTTAGTACAACCAAATAATATGTTTACCCGCAAGCCTTTGCCTACGCCAATGATGTCGGCGGCGGGTACCACCAAAGGGGTCATGAATTTCCACTTGCGTCATTTTATTTTACGGGCCAACACTTCCGCCAAAATCATGGCTGATTGGGCCAATAATTTACAAGCGTTGTGCGAAACCTCCCGTTTGGGCATTCCTGCCATTGTCGCGTCAAACCCACGCAACCACGTGACGATTGACGCCTCTGTCGGCTTGAGTGTAGGCACAACGGTATTTTCTAAATGGCCCGGCGAATTGGGTATGGCGGCCATGCGGGACCTGAAACTTACCCGTGAATTTGCCGAAATTGCCGCCCAAGAATGGTCGGCGGTAGGCTTGCGCAAAGGCTATATGTACATGGCCGATTTGGCCACCGAACCCCGCTGGCAACGCGTGGAAGGCACTTTTGGTGAAGATGCCGATTTGTCGGCCAACATGATTCGCGAAATTGTGCTGGGTTTTCAAGGCACCAAACTGGGCAAAAACTCGGTCGCGATGACCACAAAACACTTCCCCGGCGGCGGTCCGCAAGTCGACGGCCAGGATTCACACTTTGAGTGGGGCAAGTTTGCGCATTATCCGGGCGGGATGTTTGAGTACCACTTGAAGCCTTTCAAAGCGGCCATCGAAGCGGGCACATCTTCCATCATGCCGTACTATTCGGCCCCCAAAGACAAGAGTATGGAAGCCGTGGGATTTTCGTACAACAAAGCCATTATCAACGATTTATTACGTAAAAAACTCGGCTTCAAAGGCATTATCAACTCCGATACTGGCCCCATTGACATGATGCCTTGGGGCGTAGAAAACCTCACGATTGTTGAGCGCTACCAAAAAGCCATCGAAGCCGGCGTTGATATTTTTTCGGGCGGTGCCGACCCCGCTATTTTGTTGGAAACGGTCAAAAAAGGCTTGGTAAAAGAAGAGCGAATCAACGAATCCATCAGCCGACTATTAAAAGAAAAATTTGAACTGGGCCTTTTTGAAAATCCGTACGTGGATACCGAGGCCGCCTCTAAAATAGTAGGCAATGCCGAATTTCAGAAAAAAGGTGATTTGGCCTTGCGCAAGTCCATTGTGCTGCTCCGCAACGACGCGAAACTGCTGCCCCTCAAAGCCCAAACCACTGCGCGCCGCACGAAAGTTTATTTTGAAACCTACTACAACAACGGACGCACGCCCAACCCAGTAACGGTCTATAAACCAACCTCTACCCACCCCACGATTGAGTTTGTGGCCACCAAAGAAGAAGCCGATGCAGTGCTGCTGTGGCTGATTCCGAGCGGCGGAAGTCTGTTCAGTTCTGCTGGCAAACCAATTGAATTGAGCCTTTCAAAAAACAAAATCGACGTGGCTCACGTCAACGAACTTATCAAAAGCAAACCCACCATTGTGGCCATCAACTATACCAGTCCATGGGTAATTAATGAGTTAGACATGGATAATACCAAGACCGTTTTGGCTACCTTCGGCACCACCACCGACGCCCTGATTGACATCATAAGTGGAGCATTTAAGCCCACGGGCAAGATGCCGTTTTCGACGCCCATTTCTGAACAGGCCGTGGTCGAAAACAAGTCAGACGTACCGGGCCATCTCGAAAACAAGGGCTACGCACTCTTTAAATTTGGAGATGGATTGAGCTATTAGGGGTTCCGCATAAATCTGGGGAATGCGTCAGTCGGTCCGCCGACACACTCCCCAGATTTACGTTCAAGCAATTAATCAAACTTGGAAAGTCTTTTTTGCCCAATCATTTTTCTTCTTCTTTGTTGGTAGGATGAATGACAAACCACGATGCAACATAGGCCGTGAAAGTTCCAAAAAGGCCTACCCCACCCGTCATTAAAACCACCGCAATCAGCCTACCCTCGGTCGTGACGGGGTATTTGTCGCCGTAGCCTACGGTTGTGATGGTAACATACGCCCACCAAAGGGCATCTTCGGCGGTTTTGATGTTGCTGTTGGGATCTTTTTCAACCTGCAAAATACCGATGGCCGAAAAAATAATCAGCAAAACCGCAAGAATGGAAACGGAAGTGAACGCGCCCTGCGCTTTGTTGTGAAAAAGGTGATGAAGCAACTGATGAATAGACCGAAAAGCGCGAATGAGGCGCAGCAATCTGATGAGCCGTAATAGCCTTCCAGCCCGCAGAAAATCAACCATCGGAATGCTGGAAATGAGGTCAATCCAGCCCCAACGCATAAACTTTCGTTTGTTTTCGGCTTGATAAAATCGGATGCAGAATTCCACAAAGAAAAAAACGCAAATGGTATTGTCGATGTAGTTTAGCAACAATGATGTTTCTTTGGGCAACACATAAACCGTATCAATGGTCAGTGCGCCTAAGACATAAATAGAAAGCACCAGCACCAGCAAATTCAAAAGCCCTAATCTGTTTGTAGGTCGGGGGGTATCTGCTTCTTTCATCGTGAAACTGTAAAATTAAGAGATTAAACATGAATTCAAGCCTCCTTTAGAGTTATCATAGTCATGACAACGTCATACCACCTGCTCATTTGAGAATAAACTGCTGATGATTACCCAAATATACATCCTTTTTTATCTGAGTTATTTGTTAAGAATTAAACCGTAAATTTGTAAAAAATAAGAAATTTATGAAACTACAAGCTCCATTATCTAACCTCCAAATGGAACTGCTCAAACTATACAGTGCGGGAGTTTCTGACGAACACTTGAACGAAATCAAGGTATTAATTGCAAAATATCTTTTTGAAAAAGCACGCGAAAGAGCTGATGCCATTTGGGATAACAAAAACTATAGTGACGAAAAAATCAACGAACTCCTAAAGCCAAATACCTGAAATGATTCGAGTAGTCATCGACACAAACATTTTTGTAAGGGCAATTTCTGGGCGTTCATTTTCTAATTTCATCTTCGATTTATTGTTTAATAATCAAATCACGTTGTGTGTTTCGACTGATATTCTTCTGGAATATGAAGAAATAATCACAAAGATTTACGATTCTACAACCGCTGAACTAGTCATTGGGGCTTTGCTCCTGCTACCCAATGTACACCGTACTGAAGTATACTTTGATCTTCGTCTAATTATACAAGATGCTGATGATGACAAATTTGTAAATTGCGCTTTTGCTACCAATGCCCACTGCATTGTGAGTGATGACCGGCATTTCAGTGTATTAGACAAAATTCCTTTTCCTAAAATTCCTGTTTTAAAATTTACTGAGTTTAAAGAGTTTATAAAAATTTAATGTTGTAGCCTTCCATTAAAACTACCTCAATCGTTAAAATTTCTGAGCTCAATTGCATGTAAAAAACAGAACACCATTATTCACCTAGGCTCCTTCCATTATCTTTACAAAATGGAGACACTTTTTCGTTTTTTTGCCCAATTTCAACCCCTCTCGACCGATGCACAAGAAGCGATTCGGGAGATATGCTCGGTGGTTCATCTCAAAAAAAATGAAGAATTACAACCCATCGGGCATACCTGCCGCACCATTTACTTTGTAAAAAAAGGCATTGCGCGTATTTATTATTATAAAGATGACATCGACATTACAGAGTCATTTTCTTTTGAAAACAGCATTATTGCCCGCGTAGAGAGTCTTTTTACCACAAAACCGTCGCGTAAAGCCATCCAAATCATTGAAGATACCGAGCTGATTGCCATCAATGCAACCCAACTTTTCAAACTCTACGATATTCATCCGTCTATTGAGCGGCTCTTTCGGAAAATCTTCGAAAAAGGCTACGTCGAAACCGTAAATCGCATGGAAAGTCTGCAATTTCATACCGCCGAAGAGCGCTATTCAGCCCTCCTACACGAAGCCCCCGACCTCCTACGACGCGTACCGCTCAAATACATTGCTTCTTATCTGGGCATTACGCAAGTGAGTCTCAGCCGAATTCGCGCTACCCTCAAATAGCCTCGTTGACGTTTCGATTATTTAACAAATGTAAAAGGAATCCGTTTTCTAGGGGCTGACCTTTGTGGGGAAATTAACATCCTCGCATGGAAACCATTCAATTAGGACTCAAAGAAAATGGACGGCAGTTTGCCCTTTTGGTCATCATCAATGCCTTTGTGGGCGGTATGATTGGGCTTGAACGCTCGATTCTGCCGCAACTCGCCGAGCAAGAATTTGGCATCGCTTCCAAAACCGCGCTTTTATCATTCATCGTTACGTTTGGCATTACCAAAGCCATTGTTAACTATTTTACGGGTAAACTCGCCAACTCGTTGGGACGAAAAAGGCTATTGGTGATTGGGTGGCTGTTTGCCTTACCCGTGCCGTTTATTCTGATTTATGCGCCCAGTTGGTCGTGGATTGTGATTGGTAATATCCTGTTAGGTATAAATCAGGGGTTGAGTTGGAGCGCGGCGGTGATGATGAAAATTGACCTCGTCGGCGACAAAAATCGGGGACTGGCGGTCGGTATCAACGAATTTGCGGGTTATCTTTCGGTAGGGCTGGTGGCCTTCCTGACTGGCTATATTGCTGAACGTTATGGAGTTAGACCGTATCCTTTTTACTTGGGCATTGGATTTGCCACGATGGGATTAGGTCTGACTTTGTTGTTTGTCAAAGATACGCGTCAGCATGTTTCTAAGGAAAACCAAAAAAGCAGTATTCCAACGCTGAAAAGTCCGTTTTGGGATACTACTTTTCGTCATAAATCATTAAGTGCCATCACCCAAGCGGGTTTAATCAACAACCTCAACGACGGCATGATTTGGGGAATATTGCCGTTGCTTCTGCTAACCAAGCACTTTACCCCCGCCCAAATCGGCATTTTGACCGCCGTTTACCCCTCAGTTTGGGGGCTGAGTCAGTTGGTTACGGGCAAACTTTCTGACATTTACGCCAAGAAGATGCTCCTCTTTTGGGGAATGCTCCTCCAAGCCGCTGGTATCGTGGCGTTGATTTGGGCCAGTAACTTTCTCCAATTTACACTGATTGGAATATTTTTAGGCATGGGAACGGCACTGGTTTATCCCACTTTTCTGAATGCCATTTCTGATTATACCAATCCCCTCCAACGCGCCGAAAGTCTGGGTACTTTTCGATTTTGGCGAGATTTAGGCTATGCCATCGGTGCTTTGCTCACGGGTATCGTTGCCGATTCGCTGGGGATTGACGCATCCATCGTTGGCGTCGGTGGTTTAACCGCCCTTTCGGCTCTTGTGATTTTATTCAGGATGAAGTAGACTATGACTCAATCTCCATTTCTAACAACGCATAACTCAACGCTTTCCCGTGAGTATCTATGGCCAAAGAGGTCGTTACTCCTGTCAATAAGGCATCTTGACAAACAAACAACAACGACGAAATATGGGGCATTTCGTACCGAATTATTTCGCCAAATACGATTTCTTTTAAATGTTCTTTCACTCTTTCTGCCGTTACTTTTTGGCACAAAAGTTCATAATCTTTTGCATCATACGGAATCAGCGAGAGGGTAGAGATATTGCCTTTATCTCCTGCGCGGCTGTGGGCAATGTGGTAGAGCTTCATATTCAAAATATTATCACTTCTGGAATCACTTTTTTTCTATCCACCAAAACCGATACAATACCGACGAGTTCGGTAACGTATTTCCTGGCGCCGCCTCCGCCCGCTGGACCGTTGGTGTAAAGGGCTTCTACTTCTTCGCCAATCAGGGCGGCTTTTTGGGCGGTATCAGCATTGGCCGCTACTCGTAATCTCACTTCATAAGGTTCAATTTGGTGTGCAAAATCGGTACGGTGGATGGCTGAGACCCCAACGTAATCTGTTCGCAAATCGGGGAAATCGGCTTTGAGCCTTTTTTCAAGGGTATCGCCTGCTAATTTTGCCCGAGCGAGTGCATTTTGACCCGCGTACGAAATTTCGCCTTCAGCCAGAAAACCAGCCTGATAACCCACGCTTACTTTGAGTGTCGAAGGTTTTTCTTGGCCTGTTCCACCCCATACTTTGACTTGGTTTTCGGAAATTTCTTCCAATTGAACCGTGGTAAAATTGGCCGAAACATCGGGAGTGAGATAGGAAAAAGGATTGACGACTTCGTACAATAATTGTTCTTTGACCGTAGCTAGATTAACGACTCCACCCGTACCTTCTACCTTGCTAATGATGGCCGAACCATCGGCAAAAACATCGGCAAAGGGGTGTCCCAAGGTGTCCATGTTTGTCACAGGTTTTGTGATTGGGTCGGCAAAATACCCCCCAGTCACTTGTCCTGCACATTCCAACAAATGCCCCACAACGGTTCCTTGACCTAGCAGATTGTAATCGTCGGTAGCCCAACCAAACTCATGAATCATGGGAGCTAAAAACAGGGACGGGTCAGCCACTCGTCCCGTAATAATGATATTTGCATCTGATTTTAACGCTTCCAAAATTCCTTCTACCCCCATGTACGCATTGGCCGAAATGAGTGGGGAGGGATGAGCGCTGGGGGATGAGTGATTTTTAATTAGTTCAACAGCAAAGTTTTCGTTATTGAACTTAAAAATATCATCACTCATCACTTTTAACTTATCACTCAATTCATCGCCGATAACTGCCGCTACTTTTACAGGAATCCCTTGTTTGTTAGCAATTTCGATAATTTTCTTTGCGCCTTCCATGGGGTTGGCGGCTCCCATGTTGGTAATGAGACGAACGTTATTTTTAACCAAAATGGGCAATAACCCTTCGATGCGACGTTCCAGCAACGGGTCATACCCTTTGGCGGGGTCAGCAAGTTTCCGTTTTTGGGCAAGGGCAATCGTGCGCTCGGCCAAACATTCTAACACCAAATAATCTAAATTTCCTTGTTCGGCCAAAATCATGGCAGGTTCTAATCTATCACCCGAAAAGCCTGCCCCGCAACCTATTCTGATTTGATTTTTCATTGTTATTTATTGCCCGTAGAGACAAGGCGTGTCTCTACAATGTATAAAATTTGTCGTTATCCCAATTTTTGGGATTGTTTTCGATATAATCATTAATTCGTTGGTATTCCGCGTCGTTTCGGATAATATGGTCATGAAACCTGGATTGCCAACCGAACACAACCCCTTCATTATCTGTCAGTTGCAACCTATTACAGTGTTTTGTAACAGCGGATTTATAGGAACCAATAATAGACGAAACGGTATTTTGTCCCTGATTTTGAAACCGTTGTTGGGCAGGCGATTGCGGTTGTATTGACGGTAGAGACAAGGCATGCCTTGTCTCTACGTTATTACGGACGTTATCGTTATTACGGACGTTATCGTTATCGCGGACGTTATCGCCAACGACATTATTGATAAACGATTCATTTTCAGGTTTATCCAGAATCAAAATCCCATGAATATGATTTGGCATAACCACAAATGCGCCTAATTCAATATTTTTTGCATGGTTTTTAATCTCGTGCCAAAATACGTCGGCGAGAACACCGATGGACGATAATTGCATTTTATGATTGATAATTTTACCAAAAAAGTGCTCGCGATTTTTGGTACAAATAGTGATAAAATAGGCACCATTCCACCCATAGTCCCACCACGATGCACGTGCCGACGCAATACGGTATTTATTTTGAAATTTTTCCATCATTACGGCAATCATTTTACAAATGAATCGACCCCGTTAACAGCGCAATCAACGTCATCACAATCGTAGTGCCCCACGCCCAGAAAAACGTATGGCGTTGGTGTTCACCTAAATCCACCTCGGCAAGGCCAACCAGCAGAAACGTAGAAGCCGTGAGCGGACTGATGGGAAAGCCAACCGTCATTTGCCCTAGTAAAGCCGCGCGCCCAATTTCTAGTGGGTCTAGCCCAAATTGGGTAGCGGTTTGGCTCAAAATGGGAACTACGCCAAAGTAGTAGGCATCAGGAGTAAAAAGAATACTTGCAGGCAAGCTCGTGAGCGCAGTCAAGGTAGGCAGCCAACTAGCGTGTTGTTGAGGAATGAGCGCTACCAAAGAATTGGCCATGGCGTCAATCATTTTAGCCCCCGTCAAGATTCCTGAAAAGACGCCTGCGGCAAAAATCATGCTTGATACCAAAAATATATTGGTGCCGTGGCTTTTGACAACCTTATGTTGATCAGCGAGTTTTGGGTAATTAATAAGTAACGCAACCATGCTCGCTACCACAAACAGTACTGGGGCAGGAATCCACCCTTTGGTCAAAGCTACAATAAGCGCAATGGTCAAAATAGCGTTGAGTACAAGTAGTTTTGGTCGACGTAAATGATGCTGTTCTGTGCTTAAATTGTCTTTGTGACTGTACTCAAACTCAATAATTCCGAGGCGTTTTCGTTCTTTTTGTCCAAATAAATAGGCAACAAAAAGTACCCAAACAATACCTGCTACAATGGCAGGAATGTTGGGGTTGAAAATGTGAACGGCATCGCTTTTGAGTGTAGAAATGGCACGAGCAGATGTACCCGACCACGGAACCAAATGCAACGGCCCAACGCTCAATGCAACGATGCTCGCCAAGATTTTTCGGTTGATTTTCAGTTGTTTGTAAATGGGCAAAAATGCCGATAACACAATCATAAATGTCGCCGTACCGTCGCCATCGAGGTGAACAATCATGGTAAGAATGGCCGTTCCCATAATCACTTTGAGCGGGTCGCCTTTTACCGATTTGATAATAACGGCAATGACGGGGTCAAACAATCCCGCATCGAGCATGGTGGCAAAGTACAACACCGCAAACATCAAAAGTACCCCTGTGGGTGCTACTTGCTTAATACCCGCCAAGGCAAAATCGCCGAGCTCTTTGGGCTGAAAACCCGCCAACAATCCAAAAACAATGGGTGTAATGACCAAGGCTGTCATCACCGACATTTTTTTTGTCATGATTAGCACCAAAAAGACAAGAATCGTAGCAAAACCGAGGAGGGAAAGCATTCTCTTAAATTTTACTTTTCATACAGATTTTCACAGATGTTTTTACAGAATTCGGTGGCTATTTAATCTGGAGCTATCTGTGTGAAAAAGTGTTATTAATTAGCGTCTATTCAACTGTTTATATTTCTCAATATACATCTTATCTAGTGCTTCGGAGTCTTTGTATTTGACACGGAGATCAGCCAATTTTTTGTGCATTTCTGTTTTTATCTTGGCGTATTTGGGGTCGTTATAAACGTTTTTAAGCTCGTTTTTATCGTTGGTACGGTCATACAGCTCCCATTCATCCACATCATGATAAAAATGAACCAATTTGTATTTTTCGGTCACGATTCCGTAATGGCGTTTTACCATGTGTATACCTGGATATTCGTAATAATGGTAATAGGCGGCATCCCTGAAATTTTTGCCTTGGCCCTTAAAAATAGGAATCAGGCTTTCGCCCTGCATATCAGCAGGGGGGTTTACACCCGCAGCCTCCAAAAACGTTTGAGCATAGTCCAGATTTTGAACCATTTGGCTATTTTTTGACCCCGCTTTTATCACACCAGGCCACTTTATTAACAAAGGAGTTTTGAACGATTCATCAAAAATAAAACGCTTGTCAAACCAGCCGTGCTCACCCAAATAAAAACCTTGGTCGGAGGTGTAGACAACAATCGTATTTTCTTCTAGGCCATTCTCTTTCAAAAAGTCTAAAACCTTGCCGACGCCTTCATCTACCGAGGCGATACAGCCCAAATAATCTTGCATGTAGCGCTGATACCGCCATTTCATTTTGTCGGTTTCGCTCATTTTGGGATAATTTTTGATGAACTCTTCGTTCATTTTGTCGTAGGTTGCATCCCACACCTTACGCTGTTCGGCATTCATTCGGCCAACGGTGTAGTTATAATTGCGTTTATCGTACGGGTGCGACTCTTTGATGCCCAATTTATCCATGTTTTCGGGCTTGATTTTGGAATCACCCGCCCAGTTCATGTGCGTCAGAAGGTTCATTTCGGCTTGCTTTGAGGCACTTCCGCGACCTTCATAATTGTCAAAAAGCGTGGCAGGTTCAGGAAATTTTTTGTTGATAAATTCCTTGAAGTGGCGTTCGGCAGGAAGCCATTCGCGGTGAGGCGCTTTGTGCAAATAAGCCAAAAAGAACGGTTTTTCTGGGTTACGCTCTTTTTTGAGCCAGTTGAGCGTCAGGTCGGTGATGATGTCTGTGACATAGCCCATAATTTTCTTTTTACCCTCTTTTTTGGTGATAAAGTCGGGATTGTAATAGTCACCTTGGTCGGGCAAAATCTTAAACTCGTCAAATCCTTTGGGACTATTTCCAAAGTGTAATTTCCCGAACATCGCCGTCTCGTAGCCATTGGCTTGAAGAAGCTGTGGGAAAGTCATATTGGTGGTGTCAAACGGAAAATTATTGTCGATTTTTCCGTTTAAGTGACTGTGTTTTCCTGTCAAAATAACGGCTCTCGATGGCGCGCAAATGGAGTTGGTGACACAGGCATTGCTAAAAAGCATCCCTTCCTTGGCAATTCGGTCGATGTTGGGGGTTTGGGTAAGTCGGTTGCTATACGCCGAAATCGCCTGATACGCATGGTCGTCTGACATAATGAAGACGATATTAGGTCGGCGTGCCACCTGATGACGATTTTTCTCGGAGGCTTGTTTGAACGAAAATATACCAATAGCAATGACTGCTACGGCAGCGATAGAAAGGGTGATTTTTTTCATGAATACTAGCTTGTCAAAATTTCAAATAATCATTAAAAAACGGTAACAAATCATTCAAAACGCGACCGTCTGGAGACCAGATTTTATTGCCGTGGTCGCCAATATATTCTTCGGCAAAGTGATTGATACCCAAATTTTCTAACCGCTGACTCAACATCCCGATTTGAACGGGAAAACGGGGTGAGTCATTTCGTCCCCAGTCAAGTTTAATAGCGGTCATTTTTCGTAGATTATCCGCGTATTTGTTGACCATATACACGGGCATATTGGCCTCCCATTTCTCCAAAACGGCTTGATTCACTATCATTTTATCACCTTCGTAGCTAAATGGGAAATCACAGTAAAAGGGTGGTTTGTTTGGGTTTGGCGACCACGCACGAGCCACCGCCACCAATACTTTTGGATAGTAAGTCTTCTTTAATTCTTCTTGCGTTTTTACGTTTTGTACTTCTTTGAATGAGGGGCTGTTGGGGCCAAATTCTTTGACCATGGCCAACAAACCTGGGCTCAAGGCATAAATACTGCTGAAAACTTCGGGATGCAACATCCCAATCTTGAACGCCCCATAGCCTCCCATCGAATGGCCTGCTATTCCACGGCTTTCGCGAGTGGCAAGGGTTCGGAAGTTTTTGTCCATGTATTCAACGAGTTCTTTTGATTCAAACTCATCCCAGTTGCCAGTCAATGAAGAATTTGAGTAAAAACTACCCTCGTAAAGTGTGTAGTGGTCGGCTTGCACAAAAATGAAGGGACGAATTTTGTTGCGTTTGATGCCTTCGTCGAGGATGGCCTGCATTTGAGGAAAAATATTGTCTTTCCCCATGAAGCCGTGCAAGTAATAAATGACGGGATAACGTTGCGTAGATGCGTCGTAATTGGGTGGAAGATAGACTGAAACCTTCCGGTTGGGGTCTTCGCCTCCTGTGTTTTGAAGGGCTTGGGAGTTGAGGACAAAGCTGACGACTTTGCCAGATTGGGCAAAAGCCCCCTGCACCCCGACGGAGGAGCTAAAGATTAGGAGTAAAAAGAGTATTTTTTTCATCGGGTTAGTTTATTAAAAAACCTCCCGAAAGTTTAAAACTTTCGGGAGGGTGAGTAGTAGTGGCAGATACCCATACGGGCGTCCCCATTCTATCGTCGGTTTGACAAAAAATGCCTTAGCTCATCAAAATATTCTTAGCAAAAGCAACGCATTTTGCTACTTCTTTGACCGCATCCGAGCCTTCGGGAATTTGATACTCAAGCTCCACCGAAACGGGGAATTTATATTTGCGGTCACGAATCATCAACAATATTTCACGAATAGGGGTATCGCCCGTTCCCCAAACCAAGTTACCTGCGCCGTGCTCGGGCGTGGTACGGTCTTTTAAGTGCATCGTCGAAATACGGTCATGTTTGTTTTCGATAAATTTCATGAGCGCTTCTTTGGTGTTTTTGCCACCCGCCGCAAGGTAGTGCCCACAGTCAAAATTAATCGAATTATAAGGAGATTGGCTCAATGCGTTATCCCACAGGGTATCAGTAGCTTGGGTGTGGTTGTGGTAACCTACATACACCTTGTTTTTAGCCCCCAAATCACCCAAACGTTGCGTCTGTTTTGGATCGGTGGGTAGTTCTAGTGTCACAGAGGTTGCTCCCAAGACTTTGGCTACTTTCATACCGTATTCTACTTCGGCGTCGGTGTTGTTTACCCCAAAAGCGTTAGGTTTGAAAGCATAGATAGAGATACCTGCCTTGTCGAATTTCTTACGCACCTCTTTGAATTTATCCATCGAAACCGTACTGCGCCACTCGGCTACCTGCTTGTTGTACTCCGCCAACTGAGCACGTTGTTCGTCGGTCAGTTGCGGGCGTCCACCTCCTGCGGGCGGGGGACCCATCCGAACAGGTGATTTTGGTTTTCCAGCGTATTCTTCCACCGAATCTCCCATCAATTCGATGGCACTCAGGTTGGAATCAATGCAAAATTGGATTAATTTATCGACGTCGTGGGGCATACTGCGAAACGAATAAGTAATGGCCCCAATCTGAACTCCTTTGAATTTAGAGTTAGGCTTCTCGCCTAATGCCCATGCTTTGTTGAAATTCATTAATCCACCCATTGCGGTGAGCGAAGCCATTGCCATAAAATCGCGGCGGGATATTTGTGTATTCATTGGTGATTGGGATTTAATAATGAATTAAGGTTTTGTAAGTTTTTAATAAAAGAAAAACGTCCCTATCTTTTCCTGATTAATTAAATAATTTCGGAACAAATTGGGTTAAATATACCCGCCAGTTTCTCCAAATATGCCCACCTTCTGATTCCACATATTCGTATTTCATCCCCATTCCATCTAATTTTTTACGGAAATCTACATTGGCTTGATAAAGGAAATCTGTTTTACCGATTGCTATCCAATAGAGCTTGGTGCCGTTTTCTTTTTGCACTTTCAAAGTTTCGTCAATGTTGCTATACACCTTTGCGGTAGCATCTTCACGGGGCATAATGGCTGCGGAAAACAAGCCCACGTAGTCGAAAGTGTTTGGATAAAACCTTGAAATGTGCATTGAATGAAAGCCTCCCATGGATAAACCCGCAATGGCTCTGCTTTCTTTTTTAGCATTCACTCGGTAGCTTTTTTCTACAAATTTTACAATATCCATAAAAGCCGCCTCATAAGAGCCTTCCATGGTACGAGGTGCCATAAATTGCGGTTTGTAGAAGCCTGTGTTCCCTTCGCCAGGGGCGGCATCTTGCGAGGCATTCCCGTTGGGCATTACCACAATCATTGGTTTCGCTTTACCTTGGGCTATCAGATTATCCATGATTTGGGCAGTGCGTCCAAGGGCTATCCAAGCCTCTTCATCTCCACCTGCGCCGTGTAATAAATAAAGTACTGGATAGGTAGCGTTGCTACTTTCATAGCCTGGAGGAGTGTAGATAGTAACTCGGCGGTCGATGCCAAGGCCTGGTGAGTCGTACCAACGTCGGGTGACACTGCCGTGGGGAATATCATTAACCTTGTAAAAGTCTGCCTGCGGCCCTCCCACTATAAAAATATTAGTAACGGTCGCTACGTCACGATTTAAGAACGGGTTGTTGGGGTCGATGCTACGCAGCCCGTCCACCGTAAACGAATACGAATACAATTCAGGGGCGAGGGCGTCGGAAGTAAAAGTCCAGACGCCTTTAGCATCTTTTTGCATCAAAGCAGGTTTGGGCACATCTACCAAACCAAAACGTGATTTGACCTTCATGGTAGGCAGAAAATCACCTGTTATAAAAACAGAGTCTGCTTTTGGGGCAAAAAAGCGGAACGTAACCGTTTTATCCGCATTGATTTCGGGCGACTTTAGGTCGGCGGCATTGAAAAGAGCTTCTTGCGTAAAAGCTAAGTGGCTCAATACTAAGCTAAAAAGTAAAACAAACGATTTTTTCATGTTTTGAAAGGAAAGTTTAATTGAGTGGAATCTGCCTTTTTCTTGAATAAACAATGTCGTTTTTAACATTAAATGACACCGCCAGCGAGTTTTGCAACCCTCTGACGGTGACGAAACGAATTGAATTGAACTTTGATAGGTAAGAAAAAATTATTGGGGAGCAACGACCTTCAATAATTCTTCGTCGTGGTGATAACGAATGTTACACTTATTGTCGAAAAACATCGTTGTTCCTTTCTCGGCCGTATAAGGTTCCCATTTTGGAAGCCCTGCATGGTTTGGATTGCCTGTTTTGGCGAAATTAATCCACGATTGGCTTATTTTATCGGCCAACACATATGCGTCTTTGCCACCACCCGTCATTTCTTCACAGCGCGCAATGTTGTTGAAGACAAACGGAATTTCCATACAGTGAACAGCCTTGTATTTTCCGTCCATCACAGGCGACTGCCAAGTAAACATGAACATATAAACGGGTGCTCCCCCTGCCAACGACGACTTTTGCTTGGCCTGCACCACTGCCCCCGGACGAAACATCACGTCAATGTCCAAAACGGCAGAAGGTTTGGTATCTTCAGGAAAGGCCTTTTTGGCCGCAGCGATATACGCATCGGCTTTGTCACCATACGTTTTCTTTACCAATTCTAGTACTTGTTCTGGGGTACTGTTGGCTGGTGCTGCACGGAAGGCCGAAAATTCATTTTTAGTGGTTCCAATGAGCAAAGGAATGTTTTTTGATAACTCAAACGCTTCATTTGAAAACAATTGATATGGGAGGACCTCACCGTCTACGCTCGGCCCCCAGCTCAAACCAAACCCAATGACGGGCTTGCCTTCGGCTTTCAATTTATCGGCAATGGTTTTGAGGGCTTTTTTGCCTGCGTCGCTCAGGGTTTGGAAAGGTACATTCTGAACATCGTCCACTTTATCGGCAGCAATGTTAAGTTCTTTAAGCACTTCTGCACCAATGGCTTGGGTTGTTTTTTTGTCGAGCATGGCCGCGCGAAACGACCCACTTTGGTTGATGGCTTTGTGGAATAAACCTTTGGCCGATGGCATCGCCATCAGGGTGTTTACTTTCGCTCCTCCACCCGACTGCCCGAAGATGGTTACGTTGTTGGGGTCACCGCCAAAGTTTGAAATGTTTGTTTTTACCCATTCCAAAGCGGCTTTCATGTCCAATACGCTCAAATTAGCCGATTGTTTGTATTTATCACCGTAAGCTGACAAGTCCAAATAGCCTAAAATATTTAAGCGGTGGTTGATAGAAACCACGACAACATCCCCTTTTTTAGCCAGATTCTCCCCATCGTACGAAGGTAATTCTTGCGAAGAACCTGCCGTAAAACCTCCCCCGTGAATCCAAAATAATACAGGCCGTTTTTTGCCGTCGTTTATGCTTGGCGACCAAACATTGATACGCATACAGTCTTCGCTTGTATAGCCCCAATTGTGGTTAAAAACAAACTCAGATTCGTCCATTACAGAGGTCGTTGGATCCATGAGCGGAGCCACGGGGCCATAGGTCATTGAGCTGCGTACATTGCTCCAAGGCTTTGGCTTTTGGGGGGCTTCAAAACGCTTGGCTTCTGCATACGGTATACCTTTATACGTAAAGATTCCGTTGTGAATATAGCCTCTCACTTTGCCCGCGTCGGTATTTGTGACGGCTACATTTTCGCCCGTTTGAAGTTGGGCCTGCATAGGTTGTGACACACAAGTTGCGGCCAGCAAAAGTGGAAAAATGAGTCTTTTCATTGTTTAATAAGTAGTAAAACTGATAGGTTAAATTGATTCGTTATTTATTCCCGTAGGCTTTGTCTAAAAATAAATAACGCGCATCGTTTGTGGCTTTTTCGGCTTTGGATTCCGTATCCAAAATCATCACAGGCGGCGTAGCATCCCCCGCTTTGGCAACGGGCCATTCGGGGAGTTTATCGCCGTTGGGGTTGCCGGTTTTAATGAAATTAGCAAAGAAATTGAGCATTGTGTCCGAGACTTTGTAATCATCGGCTGTCCAAGCATAATCTTTCACAAGGTGCAGATTACCCATGCAATACTCAATTTCACAGGCGTGCGGAGCGCCTACGGCCTTGGGTGCTTTGGGCGCGGGGCCATCGGCTCTTACGGTTCCTCCCGCTAGGCCTGAAGTCAATGATTTATCCACCAACTCAGGACGCAGCTTGCTGTATAAATAGCGATATACGGGCTGGGCGCTGTTGTTACGGTGTAAATCAAACCATTTCCAAGTACTATAAGAAATAAAACGGTCGGCGGCCAAAGCCGTGGCAGAGAGTTCAATTTCTTTTTCTGAACCATGCGGATAGAGTTGCAGCACTTCTTCAAAATCGTTGGGGTATTCCTTTTTCACCCGCGCTACGTAGTTTTCCTCTTTATACGGTTGGCCTTGCATGAAAGCCATGCCCGGGATTTCGGCGGAGTTCCAGCCCAACAACAACGGCACCTGCGCTTGCTCTTTGGCCACAAAGATTTGAGGAATCGTTTTGGGAAGGAAATACCCATCAACCACGATAGGGAAGCCAAACATTTTTGATTCATCAAACAGTTCATAAACCTCTCTTGACGACAACGCCCGCAGTTGTTTGATGCTTGCCACACCTGATTTTTTCAAGAAATCCACGCCCATTTTTTCGGCATCGGCCAAAGGTACAGGAGCCATGGTAGGATTAATACCCGCACCGCTTTCGCCGATGGCGCCCGCGATGAGCCCGCGTGACAAGGGCGAAGACATCTGCATACTGACGGCAATTGAGCCCGCCGACTCACCCGCGATGGTTATTTTTTTGGGGTCACCTCCAAAAGCGGCAATGTTTTTCTCCACCCATTTCAGCGCCGCCGACTGGTCCAACATTCCATAGTTGCCCGATGCTTTATAAGGTGCTTCGGCTGAGAGTTCGGGGTGCGCCAAAAATCCAAAAATATTGAGACGGTAATTGCACGTAACGACCACGATTCCTTTCTTGGCCATTGACTCACCGTCGTAGCGGGGCTCGGAGCCGTCGCCCGCGGCATTGCCGCCTCCGTAGTAGTACAATAGCACAGGCAACCCTTTGGTGTTTCGTTTGGCAGGCGTCCAAACATTGAGATAAAGGCAATCTTCACTCAGGCCGTTGGAGCGGGAATTCATATCGCCAAACACAATTTTCTGCATAGGACGTGGGCTAAATTTTTTGGTTTCTTTCACACCCTGCCAATTGTCGGCGGGTTGGGGCGCTTTCCAGCGCAGATTTCCGACGGGTGGCTTGGCAAACGGTACGCCAAAGTAGGTCTGAATGCCCGTTTTGGTATCGTAATTTCCTTCAATGATTCCGTTTTCGATGGTTGTCTGTACCGCAAAAGCGTTATTTCCTTGTGCCAGCACAGCGCCGCTCAACAAGCAAAGCACCCCTAACAAATAGCCTTTTCTTTTCATTTTTTTGGGTTAATTTTATTCATTGTCTCAATTTGTGACAATAATAATTCACTTTTTGAAAATTCCCTATTTATTTTTGAAAAAATTGGTAGATTGCCACAAAAAATTGAACTTAACCATTGGAATTGGTGGACCAAAAAGACTTTTTAACGAATATTGCCTTCGACTCGGTGGTGTTTGGTTTTTCGGGAGGCTCGCTGAAAATCTTAATCATGGAGTACCATAATACTGGATTCTTTGCGTTGCCAGGCGGCTTTGTCCAGCGAAACGAAAACCTGAACGACGCCGTCCGGAGAGGATTGAAAGAGCGCACGGGACTAGACAATATTTATTTGGAGCAATTTTATACGTTTGGAGATACCGCCCGCTATAAACCCGAAATCATGCAAACGATTTTGGAATCTGGCAACTATTCTTTGGAGAAATATGAATGGCTGCTCGACCGGTTCATTTCAGTGGCCTATTATGCCCTAATCAATTATAAAGAGGTAGTTCCCCAACCCGATGCCTTATCGGATTCGTGCGAGTGGTACGACATTGATGCGCTGCCACCGCTCATATTTGACCACGCCGACATCGTAGCCAAAGCCCTGCAAACCCTGCGCGACAACCTAGACCGTAAACTGGTGGGTATGAATTTGTTGCCCGCCCGGTTTACCATGAACGACCTGCAAAAAGTGTACGAAGCCATTTTGGGAGAAAAAATCCGTCGAACTACATTTCAACGAAAAATGCTCAGTCTGGAGATTTTAAAACGCCACGAAAAGCAATATTTGGGCAAGGCCCATAAAGCACCGTATCTGTACAGTTTTGAAGATTAATAACCTCTATCGGCGGTGGTCATGAATCCTGTCAGGATTATCAAACAAATACTGAGCATTTTCATTGTGCCTCATAAAAATACTTTTTATGTTTAGCGGCAAATTTTCAAACACCCTTAATTCCAATAATCATGGCCGAAAAACAGTACAAAATCCTGCTGTCGGAAGATGAAATTCCGAGACATTGGTACAACATTCAGGCAGATATGCCCAACAAACCGCTGCCTCCGCTTCATCCGGGCACGAAGCAACCCGTAGGCCCTGCCGACTTGGCTCCGTTGTTTCCGATGGAACTCATCAAGCAGGAAGTCTCACAGGACCGTTACATTGAAATTCCCGAAGAAGTACGTGAGATTTATAAATTATGGCGGCCTACACCAATGTTTCGGGCGCATCGACTCGAAAAAATGCTGGACACCCCCGCCAAAATTTACTACAAATACGAAGGCGTAAGCCCGTCGGGCAGTCATAAGACCAACACGGCCGTGGCGCAGGCGTACTACAACAAAATGGAAGGCGTCAAGCGTATCACCACCGAAACGGGTGCAGGGCAGTGGGGCACCGCCTTGGCCATTGCGTGTCAGATGTTTGGTATTGAGTGTGAGGTGTTTCAGGTACGTATCAGCTACAACCAAAAACCCTATCGCAAAGCACTCATCGAGTCGTTTGGGGCCAAAATTTATCCTTCTCCTTCCGAGCTAACCGAATCGGGCCGTAAAATTCTGGCCCAGTACCCCGACACGCCCGGCAGTTTGGGCATTGCCATTTCTGAAGCCATCGAATGTGCCGTGCAGGACGAAAACTGCAAATACGCCCTCGGTAGTGTACTAAACCACGTGCTCATGCACCAAACCATCATCGGACAAGAATGCTTGGTACAAATGGAAAAGGCGGGCGATTTTCCTGACATTGTCATTGCGCCTTTGGGTGGCGGCTCCAACTTTGCGGGAATTTCGTTTCCGTTCCTGCACCAAAACATCACGCAGGGCAAAAAAGTACGCGCCATCGCGGTAGAGCCGGCATCGTGCCCTAAATTGACCAAAGGCGAATTCCGCTACGACTTCGGCGACTCGGCTGGTTTTACGCCATTGTTGCCAATGTACACCTTGGGCCACAATTTCCGCCCTGCGGCCATCCACGCGGGTGGTTTGCGCTACCACGGTGCGTCGGTGCTGTGTTCGCAATTGTTGAAAGACGGCCTCATTGAAGCCAACGCCATTCAGCAGTTGGAATGCTTTGAAGCGGGCATTGCTTTTGCTAAAGCCGAAGGCATCATCCCCGCTCCCGAAGCTACGCACGGCATTGCGCAAGTGTTCCGTGAAGCCCAACGTTGCAAAGAAGAGGGTAAATCGGAAACCATATTGTTCAACCTCTGCGGACACGGCTTCCTGGATATGCAGGCCTACATGGATTATTTTGAC
This sequence comes from Runella salmonicolor, assembly GCF_024158025.1. NCBI lineage: Bacteria > Pseudomonadati > Bacteroidota > Cytophagia > Cytophagales > Spirosomataceae > Runella > Runella salmonicolor. The sequence goes on from NZ_JAMZEL010000001.1 coordinate 656,837, forward strand.
GGCAAACTCTCCGACCACTTCCTGACCGACGAAGAATTGAAATCCGGGCTAAAAGAGCTGGAAGGCTATCCAAGTATTTAATTTTCAACTTTCTAGCATACCAAAAAGAGAAGGCGCTGCTGCCTTCTCTTTTTTATGGATACTCAAATCTCAACGCTATTTTAAGAGCTATTGCGTTGACCAAGGTGTTGATAATCAACAAATAGAAAAGCCCAGTAAAGAAACGCGAGCAAGCGGCCATTTAGCTTTTGCTTCAAAAATCGGTTTGATACACTACTTTTCCCGTATAAGAGTTGGATACTTTGACCCAATCTATTGAACCTGCGCCTTTGAATAAAAAGCGCAAATCCACCAACTCAGTACTGGGGTCTTTGGTCTTAAAATGGCCTTGATACGCTTCTCTGTCATTGACAAAAACCCAGAATTCAGACCCCAGTGTCTTGATTTTCAAAACATTCCACTCATTGTGATTGATTCCAAACCGGTCTAAGTCTACGTTTTTGCCTGCGTGCGGCGTTTGCCGCCTAAAAACACTTGCCCCCACGGTCAATTGGGCAAAATCGGTACAGCCTTCCTGAACAATCTTCACGGCAAGCGCGTTGAAGTTTTTGTCGAAAGCGTTGATTTCCATATCATAACAACTTTCTCCCCCTTCGTTTTCGGGGTTTTTGAGGCGGGCTTCGATGGTCAGGCTGTCAAAAGAAACCCCAAAATCTTGGGTGAGGGCATGGAGAGCCTGCCGGTAGTCAAATTCACCTTTGATTTCGTTGGGGAAAGCCTGCGGGTCAAAGTGCAGTACCCCGTTGTCGATATAATCTTTGGTGGTACTGATGTTGGTAGCCCAGGCCTTTTCGTAAGCCAGCCCGTAGCCCCAAGAAGACCAAGTAGACGGTTTTGAATACACTACGTGGTGGTGTGTTTTGATGGCTTGCCCGTTTACTTTCAGCACAAGCCGATAAATACCCGGATAAAAATACGTTTGCGCCACGGTATCTATCAATTTCTCAGAATCAGTAAAAAAGGCTTTTACTTTTTGGGCGTTAAAGACTTGCCCTACGCCCAACTCCACTTCTACTTTTTGTACCCTTGGCAGGCTCGACACATCATAAAAAATCCGTGCCGCTTGTGGGTACTGCCCCACCGTTTTGATGACTTTGAACTCCACCTCTTTGAGCTCTTGGGAAGAAAACGGTCGGTTTTGCCACCAATCAAAGCTAAAATAACAAAGAACCGATAAAGCAATCAGCCAAAAAAAACCAAAGACAAATCTGGAAACAGAAGACCTCGGTTTTACTGCCTGAAACGTTGTGTAGGGTTCATCCAAAAGCGGTATTACCTGCATTTTACGAAGGGCAGGCAATAAGGATTCTTCGATGTTGACGTAGTTGATGTGGATGTTTTGGCGGTCGAGGTCGTTGTTTTTTTGCTGAAAATCATCCCAATTGGCATAACCTAGATATACCGCAATGACGTTGCGGGAACGGGTTTGGATACGAACTTCTTTGGTGCCGTATTCAAAAATAAAGCGGCGCAGGAAATCTTTACTGAACAGCTCGTTTTTGGCTTCACCGTTGAGCTGTCGGTGTAATACTACTTCTATATCGACCAGCAGCGCTTCCAAAAACGCATTTTTGCTTTTAAGTGCCTCAAAACTGCTGAATTCATCAAACTCTTTTTGCCATTTGGAAGGCCATTCATCTACAACCTTAAGTAAGAATTGTTCGCGAAGCTCGTGCAAATAAATTTTGTCTTTAAGCAGCATAAACGAATGAGTAGCAGGAAAAAGGCTGATAAATATACCTTTTGCAAAATCTTTTACAAAATTAAATCCTTTGCAAACCTGATTTTGCAAAGGAAATCTTCTGGTTTGGTTTTTACTTCATGGCACAAACCAGTTAAACTTTTATCAAATGAACTCTCTTTTCAACCTCCTTGCTTTTTTCGGTTACAGTTTTAAAGTTTTGGCGATTGTGTTAATTAGTGTTTTTTGTGTTGCAAATGTTGCAGCACAAAGTGTTTCCACCTCACAACTTATTTCATTAGAAGTAATAAACAAACCTGATGTTTTTGTCAGGCACCTCCCCAGTAGCGGGGTTAGAATTGCGAAACTTAGTACAAAAATCGATAAGCAAGATGCCACATTTATACTTGTGAAAGGGGTAGATACTAAGTGTGCGGATTGTATTTCTTTCGAGTCGGTGAATAATCCGGGCAAGTATTTGAGGCATCAGAATTCTCGAATTATGTTGACGACACTTTCCAGTGATTTAGATAAGGCCGATGCCTCTTTTCGGCAAGTTGCTGGTTTAGCAGGCAAGGGCTATTCTTATGAATCGTCTAACTTCCCCAATCACTTTATCCGAACAATGAGTAATGGCCTTCTTTCTATTGCAGCTCGAACAGAAGAGGTAGCCTATAAAAACGACGCTTCGTTTGTCCAAAAAGGAAGTCAAATTGCGGATATTGTCACAGGTAAGCTTTCTGCCGATAATATCCACGTGTTTATGAATCCACTCCCGTTTAACCAAACTCGTGAAGGTTATACCTCCGGTAAACAAGCCGTGAATCTATCGCTTACCGTTACGCCGAATATCCATGTCAGCAATAGCGGTTCGCAAGTCATTGTGGTTGACTTGGATGGTTCTTTACTAAGGGACCAATTAGAGGGGCTGGATGAAAATAATAAAAAAGCAAGAGGCTGGTTTTATGAAAAAGCTACGGTCCGCATTGTCAACTCCTCAAATGTACAATTGGTAAAAGTACCTAAAGTGAGTAACACCGACGAAGGAGTGATGACATCAAGTTTGGAAAATACGTTTAACGTAAATCTTAGTGCCAGTAAAGATGGACCCAGTGGGGGGGTAGATGTGACTAAAACCGAGAATAAGACATTTTCTCGTATCGTGAAAGGTTTTACTTTAGACCCACCCACCATGAATGGCAATGTGGCAACGCACACTATCCGGATGACGGGCTGCTACGATGGTGAAGCAGGTGGTTTAAAACCTTATAACAAATGGGAAGATGCCACCGATAAGGATAAATGGCAGAGTTTCTGGGATGGTTTTATCGGTGCTTTTACATTAGAAAATTATTATGGCTATAATGTGTACGGCTTAACCGACCCCGCCATGGGCAAAGGACTTTATTTGCCGGTTCAAGCTGCCTACCTTGCCCCAAAAAACGCCAATGGGGTAGCGTTTTTTGATATAGAAGTAATCGTTGATTTGAGACACATAAAAAGTGAAGGACACACAAAATATGATAGTAAACTCAAAACCGAGACGAAACAATTCAAATTCTGGAAAACTGTGGCAGTTAATTTAGACATGAATGCCTATGGACAATCAAAATAGCTTGAATATGGCTCTATAGCAAAGTAATTACGAAATCTTTCACAATCCTCCCATGAAAAAAACGACTATTTGCTACCTTCTTATTCTACTTTCAGCCGCTTTTACCGCTATTGGGCAGAGTATTACGGTATCGCCAAGTATTTTGAGTCTTCAAAGTACAGGAGTGGGCGATGTTGGTATCAGTGCCTACCGTGCAAACAATGAAGGATTACCCGTCACGAGCGGAAGAGTTTTGTTCTTTATTAACGCAAGAGGAGAAGCAGGAGCTACGCCAAATATACCCAACGCAAGGATTATTATTGCTGCCGAAGAAAACTTTACCGCAACATCAAGAGCTACTGGCATATCTTTCGATATCACAAAACCTAATACAAACATATTTCAACGAGCCATGAGATTATCCTCCAAAGGCTTTCTTGCCATTGGTAATCTTACGCCCAACGCTCCTTTGCAATTTGAAAATACCATTTCAAACCGTAAAATTGTGATGGTCGAACAAGCCGACAACGACCATGAGTTTACGGGTTTTGGCGTGGGTGGAGGCATTCGTTACCAAATACCCAATACGACCGAAGCTCATATTTTTTATGCAGGTGCAAGTGCCAGTAGCTCCAACGAACTCATGCGGATACAGGGCAATGGCAACGTAGGCATCGGAACGATGAGTCCGACTGATGCAAAATTGCATATTGCATCAGTCGGCAATGCCCTGCACGTAGAAGGTGGTATCAAAGTATCAGGCAGCAGCCCTGCGGCACTTCGGTTAGAGGCAAATGCCAATGTGTTTTCTATGCCTATACCTACCACCTCGGCAAATGCCCAAACCGATTTGATATTTGTTACCCGTGCCACAGGTATTGCTGGAGGAACGAGTACCAGTTATTATGCCAAATGGGACGGAGCCGTTTGGGAAATCAGGCGGGAAGACAATGAGACAATAACGGCTGGTACAAATATTAATGTGTTGGTAATAAAGCAATGAGGTGAGATTGGAAGTTTTATTTTTAAAAAATATGCAAAAAACCACCAAATTGTAGTAAAATCTCACACAAAACCCCATGAAAAAACTATTCCTTTTCCTACTCATCACTTACTCGTGGGCAGCACAGGCACAGATTGTGGCCTTCAACTTTGCTCAGAGAAACACTTTCTATGGCATTGGGGGCTATTCTTTTACGCAACAAACCTTCCTTAATGGCGTGCAAACCAATCCATACGTAGTGTCAGGACCTTCGCCTCAAAATGATTTTACCTACTTGGTATCTGCCACGGGTGGAATAAAAAATATCTTAAACGCTATTTCTACCAATACCACCAATACCTCTATTTCTATAAAGTTTAATGGAAATAATGTAAGGAAATTTTCCTGCCAACCCGTCGCACTTAATGCAGGTGGTATCAATGTTACGCTTGATGACATACAACTAACAGCCACCACAAATTTGGGAAACTCTGCTACACAAACGGGGGGCTTTAATAGTGGTGCTTTTGTAGGGTTTAATGTTACCGGCAACGAAAACGAATACATTGTTTCGATAACCGCTGCTTTTCCAACTACTCCAAGCCCTGCCGCCTTAGTTTCACTTGCGGGAATTATAGCAGGCGACAACACCCCCCAAAACGTAGCCCTCCATTTGGATGGGGTTAATGATTATGTTTCGATACCAAATAATGTTGGCAACTTTGCCGCCAATCAAGAGTTTACCGTAACTTGTTGGGTAAAGCCTGACGCTACGCAAACAGATATTGGGCAGCAAGACAATGACTTTCTTGAAAAATGGGATGGAACCGGTGGCTATCCGTTTGTTATGCGTTATTTGAATCAAACCGCAGGAGCTAACAACGGAAAAGTACAAATTGCCAGATACGATGGCACAAATGGCCCTAATATTATGTCAACTGCCAAAATAAATGATGGCCAATGGCATCATGTAGCCATGACAGTAGCATCCGGTAGTCCTAAAACCATGAGTTTGTATATAGATGGCATTTTGCAAGGTAGTGTAACTGATAACACGAATGCAACTACCACTAACAATTCACCCTTATACATTGGGGTGAGGGGTATTCAGGGGAGGTACTTCAAAGGTGAAATAGACGAAATACGCATTTGGAATGTTGCCAAAACCGCCACACAAATAGCCGACGAACGCTTTTGCAAAACCCCCAATGCTATCAATTTACAAGCTGCCTATAATTTCAGCAATGGCGTACCGCATGGCACAAATACCCTCATTAGCCAAATAAACGAAGCCTCAAACAGTGCCAATAACGGTACATTAAACAACTTTGCTAAAACAGGTGATGCTTCCAATTTTGTAACGGGGCAGGTGAAATATGTGAATAATACACCTAATATTGGGAACAAAAATGGTAGCTCTTGGGCAAATGCCTATGATACCCTACGATCTGCTCTAACAGCTAATACCTGCAACGATCTTTTTGAAATTTATGTAGCCAAAGGTACCTCAGCTTACAAATCTTCTACCACCAACAATAAAAATGATAATTTCAATATCCTATCTGGGATGAAAATTTACGGTGGTTTTGCGGGAACTGAAAAAAGTATCAACGAACGCAATTTGGCATTGATACATAGCACTAATGAAACTACCCTTTCAGGCGATTTAGGAAGCAACGACACCCCTTTTGTTTTTACCTCAAATCGAAATGATAATTCTTATTTCGTTGTAAATATTGGCAAAGACGTTGTTTTTGATGGATTTAAAGTCATTGGGGGGCGTTATGATGGTATATATGGCAACTCCGTAAACTGCAAAATAAGTAATTGCAGAATAATAGATAATGAAGAAGGCTTAAATATTAGAACTTCAAATATAATAGTCGCAAATTGCATAATAACAGGAAACAGTGGCAGTGGAATATATGACGATGAAGGTAGGACTTCAAATTATCAAAATTGCTTGATTGCTAATAATGGGCAACACGGAATTTCTTTTATAAATCTCTATTCGGATTTAAATATTATCAATTGCACTATAGCTTCAAATGGTAGAAATGGAATATCCATTACCCCAAGTACCATCACTAGTACTACCCCTTTTAGTAATACAATTAAAAACACTATCATAAAAGACAATGCTAATGGTGGAATTTCAAATATCATGCAAGCGGCTACAACTAATACTTTCACCAACAGCTTAATACAAGGCGAAACCAGCACTGCCAATGGCAATTTGGTGGGTACTACCAATCCACAGTTTGTAAGTCCGGTAGCAAATACGGTGAAGAGTGATGCTGGAAATTATCGCCTAAAATGGTGCAGCAAAGCCATCGGTGCTGGAGATAATGTAGGCATCAATCCCTTAGATTTAGACCGTAATCCAAGAAATTTCAACGCCACAGCAGACATGGGAGCGTATGAGTTTTTGGGCAATACGCCATCACAGGTCAATAACAGCAGCATCACGGGTACCATAGACTCACCCACCTACGCAGGCGGTGCCATTCAGACTATCACTTCCACCGCCAAAATCTTAGCTCCTGCCGGTGCCATAGATTTCAAAGCGCCCAATTCGATAACACTGAACCCGGGCTTTGAAGCAAGGGGCGTAGGCAAGTATTTTGAGGCAAGGATTGGCCCAAATGTGGCGTGCAGCAATTAAATCCGTCTAAATCCGTCTCATCCGTGTGCTAAAAAATGGAACACGGATGACACGGATTTAGACGGATTTTTAAAAATTTTATTTTTATGCTGAAAGACACCAAACATAACGAACTGACGGAGCAAATTATCAAAGTATTTTATGACGTTTACAATGAATTGGGCTTTGGATTTTTGGAGAAAGTATATCAAAACGCTCTATACTTAGAACTGAAAAACAGAGGTTTCAAAGTGGAAGCCCAGAAACAAATAAAAGTACATTTTAAAGGCTATGAAGTAGGCGAATACTACTCCGACCTGATAGTAAACGACACAATAATTTTAGAGCTAAAAGCCGCCGAAGGTATTGTAGATGCCTTTGAAAATCAATTAGTAAACTACCTAAGAGCCACTAATATTGAAGTAGGACTCCTCCTAAACTTCGGCAAAAAACCAGAACTCCGCCGCAAACTATTCGACAATGACAAAAAAAAACTGAAAAAATCCGTATAAATCCGTGTCATCCGTGTCCCATTTAACGACAATAATGGAACACGGATGACACGGATTCTGACGAAACACGGATATAAAAACGTCCTACTTTTTCAAATTCGCCAAATACTCAATCACATCCCGAATCTCTCTTTTGGAGAGCAGCGAGCCCATCGGCGGCATACCTGACGGCATGTTTTCACGTTTGGTAATGCGCGCAACGGGAATCACCAACGGCTCGGCGTCGGAGGTATTGATGGTTAGCTCCTCGGCGGTTTCTTTGGCCAAGGTACCGTTTACCACCTGCCCATCTTTGAGTGTAAGCGACACCGAACCGTAGCCCGGCGCAATGCGAGCACTTGGCTCCACAAGCGCCTGCAACAGCTGCTCACGGGTAAGCACATCGCCAATGTGGGTCAGCGAGGGGCCTACCGCACCGCCCGTACCACCCACCGCATGGCAGCGCACGCATTGAGCGGTGGAGTTGGTGTTGAAGATGTTACGACCCTGAAAACGATTGCCACCATACATCGTTTCGGCGTATTCATCCAAGGCCGAAGCATTGGGTTTGAGCGACGCCATTTTGGTTTTTAAGGTTGCTACACCTGAGGCATCCACGGCTTCTTTCAATTCCAGAGATAGGTTCGGCGAGAGTTTTTTGGCGGCCAATTGGTCAATCAAATCGCCCAAAATCACCTGCGTTTTGTCGGCTTCCATTTTGCCCAACACTTCCAGCATTTTTTGCTGCTCACGCACCGTGCCTTTGGTAAAAATAGAACTCACGATGGCGGGTAGGCTTTCTTTGGTTACGTTTTTATTGTCCAACAATCCCAACGCCACGGTACGCACGCTTTCGTCTTTGTCGTCCATGCCTTTCTTGATGAGGGCATCCATTTGGGCGTAGCTTAGCTGATTCAGCGCGGGCAAAATCGCGGCTTTCACTTTGGGGTCGGTAGTGGCGTCATAAAGTTCGGCCAATTGCGCGTTGGCGCTCGTAATCTTCAAATCGGCCAGCAAACCTGCCACCGCAATCAGCGATTCGGAATTTTTCTCTTTCAAAAAATTAGCGATATGCGGCGTAACTTTGGTCCGTACGCCAGCGGGGTCGCGTTCGATTTTGCCCCGGTAGCGACCATCCACGCGGTCGAGTACCGACGGATTCGCCCACGTACCCAAAGTGGCTAGGGCTTCCGCTTTTACATCATCTTTGATGTCGGTGCGGGTAGCAAAAGCCACCAACATATCCAATTCTTTGTCGGTACCCACGCGCAAGGCGGCGTTGATGGCGCGGCGCAGAATCACGTCAGACGTAATGCTTTTGTCTTGCAATTTAGCGGCCAGCGTAGGCAGCGCCCCCGGAATCGAGAGGTCGTCGTTGATACCGCGCGCGGCTTCGGCCACGATGTATTCGTCTTTGTCGTTGAGAAACAACGCGATGTTATCATTTTTCATCCGTCGCAGCACCAATACCGCCGCTGTACGCAGGGCTTTGCTTGGGTTGTTGGCCAAGGCGACCATTGGTTCTGCTTTCCCGATTCTCGACAACGCCAACACGCCCGCGTGACGGATATACACGTCTTCGTCGTTGTTGGCCGCAATCATCTCAATCAGGGGCGTTACGGCATCAGCGTAGGCAATTCGCCCCAACGCCTCAGCGGCATAAAAACGAACGCGTGGGCTGGTGTTTTTGAGCAATGGAATCAGCTCAATGCCTGCCGTAGCGATGCGGGCATCGCCGAGCATTTTGGCCGCCTGCGTAATGATTTCGGGGTCTTTGTCTTTCAACAAAGGCAACAATATCGACGCATTGGCTTTGTTGACGCGGGCCAATTGCCCCACGCCCCAAATGCCGTGAATCCGTGCCAATTGACTTTCAGTTTGGTCAATGGCTTTGGTCAACATCGGGACTCCTTTTGCACCCCGATTCACCAATTCAAACTGCGCTTTTTGACGAATCCGCATGTCCACATTCGACAATAGCGAATACAGCATATCCTCACTTTGCGAAGCATAATCCAACTGAATCAGGCGTTTTGTTTCCTGACGCACCGCCGCCAAATCGTTCTTTTCTTTGGTTACGTCGAGTTTCCACACGCGACCGTAATTCTTGGTATCCCAGCCGTTAATCCAGTCGGCTACGTACAAGGCTCCGTCGGGGCCAAATTTAATACCTGTGGGCAGAATACCGCTGACAATGTCTTTCTCACCATCCAATTCAAACGACGCGCCTTTGGGTTTGAGGCCAAACGACCAAATGTGCGAGCGCGTAGGTGTACCCACAAACTCCACCAAGAAAAACTTCTTTTTCCAATCTGAGCCCAAAGCCGTACCCGGATTGTAAACCATGCCCGTGGGGCCGTTGTGGTAGTTCATGATGGGCGGAATGATATACGCCGCCTGTCCGTCCCAGCGGGGCTTAAACAGTTTTTCGTCCATCCACACCTTGTATTTATTGTTTTTGGGATCGGTGTATTTACCATACTGCCAGTTGGAACGCCAGCCCGCATCGGAACCTTCCACGACGTGAACCAACCGCTCACTTTCACCAGGGTGGTCGCCGTCGTTGTCAGAAGAAATCAGGTTTCCGTATTCGTCAAACACAAACTCGTGGGTGTTGCGCAGGCCGTGGGCAAAAATCTCAAAATCGCTGCCATCGGGGTTGGAGCGCGCAATGATACCCGAGTTGGGATGCTCGTGTTTCTTTCCGTCGGGAGCGGTGATGTTGGCTCCGATGTCGCCGATGTTCCAATAAATACGACCGTCGGGCCCTTCAATAACGCCCGACATCCCGTGGCCACCAAAACCGATGTGGACCCCGTAGCCGTGGCTAATCGAAGTTTTTTTGTCAATGATACCATCGCCATTGCGGTCTTCGAGCCGCCACAAATCGGGGGCTATCCCTACAAACATATCCTTGGCTCGCACCAACATTCCACCCGCTACGTCGGTAACTTCCTCGTAAAAGTCTTCCAAAATACGGAGCGAAACATCCGCGATTCCGTCGTTGTTGGTATCTTCCAAGCGCCAGATTTCGTCTTTTTCCACCGCCAAATCTCGCCAATCGTGCGAGCCATCTCCGTTAAGGTCGGCCAGCCACGAATTTTCGGCGGAGCGCTCAGGAGCGAAGGTCTTCCGCAAAAACGCCCGACGGTCTTCCACCGTTTGCAGACCGATAGATTCGGTCATCCAGTCGCGGTGCCCACGAATATCAAACTCGGAATTTTTTTGGCGATTGGTACGGTTGAGGTACACTCGCCCTTTATCGTCGATAGACATCGCCACGGGGTCAGGGGCGAGCGAATCAGACGCCCAAAGGCTCATTTGTAGCCCGTCGGCCAGTTTTATGGCCGTTTTCTCGCGAATTTCCCGGGCGTTGGCCAACGCCTTTGCAGGGTCTTCCTTGATCATCACAGGTTGGCTACTGCGCGGCATTTTCATACACGAAACCACCAGAAAGGCGACTCCGAGCGATGCCGAGAGTTGAATCTTGGCCTGTTTATTTAAATGCATGGGTTATTGAACGTTATATGTTAGAGAGAATCAAAAATAAACAGTTGTAGATTAAGTAAAACGGCTAATTACGGGTTTTTACTTATGGCGGACTCTTTTTTTAGATTAACCCCCAGAGGAATCACACCACAAGGGCATTTTTGCAGACTTTTCAAATTTTTGAAAAGGGGACGCCTAGTCGGGGACGCCCAGTCGGGGACGCCCAGTCGGGGATAGTCAACTCATTATTTCCCGCCAAATTCAAGTATCAGGGTCTCACCTTTGCCTTCTTTACATTGAATGAATGCATTAGATTATTCACAAACCTCTATCCCAACATGAAAAAACTTGTTATCCTCACGATTGTTTTATTTAGCCAATGGGGGCTGATGCAAGGCTACGCCCAAGTCACCCAACGCAACATTCTTGGGAATAAATACTCCTTGGAAGTGGTCAAACAATCCCTGATTCCGCAAAATCAATTCAAGCCTTATCCCAAAACCGTTAGCGAGTGGAAAGCCGCCCTCCCCGACTCCGTCATTGTGCGCACCCTCAAGGCAGGAGAAGCCTTGTTGGATTATAAATTTGAGCCCATCTCGGCCACGCTTTCACTCGATTTTGTGCGCTCTGGCGACCGCGAGCGTCACAGTAAAATCTCTTTTAGCAAACGTAACGCTTTGATTGACTTGGTGTTGGCCGAAAGCATTGAAGACAAGGGTCGCTTTACAGAAGCCATTCTCAACGGTGTTTGGTCTATCTGTGAAGAAAGCTTTTGGGGTGTTCCCGCTCACATTAGCGGTACAGGGTTGCCCAATGTAGAAGATAACATCGTCGATCTTTTTGCCGCCGAAACCGCGTCCGTTTTGGCATTGACCGACTATTTTGTGGGTGACAAACTGGATAAAATCAACAAGCTCATCCGTAAGCGCATTTACCACGAAACCAACCAACGGCTCTTTATTCCGATGCTCAAAAACCCCGACCGTTATGGCTGGATGAGCAAAAAAAATGCGGTCAACAACTGGAATCCGTGGATTATGTCCAACTGGATGACGGCCACGCTGCTGCTCGAAAAAGACGAAGCCCGTCGGGCAGAATCGCTGCATAGCACCATGCTGGGATTGGATTTGTACCTAAACGGACTGGGCGAAGACGGCGGCTGCGACGAAGGGCCGAGTTATTGGTTTGCGGCGGGGGCTTGCGTGTTTGACTGCCTAGAATTGCTCGACGAAGCCACAAAAAACAAAGTGGCGATTTACAATGAACCGTTGATTCAGAAAATGGCTTCGTACGTGTACAAAACCCATATTTCCAACGATTACTTCGTCAACTTCGCCGACGCAGACCCCAAACTCAAACCCGACGGCGTTATGCTGTACCGTTTTGGGCAAAAAATCAACGACCCGCAATTGAAGCAGTTTGGCAAATGGGCAGTAGAGAAATACCCAACGGCCATTTCCAACAACGGCTTTCACCGGATGCGCAAGATTCAGAACCTACTGACTTTCAAGAACATTGAGCCCGCCAAAAACAGCTACGAACCCGTAAGAAACGCGTGGTTTAATGACATTCAAGTGCTGACTACCCGCGCCGACAACGGTTTTTATATGGCAACCCACGGCGGCCATAATGCCGAAAGCCACAACCACAACGACGTGGGCGATTTTCTACTTTACGCCAACGGTGAACCCGTCATCATTGACGCAGGGCGCGGAAATTACACGGCACGCACGTTTTCATCTAAGCGCTACGAACTGTGGTTTACGCAATCGCAATACCATAACCTACCCATCATCAACGGCTTAGGACAAATCGCGGGCCGCAGCTACGAAGCCACCAACGTAAAAAGCACCGTCAACGACAAAGAATCATCGTTGAGTATGAACATTGCGCCGAGCTACGACAAAGCCGCTGGCATTGCGGCTTGGAACCGTACCGTCAAGTTGAACCGCGCCAAAAACACCGTAGAAATCAACGACGATTACGCGCTCAATCAAAAGCCCAATTCGTTGCAGCAAATCTTTATGACCGTTTGCGACATCGACATCACCTCGCCTGGGAAAGTCGTATTCAAGACGTGGAAAAACCAAACCGTTACGCTGCAATATGACCCCAAACTTTGGAGCATTTCTACCGACTTACCTTCTACCGACGGCATGGAATACGTGAGTTTTAAAACCAAATGGGACAATCACCCCGTGCAGCGTATCATACTGACCAACAAATCATTGGCGCCAAAAGGAAAGTACGGATTTACGATAGGAATGAATTAAGAAGCGATTGTTGAAGCGCGAAACGTACACTTATTTTACGGAAACACCCCTGTTGATTGGCTACCAACAGGGGTGTTTCCGCAAATGGGCGTTTTAAATCGTGCTTATTAACCTAAAAGCCTACTTTTAATCAAATCTTTCAGGGAAGCTATTGAGTTTTACCTTTGATTTATTATTACATTTAAGTCATCGCAAAAACGTTACTTTCAGACAAGTGAAAATGAACAACTCTATTCTGTACATTATGCTTGCCATTACGGCGGGCGTGTTGATTCCTTTCCAAAGTGCCATGAATTCGGCCTTGGGCAAAGGGCTTCAAAACCCTTATTTTTCAGCGCTTACCATCTTTATCGTAGCCGTCATTGGGCTATCTGCCTATATAGTGTTATCGCGTCAAACCGTTCCCAACATGACGCATTTTGCCGCCCCTCCCAAGTGGAGCTATATCGGTGGCCTTTTGGGCGGCACCTACGTCTTGCTCGTTGTTTGGCTTGCACCGAAGCTAGGCATCGGAAACGTAACCGTTCTGGTATTGATGGGGCAGGTAATCGCCGCCATGGTAATTGACCAATTTGGGCTACTCGGCGCCCCGCTCCACCCCATCACTTGGCAACGATTGATAGGCGTAGTGCTTTTGTGTACGGGAGTGTATGTGATTCGGAAATTTTAGAGACTGTTTTTTTAGAATTATGTTACTTGGATTCCAGTTTCAAACAATCCCCCGTCACACGTATTCTATTGACAAATACAGCATTGACTCAAAGGCAAAAGCATAAATTAGTCGATGCGTTCAAATGTGGATTTTTCTTGACAAGTTGACAAGAAAAATCTACATTTGAATAAAAATAGGTAAAATGAAAATAATGACTGTTGGAGACTTAAAAACGCGATTCTCTGAGGTACTCCAGGAAGTGCAGGCCGGAGAAGAGATTGCCGTTGCTTTTGGAAAAAAAAAGGAAATTATTGCTTATCTCGTTCCAAAATCAGCGCGTAAGCCTGCAAAACGTACTTTAGGAATTTTGGCTAACCAAGGAAAAGTCACCTTTCAGGAGGATTTCAGCATAACCGAAGAAGAGTTTTTGGGCGTATGAGTTATCTACTTGATACCCATACGCTTATTTGGGCAATAACAGAGCCACAGAAGTTGTCTGCTACCGCAAAAAAAGTGCTTATTAATTCTGAGAATGAAATTTTGGTAAGCGCTGTTAGTTTTTGGGAAATCTCATTAAAGTATTCCATTGGCAAATTAACATTGGAAGGCTATATGCCTGAAGATTTTCCGACAGCTGCCATAGCTACGGGATTTAAGGTCATTCCTTTAACCGCGGAAACCACCAGCACTTATCATCGTCTCAAAGCATCTTACCATCGTGATCCTTTTGATAAGATGCTTATTTGGCAAGCCATTCAACATAACTTCACTCTCATAAGCTGTGATGAAAATGTACACAAATATGAGAGTGAAGGGTTAAAAGTTATCTGGTAAAACCGCCTTAAATCACCTCCCGTAAGGCCTCTTCGTTGGCCTCAATCAGCTGCTGAATGTGCGCATCTTCCAAGGCATACGAGAAAAACAGGCTTTCAAACTGCGACGGTGCCAAATAAATACCCCGCTTAAGCATGGCTTGGAAATAGCGACCGAACATCGGCAAATCCGACGCTTTGGCAGAGGTAAAATCCGTGACGGGCTGGTCGGTCATAAACAGCGTAAACATCGACCCGATGTGATTGATGGTGAAGTTCAGCCCTAGTTTTTGAAGGGATGCTTTAAACCCAGCGGTAATGGTGTTTCCAACTTCATCGAGGCGCGTATATACTTCGGGGTGCGCTTCCAAATAACGCAGCATCGCCAATCCCGCCGACATTGCAATCGGGTTCCCAGAAAGCGTACCTGCCTGATACACAGGCCCTGCGGGCGAAACACAATCCATGATTTCGCGCTTACCACCGTAGGCCCCCACGGGCATTCCTCCGCCGATGATTTTACCCATCGTAGTCATGTCGGGCACAATGCCGAAGCGCTCCTGCGCGCCGCCTTTGGCCAACCGAAAACCCGTCATCACCTCGTCAAAAATCAGCACGATTCCTTCTTTGGTACACAACGAACGAATGGCCTCTAAATAACCTGCATTGGGCAACACACAACCCATATTTCCGACAACCGGCTCCAAAATCAAAGCGGCAATTTGACCTTTGTTGGCATCAATGAGTTGCTCTAACGCGGGCAAATCATTAAACGGAGCCGTCAAGGTATCGTTGGCTACGCCTTTGGTCACGCCCGGACTATCGGGAACGCCCATCGTCACCGCACCACTGCCCGCCGAAATCAAAAAGCTATCGCCATGACCGTGGTAACACCCTTCAAATTTAATGATTTTGTCACGCCCCGTGTAGCCACGCGCCACCCGAATCGCCGACATGGTGGCTTCGGTCCCAGAATTGACCATCCGGACTTTTTCAACCGACGGCACCATCCCTACAATCAGTTCGGCCATTTCAACTTCTTTGCGCGTAGGCGCACCAAAAGAAAAGGAGTTCTGAATGGCGTCCGAAACCGCCTTTTCAATCAGCTCGTGGGCATGACCCAAAATCATGGGTCCCCATGAATTGATGAATTCTAAATATTGATTTCCGTCTTCGTCGTAGATGTAGGGACCTTTGGCCCACTTGATGAAAACCGGCGAGCCACCCACGGCCCTAAAAGCTCTCACGGGGGAGTTTACACCTCCCGGAATATATTGTTTTGCTTTTTCAAAAAGGTCCTGACTTTGTGTACGTTGCATTCGTTTTTGTTACTTAATTAGATGTAGATGATATAAATTTATTATTGCCCGTTGGCCAACACCCACCGCATATCGTCCATTTTCACAATAGGCACAACTTGGTTGTCGTTTGAACTCTTATAATTAAATCCTGAAAGCAGATAATCGTCCTCAAAAACCCGCGTATCCAGTCCGCTGCGCAGTTGATTGCGGTACTTATGCAACAAACGGCCAAAAAACAAAAGGGCATCGTACCCCTGCATGGCATATATCGACGGAATCGTATTTCGCTTGGCTAGATAGTTTGTCTGAAAATCTCTTACCTGCGCCTTAGAGGTATCAATAAACTCAGTATCAATTATATAAACTTCTCGTCCTGCTAAGGTAGAAGAAACAACGTTTTGCATGTTAAACGCCAATGAACTCGCCAAAATCGGGACGTTGATTCGCCGTTTGTTCAGCATATTAATCACCTTGTTTCCATCCGTTTCAGTACTACTAAAAACCACCACGTGGCCCGGTTTGTTTACTTCCGTAATCGTAGCACTTGAGTCGAGTTTCTCGCGCGTTTTGCGAAAATCAATGGTTTGGTAGCCCGCTTCCGTGGCCTTGGCCTTATAGGAAGCCGCGAGGGTAGAATCGCGCCGGGATGCTCCGTAATAAATGGCCAGTTTGCGGTTGGTCGAAGGCTGCGAGCGCATAAAATCAAAACTTTGTTGCGCCTGGCGTTCAAAGGAGGGCTGCAACAATAACGTATTGGCATGATTCACCAAAATATCAGTCGCTAGGCTCGTTGGATGCACATAAAATATGTTGTTGCTTTCGGCATAGTCTGCGGCCAGCTTGGCAGGCTCATTGTAAACTGGTCCAATCAACAAGTCGGTTTGCGCAAAATTGGCATTGTTGACCACATTGACCATCTCTTCGGGGTCGTTGCTGACATCGTACGTAAATAGATTGACCAAAATGCCCTCCTGCTGTAATTTGGCCTTAGCCAGCTTCATCCCTTCATACATATCATACGCAAATTGATTACTACGTACCCGCTGGTTGGGACTGAATTCTTTAAGCCGAAACGGCAGCGCCACGGCCACGTTATAATAGCCTTTCTGAAGGTTGTTATTACTTTGACGGACGGGAGTAACTGGCGAAGAGGGCTTGGAAGAGACAACCCCAAAGCGGTTGGTCAATTGGTCCGACAGCTCTAAATCCGATTTTTCATTGGACGTTCGCTGAATCATATCAATCAGCGCCAACGCTACCGTCTTATCGGCAGGATGTTGGCGGTTCAGGCTCTTGAGGTAGGCAATGTCCTGTAGTTTATTAACGTAAAAACGCTTTAGATTTTCAGCCTCTTTTTTGACGGAAGGGGTTGAAATTTCCGCTAGGTAGTCCAATGCCTCTCCAAACTGTTTTTCCTGAAAAGACACATCGGCCAGCACGTAGCGTACATCGTCCATTTTTTTCCAATCAGGAAAACGCTCCCGCAGTTGCATCAGCATCTGGCGGCTTTCCGACAAACGATTGGTTTTGAGGGCCGCCAACGACCAATAATAATGCGCAAAAGGCGCCAAGCCGTGGGTATATTTACGGGCCGTCAATGGGGTAAGTGCGCTCATGGCGGAGGCAAAATCGCCCGATTTGTATAACGCCACGCCGCGCTTGTATTCGCGCTCGTAGGTGGCGTCAACACCCTGGGCATACATAAAAAAAGGAAAGAGGTAAATCAGCAAAAAGGATTTTCTCATTAGAAAAACATTAGTGGGTAAAACCGGAAGTCAAAGTTAAAAACAATTTTAACGTGTCTACTGCTGGGACGGCAAGTAGCTGTAAAAATAATGAAGAGGATGTAAAACAAAAAAGCCATCACGCTATATGCGAATGGCTTTTCTCACACTTAACCTATGATGAAAAGTTCTGAAGTATCTTCGGAACTTCAAACGTAACGTGAATATACGTTAATTTGTTTTATTTCTACAAACTTTTTTCAAAAAAATATCAAATTCCCCTATTTCAGGTGAAGTTCTTCGCCGATATTTTTCACTTTTTGTTTCAATGATTCGTACACCGCATCAAAATCTTCGTTGCGTTCTAGCTTGGCAACTACGCCCACGTAAAACTTGATTTTGGGTTCAGTACCCGAAGGACGGCACGTAAATTTGGTACCATCAGCCGTAAAGAATTGCAGTACATTTGAAGACTCAATCCCCATACTTCCCGACGGGATGTCGACCGTGGTACCGTTTTCGGTACGTTTCAAAAACTTATAATCATCAATCCGAACAACGGGGGAACCCGCAATCGACTGCGGCGGGTTAGCCCGAAAATCGGCCATCATTTGCTGGATTTCTTCGGCGCCTGTTTTGCCTTTTTTCGTCAATGAAATCAGGCCTTCATAATAAAAACCAAACTGCTTATAGACCTCCATCAACAAATCAAAAAGGCTCAGTCCTTTGTCTTTGGCGTAGGCCGTCAACTCGGCAATCATGGCGCAACTTGCAATGGCATCTTTGTCGCGAACGGCATCGCCGATGAGGTACCCGTAGCTTTCTTCACCGCCACCGATAAACTGCTGCTGCCCTTCCAACTCTCTGATTACCTGCGCAATATACTTAAATCCAGTCAGGGTATTGTAGCAGTTGACATCGTATCCCGCCGCCATTTTATCGATGAGGTCGGTCGTTACGATGGTTTTACAAACAAACTCTTTGCCCGTCAACTTACCCGCTTCTTTCCATGCTTGCAAGAGGTAATAGATAAGCAAAGTAGCCGTTTGGTTTCCGTTCAACAATTGGATTTCTCCGTGGTGGTTCTTGACGGCAATACCTACGCGGTCGGCATCGGGGTCGGTGCCCATTACGAGGTCAGCGTCGATTTCTTTGGCGCGATTTACGGCCATCGACATCGCTTCTGCTTCTTCAGGATTGGGGTACACCACCGTTGGGAAGTATCCATTTCCCTGCGGTTCGGCCTGCTCGGCAATAACGGTCACGTTTTCAAAACCCATTTTGGCGAGCAGCTGCGGCACCAGCGTCACACCCGTTCCGTGAATCGGCGTAAAGACAATCTTGAGGTCTTTTTGACGCTTGATGGCTTCTTTTGAAATCGAAAGTGAAAGGATTTGAGCAATGTATTTTTCATCCACTTCTTCGCCAATGAGATGAATCTTGGAAGCATCTCCCCCAAATTTAATATCATCAATGGACTGAATAGCGTTTACTTCATCAATGATATTTTTATCGTGCGGTGCCACCACCTGAGAGCCATCGTCCCAGTAAGCTTTGTAGCCGTTGTATTCTTTAGGATTGTGAGAAGCCGTAATCACCACTCCACTTTTACAGCCCAGCAGACGTGCCGCAAAACTCAATTCTGGCGTGGGGCGCAGTCCTTTGAAAAGATAAACATCGATGCCATTGGACGAAAAAACATTGGCCGTTACCTGCGCAAATACATCCGATTTGATGCGGCAATCGTGGGCAATGGCTACGCTGATTTTTTGTCCCGCAAAGGTTTTATTCAAATAATTGGCTAATCCCTGCGTTGCTGCTCCTACGGTGTATTGATTCATGCGGTTGGAGCCAATGCCAATCAATCCGCGCAGACCGCCCGTGCCAAACTCCAAGTCTTTATAAAATGAGTCAGTAAGTTCAGTAAAATTTTGTTTATCAACCAGTTGCTGAATATCAGCCTTGGTATCGGCATCATAATTACCGCTAAGCCATAGGTCTACTTTGGTTTGTACAGCAGCTTCGAGCATAATGTTTTGAGTTTTGGAGTTACAGTTTTAGATAAAAAAGCAGAAACGTCCCCAAATTTAACGACTCATCCGAATCTTGCAACTTTATGTTTTATTTAACGCCAATTTTATGTTGTTAGAATAACTTTTTACTCCTTTTATCCTGCAAGGGGCCCATTATTATTTCTTCTTTTTCGGATATAAATCTACAATTATTCCCATTTTTTTTCTCAATTCTATCCCGATTGACGGCACAAATTTGAAAAAAAAATCGTTTGTAGAAAGTGAATACACGGCCTAAACTGTCTATAAAAGCAGTAACGTTTAGTGATACCGTTGGTATGACTTGTTGAATACTCAATACGTTAGAAAATCGTTTTACTTACTTAATAGCCATCAATAACAATGCAGTTACAGCCGATTGACAAACGCTCGGGACTTACGCCCGAGGAGTTCAGAGAACAATACCTTTTGCCCGCCCGTCCCGTCGTTTTTCGGGATCTTGCGGCGGATTGGCCCGCTACCCAAAAGTGGACATTTGAGTATTTAAAACAAAATTACGGACACTTAAAAGTCCCACTTTTCGGCAATGACTTCCACGATGCTGGCAAAGGCTACATGAGTCCCAAAGTTCACATGCCTTTTGCCGAATACTTGGATTTGATTCAAGCGGGGCCGACCGAATTACGGATGTTTTTGTACAACATTTTCCAACACGCCCCCGAACTCGTCGACGATGTCAGAATGCCGACCATCATGCCGGGGTTCGTCAAAGAATACCCTTTTATGTTTTTTGGAGGACAAGGCGCAGTGGTAAAATTGCACTATGACATCGACTGCTCTTCGGTTTTTTTGACCCAGTTTCAGACCCGAAAACGGGTAACGCTGTTTGCTCCCGACCAAAGCCGTTTTTTGTATCAACATCCTTTTACGGTGCAGAGCCACGTAGATGTTTTGCATCCTGATTATGAAAAATTCCCTGCCTTCAAAAAAGCGGTGGGCTGGGATACCGTGCTCGAACACGGCGAGACCATTTTTATCCCCTCTACTTTTTGGCACTTTATCCAGTACGTAGACGGCGGTTTTTCCATCGCTCTTCGCGCCAACGACAGCGTGTTTACCCGTCTACGTGGCGTGTCAAACATTGTCCGGCATTTTGTGGTCGACAAGGGCATGAACAAGCTGCTTGGCCCCCGGTGGAAACATTGGAAAGAAGAAAAAGCCGCCGAACGCGCCATGGCGTAGTATGAGCCCCACCCAAGGCATTTTCGGAAAGTTGGGACGGGGTATCATTTTACAAAAAAGTAAGCGTTAAGCAGATACTCCGCTTAACGCTTACCAAATAATGCTCCGTTTTCAACCTTACCTAACTCCCACCTGCACTTCGGTGATGTTGTTTTCGGGCGTTTCAAAATCCATATTGATGTACATTTCTCGGCACTCATCGGTCATGTGAAGTCCTTGGGCGTGGAGTTGACGAATGAGGGTTTCGTAGGTTTTGGGCAGTTGCTCCCAAGGCCCTTCCAACACCGCAGAAACACACTTAAAACCCGCAATACGCCGCCACTCAAACTCCGACGAAACCACCTCTTTTTCTTGAATAGGAAGCGCTATTTCCAACAGAAACTTCGTGTCAGGCTGTCCGTCGATACCATAATAATTCCAGTGAATGGCCCCCGTAACCATCAAATCGAGGCGCGCCGCTTCGCGGTAGAGGCTTTTGGCCACGTGAGCCACGTGGTTTGATAATTCTGGCAGGGTGGTTTCGACGCGAAAAACCAGGGCATTGTACGGTTTTGATTCTTTGATATTCATGGCTGTATGGGTGGTTGTTTAGTTTTGCGGATAGTCGAAGTTAACCATCCATTTGATGCCAAATTTATCGGCGGTCATTCCGAAGTAAGCTCCCCAGAAAGTATCCTGAAGCGGCATTTCAACTTCGCCACCTTCGGCCAATCCGTTAAAGATTTTTTCGGCTTCTTCTTTGCTTTCAGCCCCGATGGCCAACGACAGATTGTTTCCCAGCGTAAGCGTATGACCCATAGATTCGAGGGCGTCGGTTCCCATCAGAATCGTATTGCTGCCAATCGGCAAAGCCACATGCATGATTTTGTCCTGATCGGCGGCTGATAATTTATCCGCCTCTGGGGTGTCTTTAAAACGCTGAAGCCCGACAAATTCTCCCCCAAAAACTGATTTGTAAAAGTTAAACGCCTCCTCTGTGTTTCCCAAAAAATTCAAATACGGATTGACTGTTGCCATGGTTGTGTTTTGTTTAAAGTTGATTAAAATGACTGATTATTTAACTTCAACAAAGGTACAACCCGTTAGTGACAACGGTATGTCAGTAGGGTTTTAGGAAAGATAATGCTCCTGAATTTCGAGGGCCAAGGTGTGCATCATGTCTTTCATTTTTAGGGGGCTTTCTACGCTAACGTGCTTACCAAACGTCAGCAGCCAACGGCCCATTCCTTCAAAAAATTGCGTCATAAACGTCATTTTGACGTATTTGTCGTGTACTTCTTCCGACAGGAACCCCCACGTATAGCGTTGCTCCTGCATAAACATCGCCGCTCCTTTGTGCACCCAAATGGTCACTTCTTCGAGCTGCTCCTCTACGCGCAGGCGGTCAAGGTAGGCTTGCAGGGTAAGTAAGTTTTGTTTCGGAAAAAACACCTCTGTATTGGTCAAGTTCTGAATCCGGTCGACCCTAAAATCACGGTAATCGCCCCGCAGCCGACAATACGCAATCAAATGCCAGTGAGAACTATAATGCACCAAACCGATGGGTTCAATTTCACGCTGCGTACTGTGGCTATGAAAATTGGTAACGTAATCAATCCCCAGTACCTGCTGCCGCACAATAGCCTGTTGAATCACATTGAGGGAATTCACCGAAAAAGGCTCCGCGCGCTGCCGTGCCAGCACCTCCACCCGCGATTCGAGGTCTTCTAAGTGTTCTTTTTCGTTGCGTTTCAGCACGGATTTGATTTTGTAAAACGCCGAATCAAACCCTTCGCGCAGCGACTCGTCGGCCATTTTTCCAATCAATTTGGCCCCAAACAGCAGCGCACTGGCTTCTTCGTTGGTAAACATAACGGGCGGCAGGTGGTAGTCTTCCAAAAAATAGCCCACGCCCGCCTCAGCCCCAATGGGTACGCCGGCTTCTTCCAAGGCCCGGATGTCGCGGTAGACGGTGCGTAAACTCATTCCGAAACGGTCGGCAATTTCCTGCGCTTTTACGACGCGTTTGGATTGTAACTGAATTAAAATGGCGGTAAGTCGGTCGATACGGTTCATAAGAGGAAAGGCTGTTTGACGAAATGACGGGCAGAATTTGCGGTAACATTTTGCAAACTGCCGATTCCGTTATAGTATTGAGTATGATTTTCAAAATTCATAAAAAACCATGACTTCACGCCTTTTTTCGTTCCTTTTTCTGATTTTATTCATGGCTTGCCACCGCCCCGCCGACAACGTACAGGAGGCCCAAACCCGCCTCACGAGCGTACCGAAATGGGAAATTCAGGAGATATTGATGGACGAAGCCCCCATCTTTAAGGACGGCAAAAGCGTACCGCACATCAGCGGGGTAGAATTTGATACCTACATGGATTGGGTGCGGTTTTTGCCCGACGGCAGTTTTGAGGGCCATTTTAAAGGGGCCGCCGACACCAAAAAGTTTCAGTGGGAAGCCTATACCAAGCAAAACGTCATTGCCCTGCGGGATACGAGCACCAAAACGGGCGGCTGGAATATCTACCCGCGCAACGTGTATGAAGATGGTTTTGAAATGGAAACCCGCAGCAGCGTGTATGACCCACCACGGGTCACCAAGCTGACGCTGAAGTTTAAGCCGCTCTAAAACAAGCCACGATTTAAGCACAAAAGCAACGTTAGACAATTCCTACATTTGCATTGAAGCGTTCTTCTCCACAAAGTACATCTTGATTTCACCTTTTCCTTTTGCGCTGATGTTTCCTCGGTATTCAAAGGAGAAAAGTGGGTCGTCTTTTATCAATTCGTAGAATGCCTCGCTGATGTTTACTTTGCCCACGCTTCCGTTGCTTTCCATACGGCTGGCGGTATTGACGGTATCGCCCCAGATGTCGTACTGAAACTTTTTTACGCCTACAACCCCCGCCACGATGGGACCAGCGTGGATACCCAGCCGCATTTCAAAGTGAGGCTTTGGGGCTAGTTGGTTTTCGATGGCCCTTTGGGCAATAAACGCCTGCATTTCCAGCGCTGCCAATACCACATTTTGGGGGGAGTTTTCGTCGGCATTGGCCATGCCTCCTGCGGCCATGTAGGCATCGCCGATGGTCTTGATTTTTTCGATTTGGTATTTTTCTGAAATCCTGTCAAACGCCTCGAAGCAGACATTGATTTCTTCGACCAATCGCTGCGGTGACATGGTTTGGGCGGTTTGGGTGAAGGATTGAAAATCGGTAAAAAGAATGGAAACCATTCCAAAATCTTTGGCTTTGACGCTGCCCGTTAGTTTGAGTTCTTCGGCGATTTCTTGGGGCAGGATATTTAAAAGTAAGGCTTCTGAACGGTCTTTTTCGATTTTGAGGGTTTCTTTAGCTTTTCTCACAAAATTCAGTCGATACCACAAACCGCCTGCTATCAGCAGCACCATTCCCAACGAGGCGATGATGATATTTCGCTGCTTTTCTTTGGCCTGTATTTCGGCTTGGTGTCTGAGTTGGGCGGCGCTTTGTTTTTTGACGAAGGCGATGCTGTCCACCAACTGTTGCTTTTGAAACTCCATGTTCATCATTCGACTGGAGGCTTCTTTTGTGTTCAAACTATCTTCAAAAGCATTTACTTTTTCATAATACAGCAACGCCAACGATGTGTTATTCAGAGATTTATAAGCATGATAAAGACATTCGCAGGCATCTTTTTTGATAGAAATCGCACCCATTTTTTCGGCTATTGTTAGCCCCGCGCTGCATTTTCCAACGGCTTCATTGTATTTTTTTAGTTGATAGAATATATTGCCAATGGCAATGCTACAGCTACTTCTATACTGTAATTTGCCAATTTCTTCGGCTTCTTTTAGACAGCTGTTGTAATAGAACAACGCTTTTTGAAAATCTGATTTTCGGTAAAACAACTCTCCCAAGTTTGACAGCACTTCTATTTCTACCTCTTTTTCTTTCGCTTTTTGAGCAATGGTCAGTGATTCATCAAACTCTTTCAAGGCTTTGTCAAAATTGCCTTGCTCCATAGAGATATAACCCACCTCCATCAGTATTTTGGCAACTCCTCGTTTGTCGTTTGACTCTTTGAAAAGGGCATCTGCTTTGTTGAGGTATTTCAGGGCATTGGGGTAATCTTTTATTTTTGAGTAAATACCTCCAATGTTTCCTGTAATGGTAGCAGTCGTATTTTTATTCCCAATTTTTTCTTGCATAAAAATGGTCTGTTTATACAGCTCTACCGCCTGTGGATAATTGCCCATGCTGTAATAAATCACACCTACGTTGTTTAATAAAGCAGCCACCCCTTTTTTATATCCCGCCTTTTTATAGGCAACTACGCCTTTTTCAAAATAAGAAAGGGCTTTAGAAAGGTTGCCTTGGCGGTAATAACTTGCCCCGATATAGTTAAAACAATGACCAACTTCCCGTTGCTTTCCCAGTTTTTGGTAAATAGATAAGCTGCTTTCAAACAATGGCAGGGCTCGTTTTGAGTCGCCCACACTGTCATATTTTTCAGCAAGTTTGAAAAGGCTATCAGCGGTTGATGGATTTGGGGAAGTGGCAATCTTCTGTATGTTTTGGGCGTGCAGTTTTACCTTCACCAGCAGAAAGCAAAACAACAATAAATACATCCAAGGGTTTTTCACGCGTTTAGTGGGTTTCAATTTGTCTGGTGTCTTTGTTTTACTTCACTCCCAACCCTTCATACACCTCCTGAATAATGGCCGTGCAGACGTTGAGGGTGGAGATTTTGACAGGCCATGCCATTAGACTTTCCAAGACTTTGAGTCTTGGAAAGTCTGCATATAGAAACCTTACTTTAGCCCCAACCCCTCATACACCACCTGCATAATGGCCGTACGGACGTTGAGGGTGGAGATTTTGTTGTTGTCGCGCGTGGGGTATACGCGGTTGGACAAAAAGACGTAGTTGAGGTTATAGGCGGGGTCGTTCCAAATCATAATACCCGTATAACCCGTATGACCGTAGCTCATCGACGTGGCGCTTTTGGGGGCGTTACCGCAATCTCTTCCCCGGCAGGGTTTATCAAAGCCTATGCCGCGACGCGACTCGGGGAATTGATAACTCGTAAACTCGTTCATGGTGTTTTCGGAAATAAACGACTCACCGCCGTAGCTGCCTTTTTGGAGGTACAGTTGCGTTACTTTCATGAGGTCGTTCGCATTACCAAAAAGCCCCGCGTGACCGCTGAGCCCGCCCAACATGCTGGCGCCTTCGTCGTGTACGCGCCCGTGGATGAGCGTTTCGCGGTAAAAAGTATCCCGCTCACTGGGCACAATTTTGCTTAAATCATAAAAGCGTCGCGGATTGAAGGTCAGCGAATTAGCGCCTATTTTACGGTATACGTTGGTTTTTAAATAATCTTCAAACGGCACACCCGTGATGTTTTGCACCACCTGCGGGTACAGAATGAAAGATAAGTCCGAATAAATGTATTCCTTTTTCTCGTTAAGCGGCGATTCGCGAATGGCATCAAAAATCTTCTTTTGGTATTTTTTGTGCAACCAAAGGCTATCCGTCACCTGAACCGTGTACGGCCCATGGGCGGTTTTGCCCCAGCTAAAGGTCTTTTTCTTCCAAGTACCGTCGGCATTTTTGGTATCACGCCAGAACGGAATCCACGCTTTCAAGCGCGCCTGGTGCGTCAGCACTTGCCGCCAGACCAAATCGGCTTTGTTTGATTTGTCATAACTGGGCAAATAATCCTTCATCGTTCCGTCCAGATTGAATTTGCCTTCGCTGTGCAATCGTGCCAAGGCCATGGTCGAGCCGGCAATCTTGGTTACCGACGCAAAATCGTACAAATCCGTCAACTGAACGGGGCGCGGCGGCACATTTACCATCTTCAGCGGAGTTGGATACACATGAGTGCCGTAGGCTTTGCGATAAAATACCTTTCCGTCTTTGGCCAGCTGAACCACGATACTCGGCGTTGCTTTTTGGGCAATGGCGTTGTTGGCCAGTGAGTCAATCTTGAACGAAAGCCATTGGCTATTTAGCCCCACTTCTTCTGGAATGGTGTATTTGAGGCGACCGATGGCAGGAATGTCCAAACCCGCGCCGTAGCCAAACTGCGCATTGACCGTCACGGGGAGTTTGCCTTTGGCAGGAATGGCTCCGAATAACAATTGCGCCGACAACTCTTCGGTAAACGGCGTCAATTGGTAGGCCATCACCAAGGCTTTGGCATTTGAAATATCCTCCAATTTATTGAGCGAATACGCATTTCCAAAAACCGTTATGATTGAATTACCGTTGTTGGCCAACTCTTTTACCCAAGCTGCTGTGGTGGGCGTAATCCCATAATTTGTTCCCGGACGAATGTTGTTGAGGTGCGCCCCTACCAGCACCACATCGTAGCTTTTCAGCGCCGACCGAATACGTGATTGCACGCTGTCGGGCGTTTGGGGATGAATGATAAAATGGTCTATGTTGGTATATAAAGAAAGTGTTTTTTGGAACGTAGTCAGGTCGCCCGTTGAGGCTGTTTCATTACGAGTACCGAGGGCTACAACTCCATCTTTGGTGGCCGCCGTGGCCGCTGGCGCGTCCGTTAAGGAAACGGAAGCAATCGTTATTTTATCTAAATGCTTGATGGGTAAAACATAACCCTCATTTTTCAGAACCGTCAGCGCATTTTCGGTGAGCAGGCGATTGAGCAATTCAGATTCTTTGTCGTTAATATCGGCAATCAGATTTTTGGTTTCAATGGGTTTGAATTGAGCCAATCCAACCCAGGCTTTGGCGGCCAAAACTTTCTTGACCCGCGCGTCTATTTCGGCCTGACTGATGCGTCCTTCGGCAATGGATTTTTTGATTTCGGCAATGGCGGCGGGTACATTGGGGCTAAATTCCAGCACATCCATACCTGCTTCCAATCCTTTGGCGTCGCCTGTTCCGTTGGGGAAATATTTGGTCAGGCCCTTCATGTTCATCGCATCCGAATAAATGAGGCCGTTGAAGTGCAGTTGGTCTTTAAGCAAACCCGTTACGATGGGTTTTGAGAGCGTAGAAGGCACATTTTTGGCAGTATCCAATACTGGTATCGCCAAGTGCGCCATCATGATGCCGTCGGCACCTTTCTCGATGAGTTTACGAAAAGGGTATAATTCTACGGAGTCTAATCGGGCGCGATTGTGCGGAATAACGGGCAAATCATAATGCGAATCCACACCCGTATCTCCATGACCGGGGAAGTGTTTGAGCGAACTCAAAATTCCTCCGTCCTGCATTCCTTTCATGTACGCGTACGATTTTTCGAATACTTTTTGGGGATTTTCACCAAACGACCGAAAGTTAATGACGGGGTTATTAGCGTTGTTGTTGACGTCGACCGAAGGGGCAAAATTGATATGGACGCCCAGACGTTTCTTTTGCGCCGCCAGCGCTTTGCCCATTCTATAAATCAAATCGTCATTGCCCTGAATCGCCCCCATCGTCATCTGGTACGGGAAGCGCACCGCACTGTCTAGGCGCATGGCCAAGCCCCATTCGGAGTCCATCGCTACCAAAAGCGGTACTTTGGAAATGGACTGGTAATAATTGGTCAGTTGCGCTTGTTGCACGGGGCCACCCTGAAAGAAAATCACGCCCCCCACTTTGTAGTCACGAATGTACTGCGCCACCACGCGCGGGTTGGAGAAAGTCGTGTCAATGATGACTCGTTTGGGGTTCATCGGATACCCGTGGGCCGCCACCATAATAAGCTGCGCAATGCGCTCGTCGGGCGTCAGGCTGTTAAAGACCGAATCTACCCAGCGCTGGTTGGGGTTTTGCAAAAAAGGCGGTGTAGTTTGAGCAAAAGAGGAAGTTGCAAGGCAAAAAAAGGAAAAGAGAAATAGAAACAGAGGCTTTTTCATGTAAATCAGCGATAATGCCGGTGTTGATGGTTATTGATAGTCAAAGGTTGAAAAAAGGTAGGCATAAGTCAAATCTCCGTGCTAAAAAGATTGAGCCTTATCCACAAAAAACCCCGCCGAAGTTGGTTTTGGCGGGGCTTTTATCTATTTATTTGCAATGCATTATTTATGGGTATCTGCTTCTTAGGTAGTTTCATTCACAAATGAAGAGGCCTTTAATCGGTTCCACATCCTTCAATCTGTGCTTTGAACACCGCCCCCGCTTTGACCTCAAAGCCAGGTCTAAATTCTACGGACTTGCCCGCCTGATAGAGTACATCGCTGTTGGTGTTCAGTAGATTCGCGGCTTCAATTCGATGCTCTACCTTAAAATAATGGATAGCTCCCGAAGCAGTTGTTTCACCGGGATTGCTAAAGAAATATTCTGGAGGACATTCGGGGCGCATCCTCCACAACTCCCGTCCAACATCGGCCCGGTAGGCAGAAAAATAAACCCGTCCGTTATGGACCGAAACCAATTGTGGCGAAGAGTTGCGGATGCCCGCGTCGATATCCGTCAATCGTACCGTGCCTGAGATGGTGCCGTCCGAACGGTACAATTCGTAGCTTTTATGTTGGGGACCAGAAGCGGGAGAAGATTCATAAGCATTCAAATACAAAGAACTGTCTCCTTTCGTCATTCGATAGTCTGAAAGCAACGTACTTTTTAGCAGTTGGGTCCCCTGAGCGGTACCATTCGATTTCCAAAGTTGCTGGTTGGCAAGGAAATAAAGCTCATTTTTAAAAGTCACCAACGAAAAAGGAGTAGAACTAGCCGTTCCCAAGGTAATATCTTTGACCAATACTGTACCAGCTGCCGTACCATCCGACCGCCACAGTTCAGTGCCGTTTGTTGCATCAGAAGCCCTAAAAAAGAGTTTGTCGTCGTAGATAATCAACGCCCCGTAGGATTCCTCAAAATAGGGATTTTGTCCAAAACCGCTGTTGGGCCCAGCATAAATGTCTTTGACCAGCGTAGTGCCCATAGCCGTACCATCCGACCGCCATAGTTCATAACCTAAACTGTCGGTGTTAGCAATAAAATACAGGGTATCTTTATACACTACAAAGCCATAAGGCATTGAGCCCGCCATCCCCACATTGATGTCTTTGACCAACGTAGTGCTCAAATCAGTACCATCCGTACGCCACAATTCCACACCCGCGCTATCGGAGCCTTGGGCCGCGAAATACAAAAACCCCTTGTAAGCAATCATTTTTACGGAAGAATCTGGCTCCGAATAGCTTCGGGCAGGCGCGCCAGTTATTTTATCGGTTATTTTCTGAAAACCGCTTTGACTGCTTTTATAAAGTCCGTTGGATAGAAAATAGAGTTCATTGTTAAGCGTGGCAAACAGCACTTTTTGGGATGTGGACGAAAAAGTATCAAAAACCTTCGTTGGGGCGGTCTCACCGTTGGTTTTCCACAAATACCGCCCGTTGACCATCCAATAAAGTTCATTTTGGAAAACAGTAAAATTATTAAAGTAGGTAGAAAAACCCGTTGCGCCAACCGAATGCCCTAGGCTTTGTGATGCATTTTTGGTAAAGTCGCCGTACAATAACGCACTAGCGGCGGTGCTATCGGCCCTCCACAGCTCCGTGCCCGATTTGCCGTCGTTGGCGGTAAAGAACGTTGCGTTGTTGAAATGTACCACTCGACCAAAAGGGTTCGTGGCCGAATTGGCCATTTCGGTATTCATATCCTTGACCAAGGTTGTATTGGCCTGCGTTCCGTCGGTGCGGTACAGCTCAAAGCCCGAAACGGGGCTATAAGCCGTAAACAAAACGCCCGTCCCCAACGCCAGCGGCACCACACGGGCCAGTTCAAGACCTAAACTTTGATTGAGGCTTTTGACCAAAACTGTTCCCGCGCTCGTGCCATCCGACACCCACATTTCGTAGGTATCGTTGGGAGAAGGCGCCCTCATAAACGCTATTTTATTGCCAAAGGCAAACGTAGTATTGGTTTCAAAGTAAGAACTGATGGTAGAATCAGCGATGTTTTTTACCAAAGCCGTACCCAGCGTGGTGCCATCAGTTTTCCATAATTCACGCCCATTGATACCATCATTGGCAAAAAAGAAAAGGGTGGTTCCGGCCACGGTAAAGCCTGGATTTGAACCAAAAGTCCCATCATTATAAGCCGCCGAGCTCGGATTGATGTCTTTTAGCAAGGTGGTTCCTGCGGTGGTCCCGTCAGATTTCCACAACTCAAATCCTTTCAAACCTTCGGAAGCGACGAAGAATAGTTGATTGTTAAACACCACGGGGTTTGTCACGTGTCGCAAAGAGTCTTTCACTACCTGCGTGCCCAAGGCCGTACCGTTGGATTTCCACAATCGGGTAGAAACGCTATCGTAAGCCGTAAAATACACCTGATTATTAAGCACTTGCAAATTACTCGGCGTACTTCCAATCGTTCCCGCATGAATATCTTTCACCAAAACAGTTCCTGCTCCGTTGGATTTCCATAACTCGCAACCGTTTGCGCCATTGGTTGCCTGAAAAAACAAGGTGGTATCTACAACCGCAAAATGAGCTGGATAACTACCCAAAACCCCCGTATTGATATCTTTCACCATCACAGTTCCCGCCGACGAGCCGTCTGTTCGCCACAATTCCGCCCCGTTTATCCCGTTATTGGCCTGAAAATACGCCTTCGTTCCAATCACTTTAAAAGACTTTGGATTAGCATTTGCACTACCCAGATTGATATTTTTTACCATATAGGTACCAGCGGCCGTGCCGTTTGTACGCCATAATTCAACCCCAGTACTATCTTGCAAAAAACTGAAATACAATACATTGCTCAAAACTCCTAGAACTTTCATGTAAGCATTTCCCGAGGCAGTATTAAATAATTCGGTGGTTCCAGTGATAGAGCCATTGGTTTTAAACAAGCCGTAACCACTGCCGCGTTTGTGCGCCAAAAAAATCAGCGACCCGTTATAATTCGTCAGATTGCTGGGCGATTGTATATAATCCCCAACGGCCGTCATATCCAACAATACCGTCCCGCTGGGTGTGCCGTCAGTTTTGTACAGCATCGTCCCTTTTTCTGACGAAGCCGTATAATAAACTACCCCACTAATGTTGACGGCATTGGCTACATCCAACGTACTCGCGTTTGTGCCATACACATCCTTGAGCAGTTGTTGTCCATAAGATTGAACGAATAAAAGAAGATAAAAAAAGGTTGTGCAAAATTGTTTCATAACGTTTAACTCAAAGCCCCTCCTGCCAAACTACCCGATGTTAAATAATAAACTCGCATTGTAATATACTATAAAAATTAAGAATTGAAGCGCCATTTTTTCCATTACAATTCAACGACGAATGGGATATATATCAAATAAAAATATCCCTATAAGACAAATTTAGGATATTATATTTAAAAACAAACTAAAAATATCCTTGTGAATCATCGACAGGGATTATTTTTACAAAAAAGGTAAAATGATTTTTTTAGGTTAAAGATGTAGATTTGAAGTGCAATTATCCAGCAGTTGCTGGGTAGGTGATTACCCAAAAAAGAGCCAACTCTTCTAAATAACAAACCATAGTTTTGTGGTGTCAAAAGAATATGTTGCATCGTTAATCAGTCATAACTTTGAACGCTTTTGGCGGCAATCCAGCTACCAAAACGGAGCTACATCGCCTAAAGACCGAAAAACGAGTATTTACGCCAACGCGACGCCAAACAGGAAGAAACCATCCAGGTATTGGAAAATACCATAAAGAAGCTTTCTAAAACCAATTCTTCAAATGGGGAAATAAATGAACAGATTGGGGGGGGGCAACACATTGATTTCCAGTAAATTAAAAAAGGGATAACCTGCTGAGGCTATCCCTTTTTTAATGAATTTTGAACAATAAGTTTACTTCTTTTCTCCTCCTCCTTTCGGTGGGTTATTATTCGGTTTAGTGTTATTGGCAGGATTATTCCCTCCTGCGTTTCCCCCACCTCCGCCTTTTTTCTTTTTATTTCTGTTACGATTGCCGCTTTGTTGCTGGTCACGGTCGCGGCTGCTGAATTTCTTATCCATCTTCGCCAAATCGCTATTGATGCCGGGAGCCGGCAACAACGACACAAGCTCTTCGATTTCTAGCACTTCCAACGAAACAGGTTTTTGTCCTTTGGCATTAAGACTCAATATCCGATTGACGTTTTCTAGCGAAATCGGGTGCCAAGTGGTGCTGTCATTCTCGTAGCCAAACCACATGATTTTCTTGAAAATATCCGTTTTTTGCAGGTGTGCTTTTCCCTTTTGGGTTTGAAGCGGTGCATCTACGTGCGGAATATCCTTGAGGGCATCAATGTAGGTTTCGAGTTCGTAATTCAGGCAGCATTTCAAGCGCCCGCACTGACCCGACAATTTGGTCGGATTTAACGACAAATTTTGGTAACGTGCCGCTGAAGTGGTAATGTTTTTGAAATCGGTCAACCACGTAGAGCAGCATAACTCACGGCCACAGGCCCCGATACCACCCAAACGTCCCGCCTCTTGACGCAGGCTAATCTGCCGCATCTCAATCCGTGCCTTAAATTCTCCCGCCAATACTTTGATTAATTCACGAAAATCGACGCGCTCGTCGGCTGAGTAATAAAAAGTAGCTTTGGTATTGTCTGACTGAAACTCTACATCTGAGAGTTTCATATTAAGTTTCATGTCTTTGACCAACTCCCGGGCGCGGTACATGGTGGTGAGGTCGCGGGCAATGCTTTGCTCGTGCTTTTCCAAATCGCGCGGAGTGGCTACGCGATAAATGCTCTTCAGGTTTTCGTCATTGGCTACTTTCTTTTTGACCATTTGCAGGCGAACCAAATCTCCTTGCAATGATACTGAGCCAATATGATAACCAGAGGCCATCTCGCACACGACGTAGTCGCCAGTGTGCAAATCGAGTTGATTTATGTTGCGAAAATACTCTTTACGTCCGCCCTTAAATTTAACTTCTACGACATCAAACCGTTTCATCACTGGCACGTCCATGTCGCTGAGCCAATCAAAAACGTTCATTTTATTACAGCCACCCGTTCCACAAGCGCCATTATTTTGACAACCGGACGTTTTTTCAGTCAGGCCACGCGTGCCGCAACCTCCGGTTGAACATGATTTACAGGACATAATTTATAGAATAGTGAGTAGTGGGTAGTGAGTAGTGACGGGGCTGCCCGAGCAGTAGTGAGTATTTTAATACTGACCATAAACCACTAATCACCAGCCGCTAGTCGTTATAACGGATCAAATCCAATCCAATATCTTTGCGATAATATTTACCTTCAAATTGTACCGTTGCTGCTGCTTTTTGAGACTTATTGACGGCTCCTTCGAGCGAGTTTGCCAAGGCTGTTAAAGTCAACACACGGCCTCCGTTGCTGAGTACCTCGCCATTTCCATTGGCGGCGGTCCCAGCGTGGAAGACGAGCACGTCTTCTATTCTTTCTAACTCTGCAATTTTCTTGCCTTTTTCGTACGCTTCAGGATAGCCCCCCGACACAAGCACCGTGGTCACGGCCGTTTGCGGCGAAATCAGCAAATCACTTTCCGCCAATTTTTGGTCGGCAGCGGCGAGCAGAAGCGTTACGAAATCGGACTGAATACGCGGCAATACCACCTCGGTTTCGGGGTCGCCCATGCGCGCGTTGTATTCAATCACGTAAGGTTCGCCTTTTACGTTCATTAAACCGATAAAAATAAACCCGACGTAGCGGATTTCTTCGGCCTGCAATCCCGACAAGGTAGGCTTAACGATTTTATTTTCTACCTTCCGCAGGAAGTTTTCATCGGCAAACACAACCGGTGACACCGCCCCCATTCCGCCCGTATTGGGGCCCGTGTCTTTTTCTCCGATTCGCTTGTAGTCTTTTGCTTCAGGCAAAATTTTATAGTTGATACCGTCCGTTAATACAAAAACAGAAAGTTCGATTCCTCTTAGAAACTGTTCAACGACCACTTTGTTTCCAGCATCGCCAAACTTGGCATCTACCAGCATATCTTGCATGGTGGCCTTGGCCGTGGCGATGTTTTCTGCGATAATTACCCCTTTGCCAGCGGCCAATCCATCGGCTTTCAAAACAATCGGCAAAGCATGTGACTCCAGAAAAGTAAGGCCTTCTTCGAGCGTCTCGGAGGTAAATGTGCGAGAAGATGCCGTAGGAATCCCGTACTTCAACATGAAGTTTTTGGAGAAATCCTTGCTTCCTTCCAGTTGGGCGCCCAGTCGGTCGGGGCCTACAATTTTGACTCTTGAAAGCTCAGGACGTGCTTTCAAAAAATCAACAATTCCATTGACCAGCGGCTCTTCTGGTCCCACAATCACTAATTTAATTTTTAGGTCCACAATTGCTTTCGCAGTTGCTTCAAAGTCATTATAGCTAAAGGGGAGATTGGTCGCTACTTGAGCGGTACCTGCATTGCCGGGGGCTACATACAACTCATCACAGTGTGGGCTTTGCGCAATTTTCCAAGCAAAAGCGTGTTCACGTCCGCCCGAACCAAGGATTAGAATGTTCATCTTTTTTGTATAAAAGGGATCGCTACGAGTAAAATGTTGAGTAATCATAAAATTAAGAACAAACGCGGGTTTGTTCTTAATTTTATGGGGTTAGCTTTCCACCTAGTTTGCTACTTCTGACAAGAATTTGATACGCATCAATCGGAGTTCGTCCTCGGTGACATCTTCCTCCGCCAACTCATCCATGGCCACTGCAATACTATCGGTTTCGGTTGCCATGAAGTAATCGTAAATATCCCGTTGGCGGTCACGGTCCATAATCTGATTGATGTAGTAATCCAAGTTTAGTTTTGTACCGGAGTAGCAAATGTGTTCAATCTCCTCAATCAACTCGTCCATCCCAAGCCCTTTTGCTTCCGCAATCTCATCCAAATCCACTTTTCGGTCTATCTGCTGAATAATAAAAATCTTCACTTTAGACTTGTTAGCTGCTGATTTTACAACTACGTCTTTAGCGGTTTCTATCTCATTTTCTTCAACGTATTTGGTGATTAAATCAATAAATGGTCGTCCAAATTTTGATACTTTCCCCATTCCGACCCCGTTGATTTGGGCCATTTCCTGCGACGTGGTAGGGTAAGTGGTGGCCATTTCTTCCAACGACGGATCTTGGAAAATCACGTACGGAGGAAGGTTTTTTTCTTTCGCCAGTTTCTTACGTAGTGCTTTCAATAAACCTAAAAGCGCTTCATCGTAGGCATTGCCCCCACCCG
Organism: Runella salmonicolor; assembly: GCF_024158025.1. NCBI lineage: Bacteria > Pseudomonadati > Bacteroidota > Cytophagia > Cytophagales > Spirosomataceae > Runella > Runella salmonicolor. The sequence continues at coordinate 692,917 of NZ_JAMZEL010000001.1, forward strand.
CTGGGGCAAGATCCGTTACATCTTCTTCATCGTTTGCTTTCTGAATCTCACTTTCATCAAACGTATGATCTTTGGAAATCGTAATCGGATAAGGGTCTTTGATAAACTTGCGTCCCTTTTCCGTCATTTTTAAGACCCCAAAATTTTCGGAATCTTTAGACAGAAATCCAAAAATCACCAGTTGGCGAATCATTGAACGCCAGAACTCCACTCCGTATTCTTCTCCTTCTTCTTCATCTTTAAATTTACCAGCCCCGTACATTTCAAGCTTGTTGTGCTCGTAGCTTGTTACGTAGATGTTGTCGGTTGCCGTAATCAAGTCGGCAATGTGGTCTCCGTCAAATCGCTCGTCTGTTTGGTCGATGGCTTTAAGGACCAAAACCGCCTCTTCCTGAATCCTAATCCGCTGGGTAGGCTTAACGCAATTGTCGCAAAACCCGCAGTCTTTCTCCATGTACTCTCCAAAATAACTCAATAACTGACGCCGGCGACACGCGCCGAGGTTGGCGTAGGCCACCATTTCATTGAGCAAATGACGCGCGTTGTCACGTTCGGTAACGGACTTATCTTTGTTGAATTTCTCCAGTTTTTGAATATCGTCGATGCAGTAAAACATGACGCAATTTCCTTCCAGACCATCGCGTCCAGCACGTCCTGTTTCTTGATAATAGCCTTCCAACGACTTGGGGGCGTCGTAGTGAATCACAAACCGCACGTCGGGCTTGTCGATTCCCATTCCAAAAGCAATCGTTGCCACAATCACGTCGGCTTCTTCATTGAGAAAGGCATCCTGATTGTGCATCCGGGTCGACGAGTCCAATCCTGCGTGATAGGGCAGTGCTTTTACATCATTCACATTCAGCAAATTGGCCACTTCTTCCACCGTTTTACGGCTCAGACAATAGATGATACCCGATTTACCTTTGTTGTTTTTAATGTATTTGATGAGTTGTTTGTTAACATCACCTAATTTAGGACGAACTTCGTAGTAGAGGTTTTTACGGTTAAACGATGTTTTAAACATCGCCGCTTCTTCCATCCTTAAGTTTTTGACAATATCCTGCTGTACTTTGGGCGTAGCGGTGGCAGTCAACGCGATAAGCGGCAACTCAGGGTTGATGTTATCAATAATTCCACGGATACGACGGTATTCAGGTCGAAAATCATGGCCCCACTCAGAAATACAGTGCGCTTCGTCTACCGCTACAAAAGAAATATTGGCTCTTTGTAGAAAATCAAGGTTCTCCTCTTTGGTCAACGATTCTGGAGCAATATATAACAGTTTTAGGGTTCCGTCTAAGGCGTCTTTTTTAACTTTATTAATTTCAGCCTTGTTGAGGGTAGAATTCAAAAATTGGGCATTGATTCCGAATGCATTGAGTTGGTCCACCTGATTTTTCATCAACGCAATAAGGGGCGAGATAACGATAGCAATACCTTCAGTTGTTATCGCCGGCAGCTGATAGCACAGGGATTTGCCAGCACCAGTAGGCATAATAACGAAGGTGTTATTGCCGCCCATGATGCTATTGATGATAGCCTCCTGCTCTCCTCTAAACTGACTGTAACCAAATATTTCTTTGAGTCGCTCTTTAAGCGTATGCTGTACGCCTGTGTCTACCTGAATCATCCTCGTGACTTATAAATTTTAGTGGCTTTTACTCTCCTGATTTACAGGGATTTGTATAGCTTTTGTGGTGAGTTGGAATGTAAAAAAACAACGATTATCCAGAGTTTTGCCAATCCGTTGTAATCGGACCCTGAACTTCAGTATCTAAGTTTGAAATTAGTAAAAATTATCAAATTTGACACAACAAATTTTCAGCTGTAAAAAAAACATTTTTTTTTACCGAACCACCCGAAATGACTAACAACCTACTGACAGCCAAAACCTTGCAGGGATTTTACTTAGTAAAATAGGGAGAAAATTTGTTTAAAAATATCCATAATACTTCCGTTTATTTATCGCATCCGCTCCTGCGAACGAACAAATTTCTCGTCGCGACGTATAAAACGGTTGGCAAGTACGTTGGCCAACATGGCTAATATAAGGGAATAAAAACCAAGTCCGAAATCTCCATTGGCGGCGGGATCAAAAAGATTTTTAGCTTTTCCAAACACAAAATACATGACCAAACCCATTATAATCGTCATAAGTACGGAGTTGGCGGCACATAATCCCGACTGAAGCAAACGGTTTTTGTATTGAGACAACGCAAAAGCGGCCAATGCCGCCACAAGTGCCCCCAGCAAAGTTAGGTACCACACTGGCGTGATAACCGAGCTAGTGCCTTGCTGGTGGATAAGCCGCAGGGCCGTCAAATGAACCGATTGAGTTGTATCTAATGCTGTTTTATCCCAAATAGGCAGGGAAATCATACCGCCCATTCCTACGGCAACCAAAGCTAAAAAAAGTGACTGAATACGCTGTAACATAACTTGTTAGTAGTTATTCTTATTTGTTTTTAATGATTTATTTACTAATAAAGGATGGCAAAGGTAATCAATTGACTATAATTTTGATACACCCGCTGGAGGGAAGATTTCAAACCTTCTTACCAACGCAAACGTTGGACCGCAGCACATCACTTTGATAGATAAACTTTATTTTTACGAAAAAATCAGCTTTTAAAAGAATCGAGTATGCTTTCAAAAACGTTCGGCAGTGCAGTCTATGGCGTCAATGCCACCATCATTACCATTGAAGTAACAGTAGGGCAGGGAATGCGTTTTTTTATGGTGGGATTGCCCGACAGTGCCGTAAAAGAAAGTGAACAGCGGGTGGAAGCGTCGCTGAAATACTTTAATTACCGTATGCCTCGCCAAAAAGTGGTCGTCAATCTGGCCCCTGCGGACATCCGAAAAGAAGGCTCGGCCTACGATCTGCCCATCGCCCTGTGTGTACTTCAAGCATCTGACCAACTGGTTGCCCAAAAGAATTTGGAAGACTACATCATCATGGGAGAACTTTCGCTAGATGGCAACCTCCGCCCCATCAAAGGAGTGTTGCCCATTGCCATCGAAGCCCGTAAATTAGGGTATAAAGGGTTCATTCTTCCCGCCGCCAATGCCCACGAGGCCGCGATTGTCAATAACCTAGACGTGATTCCCGTCGAAAACCTTAAAGATGCCATCGAGTTTTTTGAAGGCACCAAAGACATCACGCCCGTAACCATTGATACCCGGGATATTTTCCTGAGCACCCACAACGAATACGACGCTGATTTTGAGCATGTACAGGGGCAGGAAAACATCAAACGCGCCCTCGAAATTTCGGCGGCGGGCGGACACAATGCCATCATGATTGGGCCTCCCGGTTCGGGAAAAACCATGTTGGCGAAGCGAATTCCGTCCATTTTGCCCCCTCTAACGCTCCACGAAGCCCTCGAAACGACCAAAATCCATTCGGTAGCGGGGAAATTGGGCGCAAAAGCCGCGCTTATTTCACGGCGTCCGTTTCGGGCACCTCACCATACCGTAAGCGACGCCGCTTTGGTTGGCGGTGGTTCGTTTCCCCAACCTGGCGAAATCTCGCTGGCGCACAACGGGGTGTTGTTTCTGGATGAACTGCCCGAATTTAAACGTACAGTTTTGGAAGTAATGCGACAACCGCTCGAAGAACGTCGTGTAACCATTTCGCGGACCAAATGGGCCATTGAATTTCCCGCCAATTTTATGCTCATTGCCAGCATGAATCCTTGTCCGTGCGGGTATTATAACCATCCCGAAAAAGAATGTGTATGCCCACCGGGAGCGGTGCAACGCTATCTGAACAAAATCAGCGGTCCGCTCCTCGACCGCATTGATTTGCACGTAGAAGTCACGCCCGTTTCGTTTGACCAAATTGCCTCTACCCGCAAATCCGAAAACAGCACCGCCATCCGCGAGCGAGTCATCAAGGCGCGCGAAATTCAAACCGAGCGTTTTAAAGAAAATACGGGTATTTACTGCAACGCCATGATGCCATCGCAAATGGTGAAAGAAATTTGTGACATTAATCCTGCGGGCAAAATTCTGCTCAAAACCGCCATGGAACGCCTCGGTCTTTCGGCGCGGGCGTACGACCGTATCCTGAAAGTATCACGCACCATTGCCGATTTAGCCGCCAGCCCCGACATCAAAATTGAACACTTGGCCGAAGCCATTCAGTACCGAAGTTTGGATAGAGAAAGTTGGGCGGGGTAGAGCTATATTTGTTTTAATGGTTAAATTTGCGCTACTATGTCAAAAATATTCTTCGAACAATCAAGACCTACATTTTCGGAAATCATAGGGAACGGAAAAACCTTTGAAGTTCCTAATTATCAACGAAATTATAGTTGGCACTACGATGAGTGGGAGGATTTGTGGTTAGATATTGAAGAGCTCAACTCAGACGACAATCATTACATGGGTTATGTTGTTCTTAAGCGTACGCCTAATCCTAAACATTATGAAATAATTGACGGGCAACAACGAATTACGACGCTAAGTATTATTTGTTTGGCATGTATCAGTCTGTTACAGGATTGGATAAACGACGATATTGAGGCTGAAGACAATCGAAAAAGATTAGAATTAATACGAACAGGTTATATCGGCTTTTTGGAAGGGCGTACGCTGGTTACTAAAGCAAAGCTTAGATTAAACCGGATTAACGAATATTTTTTCAGAAGTTACTTGGTACAGTTGCGTAAACCCAGTAATATAAGCAGCGAAAAACCTTCCGTCCAAAAATTGTACAAAGCATTTACTTATTTTAAAAAAAAGGTAGAAGAAAAGTTTGAATCAAATAAATCTGGCGCGGATTTGTTTGATTTTGTAGACGGTAATTTAGGCAGCAATTTATTTTTCACACTTATTGAAGTAGGTGATGATACAAATGCTTACAAAATTTTTGAAACTCTTAATGCACGAGGGGTAAAACTGTCGGCTTCTGACTTGCTAAAAAATTATTTATTTTCTCTTATCTTATCTGATTCACCTGCATTGGTAGAAGATTTAGATATGAAATGGGACGCCATAAACGACATCCTTGGAAATACAGAAGTTACCACCTATTTACGCCATTATTGGAATGCTCGCCAAAATAAAATCGAACGAAAATCCACCTTATTCAAGGCGTTAAAAAGAAAAGTGGCTAAGCAGCAGGAAGCATTGGACTTATTAAACAGCTTGGAAGAAAATGTTAGTGTATACGCAGCGTTAAGCGATGAAAATAATGCATTGTGGTCGGATGATGAGAGAAAATCCATTAAAGAGCTGAATTTATTTGACGTAACTCAGTGCTACTCTTTATTGCTTGTCGCGAAAGAGAAGTTAGCACCTGGCGAATTTGTAAAGCTACTTAAGGATATAGTTGTTATAAGTTTCCGGTATAATATCATAGGCGGACAAAATCCTAATGAGTTGGAAAGAGTATATAACGACGCTGCCAACAAAGTGTTCAGGGGAGAACTAACAACCGCAAAGGCAATTTTTAAATCATTGGAAAGCGTATATATAGCTGATACAAATTTCAAAAATGACTTTGCTACAAAATCAATTAATACAAATAAAGCAAATCAACTCGTTAAGTATGTCCTCTCAAAACTCGAAAGACAATACGGAGGAAACGAAATAGATTTAAACGATAAGTCGGTAACGATTGAACATATTCTACCCGAAAAGCCAACGGATGAGTGGATTGAGGCGTTCCACAATACGGATACTTCCCAATATATCTACCGAATCGGAAATTTAACGTTATTAAAAACCAATACTAATAATACTGTTGGAAGAAAACTCTTTGCAGTTAAATACCCTGAATACAAAAAAAGTGATTTTAAATTAACAAATTCACATCTTGAGTATGATAAATGGGATGCAAGTACAATAAGCAGTAGGCAAAGAGACATGGCTACAAAAGCTATCTCCATTTGGAAAATAAATTATTTGTAGCCATTCCTCTCTTTACGTCACATCCCTATACAACTCCTCCACGACCCTGCGACCCGATTCAATCGCACCGTGAACGGTGCCGCTGTGGCCGCCGTAGTGCGTAGCCTCCCCAGCAAAATAAACTTTGCGCTGCACGGGCAACGACAGCGTTTGGCGGGTCAGGAGTCCGCCACCCCCCACGATGGGGTACGAATAGGCGCCCTTAATAAACGGGTCTTTGCCCCAATCCATTAGACGGGCATTCGTAAGGGCACCAGAAGCAACACCTTTTCCATAAATCACATCCAACTCTTTGATGATGCTTTGAATCGCCGCCGCGCTCGATTGCGCACTAAGGGCTTCGGCTTTTTCACCCATCGTCAAGCCTGTCAAAACAAAGGATTTTGTACTGCGCCCGTTTGAACTTACCCGATATTCGGGTATGGCGCCCGACGTATACACAGAATCCGTGGCGGCATCCCAAAAACGTTGATTGAACTCCAATATTACTTTAATTCCAGCCCCCGTGCCAATACCCCTAATGGAAGCAAGCTTAGATTCTGGAAGTGCTGGTACAAACTGTAAATCAGTGCTTTGCAGCACAGCAAGCGGTACCGTTATAATCACCTTGTCTACGTAGCGTCGCTGGGCTTGGGCATCTTCCAACATGATGCGTTCATTGGTATAATCAATGCGCTTGATTTGCGTATTAAATACAACCCTTGGCAGTATATTCTTGAATTTTTCTTCTAAAACCGAAGTTAACGAACGATTTGCGAGCAAAAACTCTCCCTCTCCAGCGGACCAAGCTTGGCGCTCCTCCGCCGTACCCAAAACACTCAGGCGGTTGGCCGACGTACCGTGGGGATTGGCCACCAAAGCATCGGCAATGTGCCGCACTCCTGACGCTAATTTGGCCGATTCCATGTATTGAAGCAAGGTAGTGTCGGCGCCCGAATAATTCATTGACTGTTGAGCCAAAGACACGGCGGCTTTGAAATCAGCGTTATTGCCCCATTGGGCTTCGGAAAGAACCTGATTACCAATTTGATAAAAATCTGTCGAGGTGTTCGACACAAAAGACGCACCTGATTCTTTGACCCAATCGTACCAGAGCGAGCGGTTTCCCTGAATTTTTTCGGCTCCTAGCTCAATGTCGAAATCAGCGAAACCCTTCAGCGAACGAATTCGTCCGCCAATTTGGTCGGCCGCTTCATAAATGGTATAATTTGCTTTCTTTTCTGCCAACAAAGAGCCCGCATACAGCCCCGCCGCCCCCGCTCCGATAATGGCAATCTGTCCTTTATACTCTCGCTCCGCATAGGGGTCTTCTTCTTTACAACTGCCAAAGGCAATGGCTCCAGTGGTAAAGACGGTATTTTTGATAAAATCGCGACGTTGCATAGTGGTGAGTTAATGAGGATTCAATGGTGCTTTTGCTTACGTGTAAAAACTCCCGTTCTCTATTTTTCAATTGTACATTTATTCAAAAACGCTTACTTGGCTGTCATCCGTACATTCGTTAAGCAATTCTTGGTTGGTCTTATGTAAAACAGGATGCACAAAATCAGGGGCTATTTCGACCAAAGGCACCAAGGTAAAACGACGTTGGTGCAATCTGGGATGAGGTAAATGCAGGTTTTCTGTATCCAAAATCAGGTCAGAATAATACAGCATGTCAATGTCTATCACTCTTGCCCCCCACCGTAAACGCCGTTCGCGCCCCAGTTGTTTTTCAATTTCAAGCGTTTGATTCAGCAATTCTTCAGGCGTCAAAACCGTTTCAATACTAATCACCTGATTCAAAAAAGCGGGTTGGTCGGTCACGCCCCAAGGCGCCGTTTCGTACAAGTGCGACTGCAACATAACTGGCGCAATTCGTTCCGAAATCAAGTCCGTTGCTTTCGCTAAGGTAGCTTCTCGTTCGCCCAAATTTGCACCTAACAATAAAAAAACTGATTGCTGATTCATGCCGTAAAGGTAGGAAAACAAAAATAATGAAAAGAAACGGCCGCCTTTTGTCTTTCAATAAAAATTGCTAACGCTTTACACACATGAACATTATTACTAAAATAAACGTAACGGTCTTTGGTATTTTGTCGACACTGTCCTGCCTTGCACAGCAAGAAATCGCACTTTACCCAAGCACCGTTCCCAACGCAAAAGACGTTGTAAATGAAGAGGTAAAAACGGCTTCAAACGTCGTTTCCAAAGTTTCTCAACCTACCCTCACGGTGTTTTTACCTCCCAAAGACAAAGCCACGGGCGCAGCGGTAATCATCTGCCCAGGAGGCGGCTATGGTGTTTTGGTCATCAAAAGAGAAGGCTACGATGTGGCCGAGGCTTTTACCAAGCAGGGCATAGCAGCCTTTGTTTTAAAATACCGACTACCCAGCGAAAAAACCATGATTGACCCTTCCATCGGGCCACTGCAAGATGCCCAGCAGGCCATCAAAACCATTCGTCAACGCGCCGCTGAATGGAACGTTGACCCCACGAAAATCGGCATCATGGGCTTTTCAGCAGGCGGACATTTGGCGGCTACGGCAGGCACGCATTTTGAAAAAACCGCCCTTTCCACGACCGACGGCATCAGCGTTCGACCCGATTTTATGATTTTGGTGTACCCCGTCATAAGTTTCATGGATGGCATCGGCCACAAAGGTTCGGGAGTGAACCTTCTGGGCAAAAATGCTTCTTCCGCGCAAATCAAGCTTTTTTCAAACGAACTTCAAGTAACTTCTTCAACGCCACCGGCTTTCATCACCCACGCAAGCGACGACACCGTGGTGCCCGTTTCCAATAGTCTGCTATTTTACGAAGCCCTCCAACGAAACGCTGTTTCGAGCGAGCTGCACATTTATTCAAAAGGGGAACATGGCTATTTGAAAGTTCCCGCTTTTGACGAGTGGTTTGGCCGTTGTCTGCATTGGATGCGAACGGCAGGTTTTGTTAAATAGGCTGCGCGAGGTAAGAAATACGAGGTAAGAGGTAAGAAATAATACCCATAGACTTCTTTCCTCCCGCTTCATACTTCCTACCTCCTATTGCAAATTTTCCATTTCTCCTTTCCAACCTTTTCCTTCCGTTGGCTGCTCTTTGAGATTGAAAGCCAAATTCATGACCGAAAAAGAACTGATTCAACGCTGTCTTTCCAACGACCGGGCCGCCCAACATCTTTTGTACGACCGTTATAAATCGGCCATGTACACGTTGGCTTACCGCATTACGGGCGATTTTGACGAAGCCAACAGTGCCTTGCAGGACACGTTTTTGTCGGTGTTTCGCAACTTAGCCCAATATCGCGGCGAGGCTACGCTAGGCGCTTGGATTAAGTCGATTTTGGTTCGAAAGGCGTATCACAATGCCCAAATAAAACGACAATATATTTTGATGGATGCCATCCCGACCGACACCACAACCGTCGACTGGGGAAACGACTCTATTGAGGCTGCGCATTTGGAAAAAGCCATTTTGAGCTTGCCCGAAGGCACACGAACCGTATTTGTATTGACCGAAATCGAAGGCTATACGCACCGCGAAGTAGCCGAAATGCTGGGCGTGTCGGAGGGAACCTCTAAGTCGCAATTGTTTTACGCAAAAAAACGACTGAGAGAAATGTTGAAGAGTGCACCGTAGGGGCAGGGATTGCCTCTGCCCGAAGAGTGCTTTCGGATTCTCAAATCCGAACCAATAAACAAACAAAACACAGGATGGAAAATTCATTGAAAGATACACTTCCGCAGTATTCCCCGCCCGAATCGGTCTGGGAAAATATTGAGCAGGCTCTCAATGAAGCGCCTTTGCAGGAAGCCCTGGGCAAGTTACCAACCTACGAGCCGCCCGTTCAGGCTTGGGTTGAGATTGCCGCACAACTGCCAAACTCACCAAGAACGTGGTGGCAATATGCGGCCGCCGCCGCCGTGGTGTTGGCGGTAGGAATTGGTGGGTATGTAGCCATGCAACAAAACGCCGAAAAGGCAGCTATTTCGTATTCACAGGAAAAAATAAATCCCAAAACAATGGTCGCACCAGACGAAACCATTGACCAACAATACGCTCAATTACAGGCACTTTGCGAAGACAGGGTAACGGTTTGTGAAAAACCCGAATTTAAACATCTCAAACAAGAACTTGACAATCTCACAGCGGCAAGCAACCAACTCAAAGACGCGCTCGGCTCATACAATACCGATGCGACTTTGTCGGCTCAACTCTCTGAAATAGAGCAAGAACGCGCCGATATTCTTAGAAAACTTAATGAAAGAATATAACCACTACAGCCAGCCACAACAAAAGCAGCCATGAAAAAACGAATCATTTTCAATTTGTGGAGATTCCCCCCACCCTTTCAAAATGAATGGAAGCCATCGGGCCATTATCATTGCACCCGAAGGCTCCTGTTCATTTTTACATTACTCATTTTGCATTTTACAATTTGCGGTTTAGATGCTTCTGCGCAAACCCTGCAGGTAGTGACCAAAACAGTCGAGAAAACATTTGCGGCCGACCGATACCCCAAAGTTAGGGTGTGGGGCGAGCGCAGCGACATTGAAATAACGCCCTGGAACCACAATGAAATCAAAGCCGTCGTTGAACTGACGGCCAAACATCCCGACCGGCACACGGCCGAAAAAGACCTCGAAACCCTGCATTACACCGCCGACAAATCGGGCAGAACGCTGAGCCTGCACAATTTTGTGGTATTGACCAAAAACGGGGCAAAGCCTCAATCCAACCTCAAAGCACGCTTTACGCTGTTTGTTCCGGTAAATTGTGCGGTCGAAATTCAAAACAGTTTCGGCAAAACAACCGTCAAAGGACTCCAAACGGTGATGCAGCTGCAAACAGAATTTTGCACGGTAGAACTAACCGACCTGCGCGGAAACATCACCGCTCGCACGCAATTCGGCGCTTTGAAAGCCGACAACCTAAACGGTACGCTCAGCGTAGTGGCGGAGCGCACCGACCTGCTGCTCCAACAAATCAAAGGCGAATGCCGCGTGAGGGCGCAGTACGGAAGCCTTGATATTCAGACCGATAAGTCGCAGGTGAAACTGAACGTAGAAACCAAAAACACTGAACTCCGCAACGGCACCACCGTGGCCAAGCATTAACCCATTACCAGCTAACAACCATGAAAAAACTAATTCGTTTTCTATTTTTTGTCATTCCCGCGACAGGAGGATTCTCTACCGCCTTCGCCCAAACCGACTCCGTCCGTATTACGCATACGCAGGAAACGGGAACGCTTGAAAAACAGCGATTTATTGACCGGTATGACTATGTTTTTATGACCAAAGAGCCGACGAAGTGGATGCTGAAGGGGTATGGGAATATTAACAATCTCATCGGTTTCAACATTTTTCAAAGAGGGTATATAAAAAGAACTGTTGATTTTAGATTGGGCGTAGAGCGAAAGTTAAGCCCTTCATTTTCAATAGAAATAGACGTAGCACGTGTTTCTAAGGTTCCTCTTACAGAAGCTGGCCTTATTGATTATTCGAATTTTTACCCATCAAATGGTGACAAACGTTGGGCTACATCGGCCGAACTGAGGTGGTACTATGACATGGCAAAGCGTATTCGAAAGGGAAAAAGCAGTAACAATTTTTCGGGAAATTATCTATCGCTCAGGTATGAAAGATTATGGCAAAATGAAAAATATGTCTCTACGGGGCTTTCTGGTACAAATGGAAAATGGAATACCGACTATTTCGGCAGTTATTACCATTCTCAACTCAGCTTGAATTATGGAATCCAGCGACGCTTTTTCAGATACGGTCTCATTGATTTTTCAATCGCATTAAACCGCAACACGAATCAGCAAATCCACCGGAAACTTACTTTCTTAGACGGCGACAATTCAATCAAACAACCAATAGACTGGAACAATATTCAAGAAAGTATTACTTCAACTCCTCAACACAATTGGCTTATCACGACCAATTTCAAAGTAGGTGTAGCTTTGGCCGACTTCAAAAAAACGGCTAAAATCCCCGCTTGTGATGTATTTCAATGCTTTGAAAACGAGAACAACCTATGGAAAATCAGTTGGCCTCGGATAAGCCTCAGCACCTCTATGCAGGCACTTAATGGAAGTATTGGTTACGAACAAAAAATTGCCAAATCTGCCTTTTCAATCAATACCTATCTGAACTTATATACCTTAAACTCAGTTCAAAAAAACGCTCAACAATATGACCCAGTCACAGAAACTTATTTCCCCAGTAACAGCCAAAGCCTAAGTCTAGGCGCACGGTTATACATTCAGCCACGCTGGTATTTTTTGATGAATCGTCAGGTTCGTTTGGGTAAATCAGGCAATAATTTATCAGGTGTTTATGCGGGCTTGAACAATGTTTTTTTGGGGTCATACGGGTTTACAAAAAACGACCGATATAAACACAATTTCGACTTTACTCCAATGTTTATAAATACGGGATTATTAATTGGCTATCAAAGGAAATTATTTAAAAACGGATTCCTTGACCTAAATATTTCAAAAATGATGTTAGACCGTCATCCCTATTCATTAGGCCCAAGCAACTTCATTTTTGACTTCAAACTCGGCTTTGCCCTCTAAACCTCCCTAGCCATGAAAAAACTATTCCTTTTCCTTTATTCTACTTTCTACCTTCTCAGCTCAACACTCGCCCAAACCGACTCCGTCCGCATTACGCATACGCAGGAGACTGGAACGCTTGAAAAACAGCGATTTATTGACCAGTATGATTATGTCTTTATGACCAAAGAGCCGACGAAGTGGATGTTGAAGGGGTATTTATCAGCCAGTCCTATACCTAGTTTACAATTAAGAGGCCCAAGTAATGAAATCTCAGAAAGCTTACCTAGTTCGTTATCCTATGCTTTTGGTTATGAACATAAAATTGGGTCTTCGTTCTCTATTGATATAGGCTTAAGCGGTGGCTACATTAGTGATTTCCAATGGGCATCTCATTTTGCAAGTGCCGAAATTCGCTGGTTTTATGATATGAAAAAACGCTTAAAACAAGGTTTACAAGCTAATAACCTAACAGGTTCGTATGTAGGTTTTAAGTACGGACAAGCTTTTGAAATACCCTCTATTAAGTTTGTGAGCAAATTACTCGAAGTACCATTCATCGGAAATCAATCCAATCAGTGGTATAAGAACTCCCAAATTTTTGCACTAAAATTAGGTACCCAAAAGAGATTTTTCAGGCGAGGATTTGCCGATTTCTCTCTCAATATTGGGCGCACTACTTACGATTTGGCCCTACACAATCAATCAAACATCAATGTTCCTGCCCCCAAGAACGAATGGTTTATATTTTCAGATGTAAAATTTGGTTTGGGATTTACTTCTGCAAAAAAAACAGCATCTCTCAATGCCAGTGATTGCAATGTTTGGAAGTGTTTTAAAGAAGAAAACCACCTTTTTAAAATCAATATTGTCTCGCCTCTCACCTTTACCAATCGCCAATTTAACTTCTCTTTGCCCGTTTCGTATGAAAGAAAGATTGTAAAATCAGCGTGGTCCATCAACACTGAATTAAATCTATTTTTAGCATATTTGAGCAGAAAAGCGCTCCAATCATTTGGCTCGCAATTTTTGGTGGCTGGCAGTACCCTTTTAATACAGCCTAGGTACTACTACAACCTAAAGAAGCGAATAAGAGAGGGAAAATCGGCCAACAACCTTTCGGGGAACTACTTCGCTATTATGGGCAGCCAACAGCTATCGTTTAGTGACATGGATTATAATCCTATTTTTCAAGTAAAACGAGAAACACGTTGGAACAATACCAGAGCTGCCTACGCGACTTGGGGAATGCAAAGAAGGATATTTGAAAAAGGTTTTTTTGATTTTCAGCTTGGATTACTCTACAAAGAACGTTCTACTACCAAGCATCAACCTATTTTTGAACCTTATAGTAGTTTCAAACTCGGCTTTGCCCTCTAAACCTCAACAGCCACGAAAAAACGACTCCTTTCGAGAAGGTTTTCTTCAAAATTTAACTTTGTTATTCAACGCTGAACCACACACGAAAGCATCCCTGCGTTTTTTGGCGTTTTTATGTACTTTTGTCAAAAAGACATTGGTATGAGTCACCGCGCTATCCCTTCCGAACTCAAATCGTTGCTGTCAGACCTTAAAAAGGGGCTGTTGGAATTATATGGTGAACGTTTACACCAAGTGATTCTCTTTGGCTCCTATGCCCGCGGGGAACAGCGTGAGGAGTCGGATGTAGATGTTTTGGTAGTTCTGAATGATGAAAAAATCCATCCTCTTACCGAAATAAGCAACATGTCGGTGATTAACAGTGATTTAGGATTAAAATATGATAAATGGATTTCAACCATTCCAGTAGTCAAAACTCGGTTTTCTTCATTGAAACTACCGTTATATGAGAATGTAAGAGAAGACGGTATAGAATTATGAATTCTCTGATCATTTTTCAAAAAGCGGAAGACTGTTTGCAGGATGCAACTGATTTTTTGGAGCAAGGGCGTTATGAAGCCAGCGTAAATCGCGCGTATTACTCTATTTTTCATTGTATTCAGGTTTTACTTTGGATAGAAAACATTCATACTAAATCTCACGAAGGAGCTCATAATCAATTCCGATTGAAATACATTAAAACGGGGATTTTCCCATTGGATTCTAATGTCTGGCTACAAAAATCTTATGAAAAGAGACGATTTAGCGACTATGATTATGACGACATTATCTCTGAAGAAGCCAATGAATCCGTAGAAAATGCCAAAAACTTTTTTAATATAACTTACCAATTCCTGAGTCAAAACTCCCACCTCTAAATGAATTATATAAAAGCTTTTGCCCCGGCCACCGTTGCCAACGTAGCCTGCGGGTTTGATATTTTTGGATTTGCACTGGACGAACCCGGCGACATCGTAGAACTCCGCAAACGCGACGAGCCTGGCGTAATTATCAAAGACATCATCGGCGATGAAGGTCGCCTGCCGCGCGAACCCGAGCGCAACGCCGTGTCGGTGGTGATGCTTAAATTTCTGGAACACATCGGTTCTACCCAAGGGGTGGAAGTAACACTTCACAAAAACATGCCTTTGGGCAGCGGGATGGGTTCTAGCTCAGCCAGCTCGGTGGTGGGTATTTTTGCCATCAATGAGCTGTTGGGGCGTCCGCTGACGCAGCGGGAGTTATTGCCGTTTGCGATGGAAGGCGAGCGAATCGCCTGCGGGGCGGCCCACGCCGACAACGTAGGGCCTGCACTGTTGGGCGGCTTCGTGGTCATTCGCAGTTATTCCCCGCTTGATGTGTTTAAGGTCAAAGTTCCCGATGAGTTATTTTGTACACTGGTTCATCCTGACGTAGAAGTCAATACCAAAGATGCGCGTTACATATTGCGTAACGAGGTTTCACTCAAAAATACGATTTCTCAAATGGGCAACGTAGCGGGGCTAATTGCGGGGCTGATGCAGGAAGATTACGACTTGGTCAGCCGTTCGATGGTGGATGTCATCATCGAGCCAGTACGCTCCATTCTTATTCCTGAGTTTGACCACGTAAAACAAGCCGCCCTCGACAGCGGCGCGTTGGGGTGCAGTATTTCTGGTGCTGGCCCGTCTATGTTTGCCCTCAGCCGTGGCCGCGACACCGCCGAGCGCGTTGCTAAAACCATGAGCGAAGCCTTCGGGAGCGTGGGCATTACCACCAAAAGTTACGTGTCTCAAATCAACCAACAAGGCCCCAAAGTGCTGGAAACAGCGTAAACTCTATTTGTCATGCTGAAAGCATCTATAAAATCGTTCATTGCAGTTTCATTAGCCACCTCTTTCCTTTCGTTTTCTGTTTCTGCTCAATCGCTCAAAAAACTGCCCGAAACCAAGTATTCACGCGCCGAAGTAGAAATGAACATGCGCTTTTTAGCCTCCGACGAGTTGCAGGGGCGGCGCACGGGGGAGCAGGGCAACTTGGTCGCCGCGCGGTACCTCGCGGAGCAGTTTCGGTACTTGGGCATCAAGCCCGCTCCCGGCCAAACGACGTATTTGCAACCCGTTCCGTTTCTTATTCAAAAAAGTGCAAAAGAAGGACTTTTAATTGCCAACAGTGATACTTTACACTCGGGCAAAGAATTTGTCATTTTGGGAGGAGGCGCCGCCAACTTCAGCGCCGATGTGGTTTTTGTGGGCTATGGGCAAGCCGCTGATTATACAAAAGATGTGAAAGGCAAAATCGTGGTGGCGCAGGTAGGCACGCCCGAATCAAAAACGCCACAAGAAATCTTTGCCGCCGCCAACGATAAACGCAAACTTGCCACCGAAAAAGGCGCCGTCTTGCTCATTGAACTGTTTACCGCTCAAATCCCTTGGAATTTCGCCTCTCGGTATTTTGGCAACGAAAAACTGAGTTTGGACAATGGCGGAAGCAACGGAATAACGCACGTTTGGGTCAATGGCCAGCAAAAAAAATACGTGGATTTATTCAAAAGCGGTGCCACCTCAGCCAAGTTTCAAACCACAGGCCGTGACCAACAAAATATCAATTCCTATAATGTGGTAGGAGTGATTGAAGGAACTGACCCCGTGCTCAAAAACGAATATATTGTGGTATCGGCACACTTTGACCACGTAGGCATGGGTAAAAAAGGTGGCAATACCTACACCCCAGCCGACAGTATCTTCAACGGTGCCCGCGACAATGCTTTCGGAACGGTAGCCATGCTGACCGCCGCCAAGACTTTATCTATCCAGCCCGCCAAACGTTCTATTTTATTGATTGGCTACACCGCCGAAGAAGTGGGCTTATTGGGAAGCAAATATTATGCAGAGCACCCGCTAGTACCGCTAAATCAGTGCGTGTTTAACCTCAACAGCGACGGGGCGGGCTACAGCGACAAAACGCTGGTTTCGGTCATCGGCCTCGACCGCACCAACTGCAAAACAGAAATCGAGGCGGGTTGTAAAGCGTTTGGATTAGGCGTTTTTGGCGACCCCGCTCCCGAACAGGGCCTTTTTGACCGCTCAGATAACGTAAATTTAGCCGCCAAGGGCATTCCTGCCCCAGATTTTGCCCCAGGATTCAAAAGTTTTGACGGTGAGATTGCCAAGTATTATCACCAAGCCACCGACAATCCCGACTCGGTTGATTTTGATTATCTGTTAAAATTCTGCCAATCGTTTGCTTATTCAGCCCGACTCATTGCCAACAAATCCGTTCGCCCTTACTGGATTGCGGGAGATAAATATGAGCCCGCCGCCAAGGCACTTTATGGGAAATAAGTGATTGTTTTTTGCTAATTTTGTTAAAAAACTCATTCATTTATGAAAGCAGTTGATCAATTGCCGCTTAACGAAGTTCAACTCAGTCTACTCAGGATGTTTGCACGCCCTATGTCAGAAGAGCAAACACTGAAAATAAGAAGAGCGCTTGTTCAGTTTTTATCTGATGAATTGGATAACGAAATTGAGAAAGTTGTTAAGCAAAAGAATATTACGGAAAAAGACTATGACAAACTTCGTAACCAACATCAACGTACTCCTAAAAAATGAGAGTTGTTATTGATACGAATGTCTTGCGTACAACCATAAAAAAAGGAAACTTTGAACGATTTATTTATGATGCCTTTAAAGCAGAAGTTTTTGAATGGGTAGTGAGTACAGAAATTTTAAATGAGTATCACGAAAAACTAACTGAATTTTATTCATCCGAAACCGCAGATTTGGTTCTAAATATCTTGATGGCTGCCCCTAATGTAATTCTTACCGAACCTGCCTTTCGCTGGAATCTGATTAGTCTCGACCCCGATGATAATAAGTTTTCTGACTTAGCGATTTCTACAAATGCCTTTTGTTTAGTTACTTACGACCGTCATTTTAATATCTTCAAAGGGATTTCTTTTCCAAAACTTAAAGTCGTTAAACCAAAAGAATTTCAAAAAATAATCAATTAGCCTTAGTGCTCTTACTCCCACATGATTCGTAAAGCCGTTATACCTGCCGCTGGTTTAGGAACCCGATTCTTACCTGCAACCAAGTCTCAACCCAAAGAAATGCTCCCCATCATCGACACGCCCACCATTCAGTACGTGGTGCAAGAAGCGGTCGATTCGGGCATTGAAGACATTCTCATCATTACGGGGCGCGGTAAGCGCGCCATCGAAGACCACTTTGACCGTAATGTAGAACTGGAAGCCAAATTGGAAGAAAAACAGGACGAACTGCTTTGGAACGAAATGCGCCGGTTGTCCGACATGGCCAATATCCACTACGTTCGTCAACGCGAAACCAACGGCCTCGGCGATGCCATCTATTATGCCAAACAACACGTTGGCAATGAACCCTTTGCAGTACTCTTGGGCGATACCATCATGGATTCGGTCATCCCCGTTACGCAGCAATTGATTGATACCTACGAGCAATACCAAAGCACCGTGATTGCGGTCGAAACCGTGCCACGCGAGAAAGTAAACCGCTACGGAATCGTAGGCGGAACGGCACTGAGCGATACCATCATGCAGTTGGATGCCCTCATCGAAAAGCCTTCCATTGAGGCCGCTCCTTCTACCCTAGCCATTGCCGGACGGTATATACTTTCGCCCGAAATCTTTACGGCGATTGAACAAACGGGCAAAGGTAAAGGCGGAGAAATCCAACTCACCGATGCCTTCCAAATCTTGCTGCGCCGCGAAAGCATCTACGCTCACCGCATTGAAGGCGAGCGCCACGACATTGGAAACAAACTTGATTTCTTGAAAACAACGGTAAAATTTGCCCTTAAACGCAAGGAATTTTCGGCTCCGTTCCTCAAATTTTTGAGAGCAACGTTGGCAGAATACGAGGGTAAATAAAATGTTAGCCGTTCTCAGTTAACTGTTATCCGTGGTCCAAAGGATTAACCAACTACCGATAACGGTTAACTATTAACAAACTCCCATGCCCAACCTTCTGCTCATCGACGATGAAATTAAACTCCGGGGACTGCTCAAACGCATTCTGGAGCTAGAAGGCTATCACGTGAGCGAAGCCGACAATGCCCATTCAGCTTTTAAGATTCTGGAAAAACAAGACATTCAGGTGGTTGTATGCGACGTAAAACTACCTGATGCCCACGGTGTTGAACTTACCCAACGCCTCAAAACGCAATTTCCGCTTGTTGAAGTTATCCTGCTGACGGCCTACGGCACCATAGCCGACGGGGTACAGGCCGTCAAAAATGGCGCGTTTGACTACCTTACCAAAGGCGACGACAACGATCGCATTGTGCCGCTGGTGGCGCGGGCGACCGAGAAAGCCGAGCTTCGTCAGAAAGTCCATCGACTAGAGGAAAAAGTAAGTCAAAAATTTGGGTTCGGAAGTATCATCGGAACCTCAAAACCCATTCAGGAGGCCATAGAATTGGCCCAAAAAGTAGCCGTAACGGATACTACGGTATTGCTGTTGGGCGAAACTGGTACGGGCAAAGAAGTATTTGCCCAAGCCATCCATCAACAAAGTCCACGACGCGATAAACCTTTTGTGGCGCTCAATTGCAGTGCATTCAGCCGCGAAATTCTGGAAAGCGAACTCTTCGGCCACCGCGCTGGAGCTTTTACGGGCGCGATAAAAGACAAAAAAGGCTTGATGGAAGAAGCCCACGGCGGCACGTTGTTTCTGGATGAAATCGGTGAAATGAGCCCAGACTTGCAAGCCAAGCTCCTGCGTGTTCTGGAAACGAATGCGTTCTACAAAGTAGGCGACACCAAGCCAACCCAAGTCAGCGTTCGGTTTGTGGCCGCCACCAACCGCGACTTACAAAAAGAAGCTGAAAACCAACACTTTCGCCTCGATTTGTACTACCGTTTGTCGGTTTTTGAGATAAAACTTCCTTCCCTGCATCAACGCCCCGAAGATATTCCGTTATTGGCCGCGCATTTTGTCCAAATCTATGCGGCTAAAATGAACCGCCCAGCGCCAAAATTATCTGCGTCATTTTTAGAAAAACTAAAGCAGTGTGCTTGGAAAGGCAATATCCGTGAATTAAAAAATGTCATCGAGCGCGCCGTTATTCTGGCCGACAATGATGAATTAACCCAGCGGGAACTTCCCTTTGAAATGCAGTTTGGCACCGCCAATTTCACACCGGGTGTTGCGACATTGGCCGAAATTGAAAAACAGCACATTGACTGGATGTTGCACCATACCCAACACAACAAAACCGAAACCGCCCGCCTCCTCGGCATCGGTCTCACGACACTGTATCGGAAGATTGAAGAATATGAATTGTAGCGCTGCAAAATTTTGCGGCGCTACCCTATCAAAATGAAAACCAACCCTTCCAAAATGGAAGGGTTTTTTATTGTTCAATTTATAAAAAAAATACCCTAAACACCTCTTTTTTAACACCTTAACTACCATCCATTTCGGCAGGCACGGCTTTGGCATACCTAAGTGTGTCTCATTAAAACACATTTTCATTATGAGTATGCTTATCATTCTTCTTTTCGCGGGCATTGGGTGCTTTGCCCTGTTCTACGGTTCTATTCGATTCTTTGAAAAAATCTAACGCTATGTTCACCGCTCTCTTCATCCTTGCTTTGGCTGTGTTTGGCTACTTGGTGTACGTCTTACTTAAACCTGAAAAATTCTAGAAACTTCATTAAAATCATGTTACAGGAAATTCTCGGTATCAGTTTAATTTTTGTCCTTACGGTTTTATTGGCGCTGCCTTTGGGGAGCTACATCGCCAAGGTTTATTTAGGCCAACCTACGTGGCTGGACTTTATGTCGCCGCTCGAAAACTTTATTTACAAAGTGTGCCGCATCAATCCCAAAAAGGAAATGACGTGGCAGGAAAATTTGGCTGCTCTTTTAACCATTAATTTTGTATGGTTTTTCTGGATGATGTTTGTGCTCATGAATCAAGGATGGCTCCCGTTCAATCCAGACCGTAATCCCTCGATGAGTGCTGATTTAGCGTTTAATACCGCCGTTTCTTTTTTGGTCAATTGTAATCTGCAACACTATTCGGGTGAAACGGGAGTCACATATTTTTCGCAGTTGGCAGGATTAATGTTTATGCAATTTGTGACGGCAGGAACGGGTATGGCCGCAGCGGCGATTGTATTTAAGGCAATGAAAGAGCACCAAACCAATCAATTGGGCAATTTTTATAGTTATTTCCTTAAATCATGCACCCGTATTTTGTTGCCTATCGCGTTAGTGTCGGCCGTTATTTTGGTATTCAACGGAACACCCATGAACTGGGAGGGAAAAGCGAATATCGTTACGGTGCAGGGTGATTCGGTACAGGTATCACGCGGACCAGCGGCAGCCATGATTGCCATCAAACAGGCTGGAACCAACGGCGGTGGGTATTTCGGGGTCAATTCAGCACACCCGCTGGAGAATCCGAATTACTTGACCAACCTCATCGAAAACATTCTTATCATCCTCATTCCCATTGCCTTTGTGTTTGCGCTCGGCTTTTATCTTAATCGAAAAAAACTCGCGTGGATGATTTTTGGCGTAATGACCCTGGGCTTTTTCCTCCTGCTGAGCGTCTCCGTTTATTTTGAAATGCAAGGCAATCCTGCCATCACAAAAATGAATATCAACCAATCATTGGGCAGTATGGAAGGCAAGGAAATACGGTTTGGCGCAGCGGCTTCTGCTTTTTGGGGCATCACCACTACCACTACTTCCAACGGCTCAGTCAATGCAATGCACGACAGCATGACGCCGCTTTCGGGGGCCATGCAACTCATTGATATGATGATTAATGCGCTTTACGGAGGTGTGGGCGTCGGCTTTCTGAACTTCTACATTTTTATCATCATTGCGGTCTTCATTTCGGGATTGATGGTAGGACGTACGCCCGAATTTTTGGGTAAAAAAATTGAAGCCAAGGAGATGAAAATTGCCACCATTATCGCGTTGCTGCACACCTTTTTGATTCTGGCGTTTACGGCGCTTTCAAGTTATGTATTTACCCAAGACCCAAGCGTAGGCTGGCTTAACAATCCTGACTTTCATGGATTTTCGGAAATGCTGTATGAATACACTTCTTCTTCGGCCAACAATGGCTCGGGCTTTGAAGGATTGGGCGACAACACTCCTTTTTGGAACATTACCTGTGGTATTGTGCTGATTATGAGCCGTTATATTCCCATCATTGGGCCAATTGCCATCGCGGGAATTTTGGCAAATAAGAAGTACATCCCTGAATCTGCGGGAACGCTCAAAACTGACACCGCTACGTTTGGTTTTATGGTTTTTGCCGTAATTTTCATCATCGCCGCGCTGTCGTTTTTCCCTGCGTTGGCGCTGGGGCCGTTGGCGGAGTTTTTTAGCCTTCGCTGAGTTGGGAAGCAATATAGGTCAAGACCTTTTCAATGGTCATTGGCTCGGAGGGCAGCACATTGGTTTCGGAACCGACGTGTTTATGAAAAGGAGAAGTTGAAAGATGTGGATAATCATGGGCATTATCCCAGCGGAGAATCAGAGAAGCATCAGATCTTTGCCACTGATAAGCGTAGTCAATTTTATTTTCTTCAAAAACAGTTACCTCTTTAACATATAAAATGCTATCGGTAACCAATTCAACCTTATATCTTAAAATATGAATGCGCGGGGTGATAAGTTCTTTGATTAAAATGGATTTTGTGATAATCGCATCAAAAGCTGCTAAATCAGGTAAAGGCATCAGTCTTCTAACGTTTTCAGTTTGCTTTCTACCAATTCAATCGCTTTTAAACAAGCTTTCCATTCTATTTCATCATCTTCTTTCTCAAATAAACCAAACTTGATAATTGAATCAAACTTTTCCAGAAATGACTGAAAATTCATCTCATACTTATTTTCAAACTCAGTTACTTCCTGCTGATAAATACCTATTTCGTTACGCAAAGCCTCTTTGGCTTTTTCCAAAGCAAATGCATCTACTGAATCATACCCTAATTCATGAATTGCGGCAGCCAATGCTTCGGTTTGTTGAATAGACATAGCTTACAAATTTTTTCTTCAAAATTACAAAAAATATGAAACGTTCTCAATCTCCCTCTCTCTTTCAGGGAGGTATGGTAAAAACCGCTCTGATAGAGTCATTTGTCAAACTCAATCCCACTATCATGTTCCGAAATCCCGTCATGTTTGCGGTCGAAATCGGAACACTTGTGATGCTTTTGGTGTGCCTGCAAATTGCCGTTGGCGGTGCTGCTACCCAAGGAAGTTTAGTCTATAACGTTATTATATTCTCGGTTCTTTTGCTCACCTTACTTTTTGCAAATTTTGCCGAAGCACTGGCCGAAGCACGCGGCAAAGCCCAAGCCAACAGCCTCCGAAAAACCCGCGAAGAAACCCCAGCCAAGGTCATCCGAACCCTCGGCCGCCTGAAAGTGAACGAACTTCAAATCATTCCTTCTTCCCAACTTGAAAAAGGCGATGTGTTTGTGTGCGAAGCAGGCGATATTATTCCAACCGACGGCGAAATCATCGAAGGATTGGCCACCATCGACGAGTCGGCCATTACGGGAGAATCCGCGCCTGTGATTCGTGAAGCGGGCGGCGACAAATCGTCGGTGACGGGTGGCACCAAAGTGCTTTCTGACCACATCAAAGTAAAAGTAACAACGCAACCAGGAGAGAGTTTTCTGGACAAAATGATTGCTTTGGTGGAAGGTGCATCTCGTCAGAAAACACCTAACGAAATCGCGTTAACTATCTTATTGGCAGGTTTTACGCTCATCTTCGTCATCGTCTGCGTCACGCTCAAACCCTTTGCTGATTATTCCCACAACTACATTCCCATTTCAGCTTTTATTGCACTCTTTGTCTGTTTGATTCCGACGACCATCGGAGGTTTGCTTTCGGCTATCGGGATTGCTGGGATGGACCGCGCCCTGCAGGCCAACGTGATTACCAAATCGGGGAAAGCGGTAGAAACCGCAGGCGATATTGATACACTCCTATTGGACAAAACAGGAACCATCACCATCGGGAACCGCAAAGCAACAAACTTCTGGCCCACGGCGGGTATCAGTGAAGAACGCTTTACAACATCTGCCCTGTTTTCTTCTTTGGCCGACGAAACCCCCGAGGGGAAATCCATTATTGAGTTAGGGCAACAAAAAGGGGGGAAACTGCCCACGATGCCCCAAAATGCCGAGATGATTACATTCACCGCTGAAACTCGCTCTTCGGGAATTAATTTGCCACATAATATCCGCATCCGCAAAGGCGCGCAAGATTCGATTCGAGTCATGGTTGAAAGAGCAGGAAACGTATTTCCGAACGATACTGCCGACAAAGTGCGCGAAATTGCCACGAATGGCGGTACTCCGTTAGTAGTTTCTGAAAACGAAAAAGTGTTAGGGGTCATCGAATTGCAGGATGTCATCAAACCTGGCATTAAGGAACGTTTTGAACGTCTACGCAAAATGGGCGTCAAAACGGTCATGGTCACGGGCGATAACCCACTAACAGCTAAATACATCGCCACCGTAGCGGGTGTGGATGATTTTATTGCCGAAGCCAAGCCCGAAGATAAAATGAACTACATCAAAGCCGAGCAGGCCAACGGCAAACTCGTAGCCATGATGGGCGACGGCACCAACGACGCCCCAGCGCTGGCCCAAGCCGACGTGGGCGTGGCCATGAACAGCGGAACCCAAGCGGCCAAAGAAGCGGGCAACATGGTCGATTTAGACAACGACCCCACCAAGCTCATCGAAATTGTCGAAATCGGAAAACAACTGCTGATGACACGCGGCACGCTCACGACCTTCTCCATTGCCAACGACGTAGCCAAGTACTTTGCGATTGTGCCCGCATTGTTTATGACATCTATTCCAGCCTTACAGGCGCTCAATATCATGCATTTGGCCAGTCCAGAAAGTGCCATTTTGTCGGCGGTGATTTTCAACGCCATCATCATTCCATTGTTGATTCCGTTGGCCTTGAAAGGCGTGGCGTATAAGCCCATCGGAGCAAGCGCGCTGTTACGCCGCAATTTGCTGATTTATGGCCTCGGCGGGTTGATAGTGCCGTTTATCGGCATCAAACTCATTGAAATGTTATTAGGAACTTGGCTGTAATCGGTTAGTGCTGTTGGTAGTTAGTGTTGTTGGTTACTCATAACCAACACTTGGGTTTCTTAAAACCCAATGCCATTCATCTTTCAAGTATAATCTAATTCAAAAGTATTCAAATGAAAACACACATCGTACCCGCCTTATTAATGACCGCTACTCTGTTTGTACTGTTGGTGGTTATTTATCCCTTACTTGTATGGGGATTTGCCCAATTTGCGCCCGAAAACGGTCATGGCGAAACTGTTTCGGTCAATGGCAAAGTCGTAGGTTTTGCCAAGGTAGGCCAAAAATTCACGGAAGATAAGTACTTTTGGTCGCGCCCGTCGGCGGTGGAATACAATGCTGCTGGTTCGGGAGGGTCCAACAAAGGCCCTTCCAATCCTGATTATTTGGTACAGGTACAAGCTCGGATTGACACGTTTTTGGTGCATAATCCAACCATCCCCAAATCAGCTATTCCCGCCGAACTCGTGACGGCTTCGGGTAGCGGACTTGACCCCGACCTATCACCCCAAGGGGCCGAGGTACAGGTTGCTCGAATTGCAAAAATCAGAAACCTTTCAGAAAATAAAGTCAGAGCACTGGTTAAAACACACACCCAAGGCCCTCTTTTGGGCTTGTTTGGACCTTCAAAAGTAAATATTTTGGCATTGAATTTGGCTTTGGATAACTTGTAACCACATAGACGTATAGGTCACATAGGGGATTTATAGGTTATTTTCTCTATGTGGTTGCCAAAAATCAGAAATTACCATGAAAAAGTTTGTAACTGTTGCACTTGCCTACGTGCTGTGCACACCCTTATTTGCCCAAACCATTGATTCTACGGCCAAGCTTGTCCTATCTGGCTACGTAGAAGCCTATTATAGCTATGATTTTAATCAGCCCCTCAACAACGACCGACCGTCGTTTGTATACAGTCACAATCGGCACAATGAATTCAACCTCAATTTGGGTTTTATCAAAGCCGCTTACGTTGACGAACGAATTCGCGGAAATATTGCCCTGATGGCTGGCACGTACACCAACGCTAATTTGGCCGCCGAACCTGCTACGTTGCGCCATATTTTTGAAGCCAATGCGGGTCTTAAACTCGCAAAAACCAAAAATCTCTGGCTCGACGCAGGCGTGTTTTCTTCACACATCGGTTTTGAAAGCGCCATCTCAAAAGATTGCCGCACGCTCACCCGCAGCCTCATGGCCGACAATACGCCTTACTATGAGACGGGGGCCAAAATTGGCTATACCACCGACGACGGAAAATGGTTTTTATCGGGATTGGTGCTCAATGGTTGGCAACAAATTCGACGGACGGATGAAAACACCCGTTTGGCCGTAGGCACTCAAATTACGTTTAAGCCAAACGCTAAGGTTACGCTCAATTCCAGCACTTTCTTGGGAAGTCGCCCCGACAACACCAACCGAAATCGTTTTTTTCATAACCTCTATGCCATAGTTCAATTAAACAAAAAATGGGAGTTAATTGCCGATTTTGACTACGGGATAGACCAACAACGCCCCAGTGCCGCTACTTACGACGCTTGGACAAGCTGGGCGGCTATTTTAAAATACCAACTCAGCTCAAAAGTAGGCGTTGCGGGGCGTGTTGAAAATTATAGCGACCCCAAAGGGTTGGTCATCACCACTAACTCACCAAACGGTTTTCGCGTAAATGGCTATTCATTCAACCTAGACTATACCCCTATTTCGAATGCATTGTGCAGGATTGAAGCCCGTAGTTTGGGGAGTAAAGATGATTTATTTGAAAAAGCAGGCCGAAAAACCGCCACCGATTTTATTGTCACCACCTCATTGGCCGTGTCATTCTAAAATCATGCCCAATTCTACCAAACAAAACGCCCAATATTTCCTTGACCTCATCAAAAAATCGCGACGGGGTAAGTTGAAGGTTTATATCGGCATGAGTGCAGGCGTGGGTAAAACGTACCGAATGCTGCAAGAAGCCCATACCCTTTTACGCAACGGCGTAGATATAAAAATCGGTTTTATTGAAACCCACCGCCGCGCGGATACGCACGCCTTGCTCGACGGTTTGCCGCTCATCCCCCATCGTAGCGTATTTTATAAAGGGAAAGAAATGGAGGAAATGGATTTGCAGACTATTCTTAACCTTCATCCTGAAGTAGTGATTGTGGATGAACTCGCCCATACCAACATCCACGGCTCTAAAAACGAAAAGCGTTGGCAGGATGTATTAGACATTCTGAATGCAGGAATTAACGTTATTTCGGCCGTCAATATTCAGCATCTCGAAAGCCTTAATAATGACGTTTTTAGAATCACAGGAATTGAAGTTAAAGAAACGGTCCCCGATAGTATCTTGCAGCAAGCCGACGAAGTGGTCAACATTGACCTCACCGCCGATGAGCTTATCGCCCGCCTCAAAGAAGGCAAAATTTATGACCCCACTAAAATCGAGACCGCACTCAATCATTTTTTTAAAGCCGACAAAATTCTGCAACTACGCGAATTGGCCCTGAAAGAAGTAGCCTCTCAGGTGGAACGAAAGGTGGAATTGGAAGTACCCAAAAATGCGAACTTACGCTCCGAACGATTTTTGGCCTGCATCAGTTCTAACCACGAAATAGCAAAAAAAATACTGCGTAAAACCGCGCGTTTAGCGAGTTATTACCAAGGAAAATGGTACGTATTGTACGTTCAGACCCCGGCAGAAGAGGCCGACAAAATCGGTCTTGCCGCCCAACGCCATCTTATCAATAATTTTAAATTAGCGACCGAAATTGGGGCTGAAGTGATTCGGGTCAAAAGCAATGAAGTGGCCCAAACCATTTTTGACACCGCTCAAAAACATAACATTACAACCGTCTGCATTGGCAAACCCCATCGCAATTTTTGGAAAAATATTACTGGCAACTCGCTATTTTTCAAGCTATTGAACAAAGTTTCCGATACTGACATTGATTTAGTAGTGATAAGTTAATGAACTAAAAAAAAGCTCCCTTACAATGGAGGGCTAGGGTGGGGTTATGAAACTAAAAACCAAACTTCGACTTGCGCTTACCTTTTTGTTTGCCGTCATTGTGTTGCTCGGCAGCCTAGGGGCTTGGTACCTCAAAAAACTCTCCTCTGAAGCGCAGGAGATATTGAAAGACAATTACATCTCGCTCGAATACGTACGCAACATGCGCAACGTAATTGACGAAAACGCCTGGAAAAACGAAGACGTTGCCCTTTTTGAAAAAAGCCTTCTTCATCAAGAACAAAACATCACCGAAATAGGCGAGGCCGAAGCCACCCAGCAGCTTCGAAGTCACTTCAATGCTCTCCGCAAAAGTCCCGACAGTAGCCGTATTCGCCTCATTGCGCAACAGTTAACCAAACTTACCGATGTCAATATGCAAGCCATTGTGCGCAAAAATGCACAGGTAAAAAAAACGGCCGATGAGGTCTATTCTTACATGGTGCTTATTGCCACGGTATGCGCGTTGGTGGCGTTTTCGTTTATCATCAACTTTCCTAACACCATCGCCGAGCCCATCCAACAATTGACCGAAGGCTTGCAGGAAATCAGCCGTAAAAACTACGAGTCGCGGCTGGGTGTGGAGCGCAAGGACGAACTCGGAGAAATGGCGCGCGCTTTTAACCTAATGGCCGAAAAACTGGACGAATACGAACACAGCAGTCTGGCCAGGGTGCTTTTCGAAAAACGCCGCACCGAGACCATCATCAACCAAATGAACGACGCCATTGTGGGCTTGGATGAAAGCGACTATTTGCTTTTTGTCAACTCAACTGGAGCCGAAATGCTCGGCCTAGATGCGTCTCAACTGGCGGGCAAATACGCCCCCGATGTGGCCCTCAAAAATGATTTATTACGAACATTATTAAACGACGGCACCCCGCTCAAGCCCCTCAAAATAGTGACAAACGAGCGAGAAGGCTATTTTACCAAAGAGGTTTTAGAAGTAAAAAATGGCGAACAACGCATCGGCAAAGTGATTATCCTTAAGAACATTACGCCCTTTCACGAACTTGACCAAGCCAAAACCAATTTTATCGCCACGATTTCGCACGAATTGAAAACGCCGATTTCGGGCATTAAAATGAGCCTAAAACTTCTTGAAAATGAGCGCATTGGGCCATTGAACAAAGAACAAAAACACTTACTTAATCAAATCCAAGACGACAGTCAACGGCTCCTCAACATTACGGGTGAGCTCCTTGACCTGTCGCAGGTAGAAACGGGCAATATTCAACTCAATTTCAGAAGCATCCATCCTCAGGAAGTTGTCAAGGCCGCAACTGAGGCGTTGCTATTTTCGGCAGAGCAAAAACAGATAGAATTGCATTGTCAACTTCCTGCTGATTTACCCGCTATTCAGGCAGATTTAGACAAAACGATGTGGGTTTTGATGAATTTTCTTTCCAACGCCATTCGGTATAGCCCCGAAAAATCAACCATCACGGTAGAGGCTCAGGTCGGCCATGACCAAAAACACGTGCTTTTTTCGGTACAAGATTTTGGAAAAGGAATTGAGTCAAAATACCAAGAGCGCATCTTCGACCGCTATTTTCAGGTTCCCAGCAACGGCCAGTCTAAATCAGGAACGGGGCTTGGTTTGGCCATTTCCAAAGAGTTTATTGAAGCACAAAAGGGACAAATCGGCGTTGAAAGTGAATTGGGCAACGGCAGTCGTTTTTGGTTTCAACTGCCGTTGGCTTAAAGGTACTGGCCCGATTTGAAATCTGGTCCCAATTCAGGTATGTTTATACTGTCTCTGTCGCATCAAAATCCTTATACACCAGTCCAATCTCTTGCCGCACCGCATCCAACAACGAAATCAGGTTCATGCTGTCGGTCAATGACCAGCCGTCGCTTTCGAGCTTTCCCGCTTCCAAACATGCATTTACTTCTTCAATTTCGTACTGATACCCCCAAGTTGGGCGGTCGAAAGCAAAGGTTTCGGTGGTTTCGTCGTCATAAGTGACCGTCACTGCCTTGCTTTCGTGCCAGCGCGAATCAATGGCTATGCTCCCTTTTTCTCCGTATATAAACGCCTCGCATGGCGTATTGGCCATGAAGGTGCAATCCAAAAAGGCAAACTGTTCGTCGGCATAGGTCAACGTCATGCCTGTCGATTCATCCACTTTGGTTGCGCCAAAAATGGCCTGTGCCGTAATTTTGGTTGGTTTTCCCAAAATCAGGTATGATAAAAACAACGGATAAATCCCAATGTCGAGCAGTGCGCCTCCTCCCAAATCTTTGTTAAAAGTCCGTTTGTCGACGTCGTAAGGCGCTTTAAATCCAAAGTCTGCCTTCACCCCCAACACTTTGCCAATGGCCCCAGATTCAATAATTTCGAGGGTTTTGAGCGTGGTTGGCAGAAAACGCGTCCACAATGCTTCCATCAAAAATACATTCTTGCCCCTCGCCACGTGAATCATTTCGCTCACCTGAGCGGTATTCATGGCAAAGGGTTTTTCGCACAAAACAGGAATACCCGCGTTGAGGCACAACAACGTATGCTCAAAGTGGCCGATGTGCGGGGACGCAATATAGACGGCATCCAATTCTGGGCAATTGATTATTTCTTCGTAGCTGCCGTACGTATACGTAGCGCCGTACTCCCGCGCAAACAGCTGCGCCCGGCCCAAGTCGCGGGAGGCTACCGCCGTGAGTTTGGCGTCTGCCACCTGCATTAAGTCTTGGGCAAATTTATGGGCAATGCGCCCCGGCCCGATGATTCCCCAACGTGTCATGTGGATTTTGGTTTGAGTTTAAACAAAGAAACAATCAGCGAAGCACAAATTCCAAATAATTGGCAGAATTAATCACGGCGGTACGGGCTGCGGGGTAGTTGTGGGGTGAAGTTTGGCGGAAGAACGCACCTTTTCTGTACAAATAATAGCGTCACAACTTCCTCTGTTTTACCCGTTGGCAGTGTAAATCAAAGATACGATACTTTTTGAAAGCTAATCACAACAACGTACTAGCAATGTACATTGACCTTGCAGCCCACATAAAAATCTCTGAGAAATTGTCTAGCTTTGTTAGAGACCTGTATACGTTAAATGAATAAGCGCATTGTTATTATTTTACTTTGTTGTTGTGGAGCAGTAATAGCGCAGCTAAAACCTGTCGCCAAAGATGACAGTTTGCTGAGTTCCTCCAAAAAACAATGGATAGACCCTCAAACTAAGCCCACCCAAAAAGCCAAAGCCCTTCAACGTATCGTTATTTCCTACTTTCAAAATCAATCTTCTGCCGACTCGCTTGCTTTTTATAATGATTTATACCTCCGTTACACGTTGCAGCACAAGCTCAACACTTTTGTTGTTGACGCTTATTTTCAGAAAGTCAATGCCGAGCGCGGGCGAGGTGATTGGATTGCGTTGATAAAAACCGGACAGGAAGCTCTCCACAAAATAGATTCACTAAAAATATCCGTCTCAGCGCATCAAAAAAGCCTTATCATTGATGAAATGGTATATGGGTATATTTTTTTAAGTGATATAGAAAACGCTGTTTCTTATACTCAACAGAGCATTGAGGCCCTCCAAAAAGAGAACCACAACGGTGCAAACAATTTACAAATTTCGATGATGTACCTGACTACCGCCCGCGCTTTTGGCTACACCAACGATTACCTTACATCTAGCCGCTACCTAGATAGCTCGTTGGTGTATATCAACCAAACCAGCGACGTATTGCAAAAACACTATATCCTCAACGACTGGGTAAGCATTAAAATTGACCTTAAAAAATACGCGGAGGCACTTCCTACCGCTTATCAGTGCCTGCGTTTTTTCGAAAAAAACACCAATATTCGCGGCTTGACCGAGATTCAGATGCTCATGGGGCGGCTCTTCTTGGGGCTAAGAAAGTACGATGAAGCGATTGCTTTCAGCAAAAAAAGCATTGAAAAAATCACCAATACCCGGATTTTGTACCGGTCGTACGAAACACTCTACTACGCTTATAAAGCCAAAAATCAGTTGGCAGAAGCACTCACTGCCCACGAACACTACATAGAGTTTAAAGATAAGCTATTCAATGAGCAGGTAGCTAACGCCAAGGTAGCTTTAGAAAGAAGATTCGCGGAAGAAAAAGCAACGGTTTTGCTCAACAAAGAAAAGGCCGAAGTAGCGATTCAGAAGCGTTATAGAAATTATTTCATTGCAGGCGCTATTCTATTGGCGATTGTCTCGGCGGTTTTGTTTTTTAACCGGAGGCTACTACAAAAACAAAACCAAGAAATTGAATATCAAAGAGATACGATTGAGAAACTCAACGTTAATCTGGAAGCAAAGGTACAGAGCAGAACTGCCGAATTGCAAAAAGCCTACGACGAAATCAAAGACGCCATGCAACGCGGTCAGAACCTTGAACGCAGGCGAATGGCCGCTGACCTGCACGACAACCTTGGGAGCCTTCTTACCGCAATCAGTATTTCATTGGACAACATAAACCCCCAGCACCTCAATCATCGTGAAAAAAAAATCTACACCAATATCATTTCAATGACCGAAAATGCCTACTCAGAAATCAGACTCCTCTCCCACAACCTTATGCCAGAAGTGCTCGAAAGAGAGGGGCTACCGCAGGCATTAGAACAGTTTGCGCGGAAACTTAATCTGAATCAAAAAATTCATTTTTCTGTAAAAATCAACGCTTTACCTACACTAAGCAACGTTGTTTCCCTGAATGTATACGCCATTTGTCTGGAACTCGTTCAGAACATCATCAAACACTCCAAAGCCACCGAATCTACCATTTGCATCTTTGAAAACGGCACAATATTGTGGGTGGAAGTAACCGACAATGGAAAGGGATTGCCCAACAACCAACATAAAGGCTTCGGAATCGGCAATATACAAACAAGATTGGAGACAATTGGGGGTGATTTTTTGATTGATAAGGGCTATTCTAGAGGGACTAAAATTGTAATTTCAGTCCCCTTGGAGGGTGATAAAATGGAGAAGCCCGAAGTTATTTAATTGTAAATCACAAAATAAAACGCCTGATTGACCGAAATAAACGCATTCTGATTGGAAAAACCATCCTTTAGAAAAACACTGCATTGCCCATTGCCACAAGCTGCGGAGGCGATTATTTGAGCATTGCTACTGTTGAGTGTTACCAGTATCGTAGACTCATGGGTAATGCTTGCGTTTGAAATAATGTACTTTCCTTCATAATCATTTTGGGAAGTCCAATTTCCAGAACCAGACGCGGGCGTACCCGAAAAACTTACTTTTCCATAACAAATAGGGAACAAACTTCCGCTTGGATTAGTACTTTTTGTAACCTTGCCAGTTAAGGTAATATCACCAGTTACTTTGACATTTCCCAGCACTTCCAGTCTTTCGTCAGGCGACGACGTCCCAATTCCTACCCGATTTTGGGTGCCGTTTACGTACAATTCATTGTTGATATTTACCAAGTCATCCGCCCCTAACGTATTGATATTCAAATTATTCAGAGAATTAGTACTTATAGAGGCCACGTTTGTTCCTTGATAATTAAAAAAAAGCTTTGCGCCTGCGCTCCCATCAAACTCCAGCTGGTCATACCCGTGGGTACGAACCATGAACCTGCCATTGGTATTACTGCTGTTAAGCCCGATACGCAGATTGTCGCCTGACAATTGCACAAAACCCTTATCGGTGTATCCAGAAGACGGGAAGTTGCTTTGGCGTAACTGTAAAATAGGGTTGACGGCATCTAGCATGATACCCACTCCCGACCCCAATGCCCTCACATGCAATCTATCTTCGGGGCTGCTTACACCGATGCCTACATTGCCTGGCAATAGCGTGTATAAATTATCCCCAGATGCGTTCCAATTGTTGTCACTGTCGTCGGCAAAACGTACCCACGATGAACCATTGTACCAGTACATACCGCGCGGATTGCCAGTATTGGTCGTGGTCTGAAAGATCATCATACCACTGCGAGCATTGACAATATTATCCCTTTCCGTTTTGGTCATTCGGGGCATCAACAAAGCTTGATTGGTCGTATTTAATTCTAAAATAGCTGAACTGCCAGAAGGCGTGAGGGTGATACTTTGCGCGAACAGTGCCGTTGCAAAGCCCTCAACCAATAACCAAAGTATAATTTTTTTCATGGGAGTGTTTTTTTATCAAAATTCTCCCGAAAAATAATAGGTGTCAATCACGGCAAACCGTGATTTTTAATCAATAAGCTTATGGTCTAGGGCAAACCGAACCGCTCCTGCGAGGTTCTTTAGATGGAGTTTTTGGTAGATACTTTTTCGGTGGCTTTCAACCGTATTTAAGGAGATATTAAGTTTTGCGGCAATTTCAACACTCGAATTTTCGAGGGCAATGAGCTTCAGCACTTCTATTTCGCGGGCAGAAAGCATACTGGGCAGGTTTTCACGGACAGGTTCTGCAATATTAAGTATCTCCAAAATCTCGTTTCCGAAGTATCTTTCTCCATTGGCCACGGTCAAAATAGCCTTTTCGAGTTCGGCTTTTTTGGCTTTCTTTAGCACATAGCCCAAAGCTCCTGCCTGAATTGCCTGCTCTATCAGATGGGCCTCTTCAAGCATTGAAAGCATCAAAATTTTAAGGTTGGGATAACACTGTCGCACTTGCAAAACCGTAGCAATGCCATCCATTTGTGGCATTTGCATATCGCACACCAATACATCCACGTCATAAATCGACAATTTCTCCAGTACTTCCAATCCATTTTTTGCCGTACAGATTACTTCCAAAAATTCACTAAAATTGATGGAATCGGTGAGACTATCGAGCAAAATCTCGTGATCGTCGGCAAGAAGAATCCTGATTTTCAAAGGTAGTTATGGTAAGCCGTCCACTAACAAAATTATCCTTCCCGCCGCTTTTTATACGCTTTGGCAAAGAAAAACAGCACAACTCCAAACAGCATTACCCCTCCAAAAGCGTACAAGAAGTCGAGCATATCTTTTAAAACCCCCAACAGTACGATACTGACCAAGAAAATAGTAGGAAGCTCATTGAGCAGACGAAACTGGAACGAATCGTAAGGCTTTTCGCCTTTCTCCAATTTTACAATGATACGTTTGCACCAGAGGTGATAAACGGTGAGCAGAATGATGATAGAAAACTTGACGTGGAACCAGCCCATTTGCCAATAGGCGGGATTGAGAATGGTCATGGTCAGGCCGCAGGTCCAGGTGAGCATCATGGCAGGATTACAAATGATTTTGTAAGCACGCCACTCCATAAGTCCAAATTGTTCCTTAAAAGGTTGACGTAGATGCTCGGGTTTTTGGTCGGCTTCGGCGTGGTAAACAAACATCCGGACCAAATAAAATAAGCCTGCAAACCAGGCTACAGCACCGATGATGTGAAAGGCTTTGATATAAAAAAGAGCCATGACTTGAGGTTAATTGTTAATCGAAATGGAGTAATTTCAATAAAACCCCAAATAACGATTAACAATTAACAATTAGCAAGTTTTGGACTATCCAACCAGTAATTTTTGGCCTTTGCGGACCATATTGCCCCGCAAGCGATTGATTTTTTTCAAACGAGCCACGTCTATTCCGTAGCGTTCGGCAATGGTAGACAAGGTATCTCCGTGCTGTACGCGGTGATACCGAATTTTGATTTTTGCCTGAGCTTTTGCTTTAGAAGGTGCGGCAGCTACCTGCGGTAATGCCTTAAATTCTTTGAGGACAACAAGTCGTTTTCCTCGCGGAATGGAATTTGAACGCAGTTTATTCCATTTTTTCAGCTCACTCGTACTCACGCGATAGCGGCTGGCAATTTTTCCCAGCGTTTCGCCCTTGCGAACCGTATGGTATACCTTTTTGGTTTTTAAGACTGTATCGGTCTCATCAGCTTCTCCTTCCGTCTCCTCATCATTTTCCAAAACACTGCCATTGGAAGCGAGCGCACCAACGGCACTGAAAGGCGATTTTGAGGCAGAATCCCAAATCATTTGACGGTTTTCGGTCAAATAATGATAACAATGATTGGGCACCCGCAATACGCAGTTCTTCGTTTTGGAGGGCAATTCAGTGTTGATAAGCATGGGGTTCAGCTTATACAGCTCATCCATTGTCATTCCCCCCAGCTTTGCGAAAGTCATCAGATTAAAATATCCTGAAACCTGAATCGTATCCGACACGGTTGGAAATTCAGGAACATCAGGAAAGAGGCCATGGTCGGCATGGTAGTGCATCAAATAGGTCATTGCCACAAACTGGGGCACATAGTGGCGTGTTTGTTTGGGCAGGAAATTATAAATCCCCCAGAATGAACTCGACCCCGAGCGGCGCATTGCGCGCTTTACGTTTCCAGGGCCTACGTTGTATGCGGCCAAAGCCATTTCCCAATCCCCAAACGCATTATAAAGGCGTTTCAAGTAACGACAAGCGGCGTCAGTCGATTTTACGGGGTCAAAGCGCTCATCTATGTAATCATCCTGATGCATTCCGTATTCACGCCCCGTAGCGGGCATAAACTGCCACAACCCCCCTGCTCCCGCGTAGGAGATAATCCGGGGGTTCAGCCCTGACTCAATCAATGAGAGAAATTTCAACTCACGCGGCATCCCGTATTTTTCGAGGGTTTGCTCGTAGAGTGGAAAAAAAAGATGCATCTGCTCCAACATTCGCTTAACGAAGTCTGGCTTGCGATAAATAAAGTGTTCAACAAATTGATGTGTAACCTTATGATACCTCAGCGGAATCTCGTTTTGCAACTTGGCTAAACGTTCTCGAATCACCATTTCAGGCACCGTCGAATCTGCGAAGGCTTCCACCTGCAACAGTTCTTCTTCTACCGTGTTGGTACTTGTTTCTACATTTTGTGAACGACCAGATGTACCGGTTCCAAGCCAAAACATTCCCATCAACATTCCTATCCCCGCGATTCGCTTCAATTCCATCATTGCTTTTGGTATTTTCTCGTTAGGTTTTACATTTGTTTTGTTTCGTTTTTGATGGCTGTGTATCTACGCAACAGACGGTTGCGCTGTATTTGTTTCTGTTAGTTGATTGGAAAAAGCCAGCAATTCGGCCTCTCCAAAAGGTTTCCCCATGATTTGCAATCCCATGGGCAATCCCTGTGCATCTACTCCGTTGGGAATGGATATTGCGGGATTTCCCACTACATTGGCCTGCACCGTAAAAATATCCGCCAAATACATTTGCAACGGGTCCTCGGTTTTATCCCCAATCGGAAAGGCCGTGGTAGGTGTAGTAGGCATCAGTAAAAAATCGTATTTTTCAAATACCCGATCAGTTTGTTCTTTCATCAACCGACGAACTTTCTGGGCTTTGGTATAATAGGCATCATAATAACTCGCGCTCAGGACAAACGTTCCGAGCATAATCCGACGCTTCACTTCTTTTCCAAAGCCTTCACTGCGTGATTTCTTATAAAGAGAAGTTAAATCTTCCGCTTTGTTACTTCTATGACCGTAACGAACCCCATCAAATCGGGAGAGATTTGAGCTGGATTCGGCCGTAGTGAGAATATAATACGTAGGAAGAATGTACGAAAGTAAATCAAAGTCCACTAGCTCTACTGTATGGCCCTGCTCGCGGAGCACTTCCAATTTAGCCAACATGGCTTGCTTCATTTCGGGCTGCAACCCTTCACTTTCTACCCCCTCGCGCAGGTATCCTATACGCAAAGGATGTTTTAGAAGGCCCGATAGATGCGTATAATCACCCACGGGTTGCGTTGAAACGGTACTGTCGAATTCGTCAGCACCCGCCATGATTTCTAGCAATAGTGCCGCATCTTCCACACTTTTGGTGATGGGGCCTATGCAGTCAAACGAAGAACCATACGCCACCAAACCCCAACGCGAAATGCGTCCGTAAGTAGGCTTAAAACCAACCAATCCACAAAAAGCCGCTGGTTGTCGCACTGAGCCCCCCGTATCAGACCCCAAAGAAGCCAAACACATATCGGCCTGCACAGCTACCGCTGAGCCTCCGGAGGAGCCCCCTGGCACGCGAGTTACGTCGGCGGCGTTTCTAACTACCCCAAAGGCCGAGTTTTCATTGGAAGAGCCCATGGCAAACTCATCGCAATTCTGACGCCCGATGATGATGGCATCCTCGTCCAAAATTCGCTGCACGGCGGTGGCTGTAAACTGCGACACGAATCCATCCAGAATTTTACTGCCTGCTTGTAAGCCGTGGTCTTTGTAGCACAGTACATCTTTGATTCCAACCACCATTCCAGCCAATCGCCCTGCTTTCCCTGCCGCAATTTTCAGATCAATCTCTTCAGCACGCTGCTGGGCTTCTTCCCCATACACTGCCACAAAAGCATTCAATTGAGCGTTTTTCTCTTCAATATTTTTTAGATAATACGCTACCAACTGACGACACGAAACGGAACCGTCATGCAAATCTGCCTGTATTTCACGAAGCGATGTGTAGTACTTCAAAACGAAAGGGTGTAAGTAAGATAAACTTAGGTTGGTACAAAATAAAAAATCGGCAGTAGTGCTAACACTACTGCTGATTTTAGGTGTTTGAGCTTATTTTACATTGTAACGTTGAAAAAAACGCCCAATGTATCAAACTTTTTTCTAGCGACTTACGTCGTCCAGTCCTTTTTCGATGTTTTCTTTTACCTCTTTAGAGGCATCTTTAAACTCACGAATGCCTTTTCCCAACCCTTTCATGAGCTCAGGAATTTTTTTCGCTCCGAAAAGCAGCAATACGATAAGGCCGATTAAAAGGATTTCTTGTCCTCCTAAGCCTAAAATCAAGAAAATCGAAAGAATATTCATTAGAAAAATACAGTTAGTGATTGTTAGTTATGTGTTATTTGAAAACTGCGTTCAATTTTCGAATAACTATTTTATTACTCCAATAAAACGAATCAAGGGGTCAATTTTACCTTATATTTTTGAAATTTAACCCATTTTTAAGATTCTGTTCTGCAAAATTAACAACAATTTCTCGAAATATCAGTCTATTGAGATGGTATTTCGTTTAGTTTCCCATTCACGGAAGTCATTCAAGTCGGTGCCAATGGCATTAAAAAGCCATACAATGAGGGCAATATCGTCGGTAAAACCCACCACGGGCAAAATATCCGGAATAAAATCAATGGGTGAAAGAAAATAAATCAACACGGCAATAATGCGCGTCAGTGTTTTCCAAGGCACAATTCTATAATCTCCCGTGGCATAGGCTTTGAGTAACCGCGTCAAAACCCCAACTTTTTCTCGCAGGGCTTCATAGCCCGACCCTTTCAGCGCGTTGGTTTTGCTTAAAACATCGCGTAAAAGCTGCAAAAGACTGCCCGTGTTGCGCGCATAACGGCCCGCTTTTCCCGTAGCAGTTTTAAAAAAAACAGACTTCAACACCCGTACAAGAATATTATCAGTAGTTGACCCGGAAGGCATTTTTTACTTAAAAGTTTAATGTTTAAAAGTTATTTTAATCTACAACTTATAAACGTTAAATACATTAAAAAGATTTATAAACCCTCTAAAATTAAATTTAATAAAGGTTTATTATTCTAAAATCCAGCCTTCACGCAGGCATAGTTGATGAATGTGCTCATAGTGATGCTCGCTGTGCCAAGCATACATAGCAACCACTTCTTGCAAGGCAAATACGCGCTTTGTTTCGGGATGAAAATAGGTACGCTGTAATTCTGCTTCGGTCAGTGAATTAAGCAACATGACCCAACGCAAATGCAGGTATTTTAGCAACTGCAACGACCAGTCTAAGGGCGCACCTTTCCCGTCAGCCAGCTCCGCCCAAAGCGCCTCTTCGTACGGTTTAATGAAGGGATTGTCTTCGGTCAAGGCCAATTTAAAACGAATGTAGGCATTCATGTGGCTATCAGCTACGTGATGAACCGTTTGAGCAACGGTCCAACCTCCAGGCCGATACGGTGTCTCTAATTGGCTTGCACTTAACGGATTGACGATATTAAACAGTTTGGAAGGCAAAGCACTGATGGTCTGAATCTGTGATTTGGTTTCAGCCATTGTGTATGTTTTACCAGTTTGAAACCGACCGATAGGATATTTGAGTGATTCCATGCGCTTTTAAATTGTCATTTTTAGGAACTGCTGATTTATTTATCTTCCAAAATCATCCTGCACACGTACAATATCCTCTTCATCTGAGGGATTTGTGGCATCGGTGTGTTGCCAAATTTCGGCCAAAATCCCCCATTCGGCCAGCCCAACCAATCGATGACGTTCTCCTTGTTTCAACACAATCAGCTCACCAGGCTGATAGGATTTTACTTCGGTTTCCTCGTCGGTTTCACTCGTTACAACGCCAACTGTACCCGATACTACCCGCCAGATTTCGGCGCGGCGGTGATGGTATTGCCACGAGAGTCGCTTTTCGGGAGCTACTACCAGAATTTTGGGGCTCAATTTTTGGGTAATTTGCAACGAAGAGAGTTCTACGGTTGGAAAATACGTAGCCGCAAATTGGGGGGTCTGCGACTCATCCAAGACAAAAAAGCCTCCCCAAGGGCGAGTCTGGTCTTCTTTCACAACGTTGAATCCTTGCTCAGCCAACGAGGCCGCAATCTTCGAAAATACTTCCTGTTTTGTAGGTACAATCGGTTCCATTAAAAAAATGATATAGGTGAAGCGTAAAGTTAGAAAAATCTTGTAAAGTAATCTCCGTATTTTTGCCCGAATTTTAAACTATTCTCATGTCTTACCCACAGCTAGAAGTCTCGTTATCTACCCATAAAAAAATTTATTTTGCCTCTGATTTCCACCTCGGTGCCCCAAATCATACCGAAAGCATGGTGCGTGAAAGGCGATTAGTACGCTGGCTGGAGTCGATTAGGCATGATGCCCAAATGATATGCTTAGTGGGTGATTTGTTTGATTTTTGGTACGAACACCGTCGGGTTGTTCCGCAAGGGTTCGTGCGGTTTATGGGAAAATTGGCGGAACTTACCGATGCGGGAATTCAAATCATTGCCTTCCCAGGCAATCATGACATGTGGATGAGCGGGTATTTTGAAAAAGAATTGAATATTCAAACGTTCCGAGAGCCGCTCGAATTATCGGTCAGCGCTCAAGGCAACACAACGCGTTTTTTTATTACCCACGGCGATGGGCGCGGCCCCGGAGACCATTCGTATAAAGTACTTCAAAGAGTATTTGAAAGTCGGTTGGCCCGGTGGTCTTTTGGCAATATCCTTCATCCTGATTGGGCCCTTTGGCTGGGACAAACCTGGGCAAGTTATAGTTGGCGCAAAAACGACAAAGAAATCAAACCTAAGTTTCTGGGCGAAGAAAAGGAATGGTTATTGCTATACGCCAAAGAAGAGGAAAAAAAAGCACACCACGATTATTATGTATTTGGCCACCGCCACATTGAGCTGGACTACCCCGTCAATGACCAAAGCCGTATTTTTATCTTGGGCGACTGGATAGTTGACAACACCTACGCCATATTTGACGGTAAGACCATGAAATTGCATAATTATCCTCACCACAACACTGAAAAGTAATTATTATTTTTTCATAACATCCTGACGAGTAATGCTTTCCCTTGGAGCTTGATTGAGAATCGAACGGTATTCTTTCTTTTTGAGGTCACCGTTTTTGACGGAGTTGATGAATTTAGCCCAAGCAAAGGGATTTAAAAATGGAACTGCAGTGGTAAAACTTCGGTTGGCGGCATTTTCACGACCAAAGATTTGTTGATCCATAAAGTTTCGATAGTTGCCCGCCGCGCTCAACGGCGTCACCGCCGCCATCTGCATTAGCAACTCCTGACGGGTATTTTGTTCAAGATTTGCCCGTTCAAATTCATCAGGAAGTTTCATGGCCACAAACGCCTTCTTGAATTCTTCTTCGGTGGCATACGGATATACTTTTACTTCTGCCAATGTTTTGACGTCTTCTTTCATCAAAATAATGGCCGAATAAGACTCCTCCATGTGCCGACGTGGAATAATGTGGTATTGCTTTTGATACCCCAAATAACTGAACACAATACTATCACCTGGAAATACGGGTAACGCAAAGTAGCCACCTTCATCAGCCAATGTACCCCGGCCAGCCCGGGGAATTAAAATATAAGCCTTGCCCAAGGTTTGTGTTCCTTTTACGCCTACTACCCTTCCCGTAAACATGATACTTTTGACCTGACCTTGTGCTTTTACTTCCGACGAAGTTACTGCACTCACCAGTATCGCCAATATCAAAATAAGGAAGTTGTATTTTATATTAAGTTGCATGGTTTACTTTTTATATTCCTGACTCGAACGCACTATTTGTTTAACGCCTGAGTTCAGGAAAAAATTTTAACAAATGTCACAATAAAGGGTGTGGAAAGCAATAATCCGTCAAATCGATCTAAAAACCCTCCATGCCCAGGAATCGTACTACCAGAGTCTTTGATTGCAATACTCCGTTTGAACAACGACTCCACTAGGTCACCTAAAGTGCTTGAAACCACCATGAGCGCCCCAATGCAGTACCACTCCCAAGGGCGGTGTGAGGTAAAATAAGTACCCAGTGCAAACGCAACTACTCCCGCCAACAGGGCGCCTCCTGCGGCCCCTTCCCAAGATTTTTTGGGAGATACGCGTTCAAACAATTTCCGTTTTCCAAAATAAGTCCCTGCAAAATAAGCTCCGATGTCAGTAGCCCAAAGCAACAACAGACACCCCAGCACAATTTCATAGTTGTACGTGCCACCGCGCATGGCAAGTACGCTTAAAAGAGAAAAAGGAATAGCGACGTAAATAATACCCAAAAAAGTGAACGCAATATTCTGAAAAGGTTTGAGATCTCGCTTTTTGTAGAGTTTAATGAAGAATATCATCGTCACCATCGGACTGATGAGAAAATAATTTTGAAAATCAACGATTTCTTTCTCAATCAAAAAAGTAATGACGTTGATAAATACCCCGCACATTGTACCATAATACGTCAGCGGTTGATTTCCATCCAACCCAAGAAGTTTATAAAATTCGAGTTGGGTAAAGATACTTATGCCACAAAAAAGCAACAAAAACGTCCAGTCGGCGTATAAAATTGCGCCCACGATGATGGACACTCCAGCTATAGCGGCAATGATGCGTTGTTGTAAATTTGAAAGACTATCCAAACGAGATTTCATTCACTACAATTGTTTTGGCAATGATAGCATCTTTCACGGGAACATACAACTCACATTTTCCAAAATGGTAACTGCTATCCTGTTTATTGATGATTACAGCGGAGATTCCTTGCTGCTCCAAATATTCGCGCACAATTTCGGCACGGTGCTGAAAACTTGTTTCAAACACTTTTTCCCAGTTGCTAGGTACCATTCGTCAGATTTGTGCTTCGTTGAGAAACTACTTTTAGATTTAACAACAGTGCGGCCGTCAATACCAACGAAAGAATCGCCCCAATCCACGATACCGACGATTCTGCTGAGGAAATTTCAAAATCAAGCACTTTGCGGTGAGACAGAAATATGGCCAAAACTGTGAGTCCATTATTAATAAAATGTGCAAAAATGGGAGCCCATAAGTTTCGGGTCCAAAAATACAAATAGCCAAACATTGCCCCTAGAAGCAATCTAGGCACAAATCCATAAAATTGAAGGTGTATAGCGCTAAACAAAGCCGCAGTCAGCCAAACAGACGCATGTACATCCCTAATTTTATGAAATATTTTCCGCTGAATAATCCCTCTAAACAGTACTTCTTCCCCAACGGCAGGAATTACGGCAATGACACCCAAAGCAACGACAAATTTCAACCAAGAATCAAAATCGGTCAAAAATTGGGTCATGCCCGCCAATTCATCTTCTTTGTACCGCATCCAATTTTCAACCCGTTGTAGGCCTTCGGGCAAATGAAGGTGGCTGTTCCATTCAATAATCCAGCTGTTGAGGGGCAAAAAAGCAATGACCGTAAATAAAACCATCGCCAAAGTCAAAAAGGAGGGAGCTGGTCGACTTATAAACTCCTCCACTCGGTGCTGTTCGGACCAACGCCAATAAACAACGCCAGGAATCAGAAAAGTAAAAAGGTGGGAAACGGAGTGAAGTATCATTAAATACCACCACGCATGAGGAAACAGCTGCGGCTCTTGAATCATCTGCGAAATTTGCTCTAAGTTGCTTGGCCCTCCGAAGAGCACGCCAATCAGAAGAATCACAAGCATAGCCACAATATTACCAATAGACATTCCAAGCAAAACCAACCCCAGCAATAACATTACATTGCGCCAAGGCGGACGTTGCGGAACGCTATGAATAATTTCTGGCTGAATCTCTTCCACAGGTTAGGGTTTTAGACGTACGCAAATATAATATTACCCACAAAAATACGATACCTCTCTCTATTTATAAGTTTAAATATACATAAATACAACGTTTCAATAAAAAAGCAGGCTTCTAGAATCCCTAAAAGCCTGCTCAATACTATAATTAAAAATTTACAATGTCCGTTTTACCTCTTTCATTTCAAAGCTTTCAACAATATCTCCTACTTGAAGGTCATTGAAGCCTCTGATGCTGAGTCCAAATTCGAAGCCTGATTTTACTTCGTTTACATCGTCTTTGTAACGTTTCAACTGTGAAATATCTCCTTCGTGAACCACGATAAAGTCACGGATTACTCTGACTTTATTGTTACGTTTGATAATACCATCCGTTACGTAAGAGCCTGCTACGGTACCTATTTTACTAATTTTGAATACCTCACGTACTTCGGCATTACCAACAATTGCTTCTTCCATCGTTGGTTCTAGCATACCCGCCATGGCATCTTTCACTTCATTGATGGCATCGTAGATAACTGAATACAAACGAATTTCGATTTGCTCCTGC
This sequence comes from Runella salmonicolor, assembly GCF_024158025.1. Lineage (NCBI taxonomy): Bacteria > Pseudomonadati > Bacteroidota > Cytophagia > Cytophagales > Spirosomataceae > Runella > Runella salmonicolor. Next base: position 737,645 of record NZ_JAMZEL010000001.1, read on the forward strand.
TCCGCGAGTTTTTTCGCATTGTTTGAAGGGCGCACCTGGAATCCAACAATGATTGCATCGGAAGCAATAGCTAGGTTAATATCTGATTCTGCAATCTGACCAACCGCCTTATTGATGATATTTACCTGTACTTCTTCCGTCGAAAGTTTGAGTAGCGAATCAGAAAGTGCTTCTACCGAACCGTCCACGTCACCTTTGACGATAATATTCAATTCCTTAAATGTACCGATTGCTTTTCTTCGGCCGATTTCCTCCAACGTAATGTGTTTACGGGTACGGATGGTTTGCTCACGCATGATTTGCTCACGCTTGTTAGCAATTTCACGCGCTTCGCGTTCGTTCTCCATCACATTAAACTTATCACCCGCTTGAGGAGCCCCGTTCAACCCTAAAAGTTGCACAGGGGTTGAAGGGCCAGCTTCTTTAAGACGCGCACCCGTGGCGTCAAACATGGCACGAACCCGTCCAAAGTGCGCACCTGCCAAGATTACATCACCGACTCTCAAGGTACCTGTTTGTACCAAAATCGTTGCCACATATCCACGGCCTTTATCAAGCGATGCTTCGACCACCGTTCCAGAAGCTCTACGGTTCGGATTTGCTTTCAGTTCGAGCAAGTCTGCCTCCAGCAACACTTTTTCCATCAAGTCAGGAATACCTACTCCCGATTTTGATGAAATTTCCTGAGTTTGGTATTTACCTCCCCATTCTTCCACCAAAATATTCATGTTGGCTAGTGCCTCACGTATCTTTTCGGTGTTAGCTCCGGGCTTATCTATTTTACTGAATGCAAATACAATCGGAACGTTGGCATTCTGAGCGTGATTTATCGCCTCTCTCGTTTGAGGCATGATAGAGTCATCCGCTGCAATTACGATGATAACAACGTCCGTCAATTTAGCTCCACGAGCACGCATGGCCGTAAAAGCTTCGTGACCTGGTGTATCCAAGAACGCGATTCTGCGTCCGCCATCTGTTTTTACGCTGTAGGCGCCAATGTGCTGGGTAATACCCCCCGCTTCACCCGCCGCAACTCGTGTACGACGAATATAGTCAAGCAACGACGTTTTACCGTGGTCAACGTGACCCATGATGGTTACGATCGGCGCACGTTCAAGCAAATCTTCTTCCGCATCTACCTCTACTTTTACATCCCCCTGAATTTCTTCTTCGGCAGATATAAACTCGACTTCATAACCAAATTCATCGGCAATCAGCGTGATACTTTCCGCATCCAAACGTTGGTTGATGGAAACGAACATACCCATGCTCAAACAAACCGAAATTACTTCCTGCACCGATACGTCCATCAACGAGGACAGTTCGTTGGCCGAAATAAACTCTGTTACTTTCAACACTTTAGCATCTTCCTGCTCCTGCATCATGCGCTCTTCGGCAGCATCTGCCCGCAAACGGCGACGTTCACGGCGCTTATCTGCGCCAAAGTTTTTACCACTAGTGGTACCGCTCAAGCGGGCATAAGTAGCCTTGATTGAGTCAGCCACTTCTTTGTCGCTGATTTCATCTTTACGCTCTCTACGACCGTTACCGCCTTTTTTATTGGTATTCGTATTCGCATTATTGGTGGCGGGCCCTTTTTTAGCAGCTCCACCAGCGGTATTTGCATTAGGTGCTGTTGTATTGGGCGTCGCGTTGGCACTAGGCGTTGCATTGGCCGGGGCATTGGTTTTTGAACCATCCCGTTGGCCATGTTGGTACTGTGTAATAGGGCGATCATTCTGATTCTGTTTCCCTTTATTAGCAGGGCTATTGGGATTAGCTGCCGGGGCATTATCAGTAACTTTCTCTCCTTTGCGCAACCGTTTACGTTTGCGTTTTTTGTCCTTATCTTTATCTCGATTTCCTCCGTCACCACCTCGGCGCTCGGTAGGAAGTTCAATCTTTCCTAAAATGGTGAGTCCTTTCAAGGTTTCACCTTTTGCTTCAATCAATACCGGCTCGGGTTCTGGCTCAGGGGCAGGAACTTCTTTAGGAGGCTCGGGTTGTTTTACCTTAACAGGTTGTTGAGGGCGTTCTGTCCGAGGAGTAAACGGCTGTGGTTTAGCAGGTTCTTCCTTGGGTTTTGGTTGAGGTGCAGGTTTGAGTTCCACCGCTGGTTCTTGTACCACTTCTGCTTTGGGTTCTATGATTGGCTCTACTTTTGGCTCTGCTTTCGGTAACTCCTCAATAGGCTTAATTTCGGGTACGGGTGCGGCTTCCACAGGCAGGATAACTTCTGCTTTGGGTTCAACCACAGGCAATGCTACTTCCTTCACAGGCTCTGGCATCGTTACTTCCGGCTTTTTCTCTTCAACAGGTTTTTCTGCCACCGGAGTCTCTTCTATTTTCTTCTCTTCAACAACCAGTTCTGGCTTCTTCTCTTCAATAATAACCACCTCTGGTTTTTTCTCTTCAACAACGGGAGGGGCCAGCTTAGGTGCTTCCTCAGGTTTTGGCGGAGTCGGAACGGGTACATTGATTGGTTTGGGAGCATCCAAATCAATTTTCCCAACAACCTTTAGTCCAATAGATGGGGTTTCAGGAAGTTTTTCTTCTTTCTCCGGTTGAGGCTCTGAAACAACCGGTTTAGGTGCATTGACAGCCGACTGCGATGTACGAAAATAAAGTACAGGGCTATCTTCTGACTTAGGTTGTGGTGCAGCAGGTTCTTCTTTTTTGGGGGTAATTCCCCCCAATAGCGCGTCCACCTTAAACTCCTTAGACAGAAATTCAAGCTGTTCAGCGTTTAACTTTGTATTGGGATTATTATCAACCTTAAAGCCTTTAGCACCCAAAATACTGGCAACCGCAGCGTGGCTACGATTGAGTATTCGAGCTGCTTGACTAAGGCGCATACTTTTTTCTTCCGACATACTGGAAATAGACGTACCGAAGTACGAGTTATTGGTTATTCGTTATTAGGGAAACCCTGGAAAATTAACCCAAAGATACAGATTTATTTTTCAACTACGTTTATCTGTTCTCTGTACGTCAAGTATAGTCAGCAATTAACTCGTAAATGTCCCTTTTTCAGTGAGTCATTTTGTCCCAAACTGACTACATTTATTCAAATTCACGACGTAAAATTTCAAGGATTTCTTCTACTGTTTCTTCTTCAAGGTCGGTACGGCGAACAAGCTCTTCTCTACTGATGTTGATGACTTGTTTTGCGGTATCCAAACCAATCTTGCGGAACTCTTCAATCATCCACTCGTCAATCTCATCCGTAAATTCGCTCAAATCTACATCCTCCTCGTCTTCTTGGCCTTCAACATCACGGAATACATCTATTTCCATGCTGACCAAACGCCCGGCGAGTTTAATGTTTTGTCCTCCTTTACCGATCGCCAGTGAAACTTGATCAGGTTTTAGATAAACAGATACCCTTTTGGTCTCTTTATCTATCACCATCGAAGTGATTTTGGCGGGGCTCAAGGCACGCTGAATGAGCAATTCGAGATTTTCGGTATAATTGATAACGTCAATGTTCTCATTATTCAGTTCTCTAACGATGGTATGAATCCGTGAACCTTTCATCCCGACGCAAGCGCCCACGGGATCGATACGGTCATCATACGACTCTACCGCTACTTTGGCACGCTCGCCGGGCTCACGCACAATCTTACGAATGTTGATAAGTCCGTCGTAGATTTCAGGAATTTCGGTTTCAAACAATCTTTCCAAAAATACGGGAGAAGTACGCGAAAGCGTAATTCTTGGCGTACCATTGTTTAGCTCCACTTTATGGATGACCGCTTTAACGGGCTCTCCTTTACGGTATTTATCCTTAAAGATTTGCTCTTGTTTGGGCAGGACTAATTCATTGCCTTCGGTATCTAAACAGATGAGTTCGTTTTTGAGTATTTGATATACTTCTACATTGAGCAGGTCACCGACCATGTCTTTGTATTTGAAATACAGCAACTCTTTCTCTAAATCTTTTACCTTCTGAATCAGCGTTTGACGTGCAGTTTGCACCAGACGCCGTCCAAAATCTTCCAATTTTACTTCCTCAGCTACTTCTTCACCCACTTCAAAGTCATCCTGAATTTTACGGGCTTCAGCCAGAGGAATTTTATCCGGTTCCCAAATATCTTCTGAGTTATCGTCCACGATTTCACGGGTACGCCACATTTCGAGGTCGCCCGTATCGGGGTTGATAATCACATCAAAATTGGTATCAGTACCGTATTTTTTACGAATCATCGTACGAAACACTTCCTCCAATACTTTTATAATCGTAGGACGATCAATATTTTTGGAGCGAGCAAACTCGGCAAACGATTCTATCAATACTACGCTATCCATTTTCTTTCAAAACAGTTAATTGTTATTTGTTAAACACAGAACAATTCTTTAAATCTTAAAACAGTTTATCTAAGAGTAGTGATTATTCGTCGAGAATTAATTCCCACTTCTAACACTACGTTCTTTCACTTTATTTTTATCCCACCAACCCAGATTCTATCCTTAAAAGAAACATTAAAAATACTATTTTCCTGTGGTATTTAAAACGTAATCTGTACTTGTGCCTTTGCAATGTCGGTATAGGCAAAAGGCAATTCAGCAGGAACTTGGTCTTTTTTCTTCTTTTTCAATTCTTCAAGTATCACAAACCCTTCTTCATCCGCCGAAATTAATTTCCCTTTTTTCTCAACCCCGTCTTTTGCGATTACCCTTAAAGTACGTCCGATATTCTTACGAAACTGCCTTGGCATCGCCAACGGATAATCAACTCCCGGCGAAGACACCTCAAGCGTATATGCATCGGGCAGCACTTCTTGCGTTTCGAGCATTTCTCCCAATTTCCAGCTAATTTCGGCACATTCATCAATGCTAATGCCCGCATCGCTGTCAATCAACACCGTTACTTTCTGACGAACTTTTGAGGCGGAAACCTGCACTTCTACGATGAAAAATTTGTCATCCTCCAAGAGGGTAGAAAGCAATTCGACAATTTTTTCCTTTACATTCATTTTTTTCCAACAAAAAAGGGGAATCAATTTCCCCTCAGAATCTTAACCGTAAATTGTGGTGCAAAAGTAACATCTTTTTACTAATTTAACAACACCCATTTTAATTATTTGCTATGGCACAGCATGTTGTCGTGTATGAGTACGGTATAGTTCGGCGCGCTACCGAGGCAGCGGGAAGTATTGATAGCACCCAAAACACGGAGGTATTTGTTTCAGACCAGACTTTTGACCTGCTCAAACAGTGGGCTTTTGTACCCCATGCCGATGCCGTAATTCATTTTTTTTTACAAAAAGGTAAAGAGTGCCTTCGTTTCAAAAATTACACGGGTATTTTACAAACATCTGACGGTACCCAATTTGAGATTTTACCGAAAATATCCAAAAATGATACCGTTTTTACAGCAAGACAGTCTCTATTGAAAATGCTCCGCAGTGTCACTGACCTTCCATTTTACCAGCTTTCTCAAGCGCATTTACAACAGGCGGACCAACCACTTTGGGAGATTTTCATTTCGGCTTTTATTCAAGAAATGGAGCAAATTATGCAACAGGGCTTGGAAAGGGCTTATCAAACCATTGAAACCGAACAAACATTCGTACGGGGAAAATGGCTACCGCACCGTCAAAATGCCCTCCATCCTGAATTACTGTTTACCGCCCATGACGAATTCAACGCCGACATCCTGCCCAATCGCCTGCTGAAAACCTGCGTGTTATTTTTAGGCAAGCGCAGTCAATATTTGCCCAATCAGGTTCGCCTTCGGCAATTGCGTTTTGCGTTGGAAGACGTCAATACCTCCACGCAAGTAAACGCTGATTTTGCAAAATTGGAAAAACTTGACCGACGTTTTAACCGATATGCACAAGCCTTGAAATGGGCCAAAGTGTTGCTCAATCAACAGTCATGGGCTACGGCTGGCAAAGACGTGAATGACTCGTTATTGTTTCCGACCGAACGATTATTTGAAAATTATGTAGCCCGTGGGGCCAAACGTTATTTAGGTAACCATGAAGTATCTTATCAGGATGATTTGCATTTTTTGGTCGACGACCATTCTGGCAAGCGTCGCTTTCGGTTACGCCCCGACTTGGTGATTCGCAAAGACCAACAAACCGTGGTGATGGATATGAAGTGGAAATGGATTGAGCCCACTCTCCCTAATTATGGTATAGAACAGGCCGATTTGTATCAATTATACGCTTATGGGCGCAAATACAACGCAGATGCGCTATTTCTGATTTATCCCGCTCATGAAGATTTTCGAACACCGCTTCCTCCATTTCGTTTTGAAGAACAATTGGTTTTAACCGTTATTCCTTTTGATATAACGGCACCGTTATCGTTAGAAGTAGAAAAGATGGAAAATTATTTGGGAATGAAATAGAAGAAAAAAGCCGGTCAGTCTCATAATAAACTGACCGACTTTGATTTTTTAGGCATTCAATGCACGGTTGCCTGTAGCCGCCAAGCAAGCCTCCTTAAAGGCCTCTGTATAAGTGGGGTGTGCGTGCGACATGCGGCTTACGTCTTCGGCTGAGGCGCGGTATTCCATGGCTACCACTGCCTCTGCAATCATATCAGCCGCGCGCGGGCCAATGATATGCGCGCCCAGAATTTCATCCGTTTCTTTGTGAGCCAATACTTTTACGGTCCCGTCAATGTCCATGCTCGCGCGAGCGCGGCCAAGGGCTTTGAACGGAAACGAACCTGTTTTATAGGCAATTCCTTTGGCTTTTAATTCATCTTCCGTATAACCTACTCCTGCTACTTCAGGCCACGTATAAACTACGTTTGGAATGAGCAGGTAATTGATATGTGGTTTTTGTCCAACGATGGTTTCGGCCACAAACACGCCTTCTTCTTCCGCTTTGTGGGCCAACATCGCCCCACGAATCACGTCCCCGATGGCGTAGATATTAGGCACTTTGGTTTGAAGCGTGTGTTCATCCACTTCGATTTTTCCGCGTTGGTCGGCGGCAAGGCCCGCATTTTCAAGGGCGAGTCCATCGGTATAGGGTTTACGTCCCACGCTCATCAGGCAGTAATCACCCGTAAAAGTAACGAGCTCCCCTTTGGGGTTCTCTGCCGTTACGATGACCTCATCACCCGTATTTTCCACCGTTTTTACTTTATGACTAAAATAGAAATCAGCGCCGAGTTTTTTTACCGTCCGCTGAAGCTCTTTGCCCATGGTCGCGTCCATGGTCGGAATCATAGCCGAAGCATATTCCACAAAGCTTACTTTAGCCCCGATGCGTGCGTACACCGAGCCAAGCTCTGCGCCAATTACGCCCGCCCCAATCACGATGAGGTGTTTGGGGATTTCGTTGAGTTGAAGCGCTTCGGTCGAAGTGATGATGCGTTTTTTGTCAATCGTAACGCCCGGCAATGACGAAGGCTTGGAGCCCGTAGCGATGACGATATTTTTGGAGGTAATTATTTCAATGTCTCCTCCTTCTTTGGTCACCTTTACGGTATTTTTATCCACAAATGAGCCAAGGCCTTGGTAGACATCAATTTTATTTTTCTTCATCAAAAACTCGACGCCTTTGCATACTTGGTTGACTACTTCGCTTTTGCGGGCAATCATTTGTGCCAAATCCACCTTTAGGTTTTCGAGCTGAATGCCGTGTTCGGCAAACGTATGCGAGGCATTGTAGTAATGCTCAGATGAATCGAGCAGTGCTTTGGAAGGAATACAACCTACGTTCAGGCAGGTTCCTCCAAGGGTTTTATATTTTTCGATAATGGCCGTTTTTAAGCCTAACTGCGCGCAGCGAATGGCGCAAATATAGCCACCTGGCCCCGAACCGATTACGATAACGTCGTATTGCATTGGATTTATATAACTGTTTTAGTCATTTAATTATTCGAACAATTTCACAAAAAAGGGGCACGGTATACCGAGCCCCTTTTTATTTTATATTCTTACACTTCCAACAGTAACCGTGTAGGGTCTTCGAGCAATTGCTTTACTCTGACGAGGAAGCTCACCGAATCACGGCCATCGATGGTGCGGTGGTCGTAGCTTAGTGCTACGTACATGATGGGTCGAATAACGATTTCTCCATTCACCACGACAGCACGCTCAACGATGTTGTGCATTCCCAAAATCGCTGCCTGTGGAGCATTGATAATCGGTGTTGAGAGCATAGAGCCAAAAATACCACCGTTGGTGATAGTAAAGGTGCCACCTTGCATTTGGTCAATGGTCAACTTGTTGTCGCGGGCGAGGCCAGCCAAACGAATGATTTCTTTCTCAATTTGAGAGAAGGTCATTTTTTCGGCATTACGAATTACGGGCACCACCAAGCCACGCTCGGTCGAAACCGCAATTGAAATATCGGAGAAATCATTGTAAACGACTTCATCGCCGTCAATGAACGCATTTACTACTGGAAATTCCTGCAAAGCTACCGCGCAAGCCCGGGTAAAGAATGACATAAAGCCTAAGCCTACGCCGTGTTTTTCCTTAAATTTATCCTTGTACTTATTACGCAAGTCCATGATGGGCTTCATGTCTACCTCATTGAAGGTTGTCAACATGGCCGTTTCGTTCTTAACCGCAACCAAACGACGCGCGATGGTTTTGCGCAGCGACGTCATTTTCACGCGGCGTTGGCCACGGGCATCCGCCGCTTTGGGAGCAGGGGCAGGAGCCGCAGGTGCCGCTACTGGCGCTTTAGGTTGTTCAGCTGGAGTAGGCGTGGGAGCAGCTTTGGGTTGTGCTGCGATGGCATCTTCTTTCGTTAATCTTCCGCCAACACCCGACCCCGCTACACTTGCAGGGTCAATGCCTTTTTCGGCCAAAATTTTGGCAGCGGCGGGAGATGGATGCCCTGCTGCATAACTATCATTGGAAGCATTGGCCGTAACCGCCTGACCGTTTGATTGCGGAGCTTCAGCTACTGGAGCTGAGGCCGCCGCACTTCCAGCACCTACTTCAATTTTACAAATAACGGCTCCGATTGACAACGTCGAACCCGCTTCAGCTACAATGCGTAGCACTCCTGCGGCTTCGGCAGGGAGTTCGAAAGTAGCTTTGTCAGACTCTAGTTCACAAAGGACTTCGTCTAATTGAACGGTATCGCCGTCTTTTTTATTCCAACTAGCGATGGTTACTTCCGTGACGGATTCACCCACCGTAGGCACTTTCATTTCCACTACTTTGGCTGCCGTTGCAGGGGCAACAGAAGCCGAAGCGACGGGAGCAGGCGCCGAAGCAACGGGTGCGGGAGTTGACGCAGGAGCGGAAGCTACCTCAGCCGATGTTTCAATCACACATATCAGTCCACCAATCGGTAATACATCACCTTCTTGTGCTTTAACCCGTAAAACGCCATCAGCCTCAGAAACGACATCAAAAGATGCTTTATCTGAATCCAAACTGCATATTACTTCATCACGTTTGACACTTTCTCCGTCTTTTTTCACCCAAGAACCAATGGTTACTTCGGTGATAGATTCTCCGACGGTCGGGACTTTTATTTCAATCTGTGACATATATTCAGAATTTGGGAATTGTCAATTTGAAAATGAGTTAGGATGAAAACAGAGAATCTCAGTATTACTTTCAATGCTCCGTTTTTAGGGTATTATTTTAAGAAAAAGCCTGCTCAATGAGTTCTGCCTGTTCTTTTGCGTGTATTTTCATATATCCTGTTGCGGGTGAGGCACTGGCTTTACGGGCAATCACTTTTCCTAAACCAATTTCAGGAAACTCACGCAAAATAAATGACCAATAGCCCATGTTTTCTGGCTCTTCTTGCACCCAAATCACATCCGCTTTTTTGTATTGATCTAGGTACGCCTGTATTTGTTTTTTGGGGAATGGATACAACTGCTCTACCCGAATAATGGCCACATCTTTACGATTATCTTTTTGTTGTTTATCCAACAGTTCCCAATAAAGCTTACCAGTACAAAGCAACACTTTTTTTACCTTTTTAGGTTCAGCAAATTCATCTCCGATGGTTTCGCGGAAAGAAGTTCCTTCGGCAAAATCACTTAAAGGCGATACCGCCATCGGATGACGCAGCATTGATTTGGGCGACATCAAAATGGCGGGCTTGCGGAAAGGCAATGCCAATTGACGACGAATCATGTGAAAATAGTTGGCTGGCGTGGTAATGTTGCAAACGTACATGTTATACTCCGCCGACAAAATCAAAAAGCGCTCCGGACGGGCACTTGAGTGCTCAGGTCCCTGGCCTTCGTAGCCGTGCGGCAACAACAGCACCAACCCGTTCATGGCATTCCACTTCGACTCCGTAGCAGCAATAAACTGGTCAATCATGATTTGAGCCCCATTCACAAAGTCGCCGAATTGAGCTTCCCAAATCACCAACGCGTGAGGGTTAGCCATGGCATAACCGTACTCAAAACCCATGACGCCGTACTCTGAGAGCAGTGAATTATAGATTTCAAATTTCCCTTGTCCTTCGCCGATGTGTGCTAAGCTGTTATGATTGGCATTAGTCTCGGCATCATGAAGCACGGCATGGCGGTGTGAGAATGTACCGCGCTGAATGTCCTGCCCCGTCATCCGGACGGTTTTTCCTTCCGTCAGAATAGAGCCATACGCCAGCAATTCTCCCGACGACCAGTTTAACGGTTTTTCACCCGCAAAAATTTGCTTCCGCTCTTCAATTACTTTTTCAATTTGTTTCAACGCTTTGAAACCTTCGGGTAAGCTTGTAAGGGCTTGTCCTACTTTTTCAATCACCTCTTTTGTAATACCAGTAACGGGTGATTTTTCAAAATCTTCGGGCACCGAACGCCGCAACTCAGCCCAATCACGTTCGAGCTTAGGGCGTTTGTACGGCAGTTGTTTTTGTTTTACTTTTTGAAGCAAATCCTGCAACTCGCCTTCGAGTTCGGCCTTCATTTGATCGGCAATTTGCGCGTCCAACTCTCCACGTTCGGTCAATACTTTCAGGTATAAATCCCGACCGTTGAGCTGTTGTGAAATTTTCGAATACATCGTCGGCTGCGTAAAACGCGGCTCATCTGACTCATTATGACCGTATTTGCGATAACAAACCATGTCCACAAATACATCGCGGTTAAACTCCTGGCGAAACTCAATAGCGACCTTCATTACAAAAGCTACCGCTTCAGGGTCATTTCCATTGACGTGGAAAATAGGCGCATCCACGATTTTGGCAATGTCTGAACAATAAATAGATGAGCGGTCGTCTTCGTGATCGGTGGTGAATCCGATTTGGTTATTTATCACAAAGTGTAACGTTCCACCCGTATAATACGCGGGGAGGTTAGACATTTGCGTTACTTCGTACACAATTCCCTGCCCTGCCACGGCAGCATCTCCGTGAATCAAAATTGGCAGTACAGGGTCGTATTTATCCTGCCCTTCAATATGCCCGTAGTGTTCATCGGCACGCGCGCGGGCATACCCTACCACGGCTGGATTAACGGCTTCTAAGTGCGATGGATTCGCCATAAGTTTAAGACTAACGGCTTTCCCTTCTGGCGTTTCGATTTGGCTTTCGTAGCCCATGTGGTATTTTACGTCGCCATCACTGAATTCATCCAACTCAACGTTTTCTTCAAATTCGTTAAAGACCTGTTCATAAGGCTTTTGAAGCACATTGGTCAGTACATTGAGACGGCCACGGTGCGCCATACCAATTACCACTTCTTCCACCCCAAGCTCAGCGCCACGGTTGATTGCCACATCCAATGCTGGAATAGTCGCCTCTCCACCTTCCAGCGAGAATCTCTTTTTGCCTAAAAATTTGGTGTGCAGAAAGTTCTCGAAGGTCACGGCATCATTGAGTTTCTCAAGAATACGTTTCTTTTGCTCAATCGTGGGCGTAAAGTTCAGGTATTCCTGTTCAATCTTCTTTCTTAACCAGCTTTTAGCCCGGCGGTCGCGGATGTATTGGTATTCAAAACCTACTTTTTCGGTATAGACTTTACGAAGGGCATCCACAATTTCACGCAGCTTTGCGGCCCGGCCAAATACTTCAATCCCTGCCTCAAAAACCGTTTCTAAATCAGCTTCCGACAAGTTGAAGTCTTTCAAATCCAACTCGGGATACCGATTCTTGCGGGGTCCTAGCGGGTTGGTCTGCGACATTAAATGCCCTCTCTGACGGTAGCCTCTTATCAAGTGAACTACCTCCATTTCTTTGCGGGTATGCGAAGCCGAAATGGGTGTTTCAGCCACTGGTGCGGCCCCATTGCCATTTGATTTAGGTTTATTTTCGCCGTATTTAGCAGAAAATTCAAACCCTTCAAAGAACCGTTGCCAACTTAAATCAACAGAGTCAGGCTGTTGCAAGTATTTTTGGTACAGGTCCTCAATGTACGCAGCTTCTGAATTAGCTATATATGAGTATTTTTCCATTAAAAAAAAATGCTGGTTGAAAGTGGGGCAAATTTAGTTCATGTATTTTGAATTCGTTGCAAAAGTCTTATAGATTTAGTAAAAATCTAATTAGATCTTGGATTAGGCTGAAGTGTAAACACAATTTCGTGGATACCCTTACCCGCTCCAGGTACACTATTGGAGTTGCCGTAGAAGTCTTCTACTCGTCGCGAATTGTAGGTATAACCTATCCTTATGTTTTTGGAAACGTCATAGCCCAACAGTATCTGAACATAATTTACGCCTCCCAAACGAACAGACAACCCCACCAACGCGGCATTTTTGTAGTGCATCAACGCGTTTAAATCAGTCCTGATTTTTCCTTGCTCAGGTTTTGTAATTAGTATTGATGGAGCTACATTCAACCCTTCGCTAATGTCCATTTTTAAACCTGCTTGTAAAAAAATGGGGCGTTGATAATTAAGCAGTCCGCTTGTATTATTGTATCCATAACTTTGTTTTAAGATTTCGGGCATCGAGACTCCTCCAAAAAACATTTCATCCTGATAATAAATTCCGACGCCCGCACTTGCCAATGCTTTATTGATTCCTCCACCAGTATTGATGGCTGAACGCGACGGCAAAACATTAATTCCACCTAATGCTCCGATAGAAATTTTTTGAAATTCTGAAAGCTTAAAAATATAGGAAGCACTGCCAAAAACCGCAACATTGACGGCCACTCGGTCGTTTAGCCCCTGTAATCCCAACCCGACCTTTCCATCGGCAACGCTCCCATCCATGGCGAAAGACTGGGTAACAGGAAGCCCTTGTATTCCCGCCACAAATTGCCGACGAAGAACGGCATTAAAATAAAAGTTTTCACGAACACCCGTAGCCGCAGGGTTTATGGCAATTGGATTAACCAAATATTGTGAATATTGAACTTCACGCTGGGCTTGGGTATAGTGGGCAATTAGAAATAAGCAGCAGGCAGTTAGCAGTTTACAGTTTACGACAGAGAAAAGGCGATAAACAGTAGAGAGTAGACATAGTTTTTTCATCATAATACCAGTTGATTCTTTTATCAACGCAAAAGAAAGCACTAATCTTGCCAAACCCAATAAAAAGGCAGAGGTCAACCCAAACTTCTACCCTTTTTGAAACCAACAATTACAGTTTTGCTTGCAAAAATAATCTTACGATGCCATTCCATAATCATAAAAAAAGCAGAAACTCATTAGAGCCTCTGCTTTTGATAAGCATCCTATTAAACATCTACTTTTACAAACTCAAAATCTTTATCTCTGTTCGGCGGTTTTGTTGGTGTTCTTCTTCGGTACAAGGGGCTCCGTCTTTACATTTATTCACCAGTTTACTCTCACCATAGCCTGCCGCAATAATTCTTTTGGAAGAGATTCCCTGATTTACGATATACGCAACCGCGGCCTTGGCGCGTTTAGTAGAAAGTGTTTTATTGTACTTGGCAGACGAACGGCTGTCGGTATGAGAGCCGAATTCAATCTTCATTTTAGGGTACTTGTTCATGACCTCCACAAGTTTGTTCAACTCAGCAGAAGCATCGGTTCTGATATTCGATTTATCTAAATCATAATAGATATTTTCGATTTTAATGACATCACCTTTTTTAAACATGGTGATATTTGCCTCGGATGTCTCTCCTCCTTTTACTTTGCTGCCCATTGTTCCTAAATTATCTTTCAGGGCTTCAATTGAGTAATCACAACCACTGGGCACTTCAAAAAGATAAGTTCCGTTTGCGTCAGTTACGGCTTCCTGAACACTGTCGTCACATTCATTTCGAAGTAATACTTTCACACCCGAGATAGGTTTGCGGTCTTTTTGGGTCGTTACTAAGCCCCGAAGTGTGAATGTTTTAGGTTTTACTTTGATTTTCGTCAACGGAATATCCAGTTTTATGACTTCTGTTATGTCTAAATCTTTGGCGGCCACATCGACCGAATTGCCAACATAGCCCTCATAAGTTGTTTTAAACACAAAATCATTTTCGGGGTCTAGGCATAAGCGTATACTACCGTTTTTATCCGTTTGACCTGTTTTTACTTCCGTCTCACTTTCACTTTTACCCGCCATGGCAACAACGGCATTTGCCAAGGGCAACTTTGTATCTGCATCAATAACATTTACAATTACGTCTTGACAGGGATTCAGCGGGCCAGTTCGTTCGAAGCGAAACAAATCATCGTCGTGCCCCCCTTGGCGTCGATTGCTGCTAAAAAAACCGCTAGTACGCTCGGCGTCAGTAATTAATCCAAAATCATCTTTGGCTGAGTTGATAGGTGTTCCAAGATTTCTTGGCTTTTTGGCCATTACGCCTTCAATAAGCTTGGCATAAAATATATCTAGCCCCCCCAATCCAGCATGACCATCTGATGAAAAATAAAGGTTTCCTTTCGCGTCTACAAACGGAAACATCTCGTTCCCCGAACTGTTGACCGCTGGTCCCAAATTGATTGGTGTAGACCAATTGGCCCCGTCATATTTACTGACGTACAAATCCGTTCCGCCAAACCCTCCTGGCATATCTGAAACAAAATACAACAGTTTATCATCTTGTGACAACGCCGGATGCCCTACGGAATATTCGTCGCTGTTGAAGGGAAGTTCTTTTAAATCCTTCCAGTTACCGTTTACACTTTCAGCAGAGTACAATTTTAGTTTATTAATCCCGTCTTTGCTTGTTTTATACTTTCCGTTCAGGTAGTTGTTACGAGTAAAAAGAATCCTTTTCCCATCTTTAGAAAAGGCAACTGGCCCTTCATGATATTTTGAATTTATGGCTTTTCCCATATTCTGGGACTCAATTACTGCATTTTTTAGAGGTGCTGTAATGATACCATTCACGTTTGCACTGCGGTAGTTTCCAGGAATGTGGGAATCATTGGCCGTTGGCGAAGTGTACTCATCTGATCCCAACAAATAGACACCTTTGGGGCGCTCGGCCTTATTTGCCAGCGTTGACCCTCCGAGTTTACTCGTCTTTTTAGAATTAATTACAGACAAATCAGGAATTTCGTATAAGTCCAGAAATGCCGTTTGATTCCAGCTGTATACTCGTTTTACGTTTAACCCTTCATTGCGGGCAGAAACAAATACCAAGCCTTTTTTATAATAAATGGGGCTAAATTCAGCTCGATTTGTATTGATATTATCAAGTGACTCTACCGTATAGCTTGCTTTATTTTTTGATAATTTTTTAACATTCGTGTATAATTTATTAAATTCTTTTCCGCGACTATCTTCTTTCTGCAACTGATTATAACGCTCATAAGCTTCTTTGGCTTCGTCATATTTGCCATTACTTGCCAATGCTTGTGCATAATACAAATAACAATTGGCATGAACTGCCGAAGGTATTGTATCCTCTCCCACAATCAACCGATAAACTCGCTCAGCATTTTGTGTATCTCTGATTTGTCGATAGCTATTTCCTAATTTAATCAACGTACTTAATTTGGTGGAATCGGCAAGGCCACCACTTTTAAGCGCCTGTTCGTACAAGTCAATCGCTTTCGAATAGGCCATCATTTCATATTGACGATTGGCCTGCTGTAAAGACGACTGTGCTTTTATTTCCTTTACCCAAAGACCAATGGCCAAAATAATGAGTAAAATATGTGTTTTCATATACTACAATTTAAGATAAAAAAAAGGTATATTCTCTTCTGTTGGTATCGTTAAGAACCCTTCATGAAGAATATACCTTTAACTATTTTTAACAAACAGTCTCCTTAGAAATACCGTGGAGTAAGGATTTTGCTCTTGCTAAATCCAAACTCATAACGCAACATTATTTCGTGGGTGGGAATGCTTAAAAACTTACGTTCTTGGTTCAAACGATTGCGTGTCCAGTCATAAGAATATCCTAGTCGGAATTGATCTGAAAGTTGTAGTTCTAACATCCCAACCAATGCATCTCCACTGAGCACTTTTCCACTGATGTCTTCCTGAATTTTACCAGCATACGTTGAAAAACGATTGTGGCGATAAGACATTCCAACTGCAATTCGGTCGTTAAACCAAAGGTTAAGGTTCCCATCCAACGACAATCCAGTTCCCTGTACATAGCGGGCCATCATGGATGGCTTTAGTTTGATATTGTTACGTCCAATCACAAACCCACTGATGACATAGAAATGACGACGTACTTTGGCGCGGTTATCTCCAGAGTCATAGTCTGAAAGGTTATTTTCAATCAAATAAGGAACCGAAACACCAATGTAAGAGCGATCGTTACTGAGATAAATACCCGTTCCGAAGTTGGGTAATATCTTAGAAACATTACTGGCAAAAGCAGGGTCGGTTAGGTTGTTGCCCAAGTTCGCTTTGGATAAATCCCAGCGAAAACTCATGGCTCCCCCTTGCAATCCCAATGCCAAGGTTGAACGCTCGCCTAACTTAATACGAAAAGCGTACGACAACATCGCCCCAGTCCAGTTCTCAAGACCTACTTGGTCATTGAAGAGTTGAAGTCCTAGTCCTACTCTTTCACGGTTTACGGGCATATCAATGCTGAACGTAGCAGTTTGAGGAGCTCCAGCCATTCCCCCCCACTGGTTGCGGTAAAGAGCAGTTGCGCTCAGCACATCTCGGCTACCAGCATAAGCAGGATTAAGTGCCATCATATTGAACATGTACTGGGAGAACATTTTATCCTGCTGAGCCCAGGTTTTACTGCTGCTAATCAAAGTGATCAGCAGCAGTAACATTGTCCATTTTTGTTTGATGATATTGTTCATCGTTCTTATCGGTTAATGGTCATAAATCGGCTTGTCTTCTTAATCTCGCCGCCGTTTTGGTCAACCAAAATCACGTTGTAGAAGTAAGTACCTACTGGTACAGCTTGATTATTAGCCCCAACTCCTACGTTAGCTGAACCTTCCCAGTCATTCTGATAATCGTTGTTACGATACACCAGATTCATCCAGCGGTTATAGATTTCTAAAACAATCTTCGTGCCGGATGGGTGACGAATCACAAATTTATCATTAATACCGTCACCGTTTGGAGAGAAGCCTTCAGGAACAAACAATCCACCGTCGGAAGGAATCACAATTGGTGTGTATTCTGCCTCCGTCAACTCCGTTGGGTCATTATTTCCGTTCAAATCAGGATTCAAACCATTGGTCGAGATGTCAGCAACCGAATTCTGTCCAGCAAGTGCTGCTCCGTAAGCACGGTTGAGATAAGGAGTGACACGTCCGTCAGTGGTAACATTGACCGTAAAGAATAGCGAGTCTGATCGTCCACCCGCCAATCGACTTTGTTCGGCAATCAAGAGGTTCACATCGCGGTCTCCGTTGAAGTCAGGATTGATGCGTAACGTACTTGAATCGTTGGCCGTTGGAGTACCTACCAGTTGATAACTAGCCCCCGTAAGCGAACTGTAGACTTTGGTCAGTGAATCCGAAACCTGAACGTTAGTCAACATACCCGCACCGTAGTTTTTCAGGATAACGCGGTAAGTGATGTTCAGACTACCATCTCCCTTGCGCACAGTATCTTTGATAGACATTGCCAAACCAAGCAACCCACTGCCAGGTGTAGAGTTAAGCGATACTGGAGTAGATTCGCTGTTGTTGCGCGGATCAAGGTCATTGTCAGGGTCAGCGTTATCGCCCGTCGTTGAAGTATCCGCAGTCATTACACCACCCTCTGTATATCCTGCACCGATTGCAATGTTATTAAACGTAGTCACAGAATCAGGATTGTAGAGAGAGATAACCACCGCCAAGTTGATGTTACGCGTTGTTCCTTTTGGCAAAGTACTCAGCGAGTCAACCAACAAATTAGTAAGCAATCCCTGACCAGTATAGCTTGAGTCAACCACAAACCCGAGGTCTGCCGTTACCAAAGGCTTGCCGATAATGACCGCCTTATTGCCAAAAGTAAGTCCCAAGTTATCTTCTACTTTGATTTTCTTGAGGTCATTGGTTCCAAGGTTGGTCACGCTGATGGTATATGGTATTTTGAACTTACCTTCACCAAGCGCTACTGGAGTACCTGCTAATTTAGACAATCCAATCATTGCACTTGGCAAATCGAAGCGCACAGGAGTAAGATTGTTGACTGGTGCATTCACCACAATACCTCTATTTGAAGCATCTGTTACGGTAGTACCGTTTCCGTTTGCCGTTGCAACCACGCTACCCAAGAAAGGTCCACTGTTACCATTAGGTTTAACATTAATGGTAATCAGGACTGTTTCTTCAGCACCTACCGCCAAGTTACTGCCAGGACCTAAGATATTTTTATCTGTTGTTCCGTTGTAACCTGCATTCGGTACGAGTGGGCTACCCGTTTCAACAACTGGCGCGCCTAACACTGCGAATGTAACTGGTGGTACAAAGCTATTCGTGATGTTATCCTTTAACACAACATTTGTCAGAGGCACATTTCCTACGTTTTTGACCGTTATTTTATAGGTTACATCGTAAGAGGTATTATCTCCTTCACCTTTTTTCTCTATTTTATCAACCGCAAGCGCAACTCCAATTGCTGGAGATATTGTACCATCGCTGATAACAATGCCTACAGACGAAAGGTTATTTGCGGTATTCGGGTCGACTTGGTCAGCATACGTAACTTCGGCTTCATTAATTACATTATAGCCTGCCTTTACTGCTTTAGTGACTACCGTCAGCGTCGTACTGTCGCCAGCTGCAATTGCAGGGATACGAGTTTTAAGTACACCACCTGTGTTTGTCAAGCCCGATGTTGAAATCAACTCCAACTGTGTTGGCATGATATCGCGAACATCTACATTAGTAGCCTTGTGCTGTCCGTTATTTTTCACCACAATGGTGTAAGTAACTTGTTCGCCAATGAGCGCCAATGTTTTATTTGCAGTTTTTGTGATACTCAAGTCGGAGCGCAACGTATCGGTAGCGCAATCGAAGATTTTTACTTCTATTGCAGCTGGTGCACTGTAACAACCATCTTTCTTATAGGTTACAAAATAAGTGCCTGCTCCTACTGCTTCTGGTGTACCAACCAAGCAATCACATCTTGGTTGAGCGGCAGAAGTAAAGATGGTAGTATAGTTGATATTACCTTCCAGTGCCTTGGTTAAGTCTACGGTATTGCTTGGGCAATCATTCCGCAGATTTTTCACGATTGGCGTTGGTAGGCTTTTCACAATTACCGTAATATAAGCTGAGTTTACAGAGCAGCAAAGGCTATCGTCAACCAATGCGTAGGAATAAGTACCAGGTTCTGTTACATTCCACTGTCTGATACCATCAGAGGCAGGGAACAGGACATTACCGTCTTTAAACCATTTTACTTTGTAGCCGTTTTCGCTTGCTTTCAACTTAACGGTATCTCCTTGGCAGATGGTAATGGTTTCGGGCAGGGTATCTGCTTTGAAAGTGCCATTTACAATAATCTGCGGTCTGAATTTGATTCCGGTAAATATTAGTTTCATCGCATCAACTCCTGCTTTACAGTTACCCTCTCCATCTGGGTCGTTGGTGGTGAGGGTGAGTATTATATTACCCTTAATCAAATCTTCCAACGATGGATAGTAGGTTGCATCCAGTGCAAGCGAGTTGCTAAAGGTACCAGTACCGTTTGTTGTCCATACTGCTCCAGTAGCCACGCCTCCTATTTTACCGTTGAGCTTGTACTGAAGCGCCGCACAGATTGAGGCATCGGCACCTGCATCAGCGGTCGCAGGGTTCGTTTCGCAAGGTGTAGTTTCGCAAGGTGAAATCAATACGGAGATAGCCGTTCCTGTACTGTAGCAACCTGCCGTTGAACGGAAGAATGCGTAGTAAGTACCAGACACTCCTACTGCTAAAGGATTAGAAACCAGTGGCGAGCTTGGTGAATTCGTTTGGTGGAATTCAAGAACCAAACCTGCATTAGGTGTATAATTCTTAACTGCAGTGGTTAAATCTACCGTCTTAACAGGACACACATTCGCCAGATTAACAACAACAGGAGCGGTAATGCGTGGTGATACTATCACATTTACGGCATTTGATGCTACGCTTTTGCAAATCGAGTTGTAGCAACATGCTGCAGTGTAGATAGTGCTCGCAGCCGGGATAATCGTTAATGTGCTGCCAATTTGGCCACTTGACCATTGGATATATCCTGCACAGTTGCCCAACGCTGTCAGTGTTACAGATTCTCCGTAGCAAAGCGTTGTCTTCGATGCTTCAATGGTTGGAGGTGCAGGTGTTCCTACCGTGATGGTTACCGGAGCAGTAGCTGCACTTTCACAATTACCTACTTTACATTTAGCCCAGTAAGAAGTAGTAGTTGTCGGAGCTACTTTTATTGAAGTACTTGAAGCGCCATTTGACCAGAGTAATGTACCGTTGCAACCTGTTGCTGTCAGGGTGACAGAATCACCTTTACAAATAGTTGTTGCCGATGCTATAATCGTTGGTACGTTTACTTTAGTTACCGCAACCGTCACCGTATTGGAAACACTACTTGTACAATCTGCTTTTTTACATACTGCGGTGTAAGTTGTCGTTCCTAAAGGTGTAACCGTGATACTGTTGCCAGTAGCATTGTTTGACCATTGAATGGTTCCGCCTTCACATCCTGAGGCAGTAAGTGTTACAGAATTTCCTTCGCAGATTACTGCTGAAGTTGCTACAATACTTGGGGCTGTACAATTAGCCACTGTCACAGTAACAGACGCTGATGCTGCACTAGTACAATTACCTATCTTACAAACAGCGGTATATGAAGTAGTCTCAGTAGGATTAACTACGATGCTTGCTCCTAACATTCCGTTCGACCAAGTAATTGTTCCTGCACAACCCTCTGCTGTAAGTACTGCCGTTTCACCTAATTTAACTGATGATGGCGTAGCTTTCACAATTGGAGGTGTAACTGGGATAACCTGTATGGTGTAATTGGCAGACACAGGGCTTGTACAGTTACCTACTTTACAAGTAGCTGTATAGGTTGTAGTTACCGTTGGAGTCACTACGATTGCAGGGCCAGTAGCTCCTGTTGACCAATGAACAATACCCGCACAGCTTGGTACTTCCAGCGTAACACTTTCTCCTGGACATACTTTGTCGGTGCTGCAAATAACTACTGGTTTCTCAGGTACAGGTACCACCGTTACAGTTGCTGCCCCAGGCGAGCTTTCACAATTGCCTATTTTACAGATGGCAGTGTACGTACTGGTGGTATTAGCTACTAATGTGATACTTGCACCCGTGGCACCCGTACTCCACATTACTGTACCAGCACAACCAGCCGCGGTAAGTGTCACGCTAGTACCTGCACATACAGTAGCCGATGGGCTCACCGTTATGGTTGGTGCTGTTGTGTTGTTCCCGACAGTTACAGTTACACTTCCAGGAGCGCTATCACATTTCCCAGCTACACGGCATGAAGCAGTGTAAGTAGTTGTGACGGCAGGCTTAACCACGATACTTGCCGTTGTCGCGCCTGTGCTCCAGGTAATCGTACCTGCACAATTGCTAGCCGTCAAGATTGAGCTGTCACCAGCACAGATGCTCGGTTTAGATGCTACTACCGTTGGCGCAGGGCCTGTAGTAGTCACTGTAATTTTTACTTTATTCGATTTAACGCTTTCGCAAGTTCCTACTTTACATACAGCAGTATACTCAGTAGTCACAGCAGGGCTCACTGAAATCGTGCTGCCTGTTGCGCCATTAGACCAGATGATGCTTCCTTCACATGTTCCAACTGCGGTGAGCGTTGTGCCTTGACCTGCACAAAGCAAGGTCGATTCAGCAGAAATAATCGGAGCCGTTGGATTTCCTACAGTTATTGTAACTGGAGCAGAAGGAGCGCTGACGCATTTACCGATGGTGCATGTTGCCGTGTAGGTCGTTGTCGACGTTGGGCTTACCACGATACTTGCACCAGTCATCGTATTTGACCATGTTACTACACCTGTGCAACCTGCTGCGGTGAGGGTAACACTGCCACCGTTACAAATTGTTGTTGAAGGACTAGCTGCAACCGTTGGCGAAGCAATTGGAGTGACCGTGATGACGTAATCTTTCGATTTCGACTTACAGCCCCCATTATTACATACTGCCCAGTAAGCAGTCGTCTCTGAAGGATAAACGACAATTGCGTTACCTGTTTCACCAGTTGACCACTCTACGATACCTGTGCAGTTTTTTACTTCCAACGTAACACTTTCTCCTGGGCAAACTTTATCGGTGCTGCAAATAACTTCAGGTGAAGGTCCGCCTGGTGTTACAGTAATAGTTACACTCGCTTTAGGACTTTCACACTTCCCGATTTTACAGAATGCAGTGTACGTTGTAGTTGCACCCGGAGTTACCGTGATTTGCGCTCCTGTTGCGCCTGTACTCCACATGATAGTACCTGCACAATTGGCCCCAGTCAAAGTTACAGTGCTGCCTGCACAAACGGATGTGGAAGGACTTGCTGCAATTGTTGGCGTTGTTGGCGTATTTACATACACTGTAATTGCATTTGAAGGACCGCTACTGCAACCATTCTTCGTACAAATCGCAGTATACGTTGTTGTTACAGCTGGTGTGACAACAATGTTTGCGCCTATCATATTGTTTGACCACTGGATTATTCCACCCTGACAACCAATTGCGTGAATCGATGTGCTGTCACCTGGACAAATGTTGGTGGTTGCACAAGCCAAAATCGGAGGTTCAGGTTGTACACAAGTCGTTTTAATTGTTACGCGGGATGTATCGTTGCCAGGTTTAGTCGGATCGTTATCTGGGCTTTTCACGATGGCAGTGTTTGTTATTGAACCAACAGCATTAATAGTTGCTTTGATTTTCAGGGTACGATTGGCTGCATTAGCCAAGTTACCAATAGTCCAAACACCCGTTGCAGCATTGTATTCAGCAGAAGGATCCGCGCTTACAAACGTCAATGAAGCAGGTAATACATCACTTACTGTAACATTTGTTGCATTGTTCGGGCCTTCATTAGAAGCAACTACATTATAGGTAATTGTTTGTCCAACAGTATAAGGACCCGCTTCAAGTACCTGCTTCTCAACAGACAGGTCTGTCAATCTTACACAAGACTTAATTGTAAGTTTCAATAAAGCACCGTTGCTGTATACACCACATTTAGCCACTTCAAATAAGTAGTAGTCGCCAGAAGTACATACTTTGGTCGGATCAAGTACTTTAGTACCAGGCTGGTGATCGAAGGTAGTATACCATTCGAAACGACCGCCTTCTGTGCGAATTGTACTATGAATAAAGGTGGCCAAGTTCACACAAGAATCAGGACATGTATTTTCACCCATACCACCACACGTTGGGGTTGGAGGAATTGCACATGGTGTTACATTGATTAGCTCATCGTCGTCGTCATCTTCCCCTTTATTGAATCCATTGCCTGGCGTCGAATCCTTGTCTTTTACCGTGTTGCCATTCTTATCGCGGGCATCCTTGATCTGAGCATAGTTCCGCAGACTCGTCCCCGCAAAAGAGGCATCCACTTTCACCGT
>NZ_JAMZEL010000001.1:761557-1427363 GCF_024158025.1 Runella salmonicolor
GATGTCTACCGACACACTCGCCCCTGGGGCCAATGGCCCCGCCAATGCGGTGTTCAACGTCGCTATCTGACCCACGGCCGTCCAGTCTGAATCCAACAATGTCATACCAACTGGCAAGGAATCACTCAACGCAATCGCACTCGCCGTCATTGAACCTTCGTTCTTAACCGTCAAAGTATAAGTAACGTTATCCCCTGGTGCTACGTTGGCGCTCTGACCTGAGGCTAAGCTCTTCGTCAATGACAAGTCAAACGTCGTCAATCCTGCGTCTATCGTTAAATCATTCCGATTCACCGTCGTCAACACTACCGCTGGGCTGATACCCGTCGTAGGATTCGCATCGCTGTCGCTCACATCTGAACCTACATTCTGATTCAAACTCAACTTACACGTATCTGGTAAACTCTGCGTATCAAACTGTACATAGTAGGTCCCCAATGGTAGGTTCGTAAACAAATACTTACCGTTCAAATCCGTCAGCATTGAATCGCGCTTGGTAGTTGGACCACTCTGCGTACCCGTCCAAAGAATCACTTTCACGTTCTTCACACCTGGCTCCCCACTATCTTGCTGACCATTGTCATTCAAGTCTTTCCATACAAAATCTCCGATGCTACCCAATGGCGTTACATTGATTAGCTCATCGTCGTCGTCATCTTCCCCTTTATTGAATCCATTGCCTGGCGTCGAATCCTTGTCTTTCACCGTGTTGCCATTCTTATCGCGGGCATCCTTGATCTGAGCATAGTTCCGCAGACTCGTCCCCGCAAAAGAGGCATCCACTTTCACCGTGATGTCTACCGACACACTCGCCCCTGGGGCCAATGGCCCCGCCAATGCGGTGTTCAACGTCGCTATCTGACCCACGGCCGTCCAGTCTGAATCCAACAATGTCATACCAACTGGCAAGGAATCGCTCAACGCAATCGCACTCGCCGTCATTGAACCTTCGTTCTTAACCGTCAAAGTATACGTCACCGTGTCACCAGCGGCTACATTGGCGCTCTGACCTGAGGCCAAGCTCTTCGTCAATGACAAGTCAAACGTCGTCAATCCTGCGTCTATCGTTAAATTATCTTTATTTATACCACTTTTTGTTGGGTCAATGACAATTGCAGCGGTAAGGCCAGTGATAGGATTGGCATCGCTGTCAGTGACATCTGAACCTACATTCTGATTCAAACTCAACTGACATGTATCTGGCAAACTCTGCGTATCAAATTGTACCTGATAGGTTCCACCCACCAAATTTGTGAAGGAATAATAACCATTCACATCCGTAAATGTGGTATCAATGGCCGTAATTGGAGTAGTTCCGCTACTGGTCCATAAAATAACACGTACGTTTTTCACACCAGGTTCGGCGGCATCTTGTTGACCATTATCATTCAGATCTTTCCAAACAAAATCACCAATGCTACCCAGCGGACTGTAAAGAGCTCCGTCAATGGTCAAGTTATCTTGAAGGAGTCCACCTTTAGTAGGATCAAGATTAACTATTTGACTAAAACCGTTTGACGAATTAAAGTCATTGTCTAAGGTATCATTTCCACCTTTATTAGTTGAATCGCTTAATACACAACCAGAAGGAAGAGAGGCGGTTACAATTTGTACCTGATAATCTCCTGCCGAGAGTCCTTCAAAAGTATACCAACCAGGGGCACTTCCAACAGGGTTTGCGGTGGTATACATTGAGTCAACTTGTACGAATACATTGCTGACATTTTTGTATAAACGTACCAATACGTTATTTACACCCGCTTCTCCAGCATCCTGAACACCATCATTATCAGTATCTTTCCATACAAAATTTCCGATGCTACCCAATGGACTGTACAGACCTGCGTCTATAGTTGGATTGTCTTTGAGCAAACCTCCCATTTCAGGATTTATCGTTACAACTTGGCTAAAGCCAGTCGTTGGGTGGGCATCACTATCTAAAGAATCTGAACCTACATCCTGTTTTGATGAAAGCAAACAGCCAGCAGGTAATGTGGTACTAACGAATTGTACCTTATACTCTCCTGGATACAAATTTGAAAACAGATATTTTCCCGCATTTGATCCTGCTCCCGCAGTGAGGATCGAATCTGTTTGTACAAAAACTCCTAAATCATCTTTTTGGAACAAACGTACCAGAACCTGATTTACACCAGGTTCTCCAGAATCTTGTATCCCGTTATCGTTTACATCTTTCCACACAAAATCACCAATACTTCCCAGTGGACCAGGAATTACGATAATTTCGCAACAGCCTGTGGCTGGGCATGTATTTACCTGAGCGCTAAATGCAAATCGGCCAGTACCTTTTATAGTTAAAGTATCCCCGCTTACACTTGAACTGTCGGAAGGAACTCCTGTAATTGGGGCCCCGTTTTTTGTCCATACAACATTCGTATAACCAGACACAGCAAGAGAAACTACATATTCATCTCCTGGGTACCATAAAATAGGAACCGAAAAACAGGAAGTAGCATAATCGTCTTCCCCTAAAACACCATTATTCGGGTCAGAGTCTGAATCCTCTTGACCCGCTGCCATTGATACTACTTCAGCAATATTGAAATAAACACCGCGACCAATCACAGTGCCTGTCATTTCCAATTTTACCGAATCTCCAGGGCTTATGACTGGGATCGTCCACAATCCAGCACTAAAAGATCCAACACTGGGCGTGCTCGAAATCAGATTTGCACCCGCCGTAGGAAAGATATCTTTTACAACAACCGTTTTGGCGGTATCAGGCCCTTCATTCTTTGCATATACAGTGTAAGTGATAGATTGATTGAGGGTAGGTTGTGCGTTGCTTATTGTTTTAGACAATTTAATATCTACAACCTTAGGCGCTTGCTGGCCCAACGCACTAAATACAGTCAACATTAAAACCACGAATATCCCCATCGTAGACGTTAATGAATTCATTAGCGTCTTTGGAGAAACCGTGATATTTTTATAGATGCCTATATTAGATACTGCCCGCTCCTCAAAAGGAGGGGAAGTAGATACCCATCGCTCCGATTTTTCATCGAAACGCGTCCTCAGAACACGATGCCTATCCAGAGGAAGAAAAATGGATAACTTACTCATAATCTGTGAAGTAAATGTTTTAATAGATGTGATATTCGGGGTAAGTTTATAAAGAGATAGAGAGTTGCATTCATAAAATGGAGGGGATGCTCCCGGTAAATGATAATGACTATCAATAGCCACAGAATTTACCAAATATGAAATTTGCCCCTCCTGAGCTAATTTTGATTTGAAGAGCTTATTACAAATAGCACTGTTATTCACAGGCCTACTTCCAGAATTAACCCAAGGTAGACAGTAAAATGCTTTTGTCAAAAAACTCCACAGAGTCTTTTTAAATAAACCCAGTGGCAATGTACGCTTGGGTTTAAAAGCATTCGTAATCTCCAGATTTCGGGCTGTGGTAAAAAGTGCTTTCATCTGCAATTTATCGTTTATTAATTAGATATACTTTATTGGTAAATTCATATGCCAACCATCCCAAAACTTCCGCTATAACATGTCTGCCTATATATTTACCATTAAATGAGGGCTTTACCCCATTTATAAAGTATCTAAAATTATGCCAAACTCTTATTTATCCTGATTTACTTTTATCAAAAACGCACAACGCCCTATCTACCAAACACTTAACAAAAAATATAAGTATATTGGGATAGCATCTAATCTCGGCTTTTTCTTCCATTTAACTCTATAAGACGGGTATTATTCGTTGGAGGGCAGGGTCAGCTAAAACCGTGCCAAGAAGCCCCATTTTCAGCCATTCTAGGAGCCAAAAAACCCTTCGTAATGCGTTAAAAAGACCACTATAACGAATAGGCCGCCTTCTTATTTACGAAAAAGGGCATTAGAAGTCACTTATATTTTAGAGAATATTTGCTGGATAAAAATGTGAGCTATCCCATTTTTGCAAACCAAGAACGCAACCAAAAAACACCTTATTGGTATATAAATTAACCAATCCTTTCAATCACAAAAAAAGCTGAACAAATTGTCCAGCTTTTTTTGTGATTGAAAGGATATTTTTATTCTCAGAAATCATACCCTAAAGTCAGGTAGGGAATGGCTTTATTTATTTCTCCATTATCTAATCCCCAAGCGTAATCAAACTTTACATAAAACCCAAATAACATTGTACGAGCCCCAAGACCGTAACCCAGCAAAAAAGGATTTCGGAAATTATTGACAGTGGCGCTAAAGAAGTCTAAACGTATAATCTCCGTGTTTAGGCTATTCTGACGATTAAAAGGCCATTGCCCCGTCCAAGCAGTACCAACATCTGTAAATCCAACCAACTGAAAGTTTCTCAGGAAGTTTGACGTAATTGGTCCACGATAAAAATACTTAATCAGGGGCATTCTTAATTCACCATTAAATAATAAATGATTTGTTCCCGAAACCTTATTTATGTTAAATCCTCGGAGATTGGTGGCCAATTCTACGAAAAAGATGTCCCTATTATCAATCGGAATCAATGAACTACTTAAGCCAACCGCCAAAGGATTCACGCTGCGTTCGTCCTGATTGTTACCAGTCCAGTTTTCCATTCCTCCCAAAACACTCTGCTTGGGAGATTTTCCTGCTGAGCGGGCAAAAGAAACACGGGTGGCAAAAATCAAATCACGGTGGATTTTTTGGTAATGACGAAAATCTACGACCAGTCGGTTAAAGCCCCTTGTTCCTCGTATACCCCCAAATTGGTCGTAACGAACTTTAAAACGTGTTCCTTCCATCATGTTCATGCCATTGATTCGAGAGTTATCATACACAAACTCAGCACGAGCACCTAGATAAGATGAGGTAACATCGGCCGCTGAAATATTGCTTACATCCAACAATTTGGATTCGGCATAGAAAGGTGTTAATGAAACACGGGCATTGTTGCTGAAAGGATATGACGCCGTAAAGGCTACCCGATTATAGCGGTATTTTTGGCTAGCAGGTGGCTGGACATAGAGGCTTTGTCGGTCGACCCGAACGCCGAAATCAACGCGATGGGCAAGGTTGTTGTATTCTGCCCACAAGTTATTGGTCCTGAAATTGAGAAGACCTAAGAAAAACCCTGCTTTGACAATGTGGTTTTCAAGCAAATCATTCATCGTCAGTGACTGCGCAAATCCAAATCCCCGAACTGGGTCGATTCGCCAATCAGAAGTGGCATCATTGCTGATAAACAGGCTCTTATAATCAATCGGCCCCTTTATTGTGATATTTTCTCTTTTGCGATTTCGACTGGGCAGATTAGCCGCACTAGCAACCGTTGTCCCTCTTCGTTGCCGATATTCAAACGACTTGAGTACATCTGGGTCAAATTCATAATTATCCGTGTCAACCTCTCCCGAATCTAACTGAATCTTTCGAGGATTGGCCATCTGTGCAATTAAACTGGCATCCGCCGCTGGATTATTACGATTTTCGGTCTTATAAACCGACATCCCAGACATACTTTGCACCCTCGGTGTAGCAACCAACTCATTGGCAACTGGAGAAAGTCGGCTCTGATAAAATAAATTTTCTTTGTCTTTGTACCAATTAATACTTACAAACGCTCCTGATGCTGGCAAATAATCGTAGTCCCGGATACTCTGGTTAAAACCAGTTAGAGGAGTTAGTTTTTTAATATCTAACTCGTACCGATACAAATTTACGACACCTTTATAATCTGAAAGAAAGTAGAAGGTATTTTCATCAGTGGTGCGGGCATTTGAGATAATACCCAACGAGTCCGCAACTCTTGTAACTGTTTGAGCACGAGGATTTCCGTTATGTATAAACAACGCCATTTTTTCTTTGACGGTTTTGTAGGAACCCTTATCAGCAATGCCTAGCGAATCTTTGACGCGATTGGATGAAAACACAACACGCGTAGAGGATGTGCCTACAAAATGGGGGTAGCGGTCGTCGTATAGATCGCCCGTGAGCCCGAGTAACGAAGAACGGCCTATATTGAAAAGATACAAATCGTTTTGCCCACGGCTATCGGCACTTAACACCAACGTTGAACCGTCATTTGAGATGTCAAAATCAACTACTTGATTAATTCCCCTTATTTCTCGACTCAATCGAAGTTTCGATTTTCCTTTGTCTCCAATATCAAACAACTCTAAAAATACCCGCCCGTTTTCTTCTGAAATAATGGCCAAACCATTGCCACGACTCCAAGCAATCAACGGCATTCGACTCAAATAGGTACGTTTTTCAAGGGCATACTTTCCTTTGATAATGGTCGTCACTGCTTTGGTTTCAGTATTGATTACATCAACTGTATAATGCCCTGATTTACGGTTGGTAACCGCAACATATTGATTATCAAGACTCAAACGTGCATTATTTGCAGGATGCCCCAGCGGCAAATCCAAGTCACGTACCCAATCCCCCGCAGGATCTTTGTAACCATTACTCGTGGCAGTAGTTGCCATATTGGTATAAAAATCCCGCCACTCTTTCAGAAAACGAGAAAACGATACCCCCAAGGTGCTTGATACGCTGGTTTGTTCGGTACGTATGATACGCGTTAAGTTGAGAATATTTGAGATATTATCTTTTCCGTAGCGCTCTGCAATATAATTCCAAATAGATTGGCCTACCAACGTTGCTTCTGGGCCCGTCAATAAAGAAGGTTTCTTCATCTGCCGATGCACAATCGCGTCGCGCATGTAATCATCCAATTCAGGGCTCCATCCTTCTGCGATATATGCCGCAATTCCTGACATAAACCAGTCGGGCAGCGATAACAAAAGCGAACTTTGCAAAGCATCTTTCAGGCTCCCACCGTACAGCATGTCGTAGACAAATAAGCGCGAAATTTCCTTAATAAGCTGCTTTCGGAAGCTAATTTGGTCTCCTGTAAAGGCTATTTCCAAACGCGCTTTTGCTAGATTAAGCTCGGTCTCGCTTAAGTCTGAACTATTGGCCATGCCCATATTGCTTTGCAAAAGCTCTTGGGGAGAATTGTAGAGGAAGATTTTGATTCGATTGTAAGGCGTATATCCTAAAGCTTCCGTAATTCGGTCAAATTCGGATTCGGCATATTGAGCCGCCAGCGTAGCCAGCGGTGTTCCAGCACCGTGATGATAAATCTCAAAGTTATTGGTTTTGAGGATTTTCCATTCAAAGCGCTGATACTGTACTCGATTTTTGCCGAATTGCTCTTGCGAAGGGTAATTTTGAGCTTCAGCCGACAGAGCCGGCAAAACCACCGCCCCTATCCACAGCAATCTAGTGATAAAACAACGTTTCATATTCAGGCTAACCTATTAATCGTTAAAAGTTAAGGGTTAATTGGTTAGGCAAATAGTTGCCATTCACAAAGGGCTTCTCGCATTTCGCCCTTCAGCCGCGATTGCCATTAACACTTAACACTATTTAGAACGAAAATATAACGAAAAAATTCGCTCAATATTCGCCTCTTTGTCTATTTCTTCTCCAGTCTCTAAAAAATTCACCAACTGATTCGCAAAAAAAGGCGCAAGGCTAACGCCTTTGGTTCCCAGCCCATTGAAAATCCCCAACGACGCGTATTCTGGGTGGATTCCAACAAACGGCCGTCGATCTTTAGTAGAAGGCCGAATCCCTGCATGTTGTTCGAGAATTTGATACTTTTTTTTTAGGTAAGGTTTTATTTTGTCTTCCAAATACGCTCTTCCGTCTTCTGTAGCCTCCCAGTCTAAATCATGCCAACTATAAGTAGCTCCCAACCTACATTTTCCTTTTCCATCAAGTGGCAGAATAAAAGTCCCTTGATTAATGATTTCTTGGAGTGTATAGTCCTCAACAACCGCTATGAGACTTTGGCCTTTCACAGGATTGAACGGAAGCCAATTAAAAAATGGATTCTGGCGGGCTTCATAACCTTCACAAAATAGTATTTTTTTTATTTTTAAATCATTGTACACTACACTATCTTCCTGAATTTCAATTTTTTGATAATCTACTCTGTCGTGTATATATTGTTTATTTTCAATAAAATAGTGCTCAATTTTTTGAAGCATCTGCACGCAATCTACCCATCCAGCCTGCGTAATTTGAAGTCCTCCATAAGGATTTTCGACAAAAGGCGAAAATTTGGCATCATCGGCGCGTTCAACCACGTACTTTGCCAGGTTTGGATCAGCGGTTTGGGCCAAGTAAGAATTTTGTTCTTCGATAGAGCGATACGGACGATACACATCACAGTCGTGGAGAAAATCTCCGCCGAGCTGCGCTTGCATGTCGGAGTAAAATTTGTGGGCAAACGGAAAAAGCTCATCGGCTTTCCAAGTCCGATATAATTTTTTCCCAGTCAAGGGATTAAATATCCCTCCCGAAACTTTGGAAGCCGCTGGCAGCGTGGGGTCATTCATGATGAGCACCCGGTACCCGCGCTGAGATAAGGTCCAAGCCAGAACCGACCCTGCGATGCCTTGACCTACAATCAAATAATCGGCGCTCATAGACTGGAGTGACGTTGTCTTATCGAACTGCTGATTTTTTCATCGGCCAAGTTGGTAAGCAATTCTATTTGTTCATCCAAGGTCATAAAAGAGGTATCGACCAAAGTTGCATCATCTGCCTGCCTCAAAGGGCTGTCAGCTCTGGTAGTGTCAATTAAGTCTCGTTTGTGAATATTTTTCAGAATATCTTCCAAGTCGAGCATTTCGCCTTTTTCCAACAATTCTATTTGGCGGCGTTGCGCCCTGATTTGCGGATCGGCCGTCATAAATACTTTAAGCTCCGCCTCAGGAAACACCACAGTTCCGATGTCACGGCCATCCATGACCACGCCTTTGGCTTTACCCATTCGCTGTTGTTGGGCCACCATCGCCCGCCGAACTTCCGACACCGCACTTACTTCACTGACCCAATTGGCAATGTACAGTTTCCGAATTTCGTCTTCCACGTTCAATCCGTTGAGATAGGTTTCGTTGCGTCCTGTTTCAGGATTTCTCCTGAAGTCTATTTTAATCCCTTCGAGAGCCTTCGAAATTTCTCTGGGGTTGGTGAGTGTAATATGATGCGTATGGAAATAAAGTGTAACGGCCCGATACATGGCACCAGTATCAATGTATGCATACCCCAAATGGGCCGCGACACCCTTGGCGGTGGTGCTTTTTCCGCAACTTGAATAACCATCTACCGCAATAATGATTTTGGACATACGTAGTGAAGTAGGTTAGGCGGCAAAGATAGAGATGAAGCGCCGACAATTATAAAAAAAAGGTATTTTCTCAGTTTAATTAGTGATTAAAATTATTTTAAACGTTTGTATTTTTGGGGCTTCATCTCTACATTTACCAAAGGAGAAATCGTTTTTTGCTCCTTAGCTTACCGAATAATAAATTAGCGTATTCCAACTTTTTTCTAAGTGCTTTTTGTAGTTTCTTTGAAACGTTTTTCCAACTATTAATCAAAAGTTCATTATGAAAAAATTCTTTTCAATCACATTGTTGGCCTTTGCGGCAATGATTTGTTTCCACTCAACTTCCATTGCTCAGTTCTCTAAAGGCGATAAAAGAGTTGCCATTGGGGTCGGCCTTTTCTCATTGGGAGCCAACGCAACTGTTGAGTATGGAATTATGGATGATTTAGGAGTAGGTTTATATGCCAGCTACGAAAGACCTAGCCTTGGTTACATTGGTGTCAACTATTCTTATTCCGACATTCAAATTGGACCACGTGCCACGTACCACCTTAATCGTATCTTAAATCTAGATAATGACGATTTCGATTTGTACGTATCTGGTGGTATTTTACTTCGTAGCTACGGTTATCCTGACTCCTATTGGAATGCCTATGGTCTGGGTTCAAGAACTCGTTATACCACAGCAACTTTACTCGCTAGAGTTGGAGGTACGTATAATTTCTCTGAAAAAATGGCCCTCTTTGCCGACCTTGGCTCGGGTGGTTCATGGGTTCAGGCAGGAGTTTCTTTTAAATTCTAAAAATTCTCCGTATTCTTATTTGTACGTTGCGCGCCAAAAGTCTATTTTTGGCTCGTATTTAAACAAAAACCCAAAGTAAGTTTATGAAAAAACTATTTGCACTTGTTTTCAGCTTTGCCGTACTTCTTGTAGGTAAGAGCTATGCTACCAACACTGCTGAATATTTTGTTGATGCACAAGCCATTGAGCAAACCCTTAATGCTGGTGAGCAACTTGATTTAGCAAATACCGCCGAAGCTACCTCTGCGCTTGAAAGCCTTATGGGCACAGGACAGGCTGGCGATGCTACTAAGGTAATGGCCGGCGACAAAAAGCCAGTTGTAGCTTTTATCCTTTCTTGGGTTGTGGGTTGGTTAGGTATTCACCGTGCTTACTTAGGTACTGCGGGCGGCGTTATCGTTGGTTACATCCTGACCTGCGGTGGTTTAGGAATTGTAAACTTGATTGACTGGATTGTTTTATTGATGGAAGTAATCGAAGAAAAGAAATTCGATTCGTACGTCAACAACAAGAAATTCTTCATGTGGACCAACTAATTCGTCCAATAGAAACAAAAAAGGGAAGTAGCAACTACTTCCCTTTTTTGTTTTCTAACTCAATCAATACCATTCGTATTTGTTGATTATTCTTCGCTTTTCGTTTTCGGTTGGTTTCTTCAGCCATTAATTCTGCTCGACGGGCTCCTCCAAAATAAAACGCCTGAAACATACCGGCTCCCGTAAAAAAACCAATCAGGTAATAACGATGCCAAACATGATATACCCCAAAACCTAAAGCCAGTGTTTGCAAACCAACCGAAACAAGTCCTTCTTTCGGAAAGCCCGCATACATCTGCCCAACGCCAGGCATTATAAACGAAAGCAATTGCGCTTTTTCGGGGCTTTTGGGCTTTTTTCGAAGAAAACGATACAACTCTTCTGCATCTATATTTAGTTGATTACGAGCGGCGTATTTCTTAAACAATTCCTTTGATTCAGCCCAACGGTCAAGCTCATTCAGGGCAAGAATCTCCAATACATCCAAACCTGAAAACAACGTAGAATCGCGTATATAGAACCGCGTTTGCAATATTTGTCCGTGTGCTTCACCATAATGTTGGCTCAAATAACCCGCCAATGCTACCTCATATCTGAGTTTATAGTGCAGGGTATCATTCGGCTCATTGAGATTAAAACGCTGAGCCGTTTGCCAAGCCTCCTCAAAACGTTTTAGGTATTTCTGGCACTGAATTTTTTTGTATAATAACTCATTTGCCGTCAATCTATAAGCATCAGCATTCATTGAGTCGATTCGTTGACTTTGATCAAACAATGCCTTTTCATAATACACCGAGGCCAAATCAAACTGACCTGCTATGCTAAGACTGTCGGCCGTCAATGAAACTTGCGCTACTACTCCTCTACTGATTAAAAACAGTACGCAAAGGAATCTGCATATTAAACAAAATCTGTCCATCCATTTTATCATTAAATTCCTGTTGGCGAATATTAACCGTAAGTACACTCCCCCAAATATTGCCCACGTAGAAAAACGTAAATAGTCCACTGTACAGCAAAAAACGCGGGCTTTTCCAACCGTCTTTTCGATAAGCCTCGCGCGCCTGAAAACCCAAGGCCACGTTTTGAATAAAGGTAATTACCCCTTGCCCCAACTTCCCTGCATACATTTTGCCCGTTCCCGGCACAATCGCCGACAGAAGTCCCGCTACTACTGGCGACTTGCGCTTATGTTTTTTGAGCATATCAAAGCTCTGTTTTAGCATTTCTTCTTCCTGACTGAAGGCAAAGTACTTACCGCTAAATTGAGATTGGTAGGTTGAAAACCGCAAGGTATCGCGTTTTAATAGGCTCACTCCCGCTAACTGTAGATTTCTTAACGCCATTTGTAGCGAATCGACCACTTGCAACGACGTAAAAATAGTGTCTGCTTTCTCGTATCTTTTTGAAAAAGTATGGCCAAAACCTTCTAAAAATCGTGATTTGATATAATAAGGATGTTGAACTGGCACACGTTCAAAATAATGAATGGCCGAATCTATCTGTTGTTGATTATAAAAAGCAAGGGCACGAAAATACGGCAGAGACTGGTGCTTCCCTGTCCATTGAAGTACGTCATTGTAGTACTTTTTCTCCAACAAATATTCTACAAAAAGTGAATCTGAAGATGATTTTTGCTGTGCATTTAGGGGAAGCCAAGCCAATAAACTTATCAAATTACAAAACCCAAACAATAGATTAAACCTACTCCTTTTACGCATCATTTACTGGTTTTGATGTTTTGACGATACATGGAAGGCATATCTATTACTCTCCCCGTTTGAGGCGAAATACGAATCAATTCAATGCTGGTTGCTGCCACTCGATTGCAACGCGAAATGCGGTCGGCACTTAAAGCAATGCCCTTAAAAATACCAAATTCTTGAATGGCGGCCCGGCTAAAGCGGGAGCAAGAAAGTTCATAAAGACACTCCGCCGAAATCTGCGGAGATATTACTTTTTGATACCCCGTCAGGGCTCCATTGAGCATCCAATACACGGGATTAAATCGCAAAAATGCCTTTTGTTTTGCCTTCTTAGCTTGCCCGAATTTGACCGTTGGGGCAGAACCAGATTCGGCCAATAAATCCAAATCAGACACTTGTGCCATGCCTTGTATTGACAGGGCTATTAAGAGCAAAATAACCCATTTCCCGGGTATGAGAGTTTTCATTTGATTACCTTAGCATTAGACGGAATGGTAAATTCCAACAAATTGGACTGCACCTGCTCGTTTATTTTCAATGCGCCGTAAGCGGTTTTGGTTACGATAGAGTCTTTGGCCGTTACATAGTCAATTTGCGTAATTGTCTGCGGAAAATCAACCGTTCCCAACTTCGTATAATCGTAGTAAAACACCTTCTTAATCGTTCGATCTGAAGGGTCAACGTATTTCATAAAAATGGGATTTTGACCTTTATGCACCAACTCCACCCGCTTAATATTTTTAGCTAAAGGAGTAGGCGATTTCCAAGTCGTTATCATCACTCCATTCTCAAACTTTGTACTTCCCAAGCTAAACCCCATGCTTGACAGACCCAAATCTGCTTTACGATTGTGAAGGAAAAAGAAGAATTGGGTTGTTTCGGTGCTGTAAGTCGCATTTTGTTGCTGCAATACGGTATTTTTTGTCGGGTCATACACCCTTAATTCACCGTTGGCATTATTAAATAAATACAACTCGGCTGGTTTTGGAAACAACGTCACCATTCTACCAGAAGTAGCATAACAGAGTTCTGCCCGCGTATTGGTGGTTTTCCCTTTGTGTGACGTGCGCATAATCATAGAAGCACTTACCTTACGGACATCCTGTGCATACCCAACACCAACAAATACAACCGCTAAAAACAATGACCTAAAAAAAGAAATTCCAGCAACATTCATTTTCATTCGAATCAAAAAATATCGGCAAATTACAGCCTTTCATGCACATACAAAAACCTAAACGTCAGACTTACTGATTAATGTACTTAGAATTGGATAAATCATCCCAATTTAACTAAGATGTCAAAATTGTTAGGGCATAAAACAGAAAATGGGGAGATTTACATCACCCCATTTTCTGTTTTAAAGGCCTTTTTATGCGGATAATTGCGCTTTCACAATTCGGTCTTTGCCGTACATATCCTGAATCACTTCTACCTTTTTAAAGCCTTTTTCAAGAAACAATTGCTTTACTACATCGCCAAAAAGCTCGTTTATTTCAAGATAACACGTGCCATCCGTTTTTAAATGCTTGGTGCAAAAATCAGCAATCGCCCGATAAAACAAGAGTGGGTCTTCATCTTCAACGAACAATGCCAAATGCGGCTCAAAGCGCAGCACATTTGGCTGCATACTTGTCTGTTCAGCATAGGTTATATATGGCGGATTGCTCACAACCACGTCAAACTGCCCATCAAACGAAGTATCTTTTAGAATATCGTATTTCTCAAACGTAACTTCTGATAAAAGTCGATGGGCATTTTCACGCGCCACGGTCAACGCTTCGTCAGACACATCCCAACCCCATACTTTAGCAAATGACATGAATCTATCCAACGCAATGGCAATACAACCACTGCCAGTGCCAATATCAACGATTTTAACGGGGTTTTCTTCCCAAAAACAGTCTTTTACAATCAATCGAACCAATTCTTCCGTCTCGGGGCGCGGAATCAACACCGAGGGAGAAACCTTAAATTCAAGACCACAGAAAAAAGTGGAGCCAATAATGTGCTGTATCGGTTCACTTTGGTTCAGTCGTTCAATGATTTTATCCCAATTTGGTTGTGACTCATCAGCCGAAATCGGCTTGTCTACCATCACATCGACGCTTCGCAGGCGCAAATAATGCTCCAAAAGCATAAAAGCCATTGCTTTGGTCTCTTTTGAAGAATAAGCAGTGACATTTTGGACGATATAATCAAAAAGTGATTTGGCTGAAGTAAACATTGAACAAAAATTAGATTTGGGCATTGGATTTGGGAAAGATGCCCTAAATCCGTAAAAAACTATGCATAAACAAGAAAGCTTTTTAGCCGTTTATTACACTGCGCAACCGCTGCTGAAGCGCCACACGCTCTGCCAAGGCTTTCTTGCTGCTACGATACCACAAATAGGCAATCACGCCCACTGTTAGGTACGGAAACACAAATAAATAAGCAATCCCTGCGTTGATACCGTTTCCGATTACATTTCGGCCCGTGCTCATATTGGTTTCAACGGCTCCTTTGCACATCGCACACTGTGCCATTGCACTTTCAGAGAAAACAAGCGCCAACAAAACAATCACTACCAAGCTTATTACCTTTTTCATACTAATCTTTAATTATAGTAAGGACTAATCATTAAATAGACAATCACTCCTGTAACACTTACATACAGCCAAATTGGGAACGCCCATTTCACCGCTTTTTTGTGAAGGTCAATCTGATTGCTCAACGCAAAATAAATGGCTCTCAGCACAAACCAAACAACACCAATTGACAACGTTATGTGCGTTATTAACAGAAAATAATAAATGGGTCTTATCAGCCCTTCTCCCCCAAATGGGGTAGACTCGTTAGACAAATGGTACAATACATAACTGACCAAAAACAAAGCGCCTAAGCTGAAAGAAATAGTCATCATTCGGCGGTGCGCTGCAATATTTTTTTTCTTAATAAAGTAATACCCCGCCAATAATGTGAGCGAAGTTAAGGTATTAATGAGACCATTAACGTGCGGTAAGACCTTACTCCATTCTCCAAGCTCCACTTTAGGAATTCGGGGATTGAGCAAAATAGCCACAACCAGCGGAATAGCGACCGCTACAATGTTTATTACTTTATTGAATTTTTTGTCTTTGGGTAATGCAAGTGTTGCCATTATCGGGTTAATCTTTGCCTTTATTGTAAATATCAATCAGGATTTTCAATTCTGCCAACAAACGGTCTACGTCTTCGGGGTCAGTACCGTCATAAATACCTCTGGTATATCCTTCTTTGTCTATCAGTATAAACTGTTCGTTGTAGAGAATGTTTTCTGCAGACTTGGCTTTTATTAACGGCTTAATTTTGTAAATCTCCGTAGCGGCTTTTTCAACATTTTCACCTTTTAAGGACTCTACTTTTACGTTATCTGAGGCTAATTTTTCAACCCTAGAAAACTGTTGAATTAGCTGATTGGAGGGGTTTTCACCGAAAAACGCCACAACTTTGATATTCTTTTCTACGGCTGTCGGAACTTGGTAAAAAACCGTATCCTGACCGTTCATTATGACCTTTCCAGTTGAGTCAACCAACGGTTGAAGGTAGGGCAATGTAAAGTGATTCTCGGCAAAACCGTGTAAAAATAAAACGATTAAAGCCGGCAACACCAACACTAGGGTTAGCAAGCCGGCTTTCAGGTATCTTTTCATAGTATAAAATACTCTTTTACTCAGAATTGAGTGGGTAAGATACCATTCAACTCACTTAAAAAATTAACGTAAGTCGAAAATGGAGCCTCCCTCACGCATCAGGGCAATCAACAACCAAACAACAAAAATACAAGGGATTAGGATTGCCCAAATGAGTGATTTTACTTCATGCTTTAAGTGCATAAATTCACCTACGATATAAAAAGCCTTCACAATGGTCATTCCAACGAATATTGCCGTTTTGAGTGGCCCTGCTTCAAGCGTAAAAGCGATTAAAAACTCTACTGCAGTAAGGATTAAAAGAATCCAAAAAGTACGCCAAATTGCTTTTCTTTGCTCTGCACCGGCGTTTTCATCAACTTCGTGTTCGTGTACGTGTGCCATATCTTTTTAATTTTAAGTTAAACGTTAGGAAGGTGGGCATTAAAACGAATGATACGTTTAATGCTTTGTATTTAACAATAATGAATTATACGAGGTAAAAGAATGTAAATACAAATACCCATACCAAATCCACAAAGTGCCAGTACAAACCTACTTTCTCAACCATTTCATAATGGCCTCTGCGCTCATACGTACCCGTCGCAGTGCGGTAGAAAACCAAGAAATTTAATACAACACCCGAAAATACGTGGGTTCCGTGGAAACCTGTGATGAAGAAAAAGAAGTCAGCAAACGCTGGGGGACCGTATTGATTTTCAGTGAGATTTGCCCCAAAAATAGTTTTGGAAACCCACGAACCGTCGACAAGTTCTTTAATAACAGTTCCACCTTCAGTTCCGTGGATAAAGTGTGTCCACTCCCATGCTTGGCAACCCAGAAAAGTAGCTCCTCCTAATAGCGTCCAAAGCATGTATTTTTCAACGGTTGCTCTGTCATTACGATGGCCTGCTTCTACCGCCAATACCATTGTTACCGAACTAAAAATCAAGATAAAGGTCATTATACCCACAAACACAAGTGGTGCATGTAAACCATGCAAAAAGGGTAGTGCATCAAAAACCTTTTCTGGAATCGGCCAATAGGTAGGCGAGGAAACAAAATCAACAACTTTACCTGCGTAAGCAGGGTAACTATAGCGAACCAAACCATAAGAAACCAGCAAAGCCGAGAAAGTGAATGTGTCCGAAACTAAAAAGAACCACATCATCAACTTCCCGTAGCTGGCTTTCATGGGTTCAACTCCCCCCAGCCATACATTTTTAACATTCGGTTGTGCAGTAGCAGCCATCGTTATTCTATTAAATATTGCAAGTTTTAATTAAGACTCTTTTTCTAACGAAAATACAAAAGGAAAACAAATAAATAAATCCACAGAATGTCAAGAAAATGCCAATAGGTGGTACAAATTTCAATTCTACGCAGGTTTTTGGCGTGCACTTTCAGTCTCATTGCTGAAATAAACGTAACACAAAGCACCATAAGACCAGTGATTAAGTGAATACCGTGTAACAAAGTAAACACGTAAAAGAACGAGCCTGATGGATTACCGACAAAGTATACATTTTGCGCGACCAAATCTTTCCAGCCCAGAAACTGCATCACCAAAAATGCCATTCCGAGCACAAAAGTAATAGAAATTGCTATTTTGAGTGTATTGAAATTATCTTTTTTTGCAGCTACATACGCCCAGTGCATTGCCACACTACTTACAACAAGCACTACTGTACTGTACCAAAAGATTTGCGGAATTTGAAACTCTACCCAGTTTCCTTCGGCTCGTCGAACCAAGTACGCACTGGTTTGGGAAGCAAACAACATGATAATGGTAACGATAAACCCCCAAAGTATAAACTTCTTGGGGTCCATTGCTAACGTTTCAGGAGCTTCCTCAATTCTTATTTTTTCTACCTCAGCCATGTTCTGAATTAAATTTTATCCAATAGATACGCTATTTGTACTATTGGCAAATAAATAAATGAGCCAAACATTAATTGTAACGCTGTCTTGTCGGAGCATTTACGCATTAAATGGAATGTTTGAGCCAGAAATAAGACCCCAAACAACATTGCCACCAAAGCGGAATTGATTCCTGTCATTCCCAATTCATAAGGCAACCATCCTACTGGCAATAAAAACAATGTATAAATCATTATTTGAATCGCCGTACTTAAATCTTTCCCCCCTTTAGACGGCAATAAACGAAAACCTGCTTTTTTGTAATCTTCATCCAAAACCCAAGCAATTGCCCAAAAATGAGGAAACTGCCAAATAAATTGGATGGCAAAGAGTATACCTGGTTCCAAGCCAAATTGATTGGTTGCTGCCACCCAGCCAATCATGGGCGGGAAAGCACCTGGTATTGCCCCTACAAATACAGCAATCGGGCCTACTTTCTTTAAGGGTGTATAAACAAAACCATAAAGAATCGTTGACAATACCGCCAACGCGCAGGCACGCAGATTAAACTCAACAAAGAAGACAATAGTCGATACCACAAATAAGGCAATTGCCAACCAAACAGCCTCCTGTACGCTCACACGCCCGCTCGGAAGCGGACGGTTCCGCGTACGTTTCATCAATTTATCTAAATCTATCTCAATAATCTGATTGATGATATTGGCCGCCCCCGTGATACAAAAGGCGGCAAACAAAAAAATGGTTAGCGGTAACCATTCCACTTTATCGATACCTAAGCTGTATCCAAAAGCCCCCGAAAAAGCAACCAGCCACGCCAACCGCAACTTCATAAGTTCCAGATAAGCACGTAACTTTAAAAAGAGTATGTCTAAGGTTATTGACATTTCAAACGTTTATGTTTTCGGCTTTTAAAGCCGTTTTTTGAGTAAACACACTTTCAGCATTAATTAATAGCCACACCACAAACTGCATTCCAACGGCAA
This sequence comes from Runella salmonicolor, assembly GCF_024158025.1. Lineage (NCBI taxonomy): Bacteria > Pseudomonadati > Bacteroidota > Cytophagia > Cytophagales > Spirosomataceae > Runella > Runella salmonicolor. The sequence goes on from NZ_JAMZEL010000001.1 coordinate 780,264, forward strand.
CCGTTGCCAAGGTTAGGTGGATTGGCTGTGCAACAGCGGGTACACTCAAATAAGCCAAAATAATCCCTGTTACAATCTCAACAATAATTGTTGCCAAAAGGGCATTAGACAACTTAGAAACAATCCCCTTGGTCTGTATATGCTTTGATAATAAGTAAACCAAACCAACGTGGAGGACCAAAATAATAATCGAATATGACCTATGAATGTAAAATGAAATCCCTAAGTTTTCTACCCACTTATTACGTCCTTCATTACCAAGATTCACAATTACGTCGTCCATTGCTTCCCTTACTTGCGTACCAATCAGCACTTGAAGCAACGACAGGCCTATCGTCCACTTCAACCATTTATCAATCAGTGGCTTATTTCCTAACTTTTCTACTTTCACCTTCCCTACATACGACCTTGCCATTACATACAACAGTACAAATACTATGACAATTGCCAAAAGCATGTGCAATGTGACGATGAACGGCGATAGTTCGGCTGATACTACTTTAGAACCTAACCAACCCTGAAAACCTGTCAGCAAGAACGCTGTCAAGCTCATGTAAAAAATAGGGCGGTCTTTTTTTAAGAAGGGAATAGATGCGAGCAGTGTTCCAAAAACTAGGACTCCCGTAAAAGCCCCAAACAAACGATTAAGGTACTCAATCCAAGTTTTCGTAGGGTTGAATTCTACTTCACCTTTAAGTTTAGCACCGTAAATTTCTTGGTAATTTGGAGGAAGTTGGGATACCTCTGTGGGAGGAACCCAACTTCCAAAACATTTTGGCCAATCGGGACACCCCATCCCAGAGCCTGTACTTCTAACAATTCCGCCGATAAGTATTAATAAATATACAACGACAACTGTTAGAAGTGCCAGCCTTCGAAATAGGCGATTGCTATTATTTTGATCAATGAGCCTGGAATTGGTCATTGTAATTTTGAGCCTCAATTTCTTTTTCCTGCGCTATGTAGGCATTCTCATGTGGAAAATTAGACTCTGGTGTTTGAGAATGAGGTACATTTTGCGGAATAAAATCAACGTCTGAACCTGGTTTGCTGTAATCATAAGGCCAACGATACACGGCAGGAATTTCACCGACCCAGTTGCCGTGGCCTACATTCACTGGTGTTGTCCATTCAAGGGTTGTTGACTTCCATGGATTCATCGGAGCCACTTTACCCTTAAACATGCTGTAAAAGAAATTCCAAAGGAATACAAACTGCGCAAAGAATGTAAAGATGGCAGCGATACTCACAAACATGTTGAGGTCGGTAAAAGACTTACCAAAGTCAAAACTGGTAAATTGGTAATAGCGACGTGGGAAGCCCGCAATACCTATGTAGTGCATTGGGAAGAATACTAAGTATACCCCTGCAAACGTCAACCAGAAGTGAAGTTGCCCCAATGTGCTGTTCATCATACGGCCAAACATCTTTGGATACCAATGATAAATACCCGCAAAAAATCCAAATGCTGAAGCAGCTCCCATTACAATGTGGAAGTGAGCCACCACAAAATAAGTATCGTGCAATTGAATATCCAACGCAGAGTTACCCAAGATAATCCCAGTTAATCCACCCGATACAAACAACGACACCAAGCCAATAGAGAATAACATTGCTGGCGTAAACACAATATTACCGCGCCATAGCGTCGTGATGTAGTTAAACGCTTTTACCGCCGAAGGAACGGCAATGATAAGCGTCAGGAACATAAAGATAGAACCTAAGAATGGGTTCATTCCAGTCACAAACATGTGGTGAGCCCACACGATGAAGGCAAGGAATGCAATGGCCATCAAAGAGGCAATCATGGCACGATAACCGAAAATTGGCTTGCGTGAATTGGTGGCTATAATTTCTGAAGTAATCCCCAAGGCAGGAAGCAATACGATATAAACTTCTGGGTGACCTAAGAACCAAAACAAGTGTTGGAACAAGATCGGGCTACCTCCAACGTTTGGTAAAGCTTCTCCGTTGATATAGATTTCTGAAAGATAGAAACTTGTACCAAAATGGCGGTCAAAAATTAAGAGCAAAGCTGCCGACAACAATACTGGGAATGAGATAATCCCCAAAATCGCGGTAATCATAAACGCCCAAATCGTCAACGGAAGACGCGTGAACGTCATACCACGGGTACGGAGGTTAATGATGGTTGTTACGTAGTTTAAGCTACCCAAAAGAGATGACATAATGAAGATTGCCATACTGAGCAGCCACAGCGTCATTCCCATTTCAGAACCCATGTGTGCTTGCGGTAACGCACTCAAAGGGGGGTATACAACCCATCCACCCGCAGCAGGCCCTGTCTCTAAAAAGATAGAAACAAACATTAATACGCTGGATGCAAAAAAGAACCAAAACGATAACATGTTTAAGAAACCAGACGCCATGTCGCGCGCACCTACCTGCAATGGAATCAAGAAGTTACTGAATGTACCGCTCAAGCCCGCTGTTAGTACAAAAAATACCATGATAGTACCGTGCATTGTCACCAAAGCAAGGTAAAAGTTGGGATCTAATGCACCAGTCTCGGTTATCCATTTCCCAAGGAAAGGTTTCATCCAGCTAATATCTGCTCCGGGGAAACCCAATTGAATACGAAAAACAACCGACATTGCCGCTCCGATAATCGCCCAAAAAATACCGGTAATCATGTACTGTTTGGCAATTACCTTATGGTCTTCTGAGAAGATATACTTGCGCCAGAAGTTTAATTCTTCATGATGCTCATGCTCATCGTGGGCGTGAACATCGTGTCCCAAATTGGCCTCTACTACTGACATTTTTATGAGAGTTTAAAGTTGTAAATTTTCAATTAACGCAAAGAAGACGTTGCCGCAGCGGCCGAACCTGTAGAAGCAGTAGTGCTGTCAGTCTCTTCCACATAAGGAGCGTAATCCATTGCTTTTGCACGCAATTTCTCAGGTATTTTAGAGATGAACTTTGGGTCGTTTTCTAAAATAGTCGATAAAACAGGCTTCTGTTGTTGTTTCCAAGCATCTACCGATGCTTTATCTTCAACAATCAGACGTAAACGCATAGCAAAGTGACCACGTCCGCACACTTCCGTACAAGCAATCTCATAGTCAAAATTAGGATTGCCTAGTTCTGCACGCATTTGCTCGGTAGACTTATCAGGAGTAAACCAGAATTTAGTCGGCATCCCTGGAACCGCATCCATTTTGACCCGCATGTGAGGGATAAACACGCTGTGCAAAACATCACGGGCGCGAATTTTCAAAGACACTGGTTTCCCTACTTCGACGTGCATCTCACTGACGTTGATAAAATCATCAAACGAAGCTTCGTCTGAATAATCTATCCCACTTGGATTATTGTTGTTGTCATCAATAAGTTTGAAATTATAATTTCCAAGTTTATTATCCTGAATACCTGGATAGCGTACAATCCAACCGAACTGTTTACCCATGATTTCAATTACTTGGGCATCCGCTGGAGCATCCGACATAATTTGAGTCCATGAACGGAATCCCAAGAATACCAATACTGCCATGATTACGGCTGGGATAGCAGTCCAAATCAGCTCAAGTTTGTGATTTTCCGGATAAAAAGTAGCCTTGTATCCTTTCTTGTATTGGTATTTCCACGCAAAGAAGAAAAGCAGGAAATTAACAATAAAGAACGCAATGGTCAATAATGACATATCCAACCAAAACTGGCTGTCAGTCTCACGACCATGTGGAGAGGACGCTTCTGGTAAAAAGTAGTTTCGGGCCGACAAGTAAGACCATACCGCACCTACTGTTCCTGCAATTAGGAAAATTATCCACAAAGCTCCGTTTATTTTGTTATTTGGGGCGGGAGCATCTTCCTCAGTGTTTGATTGAACACTGCCCATTACTTTTTGCAATTTGGCTGCGATGGCAATTGCTACCCCAAGCAGCACAAGCAATAATAAACCAACTAAATATACCATTGTATTAAGATAGGTTGTAATTTAAATTCGTTACGCAATATCGTGGTGCAAAGACTCTTCCAACATTGGGTGATTGCGAGGAATCAAATTTGCTTTTGTCAGTTGACTCGATACCGACCAGATAAAGGCACAGGCAAACAACAGAACAAAACCAAACTCAACCGCGCCAAAACCACCATTTGCTCCAACTGTACCTGGCATGATGTTGGTGTAGAAGTCAAAGTAGTGACCTACCAAAATCGACCAGCAAGCTAGTTTCAAAATGACCGATGTACGCTTCGAGTCTCTCGTCATTAAAACTAGGAAAGGGGCCACAAAGTTTAACAAAATATTGATAAAAAATGGAGCTTTATAGATACCACCATAACCGCTAAAGCGCTCACGATAATAAATGGCTTCTTCGGGTAAGTTTGCGTAGTAAATCAATAAGAATTGAGCAAACCAAACATACGTCCAAAAGATACTGAATGCAAAACAGAATTTACCCAAGTCATGCAGGTGGCTTTCGTTGACCGCTTTCAAATACCCTCTCTCCTTCAATGTAACGATAGTCAAGGTCATAGTAGCTAAACCTGCTACGTGCCAGCTTGCCAATGTATACCATCCAAACATAGTGGAAAACCAGTGAGTATCAATTGACATCACAAAGTCCCACGCTGAAGTTGAAGATGTTACAGCAAATACAACCAAGAATGCCGTACCATACTTGATTGATTTTTCATAACCGTCAAGCCCACCGATTTCGTCTTCACGAAGAGATAGATTACGTACAATGCGCCACAGTACGTACCATAGGCCAAAATAAAGCAGTAAGCGAATAATATAAAAAGGCTTATTCAAAAAACCTTGTTTACCGGCAATGATGGCATCATAATTTGCACTAGCGGGATCCATGATTCCTTCGTGCATCCAGTGATAAATTTTATCGCCAAAAAACACGGCCAAAACAATCATAATGATAGCCGGAATTGGCAAAAAAGCTGGCATTGACTCTGGAATTCTTTTGAAAACAGCCGACCAGCCCGCTTGAGCTAAGTAATTATAGGAAATGAAAAACATTCCAATAATTGAGATACCTGCAAAATAAACACTGTTAAGCCATAAATTGGCAATGATACGTTGCGTCCAATGGTAGCCGTGAGCTCCGTGGTCATGCTCTGCTCCATGTCCAGCTGCCGCGTGAGCATCATGCCCTCCTCCCTGCGACAACAGGTATGAACCTAGCAGAACAAGTGCAATACCTACACCCATTCCAATAAGGAGATTACGTTTCGACTCGGCGGTAAACTCAAATTGCTCTTCTACCGAAACAACTTCGTGATGATGTGCGCCCATTATAAAATTGTTATTCGTTATCGGTTTTATTTGTTATTATTAATTGTTAACTGCTAACGTTTATCTTAATTCAGAATAACAATTAACAACTAACGTATTGGAACTACCCCTTTTGTAATTTATGAACATAGTGAACTATTTTCCAACGCTCTTCAGGGGTAACTTGAGAGCCGTGTGGCCACATACGGCCTTTACCGTGTGTAATCACGTGGAAGATATGGCCATCATTCATATTGAGATAAGCGTCTGCTTTATAATTCGGAACGCCTTTATACATATCTGCTACTGGGCCCGCTCCGTCGCCTGCTTCACCATGGCAATGCTGGCAATAACGAACGTACAGCTCTTTACCCTGAGCGAGTGTTTTTTCATTGTTTGGGACGGGGTTTTTCAAAACAGCTTCGGCAGTAGCTAAATCGTCTTTCCCAATGTTATAAACCATTAAATCAACGCTTGCGCTGTCAAATTTTGTTTGGTAATTACGACGGGAAACGGTCCCAGCAACTGGCTCGCGCATGTTTTTACCATCCGCATTGATTGGATTTTTTTCGATTTGAGTATAAGGCTCATACCCAACCGAATTGTACATGTTAGGTGCAAATTCCCAGCCCGTATCATCATGACTACGCTGACAAGACGTCATGGTTGCTGCCGTAAAAAAAGCCCCTACTATTAGTGTATGAATTTTTTTCATTTGTGTATCAATACATTACAACTGTTTAACACTCACTTCTTCTGCTCCCGAAGCTTTGATCAGGCTTTCTATCTCGGTTTCCGAAAGTTTATTTTTGCTCAGGTCGATTGCCATTATAAACTTGTTGTCAGTACAACGTGGGTCAAACAAAAGCGGTTTTACGGTTGGTCCCAGGCCATTGGAAATGAAAAAAGTAAAAGTCATCCCGAAAGCAGTAAACAATACAGTCAACTCAAACATTGCTGGTACATAGTTGGGGTAAGAAAGTGGATCTTTTCCCCCGATGACCATCGGCCAATCGATACCCATTGTCCAAGTTGTAAGTGTTAGGGCGCAAAGGAAACCTACTACCCCGAAACAAAACGCGGCAATACCAATTCGAGAGCGTGGATGGCCGATTGCCGTATCCATTCCATGTATTGCAAACGGAGAGTAAACTTCATAGATTTTTACGCCTGCGCTTTTAATTTTATTCACTGCGGCAAGGGCAATATCCTCATCGTCGTATACCCCTACTAAAAATTTTTTATTTATTTCAGCCATTATTTTATCAGTTAGATTCAGGATACTGGTTTTGGCTATTTCTTATGAAAGCAGAATAGCCTGTATCATTACTATTCTGCGTCTTTTTTATAAGCAGGTGAAGCCAAACGTTCCGCTTTCGATACACCCGAAACTTTCAATGGCAATTTTTCAGAAGTCGACTTAATAACTCCTTTTACTTCCGCCATGTTAATAACTGGTAAGTATTTAGAGAATAAGAAGAAACAAGTGAAGAAAAAGCCAAAAGAGAAGATGTAATCACCAATGTCAAACATCGTTGGTGAAAACATTGCCCAGCTTGAGGGAACATAATCACGGTGTAGTGAGGTTACGATAATCACGAAACGCTCAAACCACATACCAATGTTTACGATAACTGATATGAAAAACGTCCATTTAACACTGCGACGAATTTTGCGGCTCCAAAAGAGCTGAGGAGAAATTACGTTACAGGTCATCATTGCCCAGTAAGCCCACCAGTAAGGCCCCGCCATACGGTTGTAGAAGGCGTAGCTTTCATATTCAACTCCTGAATACCAAGCAATAAAAAACTCAGTCAAGTATGCTACACCTACGATAGAACCCGTCAACGTGATGATTTTATTCATTGACTCGATGTGCTCAAACGTGATGTAATCTTCCAATTTATACACCACACGTGTCACAAGCATCAGGTTTTGTACCATTGCGAAACCTGAGAAGATGGCACCCGCCACAAAGTAAGGAGGGAAGATGGTTGTGTGCCAGCCTGGAATAACCGAGGTTGCAAAGTCCATGGATACAATGGTGTGAACCGAAAGTACCAAAGGTGTTGACAAACCAGCCAAAATCAAGCTGATGTATTCATAACGTGACCACGTGCGCGCCGAACCGTTCCAACCCAAAGAAAGAACTCCGTAGATATATTTTGAAACCTTGTTTTGAGCCCGGTCACGGATGGTAGCCAAGTCAGGAACCAAACCTACATACCAGAACAAACAGGAAACAGAGAAATATGTCGAGATGGCAAATACGTCCCAAACGAGTGGTGAGTTAAAGTTAACCCACAACGAACCAAAGGTATTAGGAAGTGGCAACGCCCAATAAGCCAACCAAGGACGCCCCATGTGCATAAGGATAAATGAGGCGGCACAAAGAACGGCGAAGATAGTCATCGCTTCTGCAGCACGGTTGATTGAGGTTCTCCATTTTTGACGGAATAATAACAAAATGGCGGAAATCAATGTACCCGCGTGACCAATTCCAACCCACCATACGAAGTTGGTAATGTCCCACGCCCAGCCGACCGTTTTGTTTAGGCCCCAAACGCCCAAACCTTCCCACCAGGTCCAGAATAAGCAAACTGTACCGTATGCTAAAACCGCCAATGAAATTACAAAAGCGACTTTCCACTCTTTGGTTGGCTTGCCTTCCACCTGCTTGCAGATATCCTCTGTCACATCGGCGTAGGTCTTACCGCCGGTTACGAGAGGGGTTCTTACGGGTGAAGTAACGTGCATATTTTTGAAAGTTAATTGTTAATTGTTATCTAATAATCTTTATGTAGAGGTTAATTGTTTTGGATTTCTACCCTAACAATTAACCCTCTTATCCTAGTGGCCTCCATGTTCGGCGTGTGCTTCCTTAGCCGCTGCTTTCGTAGCATCGACGTCCTTATTACGGATTTTAGTTAAGTAAGAAATCTGCGGTTTCACGTTGATTTCTTCTAACATTTGGAAAGCACGTCCTTCTTTTTCCTCAGCCAACAATTTCGAAAGTTTGCTCGCAGGATCATTCATGTCCCCAAAAACAATGGCTTCTGTTGGGCAAGACTGCGCACAGGCAGTAACAATCTCACCATCAACGGGGCGACGACGCTCTTTCTTGGCATTTAACTTACCTTCTTGAATCCGCTGTACGCACATTGAGCATTTTTCAATAACTCCACGTGAACGAACGGTTACGTCAGGGTTAATGACCATTTTGCCAAGGTCGTTGTTGTAATGGAAATCGAAGTTATCGTTATCAAAGTACTTAAACCAGTTGAAACGACGAACTTTATATGGACAGTTGTTTGCGCAATAACGAGTTCCTACGCAACGGTTATAAGCCATTTGGTTGAGTCCTTCTGTGCTGTGGGTTGTGGCCAATACTGGACAAACCGTTTCACAAGGTGCATTACCGCAATGCTGACACATCAAAGGTTGGAACACAACTTCAGGATTATCGGAAGCGATTTCCAAAGCTTTCGAGCCGCTCAAGCTCTTGTCCATTACATCCGCATCTGATGAATAATAACGGTCAATACGAATCCAGTGCATTTCGCGACGGTTAATTACCTCTTGACGTCCTACAACAGAAACGTTGTTTTCAGCCTGGCAACTAATTACGCAAGCACCGCAACCCGTACAAGAGTTGAGGTCAATAGCCATTCCCCATGAGTGGTTAGGCTTTTGATATCCGTCCCAAAGTGTGATTTCGGTTGGCGACTTTATACCTTCTGAAGTAGATACGTGTGGGAAATAACGGCCCGCTTTCGAATCTTTTTGGTATTCTGCCAAACGTGCTTCCTGCATTACCGCCCTACGGCCCATTACAGTTTCGTGCGTCTGGGTTTGAGCAATCTTGTGTGAATCGCCAGTTTTGGTCAGCGTTGCTTCACCTACGCTAAAATTAGCAAAACCTGCTTTGTTTTGGATGAAAGGATACATATTTACCCCTACTCCATTACCTGCCTTACCTGCTTTTTCACGACCGTAACCAATGGCAATGGAAATAGTCCCATTGGCCTGGCCTGGTTGAATTAATACCGGCAATTCAACAGATTTACCTTTTACTTCTATTTTGACAACATCGTCTTGTGAAAGACCGAGTTCTTTTGCCGTCTTTTGAGAAACACTAGCGTAGTTATCCCAACATGCTTTTGTTACTGGCTCAGGGAATTCTTGCAACCATGGGTTGTTGGCCAAGGCCCCTGTTCCCATCCCTACTTTTTCGTACAGAACTACTTCAAGTCCCGTTGCAGAAGCTTTGTATGAAGCAGTAACGGCAGCGATAGCAGCATCCAATCCAGCTACTGCTCCTGCACTAGCGGCGGCAGCGGCGGCACCTTTTTCTACCACACCGTCATGCAAGGCCTTGGTCCAAGTACCTTCAAAATTCTCTCCACCAAGGATATTGGCTTTCCAGTAATTACGAAGATAGGTGTAAAAATCAGGATTTGCACCTGACCATTTCAACAGACTTGACTGCGCTTGGCGTGTCTTATAAATGAGTGAAATAGCAGGTTGTTGTAAACTGTAAAAGCCTGCTTTAGGCTCGGCATCACCCCACGACTCTAAATAGTGAGGAGCTGGCGTAATGTATTTGCAAAGAGATGAAGTTTCGTCGGCACGGTCAGCAAAAGAAACGGATAGTTCTACTTTTGGAAGTGCCTCTTTCAATTCAGCTCCGCGAGGATGGTCATATACTGGGTTGCAACCATAAAGAATAACAGCGCCGATTGACCCCGCCTTTACGTTATCAATCAAGCCATTCATGGCTACATCATTTCCCTGACGGTAATAAACGGGCGTTCCTAAATCGATGCATGTGCCGTAAGCACCTAAAGCACTATTGATAGCATTTACAACTACCTGTACGTTAGGATCATTTGAGCCCGAAACAACCAAAGCAGCTCCCTGAGCGGCTTTCAAATCGGCAACGGCTTTATCAAGAACTTTATCTACATCAGCTCCTAGAGAGGTTCCACCTTTACCGCTTAATTTATTGTAAAGCGCCAATGCCACCAAGCCTTCCTGTGAGGGTTTCACGGCAGCACGATAATCAGCATTAGCACCCGTCAACGACATAGTAGTCTCGAACTGATAATGACGTGACATATCTTTTTTGCCACCTTTTCCACTATTCAATTTACGTCCTGCTACGTATTGAACTGAATATTCGTGAGGAGCGATCCAACTTCCTAAGAAGTCGCAGCTAAGCCCTACGATTACTTTTGCTTTGCTGAAATCGTACGAAGGAACGATTGCTTTACCAAACGAATCGCCATTGGCTTTTACCAAACCAGCTACTGAATTAGCATCATAAGTAATGTGCTGGGTAGTAGGGTATTTTGCGGTAAAATCAGCAATGACAGCTTTGGTAGAAGGGCTTAAAATAGTAGAAGAAACGATACGAATTTGACCGCCTTTTGCGGCTATTGAAGCCAACTGAGCCGAGATTTCTTTATCTACCGTGTCCCACTCTGCGTCAGCCTCTCCTTTTTTAGGGCCTTTTAATTTCTCGGCATCGTATAAAGCCAACAAAGAAGCGTGTGCACGAGCACTTACGCCTCCCTTACTTACGCTTGATTGCTTGTTACCTTCAATTTTGATGGGACGGCCTTCACGCGTTTTTACTAACACACTCGCATAATCTCCACCTTCAGCATACGTGGAAGCGTACCAATCAGCGATTGATGGGAACGTATCGGTTGGCTTGTTAAGGTAAGGGATTGATTTTTTGACGGGAGCGTCACAAGCCGCTAATGATACTGCAGCAAGGCCAAACCCTAATACTTTCAGAAAATCACGACGATCTGAACCGATTCCGTCAACGATGCTTTTGTACTGGGTAGAATCATTAGCCTCAAAGCTACCAAATTCGTTATGGGCATTTTTTACAAAAGTCTCGTCATTCCGAAGTTCTTCCAGACCTTTCCAATACCTCTTCGTTTGGTTTTCCATATATATTAATGAATAAGAAACGTGATTAATAGTGACACTTTGAACATTCCAGACCACCGATATCGGCTACTTTCAACGGCTCCTTACTATTGGTTTTGTGTAATTCCACCAATTTGTCGTAGTAAGCGTTGTCTTTGGTATTTACTTCCGTTTTACGGTGGCAGTCAATACACCATCCCATTGTAAGTGAAGAACGTTGCTCTACTACTTCCATGGTTTGAATTTCGCCGTGACACTGTTGGCACTGCACGCCACCTACATTTACGTGTTGTGCGTGGTTGAAGTAAGCCAAATCAGGAAGGTTGTGAATACGAACCCACTCAATTGGCTGATTTTTTTCAATTGCCGTGTAAATTTTCTGAATTTCGGGTGATTCTTTTTTAATCACACCGTGGCAGTTCATACAAATGTTGGCCGAAGGAATTGTAGCCGACTTACCACGGTTAACACCCGTATGGCAATAGTTACAATCGATTTTGTACTGACCTGCGTGTAGTTTGTGCGAGAAAGCAATTGGTTGTTTAGGCGCATATCCCTGTTGAATACCTACACCATACATTCCATCGACGGTTGCTTTGGTGACCATCAGGATAAAGAACCATACGGTAGCGCTGCGAATCGCGGAGTTTTTGCTCAAACCTACTAACCCATCACGAAGTCTATCAGAGAAAGACGTTCCTGCTGAGGCAGTAGCTTCGCCACTCACGGCTTTAGATAGGATTGATACGATTGCCATCAATACACCAAGTACCAACAACATCACAATCAATAAAGCAACCAAGATGTAAGTAAACAAATCGGAAGGAGCAGACTCGCCTGCGGGTGCGCCCGCAGCGGCAGTACCAGCAGCAGCAGCTGGAGCTGCGGCTGTATTTGCTTTTTCAACGTACGCCAAAATGTCTTTCACTTCTTTCTCACCGAAAGCTGGGAAAGCAGTCATTTGAGCTTTGTTAAATTTATTGTACAAAGCTACTGCGTATTCATCACCACTCTGGATTACTCCGTTTGGATTCTTTATCCACTTAACGAGCCAAGCCAAATCGCGGCGTTGTTGAATACCTTTTAAACCTGGGCCTACCACTACTTCATCTTGTGCGGAGTGACAAGCCTTACAGTTATTATTGAAAAGCGTTTCACCGCTTGCTGCATCGCCATCCTGTGCCGTTGCTTGTTGGCTGAGCGTAGCCATTAAAGCAATCAGTAACGCTTGGGTGACACTGCGCATTCTTTTTAAGAATAAACTAATTTCCATTTGTGTATGAATTAACAAAAACATGATACTTCTTAACCGTACAAAAGTAATGCACGAATTTATACGTGCCAAAGCATTTCTATTCTTAATTTGCAATAATTCTATTATTTAGATTCTTTCTAATTAAATTTAGAAATTACCCATAAGTATAGCCACAAGGGTTATTTTTATCCAAAATCATGCAAATTAAAAACAAAAAGTACCATTCAGCCTAGTTTAGTTGTTCATGGCTAAATGGTACTTTTTTGAGAAAAGGCACTTCACTTTTGAGGTCCCGAGCGGATTCGAACCGCTGTACGAGCTTTTGCAGAGCTCTGCCTAGCCACTCGGCCACAGGACCTTTTATTGTTTTTTAAATTGTTAGTCTGCTATGACTTTTTACAGCCGTAAATATCATAACAAACTAACAATTTAGCAAGTCAGGGATTGAAAAATTACTCAGCCGACGCTTCTTTTGCTACTTTTTTGGTAGCAGCCGCCTTTTTCTTTTTCTCACCTTCTTCCATTTGTTCTTTCAAAGCAGAAAGTGCTTCCAAATCACCTAGAGTCGCTTTTTCAGCATCTTTTGGTTTTTCGGCTTTAGGAGCTTTTGGTTTTTCTTCTACCTTAGGCTCTTCTTTTTCCTGCCAAGTTTTTGTATGTGAAAGCACAATACGTTTTTCGTCTTTCAAGAATTCAGCTACTTTGAAATCAAGAGATTCTCCGATTTCTCCGACGGTTCCGTCTTCCTTCGCCAAGTTTTTAAGGATACATACTCCTTCGATACCGTAAGGCAATTCGAGAGTTGCAACTTTGTCTCCTTTGGCAACAATTGTACACTTATGTACTGAACCTACCGCAAATACCGATTCAAAAGTATCCCAAGGATTTTCTTCAAGGTGCTTGTGGCTCAAAGATAAACGGCGGTTGTCGGCATCCAATTCAAGAACCATTACTTCAAGTTCTTCACCTACTTTGATGAAGTCACTTGGGTGTTTGATTTTCTTGGTCCAAGAAAGGTCAGATACGTGAACTAGGCCATCGATACCTTCTTCGAGTTCGAGGAAGAGACCGAAGTTAGTCAAGTTACGAACGACGCCTTTGTGAACAGTACCTACTGCATATTTCTCAATGATTTCTTGACGAGTCCATGGATCAGCGGTGAGTTGCTTCAAGCCAAGCGACATTTTGCGTTCGTTGCGGTCAAGGGTCAATACCACAGCTTCTACTTCGTCACCAATCTTCAAGAAGTCTTGCGGGTTACGCAAGTGCTGAGACCATGACATTTCTGAAACGTGAATCAAACCTTCAACGCCTGGCATGATTTCAAGGAATGCACCGTAATCTGCTACGTTTACAACTTTACCTTTCACGCGTGAACCGATTTCAATTTCTTGAGAAAGAGCTTCCCAAGGATGAGCCTGCAATTGCTTCATGCCCAATGAAATACGCTTCTTATCTTCGTCGAAGTCAAGAACTACAACGTTGATTTTTTGGTCAAGGTGCAACAAATCTGAAGGATCGTTGATACGTCCCCATGAAATGTCGGTAATGTGCAACAAACCATCTACGCCACCAAGGTCGATAAATACCCCAAACTTGGTCATGTTCTTGATTACTCCTTCGAGTACTTGACCACGCTCCAAGTTGGTAAGAATCTGCTGACGTTGTGCTTCGAGGTCTTTCTCGATTAATACTTTGTGTGAAACAACCACGTTGTTGTTGGCGTGATTGATTTTCACCACTTTCACTTCCATTTTCTTGCCGACGAAGATGTCGAAGTCACGAATTGGCTTAACGTCAATCTGTGAACCTGGCAAGAACGCTTCGATGCTGTAAATATCAACAATAAGACCACCTTTGGTACGACGTTTTACGAAACCGTCAATCACCAAGTCATGATCAAATGATTTTTGAATATTATCCCAAGCAGTGATAACTCTCGCTTTTTTGCGAGAAAGCACTAACTGTCCGTTAGGGTCTTCCTGATTTTCAATGTATACTTCAATTTCGTCGCCGATTTTCAGGTCCGTCAAATCACGGAATTCTGAACGCGGTACGATACCGTCTGATTTTGAACCAATGTTCAAAATCACTTCGCGGTCATTCATACCGACCACGATTCCTTTTACTACCTCTTTTTCGGCAACGGGAGAGATTGTACCGTTGATAAGTTGCTCCAACTGGGCTTTTTCAGAAGCGGAATATCCACTACCAAAGCCTCTGTTGTCGGCTCTGTCCCAGTCAAAATCAGTTAATTGAGCTTTACTCATAATGTAGTTTTGAAATTGCCCTCTCGTACATCAGCCAATGGGCAAAATGGCTGAAATTTGGTGAAACAAACGATTGCCTTTGCAAACGGAGTGCAAAAGTAGAAAATCCCACCGGAAAAAGCAATTTTTTTTACGAGACCTTTTCTCTTTTTGAAAGAAAAGGCATCCACGAATCATCGGTAGCGCCAGAATAATCCCGTAAAAACATGATGAATGAAGGTTTGAAGGGACGATGACGCATAGGCATTGACGCTTCTTCTGGGGTGTAATCGCCTTTGCGTGCATTGCAACGCTTGCAGGCCGTCACCAGATTGTCCCAACTGGTACGCCCACCGCGCGATTTTGGTAAAACATGGTCCAAGGTCAATTCGCCATGCAAACCGCAATAAACACACTGGTGACCATCCCGTTTGAAGATATTTTGCCGCGTCATCATTACGCCTTTGTAAGGCAAGTGGATATAACGATGAAGGCGAATGACCGTCGGCATTGGAAACTCCGTACTGACGGTGCGCAAAAAATAGTTTGAAGATTCCGCTACTAATTCAGCCTTGTTGAGATAGACAAGCAAGAAGGCTTTTGGAACGGAGCAAATGCTCAACGCGGAGTAATCTTGATTAAGGATTAAGACTTTCCTACCCATACCGTTACAAAGGGTTTTTTAGGTTTTCGAAAGTTACAACATTTATCGTAATAAACTGTCGGGTTTGAGTTTTGTTGTGTTAAAAAATCTTTATTTACCCTTTCTATTATATATAATCCACTCTTTTTCAAAATATTATCTCTTCTTTGACTTCTACCGTCCCGATTCATTTTATCCTTTTTTTAAACCGTTTAACATTTTTTTTTATGAATTTCTTGCTCACTAAACAGTGTTCATTATATTTGCATCGTTTATATTAAATGAAGTATTTTGTATTGAACTATGGGCATTCAGGAAAGAAAAGAACGGGAAAAAGAAGACATGCGGCGTCTGATTTTGGAGGCAGCCCGAAAATTATTTTTGGAACAAGGCTACGAAAAGACCAGCATTCGTAACATTGCCGATGCCATTGAGTACAGCCCAGGCACGATTTATCTCTACTACAAAGACAAAAATGAATTGCTGTTTGCATTGCACGAAGAAGCATTCTTAAAAATGATGCAGCAATTAATCACCGTGACGCATATAAGCGACCCTTTTGAACGGTTGATTGAGATGGGGCACCAATACATCAAATATGCTATCGAAAATCCCGAACTCTACGATTTGATGTTCATCATGCAAGCACCCATGGAAACACTCGCGTGCCGGGACGAAATTTGGGAAGATGGCTTAAAATCGTTTGGCCTCCTAAAATTGGTCATCGAAGATTGCGTAAAGGCGGGTTATTTTAAAGAAACCAATATTGAAATAATGGCCATGACTATCTGGGCTTATATGCACGGGCTGGTCACGATTTATCTCAAAAATCGAATGAGTATGTTTAAAGATGACCAGCAATTAGAACGTATTCAAGAGTCTTTTCAATTGTTTATCAAAATGATTAAAACGTCTTTGTAACCGATTGCTAAATGTTTAATTCAATGAAACCCATTCTTGCACTCATTGATATTTTGATTTTTGCATTCATCGCCTCCATTCACTTTTATTGGGCGTTTGGCGGGCGTCGCTGGAGTAAATTAGCCATTCCGACCTCAAGCGGTAGCCAACAAAAACCTTTGTTCACGCCAGGACCTTTGTCAACAATGGCCGTCGGAATAGGTCTTCTCTGCTTTGCGTGGATTCTTGCAGTGAAAGCGGGGTTTATAAATAGCTCGTTGCTGTCTGATAGCGCCATTACATATATTTCAATCGGCATTGCAATTATTTTTTTCCTCCGCGCCATTGGAGAATTCAACTACGTAGGCTTTTTCAAAAAAATAAAACAGACCGAATTTGGGCAAATGGATACTCGTTACTATTCTCCTTTATGCCTACTTATCAGCTTTATCATTCTCGTTATCAATTATTATTAAAATCACTCTGTAAACAGCCATGAAAACACTCCTCACTTTTGAAGACATCGGCGAATTTGTGCTCGCGGTCTTTTTGTTCAGCCGCCTAGAATATGCCTGGTGGTGGTTTCCCGCCCTTTTGTTACTCCCTGACCTAAGCATGATAGGCTACTTAGTCAACACCCGAATCGGGGCATATCTCTATAACTTCGTGCACCACAAAGCCTTGGGAATCAGCGTTGCTTTGGTTGGATTCTCTTTGACTTCTTCGACATTGATGTTGGCAGGAGTTATCTTGTTCGCCCATTCTGCGATGGACCGTATTTTTGGTTATGGTCTAAAATACACCGATTCCTTCAAGCACACTCATTTAGGATGGATTGGAAAATAACTTTTTTTTACCCTTTCACTAAACACTGTTCATTTTATAAGATATGATAAGGATATACTACACTATGTTTCTGCTCCTGATGAGCATTGGCATACAAGCCCAGCATTCGGCTATTTTGGAGGAATATGTTCAGGAAGGATTAAAAAATAACCTCGCCCTGAAACAAGAGAATCTGGAAATTCAAAAAGTGCTCGAAAATATTCAACAGGCAAAAGCTTTGTTCTATCCTCGCGTCACTTTTGCGCCTACCTATTCGTTGGCTGCTGGCGGACGCCGGTTGCAGTTTCCCGTCGGCGATTTACTCAATCCAGTATACAGCACGCTCAATAAGCTAACCCAAACAAGCGTATTTCCACAAATTGATAACGTTGACGAGTTGTTAGCTCCCAACAACTTTCACGACACCAAAATCAGCGTTCAGTACTCCATTTACAACCCTGAAATTCAGTACAATTACCTGATACAGAAAACGCTACTGACCGCGCAGGAAGCCAAGAAGAAAGTGTACGAAAATGAACTTCGGCACACCATTGAGGGTGCGTATTATCAATACTTACAGGCATCTGAAGCCATTAAAATTTTTGGAAATGCGCAAAAAACGCTCAATGAGCTGGTACGCCTGAATCAGAAATTGGTCAACAATAACGTACTGACCAAAGACGCCGTCATTGGCGCTGAATACGAAATCAGCAAACTAAACCAACAGCTCGCGGTAGCAACCAAAAACCGTGAAACGGCGAAGGCTTACTTTAACTTTCTGTTAAACAGAGAATTGAGCGCAGGGGTTTTGGTTGACTCAACGAATCTGATTCCCGCCGCGGCCTATGAATCTTTAGATAAACTGAGTGAATCTGCCCTGCAAAACCGTCAGGAATTAAATCAACTCGACCAATCCATTTTAGCGTCTAAAACGGCCATTATCCTTCAGGAAAAAGCCGCCAAACGCCCATCGGTGTTTATTGGTGGCAATACGGGTTTTCAGGGATTTGGCTATACGTTCAATCAACAGGCATACGGAGTGGCCCAACTCGGCTTGACTTGGGATTTATTTAAAGGATACGAACGCAAATCCAAAATTCAAGGCGCCAAAATTCAGACCGAATTGCTCAAAACCAAAAAGCTAGAAGTAGAAAAACAGATAGAACTGCAAGTTACTCAGGCATTTCTTGAACTTCAGGCCACCCGAGAAAATCTAAAACTGGTTCAGGACGGCGTCAACAAAGCAACGCAATATTTCAGCGTCATTGACAGTCGATACCGAAACAACAATGTGCTTTACATTGAATGGATTAAAGCCCAAAACGAAGTCGTAACGGCTCATTTGCAACAGTCGCTCGCGCGTTTTGATGTGTTAATCAAAGAATCATTGCTAAATAAAGTGACCGCCCACTAATCGCCCCCATCTTCTCAACTAAAAAAATGATTTTATAACGCATACAATCATGAAACAATACTCATTCATCATTACCCTTTTTCTGCTTGTAGCCTGCGGAAAACAGGAAGAAAAAAAAGCCGACAACGCCATGGGCGACGAAACGGTCGTTCCTGTAAAACTTGAAAAAGTAACGCAAACCGTTCGCTCCGAATCCATTAGTGCCTCTGGCTTGGTAGCTTCGTCGGAAGAAGCCAAGCTGTCGTTTAAAATCGGGGGCATCATTCAAAAAATCTTTGTAGAGGAAGGACAAAAAGTCCGCAAAGGACAAGTACTGGCGTCGTTAAACATGACCGAAATCGACGCACAGGTGAGTCAGGCTAAATTCGGGGTTGAAAAAGCCGAGCGCGATTTTAAACGCGTTGAAAATATGCTCAAAGACACCGCCGCCACGCTCGAACAAATGCAAAACGCTACCACGGGCTTTGATGTAGCGAAACAAAGCCTGCAAATTGCGCAGTTCAACCGCTCGTATGCCCAAATAACGTCCCCAATTGACGGAGCCGTTATCAAAAAAATGGCCAATGAAGGCGAATTAACTGGACCAGGAACCCCGATTTTTTACATTACCTCCAATCGTCAAAGCGACTGGGTGGTGCGCGTGGGAGTTTCAGACAAAGACTGGGCACGCTTGAAAATAGGCGACAAAGCAAATGTCTCGTTGGATGCCTACCCCACCGAAACGTTTACGGGAACCGTTACAAAATTGGCGCCTGCCGCCGACCCCATGAACAAA
The DNA here is from genome assembly GCF_024158025.1 of Runella salmonicolor. Lineage (NCBI taxonomy): Bacteria > Pseudomonadati > Bacteroidota > Cytophagia > Cytophagales > Spirosomataceae > Runella > Runella salmonicolor. Next base: position 799,519 of record NZ_JAMZEL010000001.1, read on the forward strand.
CTTTACGAAATTGAGGTCCGCATTAACCCCAACGGCCAACGATTTGCGTCTGGGCTTTTTGCCAAAGTAGAGCTTAAACCCGTACAGAATCGCAATTATATCATGGTACCCATCGAGGCCATCGTTGAAGGCAACGGACAGGACGCTTTTGTGTACGTTTTGGATGACTCACGCAAGAAAGTGAAACGGCTACCCATCCGCATTGGGTTTGTAGATGGCGATAAAGTACTGGTGACCAATGGTTTGGAAGGCATTACGGAGGTAGTTACCTCGGGAAGTGCTTTTCTGACCGAATCTTCCAATGTAATCATCAAATAGACCACACCTACACCGATGAATCTTTCAGAATTTTCCGTCAAGAACTGGCAGTTTATGCTGGTGATGTTTGTGGGAGTGGTAGCGCTTGGGCTCAACTCCCTCTTTAATATGCCCCGCGCCGAAGACCCTACGTTTGAGGCTCCTACGTTTGTGATTACGGTGATTTATCCCGGCACCGACCCCAAAGACATGGAGGAATTGGTCGTTGACCCCGTCGAAAAACGCCTCAATGAACTCAAAGACGTTAAAAATATCCGTACCACCATCGACGACGGGCTCGCCGTATTTATGCTGGAATACGAATACGCGGTCGATAATGATGAAAAAAAACAGGAGATAGCCCGCGAAGTAAATTCTATGCGCAGCATTTTACCCACTGATATTTTTGATATTCGTTACTTCCAATTCGACCCCGGCTTGGTCAATATAGTTCAGGTAGCCTTGGTTTCGGAGGTAGCTTCGTACAAAGAAATGGCCGATTATTCCGAAAAACTACGGAAGACATTGGAGAAAATCAAAGACCTACGGAGCGTAAAAGATTACGGTTTTCCGAAAGAAAACGTACGTGTTTCGCTCAACATCGAGAAAATGGCGCAAGAAGGCATTGCCATCAACCGGGTATTGGGGGCATTGCAGGCCGAAAACCTCAACATTCCTGCGGGTAGCGTGCAAGAAGGGGCACGGCGATTCAACGTCAAGACCAGCGGTGATTATGAGTCGTTGGAACAAATGCGCAACACGATTGTGTCCACCAACGGTCAGAAAATCATTTACTTAAGAGACATCGCCGACGTTGATTTCAATTACGAAGAAGAAACCAACCTTACCCGCCTCAACGGCCGACGTGCGGTCTTGGTAGCGGCGGCCCAAAAAACGGGAAAAAACATCACAGAAACGGGAAAAGTGCTTAATGCAAGTTTGACCGAATTTGAGAAAACGATGCCCAAGCACATCAAAATGGTCAAATATTTCGACCAATCGGTGAGTGTTGACCGTCGTTTAGGCCGCTTTGCCAAAGACTTCGGCATTGCCATTCTGCTCGTGGCGCTTACGCTCCTCCCCCTCGGCTTACGGGCGGCGGTGGTCGTCATGATTTCGATTCCGCTTTCCTTGGCCATCGGTCTCACCGCCGTCGACTATCTAGGCTATAGCATCAATCAATTGAGCGTAGTAGGGTTGATTGTGGCGTTGGGGATATTGGTGGACGACTCCATTGTGGTCGTCGAAAACATTGAGCGCTGGATGCGCGATGGTTTTTCCAAACGCGAAGCCGCCGTCAAAGCCACCAAACAAATCACATTGGCCGTAATTGGCTGTACTGTTACGCTGATTTTAGCCTTTTTACCGCTGTTGTTTTTACCCGAAGCCTCGGGGGATTTTATCCGAAGTTTGCCCATGGCCGTTGCCATGACGATTTTGGCTTCGATGGTAGTTTCGCTCACGATTGTTCCCTTTTTGAGCAGCCGTTTGTTGGAAAACAGCCATAATCCCGAAGGAAATATTTTTCTGAGAGCGTTGAAAAAAGTCATTTCAGGTTCGTACAGCAAGTTGCTCAACTGGGCGCTGCGGCATCCGCTTCCTACGCTTTTATTCGCGGGATTACTGTTCGGGATGTCGTTATACATTCCCAAAATCATCGGATTCGGATTGTTTCCAAAATCGGAGAAACCCATGTTCAGAATTACGTTGGAAACGCCCGAAGGCAGTAGTCTAACCGAAACCAACCGCGTGGCGCGTACCGTAGAAAATGAATTAAAGCGTATTAGCGAAGTGAAATTTTTCTCTACGAGCGTCGGGCGTGGCAATCCACGAATGTACTACAACGTCATTGAACGCTCAGAGTCAAGCAACTACGCGGAGGTATTTGTACAGTTACAGGACGAAATTCACCCGCCAGAAAAAGAAAAAATCATTGACCAACTGCGCGACCGCCTGCGCTACGTGCCCAATGCCAACGTGGAAGTTGTGGATTTTGAGCAAGGCCCCAACACCGAAGCGCCCGTGGCAATTCGGGTCATGGGTGAGGATTTGGAAAAACTTCGCAGTGTGGCCGCCGACGTAGAAAAAGTCTTAAAAGAAACGCCGGGCACGATTTACGTTAAAAATCCCCTGACCACGCGCCGTACCGACTTACGGGTAAAAATCAATAAAGAAAAAGCGGGATTGTTGGGAATATCAGTTGCCGACATCAACCGCACCGTTCGTTTGGCGATTGCAGGGTTAAACATCGGAACCTTCAAAGATGAAAATGGCGACGATTACGGCATCAACGTTACCCTTCCCAAAGGAAAAACAACTACCCCCGATGTATTGAACAATCTGTACGTGAACACCTTAACTGGTGCAGCAATTCCATTGCGTCAGGTGGCGGATATTCAGTTTGAAACCTCAACCAATCAAATCCGACACTACGACCGCGACCGTTTTGTCACAATTTCGGCCTTTGTAAAAAGCGGTTATTTGGTAGATAATGTGTACAAAGACATCATTAGCAAGCTTGATAAATATAAATTCCCCAACGATTTTAGCTACGTAGCCGCCGGCGAACTGGAAGCTCGTCAAAAATCGTTCGGCGGCTTAGGAACCATCATTCTCATCACCGCTTTCGGGTTTCTGGGGGTTTTAATCTTAGAATTTGGGAATTTCAAGAGTTCATTGATTGTGCTTTCGGTCATTCCATTGGGTATCATTGGGGCTTTTACGATGCTGTGGATTGTGGGCTACCCACTCTCATTTGTGGCCGTAATTGGGCTTATTGCCTTGATTGGAATTGAGGTCAAGAACTCTATTTTGCTCGTTGATTTCACCAATCAACTCCGCGAAGAAGGTGTTCCGTTGATTGAGGCCATTCAAGAAGCGGGCGAGATTCGATTTGTGCCTATCGTACTTACTTCACTAACGGCCATTGGTGGATTAATCCCCTTGGCCATTGAAGGGAACCCGCTTTATTCGCCGTTGGCTTGGGTTTTGATTGGCGGACTCATCAGTTCAACCTTACTTTCGCGCATCGTTACGCCCGTATTGTACCGCCTGATTCCGCCTAGGGTGGAAGTAAAAAAGCAGGAAGTTGAGAGCTAAAATTATCTCTAACAAAAAGCCCCGCTTGGTTTCATCAGGCGGGGCTTTTTTTATTCTACATTGATTTCTATCGCTTCATCGCCACCCGATACAGCACCGCTCCCATCGCCGCAAACATAACCGCGCCCAAGAGTTGATAACCGCCTTCGCCGATAAAAGATGCCAAAACGGGTTCAAGATTAATTTTAGCCAAAGCATTGAAAATAGAATCATTGACCGAAAGTAAAGCCACAACAACGCCCGCCAAAGCACCACCTGCCACCAAGCCCGTTGAAAAGAGATTTCCTTTTCCCAAATCAGCGTCTTCTTCTTCGATGCCTTTGCGTTTGGCATTCCAATTCACAAAGGCTTTCACGCAACCACCCGCAAAAATGGGTAAGGTCGTCGAAAGAGGAAGATAAAGCCCTACGGCAAACGATAGGGCATTAACACCCATTATTTCGATGGTAATGGCCGTAAAAACGCCCACCAATACAAACTGCCAATCCAAATTAAACGACAATAATCCTTTGATAAGCGTTGCCATGAGCGTACCCTGCGGAGCGGGAAATTTGTCAGTTCCGATGGCGTGCTGAATGCCCTGCGCCACCAAATCGGGCGTGGGCGTATCGAGCAACTTGACCGTTGCCCCAATCACCAAAGACGAAACAATGACCCCGATAAAGAGCGCTATTTGCTGGTACTTGGGCGTAGCTCCGACCAAATACCCCGTTTTTAAGTCTTGTGATGTATTTCCTGCGTTGGCGGCAGCGATGCAAATCATCCCGCCAATCACCAACACCGCTGGCTCATACAATTTACCCGTTAATCCAAACCCGATGAATACCAACGACGTCGCCATAATCGTCGCAATGGTCATGCCCGAAACTGGCGATGAACTTGAACCGATAATACCCACAATCCGGCTCGCGACCGTCACGAAGAAAAAGCCAAACACCACCACCAAAACGGCAATCAGCAATTTGGTCAACCAACCATCGCCGGGGATTTGGGGCAAAATGACCATCAATACCACCAACGCCAAGCATCCGAAAATCACCACTTTAAACGACAAATCCTGCTCTGTACGGACGCGAGCACCTTCATTGCCCGCTTTCATTGAAGCCAAGCTTTGCTGAAACGAAGAAATAATCGTGGGAATACTTTTCAGCAACGCCATAAAACCGCCCGCTGCCACAGCTCCCGCGCCAATTTGGCGAATATATGCGCGATAAATAGCCGCCGCCGTATCGTTAAAGCTATGTGTGGCGGGATTCCACCCACCAGGACCACCCGACGTAGCGAGGTCTTTGAGGTAACCGAGTTTGATTAATTGCTCAGCAATGGTATCACCCGGAACAAGTGTTGCCAAAAGCGGAATCAATCCCAACCAAGCCAATAAACCCCCGCCGACCAACACCGCCGAAATCCGAAAACCAATAATATACCCAACGCCCAAATATTCGGGCGTGATTTCACCGCTGACCACCGCCGATGGAAAGATTTTACTGGCTTGCTCAGAAGCTATTCGAGGCACTTCGGCAATCACGTGCAGGATTTTCTGAAAAAATGCATACAGCATGGCAAGGCCCAAGCCCTGATAGGCCGTTTTGGCCAAATCACCGCCTTTTTCGCCCGCAATCAGCACCGAGCCGCAGGCGGTTCCTTCGGGGTATGGAAGGGTACCGTGTTCTTGCACAATCAACGAGCGCCGCAACGGAATCATCATCAATGTCCCCAAAATTCCGCCCAAAATGGCCAACGTTAAAATTGTCCAATAGTTGAAAAAATCGGCTCCGATACTTTTTCCTTCTTCGGTCGTGGATAAAAAAAGAAAACCGGGCAAGGTAAATACCACACCTGACGCGATGGATTCGCCCGCCGAACCCGTGGTTTGAATAATGTTATTTTCCAGAATGGTGGTACCCAAATACTTGCGTCCGAGCGAAATCGCCAAGACCGCTATCGGGATAGAAGCCGACACTGACAGCCCAGCTTTGAGCGACAAATAAACCGTGGCAGCCCCAAATAAAACACCGAAAAGAATGCCCACCACGACCGACTTTACGGTAAATTCGGCCATGTTTTGCTCGTTGGGCACGTAGGGTTTGAAGTCTTTGATTTCCATGAAGTGAAGGTTTAGGGAGGTATGTTTGGCACTAAATATAACCTATAAAGCCATTATTACTTCCATCTAACATAGAAAAGGCGAGCAATTAGCCCGCCTCTTCCAATGAATCACAATATTTACCGCCGAATCAGCACCTTTTGGGTTTGGATTCTTTCAGGTCCTTTCAGTTGAATCAAATACATCCCCACTGGCTGTTGAGATACATCCATGCTGAAAAAGTTGGTTCCTGATTCCGCACGTTCTTCATTGTTTTGCAACATCCTGCCCTGCATATCCCATAATTGCAGCTGAACCTTTTCGGGCTTGGGTGCAAAGTACTTGAGCGTAATCGGTCCCTCAGAAGGATTAGGATACACCAACAATTCGTTTGATTCTTCCGTCAATTCCTCATCGGCTAAACGAGCATTGTTAACGGTTGTTAGACGAATATTATCCAAATAGGCTGTCACGGTACTGGCCGAATTGTTCTGAATCGTAATCCTTTTAATGACCGACGGATTACCCAATTGGCTCATATTCAGCACAATTTCCGACCATGTATTGGCTTTTGTCGTAAACGTGTAATTTCCGATCGCCGCGCCTGTGTCGTCAGTTTGTACATAAACCAGCAGACTGCTCGCTGCCGTACCCCGTACCCAAAAACGCAAGACGGTCGACGCGTTAGTACTGATGCCATCAACGTGGCGCAAAGATACCCCTCCAGTAGAGGCAATATCCGCACGGAGCGATTTACTGCCCACCCGCACAGGGTTGGTGTTGGCAAAGTTTCTCGTGCTGTTCCATGACCAATCGCTCCAATTTGCATTGAGGGTTTCGTCATAAACCACTGGACTCAAACAGGCATTCGTTTTTACACTTAACGCGCTGCTTGCCGCCGAGACATTGCCCACTGCATCCTTTGCCTTCACGGTAAAGCTGTAAGTGGTATTACAGGTTAAACCCGTTATTACTAATGAGTTTGTTGTAACGTTACCATTCACCAATACGCCACCTCTGTACACTTCGTAAGCCACCACGCCTACATTATCGGTCGAGGCGACCCAACCGAGCGTAAAACCCGTTTGGGTTTTATTGGTAGCCGTAAGCCCAGAAGGGACGCTCGGCGCCTGGGTATCAGCGCAAGAAGAGGTGTTAACATTCAGCGCATTGCTGCTCGACGATACATTTCCAGCGGCATCTTTGGCTTTTACGGTAAACGAGTAGACAGTATTACAGGTTAAACCGGTGATGTTTAAAGAAGTGGCGGTGACGTTGCCGTTCACCAACGTGGCTCCCCGATACACTTCATAGGCCGCTACGCCCACGTTGTCGGTCGAAGCCGTCCACGAAAGCGTCAAACTATTTTGCGTAATGGCTGAGGCCGAAAGGTTAGCGGGCGTTGTGGGGGCCTGTGTATCGGTAGTCGCCCCAGTTTCTACCCTGATTTGGTCGAAATAAGGCGTGATGTTATTGGCAGAATTGTTCTGAAAATTGATACGTTTAATCGTGGCAGGATTGCCCATTTGCGCCATATTGACCGTTATTTCTTTCCATTGATTCGCATCGGTCGTAAAAGCATAAGAAGCGGGCTGCGGCGACGAATCATCCGTTTGAACGAAGAAAAGCATGTTATTTACGGCGGTACTGTACACCCAAAACTTCATAACCGTGTTGGAATTGGTCGTCAGAGCAGTGGCCTGTCGCAGCGATAAACCACCCCAACCCGCAAAATCGACCCGAATGGAATTGACACCAGTTTGTACGGGAGAGGTATTGGCATAATTTCGGGTCGAACTCCACGACCAGTCTTCCCAGCCTGCGGCAAGGGCGTCGTCGTAAATGATAGTCCCCGTAGGACAGGCCGCCGTTGTGACGTTCAGGGCGCTACTGCTTGATGACACATTTCCCGCCGCATCCTTGGCTTTTACCGTAAATGAATAGGCGGTATTGCAGGTCAAACCCGTAATATTCAAAGATGTTGTGGTAATATTGCCATTCACCAACGTTGCTCCTCGGTACACTTCATACGCGGTTACGGCCACGTTGTCGGTCGAAGCCATCCACGAAAGCGTCAAACTTGATGCCGAAACATTGGACGCGGCAACGCTTGTCGGCACACTTGGCGCTTGAGTGTCGCAGGCCGCAGTGGTTGCATTCGCAGCATTGCTCGCGGTCGACACATTTCCCGCCGCATCTTTGGCTTTTACCGTAAACGAATAGGACGTGTTGCAGGTTAAACCCGTAACGTTGAAGCTCGTGCCTATCACATTTCCGTTGAGCAAATTGCCTCCCTGATACACTTCGTAGGCGCTTACTCCTACATTGTCGGTTGAGGCAGTCCACGATAAAGTCAGACTTGTGGAGGCTACGTTGGACACCGTGAGGTTGGTCGGGGTCGTCGGCGCTTGGGTGTCAGCAGACGCCGTTGTACTCATCACCCGCCCCAACAACATGATATATGCGGCCTGACTGTAAATAGCCGGCTCCGTGATTTCCCAAGAGTTTTCGGGAGAACCATTATTCCACTCTTTATACGCTTTTTGGGGCGGTTGGTTGGTAATGTTGGCCACGCTTCCGCTGTAACTTTTGTTAGGCCCGCCTGTTACATAGCCCGGGGCAGGGCCATAGGCAGATGTTTGTACATTATCCCACACAGTTCCGTTGGTAAACCACGTGTGGTAAATCTCGTTCACGCTGTTTTCAGCACCCGCCACCGACATGTTGGAAAGCATCACCAAGTTCATCGGATTAACGCCGTTCATCCAGTGCAGGTACTGCTCCGCCACCTCGCGGTATTGGGCATGGCTCGACGGGTTGAGGTTAAACGTAACAAAATCAAGATTTAAAATCCCCGAGTTAGCGCGCACCTGATTGCTCCCCCAATGATGCTGCGCATCGGCCATGTATGCCCGATAAAGGTCTGTACCATTGTTATAATCATTGAGAGAAAACAAGTAATTCATCCCTGCTTTTTGGTTACGAATATTGGTTACCACCGCACTAGAAGCGCCCGAAAGGGTCGTATAACGCAAAAACGCCAATTGCTGAGGCATCCAGTAAGGTCCCCACCAGTTTCCGTTGTAAGGTTTTACGAATGTATATTGTGACTCAACAAACGTTTTGTACTCGGCTTTTCCAGTGGCCTCGTAAAGGTATACTGCCGTCACAAACGCGCTTCCCAATTGGTCCTCGCCCGTGCGGTCCGAATCACCCGATTTTATATCTCCGTCGTCGCAACTTGTTTCAAACGTTGTAAAGTTGTTGGTCGTTATTTTAGCGCGGTTCCAAGCGGCCTCGGCGCGCGCAATGAGGTCATTTCCGTAGGTAAGCAAAGACGGGTGCGTTTTGAAGGTTTGCCCAGTCACGGCAAACATCGCGGCCCCTGCCAAGGTGGCAGAAGTACATTCTGGCAAATAATAGCGCGGGCGGGTGTCGGTACTGGGAGGAGATACTTCATTGTAATTATCAACGCCCACTTTTAAGAAAAAACCGTTGGTACCTGTAGCATCCTGCATTCTTTTCAGAAAGTCCAGCTCGTACTTGAGTTCATCCAATACGTCTGGAATTCCATTGCCCGACTCTGGAATGGCGTAATTATCTTTAAAAGCATTGGGGTTTATTCGGTAAGCTTCTGCCAGTTGAATCACCGCACTTTCGGCAAAGGTGGTGTATTTATTTACATCGCCCGCGTCCATCCAGCCTCCGTGGAGGTCTTTGGCGGTGGCGGCATTCCCTTTGTTGAATCGGCTCGTGGCAAAACGATCCTGATTGGCCCCTTCGTAACTGGCACCGTCGGCCCATTTGGCGTCGGTGTAAGGCGTTTGTTTGGCAAAATTGAGCCGTTGATAATAAAACATCCGTACGGCATGTTTCATGGCCTCGTCGTACACATTGTCGCCAATGTCAAAACGGTAAGAGCCTACATTGTTGGCAATGTCAAAAATATAATACGAGCCCGGCGTGGTAATACTCGAAAAATCAAATGACCACCCTCGGTCACCCGACTGAGCGTGGGTGGCACCACCGCCCCATACCTGAAGCGTTCCGCTCATCATCACGGCGTCGTCACTCCAGCGGCGTACCTGATATTGATTGGCCCCCGTACCGGGCGTAAACGATTCAGCTGCATTGTACCCCGTCTGAGGGTCAGCAACCACCACTACTTTTCGGGAAGCGGGCAAGTAGCCAAATTGGTCAATTTTAATGTACGGAGTTATTTGGGTCGGCGCGGCCCACAAAGTACCGCAGGCGGTCAGCCACAGCAATGTCCAATAAAGCAAATGCCTTCGAGATAGATGATTTTTCATTTTCATTGAGTTAAATAACGTTCAAACAAAAAACTGTGATTTTCGACTGAAAGATAGGAACTTTCAAAGTTGAAAGATAACAAATGGCATCTGCTTTATTAAACGGGAAGGAGTCGTTCTGCTCCTGTAAGGTTTATCTCTCTTTCCAATCAACCCATACTTTCATGCGGCCAGCTTGGCGGTTATCCCATGCATAATACGGGATGAGCGTAAAATTATCATTGCCGTTTTGGGCTTTAATCGTGGTTACACCACCCAGTAAGGTGGGCTCAAAGGTGGTACTGAATTGCGTTTTTTTCGACAACAGAATTTGATCATAATCCAAATGACGGTTGTCTTGCTCTTCTACACAATAGACCAGCGGTCCACGCTGAATGGCGCGTTTGCCTTGGTTTGCTTTCACGCGGGGGTCGGCAGCAATGACCTTCACTGGCATCTCCATCCGTAGTTTGAGAACATCATTTTTAGCCCAAGTACGCGCCACCGTCAAGTAACCTTTATCGGCCGTTAAACCCGCTACGGCTTTTCCGTTGATTTCAACGACGTACTTATCGCACCAAGCTGGAATACGCAGTTTTAGGGCAAAATCAGCTTTGCTACTATCAGGAATGGCTTTGATTTCCACTTCTCCCGACCAAGGATAATTGGTTTTTTGGGCGAACTTCACCTTGTGTTGTCCCAAAACCACTTCCGTTTCGCTGCCTACATACAGGTTTACCCACAAAGTATTTTCGGAAGTATTGTAAATATAACCACCCACCGAAGGCATCAAACGCGACACATTGCTGGGGCAGCAAGCCGTACCATACCAAGGGCGACGGTGATGCAACCCAAACGAAGCCAACGGATTGACGTAAAAAAACAGATTTCCAGTCAGTTGTACCCCTGCCAATGCACCGTTGTACAGCGAGCGTTCTAGCACATCCACGTATTTGGATTCTCCCGAATAGAGATTCATGCGTTGATTCCAAAAAACCATTCCGACCGAGGCGCAGGTTTCGCAGTAAGCAGATTCGTTGGGCAAATCATAATCGACCGTAAAGCCTTCATTTTTGGTTGAAGAACCAATGCCCCCAGTGATGTACATATTTCGCTCTACCACGTCGGCCCACACGCGTTCGAGGGCTTGGGTGTAGCCACGGTCGCCTGTTTCGGCGGCTACGTCGGCCATGCCCGTATACAGATACATGGCGCGAACGGCGTGCCCTTTGATGTCGGTCATTTCGCGCACTGGCACGTCGTCCTGGCAATAGCGGGCGCCATCAAAATGCTTATCTGTCCAGATTTGACCGCGTCCGTGTCCTTTGCCGCGTTGCTCGATAAGCCAGTCGGCGAGTTTGAGGTAGCGGTCGTTGTTGGTCGTATGATAAAGTTTTACCAAGGCCAGCTCCAATTCCTGATGCCCCGTTACCCACGGCTTATTTTGGAGACGAAACGTAGAATCAAAATGATTGGCAAAACGAATAGACACATCCAACAATTTACGTTTTCCAGTGGCGTCAAAGTAGGCTACCGCCCCCTCAATCAAGTGACCCAAGCAATAATCCTCGTGCTTTTCCATGTCGGTCCAGCGTTTTTCAAGACCTACCAATGTATAATATGTATTCAGGTAACCATCGGGAAGTTGGGCCGCCGCAATTTTGTCAATCCACTCATCAGTTTTGGCCTCTAAGGCTTTATCGGGGGTAGTTTTGAGCGTGTATGCAATCCCTTCAATGACTTTATACACATCAGAATCATCAAAATAGATGCCTTTGTGCTTTCCGCTCCGGAGGGCAGCATTCTCAAAATTTCGGATTCGAGCCGTTGAATCTTCGGTGTAGGTCATACAAACTGGCAAGGTGGCCGAATGGACTTTTTCAATGCGGGGTTTCCAAAAGAAGTCTTTGACCGTGACTTTGGAAAAATTTACGGGCGAAATCTGGCGTTGGGCTGAGACGCCATAAACCCCAAAAATGATAATCAGTGCTGAAGAAAAGAAGGATTTCATAGGTAAATGGTTAGCTATTCCTACCAAAGCAAATATTCAGTTTTTTTTAACTGAAAAGACCTTCTACGCCAATGACATAGAAGGTCTTTTTTAGCTTGAAAACAAAGAAGTATGATTAGGCAAACGTCAACGAATCCACTTCAATCTCTTGGCTCAATGCATTTACCATTTCCAATAGTTCATCGGCATTGGCTTTTTCTACTTCAGTCAGTACTTCCACTTTACGACGGGTGTACAATGAAATCGGAAAACCGCGTTTTTGGAGGTAATATTTAGCAACGGTTGGGTACGCATAATGAATTACGGGCATGGTATCAATCAACAGCTGTTGTACGCGTTGAACTTTGTCTTGCTGCGTTGGCTCATTGAAATTATTGCACAACCACACAATCAATTCTGGAAAGAAATTTCCCTGAATACACGACAATCCCGCCGAGCCTGCTTTCAACGAAGCCACTGCGTGCTCCATGTAGGCATCATAAACGCCGAATACCTGACCTTGAGTAGCGGCTATTTTGGCTTTTACGTTTTCAATATCTAGTGATGTATCTTTGTGGTAAATCACGCGACCAGTGGCGGCCAATTCTCCCAAACTTTCGGCGCTAACGAGCCTTTTGTAAGGCACAGGACATTCATACAAACCATACGAAACACCGGGGGTTAATTGAAGCAACTCGTGCATCCGCTCCATAAAAATCGCATCTGACTCGTCGGCGGTGGCAATTAAACTTGTAATCACAATCACCGCCTGAATACCCGTACCATAAATCTTTTTGGCAAATTCGGCCTGCTCCGCAATTGGGCCACCAAATGTACCCGTTGCCACGACCGGAACGCGCCCGTTTGCCACATCCACCACGTGCTTGGTGATGGCAATACGCTCGTCTTCGCTCAGCTCATACATCTCGGACGAAAGGCAATTGGCAAATAAGCCAGCCGCGCCCGCTTCTAAATAAAATTCAGTAAGTTTGGTTAATCCCTCAAAATCAATCTCGCCGTTTTCTTTAAACGGAGTCAACATAACGGGAATAAAACCTTGTGGAAGGGAATTTTGCATGGATGAATAATCAAATATTATATATGTAAATAATAAAGTTCAGTACCATTTTGAACTACTTAGGCTTTTGCCAGCCCGACAACATTGGTCAATTGTCCGATTTTATCAATTGAGATAGCAACCGTATCGCCCACCTCAACCGTAAAATCACTTGAAGGAACTAATCCCGTGCCTGTCATCAGGAATGCACCAGCTCTAAACGTACTCGACCGATACAACCAACCAATAAGCTCGTCAGGTGTTCGTTTGAGTTGGTCGAGCGTTGTTATCCCCTGAAAAACAATCCTTTCGCTACGCCTTACTTCAATGCTGATGACCGCATTTTGTGCCATTGGTTCGGCGGGTACATACAGGCAAGGGCCCAAAGCGGCAGAGCCATCGTATATTTTGGCCTGCGACATGTAGAGCGGATTTTCGCATTCAATGCATTTAGAACTCATGTCGTTGCCAACAGTATAACCCACGATTTTGCCAGAAGTAGTGGCGTACAATGTCCATTCTGGTTCGGGAACATTCCGGATAGAATCGGGCCGAATATTAACGGTACCTCCCGACCCCACTACTTTGTAACCCAATGCTTTAAAAAAAAGCTCGGGGCGCTCGGCTTCGTATACCTTGTCGTAAAACATACCTCCACACGCACCTTTTGACTCCTCCATCCGAGCTACTTTGCTACGGTAATAAGTCACCCCAGAGGCCCATACTTCCTGACTTACGGCGGGCGGTAAAAGGTCTTTTGATTCAAAGTCCAACACTGGGGTTAAACCTGCTATTTGGGTCAGAACATACGAGTGCAGATCATCCCTGTTAATCAGCGTATCCCAATCGGGGCAGGGAAGTTGGAAATACTCCTCCTGAAATTCAGCATAAAAGCCTTGCTTGGTTCGATAAAGTTTCATCAACTGGCTAATCCATTTTCATGACATGTACGTTTTCAATTTAAGTTTAGGTGTAGCTTTAGTAATACTCTGTTTTTGGTCGAAAAGACTATTTTAAAATTACAATGTTTACTTACAAGTAGTTAGAAAACAACCTGTACAATATCCACAAAAGCGAGCTACAAATAAAATTGTCAATTTGACAATTATTCTTTTTCTTTGCACAAGTAAGAATTTATATTTCCCTCTTTTAGTAATAATCGTTCTTTAAGACTAACCTCAAAACAATCTATTTTATGTCCCTAACACTCGGAAATACCGAATATTTCAAAGGCATCTCCAAAATTCAGTTTGAAGGCCGTGAATCCGACAACCCGCTGGCATTCAAGTGGTACGACGAAAATCGTCTGGTGGGTGGAAAAACAATGAAAGAGCATTTACGTTTTGCCGTTGCCTACTGGCATACATTCTGCGGCACTGGTGCCGATCCATTCGGACCTGGGACGAAGGATTTTGCATGGGATGCAAACAATGACGCGGTTCAACGCGCCAAAGATAAAATGGATGCTGCTTTTGAATTTATTACTAAACTGGGCGTTCCTTACTATTGCTTTCACGATGTAGATTTGATCGATGAAGGCCCAAGCATCACCGAATACGAGCGTCGTATGCAGGCCATTGTTGATTATGCAAAAGCCAAACAAGCCGAAAGCGGCGTAAAATTATTGTGGGGTACGGCCAATGTATTCTCCAATCCACGCTACATGAACGGTGCTTCGACCAACCCTGATTTCAATGTAGTAGCTCACGCTGGGGTGCAGGTCAAGAATGCTTTGGATGCAACGATTGCGCTCAATGGCGAAAATTACGTATTCTGGGGTGGCCGCGAAGGCTACATGACTTTGTTGAATACCAACATGAAGCGTGAGCTAGATCACCTTGGTCAATTCTTGACCATAGCGCGTGATTATGCCCGCAAAAACGGCTTCAAAGGTACTTTCTTTATTGAGCCTAAGCCTTGCGAGCCGACCAAGCACCAGTACGATTACGATTCGGCAACCGTCATCGGGTTTCTGCGTCAGTATGGTTTGGACAAGGATTTTCAATTAAATATTGAAGTAAACCACGCCACCTTGGCGGGACATACGTTCCAGCACGAGTTGCAAGTAGCGGCCGATGCCGGCATGTTGGGCAGCATCGATGCCAACCGGGGCGACTACCAAAACGGCTGGGATACCGACCAATTCCCGATTAATTTGAGTGAATTGACCGAGGCAATGTTGGTAATTCTCGAAGCGGGTGGTATCACAGCGGGAGGTATTAACTTTGACGCAAAAACCCGTCGCAACTCAACCGACCTCGACGATATTTTCATTGCGCACATTGGCGGGATGGATGCTTTTGCACGTGCACTCGTAATTTCAAATGATATTCTGGAGAAATCCGCTTACAAAAAACTGCGTACCGAGCGTTACGCTTCGTTTGACAGCGGTGCAGGTAAGGATTTTGAAAATGGCAAATTGACATTGGAAGACTTACATAGCTTTGCGGTAGCAGCTGGTGCACCAAAACAAATCAGCGGCAAGCAAGAGCTGTTTGAAAACATTCTGAATCAGTACATTTAATTGGGATCCTTCACAAGAAAAAAGCGTTTGAGGGTTTAAAGGCCGTCAGACGCTTTTTTCTTGGCGCAGCCTATCAATCTCGCTTAACTTTACTTGGAAGATTCGCGCTTGTAGAAGACTATTTCAATGCCCCCATACCAAAGACATCACGGCAAAAACATCAATCATCCAGAGGGTGAATGATATTTCTTTCCCTTTTCCAACGGCGGTTTTGAGGATGGTCCAACTCAAAAAACCAAAAATAATTCCTTGAGTAATGGAATAGCTGAAAGGAATCAACACCAATGCCAACAAACAAGGAATGGCTTCATCCATACGGGTCCAATCAATCTTGGTGATGGGTTTCATCATAAACGCACCCACCAGAATCAACGCGGGAGCAGTGGCAATGCTCGGAATGACCGAGAGCAAAGGAGATAAGAACATAAACGGCAAAAACAAAAATGCCGCCACTACCGCCGTGAGCCCCGTGCGACCGCCTTGCTCGATTCCCACCGCCGACTCAATGTAGGCCGTTCCGGGGCTAGTGCCCAACAAGCCCGCCATTGTGGTGGCCACGGCGTCGGTTAGCAGCGATTGCCGAATATGGCGCGGGTCGCCGTTTTCGTCGTAAAGATTGGCCGCTTCGGCAACGCCAACGAAGGTTGAAAGACTGTCAAATAAATCGGTAAACGCAAAGGCAAAAATGACTGGCCAAAGCGCCAAGGTCAAAGAGCCCGTCAAATCCAATTGAAACAAAAGGCTAAAATCGGGAGCCGCCCAAAGTCCGCTCCAATTGACCAGTGTAGACTGCCCAAAGTTAACCGCCGAAGCATCGCCCCACCAACGGCCCACAGGAATCGCCGCCAACGTGGTCAACACAATGCCAATGACGATGCCTCCTTGCACTTTTTTCACCACCAATACCGCCGTAATGACCAACCCCAACAAAAACGTCAGTAGAATCGGGTCTTTTAAATTGCCGATACCGACCAAGGTGGCGGGATTGCTTACGATAAACTTGGCGTTGGTCAAACCAATCAACGTGATAAAAAGCCCAATTCCCGACGAAATCGCGTAGCGCAAGGGCTTCGGAATGGCCTGTACAATGTAGGTCCTAACGTTGAAAATTGACAGGATAAGAAAAACGATTCCCGCCCAAAATACTGCACCCAAAGCCGTTTGCCATGCCACACCCATTCCTTTCACAACGGCGAATGTAAAAAAGGCATTCAGCCCCATACCCGGTGCTACGAGCAATGGGTTACGCGCATACAGCCCCATCATCAAACTGCAAAAGAAAGAAAGCAACACCGTAGCCGTTAGCACACCGCCGAAAGGCATTCCCGATTGACTCAAAATGGCAGGGTTCACTACAATAATGTACATCGTAGCCAGAAAAGAAGAAAGCCCCGCAATGACTTCGGTACGCACTGTTGTACCGTTTTGGTCGAGGGAAAAGAAGCGTTGGAGCATAGGTATTGGCAGTTTTGGTAAAAATAAAAATGTCAACGCTGAATGCAAAGACCCTTGCGGGAATTTACGTTCAGCGTTGACAAACAAGAGATAAAATAAGCGCGTTCCTAGAATTTCAACGCCAGACGCTCCACAGGAACATCGTTTATCAAATGACTTTCGATGATTTCTTCAACGTCAGCGAGTTCTACTTTGCCGTAGAAAACACCTTCTGGATACACCACCAACGCGGGGCCGAAGGCACATACGTCTAAACAGCCCGATTTTTGGGCACGGATATCAATATGTAGATTTTTCTCTTTCAGAGATGTTTTGAATGCATCAACCAATGCTGCGCCGTGCTCGGCTCCGCAGCATTTTTTGCCACCGTCTTTTTGATTGGTGCAAATAAAAACGTGTTTTTTGTATTTCATAAATCAATTAGAATGGATTAAAAATAGACGTTGGACGTCGGATTAGGGACTAAAGATAGCGCCCACGACCCAACGTCCAACGTCTAAAGGGAACAAATTTTATCGCTTAGCTACCGAAGGTGCTTTAGAAAGCGTAATGTAATCTGCCAAAATCCGACTGGTTTCATTCATGTAAATGTCCTTTTTCTTCTTGTCGGCCGCTTTGGCGGTTGCAGGAGTTTCATCGTCATCCACTTCGTCATCCGTTTCTAGCTTTTTCAGGGCAGCACGTTTTTTCTCGGCTTCTTCACGCTCTTTCTTCCGTTTGGTTTCTTGCAACGAAACTACGGTATTTTCGCGCGCTTTGCGGAACAGCTCCAACTCGTCTACAAACGTTTTCATTTCCAATTCCGACTTAAGACGTTGCTGATACTTCTCGCGCAGTTTTGCTACTTGTTTTTCGTTCAAAGATTTGGTCACGTCAAAACGCGCCGTGGCAATTTGATCCCAAGGCAAAGCCGTGGGTTGTGAGCTTTCGCCGTATTCTTCCGCGCTGAATGCCGATGGGAATTCAATATCTGGCGACACCCCTTTGCGCTGGGTACTGCTACCATTGATGCGGTAGAATTTCGCAACGGTGATGTTGATTTGCCCCAATTTATCAGAATCTTTAATCCACTGGTTCAAATCAACCATGGTTTGAACAGTACCTTTACCGTAGGTTTGCTCACCCAACACAATACCACGTTTGTAGTCCTGAATAGCGGCCGCAAAAATTTCAGAAGCCGAGGCACTAAAACGGTTGATTAAAACCGCAATCGGGCCATCGTATGTCACATTTGGATCAGGGTCAGTTTGTACTTCCGTATCACCCGTTGATTCACGTACCTGTACCACTGGGCCTTTTGAAATAAACAAACCCGTCAATGAAATCGCTTCTGTTAATGACCCGCCACCGTTGTTGCGTAAGTCGATTACAATTCCTTCGACATTTTCAGCCTTGAGTGAATCGATGATTTTCTGCACGTCGCGGGTGGTACTAGCAAAGTCTTTATCACGCTTACCAGCCCCTTCAAAGTCCCGATAGAACGACGGAATGTTGATAATACCGATTTTGTAATCGTGCTTATTTTGATTGATGGTCACGATTTCTTTCTTGGCACGAGAAGTTTGCAAATTTACTTTCTCACGTACTAGGCGGATTTCTTTCGGAGGGTCGTTGGGCAGTGCGTCAGAAGCCAATACTTGCAAACGCACGATTGTTCCTTTCGTTCCTTTGATTTTCTTCACGGCATCGTCTACGTACCAACCCACAATATCCTCCACTTTTCCTTCGTCTCCCTGCGCTACGCCAATAATGCGGTCGTCTTTTTTGAGACGCTTGTCCTTAAAAGCAGGTCCGCCCGGAACCACTTCCACTACTTTGATGTAGTTTCCATCTTCACGCAATACCGCACCGATTCCTTCGAGGGCTTGGTACATATCCTGCTTGAAACGGTCAGAATCGGCGGGTGAGAAATAACGGGTGTGTGGGTCAAGTACTTCGCAGAACGCATTCATGTACATCTGAAATACCTGCTCGCTACGGAAACGGCCTAAGTTACGTTCACGGTTTTTGTAACGATCTCTCAGAAGCGTTACCACTGAGGTATCGGCTTTACCCGAGAGTTTCAACTCAAGTGCTTCGTTTTTAAGCAATTTGCGCCAGATTTCGTCCAACTCTTCCGTATTTTTAGCCCAAGAAGCTTTTTCACGGTCGGTGTTGAATGACTCATCTACCGAAAAATCAAATTTAGGATTGGCCAACGCTTTGGTGATGTAATTGCTCCGCTCGCGGTAGCGTTTGCGGAAGGTATTATAAATATCATACGCCGCCGTCAAATCGCCGTTGTTGAGGGCTTCATCGAGTTGGGTACGGTATTTATCAAAATACTGAATGTCCGAAGCAAGAAAATACAGTTTGCCGCGGTCAATGTCGCTGAGGTAGTTATCATACATTTTTGTCGACAACGAGTCGTTGACATTGAATTTACGGTAATGATACCCCGAAAAGATTTTAGTCACGTACGCCTCCACTTTCTCCTGCGTAAGGGTAGGTTTGAGGTCATCATCCGCAACAGCGAAGGGACGAGAAGATACTACCCGCGAACGCGAGTCGTCGGGTTGCAGACTCAGCAGCAACACCGGAGCTAAGGCGATTAAAAAGCTTTTCATTTTCATACACTGATTTAATTGATTTCGGCCCCGGGATATTGGAGATTGAAATGGTTGGAAAAACCTCCAACATCCGCCAAAATCATTTTACGATTTCCAATAACTCTACTTCAAATACTAATGCCGAATATGGCTTAATTTGTGGACCTGCGGCGCGCTCACCGTAAGCGAGATTGTAGGGTACGTATAGTTTCCATTTAGAACCTACGGGCATCAGCTGCAACGCTTCTACCCAACCCTGAATCACTCCGCCTACCGGAAACTCCGCTGGCTGACCTCTATCTACTGAACTGTCAAAAACCGTTCCATCCACCAATGTTCCATGATAATGGGTCTTTACCGTATTATTGATGGTAGGTTTGGGGCCTTCTCCCGCTTTCATGACCTCGTACTGCAAGCCGCTGGGTAAAGTAACGATACCAGCCTTCTTCTTATTCTCTGCAAGGAATTTTTCTCCATCCAATTTGTTTCCTTCAAACTTCTTGGCATCTTCTGATTGGCGCTGGGTTTGGAGCTTATTAAAATAATTTCCTAAAATCATTTGCGCCTGGTTGTCATCCAAATCTGATTTGCCACCTTTCAATACATCCTGAATTCCTTTGGCCAGTAAGTTAACATTGATTTTGTCGAGGCCTTGTCCTTTTAGGTTTTGGGCTATGTTCATCCCGATGCTGTACGCTACCGAGTCTAATTCATTGGTCATTTTGGAGGCAACAGCTGGTTTGGCTGGCGTTGCTTTGACAGGGGCTGGTTTGGCGGCAGTCGCGGGTTTAGCGGGTACTTTTTTAGTTTGTGAAAATGTAACAACCGTTGAAATCAACAATACAGATACAGTGCAAGCTAGATACTTCATTAGATAAACAAATTTGGATTGGTTTTAGTAGATTCTTTGAAAATCAGGGTCGCTTTCACAATTAAAACTAAGCAGAATTCAAAAAATCAAAAGTTTCTTTAAACTTTCGTAAATAAACGTAAAATTGATAGAAAAAAGTTTGGAAAAATGAATTATTTGAAATTTATACCCCAATATGGGTTATTTGTATTTTTGTTTCCTACTAACACTTTTACCTTATTGAAACACATTGACTCCCTCTCCGAAATGACCGTTTTGCACGACACCAAGTTTCACTCAACCCATCTGCATCGGCAAGTATCTCTTGACATTCTTCTGCCCGAAGGCTACACCCACACAAATCGTGCGTATAAAGTACTCTACATGAACGACGGGCAGGACTTGGAGCGCTTACAAATGCAACAAGTCATCCAAAAAACGGCGCCTTCCATTGAGCCATTTATCCTTGTAGCCATTCATTGCGGCGAACGAATTCAGGAATACGGAACCGCCTCTCAACCAGATTATAAACAACGCGGCGCGAAGGCCAGTTCCTACACCTTATTTATGTTGGAAGAACTCATGCCTTACATCCAACAACACTACCGCGTCCTCACTGGCCCCCAAAACACGGTTATCTGCGGTTTTTCACTGAGTGGGCTGTCGGCGTTTGATATTACTTGGCACCACCCTGAGCGCTTCGGCAAGGCAGGCGTATTTTCGGGTTCGTTTTGGTGGCGACAACGCGCTTACGAAAACCATTACGACGACCACAACGACCGAATCATGCACCGTTTGGTACGCGAAACCGCCTCTACTTCCATACAACCTCCGCAATTTTGGTTACAGACAGGCTCAGAAGACGAACGAGACGACCGCAACAACAACGGCGTCATTGATTCCATTGAAGACACTCTTGATTTGATTGCCGAACTCGAACGCAAAGGCTACCGTTGGGGCAAAGACGTTTGCTACGCCGAAGTCAAAGGCGGGCACCACGACCAAGCAACGTGGTCGGCGGCCATGCCCGATTTTCTAAAATGGGCTTTCGGCAAACCTCAGTAAACTAGCGACTTGGGATTGAACCGCATTTTATTTTTTAACAAATAACTATTTTCAAGGTTTTGTCATTTGGCCGACATTCGGTTAAGACTTGATGTGTCATTTTTGCATCATCAAACTATCAATTCCGAATAAAGTCATGAAAACAATCTTTTTGGCCACGCTTCTTCTCCTGACCGAAATTATTTTTGCGCAGTCCCCCGCGCTCCGTCAAAAACAGTTTAATTTAGAAAAAGGCCTCGCGCTCTCTGGCTACGACCCCGTCAGTTATTTCCAAAAAAATCCCACCAAAGGCTCAAAGACGTATGTAGTCGTATATGAGGGAGTTACGTATCAATTTTCTTCCGGGGCCAATGCCGAAACGTTTAAAAAAAATCCCGCCGCTTACGAGCCTCAATACGGCGGTTGGTGTGCCTACGCAATGGGCGCAGCCAACGGTGAAAAAGTTGAGATAAATCCCGAAACCTACAAAATCATCAACGGCAAGTTGTACCTTTTTTACAACAAACTGTTCAACAATACTTTATCGGATTGGAACAAAGATGAGGCCCATTTGAAAATAAAAGCCGACAAAAATTGGCAACGTGTTTCTGCTCAATAATATACCCTACATCCTTCCTCACTGAAAAATACCTCAATCCATGAAAACCAAAACCATCCTCTCTTGGCTCGTTCAAATCGTAGCGGCGGTCATTTTGTTACAAACACTTTTTTTTAAATTTACGGGGGCCGAAGAAAGTGTCTACATTTTCTCCAAACTTGGCGTTGAGCCTTACGGCCGAATTGGCTCGGGCGTTATTGAATTAATCGCGGGTATACTTTTGCTCACACCGCGTTATTGCTGGATTGGCGCTATCTTGGGGCTGGGCACCATGGCAGGCGCTATTTTGTCGCACCTTACGATACTGGGGATTGATGTACTAGGCGATGGGGGGCAGTTGTTTGCTTTGGCACTGATAACCTTCAAATGCTGTGCACTCGTCGTAATATTACATTGGTCAAAAGTCATTTCAACCCTTCGTGGATTACTTCCTGCGCATTGAGCCACGCCTTTTTTTTATTGAACATTTGTCCTTTTAACTTGCTTTTAGTGTTAATATTCTCTTATTCCTCGTATGTTCTCAACCCTTCGTTCCCCACTTTGGCTCGTTAAATTAGTGAATTATGAATATTGGACTTGGTGGGTGTTTTTTCTGCCACTTACACCCTATTGGCTCTATTTAGCCCTCCGAAACCGCTCGCTTACGTATTTTACTACTGTTAATACTTGTATTCCCGACGGCGGAGTTTTCGGTGAATCTAAGAACGATATTCTCGCTCAAATTAGCCCTCAATTTTTACCAGCGGGGACGTTTATTCCACAGGGAGAAGCATGGGAAATGGTGGAAGAAAAGCTAAAGAAAGCGAGCATTGCGTTCCCGCTCATCGTCAAACCCGACGTAGGAGGTCGGGGATTTAGGGTGCACAAAATCGAGGATTCCGACCAACTTCAACGCTACTTAAAAGAGACGCCGCAACCCGTTATTATTCAAGAATACGTTGATTATGAATTGGAATTTGGGGTGATGTATGCCCGTTTGCCCGAAGAGTCTAAAGGCAAAATCACCTCTATCACGCAAAAGGAATTTTTGAGCGTAGTCGGCGATGGTCATTCTACGGTGGGCCAACTACTAACCCAAAACACCCGCGCCCGTTTTGCAATGCAGGAATTGCAGGAACGCGTAAAAAACGACTGGAATAGCGTAGTACCGAAAGGTGAGCACCGCTACATTCAGCCCATTGGCAATCATTGTTTGGGGACGAAGTTTTTGAATGCTAATCACCTCATTAATCAACGGCTAGAAAGCGTTTTTGACCAAATTGCCTTGCCGATTGAAGGATTTTATTACGGGCGTTTTGACCTCAAAGTAAGCAACTTAGAAGACTTCTACGCGGGCCGTAACATCAAAATCATGGAACTAAACGGAGCCACATCGGAGCCTGGACACGTGTATGACCCTAGCTATACGCTATGGAAAGCCTATCGGGATATTATGCACAATATGCGAATCGTGGCCGACATCAGCGCCGCTAATATCCGCTTGGGGGTAAAACCTACGCCGTTGGGTAAACTCTTACAAACATCCCGCGAATTTTTTGCCATGAGCGGTCAACTTTGAGCTGCATCTATTTGAGTAAATAGTTCGTATATTTACTGGTATTAATGCCTGATTTACTCTAATCACCTTGTAGGATGACCCCGCAATTTCCCCTCGAAACCCGCTACTGGTACCTCCGCGACCATCAGCTATTCAGGCACCTCGACTCCGCAGAA
Organism: Runella salmonicolor; assembly: GCF_024158025.1. Lineage (NCBI taxonomy): Bacteria > Pseudomonadati > Bacteroidota > Cytophagia > Cytophagales > Spirosomataceae > Runella > Runella salmonicolor. The sequence goes on from NZ_JAMZEL010000001.1 coordinate 823,130, forward strand.
CTCAGGCAAATCTGCCTGATTACCAACTTTAAATCAGCCAAGAAAAGCGAGATTATCTATTTTGCACACGACGAGACCAACCGGGTTTATCTTCTCAAAAAAGGCGTTATCAAGATTGTAGAACTTGATGCCGAAGGCAACGAAACGGTCAAAGAAGTGATTCAAAAAGGAGACCTTTTTGGCCAGATAACCCTTGATGCAACCGACATCGACGAGTTTGCGGTGGCATTATCTGACTACGTGACAGTGTGCAGTTTCAAAATCGAAGATTTTGAAAAAGTCATCCAACAAAACCCTAGCCTCGCCGTCAAATTCACTAAACTGATTGGGTTGCGTTTTCGCCGATTGGAGAACCGTTACGCCAATCTGATGTTTAAAGACGTCCGTACGCGCCTTCTGCTTTTTTTGGAAGAATGGGCCGAAAAAGAAGGCACTCCTACCCCCGAGGGTATTACGCTCAAAAACTACCTGACCCACCAAGACTTGGCCAGTCTGATTTGCAGCACGCGCCAAACCGTAACACAACTTTTCAGTGAATTGAAGCATAGCGGGCTCATTGATTACAACCGCAGCAGTATTGTTATTCCTGATGTGAAGCAACTTCGAAAATTAACCGTATAAAAATTCAAGGAATGTCAGCAAGCCGACATTCCGTTGTGACAAATTCAAACACCTTTGTCATAGAAACAAACTTTAAATCTATGAAAAAGGCACTGTTAATGATTTGTTTGACGCTGGGAGGAATCGCCTGTCAAAAGAATGAAGAGCTCCAACCCGTTTCTCCTGTTTCCCCTACGGGCAATGTAGGCCCTGGAATCAACAAGCCCATTACGTCATTTGATTCTACTGGACAAAAACTAGTGGCGCAGGGGATGTTTATGTCCAACGTCCATCCGACTTCTGGTGGGGTAAAGCTGTACCAAAAAGGGGATAAATATTCCCTTGTTTTCAACGACTTCAAAACCGACAGCGGGCCAGATTTGCGGATTTATCTCTCCGAAGACCGCGTTGCTTCTCGGTTTGTGGAAATTAGCAAAGGCGTAAATCTCGGTAATTTTTTCATTGAATTGCCTTCAGCTCCCGATCTCAAAACCCAAAAGTACATCCTGATTTGGTGCAAACCATTCTCCGTGTTGTTTGGCAATGCAGAACTCAAGCAATGATATTTCTTTCCCAAAAATCAGCCTTGAATCTGGCCATTCAAAAATTCTTTTCTTAACAATTACACCCTATTGATTCCATGAAAAAAGCATTGTTGGTAGTGCTCGCGTTAGCGGCTTTTACGGGCAGTCACGCCCAATTCAGTTACCCAAAAAAAATAACTACGGCCGACGTGGCCCTGTCGGCCATCGGAGGGTTTTCGGGGGCGCTTTCGTACCAACAGCTCTACGGCATCGGCAAAGCCAAGCGATTCAAAGTGGGTTGGGGCGTTCGGTTAACATCGTTTGTGGGGAAAGACATAGACTACATTACCGCCCCCGCCCGCCTCACTTCGGGAGAAACGGGCCCGCAGGTGTTGTTTGTCGAAAATGTACTGTCCAACCTCGATACGCTCAAACTACCGCGCTCCCAAACCAACGCCCTCAATTTGGCCATTCACTTAGAATACAGTTTTCGCAAACTAGACGTAGGCTTCAATATCGACGCCATCGGCGCTACTTTTGGAGCCGAGCAAACAGGAACATTTTTGGCCAAATCTACCGACTCACGTTTGAGCGGTACGCAACAATCTGCCAAGCCAACGGTTTTCAATTTATTGTTGGTCAGCGACAACGACTTGGGCAGTTTAAATTCTGAGTTGTATGCGCGCTATTGGTTCAGTCCCAAAACAGGGATACGACTCGGGGCAAGTTTTCAGTTTACGGAATATACCACTTCCCAAAATCTAACTTTTGAAAACGACCGCTTCCGCAACAAGATTCTGATGCCTTTTGTGGCAATTTCTTTCAAATTATAACTGCGAAATGCTATTTCGGCCCTATGAAAAAAATCTTAATTTTAGTACTTTGCGTAAGTGTCTCGGTAACTGCTGTGAGTCAAGTCTGGCAACCCGTTTCATCTGTTATTGGTTTTTCTGTAAAGATGTTGGGAGTAACAGTGAATGGTTCATTTAAAGGATTGGCCGCAACCTTGAAATTCAACCCTGAAACCCCCACCATGAGCAGCATTGCCGCCAGCGTTGATGCGGCAACGATTGAAACCGAAAATACGCTTCGGAATCGCCATTTACGCGAAAAAGAAGACTTTTTTGAGGTTGCTAAGTACCCAAAAATCAGCCTAAAATCCACTAAAATCGAAAAAGGAACCAACGGCTACATCGGCTACTTTGACATGACCATCAAAGCCATCACTAAAAATGTCAAAGTACCGTTTACATTTTCAGAAACCAATAATAAAGCTACTTTCAGCGGAACCTTTAAAATCAACCGTAAGGATTGGGCCATCGGAGGCAACACCTTCGGCATGTCTGATGATGTTACTATCCGTCTAACTGTTAACGCCATTTCAAAATGACCTTGCTCCAACGAACCAATCTGGACGTTTTATTACAACTGAAAGATTTGCTCAAAATTATTTCTCCAGCGGCGTATTCCGACCCATTGCCCCTACTGCACGGAAGCAGCGTAGGCCAACACGTGAGGCATACCTTGGAGTTTTACCAATGTCTTTTTGAACAGGCACCGCACGGTTTTGTGGACTATGATGCCCGCCAGCGAGACCTACGGTTGGAAAATGACCCTGCCTTTAGCATAACCAAGGTGGAGCAATTGGTCGAAGCCTTAAAAGAACCGATTCCCACCACTCAGATTATCCTAAAGGCTTCGTTTTTGGAAAACGATACCGAAGAAATTCAAACGACTTGGGCCCGCGAGCTGGTATATATGGCTGAGCACGCCATTCACCATTTTGCCATCATAAAGATTGCGCTAAGAGAGCAATTCCCCGAAATAGCCGTACCAATACATTTTGGCGTGGCGTATTCAACCATCAAGTACCGGGAAGTCGTGCTGGCCTGATACGCGCCTCGCCAAGGCGTTGGGTGAAAATCATCAAATAATCTTTCAATTCGTCTTCTGTTTCGGCAGAACATAAACCGGCAAACCATGTGCTTTGTAACCTATATTCCACACCAACAAGGCTTTATCTTGACTTCTAACCGCGATGAGAGCGTAGGTCGCCCAAAAGCTTTACCGCCCAAGAAATACCTCATTGATTCCACGCCCGTCTTTTATCCACAAGACGGACTGGCAGGAGGCACTTGGATTGCGGCTTCGCCCAAGGCGACCGTTTGCTTGCTCAACGGAGCTTTTGTAATACATCATCATAAACCTCCCTATCGGATGAGTCGGGGAAAAGTAGTCCTTGATTTTTTTACGTATGCGCACCTAGCCGATTTTGTCAGCCAATACGATTTTACGGGCATTGAGCCATTTACGCTGGTAGTAGTGGAGGAAGGTAGTGAGCCTGCGCTTTCGGAGCTTCGCTGGGATGGGGCACAATTGCACCTCAAAGCACTGAATGCGGGGCAGTCTTACGCTTGGTCGTCGGTGACGCTTTATTCAGACGCCGTCGTTCGGGAGCGGGAACGTTGGTGGCAGGATTGGCAACAACAGCACCCCATTTTTGAAGCAAAAGATGTGCTTGAGTTTCACAACTTGGGCGGAAATGGCGACAAAGCAAACGATTTGGTGATGAACCGAAACGGTCAATTGCGAACCGTCAGTACTACCCAAATTCAGAAAACGCCCACTCAGTTTTTGATGAACTACCGCGACAGGCTCAGCGGCCATCACTTTAAGTATCGAATTTTTGAAGCCGAAAAAATTAGTTGTCTGTAACAACCTCAGAAGCAAGGAATTGCCTTGTTTCTTCATACGGAATATTAATAATGATAACGGTACCGCCGTTGGGTTGACTTTCGATGGAGAGCGTGCCGCGAATATCCAACGTCCGCTGGCGGATATTTTGTAAGCCCATTCCTTCTTCCACTCGTTGAGTTGGAATGCCCTTTCCGTTGTCGGCTACGGTCAAAACCACCCGATTGCCCTGTCGTTGCAGCGTCACAAAGGTTTTGGTAGCTTTGGCGTGTTTCAGCACGTTATTACACAATTCAAAACCAATCAAATAGAGATTAAACTCGATTTCAGGCGTGAGTCGCGCTGGCAAATCCCCCCCCGTTTGGAGGCTAAACTGGGTCGTTCCCGCAGAGTTTAGTTTGTAAATCAAGCGGTCAAATACGGGCAAAAGTCCTTCACGTTCCAAATCTTCTGGGAGCATATTGTGCGAGAGCGTGCGCACCTGACGGCACGCATCAATCATCATTTCTACCACATTGTCATAAATCTCACGTTCATGGCGGTCAAGTTGCGAAGGGTCAAGAATTTGTAAGCTGAGCTTGGCCGCCGACAGAAGCCCCCCCAAATTATCGTGCAACTCCGAAGCTACGCGTTTTCGTTCCGTTGTTTGCCCTTTCAGAAAAGCTTGTTCTATTTCCCGTTTTTTACGGGCCAGTTCATAGTTTTTCTGACGCAATGTCCGGCTGTGAAAAATCAGTCCTATCCCGATTGCACTCAGAAGAAGTACCACAACGAGCAGGAAATTACGTGTCCGGTTTTGCAACGCAATCTGCTGTTCTAGCCGGGTACCATCTACCTCATACGCCCGACGCATATCGGCCAATGCCACCAACCGACGCGCAATACCCAGGCTGTCGCGCAGGGTGGCCTCCTGCCGGTAGGCACGCAGGGAAGCCATTTCGTTGCCAAGTTTATCGTAGGCTTCAGTGAGGGTATGATACGCAAAAGGCTTGAGAGAGGCATAATTGTACTGATTGGCCATGGCCAGCGCTTTTTCAGCGTAGCTTTGCGCTTTGGTATAATCCTTCAACGCTAAAAAAGATTCTCCGAGGCTGTTGGTGACCGAGGCAATACCACGGGTATGGTTTACTTCTTCAAAAAGAGCATACGCTTTACTCAACAACGGCAATGCCTTACCCGCTCGCCCAATTTTGTTGTAATAATCGCCCATCTCTTCGTAGGTACCAGCCAACGAAATCTTATTGTTCAGCTCCTGGGCTACGGCAAGTTGGCGATTAAACATTTCGAGGACCAACTTATCCTTCCCCCACTGTTGATAAAGGGTACTGAGCATACTGTAGAGCCCCAAGATGTGTTTAAGTTTGAGCGGCCTATCGTCATCGGGCGTGCTTTCCAACTGCGCCAAGGCCGTTTTAAAATATTTTTCAGCTTTTGGATTATCAGAAGAATGCAGAAAACTTAACCCCAAATTTTGCTGAATCATCCACGCCTTACGACAGTTACCCCCCAACGCGTCGCAAAGTTTGAGCGCTTCAAGACTGATTTCAAGCGACCTCACATAATCATGTCCGCGTCGATACTTCACCTCCCGGCGCAGCAGCGCATCAATCATCATTTCTTTATCGTCCTGTTGTTTGGCCAACTCAAAAAGGCGGTCATTGTAGGCCATACTCGTATCGAGGTCTTTATAATCCCCTTCCAGATACAAAGTTCCCAGCAGGTTAAGTACCTGCATTTTTTTTCGAAGCTGTTTGGAATCTCCCGACGGCCTCTCAACTTCTGCCAATAGTTTTTTTGCAACAGTTTTTAGGCTGTCTTTATAGACTCGGTTATAATTTCGAGTATGGTCAATACGCGGCACCTGTCCTGCTGTTTTGAACAGCGGTAAAAAGAGAATCCATAAAATGAGCGAGTTTTTCATGCCCAAAACGCTAAAAGTAGGGGGTAAACCGTTGATTTTGTGGGATTTTGAAAACACTAATTTAGAATAAACTTAGGGAAGTGAAAAATAAAAGAATGCTTTAACTGCTTTTTAATTTGTTTTTTAAGCGGTATTAATCTTTTAAACGGTGCTTTGTGTCGAAAAAAATAAGTTCGCACCATGAAGCACCTCAGTTGGATTTTTTTAGTAAGCGCCCTCACTTCCCAAGCGCAAGATTCCCTCAAAACAATTCCCGAAAAAACCGAATTGAAGTACAATCTCAATGCTTCAGGGTCCCATTTTTTTAAAGCTACATTTTTGAATCAAACGTGGTTTCGTTTCAACAACAGCAATCCCGGCACCACTGTACTCGGCGAAGCCGCCCCCCAAACGCTGGATTTGGGCCTCCGTCGTACGCGCATCCAATTGTTCGGACAAATCACCAACCGTACTTTTGTTTATTTTCAGTTGGGGATGAACAATTTTAATTTTTTAAACGGTTTCCCCGCCTTGGGCAATGCTCAGGGAGTGCCTTCTAATCGTAAAATTGCCTTTTTTGTTCACGATGCAGTGGTCGAATATTCAGCATTTGCCCATAAAGACTGGCTCAAAATAGGTGGTGGACTGACCATCCTCAACGGTCTTTCTCGCTTTAGCCAACCCAGCGTATCCAGCATTATGACCATGGACGTGCCCGTTTTTGCTCAGGCAACCGTTGATCAAACCGATGAATTTTCGCGTAAACTCACGCTTTATGCGCGCGGTCAAGTGGGCAAATGGGACTACCGTTTGGGATTAACCGACCCGTTCCCTATCGGCACGAGCGGAAACCCCGTTCCCGCCATTTCTGCCAATTCTACTTTTGCCGCCAAAGGCCATCATAAGCAATACCAAGGCTTTTTGATTTATAATTTCTTTGATAAAGAAGCCCACCAAACCCCCTATATGACGGGTACTTATTTGGGCAAAAAGAAGGTACTGAACATCGAAGGCGGCTTCATCAGCCAAAAAGCAGCCACGTGGCGTACCCAAAACTCAGGCCGCGATACAGTGTACAATGCCGTGAATTTGTGGTCGTTGGCGATGTTTGCCGATATGCCCGTCAATAAAGCCAAAGGAACTGCTATCTCGGCTTATTTGGGCTATTTCCATACCGATTATGGCGCCAACTACTTGCGTTTCAATGGCATCATGAACCCCGCCAACGGAACCACCCAGTCGCTTTCGGGTGTATCAGGAATCCAGGGAAATGCCTTCCCGATGTTTGGCACTGGAAGTGTGATTTACAGTCAATTCGGGTATCTGTGCGCGGCTGATTTATTAGGCAAAAATGGTACAGTTATGCCTTATGCTTCCGCCCAATTGGCCGACTATCAACGCCTCACCAAAGTCGCGGGGATTTATAACGTAGGACTTAACTGGTTACTTAAAGCCCATAACTCCAAAATATCGTTGGATTTCCAAAATCGCCCAGTCTATCAGAATGCCTCCGACGGCCTTTTAAAATCCAACGGACGACGCGGCGCCGTGACCATCCAATATCAAGTGTTTATTTAGTTTGTACTTACAGTAATAGAGAAAAGGTTTAGGTATAGCAAGAATCCAGCCTCTCATTGGGAGACTGGATTTTGACTATTTGTTATGTTGTATTGCGTAAATGTTTTAAAACGCTGCATAACGTCCCCCAATTTCATCTTTGTGCGCAACGAAGAAAAAAAGATTATCAAAGTAAGCGTAGAGTATCAGGGAATGGTATTTGAAGGAAAAAAAGAATAAAAAAAAGAAGTTGACGCAACCTTCAAGGAAAAAACTACGTGTGTATAAGTGAACTCTCTAACAGCTTTATTTCACTTAAACTCCTGATTTCCATGAATGTAAAACGTCTCCTCCTCCATCTGGGGGTAGCAAGCATTGCTATGTCTTTTCTAATCAGTTGTAACAAAACTGATGACACTCCAGAGCCCGTAAAAGTTACGTACAACAAAGACATTAAGGCTATTTTTGCCACCAATTGTACACCCTGCCACTTAGCAGGTGGGGCAAATCCAAACAAGTGGGATGATTACGCTACCGCCAAATCTAAAATCACTAACATCCTTGACCGTACACAACGGACGCCAGGGACAACAGGATTTATGCCACGTAACGGTACCGCTCAACTACCCGCTGCGACCATTGCCCTACTAAAGCAATGGCAAGCCGATGGATTGTTGGAAAACTAGCCAAGCTTCTTTTAATAAAAAAGGTTGCCCTCACAAGGCAACCTTTTTTATTGTCCTATAAAGCCGTAAATTTTGTACGTATTTTACTTTGAAGAGAAACAACTTCTTATGATGAAACACTCTACCCCTACAACTACCTTACTTCTGGTGATAGCATTGCTTGGAGCCTCTTTTTCCTGTAAACGCAGCAATGTAAACTATCAGCCCATTGCGGAAGCCTTCGAACCTGATTATCAACTTAATCGCTTTGAAAATGAGATTAAAAATTTTGAGAAAGAAGACACCGAAAAAGGCATAAAAAAAGGCGATATCTTGTTTTATGGTAGTTCCAGTTGGCGAATTTGGAAAGATATGAAATCCGATTTGGCTCCTTTGCCCGTATTGAATCGTGGCTTTGGTGGCTCAACCATTCCAGAACTCATTCACTATACAGAACGTGTGGTGTTTCCCCACGAACCCAAAGTACTGGTCATTTATGGTGGAGAAAATGATTTGACGGGTAAAAAGTATAAATCTGCCGAGCAAATGTTTGATTCTTATCGACAGTTTGTTTCAATCATTCAGAATCGTTTACCCAAAACCAAGATTTGTTTTGTCTCCATGAAACTCTCCCCTTCGCGTCGTAAACATTGGGAAACGGTCAAAAAAGGCAACGCCATGGTAAAATCTTTCAGTACGGGCAAATACCTGTCGTATGTAGACATCAACCCCGTACTTTTCAACCCTAACGGCACCGTCAAAGGTGAGCTGTATACCCAAGACAGCCTGCACCTCAACGCACAGGGCTACCGCGAATATACCAAAGTCCTTCTCCCATTTCTAACGAAAAAATATAAATAATCCATGCAAACCACTCGTCGCCAGTTTATTCAGCAATTGGGCTTTGCTAGTACGGGAATCGCCCTTGGGGCCGGTATCCCTTTTGATTCGTTTGCAAAATCAAAACTAAGCCTGCCGCGAAGCACCCCCGAAGCTCAGGGCGTAGACTCTGCTGGGATTACCGCCTTTATGAATGCCGTAGCTCAAAGCAAGCATGAGTTTCATAGCTTGATGATTCTCCGGCACGGGCAGGTAGTAGCTGAAGGTTGGTGGGCACCTTACCGACATGACTTGAAGCATACGCTATATTCGATGAGCAAGAGTTTTACTTCCACGGCGGTGGGTTTTGCCGTTGCCGAAGGGAAACTTAAAACAAGTGATTTGGTGGTGTCATTTTTCCCCAATGACTTGCCAGCTACAATCAGCGAGAACTTGGCCAAGCTGACCGTAAAAGACCTACTCAGTATGTCGGTGGGTCAGGAGACGGAGCCAATGGTAAGAAACGAAGACAATTGGGCCAAGGCATTTTTGGCCACCCCCATCAAATACAAACCCGGCAGCGTATTTTTGTACAACAGCATCGCTACGTATATGTGCTCGGCCATTGTGCAGAAAGTAACGGGACAGAAAATCATCGACTACCTCAAACCGCGTCTTTTTGACCCGCTGGGAATTGAAGGCGCCGATTGGGAAGAAGATTCGCAAGGCATTAACACAGGCGGCTGGGGCCTTCGTGTAAGAACCGAAGACTTAGCGAAATTTGGTCAATTATACTTGCAAAAAGGGGTGTGGAACGGCAAACAACTGATTCCGAAAGCGTGGGTGGAAGAGGCAACAACCTTTAAAATCCAGCAACCAGCACCCGCCAATCCAACCCGCCCAAATAACCAAAACGACTGGTTACAAGGGTATTGTTACCAGTTTTGGCGCTGTCGACACAATGCCTATCGGGGCGACGGTGCCTACGGCCAATACACTATTGTAATGCCTGACCAAGATGCCGTTATTGCCATCACCAGTGAGACCTCCAACATGCAGGGAATCTTAGATTTGGTTTGGGAGCATTTGTTGCCCGCCATGAAACCACAGGCCCTACCCGCCAATACCACGGCCAATAAAGCATTAAAACAACAAATGGCCGCCTTGGCGCTGCTGCCTCCAAAGGGAGGAGAATTGCGTACCAATGCCGCCAAAATCTCAGGAAAATTATTTCAGATTGAACCCAATTCACTCAACGTCGAAAGTATTTCGCTGGCGTACCGTGAGGGTGATAGCTACCAATTTATGCTCAAAGACCAAGAGGGTGTTCATAGGGTAATATGCGGACTCGAAAAATGGGCTTTTGGAGAAACTGACCTTGCCCGGCCTAATTTGGTTAATTCTCAAAAATTAAAATTTGAGCGCATCGCTAAGATTGCCGCCGCGGGTACGTGGAAAGACCCCAATACGTTCGAAATAACGCTTCGATACTACGAATCGCCGCACCGCAATTACATTATTTGTCATTTTGAGGGAGACACTGTCAAAGTAAATTTTGACAACAGCATCAATCGCATGACGGGAGCCAAAGACAAACGCCCAGTGTTGCAGGGAAAAACGGCCGTTTGACCCTAGGATTTCCAATTCTGAAAATAAACCTGAAAAGCCTTACCTAAAAAAACGCCCTCCAAATTTCTTTTGGAAGGCGTTTTTTTAGGTAATAATCAAGCAATTAGAGCGGGTTTTGTACCATTGCTTTGTTGGCATCCAATTCTCTTCTTGGAAGCAAAAACTCCCACTGCTTATCACCCGCTGGCATATCAAAAAGCACAGCGATGGAAGCAATATGATTGGTTCCGTTCCGGTTGAGGGGTTGATTCAATCGTTTCAAATCTAAAAATCTAAAACCTTCACCCCATAATTCGATTCTTCGGTTGAAGTATATTTCGTCTAGCAGCTTGGCCCCAGTGCTGGTTGAAAGTGTATAAGAAGCGTCTCTTTTGCTCACCAAATCAAACAAAACCTTAGCGGCATCGGCATCGTTGCCCAATTTAGCTTTGGCTTCTGCCTCAATCAGGTACATTTCTGCGGCTCTCATGTAGGGAGTGTCTCCCATCGCACTGGTCGAAGGAGTTCCTGGCAGCCTGAATTTCTGGTTGATGTAAGGTACTCTAACTCCACCGGGAGGAACGATAGAATTTGCGGCAGTAGGTGCTTTCACCCACATTTTGGCTCTTATATCAGTGGCAGGAATCTTATCATAAAGCAAATTATTAATCGCTTTGGGATACGTTCTGATAACCGTTGAATTATAATTGCAGGAAATGTAAGAATGGTATCCACCAAAAAACTCAGACTGGTCTTCAAGGTGGTCAAAACCCCACATCCACTCAGGGTTGCTGATGTCCTGAAACCCATCCTGATATTGTGTTTGTGACATCAGCGTAAAGCCCGCTCTGGCTTCTGCTGCGTACTTGGCGGCATCAGCCCAATTTTGCTGGGTAAGCGCTACTCTCGCCAATATTCCTTTTGCTACTGCCGAATTGATATGCGATTTGAAACTTCTGGCTACCGGAAGCAACGCCGCCGCATCCGTCAAATCTTTGTTGATTTGGGTATATACTTCTTCAACGGTTGCTCTTGGCAGGCCTTCGGTGGTGGGCGTCAATACCAACGCAACCCCTGGCTGGCTGTTTGGCTTAGCGGTTGCGTCATAACGCTTTCCGTAAAGCTGCACCAAATTAAAATAAGCCCATCCGCGAAGCGCCAATGCCTCTCCCTTCAACCGGTCTTTGTCGGCCTGTGGGCCTACTGCTTTATCAATGTTGGCAATGGCGATGTTGGCGTTACCAATGACCCGATAATACATTTGATAAGGGAAGCGAGTCACCGTGTTGACATCAGAACGGTGAGCGGTCCAGCGGGTTTCTCCAACGTGCCAGCTGGCCGCGGTTGTTCCAATGACCATATCTTCACCCATGTGATCCAAGATTATCATCATGGCAGGATGGCCCGAATGTCCTTGAGAATCAAGGTATCTAACAATAAGCGCCCGATAGATGCCATTAACGGCCGCAGCGGCGTTTTTGGTGGTGGCATACGCCGAGGCCGCATCAACGCTGGCCGTGGGAGCAGTGTCTAAATAGGTGTTTTCGCACGATGTAGCAAACATGCTGAAAACGGCTACTAATACGATTAAAAATCTATTTTTCATGAGTGTGTTGATGTTAAATTGAGAATGAAATACCCATTACCAGCGATTTTGCCGTACTATAAACGTTGCTGGTAGTACCGCCAAAGTTCTGTTGAACGTTCATACCGCTACGGCGAGATCTAATAAAGAAGTTTTCGCCGCTCACATAAACCTGCGCGTTTTGAATATACAGTTTCTGGGCAAACAGTTTGGGGATAGTGTAAGAAAGCGTTACCGAACGGATGTTGAGGTAACTGGCATCAATCAACCACCGACTAGAAGCGGCGTTAAAATCAACGGTACGACCAGCGTCCATTCTTGGAACATCAGTCACATCGCCTGGATTCTGCCATCTTTTCAAAATGTCAACGTGTTTGGCATTATGATAACCCGAACCCATCAAACTAGCATAGGCATCGTCGTAGATTTTACCACCGATTTGATACACCACCAACGCTGACAGCGAAAAGCCTTTGTATCTGATTGTATTTGTAAAACCACCCGTCAGTTTAGGAATAGAAGTACCAAAGTAGCCAAAGCGTGCATTGTTTACGTTGGTCGTCACGGTGTCACCTTTTTCTGTAATGCTAGAGTTGGCCGCCTGGAAACTTACCGCTCTGTAAAGGGCTTCGCCAGTGGTCGAATTCACACCCATGTACTCTCTCAACCAGAAATCATAAAGTGATTTTCCTTCTTTGAGTTTCTTCGTACCGTCAATGATTTCGGGGCTTTCGGTTGGCATCTTCGTGATTTGGTTTTTCAGGCTAGTGGCGTTCAGATCAATCGTCCATGAAAAATCTTTGCTTCTGAAAGGAACCAAGCTCAATTCTACCTCAATACCTTTGTTGTACATGGTACCGATGTTTCTGGTTACGGTTGTAATACCCGACGATAAAGGCAACGGCACATCAAAAATTAGGTTAGAAGAACGGCGGTCAAAGTACTCAATGGTACCCGAAATACGGTTTTTCAACAAGCCGAACTCTAAAGCTACGTCAAATGCATTGCTAGATTCCCACTCAAGTTGGGTATTGCCTAAGCTTGACTGCAGAATCCCCGCCTCGGTTGCGTTGTTCCAACCAAGTGCATATAGGGGCTGCCATGCGTAGTTGCTAATCCCCCCATCGTTACCTGTTTGGCCATACGACCCTCTCAACTTGAGCATACTCAACGCTGGAATAGCCTTGATAAAATCTTCTTGGTCTAAGCGCCATGCACCACTAACTGAATAAAAAGTACCCCAGCGAACATCCTTATAAAACTTACTAGAACCGTCTCTCCGGGCCGAAACCGACAAGAAATACTTTTGGTTATAGTCGTAATTTACCCTTGAGAAAAAGCCTTCAACTCTACGAATGTTATACTGTGAGTTCAGGTTGGTAGTAGTGGTAAAGTTTACGAGTTCATAATTACCATCCAAAATTTGCTGCGAACGTGAACCTGTCAGGTTGTTGTCGGTTGCGTTGTAGTTTTCGTGTCCTACCAATGCTTCGATGCCGTGGCTTCCAAACGTTTTGGTGTAATTCAACAACTGCGACAGGTTATAGCTCGTAACGTTCTCAAACTCGTGAGTAGCTCTACCCGCAGGGGCACCATCTCCAATTTCAGGGTTTCCAAAAGTTACGTTGTTTCGGTTGGTGATGTCAGCCCCTACATTGGTTGTAAATTTAAAATTTTTCAGGAAAGACAGCTCCGCATACGCCCGGCCACCCAGTACATTGCGACGGAAGTAGTTTTGGTTTAGCAACGTTTCAGAAATGGCGTGACGACCACCGTATTGCGGACGGTTTGGAAGACCCAATGCGCTCAGGTTACCGTAATCCCATCTTCTGTTGCCATTTTCAAGGGTTAAGAAAGACGAAGGATTTGCGGGGTCAAAAGCGTAAATAGGATAAATAGGGGCCATTCCTCTTGAGAAAAAGAAAGGGTTTACAAACGAAGTGTTGCCGTCGGCATCCGCCAAGTTAGACTTGGTAATGGTTGCAGCAAGGTTAGCACCTGTTTTAAACCAAGGCTTCATTTGGTTATTAACGCTCAAACGCGCCGTATAACGCTCATAATCAGAACGAATCAAAAACCCTTTATCGCTCAAATACGACAAAGAAAGGAAGTAGTCTGAAGTAGTACCCGAACCCGAGAAATTAAGGCTTATTTCATCCCGATTTCCTTGGCGCATCAATGGTTTTTCCCAGTTCAAATCATCGGCGCTGTAAATCATCGACGCACTTGGATTGAGTTTTCCGTCTGTACCTACCAATTGTGCAAAGGGTACATTATAAACATTGTACCCAACAACCGCCCCCAAGCCCGAAGAAGCATTGGCACTGGCTGTAGCCATCGGAATAGGGTTAGCAGCCCGATAAGCAAAATTGTTACGGTTTGCTTCCCACATCAGAGGATAGTAATCGGCTGGCCCAACGCGGTCATATTCTGGCAATGCTCTCGTGCTAAAGCCTTTGGTATATTTTACATTGATGGTGTTCTGACCTTTTTGACCTTTTTTGGTTGTAATCATCACCACCCCATTGGCAGCCCGTGCTCCGTAGAGTGCCGTAGAGGCGGCATCTTTGAGGATTGTGATAGTCTCGATATCGTCAGTGCTAATATTGGCAATGTCGGCACTATAAGGAATACCGTCTACAACATAAAGAGGAGCATTGGAAGAAGAAATAGAGCCAAAACCCCGGATACGAATATCAGGTGCTGCACCTGGCTGACCACTACCTGCCGTAGCCTGTACTCCAGCCGACGAACCCGCAAGGGCTTGCCCTACGTTGGTGATGGGCCGAGGTCCCAATTTTTCGGCATCAATTTTAGCAGCCGAACCCGTAAAAGACGTCTTTTTGGCCGTACCGAACGTGGTCACAACCACTTCTTCGAGGTTTGACGCATCGGGCAACAGTTTTACGTTGAGTGTAGTTTGGTTACCGACGATTATCTCCTGTCCAGTAAACCCTACATAGCTGAACAACAAGCGTGCATTGGCAGGAACATTGATTTTAAAGTTCCCTTCAGCATCGGTGTTGGTACCGCGAGTGGTGCCTTTGATAATAACGTTTACGCCCGGCAGAGCGGAACCATCATCGGCAATAACTTTTCCAGTGATTGATTTTTCTTGGGCAATTACAGAAGTGCCCGCTATTCCCCCCCAAAGGAGGAGAAAGAGCAGTAAAGCTTTTCTCATTGTGATTTAGTTAGGTTGATAAAGTGATATTGAATTGGAGTTTCTGGTGTGAAAAACCATGCAATTTTAACTAATAAATTCCAATTGAAGGTACTTTTGTTTACTTTTTTGCCTTTTTAGCGTTCCTAACAAACTTGTGAGTGATTAGTAGTTTAGATAAATGAAAATAAAAATATCTAATATTTATATTATTCAATAACTATTTCATTTTAAGTTAGATAGCTTTGAAGGGGGATTTATCAGAATAATAAATTAAAATTCCCTTCCCTAAGTTTGCATTGCCAATAACGCCAGCCAAGCATCTTTTACTTTACCCTCAAAGAGCATTTTTTTTGCCAATTGGATGAAGTCTTTCTCCAAATTTTCATTTTTAAAACGCTCTATTTCCTCATCCTGCGGTAGTTTTTCAATATTCCCCAAACGCCCCAGTTCATTTCCCGTAAACAATGGATTCGTTTTTATAAAGTCAGGAATTGAATCAACACCAATGCCTCTTTGGGTACTGGGCTTCGGAATCTCAAATAAAGCATCACCCGAAGCACGGGCGTACCAATCGCCGCCCATGCGGGCTACCCAGTCGGTTTTTCGTTGGTCAATACGACCGTTTTCGTCGAGAATATCTTCCGCAAAATGCGCTAAAATCACTTCACAAATAATCAGGTTGGCGGCACCACCTTCTTCGCCCAGCGAAATAATCTGCTTGACTTTACACTCAAAAACGGCTTTCGATTCCCCCACCCGAGGTGGTTTTACCAGTTGGGATGGAACTTCTGTAAAACCCGCTTTCACAAACTCGTTGGTGCCTTTCGGATACTCACAACTCGCTAGCGACATCTGCTCAACCATGGCATAATCTACCATGTTAATCACCACTTCGTCCACTTCTTGTACGTTTTCGAAGGTATGTTTATTGGTGGCGTCGCGCACGCGGCGATTGGGCGAAAAAATAAGCGTAGGGGGCTTGGTGCCAAATAAATTGAAAAAACTAAAGGGACTTAAATTAACGTTTCCGTCTTTATCGACCGTACTGGCAAAAGCAATCGGGCGCGGTGCCACTGCGCCTTGCAAATAATGGTGAATAACGGGGACGGAGACATCTTTCGGATTGATGGTAAGCATGGTGATGAAGGTTATTTTGCTGGCAAGATAGTTGTTTTTACTTCTCCAAACCCTACCCTCATTTCACCTTTTTGTGCAAAACCTCGAATGATAATCGTGTCGTAATCTTCCACAAACTTACGTACCAAACCATTGGGAAGCGTAATCGGATTTTTTCCTCCCCAGGTCAATTCCAACAACGACCCGAAGCTGTCGGGTTCTTTGCCCGAAATCGTGCCCGAAGCAAGCATATCTCCCACGTTGAGGTTACAGCCATTAACGGTATGGTGCGCAATCTGCTGCGCTACAGTCCAGTACATATTTTTGAAATTGGAACGGCAAAGCAAAAACTCGGCTTGCCCTTTATCCTCTGCTGGTTGAATATACACCTCCAGTATTACATCAAAATTTTGGAGATGTTGTCCTTTTAAATATGGCAAAACAGCAGGAATTTGCGCAGGTGTAGGCACCCGAAAAGGAGCTAGAGCTTCCATCGTAACGACCCAAGGGGAAACCGAAGAAAAAAAGTTTTTTGCCAAAAACGGCCCCAGTGGCACATACTCCCATTTCTGAATATCGCGCGCCGACCAGTCGTTGAATAACAAAAAGCCAAAAACGTGTTCTTCTGCTTCATCGACCGAAATACAGTCACCGATTTCATTACCCATACCAATAATGGTAGCCATTTCCAATTCAATATCAAGGCGTTTGGTCGGACCGAAAATCGGCGGTTGGGTCTCGTCGGGGCAAGTTTGTCCCTTAGGACGGTGGAAGTTAGTCCCTGACACAAAAATCGACGACGCCCGACCGTGGTACGCTACTGGCAAATGTTTCCAATTGGGCAATAACGCATTTTGGGGGTCGCGAAACATGGCCCCGACGTTGAAGGCATGTTGCTCACTTGAATAGAAATCAGTGTAATCACCCACTTTGACGGGCATGTGCAACACCGCGTCTTTTTGAGGAACCAAAAAATCGGAGGCAAAACCTTTGAAAGGGCTACATGGGTCTTCAAAAATTTGCTGCAACACCTGCCGCACTCCCACCCGAACGGCTTTGCCTGCCGCCATAAAGTCGTTGAGAAACTCCTTTTGAAAGAAGTTTTTATCAAAATCAATACCACCAAAAGCGCCCAAATCGGCCAGTTTGGTCATGTCAATAATCCACGAGCCAAGCGCCACCCCGACTCTTTTGGGTGTTTTGGGCGTTGAGAAAATACCGAAAGGTAAATTATGAATCGAAAAATCGGAGTTTTTATCAATAGAGAGCCACATAAAATTGATGGTCTTGAAAGGGTGAATAAGGATAAAAATGGCAAAAATCTAGGCTAACCAACTCTGGTAATACTTTCCATCATCAATTTTAAGGGCTTCTTCGGTCACCATCAACGGCCTGAAGGTATCAATCATAACGGCGAGCTCGATGGTTTCTTTTTTGCCAATGCTCCGCTCATACGCACCCGGCGCGGGGCCGTGCGGAATACCACCCGGATGGAGTGTGATATGCCCCTGCTCAATGTTGTTTCGACTCATAAAATCACCATCTACGTAGTAAATCACCTCATCGGAGTCGATATTCGAGTGATTGTAGGGTGCTGGAATTGCCTTAGGATGATAGTCATACAGGCGCGGACAAAACGAGCACACCACAAACGCGCTCGTCTCAAAGGTCTGGTGTACAGGCGGCGGTTGATGAATACGCCCCGTAATAGGCTCAAAATTATGAATCGAAAAGCCATACGGGAAATTGTACCCATCCCACCCAACCACGTCAAACGGGTGCGTAGGGTAAAGCATTTCGTAAATTTTGCCTTGTTTTTTGATTTTTATCACAAAATCTCCCGCTTCATCGTGGGTTTCGAGTTCTTCGGGAAGTTTGTAATCACGCTCACAATAGGGCGAATGTTCGAGCAATTGTCCAAACCAATTTCGGTACCGCTTGGGCGTATAAATCGGATGAAACGACTCCGTAATCAGCAGCCGATTATCTTCAGAATCAAACTCGATTTGATAAATAATACCCCTTGGAATGACCAGATAATCACCGTATTCAAACGGAATATTTCCGAGCTGGGTGCGCAGTTTTCCTGAACCACGATGGACAAACAACAACTCGTCGGCGTCGGCATTTTTGTAGAAATACGAGGTCAACGATTGACGCGGTGCCGCCAGACTAATGTGCACATCACTGTTGACCAAAAGCCGAGTTCTGCTTTCTAAAAAATCTTCTTTCGGCGGTACGTCAAAGCCTTTCAGCAGCCGCGCTTTAATTCCCTTTTCGACGGCGATTTTAGGCGAAACATCCGTTTCTGACAAAATCTCTTTAACCATCGTAGGCCGATGCACATGATACATCAACGACGCCATGCCGTCGAAGCCGACGGTGCCAAACAGTTGTTCGTAGTATAGTCCTCCGTCAGGCTTCTCAAATTGAATGTGCCGTTTGGAAGGAATTTTGCCGAGTTTATGATAAATAGGCATAACCTTTCTTAATAAGATACAATAAAGTATGCGCTAAATTACAAAATAAAAATGTTAAGGCAATAGTTGCTTTAACAAATAAACACAAATCGTTGTATCTAGCCAATTACGAAAACACATTTCTTTAGAACACAACCATGAAAATTGAAGACTTGATTTACGATTTTCTGGGTTGCGTATCATTATTTACTCCAAGATGCTCGCAAAATCTTAGCACTACTATAAAGGCCGCTCATTTTAAATTGAGTATAACCATCAAACAAATGTTTTTATAATCTAACGCCATATCTTAAGAATCCAAAAAGCAACCCAAAACCCATGCAACAACGAATTTATGCTAATGCCGCATTTGGCTATTCGCTCTGCCTCATTGCGCTTTTCTCCCTCACCCTCCAAGCCCAAACCCTCCGCCCACCAGCCTACCCACTCATTACCCACGACCCTTATTTCAGCATTTGGTCGGAGGGCGACCGCCTGACGGATGTGGCTACCACGCACTGGACAAGCAAGCCGCAGTCAATAGAAGGAATTGTGCGCGTGGATGGCAAAGCCTATCAATTTATGGGTGCAACGCCCATCCAGTATAAATCAGTCTTACCTACGGGAGCCGACGCCAACGTTTCGGTCAGATATACCTTTGAGAAGCCCAGCGAAAGCTGGAAAGAAAGCAATTTTGACGAATCTAAATGGCAAACGGGGCGGCTTCCGTTTGGTTCACACACCGACCGCAGCCACCTTTCTTGGACCAAAGGCGGGGTTTGGATTCGGCGCACGTTTGATTGGGACGGCCAAACCGACCCAAGCGCCCTTCGACTTATGCTGGCTTACAACGACGAAGTGGAAGTATTTCTCAACGGGATTCCCCTCTTTGAACACCACAGTGTAGCCGAAGATTATCGGCCGTACCGCATTCCTGCCAAAGCATTGCAAACATTGAAAAAGGGGCAAAATCTGTTAACAATCTATGCGTTGCACACCAGCGGAAATGCCTTTATTGACGCAGGCCTTGCCCAAGAAATTAAAGCCGAGCCGCTTCCGTTGGCCGAGCAAACCAAGGCCGAACTTACCGCCACCAAAACAACGTATAGCTTCAGGGCGGGAGGTATAAATCTGACGGTCAGCTTTTTGTCTCCTCTTTTATTGAACGACCTTGAAGTTACCGCGCGGCCCGTCAGCTACATCACTTATTCGGTTCAATCCAACGACGCCAAACCCCACGATGTACAATTATTTACGGGAATAGCGGGCACCGTTGCTACCAACTTACCCAATCAAGAAGTAGTGACCAGCAACGGTAAAGCAACCAACCTAGACTGGCTGTCTATCGGAACCAAAGAGCAACCGTTGCTCAAGAAAAAAGGTGATGATTTACGCATTGACTGGGGCTATGCCTACTTAGCGGTTCCTCAAAACGCCCAAACCCAACTCGCAAGCGGTGCATTTAGGACGTTGAAAGAAAACTTTGTTAGCAATCAAACCTCATCGACGGCGGTTGCTGCGGGTACGGCTGCCGACATGGCCATAAGCGCGGTTGTTAACGTTGGAAAAGTAGAAAACACGCTTAAAACAAGTCATTTGCTCGTAGCATACGATGACGTATACTCGGTTCAGTATTTTGGCACAAACTTGCGCCCGTGGTGGAATCGGACGGGTAAAGTGACCATCGAACAACTCTTGACACTGGCCGAAAAAGAGTACCCCGCTATTCAAATAAAATGTGCCGCATTCGATAAAACCATTGAAAACGACGCCTTCAAAGTGGGCGGCAAACAATACGTTGAACTTTGTAACCTAGCCTATCGTCAAGCCATCGCCGCCCACAAAATAGTGGCCAAACCCAACGGGGAGCTGCTGTTTTTCTCAAAAGAAAACTTCTCCAACGGCTCTATCGGCACCGTAGATGTGACTTATCCCTCGGCTCCGTTGTTTTTGGCGTACAATATCGAGTTGATGAAAGGAATGTTGCGCCCCATCTTTGATTACAGCGAAAGCGGCCAATGGACCAAACCCTTCCCCGCACACGACGTAGGAACCTATCCACTAGCCAACGGACAAACTTACCCCGAAGACATGCCCGTGGAAGAAGGTGGCAATATGCTCCTGCTCACGGCCGCCGTCGCCGCCGCCGAAGGGAACGCAGATTTTGCCAAACAACATTGGAAAACGCTCTCTACTTGGGTGGAATTTCTAGAAAGGGATGGTTTCGACCCCGCCAATCAGCTTTGTACCGACGATTTTGCGGGACATTTGGCCCGTAATGCCAACCTTTCCATCAAAGCTATTTTGGGGATTGCCGCTTACGGACAGCTTGCTCAGAAAATCGGAGACGCGGCTACTGGCAAGAAATACCTCGACTTGGCCCGCAGCCTAGCCACCCGTTGGCAAACGATGGCCGATGTGGGCGACCACTACGCCTTGACGTTCGACAAGGGCAATACATGGTCACAGAAGTACAATTTAGTTTGGGACAAGCTGTTGAAATTTAACGTTTTCCCGCCATCGGTAGCGGAGAAAGAAATCAAATATTACCTCAAAATACAGCAACCCTACGGCCTACCGCTCGACAGTCGCAAGACCTATACCAAATCCGACTGGATTTTGTGGACGGCCGTACTGGCGCAATCGCCTGCTGATTTTCAATCCCTGATGCAGCCGGTGTGGAAGTTTGCCAACGAAACCCAACCCCGAACACCTCTTACCGATTGGCACGAAACCCCCAACGCCAAGCGTGTAGGTTTTACCGCCCGCTCGGTCGTGGGAGGATATTATATGAAAGTGTTAGAAGAAAAACTGGCTAAGAAGCAGAAGAAGTAAACTAATCTTTGGGGCTGTGTAGACACAGCTTTTTTCTACAGTTTTAAACAAAAAAGTGGTCAGCAAAACTTGCTGACCACTAGAAACAATTAAACCCACTAAAAAAATATCCTACGTTTAGGCACTTACTGGAACGGGCACCGTCTTATTTCTTATCGTGTTTTCAAACTGATTTAACTCCTCCTTCATCTCTTCCAGATAGCGTTCCGCTTCGTTTTTCAGTGAGGGAATGAGTTCTTTGTAGTAAGCAACGCCTTGCAAAAGATTGTTTTGAAATAGTTGCAGATAGCGTACCTTCTTGGTGGTTAGATTGTCCGCACTTTTCTTCAACTCATCATCAAAGTATTTTACGTACATTCTTAATTCATTCACAAACAGGTTGGAACGCTTCACGGAGTTGAGCAAATTCAGGCGACCATAAATGTGGTCAACCATCTGCTGCAACGTAAACACCCCCGAGAAATACGCCAAATTGGGACCCGGACAAATCGTCACTGCGTTGAGGTTGTGCGCCGGTTTGAGCCCTTCACTCAACAGCGCCGACGCGCCCAGTCCTTCGCAAAGGCAATCCTTTTCCGTTACTTCAGCCAACTGCGCCTCATAGGCTTCGGACGGAAGGTTTTGTTCTTTCAACTGATTGATTTTCAGATGTTGGTATTGGCGCGAAGCCGCACAAATCGGAATCTCGGTAAACTCGGTATTGGCCACCAAAAACTTTTTATAGCAAGGACTTCCAGGGCGGTTTTTGGCAATACGTGCCGCCAACTGATGTTGGGCGGTACTTTTCCGAAAATTATTGAACGGAATCCCCAGCGGCGAGGCATGACTCAAATAATAATCATCAGGCTTGGCGGTAGCCAGTGCTTGAAGCGTGTTTTCGTCGACACTCGTGGCTTCGGGCACCAACAAAAATGGACTGCCCCAACCCGTGGCATCGGCCTGATAATAGTCGAGCAAAAAAGCATTTTCGTTGGCCGTACCGATCCCTCCCTGCACCGTGACACGTAACACGGGTTGGGTTTCAAACGTAGGTACGCCTTTGGCCGTTAAGGCTTGGTTGCACATCGTCCACAGCTCCGCGGCCAATGCTTCTCGATTGGCTTTAAATTCCTCCATGATTGGCCCCAACAACAAGCCATCGGTCGCAAACGCGTGGCCGCCGCAGTTCAATCCCGATTCAATTCTGAATTCTGACACCCACAAACCCTTCTTAGCCAATATTTTGCCTTGGGTCAAAGCCGAGCGATAATCGCTTACTTTCAATACAATCTTCTTTTTTAGGTAGCCTTTTTCATCGGGGAAAAAGTCACTGAAAGTGTCAATATATGCGTACAAACGCGGGTTGTATCCCGCCGAGAAAACCACTGAAGATTCCAAATCACTTTGGGCGAACCCCCTTAAACTGGAAAGGGCGTCCGAAAACTCTTTGGGCAACATTTCTCCTTCTTTGGTGTAATTATTTCGGTCTACCTTCGCCATGATGTTGACATCAATCGCCCCCGGTTTGATTTCTCCCCGTAGTTTTTCTTGCAACTGTGCTTTGGCTTCGCCTTCCTCCAACGACATCATGTTTTGATAAAGCGCCTTGACCGAAGAATCGTCGGGGAGGAGTTCGAAGTATTTTACAATTTCGGTCCCCATCACAAACGGCAGATTTCGGAGTTTTTCTACCTGTTGCGTCACAATCCTGTTGACCAGATTGAGATAGGCCTGAATTCGTTTTGCGCGCCAATCCTCCACCTGCTCAGTGATCGGAACAAAAGTCTCATTTACCCATGGGCTGTACAACTCGCGGAGGCGTTCCATCAGTTCGTCTTCAATGATAGAAATAACCGACGAAATCCCAAATCTCGCCACTTTAATGGGCGATTCCATCGTAAATCCCAGCCCCATGACGGGAATATGAAATGTATGTTGTGTTGACATGTGGAAAACAGTGTTTTAATAAATGATTCGACGAAGGGATATAAACTCATTCCCAACCTTTCAAAAATCGACATTTCTCCGCATGAAAATGATGATATAAATCAGTACTCACTTGCGTTATTCACGCAAATGCTTCACTTTAACTTCATTTTTTTGAATTATTTGGCTGATAATTGAGTTTACACTTCTGCCAACAGTCGATAGACTACGCACATTACTTATCAAAACAAAACCCTCAAAAATCAAATGAAAAAAGTTGTTGTACTTCTTTTTGTCCTATTTTCAGTAGGCGCATCGGCCCAGGGAATCAAGACACCCGCTCCCAGTCCAACCCAAACCCTCAAGCAGGACTTTGCGCTTTCTTCCATCGAAATCACTTATTCTCGCCCCGCCGCAAAAGGCCGTAAAATTTTTGGTGATTTGGTGCCTTTTGGTAAAATCTGGAGAACAGGTGCCAACGCCGCCACCAAAGTGACCTTCGGAGAAGACGTAAAAGTGGGTGGAGTGCCCGTAAAAGCAGGTTCGTACGCTATCTATTCCGTACCGACTGCCAACGAATGGGAAATTATCATCAACAAAGGTGCCAACAACAGTGGTTTAACGGGCTATAAAACTGAAGATGATGTAGCTCGCTTTAAAGTAGAGTCGATGCAATTACCGATGATGATTGAGAATTTTACCATCATTTTGGGTAACCTCACCGCCTCTTCGGCCGACATTCAAATCCTGTGGGAAAATACCGCCGTACAGATACCTGTAGTGGCTGATATTGACGCTAAAATCATGGCACAAATCAACACCGCCATGACCGTAGATAGCCGCCCGTATTTCCAAGCCGCCAGCTATTATTTTGACAACGGCAAAGACATCAACAAAGCGCTGGAATGGGCCAACAAAGCCGTTGAAGCACAACCTACGGCGTATTGGGTAATGCACCTGAAAGCCAAAGTACAGGCTAAAGCGGGCGACAAAGCAGGCGCAAAAGCCACCGCCATGAAGTCGATGGAAATGGCTAAACAAGCCAAAAACGACGATTACGTGGTTCTTAACCAAAAGCTGATTGCGGGATTATAATTTAAAATTCGTCAATGAATATAGAAAAGCCCTTCCCAATAATTGGGAAGGGCTTTTCTATATTCCTCTATGGGCTACCCTTTTTTATATTTTGTAAGAGCCATGGCGGCAAAGTCCGCGATGATTAAATAACCAAAACCTTCAAGGCTTCATCAACAAAAACTCTTTCACCAATTCTAGTTGGTCAGTACTGAGAAAATCAGCGCCTGCTGCGCGGAGTTTTTTCCACACGACCGGGTCTTCGGGGCAAGCCCAGAGACGGAGTTTTTTGCCTTCGGCGTGTACCTTTTTTACCAATTGACTCAATTTTTGAAACTGCTCTTCGGGCATTTCGCCCTTGCCACGCCACGAAAGATGGTTTGCGTAATTATCACTCACCACGGGCATCAATTGAGCGCTCAGTTTCTTACCCAAATCAGCAGGTCGCCCATCCAATGACGCCAATCGCTCTTTTGATTTTTTCAATGTTTCAATGGGGCGATTACCCGAAATAAACAACGTTACAGCTCCCGCTTTAGGGCTGTTGCCTTTATAAGAAGTAAGAATAGAACGATAATTTTGGAGCAATTTGTCTAAGGCTTTGTAGGTACTTTCGGCTTCGGTTTTGAAGTCAATCATAAGATAAACGGGGCCTTTATAGCCCGCATAAACTTGATTTCCGTTTTGGGCAATGCGCTCAGCCAATGGCTTTAAGTATAAATTTTCCAAGGTATGCGCAGGATTGTTGAAGGTCGGGCGCTCGTGCGCCACAAACAGCGTGTCGTTGATTAAATAGACGTCGGCTTCTACACTCGTAAATCCTTGGTCTAGCGCATCCCACAACGGCCGCGATTGCTCGTAATCGTTGTGCGCGTGGGCGTTGGGAAGCGGCACTACGCCGGGTTTTACGGGCGGGGTTTGGAGCTTTGCAATGGGCTGAATCCAAGCCGTTTCTACGTCTCCCGCACTAAACGGATTGTATTTTGGTTTATTGGAAATAATTTTGGCCCGCACCATCAAATCATCTTCGGCCAAGGTATAGCTCGCTTCACTAGCTTTGATTTCTTTAAAAATTTCCGTCTTTTCTTTGCCCTTCTTCAATCCAATCCATTGAATGGTATAATTGACACTAGGCTCCGCTTTAATCTTAAAAGAAATACTGGACGGTGTTTGAACAAGTTTCTCCAATTCTACGCCCGACGTGGCATAAAACCGCCCCGCTTCCAGCGACTCAATCAGGGAGCGCGGCGACAAATCGGCGGCATTGACCATGACCCAACCACGGCCAGTGTTGCTGTATTCTAAGCCAAAAAACTGATAGTTGTGGCTGTCGTCGGTGGCCAAACCGTACATAAGCGGGCGCCCCTGCTGCACAAAATGCACATTGATTTTATCCCACATCACCTCGGTGCCATCGCGCTTGTCGTCACCGTAATTATTGACCATCGGGTGGCCATTAAAAACTTCAAAGAAACGCTCGTACCGTAGTTGCATCAGGTCCTGCGCGGTGATAGCATAGTAAAAATTGGGGTGATTGATGTGCGGAAACATGGGCTGTCCCGTTTGGCGGCGCTGCGCTACCACCATGTCAATATTGTTTTGCATTACCTCGGCTACGCTGTTGCCTCGCTGCGGACGAATGAGGTTTTGCACGTTGGTCATGTTGATGTGAATCGGCTTGCTGTCGTAGCTTGTTGAAACCTCTTCGCTTTTGATAATGAGAAACTTACCTGGGTCATCAAAATAACTGCGGTATTCCTGCAAGTTTTTCAGGCGTACTTTCAGTGAATCGTTAGGCCCTTTTTTATACGTGACCCAATCAGGCCCAAACGTGCGTAAGTAACGCTCAAATGTACGCCGACGCTCGGGCACACGCGGAACATTGACCCATTTTTCTCCTTCCTGAAACGTATTATGGTCTGATAACCCGACAAAATTATAACCGTTGGCTTTATACCAATCCATAATCATTTCGGGATAATCATCGCCGTCACTCCAGAGCGAATGCGTGTGCAGATTGCCTTTGTACCAGTTTTGGGCATAAGCAGAGGAAAGTGAAATAAGCAGTAAAAAAAAGGAAAATAATCTCATGTTGGGTGAGCGATTTGAGTTCAGTAGGATAAGGCATCCACCGTGAATTTCTAATACTACCTTCTCTCCCACCGAAGAGACTATCTTATCGTCCTGAATTTATGCCACAACCGAAAATGCTGGTATTGCGCCAATTGGCTGCATCTGAACCACCCTAACGGGCGCAGGTCTGATAGACAAAACAGGAACTTTTGACTGGTTTATAATTTGTTCTGTATAGGGACTCTCAAAAAAACTTCCGCTTGTTTCACTCTCATCAGCCGTTATTATAATCAAGTCGACGTCTAGCTGACGGGATTTGAACAAGACAAGTTCGGCACCTTCTTCCGTATCTGCCAACTCAATACTAGCCCTAATTCGGTCGTATTTAAGTTGAATTTCCAACTTGGAGAGCATCTCGGTAAGAGCGTCAGAAAGCTGCGGTGTGTCTTCATTATATAGACCTAAAACTGTCATCTCAGCCTTATTATGCCTAATCATTTCCTTGGCTAAATCATACTTTTCTAGCGCCGTAGCCACTGGCCGAACGGGAAACAAAATCTTTTTGAATACCGTCCATGCTCGATGATTCGGAACGGTAAGTACTGGACAGGGCGCTGTTTTGACAACATCATAGGCCACTGAACCGACAAAATGCGACACAAACCCTGATGTTACCTGTGTACCCATTACAATCAAATCACTTTCGTGTTCAAGCGCCGCCTCAACGACGGCCGTCGACAGGTCATTGGCGATACGACATTCAACCACGTAAGCAGTCTGGCCATCAATCAATTCGTTAGCTAACTTTTGTAACCTTTTAAGCTCAGCGGCTTTGATAGACTCCTTGGAAAAATCAATTATTAACCCGTTTTCGGAAATAGATATGCATTGATATTGCTCCACCACATACAGCAAATGAAGGGAGGCTTGGTGCTGGCGGCTTATTTCCAATGCCAAGGCAAGCGCATTGCGGGAGGTTTCACTGTAATCGACGGGTACGGTTATTTTCTTAATTAGGGTACTTTCCATGATTAATATGTTTAAGGTGGCCAGGTTTGAACTTTGGTGTCTTTCGAGAAACTTTTAAAACTATTTCTTTCAGAATGACACAACAAAGCTCTAACCTCAACCTTAACGGGGGCTTAATGCAGGATTAGAAGTACATAAGAAAAGCGCTAAACTAGCCCAATTTGTAAGCTACCTTAACTAAAATTAAGAACCTCTCAGGAATCAAGGCATTTTTTCGAGGGTTGTCACTTGGGTGGAGGTATCAGCCTTGACTTCCTCTTTCTCTTTCTTGCGGAAATACCTTCTAAGCAGTATGTTATGTTGCAACGCCTCCATATTTTCGTCCAATTTGGCCGAACTGCTTTCCAGATTTTTTAGCGTATTTCTTACGTTATTGGCCGTTTTGGGGTCGTGCAAAAGTACTCCCAAAGTACTGGTTTTATCATTGGCAATTTTATGGGTTGTCTGCTGCAAATCGGCCACCATACTCTTGGCTGAAGTGGAGGTTTCCTTCAAGTTTCGCGAGGTTTCTCCCAACGTACTGACCGTTTGTTTCAAATCGCCGTACATCTGTTTGTCGGTCAGCAAGTCATTAACAAAATTACCCTGCGTGTTCAAGTTTTTGGAAAACTGCGCCAACGACACCGTCGTGGCCTTGGCGTTGAGCGTGGCGGCTTCCAATCCCGTGAGGGTTGAATTTAATTTTTGGTATAAATCATCTTTGGTCAACAACTTCCCGACTGTACCTTCTCCGCCTTTGATGCCACGAACCAATTCTTTGAAATCAGCCGTAATGGCCAGTAAATTTTTGTTATTCTCCTGCAATGTTTTCAGCATATCCTGTTGAGAATCCTCTTTTAGAACCCTAAATTGATACCCGTCTTCCACGATTTCGGCTTCTGGCGAACCACCCGAAATCACAATGATGGTGTTGCCAATCAAACCGTCGGTACTGACTTTTACGTTGGCGTCTTTTTTGATAAATTTTTGGGAAGATTCTTCAATACCGAAAGTCACTTTTACTTTGGAATTTTCGACGAAAGCAACGTGCTTCACGGTGCCGACCTTGACACCCGAAAACCACACATTACTGCCTTTGGTAAGGCCATTTACGTCGTCTAAGATAGCATAGGCGTCGATTTTACTCACGAAGGTTTTGCGCAAAGTGCCCACCATAAGAATCCCCGCGACCAGAATCATAATCCCAAGTACCACAAAAATGCCCACTTTTACTTTATAGCTTTCCGACCTTGACGTTGATTTCATATTAATTCTGAAGTTTTGGTTCGATAAAATTGTAATCATAAAAACTACGAATGCGGGGGTCGGGATTGCCGAAAACTTCCTCAAACGTGCCTTGATACGCAAACTTGCCATCAAACAAAATCGCCACCCGGTCACCCGTTTCTTTGGCGCAGGTTAAATCGTGCGTGATGATGATGGAACTAGTACGGTATTTTTCTTTTACCTGATTCATTAAATCATTGATTTCTTGGCACGTAATGGGGTCGAGGCCCGCGGTTGGCTCATCGTAGAGCATTATCTTCGGGTTCATGATGAGGGTACGGGCTATTCCAATCCGTTTGCGCTGCCCACCCGAAAGTTGCGACGGCATTTGGTCCAACGTTTTTTTCAACCCTACGGCTTCGATGACCTCATCAACGGCTTTGTCTATTTCTTTGCGGGTCATGTTTTTTAGATTTCTGACCAGTGGAAACTCCAAGTTTTCCCGCACCGTCATGCTGTCGTACAACGCACTACTCTGAAACGAAAAACCAATCTTCAACCGCAACTCATTGAGTTCTTTAGCTGTCAAATCAGCAACCGATTGCCCAAATACTTTTACTTCTCCACGGTCGGGAGTGAGTAGCCCCGCAATGATTTTAATCAATACCGACTTTCCCGTTCCTGACCGCCCCAATACCACTACATTTTCATTTTCATGCACATCCAGATCTACCCCCGACAATACGTGCAGACTCCCGAACGATTTATATAAATTCTTTATCTCAATCGTTTTCTCCATGATTGCGTGCGGATTTAGCGAAACCAATTAGCTACTTGAACAATAAATAATTCTTCAATAAAAATCAGAAACATGGATAAGACCACCGACGAATTGGCGGCTTGTCCTACCCCTTGGGTGCCATTGGTGGCATTGAAACCTTTGTAGCAACCAATCATGCCGATGGTAAACCCAAAAGAGGTAGCTTTAACCACCGCCGTAATTATATCCAAGAAAACGATACTGTCGAATCCATGCTCCAGAAAGGCCAGTACGTTGGTTTCTTCGTTGACCGTCACGTTGAGAAAAGCACCCGCCAACGCCACCAACGCGCAGTAAAAAGATAAAATGGGAATAGTAATGGTGGCTGCTGCCACGCGCGTAACCACCAAAAAACGAATCGGATTGACCGCTGACACTTCCATGGCGTCTATTTGCTCGGTCACTTTCATCGAACCCAGCTCCGCGCCAATGCCCGATCCTATTTTTCCCGAGCAAATCAGCGACGTAACCAGCGGTGCCAACGCCCGCACGATGGCGATGGTCACCAACGACGGCAACCACGAAGTAGCGCCAAATTCCATCAGCGAAGGACGTGATTGTTTGGTAAAAACGTATCCCGTAACAAATCCCGTCAACGAAATCAACGGCAGGGACTTGAGACCGATAGAATAACATTGCCGAACAAATTCGGTAAACTCAAAGCCCCCAGAAAATGCCTCTCTAAAAACCAACTTTACAAACTCGAAGGCGTCATAAAAACCCATTAACCAATCATCCACTTTTTCGGAGAAGACATGTTTCGCAGATTCGCTGTTCATCATTATTAAGTGCGCACGCACTGGTTAATCGTTGTCGCAGTTGGAGCTGTACGAGCCCTCCCGTTAATCATTTTTTTTCAACCCATTGACATTCAGGCAATCCACCAAAAATTACCCTTTTGGCCAAAACCACTTAAACGGGGACGAAAGACGTACAAGTATATGTATGGCAAATTATCAAAAAAAGTATTCCACAGTAAATTGTAGAAAAAAATTCCCAGAAGCCTTATACATGGCAAAAAAAAGAGTCTATTACCCCAAAATGAGCAACAAGAACGCAATAATCAATCTTGTAAGCACCCATTTGGGGAAACCATTGCCAGTATTCTTCTCAAAAATTGAGGTTCATTTTTACATAAGGAATGTTTCCTTTGAAGAAAGTATCGCCTTCCTGTGTCATACCGAAACGCTCATAAAAAGGCTTAGCGTCGAGCCGAGCATCGCACCAAATACGCGTCGCCTGAAGTTCGATGGCGCGTTCAAATACAATTTCGAGAAGGGCGCTTCCCAGCCCTTGGCGCTGGAAATCAGGGTGAGTGGCAAATTTTCGGAAGCGGGCTACGCGGAGGTCATCCACAAAAAGAGAAATCACCGATACAAGCTGATAATCGACAAAATAGCCAAAATGAAGCCCTTTTTCATCTTCGGGTACTTTGACAAAATCAAGGGGTTGGTCGGGCCACAAAACTTGGTGGCGAAGGCAATACGTATCAGCAGCTGTGATGGAGCGAATCATTGTTAATGTGCCATTCTTCCTAGCCGTCCCCCCCGTCCGACGGTTTAAAACCGTCGGACGGGGGGGGTAGAGGGGATAAAATGCCTTAATTGGGCGTACTAAAAATACCAAGCGGGTCGCATTTTTTGGCGAGGAGTTCTTTCATAAAATCATAATCCAGCAGCTCAATATCCAGTACTCGGGTTTTGTGTAAGTTGTCCCAAGAAGCGTCATAATTACCTTTATGGAATTCCAACACCGACTTTTTGAGGTAAGCCGTAGCAAAGGTGGAATCCAGACGAATGGCGCGATTGAGTATTTGTTCGGCCTCCATCAACTCCCATTTATCGCTACTTTCTTTAAAATGTATCAAATCAACGGTAGCCAAATCAACCAGCAACCCTACGTTGGTTGAGTCAAGGTCAACGCCTTTGCGAAGCATACGCTCGGCGTCGGTGATGTGACCCTGTTGGAAACATACCACGCCCAAGCCCCAGTAAGTGTCGGCATTTTGTGGATTGAGCAAATAGGCCAGATTAAAACGATAACAGGCCGTATCGAGGTCGCCTTCGTCCAAATATTCCCAACCACGCGCCGAAAAAAACTCACTGGCTTCCTTGCGTGTAGGAAAGTTTTGGTCACAATCGTTCAGAAAATTAATTTCAAATTCAATTTGCTCGCCACTTTTGGCAACTTCGCCAAACAGGGGTAACAGGTGAAGATTTTTCACCACTGTAGCCTCGGAAGCGGCCCCGGTTGCTTTGTTACTGGTATCAGCCGGGCGGCTGCTCGTAACAAACTGCATTGTTTGTGCCTTAGTTTCCAGCACAATTAACAATCCGAGTACCAAATAACTGAATGCCTGTATTTTTTTCATCGCTACCAACTCATCAGAACGTCTTACTAAAACGATGCTTTCAAAGGGTTATTATGCCAAATTTACTTTTTTCGTCTCTTAAAAGAATTTTTCGCTGATGTGGATGCCCTCTTTTGCGGGTTCGCATTTTTAGGTTTCGAATTTACAACTTTTTTATTTTTCTTTTCATGAAATGCCCCCTTAAAAGTTGGGTCATCTTTGCGTCGCTGCTCGTCTAACTCGCGCAACAGGGCCTGTTGCTCTTCGAAAGGCGTTTCTGGCACTTCCAACGCTTCAGGCAAAGGCTGGCGGGGGATGGTCATTCGGATGATTTTTTCAATTTTAGCAATGTGATAATCATCCGCAATGGTCACAAACGTAATGGCATTCCCTTCCTGATTGGCCCGACCCGTACGCCCAATGCGGTGTACATAATCTTCGTAAATCAGGGGTACATCAAAGTTGACAACGTGACTCACCTGCGTTACATCAATGCCCCGGGCGGCCACATCGGTGGCAATCAAAATCCGCACTTTTCCTTCTTTAAAAGCCTCCATCGCGTTGATTCGCGTGTTTTGGCCTTTGTTGGCGTGAATGACCCGTACTTCATCTTCGGTCACCACCTTTCGCTTTAGAAATTTATAGATGTTTTCGGCATTTTCGCGAGAGCGAACAAAAACCATACCGCGTTCAAAAACTGTGGCATTCTGCACCAACAATTCGAGCAGGTTAATTTTTGTTCTAAAATTGGGAACTTCATAAATGATTTGGTCAACGCGTGCGGCAGTAGTGGCCTGCGGCGTCACTTCCACGCGAATAGGGCCCTCCAAAAAGTTTTCTGAAAGTCGTTCTACTTTTTCAGGAAACGTCGCTGAAAACAGCAAATTTTGACGTTTTCGGGGAATTACTTCCAAAATTCGGTTGATTTGAGGCATGAAGCCCATGTCCATCATCTTGTCGGCTTCGTCCATCACAAGCGTGGTCAACTGCTTCACCACAATCTCCCCGCGCAGGTACAAATCCAAGAAACGCCCCGGCGTAGCCACCACAATATCCACACCTTTTTGCAGAGCTTCAATTTGGGTTTTGGGGCCCAAACCGCCATAAATGGCGATGTGCCGCAGGTCGGTATATTTTGCCAATTCGCCAAGGGCCTTACCTATCTGCATCACCAATTCACGCGTTGGTGCCAGAATCAGCGCCCGGGGGTGCATCCCCTGCGCGTACTTGATGCGCATCAATAGCGGCAATACATACGCGGCAGTCTTTCCCGTTCCAGTCTGCGCAATTCCGAGCACATCGTGGCCCTCCAAAACGAGCGGAATGGCCTGTTCCTGAATGGGCGACGGCACCTCATACCCCGCATCGGCAATGGCATTGAGCAGTTGGCGATTGAGGTTAAAATCTTCAAAATTCATCTGAATTCAATAAATCAATGGTTGATTGCGAAGCCTACGCCAAGGGCGGTTTTTGCTTCGCTACTTACGCAAAGTACATCAATTGTACGTAAAGCCCAAGTCTAAGGGTAGCAAATTATCCCGCCGGAAGGTTCATTAAGGCGGGGATTTTCATGAGTTAGTCGGCAAATAGTCTATTTTTGCAGGCTGACAAATTACCAAAAAATGAAAAAACTGTTACTTTTTATACTTCTCCCATTATTCGTTCATTCACAAGGAGTTATCAACAGAAAGCTTAAAAAAGCGCTTAATCAACTTGATTCCAATCAAATCAAAGCCCATGTAGCGTATTTGGCCGATGATAAATTAAAAGGGCGTATGCCAGGGCAAGAAGGCTACCAACTTGCGGTGGATTATGTAATCAACCAATTCAAAACCATCGGGCTACCGCCCGCGGGAGAAGAGAATGGATATACCCAAAAAGTGATTCTGCGGAAGTCCATTCTACAAAAGGAAGGTTTAGCATTGCGTATGAACCTGAAAACTGGCGAGACAAAAACCTTAGATTACGGCACTGAATTTTTGATTTTTCCGCATCCCGAAAAAACTTCGGTCGAGATTTCAGCCCCGATGGTGTTTGTCGGTGCGGGGTTTGATAGACCAGAAATGGGTTTTAAGGACTATGAAAACATTGACGTAAAGGGAAAAATAGTGGTGGTCATGAAAAAAGTGCCCGATAGCCTCGCCGCTAATGTAAAGCTACACCTCAACTACGCCGCCACCACCCAAGAATATGCGATAAAAAACGGAGCAATCGGCATTCTGACTTGCAACTACGCCACAAGCGCGGTACAATTCAAAGCCCAAAGCAGCACCCTGATTTCTGCTGGGCAAACCGCCTCTATGGATAATCAAGGAAAAGTGGTGGGCTCTATTTCGCACCGTGGATTGCCATTGCAAATTGCGGGAGCTATTTCGGTAAAAATGTTGAGCGACCTATTAAAGGCCGAAGGGCTAGATTTTGAAAAAATTGGACAACGGATGGAACGCGGCGAAAACGTGAGCACGCCTCTTACCTCCACCCTTCAATCAAGCTATACCACTCAACACCAAGACTTCACTAGCTACAATATCATTGGAAAGATAGAAGGCAGCGACGCCGAACTTAAAAATGAATACGTGGTTCACACCGCCCACTTAGACCACCTTGGCATCGGAAAAGCGGTCAACGGGGATTCCATTTATAACGGTGCGCACGACAATGCCTCGGGCGTGGCGTGTAGCCTGGAAATGGCGCGGATATACGCCAATTTGAAGGAAAAGCCCAAGCGGTCGGTGCTTTTTGTGATTGTCACGGCCGAAGAAATGGGGCTGCTCGGCTCGGCTTATTTTGCCGCCCATCCCACGGTACCCAAAGGGACGATGGTCGCGAATGTAAATACCGATATGCCAACCATCATTGCCCCGTTGGAATCTATTTCGGCCTTAGGTGCGGAGCACAGCAGCTTATCGACGGTGGTAGCTCAGGCTGCAAAAGCCCTCAAATTGGGCGTTGAGCCCGATTTAGAGCCCAAAGAGGGGCGTTTTGTGCGCAGTGACCAATACAGTTTCGTACGGGCGGGGATTCCAGCGTTGCACGTCAAATACGGTAGTAAAACTTCATTGCCAAACTTTAATTTGCTAGAATCGGTCAAAAAATGGCGAGAAGCCACGTACCATAAAACCGCCGACAACTTCAATGGAGGCATGTTTTACTGGTCGGCAGGCCGTAAATACGCCCAACTTAATTTTTTGATTGGGTATCTG
Source organism: Runella salmonicolor (assembly GCF_024158025.1). Classification (NCBI taxonomy): domain Bacteria; kingdom Pseudomonadati; phylum Bacteroidota; class Cytophagia; order Cytophagales; family Spirosomataceae; genus Runella; species Runella salmonicolor. Next base: position 858,318 of record NZ_JAMZEL010000001.1, read on the forward strand.
ATTGCCCAAAATCCCGCGCGCCCAGCTTGGAAAAAGGGGGACTTTTTTGAGGTGAAGTAGGGCTGTTAAAATTTGTACACAAGATAGTGTGGCTGCTTCTTTACAATATTGGCTTTAAAATCAAGATGATATGAAAAAGAATGAAATTGAAAACCACGTTAAATATGGATTAGAGGCTATTGATGACACTCTCACCATAGAGGTTAATCTGAAAAAACTGCTATTAATGTACAAGACGTTTGAAGAGTTGATAAGTTTCTTTCATCAACCGAGGCATTATACTAAAATAGAAGATATTGAAGAATTTATGGGGAATAAGAAGACAGGGATGTTTTCGATTTTATGTCAAATTTACTACAAAGACTTTGACGAGATTTTGACCCAAAATATAAAAGACATTTTAGAAAGTGATGAATTTCATAATCCTATAAAACAGTATTACAAGACTAAGTCGGGTCTTCATTCTTCTGATTCAGACCCGATTTGACTCATCAACTGATTATTTATTTACGCCAATTCCTTCAACACCTTCACAAACGTATCCAATTCCTCGGTAGTGGTAAACACGTGCGGGGTTACGCGTACACCGTGGACATTGGCGTAGTCAATGGCGACGGTCCAAATTTTGTATTTTTCCATGAGGGTTTTGGCGAGGTCGGCGGGTTTGAGCTTGGTCACGCCCACGTTGGCAATGGCTCCGTGGCGTTTGGGGTCGGCGGGGGTATTGACCACAATGCCCGGATGGTTTCTCACCTGTGCCGTCCAGTAGCTTTGCAGATAGCGTAACCGTGCTTCTTTACGTTGAATACCGATTTTTTGGTGGAACTTGATGGCATCCGCCAATGCTAAGTCTGTATGGACAGGGTGCGTACCAGTGTGATTGAGCTTACGAATATCGTCATCGGCATAGCCTGTTTCGCCAATGAGCGGCCAAATCTGCTTGATTTTGTCTTTTTTGACGTACAACAAACCCGCGCCCAGCGGACACCCCAGCCATTTGTGCAGACTGCTGCCGTAATAATCGCAGTGCAGGTCGGGAATTTTGAAATCAAAATGACCTACGGCGTGGGCACCGTCTACCAATACCTCAACGCCTTTGGCGTGAGCCATGTCGGCGATTTTTTGCACTGGTAAAATCTGTCCTGTAATGTTAATGATATGGCACACCATCAACAGGCGAGTTTTGGACGTAATGGCCTGCGCGTATAGTTCCACAATCTCTTCATCCGATTTGGGGTGATTGGGCACCGAAATGATTTTGTTGACAATGCCATAGCGGCGCGCCTGTTGTTTGAACATATCCAACATGGCACCGTAATCCTGTAACGCCATCACGACTTCATCGCCCGCTTTCCAGTCGATTCCCGAAATAATGGTATCCAATGACTCAGTGGTATTTCGGGTAATAATCACTTCTTCGTGCGACGCACCGACCAATTCCGCCAATTGTTTCCGCACCGCCAATTTATCATCAAATTGCCGCGTCCGCATGTAATAAGACGAAATGGGATTAATGTCTCGAATATGCTGAATATACGATTCCAAAACCTCATTGGAGGCCAACACATAATAGCCATTTTCGAGGTGAATAAAGTCTTTTGTTACGGTAAAACCTTTTCGTAATTCTGACCAAAATTCCTCGTTTTGAGCCACTTGCTCAGGTGTTTGGGAAGCAATGGCAGGCAACAGCGCATCAATGGTGATGGAAGGCAAGGCCGCCAGCCCGGTCAGCGATTGAAGAAATTGGCGTTTGTTAAGAAGCATGAGGAAGCAGAAATTCGTTGATGAAAGAGTCAATGGTAAAAATAGAAAAATAAGACGAAAATACACCTATTACACCACAAACCGACCCTAACAAAAACGGGCGACATTCACGGGTAAATTACCCATGCCTGTCGCCCAGTGATGTGGAGTGTTAGTCTGTGTTTGTTTACTTAGGCATTACTACCGTATCAATCACGTGAATCACGCCGTTACTGCCTTTCAAATCAGTGGCCGTTACGGTTGCTTTTCCGCCTTTTTCGTCGGTCAAAATCACTTTTCCACCCACAATCGAAGCAGTCAATTTACCGCCTGCTACGGTTGTCAATACGACTTTTCCCATACCTTCTTTGATAGCTGCCATTACTTTGGTAGCATCGAGGTTTCCAGCTACTACGTGGTAGGTAAGAATTCCCGCCAAAGTTGCTTTGTTTTCAGGCTTCAGCAGGGTTTCTACCGTGCCAGCAGGCAACTTAGCAAATGCCGCGTTGGTTGGTGCAAATACGGTAAAAGGCCCCGCGCCCTTCAATGTGGCTACCAAATCAGCAGCTTTTACGGCGGCTACCAGCGTGGTATGGTCAGCTGAGCCAATGGCAATGTCAACGATGTCTTTTTTGTTCTGCGCCATAGCACTTACGGCAATCAGACTTACTACAAAAGCGAAAATGGTGTTTTTAACTGATTTCATTGTTGGTTTTTAGTTTTGTCAATAGTATAAAATGATACTACGACTGATGAACAGGTTGTTCGCACAATTGTTTTGTTAAATTTTTCTCTGCAATACTACCCAACGATTATCCCGAAAACGCATCTGTGAGAGGAAATCGGTCTCATATGCTTCTCTATACTCATTATGACTTAAGTCATTTTCTGGCGTTAGCACAAAAACTATCTTTATAAAATGCTACTTTTGCACCGTGAAAATGCTTATTTCAAGATTTTTGTTAATCATCTACCTCTTTTCAGCAACAGAATTCAGCCAGTTGTTGAAACTGCCAGTACTTGTGATGCATTTTCAAGAACATCAACAAAAGAACCCCTCCATCTCTTTCGCTCAATTTCTGCACCATCACTACGCCGTTAATCACAAAGATGATGGAGACTCCAACAGAGACCGTCAGTTACCCTTCCAATCACACGATAACTGTAGTTCGTTTCAAGTTCCTTTTTACTTGTTTCTAACTTTTACGCCTTTATCACCAAGCATTACGATTATCAAAGAAGAAAATCCTTCTTATTACACCTCTGCACACATTTTGGCCGCTCACCTTTCTACCATTTGGCAGCCACCTCGATTCATTTAATGAAACATTTTTGAGATGTATGTCTCCTTATTTATCCTTCATCAAGTGCGATGAGGGTGTTCTGTTGTTTCCTTAAATTCTATTTTTATGTTAAATTCAATCATTGAGTTTTCCGTCAGGAATAAGCTCATCATCGGGCTATTTGTCCTAACCCTCCTCGGCTACGGCACTTATGAAGTCACTAAACTACCCATCGACGCCGTCCCTGATATTACCAACAATCAGGTTCAAGTCATTACCATTGCTCCGTCTTTTGGGGCTACCGACATCGAACGCCTCGTTACATTTCCCATCGAACAAGCCAACAGCAACATATCGGGAATGCAGGAAATCCGAAGTTTTTCCCGATTTGGGTTGTCGCTTGTTACCATTGTTTTTGACGACGCAACCGATATTTACTGGGCACGCCAACAGGTAGCCGAGCGTTTGCAAAAAGTGCAATCCGTTATTCCACAGGGTGTTGGTGTGCCTGAATTGGGCCCCGTTACGACGGGTTTGGGTGAAATTTATCAATACGTGGTGCGTCCCAAAGACGGCTACGAAGGCAAATACAACGAAACCGACCTGCGCACCATTCAGGATTGGATTGTGCGTCGGCAACTGTTGGGGGTAAAAGGCGTGGCCGAAGTCAGCAGTTTTGGCGGAAAACTCAAACAGTATTCTATCGAGGTGGACCCTGCCAAATTACAGGCCAACAACATTACCATCAACGACGTTTTCAAAGCCCTCGAAAACAACAACCAAAACACGGGCGGCTCGTATATCGAAAAAGCCTCCACCGTTTTGTACATCCGTAGTGAAGGCTTGGTCGGTGGCATGGACGACATCAAAAACATTTCCATCAAAAGCCTCAGCGGCGGAACGCCCCTGTTTATCGGCGACGTGGCCGACGTAAAAATCGGCTTTGCGACTCGTTTCGGGGCCATGACCTACAACGACCAAGGCGAAGTAGCGGGTGCGGTGGTGATGATGCTCAAAGGGGCAAACAGCAGCGAGGTCATCAAATTGGTAAAAGAGCGCATTGCCCAAATTCAGAAAACCCTGCCCGAAGGCGTGGTCATTGAGCCGTTTTTGGACAGAACCAAAATGGTGAATAATGCCATTGGCACCGTAGAAAAAAACCTCTTGGAAGGGGCGTTGATTGTCATTTTTGTGTTGGTGCTGTTTTTGGGAAATTTCCGAGCAGGGCTTTTGGTGGCATCGGTGATTCCGTTGGCGATGTTGTTTGCCATTATTATGATGAACCTCTTCGGCGTCAGCGGCAATTTGATGAGCTTAGGGGCGCTGGATTTTGGATTGATTGTGGATGGGGCCGTAATTATTGTCGAAGCCGTAATGCACCAACTATCTCACAATAAGAAATTTAGCGGCATTGCGCAACTCAGTCAGCCGCAGATGGATGCCGAGGTAAATCAATCAGCGGGTAAGATGATGAACAGTGCCGTGTTTGGTCAAATCATCATTTTGGTGGTGTATTTGCCCATTTTTACCCTGCAAGGTATCGAAGGGAAAATGTTCAAACCTATGGCGCAGACGGTGGCGTTTGCGTTGTTGGGGGCGTTTATCCTGTCGCTTACCTACATCCCGATGATGAGTTCGGTGTTTCTGAGTAAGAAAATCAAACACGACCTTAACTTCTCGGACCGACTCATGGCTAAGGTGGAAAATGCGTATCAAAACGCGCTCAACAAAGTCGTTGATTTTCCCAAAACGGTCTTAATCGCCACCATTTCCCTATTTGTTTTTGCACTTTTTGTTTTTTCAACCCTGGGCGGCGAATTCATTCCAGCCCTCGAAGAAGGTGATTTTGCGGTGGACACACGGGTGCTGACGGGAAGTAACTTAACGACGACGATTGCCAATACCCAAAAAGCAGCACATATTCTCAAAAGCCGTTTTCCTGAAGTAGAAAAAGTGGTGACAAAAATAGGCAGCGGCGAAGTCCCGACCGACCCCATGCCCATGGAAGCCAGCGATATGATGGTGATTTTGAAGGACAAAAGCGAATGGACTTCGGCCAAAACCTTTAACGAATTGGCCGAAAAAATGGGAACAGCTTTGGCCGAAATCCCGGGCGTAACGGCAGGTTTCCAGTACCCCGTTCAGATGCGTTTCAATGAGTTGATGACGGGGGCGCGGCAAGATGTGGTTTGTAAGATTTTTGGGGAAGATTTGGATACCTTGGCGGCTTATGCCCATAAACTGGGCGGTCTCATCAACACCGTGGAAGGGGCAAAAAACCTGTATGTAGAGGCGGTATCGGGAATGCCACAAATCATTATTCAGTACAACCGAAATGCCATTGCCCAATACAATCTCAACATTGCCGACATCAACCGGGTGGTCAATACGGCTTTTGCGGGGCAAAGCAGCGGAATGGTTTTTGAAGGTGAAAAACGCTTTGATTTGGTGGTGCGCCTCGGCGGTGAACAAAAAAAGGACGTGACCGCCGTTCAAAACCTGTTGATTCCCACGCCACAAGGCACACAAATTCCGCTGTATCAACTGGCGGATGTTCAAATCAAGGAAGGCCCCAATCAAATCCAACGCGAAGATGCCAAACGTAGAATTGTGGTGGGCTTCAACGTTCGCGGTCGGGATGTTCAAACGATTGTGACCGAGTTGCAAGCCAAAGTAGATAAACAAATTCGCTTTCCCGCGGGCTATTACGTGACCTACGGCGGGGCATTTGAAAACCTCAACGCGGCCAAAGAACGCCTGATGATTGCCGTGCCCGTGTCGTTGATATTGATATTTTTATTGCTCTTTTTTGCCTTCAATTCGGTCAAACAAGGCTTGCTGATTTACTCGGCTATTCCGCTGTCGGCCATTGGCGGTATTCTGTTTTTGGCGATGCGTGGAATGCCGTTTAGCATCAGCGCGGGGGTAGGATTTATTGCGCTGTTTGGCGTGGCGGTTTTGAACGGCATTGTGCTGATTGCAGAATTTAATCGTCTCAAAGCGAGTGGGTTGAATGATACAAAAAGTATTGTTTTGAACGGTACAAAAGTGCGCCTTCGTCCCGTTTTGATGACGGCTTTTGTGGCCTCTTTGGGCTTTTTGCCCATGGCCATCAGCAACGGCGCAGGGGCCGAAGTGCAGCGCCCCTTGGCCACGGTCGTGATTGGCGGTCTGCTCATTGCTACATTTCTAACGCTGTTTGTGCTGCCCGTTTTGTACATGGTTTTTGAAAAAGTGGGTGTTAAATCTTCCAAAATAACAACGGCAGCAACGCTTCTGCTTTTGGCATTTCCTTTTTTGGGAAGACCTGCACAAGCTCAAATGCCCATCACCTTGCAGGCGGCCATTGATACAGCCCTGAAAAACAACCTGTTAGTAAAAAATGAAAAACTAATTTCGACCTATCAACAGGCATTGCTCAAAACGGCCAAAAATTTACCGCAGGCCACCGCCACCGCCGAAATCGGACAGATCAACAGTGCGTACGTGGACTCAAAAATCGGCATCGGGCAGGCGTTCACTTTTCCGAAAGTTTATACCACCCAAAAAAATCTGTTGAACGAAGAATGGAAACGAAGCCTTTTGGCGGTCAACGTTCGGGAAGGGTTGTTGAAAAAACAGGTGACACAGGTTTTTTACGGGCTACTTTATTTACAGCAAAAGCGGCAATTACTGCAATTTGCCGACACGCTTTACACCGATTTTTTCAAAAGAGCCGAATTACGTCTGTCGAAAGGCGAAAGCAACGTGCTGGAAAAAGCCACTGCCGAAACCCAGTTGGGACAAATTACGACGCAACTGAATCAGCTTTTGCAGGATATTGACATGCTGCAATTACAGTTTCAGTTGTTGCTCAATACTTCCACCACTTTCACCCCTTCTGCCAATAACTTTAAACTCGCCCGAACGGCCACTGAATTGTCGTTAAGCGAACACCCCTTCATGCAATTATTAAAACAACAGCAAGCTATCGCCGCCGCTAATGTTGAGGTCGAAAAGGCACGATTGCTACCCAATCTTTCGGTGATGTACAACAACGGCAGCATTCGGGGCGTGGGGGCCGACAATAAAACCTATTCGGGTATCCACCGATTCCAGTCGGTGCAGTTGGGGGTGGGAATTCCCATTTTTACGGCGGCACAAAAAGCCCAAATCAACAGTGCCAAAGTGCTGCAACTCGTGGCCGAAAGCAATTATTCGGTGGGGTTGCAATCGCTGGACACAGAGCACAAAACGGCTCAGAATCAGTACGATAAATTCGCCCAAACGGTCGCTTATTTTGAAAACACGGCCTTGGACAATGCCCGTTTGATTACGACTACGGCCAACCAGCAGTTGTTTGCGGGAAACATCAATTACCTCGAATGGGTGCAATTGGTGAACCAAGCCACTACCGTGAGAAACGACTACGTAGAGGCCGTTCGCAACCTGAACGAGGCCGTTATTCAACTCAATTATTTCAACAACAAATAGACAATCACCATGAAAAATACACTCATATTCATCGCAGCCCTTGGCATATTGACCGCCTGCGGCAGCAAAACGACCGAAGAACAAACGGCTACTGCGCCAACCAACGAAAACGCTGTAAAACTCACCGAAATTCAAATCAAAAACGCGGGAATTGTGACGGGCAGTTTAAAGCAAATGCAAATCTCGTCGGTGCTAAAAGTCAATGGAAAGATAGAAGTGCCGCCCCAAAACGTGGTTTCCATCAGTGTTCCGCTGGGCGGCTATTTGAAAAATACGGATTTGTTGGTGGGGATGAACGTACGCAAAGGACAATTGTTGGCCGTGATGGAAGACCAACAATACATCCAATTGCAGCAGGATTATTTGACAGCCAAATCCAGAATCAATTTCTTAGAAAACGAGTACCTGCGCCAAAAAGACCTCAACCAAAGCAAAGCCAGCAGCGACAAGGTCTATCAACAATCGGAAGCCGAATTCAGAGGGCAGCGGGTATTGTTGAGTGCGTTGGCCGAAAAATTGAAATTGGCAGGCATAAATCCAACGAAATTGACCGAAGACAATATTTCGAGAACGGTAAGCATTTATTCGCCCATCAGCGGTTACGTTTCTAAAATCAACAGCAACATTGGCAAGTACGTCTCACCCACCGAAGTGATGTTTGAACTCATCAATCCGACCGATATTCACTTGGCGTTGAAGGTGTTTGAAAAAGACGTGGATAAACTTTTTATTGGGCAAAAAATCCTAACTTTTACCAACAGTCGTCCCGATAAAAAGTATGTTTCGGAAATCATCATGATTGGAAAAGACCTCACTGCCGACCGAGCCACGGAAGTGCAATGTCATTTTAAAAACTACGACAAAGCCCTCATTCCCGGTACATACATGAACGCCGAAGTAGAAGTCAAAAACAACAGCGCCTACGTACTGCCCGAAGACGCCATTGTGCGCTACGAGGGCAAGCACTATGCTTTTATCAAGAAAGCTGCCAATGAATTTGAAATAAAAGAAGTGCAAATCGGCAACACCGAAAATGGCTTTACGGAGCTACTTAATCTCGATAAAACCAACCAAACCTTTGTGGTAAAAGGGGCGTATGCCTTGCTGATGAGCCTTAAAAATAAGTCGGAAGAGTAGTTAAATCCAACTTACTGTCCGTTGGATTTTGCACAAATCGGTGCAAAATCCAACTATATTTTATGGGTCACCCCACCCTTTTGAGCCTTTTATCATCTTGTGGGAGATAGGCGGATTGAGAACAATATTCATTCTTAAATACCGACTCCTATGATAAAAATAAGACTCTCCGAATAGATGATATGTTCATTTGATTTATCACTAAACCTTATAATATTTTGCCGGAAAGTCAGCTCATAAAAGCCTGTTTGCGAGGAGAATCATTTGCTTATGAACGCCTCTATCAACAGTATGCCCCCAAGATGATGGTGGTATGCAAACGGTATGTGAGTGATTACGAAGACGCCAAAGACCTTCTGCAAGAGGGGTTTATGAAAGTTTTTCAGGAATTGCACCGCTTCCGCAATGAGGGTTCGTTTGAAGGTTGGATACGACGCATAATGGTCAATGTTTCACTTGAACATTATAAAAAGAATGTCAAGCTAGGTCATCACTTGGATGACATTTCCGTGTTGAACGACCATTCCCAACCCATTGCCGACGAAGATATTGAAAGCCAGCTTTCAGCCGACGAATTATTACTTTTGGTACAAAGCTTGCCCCCATCCTATCGGATGGTGTTCAATTTATACGTTTTTGAGGGATTTAAACACCAGGAAATCGCTAAGCAATTGGGCATTGGCGAAGGCACCTCTAAATCAAACTTGCAAGATGCCCGCCGACTGCTACAGAAGAAGATTTTGATGATGAACAGAGAAGCTAAAACCCGTTCGATATGAGCGAGCAAGAACCACACAAACTAGACGAAACCTTTCGTTCGATGATTGAACGGATGTCGTTCGAGCCACCCACAACCAATTTGGATACCATGCGGGCCAATGTGCTCCAAATACAGTTGGGCCGACTCCAAACAGAAAATGGCTGGCTTAAAGCCGCCTTGGGCATAGTCATGCTGCTGTTGGGCAGTACGGGCTATGTATTGCTAAAAGGAAACGCCCCCGCACGGCCAGAGTCGGTAGTCCAGCAGACCCTAAAAGTCAAACAAACTGACACCGTTTATATTACCCGAACGGAGCGGGTTTACATTCGGGTGCCCATTCCTGAATCCATCGACGACGGCCCTGATTTAGCTCAAAATAATTACGAAAAACCTGAAAATCAACTTAATACCGACAAAAATATCAAAATTTTACCGCATGAAGAAACTGCTACTTTACATCCTAAAATCGGAATCCATAAAAATAGGGCATTCGATTCAAAAAATATTGTTGAAAATAATGGAGCTGACAACCGTAAACGCAGCATTTTCAATAACCAACCCCTCGCCCAAAATCTAAATCGCCGAAAACAGGCTGGCAAAGTTGAATCTTACGGCCAAAATTTAACAGACAACAAAGCGCTAATCGGGGATAGCATACTTTCCACAGACGGCTTAACAAATACCGCCGAGGAGTTGAATGAAGGGAAACCCGACTTACTTAATCTTGATTTTTTAGAGGCGTTGAATTATTCAATTGTACCGCATCTGAGCATCCCTAAAATTCACTATACGCTAAAAAATCAATCAACTGCAAAACCTAAAAAACCTCATCAGCCTTTCAGTGAGCGGCTTTCGTTATCGGCCTATTATGCCCCAGAGCTCAATAAACTTAATTTAAGAAGAGACAATATTGATGCTTTTGAGTTTGGTCACGAAAATATTACAAGCACCCAAGTGGCTGGTATACGTGTTGGCATTAAACTATCCAGCAACCTAAGCCTGTTAACGGGGCTAGAACACCAAACCATACGCTTTGAACATTCAGGACTGAATAAAGAAACCTTGATTGCCCAGGATATAAACGGTCAGCCCACATTTTTCAAAAAAACGGTCTTTGGCATTGCCCAAATCCCTGGAGATTTCTACACTTCCAACCCAGCGGTAGGCAGTAGCGTAGTCCTTGAAAGTGACGAAGATAATTTTGTGCAATTTTTACGCATTCCGTTGGCATTCAGTTATGACTTTTACCGTCAGAAGCTGCACTGGTTTGAGCAAAGAAACACCAATTTAAAACTCTACACCCTTGTTGGTGGTTATTGGGCCACCCCCACAAAACAGCAAATGAAAGTAGAAATTTATGAACCAGACGGCCACGATTTTTATACAACACTTACCCATTTCCAAAATACAAGTGCACATTTTGGGTTGAATGTTGGGTTAGGAGCAGAAATACGTTATGGCCGAAATTGGAGTGTATTTGGAGAACCCTACTATCAAACCAGCATTAAAAGTATGGTTCAAAATTTGCCTCTTCGGACATTTATCGGCGGATTTGGATGCCATTTTGGGCTAAAATATCAAATGAAGAAATAAGAAATTACCATCTTTTAAAAGTGCCGAACAACGATGTTCGGCACTTTTTTTTGTGGGTCACCCCACCTTTTCTTCAAAATTCCCCTCTTACTGACGAAAACATGCAATCCCACGTAACCAGAATTTTAAAATGATTGACCAAGAAAAAATCAACCGCAATGCATTTTTGAAGAATTTAGGATTAAAAGGGGCCGCCCTCATGGCTGTCTATTGTGCTGGAAATAGCCTCACAAGTTGCCAAAATGATTCAGCCGTAACTCCCTTAGGGGCCGATATTATACTTGACCTAACCGACAGCAAATACTCCGCCCTTAAAGCCAATAATGGCTATGTGGTCCTTCCCGCCCAAAATGTAGTGGTAGCTCGTACGGGTACCAACACTTACGTAGCCGTAACGCTCATCTGTAGCCACGAACAAAAGCGCGAAATCACCTATAGATCAGGGGAGTTTTATTGCACTGCTCACGGAGCCCGTTTCGACAACGCAGGAAAAGGACTGAACACTGAAGGTAAAAAGGGGCTGACGGTTTATACCACCTCACTCAATGGCACCACACTTACGGTAAAAGCCGCTTAACTATCATGCAGGCATTCAGTCTGACACTTCTCTAACGCCTTAAAATGAAAAAATACCCACTTTTTCTACTGATTAGCTTTGTTGCGATTGTTGCACACGCCCAAGACGATTTGTTGGACGAACTCAATAAAATTCAAAAGCCGGTTGTTAACTATGCCTCGGCTACGTTCAAGTCAAGCCGTATCGTATCGGGGCATTCGATAGAAACCGTCGCGGCTAAGCACCTTGACTTCAGAATCTCACACCGATTCGGTGCATTGAATTCGGGGTATCAAGAGTTGTTTGGTCTGGATCAATCTCAAATTCGGTTAGGATTTGAATTTGGCCTTACTGACCGCCTGACCGTTGGCGTTGGACGCAACAGCTACCAAAAAACCTATGATTATTATGCCAAGTACAAACTGTTGCGGCAAGCCTCAGGAGCCAAGGTAATGCCCGTCACCGTGGCATTGTTGGCGGCGGCCTACACCAATACAATGCCCTCTCAGCCAAATGCCCGTTTTTTTAACAATTTAGAACGCCAAACTTATTGTGGGCAATTGTTAATTGCCCGAAAATTTGGGGAGCGGGTTTCGTTGCAGCTTACTCCTTCGATACTGCACCGCAACAAAGTAGAAACCGAAAACGACGCCAATACTCTGTATAGCTTGGGCATGGGCGGCCGCTTCAAATTGACGCGCCGTACGTCGTTCAACATTGAATATTACTACACTCCTACCTCGGCTGGTGAAATTTCCCTACGTGACCCACAGTTTAAAAATGCCCTTTCCATCGGCTTCGACATCGAAACGGGCGGCCACGTATTCCAACTTCATTTCACAAACTCCAAGGGAATGACCGAAAAATACCTCATCGGCCAAACCGAAGGAATGTGGCAAAACGGTGATATCTTCTACGGATTCAATGTATCAAGGGTCTTCAGTTTTGATAAAAGCGCCAAGAAAACACACAAATAATCTTACTCCAAAAATCAAACAATCATGAAAGCACGATTGGTTATTCCATTGATTATCATACACTTTATTGCTTTTCAGGCAAAATCTCAGTTGTTTATGACGCAGGGGGGCGAAACGAGTTTTTTTTCCGAAACTCCTTTAGAGAATATTTCTGCTCTCAATAAACAGGTGGAGGCAATTATCAACACTTCGACCTCGGAAGTGGCCGTGAGAATTCAGAATGTAGCGTTTCACTTTCCCAATAAGCTCATGGAAGAGCACTTCAATGAAAATTACATGGAATCTGAAAAATATCCCAATTCGACGTTTAAAGGGAAGATTCAAGAAGTGATTGATTTCAAAAAAGAAGGGGTATATGATGTATCTGCCAAGGGCATTTTAGAGATGCACGGGGTAAAACAAGAACGAGTCATTAAGGGGAAATTAACGGTTGGAAAAGAGCAATTAACCTTTGTCGGTAACTTCGACGTAAAACTGGCTGACCATAAAATAGAAATTCCGACGCTGGTGATGGCCAAAATCGCCGAGTCGCTGACCGTCAAAAACCATTTTGTCTTTACCAAAAAAAAATAAAGCCATGAAACCACTTAAATTTCTCCTCTTTATTGGCATTATCGGGGTGCTTGTTTCCTGCCTTTACGAAAAACCCACCCCCGAAACCACTTCAACCACTACCCCCGACCCGACCAATCCCTCAAATGGTACAAATACTGCTACGGGTATCTCCCTGACCTGCACGATTGTGCCAAACACGACGGAAGGTGACCAAGTATGTTTTAATACCCAAATCCTTCCGCTGATTGTGAGCAATTGCGCCACCAGCGGCTGCCATGATGCCAAAAGTAAGGAAGACGGGTATGAATTAACGAGCTATAAAACCATCACGAGCAAAGGCATCAATACCACTAAGCCCCTCAGCAGCAAGCTATACCAAGTAATGATTGATACAGGAAAAGACCGAATGCCCCCTTCTGCGCCTCTCTCCAAAGCCCAAACCGACTTGTTTCTTAAATGGATTCAACAAGGCGCTAAGGAAACAATTTGCAATGTAAGCGTGGATACGGCCAATGTAAGCTTTTCAAAATCAGTGAAGCCCATGTTGGACACCTATTGTGTGGGTTGCCACAAAACAGGTGCTGCCTCAGGGAGTGTACTATTAGACAGTTATAATAACGTAAAAATTTACGTTGACAACCAACGACTTTTTGGCACAATGAGCTCGCAACAAGGCTACTCACCCATGCCCCCGACTGGAAAATTGACGGATTGCCAGTTGTTGGTGATTCAAAAATGGATTTTGCAAGGGGCAAAGAATGACTAGAGTGTTTTAGATTCCTCTTTATCCACATTCAAAATTATCTACAAATTTCCTTTCCGCATTTCCTTCACGGCATAGTCAACCGCCCGAGCCGTCAGGGCCATGTAGGTAAGGGATGGATTTTGGGTGGCGGTTGAAGTCATACAACCGCCGTCGGTCACGAATACATTTTTGCAGGCGTGCATCTGATTCCATTTATTGAGCATTGAGGTTTTGGGGTCTTTGCCCATCCGTATACCGCCCATTTCGTGGTTTTCGTTGCCTGGCACGCGTTTCGTGTCCATCGTTTTGATATTGGTGAAGCCTGCTTTGGTGAACATTTCGGTAAATTGCTCGTAAAAATCCTTCACCATTTTCATGTCGTTGTCATCAAAATCGACCGACATACGCAACTGCGGAATTCCCCAATCGTCTTTCAGATTCGGGTCGAGGCGTACATGATTGCTTTCTTTGGTCAACACCTCCCCCATCATATTGGCTCCGATGCTCCAACCTTCTTCGGAAGGTCTGGACAGTTGGTCTTTGAGTTCCTCCCCAAACAACCCATCGGTCGGAACACCGATTTTTGATGAGCCCATCGAAGCGGCATACCCCCGCAAAAAGTCCGTCTCTTGTTTATAGACATTCCTAAAACGCGGTACATAAGCACCGTTGGGCCGTTTGCCTTCGGTGGTGGTATCGTGAAAACCGTCGTACTCGGCCGAAACGCGTCCACGGTAATTGTGAAACCCGATGTATTTTCCTAATACCCCGCTGTCGTTGCCGAAACCATTAGGAAAACGATTGGAGGTAGAATTTAGTAAAATCAGATTGGAATTAAGTGCGGAGGCATTCAGAAAGATGATTTTGGCGTAGTATTCGGTCATCTCCTTCGTGTTGGCATCTATCACACGTACTCCCGTTGCCCGTTGTTTTTGTTCATCATAAATGATTGAATGCACCACCGAATGCGTTTTCAGGGTCATTTTGCCCGTCCGCTCCGCCCACGGCAACGTAGACGCATTGGTGCTAAAATACCCACCGTACGGGCAACCACGCTCACAAAGCACCCGGTGTTGGCACTTGGCTCGGCCTTGTTGGTAGTGAATAGGCTTGGGGTCGGTGAGATTGGCCGTACGGCCGATGATGATATGACGGTCGGTGTAGTTTTTGGCTACCTGCTGACTGAAGTGTTTTTCAACGCAACTCATTTCGTGCGGCGTCAAAAACTCTCCGTCGGGTAAGTTAGGCAACCCGTCTTTGTTGCCCGAAATACCCGCGAATTTTTCAACGTAGCTGTACCAAGGTGCAATGTCAGCGTAACGAATGGGCCAATCAACCGCAAAACCGTCACGTGCGGGGCCTTCAAAATCAAAATCCGACCAGCGCTGTGTTTGCCTCGCCCACAAAAGCGAGCGTCCTCCCACTTGGTAGCCGCGCATCCACGAAAAAGGTTTCTCCTGCACAAACGGATGCTCGAAATCTTTCACCACAAAGTGCAGCGTTGGCTCTTTGAAAATATAGTGTCCACTCGAAGCAGGGCTTTTTTGTTTTAACTCCAACGGGACCTCCCCTAAATGCGGAAATTCCCACGGGTTTTTCATCGCCGTTGGATAATCCGCAATGTGCTTTACATCTCGCCCTCGCTCCAATACCAGCGTGCGTAAGCCTTTTCCAGTCAGCTCTTTAGCGGCCCAGCCACCGCTGATACCCGTGCCAATGACGATGGCGTCAAAACGGTCCGTCGCACGGCGATTCGTCGCACCGGTGCGTTCTTTGATGGAATCTATGTTAAAGTAACTCATGTGGATTCATAGCACCTCGGCGGTGGACCTCCGAAGGTAAAGTTAAGTGGGTTAGGTTCTACACTATAAAAAAGTCGGGTCTATTTTGACTTACTGTCTATTGAACAAAAATAACGGTCTTTTTGCTTTCCTTTTAAAAATTCTTAGAAAGAACCCCCACCCCTGAGGCCTCCTTCATTTTCATCCTGTTTTTCTAACCAACAATATCCTCAAAAACATCCATTCATCAAGCCCCTTTTCCGTTGGTTATAATCCCTTTGGCAAGTTTCAGCAGCACCCCTACATTTGACCCATCAAAACAGCCAAGAATAACCAACAAAGCATTAAAATACTGAAATAGCCATGGAAACAAACAGATTATATCGCATTGCCAATCAATCAGTTATCGGGGGAGTTGCCGCTGGGATGGCGCATCATTTCGGGATAGACCGGGCACTGGTTCGCATCCTGTTTGTGCTGGCGTTCTTCTTTACCGCAGGCTTTCCCACCGTCATGATTTACATCATTTTGTGGGCAGTACTGCCGACCGCCATTAAAGAATCAACGGATACGAGCGTGATTCGTATCTAGGGGTTGAAGTGAAACAGTGTTTGCAAATGAATGCCGACTTTGGAGAGGGTCGGCATTTTTTTTGTGCCAAGGGATGCTCACATCCCGAGCCAAAAGCGGGTTTGAGAACTCGCCCCCACTACTGTTTCTCCTGTTCAATCAATGTCTGCACCCAACGAAAGCCCACAAAGGCCGCCAGCATACATCCAATAATAACACCCCAAAGGGCATAATAGCCATAAGTGGCGGCGATTTGCCCACCCAACACTGGGGCCGCAACCTGCGCAATGGCGTAGCACATAGAGTATAATGCCGAATATTGTCCCCGATTTTGGGGCGTAGAGCGCTCCATCGTGAAAGAGTTCATAAATGGCATGGCCAACATTTCGCTGAGGGTAATGGTAATTACGGCAAGGGGCAAAATCCACACAAAACCCTGAAAAACAATGAAGAGTAAATAGCTAAGTCCGCAAAAAAGCACCCCCCAACTGATAAAGGTAAGTTTAGGACGTAACGGCTCAATGTAGTAAATCAAAATCATTTCAAACGCTGCCACCAACAGTCCGTTTGAGCCGAGCAGTAAACCAATGTAAAATTCGTTGACGTGGAGTTCTGTTTTCCAAAATACGGGTACAA
Organism: Runella salmonicolor; assembly: GCF_024158025.1. Taxonomy (NCBI): domain Bacteria; kingdom Pseudomonadati; phylum Bacteroidota; class Cytophagia; order Cytophagales; family Spirosomataceae; genus Runella; species Runella salmonicolor. Next base: position 875,127 of record NZ_JAMZEL010000001.1, read on the forward strand.
TGCTAAAAAACTGCATAAACCCGATGGCAAACAAAATCGTAAACACCACAAATCGCATATAAATACCATCCCGAAAAGCAGATTGTGCTGGCACGACAACCGCATCTTTATCGTATTCTGCACCGTGGGTTTTGTCCCGATTTTTAACCAATACGGCCAGTACCACTGCCGCCGAAATATTGGTAATACCATCGGCAATGAATAAATATTTGTAGCCAATCGTTGCAAAAAAACCACCCAACGCCGGCCCGATGGCCCAACCGATATTGATGGCCAGACGGTTGATGGCATACGCCCGCGTGCGATTTTCGGGGGTGCTGTAAAACGCTATGGAAGTAGAATTTGCGGGCCGAAAAGCTTCACCTACCAGACTCAAACAAAACGTAGAAATACACAAAGTGGGCAACGTACGCATTTGCATCAGCACAAAAAACATCAAGCCGCCCAATGCCAAACTTGCCATTTGGACGTAGTAATGCCCTACTTTATCGGTCAGTTTACCGCCAAAATACGTCCCCAATATCCCACCAGCACCCGCACAACTCACTACCAAACCGGCATTGGGCAAACTGAAATGGAGTGCCTGCGTCAGGTACACGCTCATGAAGGGAATCACCATCGTACCCGAACGATTGATGAACATCACAAAGGCCAGAAGCCAGATTTCGCGGGAGATGCCGCCGTACGCATTTCGATAAAGAGTGGCTGTTTTCTGTAACATAATGCGGCAAAGTTAACAGTCAGCCCGTTTAAAACCGACCGACCGTTAAAAATCTGTTGCTGCTGCCCTGTTTGGTGTTATCACCAAACCGTAAAAATGCAAAGTCGATTAGCGAAGGGATGTTGGTAAAAAACACCAACATCGGCATGAAAAAACACTTTAGTTTAGTTTACGTCCAACTTTTTTCTTTTTCACCGTAAGTACCTATTTTGGCAGTGTCATTAAACAAAATCCATGCGTTATGAAAACGGCTCTATTTCTTTCTCTGATTCTCCTTTTGTCCTGTAACGTTATTGCACAAGTAACCCTCTCTCCTAACGCAGCAAACAAAGTAGATGTATCGGGGGCCATTCGTTCTTCCACTTTGTCAGGCTCCAATCAACGTCCTGTAGTTGCTACACCCGACGGGGTACTTATCCCCCTTTCTCCTGACTCAGTTTCTTATCTCAGCATTCCTCCCTCTGCTTTTCGCCCCTCTTCGAGCAGCGTGTTTTACAGCATAGGCAATTTCAACAGTGTTTATTTAGGCTCAGGGGCAAATGCTGACCTGTCTGCTCCTGTCTATCTTCCGCACCGAGCAAGAATCAAAGAAATCAAAGCCTGTTATTATGATAATAACGCTGATAATAATTTAAATATGATATTGTGGCAATACAATCCGCAGACACTCACGGGCAATGGATATTATTCTCTCACTACTTCGGGTCAATCTGGCACCGTAAGATGTGGTACTTTTAACAATTTCAATCCTGTGGAGAAACCCTACCATACGATTGACAACAAAAACTCATACTATGCCTTGGAAGTGAGAGCAGCACCGCTTACTTGGACAGGCATCGACATGGGTATTATCAGCGTTCACATTACGTATTTTCCTTACTGATTAATTTTCTGTAATTGTTCGACAGTTCAAAACCGTCCGACAATTACAGCGCTCAGTCTACAATGAAACGCCTCGTTTCCAAGGGATAAAATCATCTTGGGCCAAGCGTTGGGCGTGGGTAAGTTTGCCGCTGGCTACTTGGATAATTTCTTCCAACAACGCATCGGCATTCTGGGCAATGGTTTGTTCTCCCGTCACGACGGGACCGCAGTCAAAATCTATCACATCCGACATTTTTTGGGCCAAAGTAGAGTTGGTTGCCACTTTCATGACAGGACAAATCGGATTGCCCGTCGGCGTTCCCAAACCAGTTGTAAACAGAATCACCGTGGCACCGGCGGCTGTTTTACCAGTAGTGGCTTCAACGTCATTGCCGGGCGTGCAAACGAGTTGGAGGCCTTTTTCGGATGATATTTCAGTATAATTGGTTACGTCCTGAATCGGAGCCGAGCCACCTTTTTTGGCCGCACCCGCTGATTTGATGGCGTCGGTGATGAGTCCGTCTTTGATATTGCCCGGCGAAGGATTGAACGCAAAAGCCGACCCGACCGCATCGGCCTTGCCCGAATAATCGCGCATGAGCCGCTCAAACTTGGCCGCCTTTTCTTCCGTAACACAACGGTTTAACAATTCCTGCTCTACGCCGTGCAGTTCAGGGAACTCAGCCAGTAAGGTTTTTCCTCCAAGGGCTACCAAAATATCCGAGACTTGCCCTAAAACGGGATTAGCCGAAATGCCCGAGAAACCGTCCGAGCCGCCGCATTTTAAGCCCACGACCAGCTCGGTAATGGGCACCTCTTCGCGCTCGTATTTGTCAGCTTTTATCAAGCCCAAAAACGTCTGCTTGATGGCCATCGACATCATTTGCGCTTCCGTACCCTGCTGTTGTTCAAAAATGTACAACGGTTTATCAAAATGAGGGCTGCGCTTATGAATTTCGTCCATCAGAATCTTCTCTTCGGAGTTTTGACAACCCAAACTCAACACCGTAATTCCGGCCACATTGGGGTGAACAGCATACGATGCAAACAACGAGCATAGGGTATGCGCATCCTGCCGCGTACCGCCACAGCCGCCTTCGTGCGTGAGAAATTTGATGCCATCGACGTTTTTGAAAGGTCTTTTCGTCATGCCAGAGGCTTCTGTACTTGGAGCAGCAACGCTAACAAAAGGTTCTAGTTTCTTGATGACATCCATTTGCCCGTTTTGGTACAAGTGCAAAAGCTCCCGTACTTGGTCGCGGTACAGGTCGGGTTGAGCATAGCCCAGTTCACGCTCAAAAGCATCTTTCAGGGTCAATACATTTCGGTTTTCGCAAAATACCAATGGTATTACCAACCAATAATTATACGTCCCCACCTTACCATCCGAGCGACGGTAGCCTTTAAACGTTCTACCTATCCACTTGCTTACGTCAGGCGGCGTCCAGCTGTAGGGTTGGCGCTTGGCCGTGCTGTACGGCTCAGAATCATGCTTTAAATTATAAGTAGTAACTGGCTCACCCCGCTTGATGGGTTGCGAAGCACGACCCACCAACACACCATACATCATGACGGCATCGCCGATGGCTAGGTCGTGGGTCACAAATTTATGTTTGGCATAAACGGTATACGGCAATACGTAGCTTTCTCCCTCAAAATCAACCACTTCCCCCGCAGACAAATCGCGCAGGGCTACAATAACGTTATCATTTGAATTTACTTTTAAGACTTTATGTAACATACCAATTAAGTTATGGGAAAAAGCGATAAATCTCTTTTCGGGGCAAAATTCGGGCAAATACGAGTACATCGCCTTCTAAATAAAGGCCAATGCGGTATTCTCCTATCCTGATTCTGTAGGCATTTTTATAACCCGAAAGTTTTTTGAGATTGGGGATATTTTGAAGTGTTTTGGCTTCTCTGACTGACAATACCACGTCTTGAAGCAATAACCTTAGGGCTTCAGGCAACTTTTTGGCATCTCTCAAATAGGCATTCTCATAGTCGTATTTCATACTGTTATTTCTGAAAAAGCCATTTTTCAAAGTCTTCTTTCTCTTTCTCAGTAGCTCGCCCCTCTTTCTTTCCCTCCTCCATTGCCAAATACAGGGCAGTATCCTCTTCTTCTTCCGTAAGCTCGCGTTGCTTTATTTCAATATCCAATGCTTTAAGTACACTCATCAAAGCCTTCTTTTGTTTTGGAGTTACCTGTATGTCCAGCATAAGGCGTTGTTTTCGGAGAGTTGCTGTTGCAGCCATTGCCTTTTGTTTTTTTGGTAAATTTAGAGAGATTATGATTTCTATCAAAAGCGATTCAGCGTTTTGTGTTTACTTTTGCGCTACCAATCTTGATTAAGATTCCCATAATCTCAAATCCAATCAACCACAATAATGGAATACCGTATCGAAAAAGACACCATGGGCAAAGTAGAAGTACCAGCCCATGTGTATTGGGGCGCACAGACCCAGCGCTCTATCATGAATTTCCCGATTGCGCAAGATATTAACAAAATGCCCAAAGAAATCATTCGGGCGTTTGCCTATCTCAAAAAAGCCGCCGCCATCACCAACTTTGAGGCAGGCATTCTTCCCGAAGACAAGAAAAACCTGATTGCCCAAGTATGCGACGAAATTTTGGATGGCAAACTCAACGACCAATTTCCGTTGGTGGTGTGGCAAACTGGCTCCGGAACCCAGTCAAACATGAACTGTAATGAGGTGATTGCCTACCGTGCGCACGTCATCAATGGTGGGTCGCTTTTGGATGAAAAGAAATACCTAAACCCCAACGACGACGTCAACAAATCGCAATCTTCAAATGACACCTTCCCGACGGCGATGCACATTGCGGCGTATCAGATTCTGACTGAGGTAACCATTCCCGGCATCGAAAAACTCCGTGATACGCTCCAAGCCAAGTCGGAAGCCTTCAAAGACGTGGTAAAAATCGGTCGCACCCACTTTATGGATGCTACGCCGCTGACACTCGGTCAGGAATTTTCGGGCTATGTTTCGCAATTGAATCACGGACTTCGCGCCATTAAAAACACCTTGGCGCACCTTTCAGAATTGGCACTGGGCGGTACGGCCGTAGGTACAGGAATCAACACGCCCAAAGGCTATTCGGAAAATGTAGCAGCGCACATTGCTGCTTTGACGGGCTTACCTTTTATCACGGCTGAAAATAAATTTGAAGCACTCGCCGCCCACGATGCCATCGTTGAAGCCCACGGTGCGCTCAAAACAGTGGCCGTAAGTTTGATGAAAATTGCCAACGACATCCGGATGTTGTCGTCAGGCCCGCGCGCGGGTATCGGCGAAATTCACATTCCCGACAACGAACCAGGCAGCTCTATCATGCCGGGCAAAGTAAACCCTACGCAGTGCGAAGCCATGACCATGGTGGCTTGTCAGGTGATGGGCAACGATGTTGCTATCAACATTGGCGGCTCCAACGGTCATTTTGAATTGAATGTATTTAAGCCAGTAATGATTTATAACTTCCTGCACTCAGCGCGTTTGATTGGTGATGTATGCGTGGCGTTTAACGACCATTGCGCAGTTGGTATCGAGCCATTGACCGAAAATATCCGCAAGCACGTCAACAATTCGTTGATGTTGGTAACGGCCCTTAACCCCAAAATCGGGTATTACAACGCCGCCGCCATTGCCCAAGACGCACACAAACGCGGTATTACGCTCAAACAGGCTTCTCTCGAATTTGAACTCAAAGGCTTAGATTTCACGCACATGACCGAAGAGCAATTCGACGCGTGGGTACGCCCCGAAGATATGGTGGGAGGTTTGAAGTAAATGCTTATTTAGAACCGAGAAACGTTAAATGTAAAACCGAGAAATATAAAAGCTCGGTTTTACAACCTAAGGAAGTCGGCTACCAACGTAGCCGACTTTTTTTGTTTTAGCAGTCGCTCGGCTCTGACGACGCGGCGGCCTGAGCCATGACGCCTATTCACACGCCTCTGGACTTACAGTAATTTACCTTGATGATGTACGGTTTTAAATGACCTGCCGCTTGCCTCGCATCCTTTTCATTATTTTTTTGGTGGGGATGATGGCCCATCTGAACGTTCTTGAATATCGACGATTGGTAGGGTATTTGCGGTTGGGCGTGAGGTTGTTGAAAACAAGCGCCACCGCCAGAAGTATAAACACTCCCGAAGCCACGGGCGTTAGCACAAACCAATAACCAAGGTCTTTTATTTTTTCAGAACCAATGACGGCTATCAATGCCGTAGCACCACCCGGCGGATGCAGCGTCTTGGTGATTTGCATACTGATAATGGACAACCCTACCGCCAATGGGGCGGTAAGCCAGATAATATTAGGGAAAAGTTGGTAAATGGTCACACCCAGCAGCGCAGAAATAAGATGCCCTCCCACGAGATTACGGGGTTGGGCCAACGGACTTTGGATGGCACCGAAAATGAGTACAGCAGACGCTCCAAACGAGCCAATCAAGAACAAATTGTCAGTTTCGGAAAGGGCGCTTTGTAGAAAGGCAATCAATCCTACCCCCAAAAAAGCACCTACAAATGACCAAAAATTCTCTACCGAATCAACGAGCGTTTCTTTATAAACGATGTACTTGGCTATCCTGTAGCCTCTTCTAATTTTTGACTTTACCATTTTTGGAATACAGCTTCTCGCGCGCCTCTCGGTGTGTGGAATAGGGCAGATACGCGATTTGTACTACAAATATCCAAAAGTTATACCGTATTTTCAGCGTTTTTTGATAGGAAAGATACGTAAAAACAAAGGAGGCTTTTCTCCGCATACAGGCCGTCGTCCCGCTCCAAGTGGTAAACCTACCGCCTCAGGGTTATAGAACCGCACTTGAGTTTTTCTTTTTGGAAAGTAGACACGTAACAAAATAGCTTTGTGTAAACAATACAAGTTTTTAGTACTAATGCTATGAACGTCTTCGGAAACCTCGCACTTCTGTTAGCCCTTATTGGGTATTTTAGCCTTGCATCTATGGCGGGCAAACCCACCCCAGGCGGGGACTACGGCGTAGGGCACGCGTTTGCACTGCTATTTGCGTACGCCGCCGTGGCCGTGGGCATCAGCATCGCCACCGCCATTGTCTTATGGAAAGGGGGCTTTGACTGGGTAACCGAAAAAACCACTTTACGCAACACATTCGTGATTTCGGGTTTAATTGCGCTGTTGATTTTCAGCTTTTTTGCCGCAATGATCAACGGCGGCGGCGCACCTTGGGTCATGCGGATTTTAGGAAAACATACCATTGTTTGGGCCTTGCCCCCGTTGTTGTTGGCAGGTTTTGTATTGGTCAATACTTCACTCCAAACCCTCGTACCCGCTGTGATTTGGCAATGGACACTGAAAGGCGTCGTGCTGATAAGCGCGGTAAGTTGCGTTTTGATGTTGGGCGAATGGCTCTTCAATATCCCGATTGCAGCAGCACAACATGCCGAAATGAGAGACGCAGAAGACGCGCGCCGTCAACAAGAATTTTTGGACCAAATTGAAAAGAATAACCCCAAGACTGAAATGGTCTTGATTCTGGTTTTTACCACCAAGTACCAAGACAAAGCCGTGCGAGAGGCCGCCCTTGCCAAAATAAAATCAAACCCTGAATGGCAGCAATATCTCGTTAGTCGTTTGGAAACACCGTGGGCAGGTGAGGTTTTTCCTTTTTTGGCCGACAATGACGTTGAAGACCGACGGCTTTTTGCCGAGCCTATCAAGGCAGGTATTTTGAAGATGGCCGAAAAATTTAAGGACTCTATGGAGCGCACCCACACTTTCTATGACGGTCAGTTTTATTCCGAAACGCAATCCATCCTGCAAACCATCGCCAAATTTCAAGACTTAGGCATCGACTACGCACCTGCCGTACGAAAACTACGAAAGGCGCTGGATACCCCGCTGAAAAGCTACCAGCAAGCGGCCAATTTAAGATGTATTCCCGTGTTAGACAGCTGGTTAAAAAAACATGAAAAAGAGAAATAGCCCTACCATCCCAGACACCGAGCGCTTTGCCGATAGAGGCGTTGCTTTGGGAGATCTCGCCACTCACTTTGTAGTCCATTGCCCCAAATGTCAGGGAAAAGCACAAATCAACCCCACCAAAGAGCCCGCTTCAAAAGCAGACTTTCGACTCATTTGCCCTGATTGTTTCCACGTCGAGAGCACAGGCCATTGGTATGGGGCCGCAACCGCACACGTTTCGGTCAAATGCCGGGAATGTTACCAACCGCTGAGCCGCTCGGCTCCGTGGAATGGGATTTGGAAAAAACTCGCCATGCACTGTACGCACTGCGGCGACAACTGCGAGTACGAAGCAAGTATCTCATACGGGTATTTTCACGAAAGCCGGATGACCGACCCCATCTTCGGCCTGCCGTTGTGGTTGCAAAAAGACTTTCGCGGTGAGTTGCTTTGGGCCTACAATTACGAACACCTAGAAATGCTCCGGGAATACATTACCGCAAAACTGCGCGAACGGGGTATTGACCCACGAAACACCATTCGTAAAAACAGCTCGATGGTCAGCCGGTTGCCGATGTTTATCAAAAAAGCATCCCATCGGGAGGAGCTTTTGAAATTGATTGCGACAATGCAATGAACTTTCGGCCAGTGGTACCTTCTCTATTTCTTTACACCAAAATAAGAAAAATACAGACCTTTTGTTGGTTCAGAATAACTCACCGACAACACTTTGGAAGTTACTTCTTTGTCTTTCGTATCGTCATACCAGCGGTCGTCCTGATAGCTGCCTATTTTGGTTTGTCCGTAGTATAGCTCAAACCCTTTTGTGGTGGTTTGGGCGGTAACCCCTTCCAGTTTTTGGGTTGATTGCTGAGGAATGTAGTTGGTCCTCAACAAGTTGAATGTGCCGTCACTTTTTTTGGTTATTTGTAGACTTGGCAGCTGATTGTCGTCCGTAATAGCAATGCAGAGCGGGTCCAAAAAAGCATTGGTACGGTAGATGCCTTCCAGTACGTTGGGGTCTTGGCTGATTTCGTCTTTGTTACAGCTCCAAAAGATACAGAGCGCAAGCAGAAAAATGGAGAGCTTTTTCATAGCAACAGTTGGATGATGGTTTTGTACAAAGACGCTCACTCATTCTCAATGGTTGGAATGAAAAACCAACTTCCCAACACTCCTACATGCCAAGAGCGCCCAAGGAATCTATCCCTAGGCGCTCTTGGTATATTTACTTGATTTACAAACTATACGTCGCAGATAAGGACGCATTTTTTGAGGGATTCCAACATTCCCGCTTTGTCTTTGGCTTTAGGCACAAATTCTTGTCCGATGTAGCCTTTGTAGCCCGTGGCAACGATGGCTTTCACGATAGCTGGGTAATAAATTTCTTGGGTTTCATCAATCTCATTACGCCCCGGATGTCCTCCCGTATGGTAGTGGCTGATGTATTTTCCATAACGCTGGATATTGCGAATATGGTCACCGCTCATGCTTTGCATGTGGTAAATATCGTACAGCATCTTGAATTTTTCGGAACCAACCATTTCACAAAGTACCGCACCCCACTCAATATTATCGCATTGATAATCAGGGTGGCTGGCGCGCGAACTCAGCAATTCCATGGTGAGAGTTACGCCGTATTTTTCGGCCAAGGGTATCAATCGTTTAATGCCTTTTTGGCAATTGAGCAAGCCCTGATAGTCACCCAAACCGTTGCGATTGCCCGAAAAGCAAATGACGTTGGTCACACCCGCCGCTTGTGCCTGCGGCAGCAACTCTTCGTAACATTTATAGATGGCATCATGGTTTTTGGGATTGTTGAGGAAGCTCGTGAGTCCTGTTTTTTCAGGCCAAGGATCGGCCCAGCCCATGGCGGAAGTGAGTCCGTATTTTTTCATTATTTCCCATTCCTTCGGGCCAGTGAGCTCTATGGACTCAATGCCCATGTCTTTGGAGGCTTGGCAAAGCTCCTCAAACGGAATAGAGGCATAGCACCAACGGCTGACGGAATGTTTGATATTACCTTTTAGTTTAAGCGGTTCGGCGGCCATGGCTTCATTCGTTAAAGCGGTAGATAAGGTTGCCGCCGACGCACCAAGCGTTTTGATGGCATCGCGGCGTGAAAGAGTTGGTTTCATTGGAGATATTATTTTTCTGTTTTAACAAAGGCACAACTTACTTATTTATAATGATTTTTGAAATTGTTCTTTCAATCCCAAAACAAGGAGGTTCCAAATAAAGACAGCCACCTACGCGAATAGATGGCTGTCTTTTTATTCAAATTATGGATTAACTCTCCCGCCCGACCAAAAACTCCGCAAATTCAATCAATGGTTTTTTACGGTCTACTGGCAGCGGCAGGTTTTCCAACGCCTCAAATCCCTTGGCGAAATACGCATCGGCCATCGTTTGGGCGAGCACATCAAGGCCGAGTCGGGTATAAATTTCCGTCACAGCAGCTACTTTTTCCGACGTGTCGTAGGTCCCTTGTTCGAGGCTCAGCCAGTAGTTCAAATCGTCTTTGGTTTTTCCTTCGGCCAGTAGCAGCGCTTCGATGAGCATGAAGGTTTTTTTATTGGCAATGATATCGCCGCCCACCTGTTTGCCAAACTTTTCGGGGTCGCCGTATACGTCTAATAAGTCATCTTTGAGTTGAAAACCTAGCCCCATATTGACGCCCGCGTCGTAGAGCAATTGGGTGGTAACTTCGTCAGCCCCCGCAATCATCCCCCCCAATTCCATCGCAAAGCCCAGCAGAACCGAGGTTTTGAGGCGAATCATGCCGATGTACTCTTCCTGCGACACGTCGGTACGGGTTTCAAAATTCATGTCTAGTTGTTGGCCTTCACATACTTCGGCGGCGGTGCGATTGAAGCGACGGATGACGCGCGGCAACTGCGCAGGTGCCACATCCAACAGCAATTCATAGGCATTGACCAGCATCACATCTCCCGACAAAATAGCGGTGTTAGCATTCCATTTTTCATGTACCGTAGGCTTGCCGCGTCGCAGCGGCGCACAGTCCATGATGTCGTCGTGCATGAGCGTAAAATTGTGAAAAACTTCAACGGCAATCGCAGGTTTGAGGGCTTTTTGCCAATCATCAATAAAAAGATTGGCCGATAAAACCGTCAGTAAAGGCCGTAAACGCTTGCCTCCCAAAGACATAATATAACGAATGGGCTCGTACAATTCGGCAGGCTCCTCGCCGTAAGCAGTATGTTGAATTTGTTTTGAAATTGCTTCCAGATAGGGTTGAAAAGTCATCAGAATTTCGGGTTGTCTGTTGTCGGTCTTTTGTTGTTGGTTATTATACGTTGATTAATAGAACTTTGCAAATAACGGGCAACAAATAATGATTAATTTTAATGGGTTTCGAGCCAAAAATAATGGAACTTATGGGTATAAACGGTCAGCCGGCGAAAAAGTTTTGAGTATCTTGCGCGAAAAGCCCGACTCAACCCATGCTCCTTATCATTTAAACCTTTATACAACTTCATCTTCCCACTACCCACAATCCTTAACCTCATGTTGCGCTCTTTACACGCTTACTTTTTTACCTTTTGCGGTTGTTTTTTACTGATTAGTTGTGCGTCTTCACAGCCCAAAACAGCCGCACCAACGCTTCAATCCACCAACAAATGGCGTGATTTAGTGGCCAATTCGCCCGTTTTTCGCCAAAGCCATGCAGGTTTTGCACTTTATGACCTTGAAAAACAAGAAACCGTAGCCGAGTATCAATCTGACCGTTATTTTGTCCCCGCTTCCAATACCAAATTGTTTACGTTATACGCAGGGCTGTGCCTTTTGGGCGACTCTATCCCCGCCCTACGGTACACCACCACGGGCGATTCCCTGATTTTTTGGGGCACGGGCGACCCCAACTTACTTCATCCAGACATGCCATCAAGCGGGGTTTTTGACGCGTTAAAAAACTGGAACGGACACCTGCTTTATTACCCGCACAACTACATCGGTAAGCGGCTCGGGCCGGGCTGGTCATGGGGTGATTACGCCGATTATTATCAGGCCGAACTCTCTGCACTTCCATTGTACGGCAATGTGGTGCGTTTTACCAATAGCAACGTCAGTCCACGGATTTTTAAAGATAGCCTGCGCACGGCGGGCTGGTCAGATGAGTTTAAACTGTCGCGCGATGAGTTCAACAACTCATTTTTTTCTACGGGCTGGCCCACTAAATCATTTACGGAAGATGTACCTTACCGAACTTCGCCAGGATTGAACGCTCGGTTATTGGCCGATACCCTAAAGAGAGAAGTGAGATTAATTCATAAGCTACGGCCCGGTGTTTCGTATCGCACTTTGAAAGGATTACCGATTGATACCCTCTACCGCCGCATGATGCACGTCAGCGACAATATGTTTGCCGAACAGGTGATGTTGATGTGCGCTTCGCAGTTGGATACCAACAACATCGGCTTTGAAAGCAAACAAAGCATTGACTACGTCAAAAAACAACTACTGATGGATTTGCCCGACGAACCCATTTGGGAAGATGGCTCGGGATTGTCGCGTTATAATTTATTTACGCCCCGTTCGATTATCAAATTATTACAAAAAATCTATGATAAAGTACCTGACCAACAGCGTCTCTTTGGGATGATGGCCGTAGGTGGGAAAGCGGGCACCATCAAAAACCAATACAAATCAAAAGAGCCGTTTGTTTTTGCCAAAACAGGTTCTTTATCAAATGTTTACTGTCTGAGTGGTTATTTAAAAACCAAAAAAGGCAAGATATTGCTATTCAGTATGATGAATAATAATTATATCGTTAAAACCGCCGAAATTCGTCGGGAAGTAGAGCGTATTTTAACAGAGATACACGAGAAATATTGAGTAAAACAAATAATCACGCAAAGGCGCGGAAACACAGAGGCTTCGCCAGAAAAATCATCCATAGAATCAGATACGAAAATGACGACCATCGAACAAATAAAACAATACAACGCAGGCCGAAATGCGCTGCTGTTGGCGCACAAATACGAGCGCATGACGGGAGATTTATATCGTTTTTTTCGGGCAACGGGCCATTTGTTTTACAATGATTTTGCGCAGCACTTTTCGACCGTCGATACCTCGCGGGTATGGGGGTGCGGTGATTTGCATTTGCAGAATTTTGGCACCTACAAAGCCGAAAATCGGCTGGTGTATTTTGATTTGAACGATTTTGATGAGGCCATGCAAGTGCCTGCCACCTGGGAGTTGAGCCGGATGCTGGTGAGTATTCACTTGGCCGCCGAAGAGCTGGACTTGGAAGAAACCGAATGTAACCTGCTAGTCAAGGCGTTTTTAAACAGTTATACCCAAACACTTTTGAGTGGGAAACCCATTGACATTGAGCGTCGTACGGCCACGGGAATGTTGCAGGCATTCATGGAAAAACTGGAAAAACGCCGAAGAAAAGACCTGATTAAAGAGCGCACCGTAAAAGTCGACGGCGAACGAAAGCTGAACGTTGACCACGAAAAGGTGGTGGGTATTTTGCCTGAACAAAAAGCAATGGTGGAGCAAATGGTAATGGAGTGGCAACAACAACACCCCAATCCGTTCTTTAAACGCATCTGTGACGTGGGTATTCGGGTCACGGGCACGGCGAGTTTGGGGCTAGAGCGCTACGTTTTGTTGGTAGAAAGTCCCAACGAAAAGTTGTATCTGCTCGACCTCAAAGAAGCACGACATTCTATTTTAAGTTCACATATTCAGTTGCCACAACCCCTTTGGGAAACAGAAGCCCAACGTATTGCAGAAATCCAAAAGCGCGTAAACAATGTACTTCCTACCCTGCTCAACTCCATTGCCAACGGCACCAAATCATACATTCTGAAAGAATTACAACCCGAACAGGACAAATTTGACTTTGAATATTGGGACGGAGAAATGGAGAGTCTGGAAAACCTGATTCGGACCATGGCCATGCTGACCGCCTCTGGACACCTGCGCAGTGCAGGGCGGCAGGGGTCGTCTATTGCCGATGAACTCATTGCTTTTGCGCAGGAGACCCAATGGCAGCAGGATTTAATTTACTATTGTAAAGCCTATCCCACCAAAGTACATCAGGATTATTTTGATTTTTGTGAAGCCTACGAGGAAGGTTTTTTTGAGGAATAACCCGGCAAGCAGGACATACCAAAAACCTCTTGCCTTTCGTTGGATGATAGCAAGCATACAATTCCTTCTTGAAAAAAAGTATTTTCGATTAAATTTGTTTTACTGCAAACAGAAAACGTAATGGATAGTACAGCAAGACAGGTAGGGAATCAGCTAAAAAAAGAGTTATTTCAACTTTATGGCAATAATCTGGCCTCATTGATTCTTTTCGGTTCTCATGCACGAGGTGATTTTGATGAAGAATCTGACATTGACTTTGCAATTGTTCTTCGTGACGAGACCATATCGCCTACGTCCGAAATTCTCCGTATCACACCTTTGTCTACGCCAATTCAAATTGAAAACAATGTCTTAATCTCTCTGCTACCTGTTTCAGAAAAACGGCTCCTAACCTCCCAACAGCCTGTTTATCAATCTATTCGATCTGAAGGCATAAAAATATGAGTCAACCGTACGAGGCACAACAAGCGCTTGACAAAGCAAAAGACTGTTTGGACGATGCCGCCTACAACTTAAAAGGTGGACGAACAATTGTGTGCGTTAATCGCTGTTATTATAGCTTTTATTATTGCCTTTGCTGTCTGTTATACCTTGAAGACATTACTGCCAAAACCCACAAAGGCGTTCAGCAAAAGTTTAATGAAGTTTTTGTCAAAACGAATCGTTTTCCCGTATATACTGCTAAATGGATAAGTGATGCTTTTAATCTTCGTCAGTTCGGAGATTATGATTTAGAAGCCGTCATCCCTGAAAACGATGCTCAACAACTCTTGCAACAGGGAATGTCCTTTCATCAAATGACACACAGGTATTTTGAAGATTTTATACGCCGCTAATCGCCCGCGCCATGATTTTTTACCGAGTATTATTGCTATTACTATTGGGCACTTCTGCGTTTGCGGGAGGGATTCGAGGCGTTGTTACAACCACAAAAGGCGAGCCACTCGCCTATGCCGCCATTGCCGTAAAGGGCACAAATTTAGGAACAATGGCCAATGCCGAAGGACGTTATGAGTTGACATTACAACCCGGACGGCATGAAATTATATTTCAGTATTTAGGGTTTAAAACCATTCTCAAAGTCGTTGAAATAACGGCAGATTTTCAAACCCTTGATGCTACTCTCGAAGAACAGGCGCTCAACATAAACGAAGTAAGAATAGGCTCCAAAAGCGAAGACCCCGCCTACACCATCATGCGGAGGGCCATTGCAAAATCACGTTTTCATGCCTTGCAGGTGGCTTCTTACAGCGCCCGCGCTTACATCAAAACGACGGGAGTAGCCACCCAAATTCCTTTTTTTGCCGAAAAAGCACTCAAAAAAGAAGGCATCGAAGAAGGACGCCCCATCCTGAACGAAAGTGTGAATGAAATTACTTTTCGGCAACCAAACAATTACCAACAACGCATTATCTCTACCCGTAATAGCCTGGATAACAGCGCACCTAGCCCCAATGCCTTTGTGTTGGCTAGTTTCTATGACCCTACCGTTGGCGATGCCGTGTCGCCGCTGTCGCCCAAGGCCTTTGGGTATTATAAATTTGAATACGAGGGTTCGTTTCGCGAAGGAGATTTGGAAGTAAACCGCATCAAAGTCATTCCGCGCTCCTACGGCGAAGGGGTTTTTAAAGGTAAGATTTACATCATCGAAAATACGTGGGCCATTCACAGCCTCGACCTCCAAACCACGGTTCAGAGCCTCGACGTAGACGTCAAGCAGGTCTTTAATCCCGTGCAGCAAGTGTGGATGCCCACCAACTTGCAGTTTCGGTTTGGCGGCTCTATGATGGGTTTTTCGGGTGAATTCAAGTACATTATTTCGATGACCTACAAAAACCTCATCGTCAATCCCGCCTTTAAGGAGTCGGTGACGGTATTGGACGAAAAATTTGAGAAACCCACCAACGACCTAACCAAAAAAGACCTGCGCACCAAGAAACTCAACGAGTTGGCCAAACAGCAAAAAGAAGTTTCGACCCAACAGATGCGCAAAATCATGAAGGAATACGAAAAACAAGAACGACAAGAGCGCAAACAACAAAAGGAAGACCTCAACGTAGTGCGGAATGATTCCATCATCATCGATTCGATGGCCAACAAACGCAGCGATACATTTTGGAATGAGATTCGCACGATTCCGCTCACCGAAATCGAAACAAAAAGCTACAAACATTCTGATAGTCTGCGGATTGTAAAACAAATCGAATATAAAGCAGACAGCACCAAGGCCAAGAAAGATTCTTCCAAAGTAGACTTTATCAGCATTCTGACGGGGCGCTCATTTCGGCTTTCTAAGAAATGGGTGCTGGACTATGAAGGGCCTTTTCAACCCCAAAATGCCACCTACAATACCGTCGATGGCTACGTGTTGGAAAGCAGTTTTAATTTCAAACGGCAATTCAACCGCGACAATACCTATTACATCAAACCGCTCGTGCGCTATGCCTTCGGCCGACAGGCCGTTTCGGGAATCATGACCACAGGTTGGGCGGGACGCCGGCGCGGTATTTCGTTGACGGGCGGGCGGTACGTGTCACAATTCAACGCCGACAATCCCATCAGTGCCAACGTCAACACGACTTCTACGTTGTGGTTCGAGAATAATTTTATGAAAATTTACGAAAAGGATTTCGGGAAATTATCTTTCAACTACGCCCGCTTGGCCGACGTTTTCAGCATCAAAGGAAACCTCGAATACGGTCGCCGCTACGAGCTAACCAACCTCGAAAACGCCCGCCCGTGGATTCGATGGAATCAATTTGCTTTTTCGCCCAATGCTCCTTTTAATCAAGAATACAGCAATAAATTTGCCGCCAAAGAATTGAATTACCGCTTCGAAACCCACGAAGCCCTCACTTTTGACCTTTCAATCACGTGGCGACCGGGCCAGCAATACCGCCTTTACAACGGCCGTAAACGTTATCTAAACAACAAAAACCCGTCGGTCATTTTGAAATACTCGAAAGGAATTCCAAACATTGCCAACAGCGTAGTAGATTATGATTTGGTGGAGCTGAGCCTTAAGCAGGATTTGCAGACGGGCGTGCGGAGCGAGCTGCATTATATTTTTTCGGCGGGTACTTTTCTCAACAATCGTAGTGTGTATTTTATGGATTATAAGCACTTTATGGGCAATCAGGCATTCGTGCAATACGGCGATGCTTTTGCGCAGTTCCGTGCCTTGAATTATTATCGATACAGTACTTCCGAGCGTTTTCTGGAAGCCCACGTCATCAACGAGTCGCGCCGCCTTTTGCTGACCCGCATTCCGTTTGTGCGCTTGGCAGGTTTGAAAGAAAACCTCATGGTGCATTACCTGCATACGCCCACTCTCCCCCATTACACCGAGCTCGGCTACGGGCTGGATGGTTTGATTCCAGGTTTTCCGTTTTTCAGGGTAGAAGCCGTGGCCGTATTTCAGGATTTCAAATACCAACGTACCGTTTTTAGAATCGGAACGACGTTGAAATTTGGAAGGCAGTAAGCACAAACCTCCCAGTTTGAGATGCTTACCGCATAACACATTTATTGGCTACTACCGCCATTACTTTCTCCGTAGCACCCGCATTTTTCTGCACGTAATCGCGGCAAATATCAGCTTTGTGTTTTCTTAACTCCTCATTTTCATACACTTCTGCAAATACCTTGGTAAATTCATCGGCATTGGCCACGGTCTGCGCGCCGCCAAGTTGAAGTAAATCCAGTGCTTCCTGAAACTTCTGATAGTAAGGTTGCCCGAAGAAAATCGGCATACCAAACACCGCCGGTTCCATCGTATTGTGCAATCCATCGCGGTAGCCCCCACCTACAAATACAAAATCAGCGTAGCGGTAAATAGACGAAAGCATACCCACGGTATCGAGAAAAAGAAGCGAAGAAGAATCCAAAGCACCTTGTGAGAAACTTCCGTTCTCCGTTTTCCTTTCTTCCTGCTCAAACAACTGACTGTAAATAAGCGATTTGACCGTCACTTTTTCTTGCCAACTTTTAATCTGTTCGGGGTTGATTTCGTGCGGAGCTACAATTACCTTGAGCGGTTGGTTAAAGTTATTCAGGAATGAAAAAATCACTTCTAAGTCATCGGGCCACGCGGAGCCGACGATGAGCAGCGGCGTATTGGATTTGAATTGTTCAATCAGCGGAAAAGTTTTGGCTTGTTTAGATATTTGTACTACTCGGTCCAAACGCGTATCACCCGCAAGCGTAACCTGCTTATAATCAATTGATTTAAGCAAACGCTCAGACTCCTGATTTTGCACTAAAATATGGTCGAGACAAAAAAGTACGTTTCGGTAAAAACTGCCGTAAGCTTTAAAAAACAATTGATTGGGTCGAAAAATGGCCGAAAACAAGATGGATGGGATGTTACGTTTTTTGAGTGCTGAAAGGTAATTTGGCCAAAATTCGTACTTGATAAAAAGCGCCATATCGGGCTTAACTAAGTCCAGAAAACGGGCAACATTGGAGGGAGTATCGGCGGGCAAATAGCAAACTACATCTGCTTGGTCGTAGTCTTTTTTGTTTTCATAACCCGACGGCGAAAAAAATGTCAGGATGATTTTGGCGGTGGGATATTGCTTCCGACACGCCTCAATCACGGGCCGCCCCTGTTCAAACTCACCCAAAGAAGCCGCATGAAACCAGAATGTGGGGGCAGATTTTCGAATGGCGATTGGTGATTGGTGATTGGTGATTGGTGGTTGTCGTTTTCCGTTCTCCGTTCTCCGTTCTCCGTTTTCCGTTCTCCAATCTCCAATCAACGTCCACGTCTGTTCCTGCCCTTTGACCCACAGGCGGGTTTTGGCGTGAAAAAGAGCGACTAATTTGGCAATGCCCTGCGCAAGATAAATTCCAAGGGTATAGATGAAAGCGAACAATTTTTGGATGAGTTACGTTATTTCCGTAAAAATAATCACTCAATCACTAATTTGCTCATAAATAAATGAATTGGCATCCACTCAATGACAGTGCCCAGTTGGAGGAAATCAAAAAAGAATCCCACCATTATCCCGTTTTGATTTTGAAACACAGCACCCGCTGTTCTATCAGTTCCGCCACGCTCGGGCGGTTGGAGCGCAGTTGGAAAAACGAGGAAGTAGGCGATTTAAAACCTTATTTTTTGGATTTGATTGCGTATCGCCCTATTTCAAATCAAATAGCCCAAGAATTTGAGGTAGAGCACGAGTCGCCGCAGGCGCTCATCATCCGCAACGGTGAAAGTGTCTATGACGCCTCCCATTTTGACATCTCTTTTGACGACCTCAAAGCGCAAGTAGCGGCTTTGGTCTAAGCCGTCCGCTTAATTACACAGAAAACCAAAGAAAATGACGGAGCGCCACGGAAAAAGCTGAAACACTTCTCCGTGACGCTCTTTTTATCTCTGAGGCCTCTGTGTCACTGATTTACAAATCACTGCTCTATCGCCGCAAAATACTCCTTGATTTTTTGGGCCTTGTCTTTGCCCACAAACTGCGCAATTCGCTCAACGTCTGCCTCGCGAATGGCCTTTACACCCCGAAATTCTTTGAGCAAATTAGCGGCCGTTTTTTTTCCGATTCCTTCGATATTTTCCAGCTCACTCACAAACGCATTGCGACTGCGTTTATCGCGGTGGTACGTGATGGCAAAACGGTGCGCTTCGTCGCGAATTTGTTGAATAAGGCGCAATGACTCTGATTTTTTGTCGATGTACAACGGCAGCGTATCTTCTGGAAAATAGATTTCTTCCAACCGTTTGGCAATGCCCACAATCGGAATTTTGCCGTAAAGTTTCAACGCCTTGAGCGCATCACAAGCCGCGCTGAGTTGGCCTTTTCCACCGTCCACTACAATCAAATCAGGAAGTTCGGCCTGTTCTTCGAGCAAGCGCGTGTAACGGCGCGTCACCACCTCGTGCATACTCGCAAAGTCGTTGGGTCCAATCACCGTTTTAATGCTGAAATGTCGATAATCTTTCTTCGACGGCCGTCCTTCCTTAAAACACACCATCGCCGCTACGGGATTGGTACCCTGAATGTTGGAGTTGTCAAAACACTCAATATGCCGCGGTAGGCTTTTGAGTTGAAGGTCGGCTTTGAGCTTAATCAACACCCGGTCGCGGCGGTTGGTGGTGGCGCTCGATTCAATCATCTGCCGCTCCGCTTTTTCTTTTCGGAAAAAGTGCACGTTTTTAAGCGCCATGTCTAGCAAACTGCGTTTATCGCCAATTTTTGGAATGGTGATTTCAGCTTTAAAATCGGTGGTAATATCAATATTAGAAATGATTTCTTTGGCGTCGCTTTCGTACGTGGTACGCATTTCAAACAGCACCAACGCCAGAATTTCATCGTCGGGCTCGTCGAGTTTTTTCTTCACTTCGAGCGTTTGAGCGGCCATGATGTACCCGTTCACGATTTTGAGGTAATTTACGTATGCTGCATCTTCATCAGACACAATCGCTACCACATCCACGTTACCGATTTTAGGATTGATCACCGTTGATTTGGACTGGAAACTTTGCAGCGTTTCTAGCTTCATTTTCCATTCATGGGCTTTTTCAAACTCCATTTTCTCGGCCGCCGCAATCATATTTTCCTTAAAATAGTTTTGCGGGATGCTCAGTTGTCCCTTCAAAATCTGGTGGATTGAGGCCACTTCGCGGTCATAATCTTCCAACGACTGTCGGCCTTCACACGGCCCTTTACAGCGCTTAAGGTGGTATTCCATGCAGACTTTAAACTTACCCGCTTCGATATTTTCGGGGGTCAGATTAAGGTTGCAAGTACGGAGCGTATACAACTCCCGAAACATATCGAGCAGGTTGTACATGGAGCGCGCATTGGCAAACGGCCCATAAAACGTCCCCGTTTTTTTATCAAGCCGTCGCGAAGTCTCCACCCGTGGAAACGGCTCATTAAACACCTTGATAAAAGGGTACGTTTTATCGTCGCGGAGCAAGATATTGAAACGCGGCTGATAGCGCTTAATGAGCTGGTTTTCGAGCAACAGCGCGTCAAACTCTGTATGTACAATGGTGTATTCAATGCGCCGAATCTGGCTCACCAAGCGTCTTGTTTTGCGGTCGGGATGGTTTTTAACAAAATAACTACTGACGCGGTTTTTGAGATTTTTGGCTTTCCCAACGTAAATAATTTCCCCTTCTTCACTAAAATAACGGTACACGCCCGGCTCAGTCGGGATTTTAGCTAACTCTGCTTTGGCTTCAAAAACGGACATATTGGCTCAGTTTTTACTAACGACAAAGTTCGCCAAAGTTTGGGGAAAGAAAAATTGGGGAAGACACATATCAGTCAGCATCTTTTGTAAGGCAAGCCCTTCGAGAAACTATTAATACGGTTGAATTATCTTTTCCCAGTTTTCAATAATCCTTTTACTACGCTTGTTGGTATTCGAAAAACCTAAATTAGCAACTACTTCTTCCTCTATAAAAGGCCGCTTTAAAAGTTGGGTTATTTCGTTGATGAGGTAGGACTGTACTTCATTGTTAGCTTGGAAAATATCTTGAACAATCGTTGTACAATTGTCGAAAATATAGACAATATCCTCAAAATCGCTATTGAAGCGAAAGTCGGCCCCATGCCGTTCCGATTTTAGTGCCTCTGTTTTAGAGGCCAGGAAATAAGGGGCACTAAAAATTTCAATGACAACTTTCTCCTCCAAAAATGCAGGGATTGTATTATTTATCCCTGCTTTGTACCAACGATTGGTAAACCCTAAGATTTGGGCATCTGTGGGCATAATGTCTACAATAATGTCATTGTATTTAAAACGGCAGTTAATACCTGATTCTATGTCATGACGAAAACCAATCTGCCGTAATTCGTATTCCAAATCAGCGTGTGAACCTCTACTTAAAATTTCAACCACGACATCAATGTCATCCGTAGGACGGGCCTCGCCTCTGGCAGGATCATCACAGTACAATTCAACCACCGAGCCACCCACAAAAACTACTTTTTGGCGCAATTGTGCCAGTGCCTCCGCTACAGTTTTGAGCGCTGCAAGGTTTACATATCTCCCCATGACGACAAGATTCGTTTTTCCAATTCTTCGGATGCTATACTTTCTATTCTGGCAGAACCAGTCCGAATGGCATCTGCCAAAGCCAATAGTTCATACAAGTTAGCGTCATTTTCTACAATACTCGGAAGGGTTGGGTAAAGCGGTTCAATTAATTGACCGCGAACAGTTCCTTCTTCGTATTCCCATACATAATGTTCTTCCGATAAAATGATGGTATTGAGAGGAGGTGCTGATTGTGCAGTAGGTACCCCTCGAACCAAAGCTCCCGGACGGGCAGGAAAGGCGTATTTCAGGCCATAACGCATAAAATCAAAAACTGCCTTTTTGTTGATAAGCCTTTTTGTTGCATCACGTATTAAACCCGCATAAGCAGACCTACGAAGTGATTCAGACACTTCTGACTCACTGATTCGGAGCGAAGAGGCAATGGTTTTATTGGTGGGCGGAAAGAGCCTTAAACTACTAACAAGTGAAGGTTGACTCTCTTCTACCCTATTTTTCCAAGCCCCCGGCCATTTTGAACCAGCTATAATTTTCAGAATGATAACGATATCCTGAGGCCTCATTCCACTGTGCTTTTTCATGACAATATAGATTTGCGATTCGCAATTTGCAAATTGCGAATCGCAAATCCAAACAAATTTTTCTACCTCTTTTTACTTTTATCACTTACTTTGCGTCTTCGTTCAGTACTAATTTCAATAATCAGTTTTCAAAACACAACAGCCAATCAAAATCCAGTATTATGAAAAAGTCTCTTATTGTCTTTCACTTCTTACTTTTCGCTTTCGGGGCAATTGCCCAAAACCAAGATTATCAGAACGTTGTTAGCGTTCAATCGGGCGTAAGTCTCTTTTCTCCCTTCCGGGGCACCATCACGGGTTCACAAGAATCGTCGGATACAACCGTCTCTTTTTCGTCGGGAAACGCCAGTAATTTCCCGCAAATCAACATCGCTTACGACCGTGGCATCAACAAGTGGTTTTCGATTGGCGGTGCCGTTAGTTACAATAAAGGCTCAATGGATTTGAAGAATGTAGTCTATAAGAAAACCGAAAACCTCGGCGATGTCACACTCAACGTATCGCGCATTACCATTGGAGCCCGTGCGTTGTTTCACTACGGCAACGCCAACCGCGTAGATATGTATTCGGGCGTTCGGTTGGGCGTCGGTATTTGGGGCGTAAACGCCAGTTCAAGTGCCGTCGACGGTAAACTTGACGAGGTTTTCAACGAAGCGGGCGGAAGCGGCATCTGGCGTACCGTACTTGGCAACAAGCTTAGAGGTGGATTTGTAATGCCTCAGGTACAGGTAATTCTATTTGGTCTGCGGGGCTACATTACCGAAAGTATCGGCCTAAACGGCGAACTCGCCGTAGGCAGTCCTTATTTTGCCTCGATTGGCATCAATTATCGCTTCTAATTAAAAATTCTGGCGTCAGACGGTTTAAAAACCGTCTGACGCCAGAATTTCACTGAGTTATTTTTTACGCCAAGCGGTTGATAAATTTACAACGCCTCCTTATTCTAATGAGAAACGAATAGGTAAAAAGTATCCAACGCGCATGTTTTTTCCACTTTGACGACCCGGTTTCCATTTCGGAAATTCATTAACAACTCTTAATGCTTCTTCATCACATCCGTATCCAAGACCGCGTGTGATTTCTGCGTTAGTGATACGACCATCTGCCTCTATTATAAATCTCAGATGAACCACTCCCTTAATTTTTGCTTCACGCGCCGCAGCAGGATATTTTAAATGGTACTTTATAAACCTCATCAAGGAATCTTGACCACCCATAAATTGCGGTGGTTCTTCCACAAGTACAAAAACCATTTCTTTTTCAGTTTGCTGTGCCCACCCTGACAAAGAAAAAAACAGCAGCGTTAATAGATACCATTTTTGATGTTTCATTGAGGAGCGAGTTCTCATTAATTATTTATTGTAACTACCTTAAAGTTGAACTGTACCTAAGTATCGGACGATTTAGACTAACACTTACTATTTACTCCAGTGCAAATACAATCGGCATCGTAAATTTTACTCGTACGGCCCGTCCAGATTGCTTGCCCGGTTTCCATTTGGGCATCAATTTCATCACGCGAATCGCTTCTTCGTCGCACCCAAAACCAATACCCCGAATCACGTTGATATTGGACAACGAGCCGTCTGGCTCTACCGTAAACGTCAGGTACACCCGCCCTTGGATGTTGCTTCGTTGCGCGGGGCTCGGATAATGCAGGTTTTTCATTAAAAAGGTCCGTAAGCCCTCATTACCACCTGCGAATTGCGGGTCAATTTCTACTTTTTCAAATATTTCAGGTGCTTTGGCTTCCACCTCGGCAGGTTTTGTATTTTCAGAAACTGGCAAATCTTCGGGAGGCGCTATGATGGCTACTTCCTCCGGGCCCGCTCCTTCAATGGTTTCCTGACCCGGGTTGGCTTTCGCCAAGTCTTCAACGGGAGGCGGCAGCTCTTCATGCGGAGGGTCTTTGAGCACTTCCAACATTCGATAACGCACGGAGGTCTGCTTCGGGAGTTCTTTGGGTTTCTCCAATTCAGGAAGCGGCTTTTCTTCTTTCGGAACAGGTTTTATGTCCATAACTTCGAATTCACTCATGGAATATTCAGTCTCCTGAGGGGCCAGACTTCCGTAGAGTATTGGCCCAATAAACAGCAACAGAAACAGGCCAATGCCCAGCAAAACGGCTTTTCGAAGCACTTCAGGATAAGATTTTCGGAGATCATACGCGCCGTAAGCACGGTGACGATTCATAAAAACGATGTCGTCCAACGTCATAGCTTCGCTACTCTCAGCCAAAGCTGGGAAGGGGTGTTTATAATTACTCATGGCTATTTTTAGTTTAGAATTAGTATTTTTCAGTTCTACAGAAAATGGCTTTTTATACCTAGCCCCTCATAATCATTTGATTTTCAACAACTTTAAACTTTAAAAAACGAGACATTGAAGAAAAAACTCTCTTGTATATACGCAGACGATTTACAGCTTTTGACAACGTATGTATTTTAGGTATAAGAACCGAGCTAACAAAGGAGTAAAAATGAAGGATAAAGTTACGAGCTATACGAACCAATGGCACAACACCTCGTGATTGGCGCAAGCAGGGCACTCAAAAAAAAATGATGGCTGTTAAAAGGCAATGCTACGCTAGAAAAGCCAAAATGGCTTTCTCATTCAGCGAAAAAAAGCTGTTTAATTCTAAAATAGATGGTGTACGCTATCAGGCAGGCACCGCATACCGATGGGGCGATTTCCTGAAAAACCACGTCCCCAATGAATACGCCACCCCGCATACGCCCAGCATCCACATCATTCCGGCAGTGGAAAGAAAACTCCACGACCCCTGCGCCATGCCCGACAGAAATGCCATCAGCATCATAAACAGCCCGACGCCTAATATCAGCGCACTGCGCAGGGCAAATGGATAAGATTGACGGAGGTCATAGGCCCCGTAGGCTTTGTTACGAAACTCAAAAATAATATCGTCCAACGACGCATTTTCGAGTTGTTCGTCGGTCATGGCCACTTCGTGTTGGTACGTTTCGCGTAGATATTTAACCGCTTTTGTATTGGCTTCCTGGGTGATTTTTTCCAGTGCTAAATCAAAGTTATACCCTTTCCAGAGGTATTCCTCGGCTTCGCAGGCTAAATGATCAAGCAATTCAGTAATCAGGGCGTCGTTGGTACTGTTGCCGAGAAGGTGGTTGTGCAACCTGCTTAATTGTTCGGGAGTTAGCTTTTTCATCTCAAAAAGTCGTTGGGTATTAGTCACTGATAATCATCCAATTTGTTAGGCCTTAACAACAAATTGAATAAAAAAATTGATTATTTCTTAACCTATTGACAGTCCTTGTTGGGGTTGAAGCAAAATTTGCATCGCTTCCACAAAACGCTCAAATTCAGAGACTTTTTGGATGGCAGTTGCGCTCCCGCTCGGTGTGAGGGTGTAGTACTTGCGCAACCGCCCATCTACTTCCTCTGATTCGGTTAGCAAAAAACCTTCCTGCTCCAATTTGTGTAATACCGGATACAACGCTCCGAAGGTCAGAGTGATTTCGCCGTTGGTTCGCTCCTTTACTGACTGGGTAATTTCGTAGCCGTACATACGTCCCTGCTCGGCCAACAATTTTAACACAATTGTCTTCAGAGTTCCCCGTAAAAATTCGTTACTTGTTGCTTCCATAAGATTTAAAGAGTGATTTATGAGAACAAATATATATAAGTTTTTTATATATTAAAATTCTACACTGATTTTTTTCAAATTTAATTTAAAACCTAACGAAAACTGCATCATTTTGATTTCATCCCACGTTATTATGATATAGGAGGGGAAAACTTTAACGGTCGTTTTCTCATACCACTCGAACAAAGAAAACAGGAAACCGTAAAAATTATGAAAAACATACTGCTGTACACAACAGCCGTCACTTTGCTGGTTCTGACTCAATCCTGTCACTCAAACCCCGACCCCACCGAGCTAAATTCACTCACCTTGGCGTTTGACCATCGCGTTGGAGATAAGGCACTTACGTTAGGAACAGACACGTATCAAAATACGTTGGGAGAAGACTTTTCGGTGACAACGTTCAATTATTTTATCAGCAATATTTCGCTCAAAAACGCCGAAGGCTCCACTTTTGTTTATCCGCAGGATTCGAGTTATTTTCTGGTAAGAGAAACATTTCCTGCGTCCAAACAAATTACGTTGAAACGAATCCCCGCGGGTGATTATACAGCCATTACCTTCACGATTGGCGTAGACAGCCTCCGAAACACGCTGGACCTCAGCCGCCGAAAAGGCGTACTGGACCCGGGCGATGCTTCGCACGAGGGAGATGGCATGTATTGGTCATGGAATTCGGGCTATATTTTCTTAAAAATAGAAGGCAACTCCTCCAAAATCACCCCAGACCCCGCCGGCAATCAGAAGTTTAGGTACCACATTGGGGGGTATGGAGGCTACAACGCCAAAACATTCAACAACCTCCGCACCGTGACTTTGCCGCTCGGAAACATTCCCGCCAAAGTTGGCCCCAACCAGCAGCCAGTTGTCACTATCACGACGGACGTATCGAAGTTGTTTGACGGAGCGCAGAAAATCAGTTTGGCTACGACCCCTACGGTTATGTTTTCGGACTATTCTACCACCGTTGCCAACAATTACGCTGCCATGTTTCGGGTTTCGGCGGTCAAAGAATAAAGGAAGTTGTTCATGAAAAAAACATTCATCATCGGGTTGTCGTTGGGTCTTTGGGGATGGGCCGCGTGTAATCGTACCAACGAACCTCCCACCCCAACCGACCCTGACCCCTCCACGGATAAAATCGAAGTTCCTCAGCCGAGTTATTTTCCTAACAAAGTGTACGATTTATCCTCCAATCCTGTAACATCCGCTGGGTTTCAACTGGGAAAATCATTGTTCTACGACGGAATTTTATCGCGCAACGGCACCATTGCCTGCGGCACCTGCCACCAACAAGCGGCCGCTTTTACCCACCACGGGCACGACCTCAGCCACGGCATCGACGACCGAATCGGGGCCCGAAATGCACCTGCCATTCAGAACTTGGCTTGGACCAAAGCATTTTTTTGGGACGGCGGCGTGCCACATTTGGATTTATTTCCAATCGCGCCCATCGAAAATCCCGTTGAAATGGACGAAAAATTACCTAACGTTCTGCGAAAACTGCGCGAAAGCAAAAACCCCAATTATCCCGAACTTTTCAAAAAAGCCTTTGGTAGCCCCGACATCACCACCGAACGATTTAGCAAAGCCCTCTCGCAGTTTATGTTGCTTATGGTTTCCAACAACTCCCGCTACGACATCTACTTACGGGGCACCACCAACGCACTTACAGCCACTGAAAAAGAGGGGCTTACGATTTTCAAACAGAAATGCAGCAGCTGTCATACGGGAGAACTATTTACGGATCAAAGTTACCGCAACAACGGGTTGAGCACCGACCGAAACCCCGACCAAGGGCGTTTTAATATTACCCAAAACCCCGAAGACCGTTACAAGTTCAAAGTTCCAAGCCTGCGAAATATAGGCTACACAGCTCCTTACATGCACGATGGCCGATTTACGTCATTGGAGCAGGTGCTGGATCATTATTCAAAAAATATAAAACAAACACCCAACCTTGATGGTTTACTTCAACAGGATGGAAAATTGGGCATAGCACTTACGGAAGAGGAGAAGCAAAAAGTCATTGCCTTTCTGAAAACACTATCTGACGAACAGTTTGTTCAGGATACTCGTTTTTCAGACCCCGGCTTCGGACATTCTTTCTAATCCCCAACCTATTGAGCGGATTATCTACAATCTTCAATTGTTCATTTATCCCCCCAAAACAGTTTTTTTGAGTTTTATTTTTTGAATTAAACAGTTAGTAAAAATGTATTCTACGTCTGCTTTTGCCAACATGATACGAAAGTCTTACGCCAAATCGGAGGGTGATTCTCCGCTGTTTTGCTGGGACATTGTTCAGCTGTACCGGGCAACGTCAACCAATACCCAACACGATGTTTCTACGTTGAAAACCCTTATGGCAACGCAGCAATGGTCATTGGACCTCAATTTTGATGAGTTGTTGAAAAATGAATATACAATTGTTGTCACCGATACGCGTCAAACCATCCAGTGGGTAAGCTCATCGTTTCAGCAAATGACTGGGTATAGCAAACACGAGGCCATTGGGCAAAAACCGAGTTTTTTGCAGGGTGCAAATACCAACCCACAGCAACTTGCGTTTTTAAGAGAACAACTCACGGCTGGTAACAAAACCCAGACCGAAGTGGTAAACTATCGCAAAAACGGCGAAGAGTATTTATGTTGGATTGAGGCCTTGCCCGTCATGAATCGCAAAGGCGAATTAGTCAATTATTTGGCCATCGAAAAAGAAGTAAAACAAGTTGGATAATCTTTCAACGCATCCCCTTCATTCTTGTCCCCGCTGTCATCGGTCGTTTGCATGTACGCCCTCATCGGCGGCGGGATGCGTGTGTTTTCAGTTTAAGATTCCCCCTCAGGTGGCCGAATATATAAAAGCGAATTTCGACAGTTGTCTGTGTCCAGCGTGCCTTACGGAATTGATTGAGGCGTCAATCCCCAATTAAACCATTTCGTGGAAGAATTGTCTCATTAGCAGCTTTCTGGAAAGTAAAAATAACGTATCTTCGACCGGTAAAATAGCCCTGCATCTGAATGAAGACCTTCAACACTTACTACGCCACATTATTGACTGCCATCACAACGGCGTTATGGGTAGGTTCCTGCCAAACCAAAGAGACCGACGTGCTTGAAGAAGGTTCCTTTAAACTCATTCAGACGCAAATTTTTGATAAATCTTGCGCCACGTCAGGCTGCCACGCTTCGGAGCAAGACGCCTCCTTCCGTCAACACGGACTGGTGTTGACCGCCGATGTTTCTTATACCAATTTGATTAATAAATTTGCCAAAAACACCGCTGCCAACGCCGATTCCATGCGTTTGGTGATGCCCGGCAACGTATCTAAGAGCTTTCTTTACACCAAAATCAATTGCAGCGCTGCGTCGCTTTTGGCGGGAAAACAGTACGGAAATCCCATGCCGTTGGGAGCCAACGGGCTTTCAGTGGGCGAAATAGAATTTATCCGTAAATGGATTGAGTCGGGAGCCGCGCGTTCAGGCGGCTCAGTCGACGCCTCGTTGATTACCAATTCGGTGCCGCTGTGCGGCTCTGGCTTCGGAAGTACATTTACGGCCCTCGCTCCGCCCAAGCCAAGCGAAGGCCTACAACTACATTTAGAGCCATTTGAGGTAGCCAACACGTACGAGCGTGAGATTTTTGTGCGTAAGCCCGTCGGCAATGCGTCCGAGCTTTACATCAATCGGGTTCAGACGCGTATGCGGCCCGGCAGCCATCATTTTATTTTATATAACTTTAAGAATACTACCAATTTACCCACTGAGGGGCAAGTTCGTGACCTCCGCAATTCCGATGGAACCAACAATCTGCTTACTTTCTTAAGTATGCAAAACCACGTTTTCTGGGCCGGAACGCAAACACAAGAGCACGATTATCAATTTCCCGAAGGTGTAGCCCTTCGTATTCCCGCCAATTATTCGTTTGACTTCAACTCTCATTACGTCAATAAAACCGCAGGAAAAATCCCCGGTGAAGTCTACGTAAATCTCTACAAACTAGAGAAGGAGAAAGTGAAAATTGTGGCCAATTCGCTCAATTTAGGCCACGAAAGCTTTAGCCTACCCGCAGGACAGCGCACGGTAGTGACCAAAACGTTTACCTTTTCTAAACCCACCAAAGTGCTGATGTTGACTTCGCATACGCACAAATTGGGCGAGAAATACGTCATCAAAATTGTGGGCGGTCCCCGCAACGGAGAGATTGTCTACGAAAGTACCGACTGGGAACACCCCCTTATCAAAACGTTTGTGCAACCCCTCGAATTTAACAAAGGCGAGGGCCTGATGTCGGAAGTGACCTTCAATAACACTACCACCAAAACCGTCAAATTCGGCCTTACCAGCGAAGACGAAATGGACATTATTTTCGGATATTATTACGAACAGTAATTACCCGAATCGAGACCTTATTTCCATCCAAGCGGTGCTCTCATATACCGTTGGTTGATGCACTGAATTTCGACTACGAAAAGCAACAAATATTTTTGCCCGTATTGTTGGGGAGGTTTGTGTTTAAACGCTCTTTTTGAGTTATTAAACAAAATCCTTACCAGCATACACCATGATCAATCGTCGTACTTTCATTCAAAGCACTGCCGTCGGAACGGCTGCTACTCTGTTTTCTCCCTACGGAATCGCCGCGCCACGCGCCACCAAGTACCGTACGGCACTCATCGGTACGGGTTGGTGGGGTATGAATATCCTACGGGCCGCCATAGCCGCAGGGCAGTCGAAAGTAGTAGCGATGTGCGACGTCGACCAAAATCAAATCGGCAAGGCCACGGCGGAAGTAGAAAAACTAAACGGTGATAAACCCAAACAATACCGCGATTTTCGGGAACTACTAGCGACCGAAAAACCCGAAATTGTGATTGTGGCTACGCCCGACCACTGGCATCCGCTGATTTGCATCGCGGCGGTGCAAGCGGGCGCACACGTGTACGTCGAAAAACCCATCAGTCACACCATCAACGAAGGGAAAGCCATGGTGGCGGCGGCCCGCAAAACTGGCAAAGTGGTACAAGTAGGAACGCACCGCCGCGTATCACCGCACAACATCTCGGGTCGGGATTTTATCCGTTCAGGCAAAGCCGGCAAAATCGGAATGGTGCGCACGTTTGTACACTATGGCGGCGGCCCTGGTCAAGTAACCCCCGATAGCGAAACCCCTCAAGGAATGGATTGGGACATGTGGTGCGGGCCCGCACCGCTCCGCCCCTTTAATACCAAAATTCACCCGCGCGGTTTTCGTCAATACCTCGACTACGCCAACGGCACGTTGGGCGACTGGGGTATTCACTGGCTCGACCAATTGTTGTGGATAATGGAAGAAAAATACCCGCGTAAAGTGTTCTCTGCTGGTGGACGCGCCATCAAAACCGACAATACCGACGCGCCCGACCATCAAGTGGCCGTGTATGAATTTGAAAACTTCACCGCAACCTGGGAACACCGCCAATTTGCGGGAAATAACGCCGAAAAAACCCACCCCCAACAGGCCGTAGGTTGCTATTTCTACGGAACAGAAGGTACTTTTCACATGGGCTGGCTTGATGGTTGGACATTTTACCCAACCGACTCCAAAAAACCCGTTATCCACGAAGATGCCAAACTTGATATGCCTGACCAGCAAAACATTGCCAACCTTTGGGCTGATTTTCTGGACTCCATTGAGAAAAAAAGAACTCCTGTTTGTGACATCGAAATCGGCCATCGCTCCAGCAACATGGCACTGCTTGGTATGCTCTCCATGAAGGCAGGACGAAGCATAGAATGGGACGGAGAAAAGGGAATCATCAAAAACGACCCGGAAGCCAACAAACTTCTAGAAAGAGCGTATCGGAAGGGTTGGGAATACCCGAAAGTGTAGTTGTTTTCAACTGAAAAACAGAGCAATAAGCAATGTAAAACCGCAAAAGTGACCGTCATTCTTTTGCGGTTTTACTTTTGAAGAAAGTATCCTAAAAAACTTTACAATTACTGATGAAAAAAATCCTTTTCTTCTTTCTATTCCATGTCTTTGCGCAAGCCCAAACCTTCAAAAACCCGCTGCTCCCCGCGGGAGCCGACCCGTGGTCGATTTACAAAGATGGCTTTTATTTTTACATGCATACCACTGGCAAAGATTTGACCATCTGGAAAACCAAGGATTTGTCGCAACTCGCCACGGCTCAAAAAACGGTTATCTGGACTCCACCCGCCACGGGCCCTTATTCAAAGGAAATCTGGGCACCCGAACTGCATTTCTTACAAAATAAATGGTACATCTATTTTTCCGCCGACGACGGTCGAAACCGCAATCACCGGCTGTACGTATTAGAAAACTCCTCCCCTGACCCGACCCAAGGCACTTGGATGATGAAAGGGCAACTCAAAACACCCCAAGACAAATGGGCCATTGATGGTTCGGTCTTTGAGCACAATGGCCAAATGTATCTTACATGGTCGGGCTGGGAGGGCGACGAGAATGGTCGCCAGGATATTTATCTGTGCAAAATGAGCAATCCGTGGACCTGTGTCGGCAAGCGTATCCGCATCGCTGACCCCCAGTTTGAATGGGAACACCACGGCTTACTCACTCGCCCCGGGCCTGACGATAAGCCCATTGTATTGGTCAATGAAGGCCCCCAGTTTCTCAAAAGTCCAAACGGCAGAATCAACATCATTTTTTCGGCAAGTGGCTGCTGGACAGACTATTATGCTTTGGGTATGATTCACGCTGCTCCCACTGCCGATTTAATGAATCCTGCGTCTTGGAAGAAGCATCCAACCCCCGTATTTTGGGCAAACAATATATCAGGAACTCATGCCGCTGGGCATAATAGCTTTTTTAAGTCGCCCGATGGAAGCCAAAATTGGATTCTTTACCACGCCAATTCGGAAGCGGGCCAAGGCTGCGGCAAACAGAGAGCGCCCCGTATGCAGCCCTTCACCTTCACCGCCGACGGCGTTCCTGTTTTTGGGAGTCCGCTCTCACCTGAGGTAGAAATGTCGATTCCGAAAGTAAATTGATCTAAAACAAAATAGGGGTGAGTAAGTCAAGCCTTATCCACCCCTATTTACGTCCCCCTACTTCACTGCGGGGGGTGTATAAAACTTCCAGTTTGACTTATAGTCTCGGCTTAGTTTTTTATTGGTCATCACGGCCCTGACCATGTCTACGGGCAGGGAGTTTTGTTGCATCACGGCGTCGTGAAACTCCTTGTATGTCATTTTTTTGGTATCGACCAGTTCCTTTTTCAACGCATAAAACTGAAACGCGCCCGTCATGTAGGCCAGTTGATACAGCGGCTCATAGCCGCCCACAAACGACCGACGCACTTCCCCTTCGGCATTGGCGCGCTCGTGGCCTACGCGGTCCACGAGGAAGTCAATACACTGCTGCGGAGTCCATTTGCCGAGGTGGTAGTTGAGCGAGAAAATAATCCGGGCGCAGCGGTGCATCCGCCAAAACAACATCCCAACGCGGTCTTCGGGCGACTGAGGAAAGTTCATATCCCACAAAATCATCTCCCAATACAACGCCCAGCCTTCGGTCCAAAACGGAGTGCGGAAACGGCGATAGGTTTTGTAACGGTTGTTCATAAAACCCTGTAAATGATGCCCTGCGATAAGCTCATGGTGAACCGTAGCGCGCGAAAAATGCGGGTTGTTGCCGCGCATACTCATCAGCTTATCTTCGTGCGACATGGCCGCCGTAGGGTACGAGATCAAAATCGTTTCGCCGCCCAAAAAGAACGGGCTAAACTTCTGCCGCTCGGCCGACATCATGGCCATGCGCCAGGTTTCTTCGGCAATGGGCGGAATCGTGATTAGGTCTTTTTGTTTCAAAAACGACACCGATTCGTTGTAGAGCCGCAAAATCATTTCGGGCTGTTTTCCCACTGGCACCATCGAGTTTTTGACTTTTTCCTGTGCTTTTTTCCAATCATCGCCAAAGCCCATCTCACGGGAGGCTTTCAGTAATTCGCGGTCGCACCACGCAAATTCTTTGTTGGCAATGTCGATGAGTTCTTCGGGCGTATAGGAAATAAACTCAAATTCCAATTGACGAATGAGCTCATCGCGCCCTACCGCTACCCCATTGATACCGCTGCCGTCGTCTTTGAAAGGAGCGCCAGACTTGGCTTTTTTTGCAAACAGATTGGCATACGAAGTCAACAGCGTATCCACTTTTTTGTACGGCTCAGGCATCCACCACGTAAAGTTGGGGTCATAGGCGTTGTAAAACTCAAAGACACTTTTCAGGGCGGATTTCAGTCCCGTAGCGGTGCCAGCGGCCCGTTCGGCCAACACTGGGTCGATTTTGTCCATTTTCGCCACGGCTTTACGCGCTTCGGCTATTTCCAGACCAAGGGCATTAAATTCCGTGGCCATCTGCTCTCCATTAACGGCCGCACCGCGGCGACGTGATTTCTCCAACGCATAAATCTTCTCCGCAAACGGAAACCAAGGCTGAATCTGCCCCACTTCCACCGCTTCTTTACCCAATTCTCGAATATCGACCTGTAAGTTTCGTTGAAACAATACATAATCCACTTGGCTATCAACGGGTAATTTGTCAAAGTCCATTTTTTGGAGCTGTCCCAGATAATCACTGGTCAATTTTTCCAGTCGCTGGCGGCGTTCGGGGGAGTTTTCGACCACGTAAAACCGCGTCAGACTGCCCCGGTCGGCGGCATAATTGGTCATCAAATGGTGGACTTCGCTCGTTTGTTTATACAACGAATTGGTGGGGGAAGGTTGAGCATACGCCGCAGACAAACCTGAAAAGGTCAGTACTGCACTCACCAAATAGTGTTTGGGGAATAGCATGAAATCAAAAGGGTTAGTTTCGAAATGAAAGGGTTTACGCGCGCTCATTGAAGTGGTATTTATCACCAATCCTGCACGTTAACAAAAGTAATCAAATTGTAACAAATGCCTTACAGCATCGTAGTCAGAGTTTTCTCTTCTTTGTAAATCCCTAAATAAAACGCCCCTTCCACAGAAGTCAGCGCATTTTGTTCTTGAGTCAGATAAACTTTTGGTTTATTTTATCCGTATATAACAAAACCCAGGCAATCTCATTGTTAATAAATAAAATATCCAAAAGAGACAAAGACGTCATTTATCGTACGGTATACAACTGTTAGAACATTCAGCTAATTTTACCGTTTGTAAATAGAGAGTAACTTTCAAAGACAAAAAAAGTCTCAACGAAAGAACTCTTGAACTGAAATCGAAAAAATGAGACTGAATTTTATATTAAAAAAAACGGCATTTTTCATTGTTACACTGCTTATCTCTGCATTAAACAGCACTGCACAAGTTCAATCTGGCTTTGTCGATGAATCGTTTAGGGGGATTTGGAATGGCACCTATTCTGAAGCTATCGTTGGGATTACATTTGACGCAAATGGACGAACTTTCGCGTGGACCAAAGACGGAAAAGTATTTGTATTGCCGTATGTACTGCCCAACACAAATAAAAATAATTATTCATGGTCGCTGATGCTTGACATTCGAGGCGATGTCAAAGGTAATTTTGATGGAGGAATGTTGGGTTTTGTGCTAGACCCTGATTTTTTTACCAATGGCTTTTTTTATGTGTATTATTCAAGTCACATTGTAGGGGGCAGCAGCGAAGATGCCGCCATTGGGAGGGTCAAACGCTTCAAAGCCAACAACCCAAATCACCCAACCCTTTTGCCAACGACCGATTATGGTAGTTCATTAAATAAAATCCTCATTGGCGAAAGCAACTCCACGGGAATACCCATCACAAAGCTATCGCACATGGGGGGTACGTTGGTGTTTGGAACCGACAATTCGCTCATCGTTTCGACGGGCGACGGCGCTTATTACTCCAACGATGATAATGGTTCACACCCCGAAACCGCCTATCAGGAATGTCTGAATAGAGGCGTAATGACCAACGCCGAAAACATCGGAGCGAATCGCTCTCAACTCCTTAGCTCTCATAGCGGTAAGCTCCTACGTATCGACCCCAATACGGGAGACGGCCTACCCTCCAATCCGTACTATAACGCCGCCAGCCCACGCACCGCCCAGTCCAGAGTTTGGGCGAGCGGATTTCGAAACCCTTTCCGAATCATGCACATTCCCCTCACCGGAAATCACACCGACGACCCTGGAGATTTTTTGGTGGGTGATGTAGGACAAGGTGATAAAGAAGAATATAATATGGTGGTAGAAGGCGGGCAAAACTTTGGTTGGCCACGTATTGAAGGAATGAATAAAACCCATAACCGCCCCTCCGCTTACTGGCCAGCCAATCCTATCAAACCCATTATAGACTACCGTACCACTCCTGAAAATACGCCAGGTCGCGCTATCAAAAATGACACTATATTTAACATCGGCAGTGCACAGGTACCTGGCATCAACCCCATGCAGGGCAACTCAGCCGTAGCTGGTGTGTATTATAATAAAGATACCTATCCTCCCGCGTACAAAAACACTTATTTTGTGGGTGATGCCAGCGGGATTGTTTATAACGTAAAATTAGATGCGAACTACAATGTCCAATACGTCAATCGTTTCAATTATAACATTGGCGGGGGTATGGTATGTATGGCCATTCACCCCATAGAAGGTACTATTTACTACGTTACGTATGGAAATCTGGAAATTCGTCGAATGCGCTATTCGCCTTTCAATCAACCGCCTATTGCCAAAATTAAAGCTGATACCACGGCGGGCAGCAGCCCTTTCATCACGGCTTTCTCGGCCCTAGACTCCTACGACCCCGACAACCAAACAATTACTTATCAGTGGAATTTTGGTGATGGTAGCCCCGTAGAAACCACCCTCGCCCCTCATCACGTTTTTACGAATGCGGGCCAAACATCGTACAAAGTAAAACTCACCGTAACCGACCCCAACGGCGAAAAAGGCTACGATTCTCTCTACGTAAGCCTCAACAACACCCCTCCCGTCATCGACAGCAGCAGTATTCACTCGCTAAATTCTATCGCGGCCAATGCCGCATACCCTATCACCCTCAGCGCCTTTGCCTCCGACGACCACACCGACAGCGCTCAACTTACGTACGTCTGGAAAATCATGCTCGCTCACAATGACCACGAGCACCTTTACACAACCTACACCAACAACGACCAGAACATCTCTCTCCCTTCTTTGGAGTGCGAAAAGGGAGTGGCTACGTATTGGATTCGGATTTATCTCATCGTCACCGACCAGCAGGGGTTATCAACAACTTATACCAAAGACATTAACCTCAATTGTGTCGGTTTACAACAATCCATTACTTTCCCCGCTATCCCCGACAAACTAACGACGGCTTCGGCGTTTGCCCTAAATGCTACCGCGAGTTCTACGTTGCCTGTTTCCTACTACTTGGTTTCGGGCCCCGCAACCATAGGCGGCTCAACCGTCACTTTAACGGGAAAACCTGGACAAGTAACAATTCGGGCTGCTCAACACGGAAGCACTCTCACTAACTATAATCAAGCCCCGATTGTGGAGCGGACTTTCAACGTCACGCGGCCCATTACGCAACAAACGGTTACGCTGGATTCTGTCCCGCCCAAGCTAATCACCTCACCTGCTTTTACGCTCAATGCCACTGCTTCTTCGGGGTTTGCCATCAAGTATTTTGTGGTAAGCGGGCCCGCCACCCTTTCCAATGGAAACCTCATCACGCTTACTGGGCAAGAAGGAACGGTACGGGTACGCGCCGTTCAGGCGGGGACTTATACCACCAACGGCGCGTTTGCCGAGCGTGAGTTTACCGTCACGGATCCTTGCCCACCCGCCCGCACGTTGACCCAAACCCTAGCGAACGGTGAACCCATGACGATTCAGGCGGGGCAAACCATCCAAGCCGCCAACCTCATTCAAAGCGGAGCGAATGTTGTTTATCAGGCAGGAGCTGCAATTGAATTAAACCCAGGGTTTCAGGCCGAAGCTGGTAGCGTATTTAAAGCTCAAATTCAGGGATGCAATTAAGAGAACGGGAAGAGCTTTGAGCAAAACTTTATAGGCTAAAAAAAACAAAGTGCCTTAAACGGGCACTTTGCTGAATAAAAACCATTATTTTTTCAAACTATCATTACTTACTTCAAGTATCTAAAATCCTCATCTCCTTTCAATTGCACCAACACTTCGTACATGAGGTTAATGACATTCTGCACGTCCTCTTTATGAACCGTTTCAACGGTGGTGTGCATGTATTTGAGCGGAAGTGAAATTAAAGCCGAGGCCACCCCTTCCGTTGCGTACGCAAAAGCATCGGTATCTGTTCCAGTAGAACGGCTGACGGCTTGGCGCTGAAACGGAATTTTTTTCTCTTCGGCTACCTGAATCAGCATATCCAATACGTTGTTTTGCACTGCTGGACCGTAGCACAACACTGGGCCGCTTCCGCATTTCAAATCCCCTTGCTCTTTTTTCTTATACATCGGCGATTGGGTATCGTGCGTTACGTCTGTACAAATGGCCAAGTCAGGTTTCAGACGACGCACAATCATCTCCGCGCCGCGCAGGCCGATTTCTTCCTGTACCGAGTTGACAATGTAAAGCGTAAAAGGCAGGTTGATGGCATTTTCGTCCAACAGGCGAGCTACTTCCGCAATCATAAATCCACCAATGCGGTTGTCCAACGCCCGTCCTACAAAATAACGGTTGTTCAATTCAAACAGGCCATCCGAGAAAGTAGCCACCGTTCCGACATGAATCCCCATGTCCAGCACTTCCTGCTTTGTGGTTGCGCCTACGTCAATCGTCAGGTCAGCCACTTTAGGAGCGGTATCTTTGGCGAGCTCACGCACGTGGATGGCAGGCCAGCCAAAAACGCCTTTGACAACACCTTTTTTGGTGTGTAAATTAACCCGCATGGAAGGCGCAATGACGGCATCAGAGCCCCCGTTGCGGATGACGTAAATATAACCGTCGTCGGAAATGTAATTGACAAACCAAGAAATCTCGTCGGAGTGGGCTTCAATCACGACTTTGTAGGGTTTTCCTTCATTGATGACGCCCACGGCGGTTCCGTAGGTATCCACAAAATAATCATCAATGTAGGGTTTTAAATAATCCAACCAAATTTGCTGTCCCGACGATTCAAAACCAGTGGGCGAAGCATTGTTGAGGTAGGTATACAAAAATTCGGTGCTTTTTTCGTTCATTTTTACTTTCGTTTATAAATCCGCGCGCCCTTTGGAGAACCATCATTTACTTGGGCTATCAGTTGATAATGTTGTTTTACAAAATTAGCAATCGGCGGGAAATACTCATGTTGGTGCTCGGTTTTTCCTTCCGTATTTATCAAACTCCCGTTCAAATCCACAAAAATGACGGGTTGATTTTGATTCACATCCGCCAAAAAGTCTTTCACCCGAATGTCATGCTGGGCGCTGGGCCAATAAATTCCGATGGTGTGCGGCCAGCGGTAGCCCATCGGCAGTCCCGTATAAACATAAAACCGATCTGCGTAGCCCCAGATAACCAGATGGTCAGTAGGTTTCGTATTTTCTTTGATAATTTTCACCACCTGTTGGTCAATTTCATCGTATCCAAGGGGCTCCAGCGGTTGGCGGTTGGTAAGGTTAAAAATCCCCTGCCCTATGGCACTTACCAATACAATTCCATATACCCAATTTTTCAGCGAGCTCCATTGGAGTGCTGAAGGGCGGCTCAACAGCACCCCGATGAGAAAAGTAAGCGGCATCGGTAGAAAGAGCGTGTAATGCGTGTAGGGGTTTCCAGATTGTAGAATTGCGTAAAAAGTAACCACCAAAAAAGTAACCGCAAACAGCAACAGGCGATTAGAACGGTCTAAACTTACTTTTTTTACGGTGCCTAGAAAGCCCACAAGCACCGCCAAACACCACCCGCCAAACACAAAACGGATGGCGTAGCTTTGCCACATCAAACTCCCCACCCGCCAAGGGCTGAAGCGTTTCCATACAGGTAGTTTAGAAAATTCGTCCGAATACCCGTAATAAAAATAATACCAAAAGTAGTTGTTCCAGAACGTATCTAGCTCTCCGCGCAGGGCAAAATAAACGTTGACGACTAAAGTGGGCATAAACCCTCCAACCACCAACCAACCCAGGCTTTTCCAGCCTTTTTGGATGATAAGTTCGTAGGCAAGAAAAGCGGCAATAATCAAGCCCATTGGCACATTTTGAAACTTAGCATAGACCAGCAAGCCCAACCCAATTCCCAAACTTAGCCAAAACACAACCGAAAGCTGACGATTGCCCGCGGGTAAATCTCGCCGATGAAACGCATAAACGTACGCACTGATGCCAGCGGTGAGCATCAATACACTCACTGCTTCTGAGTTATAGGCAATATGGTCGTGGTAGGCGGTGGTTCCCAGCCAAGTCAGCAACGGCAATATCACCGTCAACGCTCGTAAAGCTGATCGAGAAAGCCAACGAAGTGTTTGATATAAAATAACGAAGGTAAACAACCAACAAATAATCCCGACTCCTTCGGCCACGGGGTAAGTGGCGTCAAACCCCAGTGCACTGGCTATGAGCAACGGCACAACCGTGAGGGGGCGACCGTCGGTATAATTGAGCCAAGTCCAAATCGGGTCGGAGGATTTATCAATCGAAATAACCCCCGCCAACCACGTACTTGTATCAATATTAGGCTCGCGCGGGCTCATATTGCTCCACCTAAGCAGAAACACCCCCACCATCAGCCCTATTAAAAGCCAATTAACTGTTTTAATTTTATGCATTTATCTTACTCCTTTACCTGACTGGCAGGATTCATTACTGTAAAAAGGGAGCTCCCGAACGATGCCCGGGGTAAAACCGCCTCTTCCAGCTTGACAAGCCAATAAAGGGGAATATTAATAAAAAAAGGAGGTACTGCCACATCAGAAGCTTGTTTTGACAAATCTATCCATCCCCGACGCAACTGAAAACGTTGCCACGCTCGAACCGCCATAATAAGGGGGGAAAGGAAAAAACTCCAGTAAGTCCAATAAGAAATAGATAAGCCTGCCCTATCTACCAATCGTTCCAAATCCTCTTTGATAAAACGTTTTTGGCCGCCTACCACAATATCATGTATTCCCGAAAAAGCCTCGTGGGAATTATTGTTTGTAATAAAAATCCCCCCAGGTTTAAGTTTAGTACGAATACCCATTACGATTTCCTGAATCACGGCATCGCTGAAATAAGTAAAAACATCGTTGCAGATGATAACATCAAATTGCTGCCCAGGCTTGTAGTCGGCAATTTTTGTGAGGTTATGATGGGTCACGGCCAAACCTCTCATTTGTGAAAAAGCAACGCCATCTTCCGAAAAATCAAACCCTTCAATATTCGAAAACCCCTGCTCAAGCAAGTGCATCAGCATTCCTCCAGTGCCACAGCCAGCATCAAGAATTGAAATATCAGGGCGGTTTGGGA
This sequence comes from Runella salmonicolor, assembly GCF_024158025.1. Lineage (NCBI taxonomy): Bacteria > Pseudomonadati > Bacteroidota > Cytophagia > Cytophagales > Spirosomataceae > Runella > Runella salmonicolor. The sequence goes on from NZ_JAMZEL010000001.1 coordinate 916,446, forward strand.
AGTGTTTTTTAATACTCCTTGTCACCTTCTGGTGCAAAACCCGGTACCACCACAAATGGCGTTCCGCATCATACATCCGTTTATATTCGTCGTATTTACCTATCATGGGTTCACAAAAATATCACTAGTTCGGAAAATATGTTTTGGCATTCATTATTTAGAAACACTTTTCTCGATATACTGCGGCAGCCCGCTTTGAGCCATATAAATCCGGCCAATGTACTCTCCCACCACCCCCAAAGCCGTCAAAATCATTCCACTAAAAAAAATAAGTAAAATAAGGGCAGAATTAAGAATAAAAAACTGCGCACGAAACGCATAAAGTATTACATCAACCAACGCCGAAACAAATGACAATCCCATAAACAATAAACCCGCCGCCGTGAGTAGCCGCAGGGGTTTGAGGGAATAACCAAACAGAATCGTCAAAAACAAAGACGTCAGTTTTCGCAGCGTATAGCCCGACTGCCCATCTTCGCGTTTGTTATGAGATACCTGCACCCGCCCCACGTTGCGCGTTACGCGGAAAATCAATCCGTCAATATAAGGATAAGGTCCTTTGTATTTGATGATTTCTTGCACTACTGGCTTCGAGATAAGTTTGAAGCTCGACAAATACAGGTCCTTGGGTTTTTCCAAAAGCCAAGTAGTAAGGCGATTGACGAGCATACTACCAAAGTTTCGAAACAATGAATGTTGTTTTTGACCATAAAACGAAAAAACAACGTCATACTGATGGTCTTGGGCAGTGGTCATTAATTTCAGAATTTCGGAAGGAGGGTTCTGAAAATCATCGTCAATCATCACACAGTAATCTCCCGAAGCATGGTTTAGCCCGCACATGACCGCATTAAACTCCCCAAAGTTTCGACGAAGCGAGATGAACTTAACTTGCTCAAAACGACGCGCCAACTCTGTACAGACCTTTTCGGATTCGTCGCGGCTACAATCGTTGACCAAAATGATTTCTACCGTATTTTTGTCCAACGTTTCCAGTACATGTTCAACCAGCCTGCCGATGGTCCGGGCACTATTATATACCGGAATAATAACCGACAGTAGCATGAGCTTGAAAAACGGATTGATTGATGGTTTGAACAATATACGCGGCCTCTTCGTTGGTCAGCGCAGGATGAAGCGGCAGACTCACCACTTCGTTGTGAATTTGCTCCGTAATGGGCAAACTTAAGTGATTATATTCAGCGTAAGCTCTTTGTTTATGAGGCGGAACGGGATAATGAACCGTGGCCTGAATGCCATTGTCCATTAAATAGTCGATAAATTCTTCTCTTTTAGGATGCCTGACCACAAAAAGGTGCCAAGCGTCTTCGTACAGCGTTTTCGCGTTTGGCAGTATTAAATCAGGATTTTTGATTTCGGATAGAAAATAACGGGCCAATTCTCGGCGGCGTATGTTTTCGGCATCCAAATACCCCAACTTTACGTTCAAAATCGCCGCCTGCAATTCATCCAATCGACTGTTGGTACCTACGTGGTCGTTGTAATACTTGATGGTGGAGCCATAATTGCGCAGGCTTGATATTTTGCGCGCCAATTCGGCATTATTTGTAGTCACGGCACCAGCATCTCCCAAAGCGCCCAAATTTTTGGTTGGATAAAAACTAAATGCCGCAGCATCCGACAGATTACCCGCTTTTAGTCCAGCATAAGTTGCTCCGTGGGCTTGGGCCGCATCCTCAATAATTTTCAAATCATAGGTTTGAGCAAGCTCCCAAATGGGTTTCATGGTGCAACATTTGCCGTAAAGATGCACGGCCAAAATAGCCTTGGTTTTTGGGGTAATTTTCCGCTCAATTTTTTTGGGGTCAATGTTATAGGTTTTGGGGTCAGGCTCTACCCACACGGGTTTTAGTCCCAAATTCGTTACCGAAAGTATAGAAGCAATGTAGGTGTTGGCAGGCACAATCACCTCACTTCCTTCGGGGAAATCGAAGGCTTTAAATATCAATTCCAACGCATTGAGGCCATTGGCCACTCCAATACAATGCGAAACACCGCAATAAGCAGCCCAATTTTGCTCAAAAGAAGCGACCTCTCTACCCAACACATACCATCCCGACTCCGCCACTCTTTGCATAGCTTCGGCAATTTCAGCCTGATACGGCCGATTGATTTGCTTTAGGTCTAGGTGAGGTATCATGGTTTTTGGTATACGTAGTCTTCTTTATCGTAGTATTCGTTAGACAAAACCAGTAAGATAGCATCCGATGAAAACTCGTCCATGATGTGCCAATCTCCTGGCTGAATAATTAGACATTGTGCTGGATGATTTAGATAAAAAGTCTGCTCACCATCTTTCGAAGTAACAATGATTCGGCAACTTCCAGCTACTGGAATAAGGGCATTCCATGTTTTTTTATGTCCATGCTTGGCTCTTTGCTCTCCAGGAGGGACTCCGTAGATATAAAAGGCTCTTTTAATGTCACCAGGAAGAATTTTTTCAAAAACGGTAAGCTTTCCATTGGGGTCACCAAAGGTACTTAATTCAATCAGTTGGGGCATATAGGGTAAGATAACGCTGTTAGAAACGCGAAAAATTAAAATTTTCCTTAAAGAAAAGAAAAAAAAACAAGTTTTTCTGCCTGTTTTCAGCGGTTTTAAAGAAAATAAAATTTAGCGACTGAGCCGCGAAAAAAAATTAATCAAAATTTAATATATAAAATAAGTAATTGTACAAATCTAATTTTGTACCAAAACAACAAAAAGAGACATCAAAAACCCACAAAAACATTCCTATAAGTCGAAATCTTTACAACAAAAAACCCCGCCAAAGACGGGGTTTTTTAGTGCTATGTATTCCAAAAATCAGATTTTCACGCCTTTAACGGTCTTGATAATGCGAGCCGCTACTTTATAAGGATCGGCAGCCGAGTTGGGACGACGATCTTCCAAATATCCCTTCCAGCCTCTTTTTACCGCTACAATTGGGATACGAATAGATGCTCCACGGTCAGATACACCGTAAGAGAATTGGTCAATTGATTGTGTTTCGTGCTTACCAGTTAAACGTAGGTGGTTATCCGCACCATACACCGCGATGTGCTCAGCTACTACTGGCGCAAACGCTTGACAAATTTTATCGAAAGTTTCTTTATTACCTGCAGTTCTCAAAACAGTGTTTGAGAAGTTGGCGTGCATACCCGAACCGTTCCAGTCGGTAGCACCGAGTGGCTTACAGTGCCAGTTGATACCTACGCCGTATTTTTCACCCATACGCTCCAACAAATAACGCGCTACCCAGATTTGGTCACCTGCTTCTTGGGCACCTTTAGCGAAAATTTGGAACTCCCACTGTCCTGTTGCTACCTCGGCATTGATACCTTCCACGTTCAAACCTGCCTGAAGACAATACTCAAGATGCTCTTCGATGATGTCACGTCCAAAAGCGTTTTGAGCACCTACTGAGCAATAGTATGGACCTTGTGGAGCAGGGTAACCATTGGCAGGGAAGCCTAGGGGTTTATTAGTTTCGAGATTCCATAAGAAATACTCTTGCTCAAATCCAAACCAAAAATCATTGTCACCATCTTCGATAGTAGCTCGGCCATTAGACTCATGTGGAGTACCATCAGAGTTTAGCACTTCGCACATCACCAAATAAGCAGGCGTACCTAATTTTGAACGCTCTGGATCGGGGCAGATAAAAACGGGCTTCAATAAACAATCAGACGAACCGCCTGGTGCTTGCTCTGTTGAAGAACCATCAAACGACCACATATCGCAATCTTCCAATTTACCTGAGAAATCGTTCTCAATTTTGGTTTTACTACGCAAACTTTGGGTGGGCTTGTAGCCGTCCAACCAGATGTACTCTAATTTAGCCTTTGCCATTGACATGTATGATTTTAGGTGGTTGAATAATTCACTTGGTGTTGTTGTACTTTTTACGGATTCAAAATTAATGTGTTTTTATTAAATCACCAAATAAAATTTTATATTTTTTAACATTAACCATTTTTTATGGAAGAAAAAGGCCGTAAATTATACTAACAAGGTAAATATTTGTACAAAAACAAGATAGAGCCAATTTTGCCAACTTTTGCAACAAAGATGTAAAATATGGAGAAAGTAAGATTAAAAACAATACTCAGAAAAGAATATTTATAGAGAATTGGCAAAAGTTTGAAGAAGCAAAAAGCCACTAAAATTGGGCTAAAATAGGATTTATCCCTCTTTTAAACTGTTTTTTTCTCTCTTACGAACCCTAAAAACAACCTATTTTTAGATTAAAAGCACTTTTATTCTGCCGTTTGGTATCACGTGGGTCAACCATGAAGTTTATTGTAATTTTGTGCAGTATTCAAGGCTTCTCAATTTTGAAAACGCAGCGTGGACCAAAGAAAAACCCCGTATTTCTCAGGCAAGAAATACGGGGCTAAGTAGTCAGATAACTACCAATTATTTGTTATTTATCTTTACGTTCAATCTCACGCAAGTTTTCCATTTTCTTGTTACGCAAAAAACCGTTGATGTCTTCCAAGTGTTCTTTGACGCGCTTGTTTCCAAACTCAAACACCTTCTCCGCCAGCCCGTCCAAAAAATCACGATCGTGCGAAATCAGAATGATGGTTCCTTCGAAAGCCTTGAGAGCATCCTTCAGAATATCTTTTGTTTTGAGGTCGAGGTGGTTGGTAGGCTCATCCAGAATCAAAAGATTGACGGGTTCGAGTAGTAGTTTAATCATGGCCAAGCGAGTACGCTCTCCACCCGAAAGCACGTTGACCTTCTTGTTAATACTCTCGCCGCTAAACATAAACGCCCCCAAAAGGTCTTTGATTTTGGTGCGAATATCACCCACGGCAATGTTATCAATCGTCTGAAACACGGTCAAATCTCCATCCAACAAAGCGGCTTGATTCTGCGCAAAATAACCAATCATGGAATTGTGTCCGAGTTTCATTTCCCCCTCGTACTCTATCTCCCCCATGATGGCCTTGACGAGCGTAGATTTTCCTTCGCCGTTTTTGCCCACAAACGCCACTTTCTGGCCGCGCTCAATGGTCATACTTGCATCTTTAAACACCAAGTGGTCGCCGTAGCTTTTGCTCAATTGCTCCACAATGACGGGATAATTGCCTGAGCGCGGTGCAGGCGGGAATTTCAGGTTGAGCGCCGACGTATCTACTTCGTCGACTTCCACAATCTCCAGTTTTTCCAGCATTTTCACCCGCGACTGCACCTGCAAGGTTTTTGAGTACGTTCCTTTAAAACGCTCAATAAACTCGGTGGTTTCGGCAATCATTTTCTGCTGGTCGTTAAACTGCTTTTGCTGCTGTTCGTGGCGCTCTTTTCGGAGTTGGAGGTACTGCGAGTAGTTTACCTTATAATCATAGATGCGCCCCATGGTGATTTCAATGGTGCGGTTGGTGATGTTATCGACAAAAGCCCGGTCGTGCGAGATAACGATGACGGCTTTGGCGGTATTGATCAAAAACTCCTCCAGCCACTGAATCGATTCAATATCGAGGTGGTTGGTAGGCTCATCCAACAAAATCAAATCGGGCGTCTGCAACAGAATTTTGGCCAACTCGATTCGCATCCGCCAGCCACCGCTGAACTCATTGGTTTTCCGATCAAAATCCGAGCGCAGAAAGCCCAGCCCTAAAAGTGTCTTTTCGATTTCAGCGTCATAATTGACTTCTTCGGTCGAATAGTACTTCTCGCTCAACTCCGACACGCGCTCAATGATGGCCATATATGCGTCTGATTCATAGTCGGTTCGTGTTTCTAACTGATGGTTTAGTTCATCTAGTTCGGTTTTCATTCCCAACACTTCGGCAAACGCCTTGGCGGTTTCTTCAAAAACCGTTGAATCATCCTGCGTCAGCAAGTGCTGTGGCAAGTAGGCAATCACGGCATCGTTGGGAGCGGAGATTTTGCCGCGTGTGGGCTTGTCGGCACCCGCTATGATTTTGAGCAGGGTGGACTTCCCTGCTCCATTTTTGCCCATGAGGGCTATTCTGTCTTTTTCGTTGATGTTGAAGGTTACATCACTAAACAAGGCCCTTCCCCCAAACTCTACGGTTACGTTATCTACTGAAATCATTCAATTCGGTTTTTGAGCCGCAAAGATAAAGGGAAAAGGCCTGTTTTACGCCCTATTATACTAATCAAAAGAATTAAAAGTACAAAAGTAAGGGTTGCCCATTTGAGACGAGTGAATATGGCAATGACTTTAAATGGATATGTAATACCTTTAAGAAGCTGTTCCAAAAGGATAGTTTCGGTTATATCAGCCAAGAACAAAATAGCGAGTACCAACAAACAGCACCTGAGTAGGGTATTGGTCCAAAGCAATATTTGCGCCTGCATTTCACGATATACCCAGATTCCAAGCAAAAATGGATAACAAATGAGGTACCAATAGTCGAGATGAACGACGTCGAGAAGTTGGCATTTTTGGATAGAAGTAAGCAACTTAAACTGCTCCTCTAAACACTCAGCAGTGGGCCAGAAGTTACAGCAAGGGTCTAAATTTCCTTGAAAAATAGCCGCCATTGTAAAAAATAGGTACGCAGTTAAACCACCAACAACGATAAATAGGAGTGATGAAATTTTCATAACTTTTTTGGTTGGTAATTGACCGAGCGATAGACATGCTTATAAGTAGCAGCCTCTCCGTGAATACAGGCAAGGTAAGTTTGGGCAATAATTCTGAACTTATGGGGTTGAGGATGAATCTCGTCCGTCCATTCATGGGCCTGCACCAACCCACGCGAGTCGATGTGAAAAAGGCGTCCTTTGGCCGTTGGGTGAAGCTCCATAAATTTCTCTTCGAGTTCAATCATCATTTCATTAAAGAAATACATGCACGCATAGAGAATATCCAGTTGCAATTCTTCATCAGATAATTCTTTAAAAATCAACGGTTTTTTCAGCCACCAACCATGCCCAATCCAACGAAGGATGGGAATATACCATTTTAACGGGTTGACACCCCAGCCATTATTGTCGGAAGGTACCAGAAAATCGTAGCCTTGGGTAATGATTTTTAGGTCGGGAAATTTTTCATTACCGCTTACCAACAGACTATGAAAGAGCGAGTAATACTGCAAACGAAAGAGCATCATCAACGCAAAAAAGTCTTTAGATAAATAGCCAATGGCCCTGTTCCACCTTTTTTCGGTTGGTTTTCGAGCATCCAAACTTACTTCGTTGCGCAATAGGTACGGTTTTTTGTGGGCATTTTCGATAAGATGTTTTGCCCAATCACTGTAGTGCAACTCCGAGGTTGTATTAGGCCTATGCGTCACCATAAGCGCCATGCGACTCATTCCTCCTACATCATTACCTCCGCCGCTCATCAGAAAAAAATCGGGCTGATGGACTGATAGCCCATTGACATACTCCCTAGATGCCAGAATATTGACCAGCCAATCGGAGGCCGAAGCAAGGCTGAAAACAGCCGTGTTTTTGTCCATACTAATCCAGTCGAGAATGTCCGTGAGAATAATCGGATAGTTGAACCAAGAATCACCTTCGGCTACCACTTTTTTGAGCTCATTGCGGGGCGAATGTTGAATCTTCTTAACATACAGGTCTTTACGGCGGTCGTTTTTAAGGCTATTGAGCCATCGCGTAGCCCCTTCCACTGCCGACCGCTCAAGCAAGGTCGCTTCGTCCATGTCAAAAACCGATTGAGTGATGGACTTTAGGTCGTCGGCAGTCGCCATTGTCATCAGTGTGTTCAACTCACTGTGCGCGATTCGATTTTTGGTAAGTTTTCTTATCAGACGCGCCTTCATTGAGTTGTCGTTGGTTAGTTTCATGTTGCTTGAAGGTTAAGCTACCCGCGAGATGGTTTTGTTTTGAAATGAAAAACTAACGGTAAATTGGAAAGTTGCAACTGTCTATACAAAAATAGACTCCTGTTGTTGTAAAAGTTTTAAAGCTCCAATGGCATTCACTCGGTCGTTCTCATGATTTGCTGTCATTAATATCGCATTCCTAATTTTTTGAACGGGGACATGAGGGAAAGCACTCATCAACAATGCGCAGATACCCGATACTTGCGGTGCTGCAGCAGATGTATGGTGAAACATAGCATATGAATTTGTATTGTTTGTACTCATTATATCTCCATAAGCATAAACAACATCCCGCCCGAAGTTCGAATAAGATGCTTTTTGGTTATTGCCATCTAACGCCCCGACTTTCAAAACATTAGGAAGTTCATTCAGAAAAGTAGTGCTAATATCAATCCTATTTAAATCGTTATCAGTACCATTCCCGCTTGAAAAGACAAACAATATAGTGTCGCTAAGGCTATTGATACAACGTTGAAATTCTCTTTCAGCATCAGTATTTCGAAAACTTGATTCAATTCCAAAAGAGCAGTTCATTATTCTTATTTTATCCTGTTTAGCAGTATTGATAGCGGTCTGTGCCTGACTCATGAATTCTTCGGTACCTCGAAGAAAAAGTTTGTGCATTTGTACCAACGCCTCGGGAGCGGCTCCTACAATGCCAATACCGTTGTTACCGATACCTCCAATTATACCTGCTACTGGTGTGCCATGTCCAGCAGTATCTTCCATTCTTTGGCTATTTGGATAGGTATATCCCACCTGAGTACCTCTTTTCCAAAGATTCTGTGCTATATCTGGATGGGTTGTAAGAACTCCCGTATCAATCACTCCAACAATCTGACTTGTACCTCTCACAAAGTCCCAACATTCTTCTACACCCAACTGATCATATATTTTACGTTGTGTTTTGATAAACTCGGGGTCATTGGGCGGGGGGGCGTGGAGATAAATGAGACCGTCTTCATACAATAATTCTACTTTGCCTTTTTGATTTTCGCAACTATCCATCACTTTCCTAAATTCCTCTTCATTGGCACAATCAATCTTGAAGGTTCGGTAAGTTTCTTTGTCCATTTTGCCGAGTTTATGATAAAATGGTGCGTTGTAATGCTCTTTTTCAGGAATATCATTCTTTTTCGAAAACGGGTCTAGATGGCTATTAGCATTTTCGTCGCCCTCAAACTGACCTAATGCTTCGGCCTTGAAGGTTATTTTGTCAGAACTCAAAAGGTCTGACAACGCATGCCCTTCTCTCATTTTAACAATAATTCGCCTCGTTTTCATCGTTATTTGATGTCTTTTGTTTTAGTATATGGGCTGTACTCGTACATCGCATCTGCCTGAATTAATACAGACTCCGCATCAAAAAGTTGATACTCCATTTCTACAAATCCAGAATGTTTGAGTGTAGTCCTCCATAAAAACTTCTTGACTTTATTCGTTCCCTTACCCTTCGCACTCAGTCTAAGCGTATAAGCACCACTTTTTAAAACATCCAAAAGGGCTTCGGCTCTTAATAAAGAGTTCAATAATGTAGTTTTAGTAGTAGAATCTTTCTCAAAAAGCTCTTTTCGTAGTCTGTCATAGATTGTATCGGTGCTTGTTTTGTCATTATCAAATTTATTTCCAGCTAAAGGAATTTGCTTTTCTATTTTTGCAATCTCGATTTTCAAGCTATCAATAATTTTTTGTATTTGAGGTTTTATGGAGGCAGAAGCCTCCGAAATCTTTTTATCTTGTTCTGCTTTCTGTTTTTCCAAACCCTCCTTTTTGTTTGTTAGTTTTTCTTTCTCATCTTGCTTAAACGTATTGATTTCCTTCTCTAATTGAGCCTTTACACTATCTATCTTAAAAATAATACTCAGCAAAGGGCTTTTTTTAGATGCGACCAAAGGCATTATAGTTGGGTAGTAGTATTTTCTTAAACAGCAGGTGTCTCTTTGTCTTAGCATAGACACCAGTGAACTCTCACTAATTTCCTCATCATTGATTCTAAAGTCGGTTTCTGTTCGAAACATCGTTGATAAGGAAAGAAGCGTTTTCAAAACTTCATTGCCTACTGAAATTGCTGTTAGAGGGTTATTAACCGCCCTATTTTGAACTTTATTTAGTTGAGTTTCATAACTTTTTAAAATAAGTTCTATTTCTTCTATCAATGCCATGTAATTTGGCAAAGAATTATAAAGAGAAGCATTATGGATGACAATTTTAGAGGAATCATTGCACTTCAAAGGGGTACACTTGGTGTCTGATATTTGTTGCAAGTATTTCTTGATCAATAAATCTAAATTCTTGTAAATGAGTACTCTTGTTTCAGCAAGGGCGTTTTCGTTGTTGCTAAAAGTAATATTTCCTGTAAGAGGTGTTGGCAACGATGCTCCCAATAAATCTTTTATTGCCTTTGCATCCGCTAAGTCCTGTTGTTTTGCTGCCTCCGCGGCTGTTTTTTCGGCTGTAACCGGAGCGTCTTGTGCATTTGTCAAAGCATTCTGCGCCTCTACGATAGCTTTATCGAGTTGAAGTTTTTTCAAGCGCAAGCTGTCTGCTTTAATTTCTTCTGAAGTTTGTCCCCAAAGGGTAGTAACATAAAGTAATAGCAAAATGCTAAAAATGGAAGTCTTCATTATAGTATGTGTTTAAGTGAAAAAATCATTATTCCTTCCCTATCGTCTTCATCTTCAGCGCACTCCTAATATTCATCACCTTCTTGAGCATATCAAACCAAAACGGTGCGCCTGCGCTTACGGCGCCAATACTGATGATAAGTCCTGCTAATTTGCGTAGCCAGTATCCCAACAACGCATCGCCCGTGGGTATTTCCTCCGTTTCCCAGCCCATGGGTATCGTAGTGCCTTGTGCCAGTTGGGTTCTCAGCCGATTGGTTAATGAATCTATTTGTTGCTTGGCTTCAGTTATTTGTAATGAGTCCCCGTTGGATAGTTGTTTTTTGAGGGAGTCAAGTACAAGTGAATTGCTGGAAGTTTGTCGAACAATAGCATCAGCCGCCTTCACATAAGCTGCGCGTGCTTCGGGGTTTTGCCACAGATATTGAGAAATTTTGAGGGTGTCTATGTTAAGTACCGTACAAAAAATAATTCCCGACAAAAACGTCCATAACTGTACTCGGCGCTTATACCAGTCGGAGGTACGTTCCATAGATTCATCAAACCATTTGTCTAGGGCAGTTTGAAAGGCGTTCATACAGTCGGTGGCTTCTTTGGTATTTCGCTTCACCTCGCTAATGATGGTTTGAAGTTGCTCTTTGATGTCGCTATCGGGAAGTTTATTGATACCATCTTCTATTTCTTCAAATGTGCCATCGACATTTATAGGGGTGCTTTGTACTACATTTTTTAGAATATTGAGCAGTGTTTCCCTGAAAGTACGGCTAGAGATATAAGTAGGCTTGTCTTGGCGTGTAAAAAGACCATAATTGGTATCACGCTCTAAACTTTTAACCATTGAGTGATTGAAAAAATCGTCTCCAAGTGATTTGCCATCAATGGTTGATAACATCTTGACAATGCCCTTACGAAGTTGTGCTGCGCGTACGTGAAGTGTAGCATCTATCCACTCATTGATAACAGTACAGGCCAAGCCTAGCACCAAATAGATAACAATAAGTCCAATGAGAACATCGAGAGAGTTGAGTATATTCATCGCGTTGTAAGGTTTTAGTGAAACAAAGGTTGCAAATATTTTCCCTGCATTCTATGGGAAACTTCCCGTATTTTATACCGTATTTTTCACGTATAAAAATGAGGGTTTTCACGTAAAAAAACAGGTATTTTTTAAAGACATTTGTAACGACATCGAAAATATGCACTTTCGGGTGCTATGTTAAATATCTGTTTAAACCCTATAAATATTTAATGCTATGCCTCTGCATTTTTATTTCAATCTTAGAGAAGAGTTAAAAGTCCCTTATTCTCCACAAAGTTTGAGTATGACCTTCAAAAAGTGGGAAGATATTACTTTAAACAAATTTGATGAATTACGCTTTGAACAGCTACTACTCTTACGCAATTTTATTCAGGACAAAGAAAAGTTTGATTTTCTTGTTATGAATTTTTTGAGCCGTTTTGATGGAGGTGGTGTTGATTTTCCTCAAGCTAAAAACTTATTTACTGATTATGATAACTGGAAAAACAATAACCCAACAATAGACTTTTCCCAAGATGCTGATTATTTTGTAGTTGACAGAAGTTTATTGGAGAATTATATTTTACAAAACCTTGTCGGCAAAGAACTTATCATAAAATTTGGGTGCAATAACAATGGCAGTAGATATGCCAATCTTAGCATTTTCATTGCAGGAATGGCCAGAAAAGACTTAACTTTCACTTCTTTAACAGACTATATTGAGTGTAATTCTCAAACAGTATCCCCTACCCAACACAATAAAATAGACAATAATTTCAGGACAAAAACTGGTAATTTTAGCGGCAGAATAGGAGGAGGAAGTATCACTACAGTAGGAGTATCTCACAATATTTATAAAAGAGGACTGGAAGATGGATTCTTGAGTGAATTTCTTGCTAAAAATCCATTAGCGAAAACTATTTATATTCATCCTGCTTTTGATATAAATCATCAAGGGAGTCTGACTGTTGTTTTTTCAACAATCCCTGATATTAGATTAACCCCTATTGGCGATTGGGAAATTAGTAAAGTATACAATTTCGGCTCTGGTTGCTGCCCACCTCAATAAATAAAATATGAGCAATTTGGAAAAAATAGTTATTGTCATTTATCTATTGATTATACTAATATGCGTTTTTATTGGAGTATATTATAAAGTTACTTCAAAAAAAGAATTTTGGCCTCTGATTTTACTTCTGACAATTACTTTGATAGTAGAGTCGCTGGGATACTATAATTTGTTTACAGCGCATAAAATAGCAGGCTGGCTTTTTCCAATATTCTTACCAGCTCAGTATTGCTTAATGGGGATTTATTTCAAATACATTATCAAAAGCAGACAAACTCAAAAATGGATAATTATAAGCATTCCAATCATGTTAGGTTGGAATGTTTACAATTCCATTTTTTTGCAAAATCTGAAAATGCTCAATACGTATGCTATATTATTGGCTTGCATCTTATATTGTGTATGGTCTATTGCCTACTTTATTGAATTATTGAATTCTGAAACAGATGAACATTTAGCTCAAAACCCCCATTTTTGGATTTGTACGGGAACCTTATTCTTTTATTCCAGTTCCTTTTTTATAATCGCATTTATACTAATTATTGATACTGGTGATAGAGAATTAGCATCAAAACTTTGGTTTCTTGTTAGATTATTTAATATAATATTGTACGGCCTTTACGCTTACGGTCTAATATGCCAAATCAAGCATCAGAATTCTTCTATCTTGCGTTAGCAGGCACCATATTAGTTTTGTTACTGATACTTTTCATTGTGTCTTTTTTTTACATATTCCAACGCCGCCAAACCCAAAACCGCCAGGAAAAAGCCGCCCTCCACGCCCAATACCAACAGGAAATCCTTCAATCTCAACTCGAAATCCAGAATCAGACCTTACAGCACATCAGCGGTGAGTTGCATGATAACATCGGGCAGCTGCTGTCGGTGGCGCGGCTCCAACTGAATATGCTGGAAGACGAAGAAACAGCTACCCCCGCCCAAATTCGCGAGGTAAACGACGTCATCGACAAAACCATTCACGAACTACGGGCTCTGAGCAAGAGTCTGGACGGCGATTTTGTCAAAGATTTTGGCCTGATGGAGAGCCTTTCGCATGAGTTGCAACGTATACGCGCTACGAGTAAGTACCAAACCGAGATTATTACGGAGGGCGAACCGTATCGGTTGGAAGGCCAAAAAGAAATTGTGCTGTTTCGCGTGGTGCAGGAAATTCTCAACAACACTCTCAAACACGCCGCCGCCAAAAATATCAAAGTGACACTTCAATATGAGCCAACTCAGTTTAGCCTCACGGTTCAAGACGATGGCAAAGGCTTTGATTATGAGAAGCTAAGGAACCGAGAAATGACCGAATCGGGGGCTGGCCTGCGCAATATCAAACGCCGCACCGAACTCATCGGTGGCAACTGTCAGTTGGAATCTACCTTGGGTATCGGCACTAAAATACGGCTTCAATTGCCCGTTGTTTCCTAAAAACCGTAAAACACCCTCCCTAAAACGGGAATTCTCCCCTTTCGCTCCCCATTCCATCCTTTTACTTTCGTACTATTCCGATCGTATCGGTCGTTTTATTGGTCATAATGTATCAAAAAAACAGCAGTGAGCATGGCAGAAGGGACAGAGTTAAAACAAACTAAAAAATTAATGGAGTATCAACATGAAGTGCTTGAGTCGCAGATAGAAGTGCAAAAACAGGCATTTGAACGCATCGAAACCGAATTGTACGACAACGTAGGCCAGATGCTGGCCGTCGCCAAGATTTATCTATGTACGCTAGAAGAAAGTGCATTGGACGAAGAGCAACAGAATTATGTCAAACAAATCAATGACATTGTGGGCAAGACAATTCTTGATTTACGCACATTGATTCGAAATCTGGACGCCTATCTTTCCACCAATTTCGATTTAAGCAGTAGTTTGTCTACCGAAATTCTGCGTATTCAGAAAACAACCCGCGTCAACATTGAATTACAGATTTCGGGCACTCGGTATTCGTTAGGCTATGAAAAAGAAATTGTGTTGTTCAGAATTGTGCAGGAGTTAATCAACAAACTGTGGAGTACGGGCAATGTTTCAAACATTAAAGTTATTCTGAATTATACACCTACGTTGTTCAGTATTTCAATTCAGTTTCAGGGAAAAAACGTCAAAATAGAGGCAGATAATCTCCACCGACGTACCGAATTGATGGGCGGAAAGTATGTATTTATCAACAAAAAAAAGAAGGAAATACTCATTGAGCTACCCGTTAAGAATTAACTCATTTTATAAAAAAGCTAAATTCGTATAGACCACCATTGCACCCACAAATTCAAGTGCTTTTTCTTTTTATTTTACCTAAATCCTTGATACATTTAGGCAAACTGCGCAAACTTTATTTTTACTCATTACACCCACTCTCCTACCTCATGAAAACCTCTATCGCTATTGTTGATGACCACGAATTAATGGCCAAAGCCCTGTCGGGATTGGTTCAAAAATACGAAGAATACGAAGTCATCTACGAGGTCGGCAATGGCAAAGAATTGATTAAGTACATCCAGCTCAATATGGTGCCCAACATAGTTTTGCTCGACATCAATATGCCCGAAATGAATGGGTACGAAACGGCGTTGTGGCTCAAAAACAATTATCCCAAAATAAGAATTTTGGCCCTTTCAATGAATGATAAGGAAGAAGCCATCGTCGAGATGCTCCGCAACGGCGCGCACGGCTACTTACCCAAAGGCTGCAAGCCGTATGAACTCAAAATGGCCTTAGATTCACTGGTGGCGAAAGGTTATTATTATTCTGAATTTGTGACGGGAAAACTCGTCAAAAGCCTCAACCCCGACACCATTTTGAATCCTGTCGAGGCCCTAAATCTCAACGACCGCGAAACCGAGTTTATTAAGTTGGCTTGCAGCGACCTCACCTACGTCGAAATCGCCGACAAAATGTGCGTCAGTCCACGTACCGTCGATGGCTATCGCGAGTCAGTGTTTCAGAAAATGAACGTCAAAAGTCGGGTGGGAATGGTGATTGAAGCCATTCGACTTAAAATAGTAGAATTATAAACCTAACTCATTAGCAATCAACATATTTCTACAACAAAACCAGGCAAAATAGTGACAAATTAAACGCCACAAATACGATTACATATCATATGTAGCCAAAAGCCTGCTACCTTTGCGGCATGAATTACCTTTCAGCAGAAAATATTTCCAAGTCTTTTGGCGACAAGTGGTTGTTTAAAGACTTGACCATCGGCCTCAGTCGCGGCGACAAAATGGCCCTCATCGGCGCCAACGGAACGGGCAAAACGACATTAATGACCATCTTGGCGGGCGTTACGCCCCTTGACCAAGGCAACGTTAGCGTTCGCAAGGACATTCGCGTGGGCTATCTCGAACAAGCGCCAGATTTTGACGGACAACTTCCTGTTTTGGAAGTTTTGTTTTCAGGCAATAATCCCGTGGCAAAAGCCGTCAAAGAATACGAAGAAGCACTTTTATCGGGCGATGATAAACGATTTGCGGCCGCCATTGAAAACGTAGACTCGCTGCAAGCTTGGGATTTTGAAGCCCGCGTTAAAGAAATTTTGGGGAAACTCGGCATTCCCGACGTTTCGGTCAAAATAGGAACCATGTCGGGTGGACAACGCAAACGCGTTGCCCTGGCCAAAGTACTCATTGAAAGCCCCGATTTATTGATTCTGGATGAGCCCACCAACCACCTTGACTTGAGCATGGTGGAATGGCTCGAAAATTACCTCAACACCCAAAACACCACGCTCCTGCTCGTGACCCACGACCGGTATTTTCTGGATACCGTCTGTAACGTGATTGTGGAGTTGGACAACGGCACGCTCTTTACCTACAAAGGGAATTACGCCTATTTTCTGGAAAAGAAAGCCGAGCGCGAAGCCATCGAAGCCTCCGAAGTAGATAAAGCGCGCAACCTATACCGCAAAGAACTCGACTGGATACGCAGGCAGCCCAAAGCACGCGGAACCAAAGCTAAATACCGCGTAGACGCCTTTGAAGACACTAAAGAGAAGGCGAGTCAACGCAAGTTTGACAATCAAATAGAACTCAACGTAAAGTCGGCGCGACTGGGTAGCAAAATTGTTGAACTCCACAGCGTGGGCAAACATTTTGGCGGCAAAACCGTCGTTGACAATTTTTTATATACCTTCAAAAAAGGTGATAGAATTGGAATTGTCGGCAAAAACGGAGCAGGGAAATCTACATTGCTCAACATGATTACGGGAGAGCTACGCCCCGACAACGGCCAAGTGGTGCGTGGTGATACGGTTCAGTTTGGTTATTACAAACAAACCGACCTTGAGTACAAACCCGGTCAGCGGGTGGTAGACTGGGTAAAAGATGTGGCTGAGGTCATTCGACTCGGCACGGGCCAGACTGTTACGGCTTCGCAATACCTGAATGCCTTTCTGTTTCCCCCCCATAAGCAGGGCACACTCATCGAAAAACTCAGCGGGGGCGAAAAGCGACGCCTTCAACTGCTCCGTATTTTGATGGCCGAGCCTAATTTCTTGATTCTGGATGAGCCGACCAACGACCTCGACATCACGACCCTCAACATTCTGGAGGAGTTTTTGATGAACTTCCCGGGTTGTTTGATTATCGTTTCCCACGACCGGTATTTCTTAGACCGCCTCGTCGACCACTTGTTTGTGTTTGAAGAAAGCGGCGGCATCCGCGATTTTCCGGGAAACTATACCGATTACCGCAACTTTCTTTCTGAAAACAACGACCTAAAATCCGAGACCAAAACACAACCTGCGGTCGCACCCGTCAAGGCCGACACGCCTGCAGCGGCACCAAAACGTAAACTAAGCTACAAAGAGCAGAAAGAACTGGAAGGGCTAGATGCTGAAATGGCCGCTTTGGAGAAACAAAAACAAACTTTTATTGAGAAATTAAACGCTGGCAGTGGCTCGCACGAAGACCTCATTCATTGGGCGCATGAAATTGAAAATATCACTGCCCAAATCGAAGAAAAAGAAATGCGCTGGCTGGAGTTGAGCGAACTGGCCTGAGCACCTCCTCTGCGGCACTATTTTCAGAAAGATAATAAACAAAGCAAGACTTATTCGGTGGGTTATTTCACCGTGAGCCAGAAGTTGTGTAATTTTGAGCATGGATTCAATTACTGACTTTTTCCAATACCTCGTTAATTCTGAAGAAATTATCCGTACTGGTGGATTGGTGCTAATAACGCTCATCATTTTTGCCGAAAACGGTCTATTCTTTGCGTTCTTTTTACCGGGCGACTACCTTGTGTTTTTGGCGGGGGTTTTCTGCGCGTTGAAAATTCTGGATGTCCCTATTTTTCTACTTTTGGGATGTCTTTTTGGAGCTGCTATTATAGGCTCACTGACGGGGTATCTTACCGGTCGTTTTTTTGGCGACCGGATTCAGAATCGGCCCGATTCTATTTTTTTTAAGAAAAAGCACATCGAAACTACCCGCATTTATTTTGCAAAATACGGCAGTCGGACGCTCGTAATCAGTCGTTTTTTGCCCGTAGTACGCACTTTTGCCCCTATTTTGGCGGGATTGGTCAAAATGAAATGGCCTGGGTTTATGCTCTATAATGTGTTAGGGGCAGGATTATGGATTTTTGGATTGACGGGCGGAGGGTATTATTTTGGCGAAAAATTTCCCTGGATTATTGATTATGTTCATTATATTATCTTTTTCTTTTTGGGAATTACTACGTTCACGGTGGTGAGGGGGTATTTTAGCGCAAAAAAAGACATAAGCAGCGAGGGATAAAATGTAGTCTAAAAGAGATAAGCCGCCGTAGTACAGTTAACTTAACAAATTATGTTTTTATTCCAGATAGGTTTTTTAAACATCGAATGGGTAGACGTATTGGACATTCTACTCGTGGCGTTTTTGCTGTATCAAATCTACTACTTAGTACGGGGAAGTCTGGCGAGCCGCGTATTTTTGGGCTATTTACTGATTTATCTTTTCTATTTGGTCGTACGGGCCGTTGGCCTTGAGCTTTTGACCAAGATTCTGGAATATTTTATGGGCGTGGGCGCCGTGGCGTTGATTGTGATTTTCCAACAGGAAATTCGGCGCTTTCTGTTGTTTATCGGAAAATCAACCGCTTTTGCCAACAACCGACTTCTGGGTCGTTTTTTGCGCCAGCCTACTTCAACCGACAAAATCAACGAAATCAAACCCATCATTGAAGCCGTTCGGGCCATGGCGTCCGAATTTACGGGTGGGCTATTGATTATCAAGAAAAACGACGAGCTCGACAAATACCTCCAAACTGGCGAAGAAGTCGACAGCGTGCTCTCCAAGCGCCTTTTTCTTTCATTGTTTAACCAATACAGCCCCATGAACGATGGCGGTGTGATTGTGGCCGACGGGCGCATCAAAGCCGCACGCTGTATTTTACCCGTTTCTGACAGTGACGATTTCGGCAATTTAGGCTTTCGTCACCGGGCGGCGTTGGGCATGAGTGAAGTAACGGATGCCGCCGTCATTGTGGTCTCCGAAGAAACAGGCCGTATTTCGCTCGCCATTGAAGGAAATTTATTAAGTAATATTCCCGCTTCTGAAGTCGAAGAGCGTCTACGGAAATATCTGTTTGAGCAAAGCAGTAAAAAATAATTATTAATTCTTCATTTGTTCGGTCTTTGCTGAGTTGCCGTAGTAAGGGTACGTTTCAAAAGGCTGCATTCCCGCCGTGCGAGGGTCGGCGGTCTCTTTTCGCCATTGGTTCAATTTCATTACCAAACTCTTTTTAATGGACTGGTAGTTAGCGTTTTTGGCCAAATTATTCACTTGTTCAGGGTCTTTCTTTAAATCATACAGCTCCTCTGCTGGACGCTTGGCAAAACACAATCGGTAATGATAGGCGTACTTGGCCGAATCTTGTAAGATAACATCCTTGGTAGGCCCAGGATCAACGTCTCCGTAAGCCCCTACGGCAAAATAAGGCTGCGGGTCGCCGGCAGGCCATTGCTCTGGCGCAAGGTTTTGAATGTATAAATAATCACGGTTACGAATGGCGCGGATAGGATAACTTCGGTCGCCCTTACGCACATTGGCGTGCCGTTCGCGTTCTAGAAAAACTTCATTGCGATGATTTTGAGTTTCGTTTCTCAACAAAGGCCACAGGCTTTTACCCGACATTTCTTTGGGAATTGACAAACGGGCAGCCTCTAAAAAGGTAGGCGCAAAATCGACAAAACTTACGAAACTATTGGTAGCATGAGCTGGGATTTTGCCTTTCCAATAAACCACCAATGGTAAGTTCGTTCCCGCATCATACACATTGGCTTTGGCACGCGGAAAAGGCATTCCGTTGTCGGAAGTAACGACTATGAGAGTATTTTCCAGCTCGCCGATTTCTTCCAGTTTTTTGAGCAATAGCCCCACTTCCCGGTCAAAACGCTGTACCTCATAATAATAATCTAACACATCGTCGCGGATTTCGGGCGTATCGGGCCAGTAAGCAGGCACACGCACGTCGGCAGGGTTCATTCCCGAGGCTTTTCCCGTTCCTGCCTCATACACCCGGTGCGGGTCTTGGCTGCCAAACCAATAACAAAAAGGGCTGTTGGTGGGTCGTTTTTCCAAGAACTCATCAAAGTTTTTGTAGCTTTTACCCGCAGGGTTTTGTTCATAACCCCCGACTTTAAAATCGCCCGGCCCCCATCCTTTGCGCTCCAATCCCACATGGTAACCGTTCTGGGCCAATATTGATGCATAATTGGGCAACTTGGTTTGCAGCGTACTCCAAAGGTTTCCGCTTTCTTCGTTTTGGTGCGGATAACGCCCCGTCAGAATCGTTGCCCGGGAGGGGGTACACGACGGAGAGCCACAAAAAGCATTTGCAAAAACGACACCCTCGCGGGCCAAACGGTCAAAATTGGGCGTTTTTACGACTTTATCCCCGTAAATACCCGCGTGTTTTCCCCAGTCATCCGCAATACAAAAAAGGATATTAGGCTTTTTTTGCGCCCACAAAGAGTGCATAAACAAGCATAAGACACCCGCAAACTTTATAACTTTCATAATGAAGAGATGTGAAGTGTGGTACGGACAAAGTGTCAATAATTGCCCTTATAAATATGGTCGCTACGCTTCTGCTTAATTGGTTTGAGCGGAATTTGCAAACCATTGGTACTCTCCAACCAGCCCCAAACTTGGTCGCGCAGGTCTTTCGCAATCGCTTGGTGTTGTGGACTTCTGATGAGGTTATTGATTTCTTCAGGGTCGATTTGGAGGTCGTAAAGTTCGTTGGCATCCCACACGCCGTGGTTGAAAATGTATTTATAACGGTCGGTTCGTACCGCAAACATCGTGGGTGTTTGAGGATAATCATATTCCCAATAGTACTCATAAAATGCCCGGTCTTTCCACTCCGCTTTTTGTCCTTTCAGCAACGGCAAAAACGATTTTCCCTGCATTTGAGCGGGCGTAGCCAAACCCGCATAAGCCAAAATCGTGGGTGCAATGTCGATGTTCTGAATCACATTGGTGAGCTTGGTTTTGGGTTTTATTACCGACGGGCAACTCACCAACATCGGCACCCGCATGGATTCTTCGTAAGCGTGGCGTTTGTCAATCAGGCCGCGTTCACCAAAACTAAACCCGTTGTCGCCCATATAAATCACCAAAGTATTTTCGGCCAATCCATTGTCTTCCAAGTATTTCATCACCCGACCCACGCTTTCATCGACTCCGAGTAGGGTTTCGCAATACTGACGATAAAAATCATTGAAACTGATGGTTCCGTGGTAAAGATAATCGACTCCGTGCCAGCTATATCGCTGATTTTTGACCCAATTGGGCATATCTTTCATGTTGCCTTTGACCTCACCCGTTTCGGGGTCTTTTGCATTTTTTCCCCAAATTTTACTGGTATCGCTCTTGGTCAAGTACATTGAGGCAGGGTACTGAATCGGCATGTCTTTGTACTTGCCCGCGTGGCGTTTGGCGGGTTGAAAATCGGCGTGAACGGCCTTGTGCGAGAGGTACAAAAAGAACGGTTTGTTTTTGTCCTGCTTACCCATCCACTCAATGGCGTAGTCGGTCAGCAAATCGGTCGTATAGCCATCTTTGTGGCTTACCTGTTTGCCGTTGATGTTGAATGTGGGATTGTAATACTGCCCTTGTCCTTTAAAACTCAGCCAATAATCAAAGCCCGGTTGCGGGGCGTCGTCGGCGTTACCCATGTGCCATTTGCCCAAGAAAGCCGTTTTGTAGCCCGCCTTTTGCAGATACATCGGAAAAAATTTGGTATTGGGCGGCAAGGGCGCAAAGTTGTCAACCACCTGATGCGTGTGCGCGTATTGACCCGAAAGAATGCTCGCCCGGCTCGGCGAACAAAGGGCCGTGCTCACAAAGGCGTTTTGCACGTGCGCCCCATTGGCGGCCATTTTATCCAGGTTAGGGGTCTGTAAACCCGAGAACTTTTCCATAAAACCCATGGCATCGTAGCGGTGGTCATCGGCCAAAATGAAGATGACATTTTTGGGAGAAGCAGCAACGTTTTTGGTGTTTTTCGACGGATTAAATCCCGTCAAAGCAACGATACCAGCCGTAGCTGCGATACAAAAGAGAAAGGCTTTTTTGAACATGATAAAAGAAAGGTGAATAATCTCTTGATAATAAGCGTAACAGAAGACGCTTTTACTTAAATAATTCAGGTAGATGCACGCGGCTACTTTTGCCAGTTTACCGCGCCTGCTTTTTGAATATGCCGTCTTAGCTTTTTTTCTAGTGCGTCATAAATTGGCTTGTTGGCTTTTCTAACGTCCGTTGTTTCGAGGGAATCTTTCGACATATCGAAAAGCTGAAACGGCTCAAACGGCGTGTTTTGCAAGATTTTCCAGTTTCCCTCTCGCAAAGCGTAGTACTCTTGTCCGCCATACGCACCACCTTCCCGCCGTACCCAGAAAGTGGGCCTATCCGAGTTTGTTTTGGCCCCTCCCTTCAGCACGGATAAAAAAGACTTCCCATCTACGACGGGTGGGAGTTTCGCCCCCGCAGCTTCACAAAAGGTGGGGAGTAAATCCATGGTAAGCGCCCGAAAATCCGTTTTAGTGTTGGCGTTGATTTTATTCTTCCAAACGGCGATGGTCGGCACCCGGATTCCGCCTTCGTACATGGTCTGTTTGCCTCCTTTCCAGATACCGTTATCGGCTTCGTCCGACAGCAGGCCACCGTTATCGCTGCTGAAAACAATGAGCGTATTTTCGGCCTGCCCATTTTGGCGCAGTACCTTCATTACCTTGCCGATACTTTCATCCAGATGCTCAATCAGGGCCGTGAGTTTGGCCCGTTTTTCGGTAAGATTAGGGTTCCGTTTTTTTACTTTGTCCAACCATTCTTGGGGCGGTTGAACGGGAAAATGAGGGGCGTTGTACGCCAGATACAAAAAGAAAGGTTTCGGATTTTTCTTTTGGGTATTCAGGTAATCAATGGCCCATTGGGTAAATAAATCAGTGGCGTGGCCTTGAGGTTCAATGACCTGTCCGTTGAGCCGCATCCAGTTTTTCCCTTCGCGCAGGTGCGTGTAGTAATCATCCATCATGTCTTCCAAAAACCCGTGAAAATGCGTAAATCCCCGTTGGTTGGGGTGATTTTCGGGCTCCAGTCCCAAATGCCATTTTCCAACCATAGCGGTCTGATAGCCAGCCGTTTTCAATATCTGAGGGAGTGTGGGGGCTTGGGGCAAAAAGTACCCCCAGCTATTTTCAACGTTGCCCCGAATCACGCCAGGCACACCCACCAAATCGGGATAACGGCCCGTCATCAGGGCGGCCCGGGTAGGCGAACACACGGTTGAATTGGCGTAAAAATTCGTGAATCTCATCCCCTGTTTGGCAAGGTTGTCCAGATGGGGTGTTTGGCAATATTTTGAACCGTATACACCTACTTCGCCCCACCCCATATCGTCCACCAAAATCATGACGATGTTGGGTTTTTGTTGGGCAAAAGCCAAAGAAGAGAAAAATAAAAGAAAACAGAGACAACGAACGCAAGAAGGCAAAAGGCTCATATCGTTTTTTATGATTTACTATTGCTATAAATCACAAAAGCCGCTATTCTAACCTTCTATTCACCGCTTTTTAATAGATACTTTCTGCGCACATCATTGATTAAAAATTTTTTTTGGGCGGTGAAGCTCTCGGGATGTACTTGTGCATACAGCGTTTCCCATTCCTGAAAACGCTCCGCTTCGTGTTGGCGAAATGCCTTTATGTCAATTTTTTTGGTGATAAGGTATTGTTCAAAGGTCATTGTCTGTCAAAATGTCGTTTTTTATACAATGGAACGGGGATTGAAGCACTGGGTTTTTCTCATTCTCAAACACCATGATTACTTTCACTAACTCAAGTACTGACGTCGCCGAGGGCGGAAGTTCAGTCTTTCAAGATGATGCACCTTTACTCGATGCTTACTCCCAAACGGTGGTAAATGTAGCTAAAAAAGTCAGCAACTCGGTCGTTCAAATCAAAGTGAGCGGCAAAAAAGAACCCCGCAGCCGCAACCCAAACGAAGGTCAGGGAACCGGCTCAGGGTTTGTGATTTCGTCCGATGGGTTTGTCATCACCAACAACCACGTCGTGGCGGGTGCCACCAAAATTTCGGCACTACTACAAGACGGGCGTGAGTTTGAAGCCCAAATCATTGGGCGGGACCCCGCCACCGACATTGCCGTGTTGAAAATCTACGGAGATGCCTTAAAGGCCGTTGCATTTGGCAACTCCAAAAACCTTCAGGTAGGCCAAATCGCCATTGCCATCGGCAACCCCTACGGATTTCAATACACCGTCACGGCAGGGGTCATCAGCGCCTTGGGCCGCACGTTACGCTCGGAGTCTGGGCGTTTGATTGACGATGTCATTCAGACCGACGCTTCACTCAATCCCGGCAATTCGGGCGGGCCGTTGGTCAACTCACAGGGGGAGGTCATCGGCGTCAATACCGCCGTCATACTACCCGCGCAGGGGCTGTGTTTTGCGGTATCTTCCAACATAACGGCGCAAGTAGCCGGTCAGCTTATCATGCAGGGGCGCGTACGCAGGGGATATTTGGGGATTGCTGGGCAACTCATCAACCTCACCGACCGCATCATGCAGTACAATCAATTACAAACCAAAACGGGAATCTACATCGTGAGTGTAGAGGCCGACGGTGTGTCGTACAACTCGGAGTTCAGGGCGGGCGATATTATTGTGGGCTTTGAAGGAAACCCCGTTGGTTCGGTAGATGATTTACACAAATTGCTCACCGAAACCACCATCGGAAAACGCAGTGAAGTAACGATTTTAAGGAATAATTTGGCGAAGAAGATAAGCGTTATTCCGGGGGAGCTGAAGTAAAACCGAAAAATCAGTAATGTAAAACTGAAAAAGTTTTTCAACAATTATCCATCCTCCCTGATACCTCTTCAGGGAGGATATTTTAAGATGTTTCGACACGCTCAATGGCTTCCTGAAAATCGGTGTGCATTTGATTGAAACGCGCAAAAATGGTTTTTAGGAAGGCTTCGTCAGAAAACAGCTTATGAATATCGGCTTCGTCACCCAAAAAATCCATTTCACTAACTTTGTACGTTTGCTCGTACAAACCCGCTTCCACCTTGACGATGTACTTACCGTTCCATGTATAAAGGGCAATTTTGTAATGATCGGTGCTTGATATATCTCCTACGTAACGCATGATAGTAAGTGAAAGCGGTTACTCATAACCGCGTTTTTTTGAAGGGGAGGTTGCTTACAACCGACCTTGTTTTTCTTAGTATTGCTCGGGTATTCTATCGGGCAGAGGCCGCTGCGGCCCTGCCCCTACCTTATTCACAACCCTCTTTGCGGCGGGTGTCGATGATGCTCAGGATTTTCCAACCCGCGGCAGTTTTGACCAATTGAAACGCATTGACCCCGCAATGACTGAAATTACCTTTGTAATAAAATTTGTAGGGTGTCCAAGCCGTGGCCATTTCACCGTCGATGCGAATGTCGACCGCGCTCAGGCGTTCGTCCAAATCACCAGGGGTGGCTTTGCCAATACTTTTCAAAAATCCTTCGAAAGAATCAGAGCGTACCGTGACTTCACCAGATTTGTTTTTGGCAATCGACTCAAGGCGCGCGCCCGGCATCAACGATTGGCGTACCAAGGTCGAATCGCTCTTCTTCATTCCGTCAAACAGCTGCTGGATAGGCACTTTGACCGCCATTTCTTCGGCCGATTGGGCAAAACCGCCAACGCTACAAAAGAGCGAAATACTCAAAGTTTGGAATAACTTTTTCATAGGAAAATGAGTTTTAGGAAACAAAAGAAGCGACGCTTATTCAAACGTCGCTTCGTATTTATATCAAATGCTAAAAATCTATTTGGCAGCAGTTGCTGCTGAATCAGCCGCTGCTGGGGCCGCCGCAGGAGCCGTGGTTTCAGCCGTAGCTGCACCAAACATTTTTTCACGAATACTGTTGGTACGTAGTTCGAGTTCGGGCTTAGCCGTATATTTAATCTTGGTCTGACGAGCCGCCGAATCAGGATGCACACCGTAAACGTATTCATCGCCGGCGCGTACATCTGTTTGATCAATCTTATTGTTCTTTTGATACTTACAAGAGGCCAAAGAAACAACCAACAACAAAGCACTTATTTTCAAAAAGTTACGTTTCATCTTCAAGATTCGTTTATCAAATTTGTACAAAAATAGAGCTCAAATTTGAAATTGCCAACGTTTCTACATTTGTTTTGCAAAATTTTAATCGCATTTATGTCCTTACACTTAGACAAATTGACACCGCGCGAAATAGTCGCCGAGCTTGATAAATACATCATCGGACAACACGATGCCAAACGCAACGTGGCCATTGCCCTCCGAAACCGTTGGCGACGCATGAACAGCACGCCCGAAATGCAAAAGGAAATCATTCCCAACAACATCCTCATGATTGGGGCCACGGGGGTCGGAAAGACCGAAATTGCCCGCCGATTGGCCAAAATCGCCAATGCACCTTTCGTAAAAGTGGAAGCGTCGAAGTTTACCGAAGTGGGTTACGTGGGTCGCGATGTAGAAAGTATGGTACGGGATTTGGTAGAACAGGCGGTCAATCTGGTTAAAACTGAAAAGAAAGAAGCCGTCAAACAAAGAGCGCAGGAAATCGTCGAAGATATTATTCTGGACGTATTGATCCCTCCGATGTATCCCAACAATACCAACCAAGGTCAGCACCGCCCCAGCGTTGGATTTGCCATTACGGACGATGCTGACATGGTGCAAACACCGCCGCCGATTTCTTCCATGCCCGACCACGAGCTCAACGAACGGACACGCGGGCGTTTTCGGGAAAAGCTGCGCGCGGGCGAGCTCGAAGACCGCAAAATCGAAATCGACATGCAGGCATCGGCTGCACCCAACATCGGTGTCATGGGCGGTCCCATTGATGATATGTCGATGATGAATATCCAAGAAATGCTCGGCAATATGATGCCTAAGCGCAACAAAAAGCGCAAGGTGACCATCGCCGACGCCCGTAAGATTTTGCTCGAAGAAGAAGCCGCCAAGCTCATCGACATGGACGAGGTCAAAGAAGAGGCCATCGCTAAAGCCGAAGATTTAGGCATTATTTTTATTGATGAGATTGACAAAATCGCCAATTCAAACGGTAAAGGTGGAGGCCCTGATGTGAGCCGCGAAGGCGTGCAGCGCGATTTATTACCGATTGTGGAAGGCTCCACGGTCAACACCAAATACGGCCCCATCAAAACCGACCATATCCTGTTTGTGGCAGCGGGGGCATTTCACGTTTCGAAGCCATCTGATTTGATTCCCGAATTGCAGGGACGTTTCCCGATTCGGGTAGAATTGCAAAGCCTTACGGAAGATGATTTCTACCGGATTTTGAAAGAGCCGCGCAACTCTCTGACTCGTCAATACCACGCGCTGATGGAATCCGAAGGGGTTGAATTGACATTTAACGACGACGCCCTGCGCGAACTCGCCAAACTGGCGTTTACCATCAACTCCGACGTCGAAAACATCGGTGCGCGTCGTTTGCAAACGGTCATGAGTACCTTACTCAATGATTTTATGTACGACATTCCCGACGTTATCGGTGCCAATTCGCATGTGTTGGTCACCAAAGAATTGGTGCAACAACGTCTGTCGAGTCTGGTCAAAAACCGTGATTTGAGTCAGTATATTCTGTAGTGAATGACTATTTCTTTAGTAAATTACCTGACCTCAAATGGTTGAAATTGAAAGCTGTATAGCCTTTTGTAGAAAGATAATGGTAGAGACGCAAATCATCGGTAAGCACTACATAGTTTTGCTGCGCTAAATATTGGATAGCAGTATCGCTCAGACCAAATTTGTTAAAGCAAGTTTGGTCTGAGTGTATTATTTCCAAACTACTTGTTAGATTTTCCTCCAACAGTTCAATGATTGTTTTAAGTATGGGAAAGGTTTGTGTATCAGCCAGATTAGTTGTTTCAGCCAAGATGTGTGGGGTAATGATGACTTTATCAAATATCTCAATAAACCGAAGGAGCAATTGAAAATCCTCTTCCAAAAATTGTTGTGTCCGTTTGAATTGACTGATTTTTTTAGGGTCATAAATACCCATTAAATATAGCAAAAGCAGGTTGGTATCTATCACCAAACCTGCTTTTTTCTTTAATTCCGCTCTGGTCATTGTGCCTTGGCTAATTCTCTTATTTTCATAGAAAGCACTTCTCCTTTGTCAGAGTCTACCTTAAATATTTTATACTTTCTTACATCCCCTGCCAAAGCCGATAGAAGATTGTTTTTTTTTTGACTTTGAGGATGCGTAAAACTAAGGGTGATCAACCAAGCTTTAGTACCAAGTTGATAGTCAGAGTACTCTACTTCTTCCACCAAAACATCTTGGGCTTCATTATCAATAGAAGCTAAAAACTCTACGCTTGCTGCAACTGCCTGTTTTACATTAATCATGACTTACATATTTACAGAACAAATATAATCATAAATCACAAACCCCGCTCAATGCCCATTTCCAATCCTCTCAACTCCGCCAATCCGCGCAAACGACCGATGGCCGTGTAGCCAGGATTGGTCCTTTTGCCCGCGTTGAGGTCGTCGAGCATTTTGTGACCGTGGTCAGGTCGGAACGGCATCCGTAGGTCGGTGCGGCCTTCCTGTTTTCTACGTCTTTGTTCCAACACCAACGCTTTCATAACGCCGTACATGTCCACATTTCCTTCCAAGTGATTGGCTTCGTGAAAGTTACCTTCTTCGTCGCGCTGCGTAGCCCGTAGGTGAATGAAGTGAATGCGGTCGCCGAGGCGCTCGACCATGCCCACCAAGTCATTGTCGCCGCGCACGCCGTAGCTTCCCGTGCAGAAACACAGGCCGTTGGCCGATAAATCGGCAGCAGCTAACAATTGTTTGGCATCAGCTTCGGTACTTACCACGCGGGGCAGGCCCAAAATCGGATACGGCGGATCATCGGGGTGAATCGACAATCGAATGCCCGCATCTTGCGCTACGGGCACGATTTCGCGCAAAAATGCGTACAGATTTTCGCGTAATTCTTTGTCACCTACATATTTATACGTATCCAACACGTCCCGAAACTGCTCTACGGTGTAGCTTTCTTCAGAACCGGGCAAACCCGCGATGATGTTACGCACCAATCGTGTAACATCCGCCTCGTCGGCTTTATCAATCCACGCTTTGGCTTTTTTCTGTTGCGTTTCGGTATAGTGCGCTTCCGCCCCTACCCGTTTTAAAATATACAATTCAAAAGCGGCAAATTCATTAAAATCAAAACGCAATCCCGTAGAACCGTCGGGCATGGGGGCGTTCAAATCCGTCCGTGTCCAGTCCAAAATGGGCATAAAATTATAGCAAACGGTATCAATGCCGCAAGCCGCCAAATTGGTGAGCGATTCTTTGTAGTTGTCGATGTATTGCTTAAAATTTCCCGATGCTTTTTTGATGTCTTCATGAACGGGTACACTCTCTACCACCGACCAGCTCAAACCCGCTTCTTCGATGATAGCTTTGCGTTGTTGAATATCTTGTACCGTCCAAACCTGACCGTTCGGAATTTGGTGCAGGGCGTTTACGATGCCCGTTGCGCCGGCTTGTCTTACGTCCGACAGACTTACGGGGTCGTTGGGGCCAAACCACCGCCATGTTTGTTCTAATGCCATATTTTGATATGCAAAAGCACTGTTAATTGTTATCTGTTAATCGTTATTTATTAATTCTTTTACCCTGAATAAGTTGGCAAGCAAAAAATAAAGTCAGCAAACGAAAAAAATTACTTCACAAATTTGCTAAAAACAGCCTGCTGCTATTGTTTATGCAAATTTTGTCCTATATTTTGGCGTTTAATTCCTAAAATCTTCTTGACCTTGAAAATTGCGATTTTAAAAGAAACGAAAGCCTTTGAAAGGCGCGTTGCTATCACACCTGATATTGTTAAATCTCTTCTGAAAGCAGGTTTTACGTGCACCATTCAATCGGGCGCGGGCGAAAACTCCTCCCTTCTGAACGCAGACTACGAAAAAGCGGGCGCCACCGTCGCCGCCGACACTCAAACCCTTCTGTCCGATGCCGACGTGGTGCTGAAAGTCAACGCCCCCACGCTCGACGAAGTAGCCCAAATGCGCGAAGGTGCCGTTTCGATTTCGTTTTTGTACGCTTACACCCAGCCCGAGTTGGTCAAGGCCCTCAATGCGAAAAAGATTTCGGCTTTCAGCATGGATGCCGTACCCCGCACCACCAAAGCCCAAAGCATGGACGCGCTCAGCTCGCAGGCCAACCTCGCTGGCTACAAGGCCGTGCTGCTCGGCGCCAACGCCCTCGGTAAGATTTTTCCGCTCATGATGACCGCCGCTGGTACCATCAAACCTTCCAAGGTACTTATTTTTGGCGCGGGTGTGGCGGGCTTGCAGGCCATTGCCACCGCCAAACGCCTCGGAGCCGTCGTGGAAGTATCGGATGTACGCCCCGAAACCAAAGAACAAGTGGAATCGCTGGGGGGCAAATTCTTGAGCGTTGAAGGCATGGAGGCCAACAAGTCGGAAGGCGGCTACGCCAAAGAAGTATCGGCGGAGTTTTTGCAGAAACAACAGGACCTCATTAAACAACGCATCAAAGACGCCGACATCGTTATCACAACTGCCCTTGTGATGGGCAAAAAAGCCCCGATTCTGGTCACGGAAGAGATGGTAAAATCCATGAAGACGGGTAGTGTGATTGTGGACATGGCCGTAGAATCGGGTGGAAACTGCGCCCTGAGCGAAGCCAACAAAACCGTGGTCAAAAACGGCGTCACCATCATCGGAGAGTCTAATCTCCCCGCCTTGCTATCGACCAACGCCAGCGATTTATACGCCAAAAACATCAGCACACTTCTATTGCATTTGGCCAACAAAGACGGTTTTAAGTGGGAATTGGAAGAGGAAATCACCAAAGGCAGCCTCATCACCCACCAAGGTACTTTGGTACATGCTTTTACAAAAGGGATTCTGGAGAAGTAGTGAGGAGCGAGAAATGAGGAGTTTTTGACTTCAATCTTCCTCATCAATTACTAATCACCAGCTACCAACCACTAACCACAAATCACTAATTAAATGGATTCAATCATCACGTTTATTGGAGAAAATATCCAGCTTATTTATATCCTCATCCTCTCCATTTTTGTGGGAATTGAGGTCATTTCCAAAGTGCCGTCGGCGCTGCATACGCCGCTGATGTCGGGTGCCAATGCCATCCACGGGGTGGTGATTATCGGGGCCATCATCGTCATGGGCCACGCCGAAGCTGGCAACTGGCCCGCCTTGATTTTGGGCTTTTTGGCGGTGATTCTCGGCACGCTCAACGTCGTCGGCGGTTTCGTAGTCACGGACCGAATGTTGGAAATGTTTAAAAAGAAGAAATAAAATTTAGTTCGCAGTTAGCAGCCCACGGTAACAAGGGGAAGCGGCTGCCAACTGTTTACTGTAAACTGCACACTCACAATGCTTCAACAATACTGGTTATACCTCATTTACCTTTTGGGTTCCGTGTTTTTTATTGTAGGCTTGAAAATGCTCTCAGGCCCCAAAACCGCCCGTAACGGCAATTTTTTGGCAGCAGCGGGCATGACACTCGCCATTTTGGGCACCATCTTCATGCACAAAAATGAAGAGGGCGAGTCGATAGGCAACTACGGCTGGATTTTCGGCGGTATCGCTATCGGTACCGTGTTGGGCTGGATTTCGGCCAAGAAAGTTAAAATGACTGCCATGCCCCAAATGGTGAGCCTTTTCAACGGCATGGGCGGTGCCTGCGCAGCCCTAATTTCGCTGGTAGAATTTGGACACCTGCACGGCGATACCTCGCCCGTCACGATTCTGACCATCGTGGCTGGACTCGTCATCGGGAGCGTTTCGTTTTCGGGCAGTATTATTGCTTATGCCAAGTTGCAGGAAATTCTGAAAAAGACTTTCAAGCTTCCTGCCCAAAATATCCTGACCATCATTCTCATGGCAGGCATCGTCGGACTGAGTATTTATCTGGCCTTCGGACACGCTTCTACTGCGTTGCTGTACGTTATTTTTGCCCTGTCACTGGCTTATGGTATCCTGTTTGTGTTGCCCATCGGCGGGGCGGATATGCCCGTGGTCATTTCGCTGTTGAACTCCTTCACGGGTGTTGCGGCGGCTTTCGGCGGTTTTCTGTACGACAATCAGGTCATGCTTACGGGCGGAATTCTGGTGGGTTCGGCGGGTACGCTACTTACGATTTTGATGTGTAACGCCATGAACCGTTCTCTCACCAATGTTATCTTCGGGTCGTTTGGCGGTGGCGGTGCTACGGCAGGAGAAGCCAGCACCTTTGCGGGCGGCTCAGTAAAAAGCAGCACGCCTTCCGACATTGCCATCTTGATGAACTACGCCCAGAAAGTAATCGTAGTGCCGGGCTACGGATTGGCCGTGGCGCAGGCGCAGCACGTCATCCACGAACTGGAAGCGATTCTCGAAAAACGTGGTGTGGAAGTCAAATACGCCATTCACCCCGTAGCAGGACGGATGCCCGGCCACATGAACGTGCTCTTGGCGGAATCCAACGTAGCTTATGATAAGCTCGTGGAAATGGAAGAAATCAACGACCAGTTTGCCACCACCGACGTGGTGTTTGTGGTAGGAGCCAACGACGTGGTCAACCCTGCCGCGCGTAGCAACCCCGCCAGCCCCATCTACGGAATGCCCATTTTGAACGCCGACAAAGCCCGCACGGTGATTGTAAGCAAGCGCTCCATGGCGGCCGGCTACGCGGGCATTGACAACGAACTCTTCTACTACCCCAACTGCCTCATGCTCTTCGGCGACGCCAAAGATTCGATTACGAAAGTTGTGGCGGAATTGAAGGGAATGGATTAGTGGCTACCATCTGATGATTATTGGGCAGTACCAGTATTAGAAATTAGTGAGACATATTTTGGATTTTCACACAACAGGCAGCCCAAAAGAGCTGCCTGTTGTGTGAAAATAAATTGTTTATTTCTTAAATTCCTAATGCACCAATTTTAACGAAACTTGGAGCACTCACTTCCCTGCCAAATGCTGATTCCGGTACTCAATGGGCGTGCAGCCTTTGATTTGGCGAAATTGACGCGCAATGTTTTTGCTGTCAGCTAGCCCCATGTCCAGTGCGATTTCAAAAACCGTCATGTCGGTTTCGATGAGTTTTTGGGTAAACTTTTCGATACGCAGATTAAAAATGTATTTGTAGATGGGATAGCCTGTAATGTCCTGAAAACGCTGTTCCAAGGCTCTTCTCGATAGTGGAACCTGCTTAACAATGTCTTCCACTTGGAGGTTTTTGTCGATATTTTGGTGAATAAACTTCAACGAAGAAGCAATGTAGCGGTCGTTGGTGGCGTAAATATCGGTGGACTGCCGCGTGATGATTTGCGTGGGTT
Organism: Runella salmonicolor; assembly: GCF_024158025.1. Lineage (NCBI taxonomy): Bacteria > Pseudomonadati > Bacteroidota > Cytophagia > Cytophagales > Spirosomataceae > Runella > Runella salmonicolor. The sequence continues at coordinate 949,903 of NZ_JAMZEL010000001.1, forward strand.
TAACGATGATGTCGTAATAGTCGGCCGTGCCGTTCTCAATCATGTGGTGTAGTAGCTTGGCCGCGTCGTAGCCGCCTTTTTCGGTGTCTTGGCCGATGCTCGACAGTGGTGGGTCCGAAAATTCACAAATCATTTCGTCGTTGTCGACGCCCAGCACTGCCACGTGTTCGGGAATACGGATATTGGACTGACGACAGGCTTCGGTGATGTGTTGACCCTGGTTATCGTCGCAAGTCATAAGCGCGATGGGCTTGGGAAGCGATTTGAGCCACTGACTCAGCGGACTGGGTTTGTAGTACCACAACTCACTCGACCGCGCCATAATGTGCTCAAAATAATGCACTTGATGCCCCGCTTTTTTGACCCGATCTTCGAAGCCATCTGCGCGCTCACGCGACCAAACGATGTCTTTGAAACCATAAAAAGCGAAGTTCTTGAATCCTTTTCGGAGAAAATACTCGGCCCCCATTTTACCCGCTTCGTAGTGGTCGCCAGTGATGTTGGGAATCTCTTTGAAGCGCTCTTTAAAATCTTGGGCAATGACGGGGATGCCTGCTTCCACGATTTTACTGATTTTGGGGTCGTTGTACAACTGCCCGATGATACCGTCGGCTTCCCATTCGAGCGCCCACTCCAAAATCCCGTCAATGCCAATTGTTTCGCGCTGAAACAACGGCATCCGACAGAAAATCCAGGGTCCGTGCTCTTTGGAATATTTAGAGATTCCTTTCAACAGTCCCTTGCTGTATTCTTCGGCAAAGTCGATGAGAAGAATGATCTTGTACATGTGTGACGGAGTAGGGTTAATTTTAGGTACACACCCGTTTCTGGAAGGAGCATTTTATCATTTGTTAACTTTCGGTTTTCAGAAACCTCGTACACAAACGCCCATAGCCTTACGAAAAAAGCTCTTTCCAACTTTTGACGGTGGCATTGGTCACGAGGGGTTTGGCCCAGAGACCGATGCTCAAAATGTACCCTAAAGTAATCATCAAAAACAACATTGCCAAGCGTAAACCGACCAATTCGGCCAATCCGCCGATAATGAGCGGCACCACCGCACCGCCCGCAATGCCTGAGCAAAGAATTCCCGAAAATGTACCGTGGTGATACGGCACCGAGTTGAGCGCCAACGACACAATGATAGACCACATGACCGATGCACAAAATCCGCTTAGCGGAAACGCATACAGCGCCGCTTGAACCGGCCCAAACAGCCCCACCAACACCGAAACAATGGCGCCCACGGTGAATAAAATCAATACCCGACGGCTATCGAAGATTTTGAGTAACACCAATCCTAAAATACAGCCAATGGTAAGTAAACCCCAAAAATAAGAAATGACCGACGCGCCTTCGGTGGCGGGGTCGATGTTGTGGTAGGTTTGGAGAAACTTAGAAGTCCAGTTGGCAATGCCCTGCTCAGTACCTACATAGCAGAAAATACCGATAAAAAACAGGAATACATAGCGGTTTTTGAGCAGGTCTTTGAAGGCATTTTCGGTATCAATTTTTTCATCTTCCTTAAGTTCCACTTCGGGGAACTTAACAAATCGAACCACGACCACCATCAGAAAAGCCACCACCGCAAACACCCAGTACAGCGACACCCATTTCAGGTCGGCGGGCACAATTTGGTTGAGCGTGTTGATGACAGCATTGGATGCCGTGCCAGCGTGTACATTTAAGACCAAATAACTGTACAACATCGGGCTCAGAAACGAAGCTCCCCCGAAAAAAAGCTGTGCCATCACCGAGTTAAAGGCAAAATTGGCCTCGCCACCCGCCACCCGCAGCAACGGATTAATCACCACTTGCAACATTGCCATGCCAATACCGATGATGAACAATGAAACCAACGCCACCGTAAATGTAGGCACCAAGGCAAACAATAATGCCCCTCCAAAAGCCATCATAAAAGCCCACAAAAGCACTTTTTTCTCCCGGTATTTTTCCACCAAAATCCCCGAAGGAATGGAGGCCACCCCGTACGCCACAAAAAAAGCAAATGGTAAAAAACCCGCAAGTCCAATACTCAGATCAAAACCAGAAACGATGTCGGGGATGATGGGCCCCAGAATGTTGCTAAGAAAGGAAATAACGAAGAATATCAGAAAAATCAGAATGACAATAAAGGTGTTGCTTTTCATGGAATGGGGTTTACAGGAATAGGAAAGACAAAGTTAATTCTTAATGCGAATGGCGCAAACGATGCAATTGGAGCCGCAAAACTGAAAAATGTAAAATAGCAAACCGCCCGACGCAGTCCCGTACAAAGTTGAAATCTATTTTTTCACAAAACCACCCTCGCGGTTTTGTATTTTTCGGTTTTACATTCTTCGCGGGGCTACCCGAGCGGTTCTATTGCTCCTAAACTTTCACCTTCAAGTCTTGCGAAACCAGCGCGGCGGCTCCCAACATTGAAATATCATCATCTTGAGATTGAAGCAGTTTGAGGCGCTTGAGCGACTGCGGATAGGCAAAATCGTTGAGCGTTTCCAACATTCCCGCCTTAAATAAAGGATAGGCTTTGGAAATCGACCCGCCCAATACAATGGCTTCTGGGTCAAATACATACATGGCGGCTTTGATTGCACACCCGATATGTACCCCAAATTCAGACCACATATTGATGGCCTTTTTGTTACCATTAAGTGCCGCTTGGCTTGCTTCGAGGGCGGTGGTGCCGTGGATAGAATCGAAGAAATTGCTACAAGCGTAGTATTCAAGGTTATGGTCGCGATAAGGAAGCAGGCCTATTTCTCCCGCCCCGCAATTGTGCCCTATATATAACTGATTATCAATGATTAATCCAGAACCAAGGCCTGTGCCGATGGTCATCCCGACAACCGAGCTGTAATTTTTGGCCACTCCGAAACGGTGCTCTCCGAGGGTAAAACAATTGACATCGTTGTTGACAAATACTGGCAGGTTGAATTCTTCTTCTAAAATATCACGCAAGGCCACTTTTTCCCATGAGGGAATATTCGCGACATTATACACGATGCCGCGTTCAACATCCACCACCGACGGCACACCGATACCAATGCTGGTGGCGGGGTAGTCGGTCAGGGGTTTAATAAGATTGATTAATTGGGTTAAAGTAGCCGATAACGAGTCCTTTTGTTGAAGGAATATGGTGTTCTGCCGAATAATCGAACCGTTTGTTTCGACGCCCGCCTTTATTTTTGTTCCTCCTAAATCTACACCTATTTTCATGTTCACTCTTTTTTAATCGTTTTCTTTTTTTCATTCCTGCGACGGGGCATATCCTGCCGCTAGTTACCTATTTATTTACCGTAAAGTTGTGGACTGTTGAAGCAATACCGACCCTCGGAATTTTGGACAGTAAATTCCGTTTACTGATGATTCTTTTGTGTTTTTTAGTTTAATCAATTCACAATCACGGTTCGGCTTCCTTTGCCAGAGGCATCAAAACTTTTCAGTTTAACGGTACCGCTTACTTTTACTGGACTTTTGTATTCTGCTGATTTTTGGGTGGGCTCGCTGCCGTCAGTAGTGTACCGAATCGTTAATCCTGGAAAGGCTACGTTGGCGTTCAGGGTGCCGTTTTCAATGAGGGCTCCCGGTAACGGTACTCGGTAATTGTAGCCGCCGTTGAGATAACTTAATCGTGGCAACTCTTTCTGGGCCAACGTATTTACAAATACATTCCAGCCCGTTTGAATGACTTTTTCTCGCGTCGTTTTATCGGCGATATTCTCCCACGGGCGCTCGGCACTCCAGGCACTTTCAGCAAATCCCATAAGCTTGGGGAGGGTATAATATTCCATCATGTCGCGGCCTTTGACGGTTTCGCTCCAGAGCTGACATTCTACGCCAATGATATTTTTGCGGGCTTCGGGTTTGAGGCGTTCCACTTTATCAAAGACCATGGGTTTGCCCATGGCGGTGGTGTAGGTGGTTTTGAACATATCGTAGGGCGCAAAGGTGTAATTGTCGCGCGTGTCTACAAACCCCGCCCAATAGAGACCGGGCTCTTTGGGGTCGTTGTTGTAGGCCAAATCAAAATAGAAATTGGTGACGTTGCAGAGCACCACAGGGTAGCCAGCATTGGCGATTCTATACCCCATGTCGGGGTCATACACGTTGTTCCAAACGTAAGGAACGACATTTTTGCCCGCAAACTCAGGGTTGACTTTCAACGTACCTTCTTTGTCTTTAATCATCGAAACTTCTTCCCAACCATGTACCTGAAGGTTGCGTTTTTGGAGTCTTGGCAACAATCGACGAATGAAATACGGATGTAGGTTGTATTCATTGCCAATACTTGGGTCTTTTTTGAGAAGTTCCTGTGCCAAAGGGGACTTCGTCCAAGCGCCTGCGGCAACTTCATCACCACCGATGTGGAAAAGGTCGAGCGTTAGCCCTGCTTCCTTGTACATTTTGATGATTTCGTCGGTGACTTTTTCGTAAAAACGATAGGTGGACTCCCGCGTTACGTCCACTACGTTGTCTTTATAGCCCTGCGCCGATAGGTACACCGATTTATCATCGGGGTCAATGAGGCGGTATTCGTTGGCTTCTTTTTCTTTGCCTTCCTTCATCAATCGCTCATAGCGCGCCTCCATGGCTTTGATGGCGGCATGGGCGTGTCCGGGCAGATTTACTTCAGGAATGATTTTGATGTGCCGTGCAGCGGCGTATTTTAGGATTTCAATAAAATCTGCTTTAGTATAAAAACCGCTACCATGTTTGCCTTTTTCGTACGCCACTGGTCCAGAACCATAGCCCGGGTGCAGGGCGGCATTCTTGTACGAGGAAATGTGTTGACGTTGTGCACCTACCTGCGTCAGTTCGGGCAAACCTTCAATCTCCAATCGCCAGCCTTCGTCTTCGGTGGTGTACAATAAAAAGTGGTTGAGTTTATAAAACGCCAGCACATCCAGCAGCCGTAAGAGGGTTTCTTTGGTCTGAAAATTTCGGCTCACGTCGAGCTGCATACTACGAAAATGAAAACGTGGAGCATCTTCGATTTGAACGTAATCCAAACCAACCGAAGCCGCTTTTTGAACAAACGCTTGGGTAGGAATCAGCGCCACCAAACTCTGTGTACCGTAAAAAACCCCCGCCGCGTCGCTGCCGACGATGGAAATACCTTTGTCGTTGATGTTCAGTTGGTAGGCTTCTTTGCTGATGCCGTTGACGGCGACTTTGCCCGTTTGCAGCGAAATCGTGTTGTCAGCAGGGGCCGCATTTTTTACCGTAAAATCGCCGCCGGTCAACTCCTTGAGACGTTGGGCGAGCAATTTGGCTTCGCTCTCCAGTCCGTTTTGGTAATGAATGGGCGTGGAGGCGGTCAAAGCAAACGTTCCTTTGCCAGACGTTACTTTCACGGGTGTCGGAATCACCTTCAACAATTGGTCGGCGCTGACTGGACTGACGCCCAAATTTTCTTTGTATTGCTGCTCATGGGTCAAAATCGGGTCTTCGTCGTTGCTTCCGCGTAGCAATTGCTCTTTTTTGGTGAAGGGCACCACAGTACAGGGGTCAAGCTGTACGATTTGTGTCTCTTTTCCTGCTTTATCATAAAATACAAAATACAAGCCCAAAGGCGCGTCGGTTTCTTTTATGATGCCTTCCGTTCCCCGATAACTCACCGTCAGCGAGTCGCCGGGGGCTAGACGAAAGCCCTTATTGGGCGTCATTTTGTACCAATCTCCGTTGATGTGTTCGAGGGTAGCGGGTTGGGGAGTCGGATGCCCCGTGAGGGGGCGCGGAGCCATGTTGAAAAATAATGCCCAATCACGGTCATTTAACGTGAGCGTTCCGTTGTTTTTTAGGTAAAATTTGGCTTCAAAGGTGTCTTTCGGCCCCACAAAATTACTGACCAATTCCCACGAAATAGCCACCTTGCCAGCTTGGTCAAACTCACCGCTTTGGGTTGATTTACAGCTGATAATCGCAAGAATTGTTGTAAAGAGAAACGCACTATGTAAAATATTACGCATAATTTGCGGGGTTAAATAGCCCTAATAATACTGTGGCACGTATTAAAAATACCATTCAGGTTTGAAGTAATTTTTAACATTGACTTAATCCCTTCCTTTTGATGCTACCACAAACCAACCGACTCATTTCGCTGGACGCGCTGAGAGGGTTTACCATTGCGGCCATGCTCATGGTCAATTTCCCAGGCAGCGAGGAGCACGTCTTTTTTACCCTGCGTCATACCAAGTGGAACGGCCTTTCTTTTACAGATTTGGTAGCTCCTTTTTTTCTGTTTGTGGTGGGGGTTTCGATTGTTTTTGCGTATTCCAAACGAAAGCAAGACGGCAGTCCGAAAGGAGAACTTTACAAGAAAATCGTCATTCGCTCACTGAAGATATTTGCGGTGGGAATGTTTTTGAACCTGATGCCCAACTTTGATTTCAGCGACATACGTTGGACGGGCACATTGCACCGCATTGCGTTTGTATTTTTGGGGTGTGCTATTTTGTTTTTGAATACAAATTGGAAACAACAGGCTTGGATTGGGGGCCTCATACTGGTCGTTTATTGGCTGGCGTTGACGCTGATTCCTACGCCGGGCGTGGGGCAAGTGATGCTAGAACCGGGCGTAAATCTGGTGGCGTGGTTTGATAGTAAATTTCTGCCGGGTAAAATGTGGCAGGGCACCTGGGACCCCGAAAGTATCCTGAGTACGTTTCCGTCTATCGTGTCGGGCATAACGGGAATGCTGGCCGGGCGGTTGTTGCAAAGTACCTTTACGCCCAACGAAAAAGTTAATTACCTCATGACGGCGGGCGTGTTTTCGGCGGCATTGGGGTATTTTTGGGGCTTGGGTTTTCCAGTCAATGAAAACCTTTGGACGAGTTCGTTTGTCCTCGTGACGTCGGGTTTTGCGGCCTTGCTGCTGGGGGCTTTATATTTTATGGTCGATGTTTTGGGCAAAACCAAAGGTACCCAACCCGGAATTATCTTTGGCGCAAACGCCATTGCGGTGTATGTATTGGGAGACGTATTAGCACTCTTTTTTTACGGGGCAAAATTCGGCGACTATTCGCTCAATCAGCACGTTGTCAATGGTTTAATCAACGCAGGCGTTGCGCCCAATTTGGCCAGTTTGGTGTACGCACTGTTTTTTGTTTCGGTCAATTTTGTCCCCGCTTATTTTCTTTATCAAAAAAAGATATTTATCAAATTGTAACAACATCTGATTGTCAGGCATTGATTTACTCGAATAATTTGTTGATTTATGAAAAACCATTTTTACACCGCGCGGGCGAACCCATTTTCGGTTTGTTATTTTATTGTTTTTCTGTTTTTCGGTTTTCTCCTTTCCACCACCTCCTTTGCTCAAAAGGCACAAAAGGTAAAGTTTGGTCTCTTTACGGATGTGCATGTGCCCACCATGCACGACGCCAAAGAGCGCCTCACGGCTTTTATGGACAGCATGAAGACCGCCAAGCCCGATTTTATCATCGAACTCGGTGATTTTGGTACGCCCGCGCCCAAGTATGCCTACGGATTTGATATTTGGAAGTCGTACGCTGGCCCAAAATATCAGGTCATCGGCAACCACGAAATGGACGGAGGATTTTCTCTACCGCAGGCATTGGCTTACCGTGGTATGTCCTCTTCGTATTATTCATTCCAACAAAATGGTTTTTATTTTATCGTGCTGGACGGAAACGACAAAAAAACACCCGACGTAAAAGGCTATCAGCAATACATCGGAGAGAAGCAATTGGCGTGGCTGAAAGATGAATTAGCGATAGCCAAAACACCCATCGTTATTTTCTCACATCAAGGATTAGGGAAAGACGGTGTTGACAATTCGGCCGATATTCGGGCCATGCTAGAAGCGCACAATACGAAGGCCAAAAAGAATAAAATTATTGCCAATTTCTACGGGCACATTCACTACGACCGCGCCGACAACATCAATGGCATCTGGTATGTCTGCATCAATTCCATGTCGTACAAATGGCTGGGAGAAGAATATGGTCACGTGCGGTACAGCCAGCAGATTGATAAAGATTTTAAATGGATAAAATACACCGCTCCTTACAAAGACCCGCTTTATACCGTGATTGAAATCTCTACAAAAGGAACGATTTCTATTGCTGGAAAAAAATCGGAATGGGTGGGCCCTGCTCCCGAAAAAGTGGGTTTCCCCGTGCAGAATAGCGAATATGAAGTACCCGAAATCAGGGCCCGAATGCTGAAATTTAAACCGTAGGGCAGGCCCGCAACGGCGTATGACGCCCAAATATATTTTGGTATATGAACCGAAAAACCTAAAATAATAAATGTAAAATGTAACGTAGGGGCATGCCTTGCGTCTGCCCAGTAACCGCGAAAGATTTCTAACCGCATCGAAAAAGGGCGGACGCAAACAGGGGCGGACGCAAGGCCCGCCCCTACATGTTTTGACTATTTGTTTTAATATCTATCTGATTATGAATAAATTACTATTTATTTTTTTGTTGTTATCCTGTTTTGCCAGTTTTGCCCAAACCATTGATATTTCTGAGGCACGAATCTATACTTCAATTTCTGATAAGCAGGTGTTACGGCGAAGTGTTGAGATATTACAACAGGAAGTAAAAAAACGCAGCCGCTTGGATTGGCCCCTTTTGAATAAACTCCCGTCGGATGGGAAGCCCTACGTGGGCATTGCGTTGGAAAGTGATTTGTCAGCGTTGCCGACCAAAGTACGTGACGAGATTCGCAAACTGCCCGCCATCGCCGCCGAAGGGTTTAAGTTGTTGGTAATGCCCGACACCAAAGCGGTTTTCGTTGTGGGCAAAGACGCCCGCGGAATTTTGTACGGAGTGGGCCGGCTCTTGCGGAAAATGGAAATGAGTCATACGTTGGTTACCGTTCCTACTACGCTGGCGCTGGCTACGAGTCCTAAGTATCCCGTTCGGGGGCACCAATTGGGCTACCGCCCCAAAACCAACGCTTACGATGCTTTTACGGTGGAGCAGTTTGACCAATACATTCGAGAATTAGCACTTTTTGGGGCCAACAGCATCGAAATTCTGCCGCCCCGCACCGACGACGACGCCACAAGTAGGCACATGAAGCTGCCCGCCATCAAGATGATTGCGGAGCAAGCCCGGATTTGTAAAGAATACGGCTTGGACGTGTGGATGTGGTACCCCAACATGGGCTCCAACTACACACACCCCGATTCTATTCAAAAAGAATTGAAAGAGCGGCACGAGATTTTTTCTACGGTTTCTCAACTCGACAACGTGTTTGTACCCGGCGGTGACCCAGGCGACTTAGAGCCCGACGTGATGTTTGCGTGGCTGAGCAAAATGGCCGTTGTGTTAAAAAAATATCATCCAAAAGCCAAAATATGGGTGTCGCCGCAGGTATTTCGACCCACCAAAAAATGGTTTGATGCGTTTTATTCGCACGTCAATCGTAACTATCCGTGGTTTGGGGGCGTGGTGTTTGGCCCGTGGGTTAAAATGCCCGTGGCGGAAATTCGTAAAGTGATAAATCCTGCGATTCCCATTCGCCATTATCCCGATATTACCCACAATTACAGCGCACAATACCCCGTGCCGCACTGGGATTTGGCCTACGCCATGACGCTCGGGCGGGAGAGCATCAATCCGCGTCCGCACGATGAAAAAATGATTCATAATGCCTTGGATGAATACGGCGTGGGGAGCATCAGCTACTCGGAAGGCACTAACGACGACGTCAACAAATTTGTGTGGAGCGATCAGGACTGGAATCCAGACATGCCCGTCATTGAAACACTACGGGACTACGCCCGCCTGTTTTTTGGGCCTGAATATCAAGAACCCGTTGCACAGGGGTTGGTGGCGTTGGAAAATAATTTAAAAGGACCGCTGATGACCAACGAGTCGGTATCTCGAACGCTGATGCAATGGCAGACGATGGAAAACGACGCCTCACCCGAACTGTTGCAAAATCCTCGCTTCCAGATGGGGCTGATTCGGGCGTATTACGATGCCTACACGCGCCGCCGCTTGATGTACGAGACCGAAGTAGAGCAGGAAGCCAAAGATATTCTAGAAAGGGTACGGTCTGGCAGTTCACTGGCCACGATTCAGCGGGCAAAAACGGCGTTGGAAAAAGCCTGGAAGTGGCCTATCCTGCCCGATTACCGCCGCAAGTGCTTTGCATTGGCGGATTCATTGTACAGAAGTATCGGGGCACAGTTGACGATTTCTAAACACGGTGCAATGTCGGGACGCGGTAATTTTGTGGACAATATCGACATTCCGCTCAATGATGCGCCCTACCTTTTAGACCAATTATCAAAAATTGAAAAATTGGGTAATGAGACCGAACGATTGCAGAAAATTGACCAGTTGCTTCGCCGTACCGACCCTGGGCTTGGTGGCTTTTACGATCATTTTGGTTCTCCCGAAAGCTGGCACCGCGTGGTGTCGGAGGTGTCTTGGGAAAAAGACCCTGGCAGTTTGCAATCTCCCCGCATTGGATTTGGGGTAGGTTTGGTGGGTGAAGAATGGGTAGACGAAATCAAAGCCACGGGTTTTAAAGGACAGGTCACGCCGCGGGTGTGGATGAAGCAAGCGAAAACGCTGTACGACCAACCGCTGAAAATCGCCTACAATGAATTAGACCCGCAGTCGTCGTACCGAATGAAAATTTCGTACACGGGGCGTTTTCGCTCACGCATGAAACTCACCACCGACGACGGCTCCGTTATCCACGATTTTCTTCAAACGGGCGAGCAGCCGATTTTCGAATTTGACGTTCCCCAAAAAGCCACCGCCGACGGCAAAGTGACGTTTATTTGGAATTGTGGCGAAGGAGAACGCGGCTCACAAGTGACGGAGATTTGGTTGATGAAGAAATAAAGCTTTCGCTCTTAGGTAGCTTTCCGTTTATTTTTATAAGGGAAATCATTAAGAACCACTAAAAGCAGAAAGTTAGATTTTTACAAAATGACAAATATGCTTTTAACCCCATTTTAAATTAGTATGAAGCAGGTTGTGTGCAGCATTTTTCTATTCGTAGGTTGGCAATCGTTTGCTCAAACCACCGCAACTGGCACGGTCTACCACGACCTTAACAAAAACAGTCGAAAAGATAGCGGCGAGCTGGGCATTGCCAACGTGTGCGTTTCCAACGGCAAAGAAGTCGTCAAAACCGATAAAAACGGTAAATGGACGCTACCCGTGGGCGATGATACGGGCTTTTTTGTGATTAAACCTGCCGAGTATGCCGTTCCGCTGACGAGCGATAACCTACCGAAACATTATTATTTTCATAAACCCAACGGCTCGCCCTCTACCAAGTCGGAGGGAATAGCGCCTACGGGTGCGCTGCCCAGTTCCATTGATTTTCCGTTGTGGAAGCAGAAGCCAGAGAGGCAATTTTCGGTGCTGTTGTTCAGCGACACGCAAACGCGGGGCCTGACGGAGGTCAATTACGTAACACGCGACGTGGTCGAAGAATGCATCGGAACAAAGGCGCGTTTTGGTATTTCATTGGGCGATATTGTGGCCGATGACCCTAACCTTTTTGCGGAAATCAACGGCAGCATCGGGCAAATCGGCGTGCCTTGGTACAACATTTTTGGCAATCATGATTTTAACCGTGGGGCTTCCGATGACCAGTTCAGTGATGAAACCTTTGAGCGTTTTTACGGCCCAAGTACCTACGCTTTTGAAGAAGGCCAAGTGGCGTTTGTCGGCCTCAAAAACGTTTATTTCGGCCCCGACGGGAAGTACAAAGGCCATTTTACGGAAGCGCAGATTGCGTTTGTTAAAAATTACCTTGCCCACGTACCCGACGACAAATTGGTCGTTTTGCTGATGCACATTCCGATTGTGATTTGTGATAACCGAAAGGAAATCTTTCAGCTCATCGAAAAACGCCCGTACACCTTTTCGACGTCGGGGCATACGCATACCATGATTAATTTTTGGGTGGATGAAAAATACGGCTGGACCAACCCAACGCCGCATCATCATTTTGTCAATGCTACGATTTCGGGAAGTTGGTGGTGCGGCCTGAAAGATGAAACGGGTATTCCGCACGCAACGATGAACGACGGGACGCCCAACGGCTATTCTATTTTGACGTTTGACGGCAACAAATATGCCATTCGCTTCAAAGCGGCTCGTCGGCCAGACGACTATCAAATGAATATTTATTGGCCCGATGAACTTACCAAGGCAGAGCTAGATACCACGCAGTTGCGGGTCAATGTTTTTGCCAGCTCGGCTCGCTCCAAGGTAGAGTTTCAATTGGCGGGTCAAACGAATTGGACGCCTTTGGCGCTCACTCCTCAGCGCGACCCCGGAAATATGCTTATGTTTCAACAAAGTGCCTATTTGGAAGCAACCGTCAACGACACCAAACTGGACAAAATCTTTGGCTGGAGCATGGATAAACCCAGTGTCTCAACGCACATTTGGCAGGGAAAATTGCCGGCAGATTTACCAACAGGTACGCACCGACTGACTGTTCGCACGACTGACGCCTTCGGCAAAACCTACACTTCACATCGGATTTTTAGGGTACGATAAAAAATAGAAAAAGGGGGAAATTCCGTGGAATCCCCCCTTTTTCTATGAACCATCGCTAGCGACTTGGGCTATCATTAGGTCGTTTTTGCTCCTGCTCCTCACGAAGCTCGCGGTCGGCATCGCTTTCTCCGCTGCGCTGTTGGTGCTGTTGGCTTTGGTCGCCCTGTTGCGTCTGCCCACCTTGTTGTCTTTGTTCCTGCTGTTTAGTGCCGGAGTCCTGACGTTGGGTTTGGCCTTGTCCCTGTTGCGACTTGTCACCTTGTTGTTGAGGGTTGTTGCGTTGCTCAGAATCTCGGTTCTGATTTCCGCTTTTTTGGTTGTTTTCCATTTTAACGAAAAGATGGTTTGTTAAAAAAATGGTTTTTGATTTTAACAAAGAGAAAGATTCTTTTCCATGTGTAAGACATTCCGCTCTTCCATTTCTCCTCTCTTTCTCTTTGCTCATTTTCAGAGATTATCTCTCTGGCTCTATTTATCAAAATAACCATACCATCCCCTTTTGGAGGGTTTTAGGCTTCTTTTCGAGGTGAAAGTTTCACAGTGTGGGGCTATTATTGGCCAACAATGGGGCAATAATTGTGTTAAAGAAGTTATTTATTATATTTTTTTAATAATCCAACGTAATATTCAGGTTATCTGAGTAGCGGGTATTTTAAAAGCATAGTTAGTAGCTTTCAGCGCCATCTCCGTGTTACAAAGAGGCTGATTGTTTTTAGTTTGGGGTGGTTTTCGGAAAACGTTGAACTAAAGAAAATTCAAAAAACTGTAAAACTATTCCAGCAATGCAGAGATTTAATTATTCTGTTCCCTTCTTTTGATCTCTTTATCCAAGTTTTGGATACTGATGAATAAAGGTAATAATGTTCCAATCACCCCAAGGGTACCAAGTTGTCCCCAATTTTTAGTTGTGATGGCTACATACACAATAAAAATGATAGCTACGGTCATAAGACCTGCCACTGCCGCGGATATTTTTTGGTATTTCGCTTTGGTCGCTTTGAGTTCTTCGAGGCTCTTGTTTTCGAATGAGTTGTTCTTTTTCATTTGATTGAGGTTATTGATGATAAGGGTTTAACGTGTTTTTAATTTTCAATAGGCAAAACAGGCATTCAAATCAGGTGTTTTTTCTAAATAACGAAAGGATTGTTTTAGCAGCAGCCACTAAAACTAAAGCCAAGAAACCGCCTATCACACCAAAAGTAAATTCTTTTAAAAGGGTTGGCCACTCGGGTAAAATGTGGTGTAAATAGTCAATATTGTGCGCAAATATCCCCCCCGATACAAGCAGTAATGCTATGGTTCCTACCACCGAAAATACTTTGATAACAACGGGTAACGTTCTTACCAATAACCGACCGAGGGTGTTTAAAAAGCCTTTTTTCTTCGATTTTTCAATCAACTTAAATCCAAAATCATCCATGCGAACCACCAGCGCTACAATGCCATAAACACCCACAGTAGCTATTATGGAAACAACCGATATGGTTAAAATTTGCATAATTAAGCTATTGTTTAAAACGGTACTTAAGGCAATTATAACGATTTCAACAGATAGGATAAAGTCGGTGGTTACGGCTGATTTTATTTTTGTTTTTTCTAAAGCAGCATCTTCTTTCATTTCTCCAATGGCTGCTTGCTGAGCAGGTTGTTTTTTATGAAAGAAGTATTCCGCTATTTTTTCTACACCTTCAAAGGCGAGGTAAAAACCACCCAGTATAAGTATGACGATAATGGCAGTCGGTAAAAATATATTTAGCAATAAAGCTATTGGGATGATAATTAGCTTGTTAATGAAGGACCCTTTTGTAATTGCCCATAAAACAGGGATTTCTCTGGATGACACAAAGCCCGTTGATTTTTCAGCATTTACGGCCAGGTCATCGCCAAGTATTCCGGCTGTTTTTTTGGTAGCGAGCTTGGCCGCAACAGCAACGTCGTCCATCAAAGCAGCTATGTCGTCTAAAATTGCAAAAAAGCCTGATGCCATATCTTTGATTAAAGTTGTTTGGATGCCAAAGTAAATCTTTTTTTGTTAACTACCCGGGCATGGTGATGCAAAAAAGCATCTGCTTCCGGGGCAAAGTCTATAGGTTTTAATAGTTCAGGAGTAAATTTCCCTAAAATTTGAGGTATGTGTCCTTCCCAACAATAGCCCTTCTGTGATAAGGACTCTAACGGGTTTTAAGGTTGCAACTTGTTGTATAACAGGATTATTTTTAGTTCTGGCTAATTATTTGGCGTTTACAGCCTCCCTAGCTTGGGGTGAATAAATCAGTATTTTGGAAGAATAATTAGCGGCTTCTAGCGCACTCACCATGTTGCAAACACTTTGATTATTTTTGGTTCGCAGTCTCCCTACGGAAGACTACGCACAACTTGGGGGCTTTTAATGCCTTATTGAGGTAGTTTTACGAAAGTAAAAAACGAAAAAGGCAAAAGCAATCAGTCGCCCCAATTGCTTTTGCCTTCAATAAAAAAGTCTTACTTCTTGCCTTCTTTCCGCGCTTTGTATTCCTTAAATCGGTTTTCGTATTCCTTGATTTGCTCAGGCGTGAATCGGTTGAGGTAGGTTTCGGGCAAGGCCAAGCGCTCGGGAGCCAATGTAGGCGCTTTGTCGATGAGCGTATTGCGGCCGTTGGCACTTTTGGTCAAATCAAACACATCATACAGCTCTCCCGTCACGGTGTAGGATTTGTACGAAAGTTTGTTGCCATCTACCGTAATAAGCTGGTACAATTGCGTGTTGGAACCCGCCCGGTCCATCCAGTCTTGCAAACCAATCGTGTACATTTTGGGCCCGCTGACCGATACCACATAAATAGGCCCATCGGGGAATTTGCGTGTTTTGCCAAGGGGCATATTGAGGCCGCGTCCGTAGGTGTGGTCATGCCCCTGCAAGACTAAATCGACGTTGTATTTTTTGTAAATAGGCTCTATTTTCTGACGCCATTCGTCGTTATTGCGCCCGTTGGCGGTGGAATAAATGGGGTGGTGATGCACCGCCACGGTCCATTTATTGGGGTTGTTGCTCAACACGCCCACGAGCCATTTGGCCTGCGCATCCATCACGGTTGAGTCCAACAAAGCCCCTTGCGAGTCCAAAGAGATAAAACGAACACCTTGGTAATCAATGTAGTATGCGGTTTCCTTGAGTTTATCGGGACCATTTTCGGGCAACACAAACGACGGCCGCCAGTGCATCGACACCCGCCCTTTCCCAGTAGCATCTTTAAAATACTCGTGGTTGCCGGGCGTAGCTAGCGTAGGCACCATGCCCGTAATCCAGCCACCCGCCTCAAACCACTCGCCCCACTGCCAGTCAGCGTTGGAAGTGGTAATCAAATCCCCCGCGTGAATCATTAAATTAACGGAAGGCATTGTCGAATACGCTCCCCGAATGGCCCGTGACCAGAGCGAACGAATGTCGTTTTGGGCATCACCAAAGTAGAGAAACGAAAACGGGGCGGGTTGGTCTTTGGCGGTCTTAAAGTGAAACCATTCGCTCCATTCGTCACCAGCACCTACGCGATAGCTGTATTTGGTGTCGGGTTTGAGGTCTTTGAAGTGGACCGAATGGTATAAAATCTGTTTACCTTCAATGAGTACTTTTTCGGTAACGGCTGGAACGATGGTGGCTTTTTTGACAAAATCAGGGCTCGCATCGGCTTCGTGAATGGCCCCAACGGCTCCCACCACCGATGAGTCGGTACGCCAATTGACGGATTGGGAAGTGGCGGGATTGCCTTGCCAGCCCAAAATAAGGCGGTCGGGAAAACGCGTAGGCGTGTAAGGCTTGTGGGTCTGGGCCTTGCCAACAAAAGCAATCAGTCCGCAGGCAAGCAAGAAACTAAGAGAAAGACTTTTCATAGGGGTTGGTTATTAGAAACGTGAGGGGCCGAAATTGCATGGATTTAAAAACCAAACTTACTTCATAAGCCACTGATTTTATAATTTCGTTTATTATCAAATGCTTAATTTAGAAATGGGGTGCTTTTGGACGAAAAAATGCGCAGTAAAGCCCCAACTTGGAGTGGCCCCAATACCCTTGCAATGAATGGTGGGTTAGTGGTGCGTAATTTGGTCCATGATGGTATTGGCACGAGCGCCCGTTTCGCCCGTGCTTGGGCATTGGCCTTCACCGCGCAACTGCTGCACAATGGTCTCAATCAAAGGTTGTTGGACGTGTTCAGGATAAGGAATCAAGTACTCATCGGTGCTATCGGCGGTTTCTACTTTGATGGTAAACCGTTCGAAAAAAGAAAACGTAATTTTCCCTTTAGAACCGATGAGCTGAGATTCGTCGAGGCGTTGCTCTGGGTTGAGCGTGTAGCACCAGCTTCCTGTGCCCAGCACCCCCGATTCAAACTCAAAATTGGCAACAGTGATGTCGTCGGCTTCGTACAATCCCGCCTGATTTCGAGAAATGCCCTGCGCCAATTTAATGGGGCCGAGCACGTATTCCAGAAAATCAAACTGGTGAGACGCTAAGTCATGAAAGTGCCCACCACCCGAAATAGCGGGGTCTACGCGCCAGCGCGGACGCGCGTCGTCGCCAATTTCTTCGGCGTAGGGATTATAATGGATTTGCACCGTTACCAACCGAATATCACCGACAACTTTTTGGTCGATAAGTTCTTTGAGTTTTACAAAATAAGGCAACGTGCGACGATAATATGCCACAAAAAGCGGCACGCCAGTTTCGCGACTAACCTGGTTCATGGCCTCGCATTCGGCGGCGTTGCGCGCCATGGGTTTTTCCACGTACACGGCTTTACCTGCTTTCATGGCTCGGGTGGCGTAGTCAAGGTGTACGTCGGGCGGCGTGGCGATGTAGATGGCGTTGACCTCGGGGTCGTTGATTAGCTCATCCACGTTGGTATACCATTTAGGTACGCCGTGGCGTTGGGCGTAGTCGGCGGCTTTTTCGGCGTTACGGCCCATGACGGCCACCAACGACGAGTTAGGTATTTTGCTAAACGCTGGGCCACTCTTCTTTTCGGTTACGTTGCCGCAGCCAATCATCCCCCATTTGATTTGTTCCATTTTTGTCTAATGCTCAATTTGTAGAAACTACTTATTTTTAATTACTTATCTATAAAGGCCAAAAAAAGGGAAGATTACCAGTTCGGACAGTTGTTTTTATGCATTTGCAAATTCCTAGACCGTCAAGGAGGGGGTAGCATCAGCGTTTGGGCTATCTCCTGCGGCTTGTTTGATGATACTCAAATCATGTTGTAAGCGTTGACTAAAAAGCGCCACGTCAAAACTGTGTACCACCATGTTGGCTCCTTCTTTCATCCATTTGATTTGTCGTTCAGGCTCCAGCGAAAAGTGAATACCAATCGAAAGTCCTTTGGCGCGGGTTTGGTGAATAATACTCCGGACGGCCGCTTCAAAGTCGGGGTGGTCGTACTGCTCAGGCAGGCCCAGACTCACCGATAAGTCGTGCGGACCGATAAACACCGCATCCAATCCCGGCACCGACAAAAGGGCGTCGAGTCGTTCCAACGCGGGTACGCTTTCGATGTTGGCAATGCAAAGATTGGCGGCGTTGTGGTTGGAGATGTATTGTTTTAGTTCAGGCGTCATTTCTTCGGCTCCCGTCAGGTAATTCTTTAATTTTTCTCCCTTAAGTGGTCGAAATTTAACGGCCCCTACCAACTCCTGAATTTGGGCGGTTGATTCTAAATAAGGCGCTACCACGCCCAATGCACCGCCGTCAATCACCTGACAAGCCAAAAAAGGATTGGGCTCAGGAATCCGCACGATGGGCGTAATGCCCAATGCCCTGAAAATCTGACACATTCTGGCTAATTCGGCGCGGTCGAGTGGGATGTGCTCGGTGTCAATAAACACAAAATCAACGCCAGTGCGCTTGATGGCGGCGGGCCACATGGGTGCGGTAGACGTAATGCACGTTCCGTACACATTTTGACCGTTTTTTAATTTTTGGAGTAGCGTGGGAGTAATTGAAGTGCTCATGAGTCTTCCTGAATTGGATAGAAACAGTACTTGCCTTTGGGCGAATGAGGCTATTTCTTCTGTGCAGTATTTTAAGTTATAAATAGTCTTAATCGAATAAAAAAAGGTATTAAGGATTGCGTGACCGAAAAACGGATTTTCGGAACACAACTAACTGGATATACAATAAACGAATAACAAATAATCGTGCTTTAGCACCCAGACCCAAATCATGAAGAACCTTCCCCTTATTGATGTTGCCATCATTTTAATGTATTTAGCCGGAATGGTGGGCGTTGGTGTGTATTTTTCCCGCAAAAACAGCCGGGAAAGCAGCAACAACGCCGAGCAGTTTACTACCGCCTCGGGGCAGATTCCGGGCTGGGCCATCGGTATGTCGATTTATGCGACTTTTCTAAGCAGCAATACCTTTTTGGGCGTGCCCGGCAAGGCTTTCGGGAGCAACTGGAACTCCTTTGTGTTTAGCCTTTCTATGCCTTTGGCGGCGTGGGTAGCCACTAAATTTTTCATTCCTTTTTACCGAAATACGGGCGAAGTATCGGCCTACACCAACCTCGAAAACCGTTTTGGACCTTGGGCGCGGTCGTACGCGGTAGTGTGTTTTTTGTTGACTCAGCTCGCCCGTATGGGGTCCATTTTCTTCGGAATTGCCCTTAGTTTACAGGCCCTGACAGGCTACCCGATGGCCACGATTATGGTGGTGGTGGGTATTTGCATCATTCTCTATACCGTCATGGGAGGCATGGAAGCCGTGATTTGGACCGAAGTAGTGCAAGGCGTAATCAAAACAGCGGGTGCGGTCATTATTTTGTGGCTGGTAGTCGATGGTATGTCGGGAGGAGTTGGTAAAATCATCGACATCGGACAAGCCGACAATAAATTCAGTCTCGGTAGCTACGCACCAGATTTTTCCCAACCTACTTTTTGGGTGGTATTGCTTTACGGGTTCTTTATGAACCTCAATAACTTCGGTATGGACCAAAACTACGTACAGCGCTACCACACCACCACCTCCATCAAAGAGGCGGCCAAGTCGGTGTGGCTATGCGTGTACTTGTACGTACCTATTTCGTTGATATTCTTTGTATTAGGTACGTGTCTATACGCTTATTACCAATCCAATCCTGAGTTGTTGGAGGCGGTTAAAATGCAAGCGGCGGCCGATAAGTTGCCGGGTGGAACGCAAGAGGCCATCAAACAATTGGCCGCCACGCTCAAGCCAAGCGACTTTGGCGATAAGGTAATGCCGCACTTTATGGTCACCAAAGTTCCAGCAGGTTTGTTGGGGCTGATTGTAGCCGCGATTTTGTCGGCGGCCATGAGCACCATTAGTTCGGGCATGAACGCTTCGGCCACGGTGTTTTCGGTCGACATTTACCAGCGCTACATTAAGTCAAATCTGACCGATAAGCAGTCACTGAGATTACTATACGTTGCCACCACGGTGTTTGGGCTCATGGGCATGGTTACGGGCATTGCCATGATTGGTGTCAAGAGTATTTTGGATGTGTGGTGGGTGCTTTCGGGGATTTTTGCGGGCGGTATGTTGGGGCTGTTTTTGTTGGGAATCATCTCGCGTCAGACTCGCAACGTGGAAGCCCTTACGGCAACCATGATTGGTTTGCTCGTCATTCTATGGATGACCTTTTCGGCCCAAATTCCTGATTCTTTAGCGTATTTGCGGAGTGCGTTTCATCCCAATATGATTATCGTCGTGGGCACGCTCACTATCTTTTTGGTAGGTATTCTTTTGACAAAAATTAGGGGTAAAGTGCCTGAAAAGACCGAAGAACAGACCGTTACTGGGGCATAATTGCAATTTTGAAGTGCTTTGGCACGTTTGTTGATTTTGGGTTTTATGCAACACCCTAATCCTCAAAATCCAATGGAAGCACCAAAAGAATTTGTAGCTTTGCTGCGCGATACGCAATTGATTTTGGATACTATGCCCGGCGAAGCCCTTGATATATCAGTCGTTATTCCGCTCTTCAACGAGGAGGAATCGTTACCCGAATTGACCGCTTGGATTGGGCGGGTCATGGAAGCGCATCAGTTTAGTTATGAGGTACTGCTGGTCGACGACGGCAGTACCGACGATTCGTGGAAAGTGATTCAGAAACTGGCCGTTAGCGACCCGCACATCAAAGGGGTGCGCTTTAACCGAAATTACGGTAAAACGCCCGCCCTGCAAACGGGTTTTCAGCTCGTACGCGGCAGCGTGGTTATTACGATGGATGCCGACTTGCAAGACAGTCCCGACGAAATCCCCGAATTGTACCGCATGATTACGGAAGATGGTTTTGACTTGGTGTCGGGCTGGAAACAAAAACGCTACGACCCACTTTCCAAAACCCTACCCACCAAGCTCTTTAATGCCGTAACTCGCAGTATATCAGGGGTTCATCTGCATGATTTCAACTGCGGCCTGAAAGCCTACAAGCAGCGGGTGGTCAAAAACATTACGCTCTATGGCGAAATGCACCGCTATATTCCAGTGGTGGCTAAGTGGAACGGTTTCCGTAAGATTGGTGAAAAAGTAGTACAGCATCAAGCGCGCAAATACGGCAGCACCAAATTTGGTCTGGAGCGGTTTGTGAATGGTTTTCTGGATTTGCTTTCCATTACGTTTGTGCACCGTTTTAGCAAAGCGCCCATGCACTTTTTCGGGCTGTGGGGTACGCTCTCGTTTTTGCTGGGTTTTGTCATTACCTGTGGTTTAATTATTAAAAAGATATACCTCATTTTTGCCCACGAGCCTTTTCGCAACGTAACCGAAAATCCGCTGTTTTATATGGCCTTGGTCGCCATAGTCATCGGATTTCAGCTGTTTTTAGCGGGATTTTTGGGAGAAATGATGGTCAAACAACATACGGTCAAACAGGCTGATTATTTGGTCGTGGAGAAGATAGGGGTTTAATTAGTTTGAACGAAAAAATTACGAATATAGAAGCGCGGGAAGGGGTCTCGCGCTTTTTTTATATAAAAAATAAAATTTATGGTTAAAAAACGAAACTATATAACTTTCTTAGATATAAATAAATTCTTAAATTGAAAAAATGATGATTTCTTATTTGCTAAGTTTCGTTTGCAACCTTTACGGCGGCGGGGTTACTCAGGAAGTTGCCCAAGTAGAAAATCACTCGGTACGAATTGTCGGAAGCTTTCGTGACAATACCACGAAAGACTTTCTCAAGAAAAGCACCATTCAGGCGGTATTTAAGTCGGGAAAAAAAATGACGTACGAAACCAATGCCAATGGTGTGTACGAAATTGTAGTGCCTGATTCTACACAATTTCTAACGTTTGATGCGGATGGGTACCGCCCCCAAACGATTCCTGTCACGTTTATTGGGAAGATTTCGAGTAAAGCGACATTCTCGATTACGCCAGAAATGGTACAGAAGGATTCGCTTCAACCTCATGGCAACTTTCCTGGAATATTGTTGGTATCATTTCGTTTTCCTGACCAAATAAATGTAAATCACTTAGTTACGCAAACCAATAATGCGATGCGTTACGTGAGTTTGGACTACCGTAAAACTTACAACAAAGGCAAGCACTGGCCAGGTCAGTCCATCCCATTAGCCAAAGGCGCTTACGAATACAAATCGACAACAATAGAGGGGAAAAAGCTGTTTTACAGGCAATTTGAAATGCGGGAAGGGTATAATTTTATGGAAATCGAACCTCAACCCGAAGAAGTACTTTCACTGCCTGCGGAGGCATTGACCACCAAGGTGTTGTATTTTTCGCAAAGCACCTATGAGTTGAATGATGATGCGAAAACCGCTTTAGATGGAGTAGGAAAATTTTTGCTCGCTCAACCACACATAAAACTGCAAATCACTGGGTATACAGACAATGTCGGTGAAGCCGAAAAAAATCTCATCCTTTCAGAGTACCGTGCCAAAGTAGTGGCGAGTTATTTGGAGCGAAAAGGAGTTCCAGCAAGTCAATTGGTAGTGCAATGGAAGGGAGCAGCATTGCCAGTCGAGTCAAATGACGTAGAAGATAACAAAGCGAAAAATCGCCGAGTGGAGATAGAGGTGATTCGGTAATACTGTTAAGAGGATTCACGCAGAGGTTCAAAGACGCAACCGATTATTTGGTCGTGGAGAAGATTGGGGTTTAATTTCCTGAGATATTCCCAAAAAGCGTCCAATGGGTGTTTCTGCCTGCTGGACGTTTTTTCATTAGTTAACCTTTCCTCGTAAAAAATCAGCGCCCCTCAAATCTCTCTCAATTTAAAGAATATCCAATACCTCATAAAGAATCTTGTTTTGCTTTTTTGATGTCAGCCATATTTTCAACAAATTGCCATAGCATCAGCCATCAAATAAACCTCATTCCTTGATAGATGGCCCCGCCCCAATAGGAATTTTGATTACTACGCACAAATCCTAACCATCTACTTGTATGCGCAGCTCCTCTCTCCTCCTGTTTATTGTCTGGCTTTTGGCCTCCTGTACCGCAATTATGGCGCAAGAGCTGGTCAACAATCGTCAGCGTGAAATCGTTTTTAAATCCGTTAATGTTATCCCGATGGATAAGGAACGGGTCATGGAAAATCAAACGGTTATTATCAAAAACGGTCGCATAACGGCATTGGGCGACGCGGCAAAAGTGAAAGTAAGTAAAGGCGCCTTGGTCATTGATGCAAAAGGCAAATACCTAACCCCCGGTTGGGCTGAAATCCACGCGCACGTTCCCCAAACGGACGATTTTGAACCCATGAAAGAGGTGCTGATGCTTTATCTGGCGAATGGAATCACCACCATTCGAGGGATGCTCGGCCACCAAAAACACCTTGAATTACGGAGTAAAATCAACGACGGAACGATTCTTGGGCCTCATTTTTACACAACGGGGCCATCGTTCAACGGACAGACCGTAAAAACTGCCGAACGAGGAGCAGAAATGGTACGCGAGCAAAAAGCTGCGGGGTACGATTTTCTAAAGTTACACCCAGGGCTCACAAGAGAAACTTTCCCCGCTATTGCCAAAACCGCCAAGGAAGTTGGTATTCCGTTTGTGGGACACGTTTCCTTTAATGTCGGTGTTTGGCGGGCCATTGACGCAAAGTATTCGACCATTGATCATTTGGATGGTTTTATTGAAGCCCTAACCCCAGGAATTGATACGCTGGTCGAACAAGAAGTGGGTCTGTTTGGGGCTTGGATTGCAGATCGGGCAGACGCTTCACTCATTCCAAAACTAATAGAGGGCCTACGCAACAACCACATACGGGTTGTACCTACGCAGGCGTTGACTGAGCGGTGGCAATCGCCACTTTCGGCAGAGGCTTTTACCAACGCCCCAGAAATGAAATACATGAAGCCCGAACAGGTAAAGGGTTGGGCAAATACGAAAAACACCTATAACAGCAACCCTAACTTCTCAAAAGCGCGCGCCGAAAAACTGATACAAATTCGCCGAAAGCTGCTCTATGAATGTCAGAAAAATGGGGTGGAGATTTTGTTAGGCTCCGATGCTCCCCAAATATTCAATGTACCGGGTTTTTCTATTCATCACGAAATGAAATACCTCGTAGATGCTGGACTGACGCCGTATGAGACTTTGCGTACTGGAACTGTCAACGTAGCTTCTTATTTAAATAAACCAGATTCGGGGATTATAAAGACTGGAAATGTATCGGATTTGGTCCTGCTAAGTGGCAATCCCCTGAAAGACATCAATCAGACCCGACAGATTGAAGGGGTGATGATTGGTACCAACTGGCTTTCAAAAGTCTACATTGAAAAGGAGTTGAAAAAGTTAGAGAAAAAGTAAACTAAAAGGATTTATTTTCTTTTAGCTCCTGTATTTTCAAAAGCATTTCTACGTCCAATTGGTCTTTGAGCCGATTGGACGCTTTTTTTGCTCGAATAAGATCTTCGAGTGAGATAAAGGGGATTTGTTGCTCTGCCAAGGTAACAATTAGTGCATTTTTCAGGGTTGTTTCAAAATCGTCAACCCCTGCCAAAGCCAGCATAAAATCAATGTTATATCCTTCAATATTAAAGCGATAAACACTTCGATCATTGGGACGAGCAAGGGTATGCACTAATTCGTAAATCTGCTCTTTATCTAGCCCTATTTGTTTCAAAACCAGCCGAAAGCGTGCTAAGTTGGCAGTTGTATTATGAAGCCAAATGTCAAAATCATCGGAAGCACGCAAATAGCCGTGAATGTTAACTGCATGGCCGCCTACAACCAGATAATCAAGTTTATATTGATTGAAAATTGAAATCAGTCTCAAATGAAAATCTTCGGTCAGTCGCATATTTTGGCGAAAAAACAATAATTCCCGATGTAACTCTACTCCTCTTGAAAAGCGTTGAGCAGCGTCCAACTGAAGAGCCTCGCGTATATTTTCGAGGTCTTCGTCTTCGGGAGCAAATATTTTTATGGCTACTTTCACTTCCAAAAGGTACGATTTTTCTTAAAATCCACAAAAGCAAGAAACTCTTCTGTACCAAATATTTTGCGGTCAATACAGTGTTTAATAAAAAATCCCCACCTTGGCGAGCCATAAGTGGGGATTTTTATGCGGGTTATACTCAAGTGATTTTCTCAAAAATCCCCTACCTGTCCGTACATATTCTTCAATTGGGGGTCGCGCTCGGCGTTGCGGATGTCTTTACGCATGGCTTTTACCCCTTCGATATCCGTCAATAATCCCAGCACTTGATAGGCCCCGAACCGCACAAAATAGGCGGGGTGATTGCGGGCCGTGGTTTCGAGCATAGGTAGGGCTTTGCGCTGCACGTCGGCATTGGAGCGAATGAGGTATTTACCGAAAACCTGCAAGAAATTATAGATTTCAGCCGATTTTAACTTACTCATTTTTTGCATGAACCACTCGTACTGGTCTGGTTTGGCCAAGCCAGCGTAGTAATTGGCCACGGCGGTCACAATTTCGCTGTTAGGGGCGTTTTCAAACCGAAGTGCCACATCGGCGGCGTCATCAGGTTTGCCAATCAGGTACGCATCCAAGGCCGCCGAAACTACTTGGTATGAACTGTCGTTAAGCGCTTCGCGGAAGAGCGGGTCATTGGAGTTGTCACCAAACGAGCCCAACGTAATCACAGCTTCCATGCGCACGCGCGGGTGGGCATCCACGCGGGCTTTACTTTGAATGATGCGTTCCACTTCGTTGAATTGCAACCCGTCGTATTCGGAGAAATTAGAGATGGCCAATTGTCGGATTTTCCAGAATTTATCGTTCATAGCGCTCATCATCACGTGGCGCACGGTGGAGTCAATCATTTGTCCTTCCAATCGCGTGATGGCTTCGTAGCGTGCCAGATATTTGTCGCAATGACCATACTGAAAAATCAATTCAGGCTTCGTTTTTTCGTAGTCTACTTCACCCAACAGTTGTTTTTCAACGTCAAAATCCACCAAATCGGGACGTTGCGCGGCGGGAAACTCAAAGGTTTGACGCGCCCGGTTGACCACAATTTCGTGGGTATTTTTCTGGCCGTTTACCCACACATCTACTTTGAGCGGCAGACGATAAATGGGCGTATAGGTCGAATCCTGCAATTGACTTACTTTCAGCGTTACTTTTCCATCGTTCCAAGTTTTTTCTACCTTGAGGTTGGCGTGGCCCGGCGATAAAAACCATTGGTTAAAAAACCAGTTTAAGTCCTCCCCTGTCACTTCTTCAAAGGCTTCGCGCAGGTCATTGATTTCGGCGGTTCCGTATCCGTGACGGATAAGGTAGTTGCGAGAAGCCGTAAAAAAGGCCTCATCGCCCACGTATTTCCGAAGCATGTGCAACACCCGCCCGCCTTTGGCGTAGGAGTGATTGTCAAACATGTCTTCCATGTCGGTGTAGTTGTACCGAATCAGCGGCTCCTGCTTTTGTTCCGACTCGCCGAGGTATTGTTGCAACTCGCCATGTCCCCACAAATCGGCTTCTTCCGTGCCTTTTTTGTATTCATTCCAGAGGTATTCCGAATAGTTGGCGTAGGCTTCATTAAGTGGCAAATGCACCCACGATTCGCAGGTGACCAGATTGCCAAACCAATGGTGCATGAGTTCGTGCGCAATCACATCGTCGGAGTTACCGTCGAGCAAGGCACGCGAATCGTTCTGTACATTTTCGGCATGAACGGTCATGGAGGTATTTTCCATGGCACCCGCTACAAAATCACGGACAGCGATTTGGGCGTACTTTTCCCACTGAAATTCTACCCCGAATTTTTCCTCAAAAAATTGAATCATTTCGCGCGTTCGGCCAAAAATCGCTTTGGCATAAGGAGCGTATTGAGGCTCTACATAATAACTCAGTTCTAACCCTGGGCGGACGGTATCGCGTGCTACTGCAAAATCTCCCACCACAAACGCCGCCAGATAAGGTGCGTGCGGGAGGCGCTGCACCCAGCGGTCGGTGCGGGTACTGTCGGAATTGATGCGAGATTCGACCAGTTTGCCATTTGAAAGGGTCTTAAAACGGTTTTCGACGGTCAATCGAAAATCTTGCGTCATTTTTTCGTTGGGGCTGTCGACCGTTGGCATCCAGCAGGAGTTATATTCTGTTTCGCCCTGCGTCCAGATTTGCTGCGGTTTGCCTTCGTCCATGCCGTCGGCATTGATAAAATAAAGCCCTTTATCTCCTTTGGGCCCTGCCACCCCAACGGGCAGTTCGTTGGGTTTGGCCACATAGTCAATCAATACGTGCAGCGTATCAAAGCGGCTATAGGTACGCCGAAGTTTGATGGTAAGCAGACGTTTGTCGTAGGTATATTCGAGGGGGTCATTGATGTATTCTGTAACGACTTGTTTGGTCGTTGAATCTATCCTCGTGAGGGTATCAAGCTGAAATATCCCTTTAATATCGAAGCCCTTAGCATCTAATTCCAGCGTTTTTTGAGGATAAAAATAAGGCTTAAATGTAATAGTGGCCGAGCCGAGTGCGTGCTGACGGAGCCAGTCAAAGCGCATATCCAACTGGGTGTGCAGAATATCATTTTTAAGCGCACGAGTAGGTCGATACGGTCCTTTTTTGGCCGCCCAGAGGGGCGCTTTACGAAGGGTGTCGGTGGGAGTATAACCTTTGGCAAACGAGTGATGAGTGACAAAAAGGAAAATGAAAAGTATAGAAATATTTTTTACCATTAGCTTCAACCTTTGTGCTTATAATCTTGATAATCAAAACAAAATACCTGCAAAATCGTTTGCTGGTTGCAATGAAAATAACGCAAAGTTCGGAAACCTATTGGGAAGCACGAAATAAAATTAATAAAAAAGGCGTCCGACGGTTATAAACCGTCAGACGCCTCTGCCTAAAATTCGTTATTTTTATACCAATTCAGCTTCTTCTACCAAATTGTGTTTTACCAAATATTCGGCAATTTGTACGGCGTTGGTGGCGGCTCCTTTGCGGAGGTTATCGGCCACAATCCACAAATTGAGCGTTTTGGGTTGCGATTCGTCGCGACGGATACGACCGACAAACGTCTCATCTTTTCCGTGCGCCGTGAGCGGCATGGGATAGATTTTATTTTTTGGATCATCCTGAATTACAACGCCTTCCGCCTGACCCAAAATTTCATAAATCTCGCTCAGTTCAAACTCATTTTCAAATTCGATATTGACCGCTTCTGAGTGACCACCGATGGTAGGGATGCGCACCGTCGTAGCCGTAACGGCGATGTTGTCGTCCATCATAATTTTCTTGGTCTCATTGGTCATTTTCATTTCCTCTTTGGTGTAGCCGTTATCCAAAAATACGTCGATGTGCGGCAGTACGTTGAGGTCGATAGGATGCGGGTACACTTTCGCCACGCTAGTATCGCCTGTACGCTCAGCAAACAGCTGATCTACGGCGGCTTTACCCGTTCCAGTCACTGACTGATACGTCGAAACCACCACGCGCTTGATGCCATAACGCTTGTGCAATGGGTTCAACACAACCACCATCTGAATGGTCGAACAGTTGGGGTTGGCAATGATTTTATCTTCTTTGGTCAGCGTGTACGCGTTGATTTCGGGAACAACCAATTTTTTGGTTGGATCCATGCGCCATGCCGAAGAGTTATCGACCACCGTAATGCCCGCTTCCGCAAATTTAGGCGCCAATTCCAAAGAAGTGCCGCCGCCTGCCGAGAAGATAGCAATCGCAGGTTTTGCAGCAATGGCATCTTCAAAGCTTACGATGGTGTATTGTTTACCCTTGAACGTCACCTGTTTACCTACCGATCTTTCGGATGCGACGGGAATCAATTCTGTGACGGGGAAGTTGCGCTCTTCGAGTACTTTGAGGATTTCGCTGCCTACCAAACCGGTAGCGCCTACTACTGCGATTTTCATTGGTTTGCTTTTGTTTGAGTTAAATTAAAGTTGACAATGGTACATAAAAAAATCGTCACCGTGAAGGTTAAGAATCAGGACAAACACGCTGGCATGGTGGGGTCAATATCCCATCAGGCTCCGCGTGTCTATTTAGATTTCTTTGTGTTCACAGTGACGATAAAAATGTGGGTGCAAAATAAAGGTAAACTTTAAAACTTACCAAGAAAAAAATGTCTTTTTTGCAAAAAAGGGCTTTGTTGGTTGTCAAAATGGTAAAAAGTAGGGCAAGATTTTGAAAAATTGCTTCTCCGATAAATCACACCAAGCCGCAGAAAGGCAAAGCTACAGGTTACCACTGCCAAATTTGCGTAGGGGTAATGCAATAATCCATCTGGACATCAAAGGAATCAATGTCGTCGATTTTGAGGATAGGGTCAAACAGCGAAAGGCCCACTTTGATAACATTGGGGCGGCATTGGACCAAAAAACGGTCATAAAAACCACGGCCGTAGCCTACGCGGTAGCCGTTGCGGTCAAAAGCCATCAGTGGTAGAATGACCAAGTCAATGCCCGTAACGGCATACTGCAAATTGCAGGTAGGGTCGGGTTCCAGAATGCCCCATTTGTTGAGTTGGAGCTTCATGTCGGGGAGCCATTGATAATGCTCCATTTCGCTTGTTTCGGGCAATGCCCGGGGAACAACCACCTGATTATAAAGGTATTTTTCCTGAATTGTATAAATAATGGGAAACGTATCTACCTCATTTTGGCGACGGATGGGGAGATAAGTATGAATGGCCTTGAGGTTTTCAATGGCAAAAAAAGAAAAAAAGAGCCGCGCAATGGCCTGACTTCCCTCGGCCACCTCTGCGGTTGTCAATGTTTGACGGCGCTCTCCGAAGAGTTTGCGCAGCTCCTTTTTTTTCATCTTATTATTTGATTCCGCCCATCCAATCTTTGAGCGGGCGTTGAAGAATAAGCGTTACACTGCCCACGGCCAAACAGAACCATACAATGCTCATAAACATTTCGGGCATTTGCTGTACGTTCTCTTCGTCGAAGCCGCCCGCAAATAAGCCCGCAAATAAATTGCCCAAAGCCGCCGCCACAAACCAGATGCCCATGAGTTGACTAAGGTATTTTTTAGGGGCTAATTTAGTGTACGCACTCAAGCCTACGGGACTCAAACACAGCTCACCCAAGGTATGAAACAAATAGGTTGAAATGAGCACAAGCGCCGAGGCTTTTACGCCAGTGAGGGCAATTTTAGCACCCCAAACCATGATGTAGTACCCTAAACCCAGTAAAAATAAGCCAATCGCAAACTTCACTAATAACGGAGGATTCAGCTTTTTCTTTTCCAAAAACACCCATAATCCGCCCAAAACGGGGGCAAAAACCAAAATATAGAAAGGATTAAAATTTTGGAACCAACTGGAAGGCATCCCGAAGGGAAGGTCTGAATAGCGGTCAGCAAAAATTTGGAGCGACGAACCTTGTTGTTCAAATCCCGCCCAAAATAGTACGGCTCCCCAAAACAAAATAAACAGAATCACGATGCGCTTCATTTCGATTTTGGAAAGGTCGGAAGCAAACAGTAGGTTGGCAAAATAAATAATCACAATAGCCACCGCAATGATGCCCATAGACGTAGCCACGCCTGATTTGCTGCTCCACGAAAACGTACCGTTGAATTGCAAAATGAGCACAAACGCCACCAAAAGGGCCGCCAACACCCAAGAAAGCGGGTTGATTTTTTCGTCACCCTTTTTCACTTCAGAGACTTTAGGATGCATTCCCTTGTCTTGCAGGTAGGGTTCGGCAAAAATACGGTACACTACCAAGCCCAAAAACATCGCTACGGCAGCGGCCCCAAAGCCGTAATGCCAGCCTATTTTCTGGCCTAAATAGCCCACAATGGTGATGCCCAAAAAAGACCCCAAGTTGATACCCATATAAAAAATGGAAAAAGCGGCATCTCTGATGGCGCCGCCCCCTGGGTAAAGCTCACTCACAATCGAGCTGATGTTTGGTTTCAATAAACCCGTTCCGATGGCTACCAATCCCAAACCCGTAAAAAATACCGCTTCGGAAGAAGGAAACGCCAGCACAATGTGGCCGAGCATGATGGCGATACCACCGTACCAAATGGCTTTACGCTGTCCTAAAATATTGTCGGCCAACCAACCGCCTGGCAGCGACAGGAGATAAACTGAAAATGTGTATAATCCATAAATGGCCCCGCCTTCTCCTTCATTGAGCCCCATTCCTCCGCTGGTTTTATCCAGTAAAAAAAGCAGGAGGATGGCCCGCATTCCGTAGTAGGAAAAACGTTCCCACATTTCGGTAAAGAATAATACAAATAAGCCTTTCGGGTGTCCAAATACTGTTTTTTCAGTCATAAAACGGTTGGTTTAGCTTGTTGAAATGAATAGGTTATAAACGTCAATAAATGATTTGTGGTAACCGAACAAAGTACATTTGAAATGTTTAACTCTGTCGGTCACCACAAAAATATAAAAAAAGCCCTATTTGTTGAATTTTGGCCGATAAGTTGCTTATTTCCAGCCTCCCCCTAAAGACCGATATAGGTGAATGAGGGAGTAATATTGCCGCTTGCGAACGTCAATCAGCTCTATTCTGGATTGTAGCGCATTTTTACGGTTCAAAATAACTTCCAAATACGTAGCGCGACCCGTTGAAAATAATTCGGAAGCCGTCTGGATAGATTTTGTCAACACATCGGCTTCCGAGGTTTTAAGGGCGTGCAGTTTCTCCAAATTATTGATAAGAACAAGTTGGTTATACACTTCAAAATAGCCGTTCAACATACTCCGCTGGTAATTGTAGAGCGCTTCCACCTGCGCCGCGCGTGCGGTTTTGAGTTCGGCTTTCAGCGCACTTTTATTGAACAACGGGGCCGTCAGACCACCAATGATGTTGTACGCAATAGATTGCGGTGTGATTAAAAACTCAGGACGAAACGACTGCAAGCCCAACACCCCAGTCACGTTTAGCGACGGATAAAAGGCGGCTTTGGCAATGAATACATTGGCTTTAGTGGCCGTTAATTCGTATTCTGCCTGCTTCACATCGGGCCGATTTTTGAGCAACTCTGCTGGTACGCCCGCCCTGACCAGACCTGGCAAAGGAGTCGTAAACCGCGATTTGTTTCGGCGTATGGGCTGCGGATAGCGCCCTAGCAGGAAGTTGATTCGGTTTTCTATTTCTACAATACGTTGGGATACTTCCACTTCAATACTTTTAGAATTAAGCACTTGCGCTTCAAACTGCTTTACGGCCAATTCGTTGGCGCGTCCCGCATCTTTCTGAATTTGGATGATACTCAACTCATTGTTTTGCAAGGTGATGGTTTCTCGAATGAGGTCTAATTCATTCTCAAACGCCAGCAGTTCATAATACAACAGCGCAATGTCGGCCACAAGGTTGGTGAGCACAAAATTACGACCTTCGACCGTCGATAAATAGCGCGCCAAGGCTGCTTCCTTACGCGTGCGCAATTTCCCCCAAATGTCAATCTCCCAAGAACTTTGCAAACCAACGGTAAAATCGGGTAGGTATTCGGGAATTCTCTGGTTCTCGGAAATATTATCGGAGAAGTTGGTGTCGTAATTTCCAATTCCATCCATGGTGTATTTCCCAAACCGCCGTTGTCCCGTCGAACCGCCCCCCGATACAAAAGGGAGCGTCAATCCTTTGGCTTGCTCTACCTGCGCCCGGCCCATTTCGATGCGCTGGAATGCGATGCGCACGTCAATGTTGTTTTGCAAGGCGGTATCAATCAGCGCCGTGAGCGTCGTGTCTGAGAAATAATTTCTCCAATGAATATCGGCCGAATTTCCCTCTTTTTGCGCAACCGGATATGCTTCAGGCATGGGTTTGAGCGTGGGAAGTTGTTCTGGCGT
This sequence comes from Runella salmonicolor, assembly GCF_024158025.1. Classification (NCBI taxonomy): domain Bacteria; kingdom Pseudomonadati; phylum Bacteroidota; class Cytophagia; order Cytophagales; family Spirosomataceae; genus Runella; species Runella salmonicolor. The sequence continues at coordinate 982,628 of NZ_JAMZEL010000001.1, forward strand.
TTTTAATAATTTACAGCCTGTAAGTAATACAAACAGGGCTGAAACAACAACGGTGGTTTTATATTTATAGGGTAGGTTACGCATCAATTTCCTGATTTAAGTAGATCTCTTTCTTTTTCTTGGGGGTGGAAAAACGCTCGGAAAGGGTTGCAAAAATGACGTACAACCCTGGGATGATGATTACCCCGAAGATGGTTCCGAAAAGCATCCCTCCAGCGGCGGCGGTTCCGATGGTACGGTTACCAATTGCGCCCGCTCCCGAAGCCATCATGAGTGGGATTAGCCCTGCTATAAAAGCAAAGGAGGTCATCAAAATGGGTCGCAAACGAGACGCTGCCCCTTCGATGGCCGCTTGCAAAGGTTTCATGCCTTCGTCGCGTTTGAGAATGGCAAATTCTACAATCAGAATGGCATTTTTTCCCAGCAATCCAATCAGCATTACCAGCGCTACCTGCGCGTAAATGTTGTTTTGCAATCCTAAAATAGCCAAGAAGAAAAACGCCCCAAATATCCCCGTAGGCAGCGACAAAAGCACTGGTAGCGGCAACAAAAAGCTTTCGTATTGGGCCGCAAGTAGCAAATACACAAACACCAAACAGATGATGAAAATATAAATGGCTTGGTCGCCCGACAGGATTTCGTCGCGCGTCATACCCGACCACTCGTACGTGTAGCCCTTGGGTAGCTTTTGAGCCGCCACCTCTTGAATGGCTTTGATGGCATCGCCACTACTGAAGCCCGGAGCGGCATCTCCGTTGATCATGGCCGCCGTAAACATATTGTAGCGTGTAAGCTGTTCGGGGCCATATACTCGCTCCATTCTGACAAAAGCCGAATAAGGCACCATTTCGCCTTCGGTATTTTTGACGTACAATTTGAGCAGGTCGTCGGGCTGCATACGGTACTCGGGCGATGCCTGAACCATGACCTTGTACATTTGCCCAAAACGAATGAAATTGGTGGCGTAAAAACTACCGATAAGCGATTGCAGGTTGTTCATGGCGTTGTCCACTGAAACGCCTTTTTGGGCGGCTTTTTCGTTGTCAACGTGAATCAAATACTGCGGAAAACTCGCATCATAACTCGTAAAGGCATTGACCACTTCGGGGCGTTTGTTGAGTTCTTCAATAAACGACTTTGTGACTTTTTCCATCGCCTGCAAGTTACCACTTCCCGTACGGTCTTGAAGACGAAACTCAAACCCACTGGCGTTTCCGTAACCGGGTACGGCAGGAGGAGGAAAAAACTGAATGTCAGCGTCTTTGATGTGTTTGGTTTTTTCGGATAGCAACGCAATGACATCGTCAACCGATTCTTTACGGTTTTCCCAAGGTTTAAGGTTCATCATCCCCATCCCAAACGATGCCCCCGCTCCGTCGGTCATCAAACTAAAGCCCGACAAAGTCGAAATAGATTCAACGGCGTCGAGTTTTAGGCTCACTTTTTCAATTTCGTCCACTACGGCCTCGGTCCGTTCGAGGGTAGCCCCCGAAGGAGTCGTGATATTGGCATAAATCGTTCCTTGGTCTTCCGTTGGGATAAAGCCCGAAGGCAAAAACAGGTTAGTACCCCACGTAGCCGCAATGAAGAAAACGAGCATCGCGAATGTTACCACGCGGCGATTGGCAATGGCATTGATAAGCGATTTATAACGGTCTGACACGCCGTTGTACCAATTATTGAAGCCATCAAAGAAACGAGTGAGCAACGTGGCTTTTTGTCCGTGGTGGCTTTTGAGCATGATGGCACAGAGCGCAGGCGTGAGCGTAAGGGCGTTGACCCCCGAAATCACAATCGAAATGGCCATCGTAATCGAGAACTGACGGTAGAAAACCCCCGACGGGCCGTCCATGAAAGCTACGGGCACAAATACGGCCGTCATAACGAAGGTAATGGCCACAATGGCCCCGCTGATTTCATTCATGGCTTCAATGGTAGCTTCTTTGGCGTTGAGGCCTTTTTCTTCCATTTTGGCGTGAACGGCTTCGACAACAACAATGGCGTTGTCGACCACAATCCCGATGGCCAATACCAAGGCAAACAGCGTAAGGAGGTTGATTGAAAACCCGAACATCTGCATAAAGAAAAACGTACCAATGAGCGAGACGGGCACCGCCAAGGCGGGAATCAACGTAGAACGGAAGTCTTGAAGGAAGATAAACACCACCAACGCCACCAAAATAAAGGCTTCAATCAAGGTTTTGATTACTTCGTGGATGGAGGCATCCAAAAAGCGCGATACATCGTAGCTAATGGTGTATTTCATGCCTGGCGGAAATGACTTCTGCAATTCCGTCATTTTGGCTTTCACGTTGGCAATCACTTGACTCGCGTTGGAGCCGGGGCGTTGTTTAAGCAAAATCGCCGCCGAAGGACGCCCGTTTTCTTTCGACAACACGTTATAATTCAACGAACCAAATTCAATATCGGCAATGTCTTTGAGGCGTAAAATATCGCCGCTGGGATTGGCCTTAATGATGATATTCTCGTATTGTGTTTGGTCAGTAAATTTCCCCGTATAGCGAAGTACGTACTGCAACGACTGCGACTTTCGCCCCGAGCTTTCCCCGATTTTTCCGGGGGCCGCTTCTACGTTTTGGTTGCGGAGCGCCGTGATGACATCGTCGGCGGAGACGTTATAGACCGTCATGCGGTCGGGTTTGAGCCACACGCGCATGGAGTACTCCCGTTGCCCCATGATGTTGGCAAAACCCACCCCGTCGACGCGCTTTAACTCAGCTACGACGTTGATGTCGGCAAAGTTGTACAAAAACTCTTCGTTAGCGGTGGTATCTTCGCTCAAGAGGTTAATGTACATCAACATACTGTTGACCTCTTTTTCGGTCGAAACCCCCGCTTTGATTACCTCCTCGGGCAATTCGTCGAGCACCGTCGCTACCCGCGTTTGAACGTTTACGGAGGCCAAATCGGGGTCGGTTCCAACTTTGAAATAGACCTGAATAATACTGGTACCGTCGTTGCCCGAAACTGACGTCATGTAGGTCATACCCGGCACTCCATTGATGGCCCGTTCGAGCGGCGTTACCACGGCCTTAGAACAGGCTTCCGCGTTTGCTCCCGTGTATTTGGTAGTTACCGTCACGGCAGGAGGGGCAATGTCGGGGTACTGGGTCACGGGCAATTGGGTCATGGCCAAAAGCCCCAGCAACGTAATAATCAAAGAAATAACAATAGACAGGACGGGCCTGTGAATGAATGTGTTAAACATGCTAAAATTCCTTTAGGGTGAGACAACATTGAATAAACAGACCAGTTATTGCTGCTCCAATTGCGCGATAATCTGCCTTAAAGGAACCATTTGGGGCTCAACCTGCATCCCTACTTTCATATCCTGAATGCCTTCATAAATGATTTTATCATTCTTGCTCAAGCCCGATTCGAGGATGTATAAGTGCGGAATGCGCAACTTCGGAACAAAACTGCGCATCTGCACTTTGTTCTGACTGTCAAGCACATAGACGTATACTTTATCCTGAATTTCAAACGTAGATTTTTGGGGAATCACCAAGGCCTGATTGACCTTTTTTAGGATGCGGACTTTGCCGCTGGAGCCGTGCTTGAGGATTCGCTCTGGATTGGCAAAACGCGCCCGGAAAGCAATGCTACCCGTAGCGTTGTCAAATTCTCCTTCGATGGTTTCGACGTAGCCTTTGTGCAAATGCTCTTCGTTGTTGGCTAAAATGAGCGAGACTTCATTGCGGTTGGTTTCCTCTTTGTTGCCAGAGGCAAATTCTAGGTATTCTTTTTCCGACACGTTGAAATAAGCATATACTTCGTTGTTGTCGGAGATGGTAGTCAACAGCGTGCCTTCGTCAATCAAACTACCTATTTTATTGGGGATACGGTCAATGATACCGTCAAAAGGGGCTTTTATTTCAGAGTACGATAGCTTAAGCCGGGCACTTTGTTCTTCAGATTCGGCTTCCTCCACGCGGGCCAGTAGCGCGTCCAACTTGGCTTTGGCCATGTCTAGTTCGGTTTTGGAAACTACATTTTTATCGACCAACTTTTTGACGTTTTGCAGGTCTAGTTCGGCCGTTTTTGCCTCGGCAATGGCGCTTTTTAAGCCCGCCGTTGCGTGCAAGAGCGCGCCTTTATATTCTTGGTTGCTGATACGAAAGAGCACTTGCCCCTTTCTGACACTTTTACCTTCGTCGACGTGGATACTTTCGATGTATCCTTTGACCCGGGCGCGGATTTCAACGTTTTTTATGGAGTGGATATCAGATACATAGTCCTGATTATACACCGTATCAATCGCCACGGGTTGGGTAACTTGAAATTTCTCGCGGGTGGTTTGGGTTCCTTGGTCGGGCGTGGAACATGCCATCATAGACATACCCACAATCGTTAAACATACGAATGGTTTCCTCATTGTAATAATGGTTATTAAACAGAAATGGATAATATAAAAGAACGTACTGAACACCCATAACGGCAGATGTTCGGCATTTAACGGAAAAGAAGCACTTTGAACTAAAGTGTAAAATTAAGCCTGATTCGGTGGGGGTGAATTAGGCTCACTGTAATGCGGTACGAAGTTGTCTAAATAATGACCAAAATTGCGTGAAAGCCCCTCAGGGTTTCCGCGCTGGATAAATTCCAAATCAAGCGGTGGCCAAATAAGACAAATACTGAATTCTTCTAAAAAGCTGCTTTCCTCATTTTTATCATTGACAGGAACGTCCTGATGGAAAATCGAAGGATTGAAAATATTGCCAGCAAGCCATTCAAATAGGCTGTTGGCTTGGTGAGAAGTAGAACTTGCCTGATAGAAAAAACCTCTCTCAGAAAAACCCGTCGGACTGACAGTATCCATAGATACATGAATCATTTGCAAAAGTAATACCCAGCAAATGAACCTTCTGATGATATGTCTGCCTTCCAATGGTTTCATATTTGTAAGACAAATATATAGATAAAAGGTTTGTTATCACGCACATTATGTTAAAAAAATCCAAAAACACTACGTTATAAAGTTTGGTGATTAAGAGTATTAGCCAAAAATTGGGTTTTATATCCCCGAAAATTTATAAAGTCTGATTCAAATCATTCCTACCACCAGATTAAACCAGTAGGTTGTTGGAGCAATACCAAATTAGCAAAATAAATTACAAAAATCACCGATGAATATTTTTGTAATTTGGGTTCGTTGCTAACTTTGTGAAGTCGCAAAATGACGTACACTTCCTCAAACAATAATGCTCATGAATGCTTTAATGGACAATGCTGAAGTCAAAAAAGACATGGTACAAAACCTGTTAGGACTGGGACAGGTTAAAAAATTCAATTTTAATTTACCCCCAGCGGCGTTGGTTGAACACGCCATTCTCAACGGCGAAGGCGTGTTGGCCGATACGGGCGCGTTGATGGTTGATACCGGAAAATTTACTGGGCGTTCACCAAACGACCGCTACATTGTAAGCGATGATAAAACCCTTCAGGCCGTTTGGTGGAGTGACATAAACATTCCTTTTGATGCCCAAAAATTTGACGCACTGCACCGCAAAATGTTGGATTATTTGGAGGACAAGACCGTGTACGTACGTCAGGCCCATGCTTGTGCTCATGACAACTACCGCCTCGGTATCACGGTGGTCAATACGTGGGCTTGGCATAACCTGTTTTGCTACAACCTGTTTATGCGCCCCGAAGAGCAGGCCCTGCTAAGCCCCAACACTGATTTTACCATTATCAATATTCCCGAATTTCAGGCCGACCCGCTCACTGATGGCACCCGCAGCGAAAATTTTGCCATTCTAAATCTCAGCAAAAACATCATTCTGATTGGTGGAACGGGCTACGCGGGCGAAATGAAAAAAGGGATTTTTTCGGTGCTCAACTTCAAATTACCCCACGAAAGGGGAGTGCTTTCCATGCACTGCTCAGCCAACGTGGGCAAGAAAGGTGACACGGCGATTTTCTTCGGGCTGTCGGGAACGGGGAAAACGACCCTTTCGGCCGACCCGAATCGGTCCCTCATTGGTGACGATGAGCACGGTTGGGCCGACGAAACTGTGTTTAATTTTGAAGGAGGGTGCTACGCAAAAGTGGTGGACCTGACCCGCGAAAAAGAACCCGAGATTTACGACGCCATTCGCTTCGGAACGATTGTTGAAAACACCCGTTTTGTGGAAGGTCAGCGTACCATCAACTATGCCGACCGGTCGGTGACGCAAAATACCCGGACGGCGTATCCCATCCATTATATTCCCAACATCATGCGTCCTTCGCGCGGTGATGCTCCCCAAAACATTTTCTTCTTGGCCGCGGATGCCTTTGGCGTTTTACCTCCGATTTCCCGATTGACCGCTGGACAGGCCATGTACCATTTTATTTCGGGCTACACGGCCAAAGTAGCAGGCACCGAAATGGGCGTAAAAGAGCCTCAGGCTACGTTTTCGGCCTGCTTTGGAGCCGCATTTTTGCCGTTGCATCCTACGCGCTACGCAGATTTGTTGGGCAAAAAAATCAACCAACACCAAGTGAATGTATGGTTGATTAACACTGGCTGGTCGGGAGGAGGCTACGGCGTGGGCAGTCGAATGAAACTGTCTTACACCCGGGCCATGATTACGGCGGCCCTCAACGGTGATTTAGACCAAGTGAGTTATACAAAACATCCGATTTTTGGCATCGAAATGCCCGACTCGTGCCCGAATGTGCCAAGTGAGCTGTTGCATCCGCGCAATACGTGGGAAGACCCCGAAGCTTACGACCACATGGCATTGCATTTGGCGGGTTTGTTCAGGGATAATTTCAGTAGATACGAAGATTTTGCCAGTCCGCAGATTTTAGCTGGTGGCCCGATTGGCTAAGGAGTACTCATTGATTTTTGTTTAGCCCACGGAGCCATCTGTGGGCTTTTTTTGTATAAAAAACCCTGAAATTAAGCACTTTGATGGCGGTTGCCCGACTTTCAATTTCCACCTTTTTTTTTCTGGTACAGGAATTGCTATTAATCTTCCCAAAAGTTGCGGAACTTTCGCAAAAATCTAACCAACCCTTCAAGAATGTTTGTCGAAGCCATTGAGCGCGTCAGCGAGTTTACCCGACCTATTCACATCATTACCCGTTTGTATCACCAATCCGACATTTTGCCCGGGGCGGCAACGATGTTTTTTGTCAACGAAAACGGCTATGCCGTTACGTGTCGGCACGTGGCCGAGATTATTGTCAACGCAGCGGCGATTCAGCAAAACTATACGCAGTTTGCGGCCGAATTGCGCAAGTATCAGCGCGACCCTCAGCTACGCCTGCACCAAAAACGACTCGAACAAAAACACGGCATGGCTTTGGGTACAATCATTACCCAAAAACTGGACTTCATCAATTGCTTTGACAGTCTGACCCATATCGACGTAACCTATCACCAAAAATACGACTTGGCCCTTTTGCGTTTTCGCACCAACGGTAAATCATACTACGGTCGCCCTGCTGAATTTCTGTCGGATGCCCAGGCCGTAAAACCCGGCAAAACACTTTGTCGTTTGGGGTATCCTTTTTCAGAATTTAACAATTTTCGGTACAACGCCGACCTTGATGATATTGAGTGGACGGGTGCGGCACCGCACGTAACGCCCGCCTTTCCTATCGACGGTATCGTGACGCGCTTCATCGGCGACGAGACGGGCCAAGCCTACGCCATTGAAATGAGTACGCCTGGGCTGGTAGGTCAAAGTGGCGGGCCCATGTTTGATTCTGACGGAGTGGTGTACGGAATGCAGCAATCAACGCGGCATCTTCATTTGGGTTTTGACATGGTCAACCGCGACGTATGGATTGGTACGCAACGCGCCAAAGTATCTAATCACCCTTTTTTGCACGTGGGAGTGTGCATCAGCGGAACCATCATTAAGGATTTTTTGCGTCAGCACGGAGTGAAGTTTTACCAGAAAAAATAAGGTGTTTTTATTTTAAACCATAATTTCCTCGGAGCAGGTATTCAAAGAATCGGCTCGGCAAAAAACGTTTGAGCCAGAGTGAAAACCGCTGCAAAAATGGCCCTGCGATGTAGTGGATTTTTGGCGAAGAACTATTGATGGCCTGCTCAATGATTTTGGCGATGTAAAGCGGGTCTTCGGCCTTGCTCACTTCGTCGTTGACAATGTTATTCATGGTTTCGACGAAGGAACGATAAGGTGACGCTGGCGAGGGCATGGCCACAAGGCGGGCGGCGTTGATGTTGGTACGGACGTCGCCCGGTAAAATACTGCACGCCCGAATGCCAAAGGGTTTCAATTCGATGTTGAGTGTTTCGGTCAGGATTTCGACGGCGGCTTTGCTGGCGCTATAAATACCCCGAAAGGGCAATCCCATTCGCCCCGCAATAGATGCCACGTTGATAATCAGCCCATTGCCTTGGAGCCTCATGACCGGAAGCGCCGCGCGGCACATCCGGAGCAGACCATAAACATTGGTATTAAAAACCTGTTCAATGAGCGCATCGGGGGTTTCTTCCAGTGCCCCGATGATTCCCAGCCCTGCGTTGTTGATGAGCACGTCGAGGCGCTCTTCACGTTGGAGCAGTTGCGCGATGGCCGCCTGAATGGAAGTCTCATCATTCACATCCAGCAGGAGGGTTTGAAATGGAACGATTTCGGTAAAAGGTTTTCGGCTGGTGCCGTACACGCGATGCCCCAACTGCGTTAAATATTCGGCCGTAGCACGGCCAATTCCGGTAGAAGCACCCGTAATTAAAATAACTTTAGACATTTTTTGGGTATATCGTTAACCGTTAATTAGTTAAAGGTTTTAATACGTCTTTTATGACGTTCAATCTTTAACGGATACCAGTTAACTGCCTTACTTTTTAATTTGATTTAACTCTTCCTGCATTTGATTGACCAGATGCCTAAGGTGATCCAAAGATACGGTAGGCTCGGGCAAAACCGTACTAAAAAACGCTTTAATTTCCCACACTTCTAATACATCTTTCAGTGGAACTTCGAAGGTTGGAATGGTATTTTTGTCGGAACTAAGCAAGAGTGTCCCCTTGATTTTGACCTGATTATAGACCCTACGACACACTACGCCCAGATTTCGGGCCACCAATAAATAGGTTTTACCGTCGGCAATGTCGTACCAGTTTCCGATAAATTGCCCAATCAAAAAAGCGTTGGGATAGGTAAAATCATCTCCCGCTTCAAAGGCCCGGTATGCGCCGTTTGGCAGGAGCGGCCACTGAAAAACGGGCAAACGTTTGATAAAATCGCTGTTGTTGTGCTTCTCAATGTACTCCTTCCACTGGCTTTGGCGCACGTAAGGAATCAGCTGAGGCGATGTTTTTTCGTACTCGGCGGTTGGCATTTGTACCATCGTAGCCCCGTTGCTGTTGTCGTATTGGTTATTGAAAGCAGGCGGCTGATACGCGGGAGACGGCGGCTGAACTGGAGCAACGGGTTTGGGCGGCTCAATTACCGAAGCAACTGGCACAGACGGCGGCGCAGGAATGGATTGCGGACGAGGAACGGCCGCAGGAGGTGTATAGTATTGTTCAAAAATGCTGGATAATGTCTGTGGTTCTACCCCTACTTTAGGCTCCGACACAAGTGGGCTAACGGCGGGCTTGTCTATCGGGAGTAAATTGGGGGTTTCACGGATTTTGCGCAGGTCTTTTTTTAGCAAATCGTCCACCGATACATTGAAGAGTTTTGACATCAACTTCAACACATCAATGTTGGGATTGGCGCGCTGCTCCTCATACGCCCCTACCGAAGCCCGCTTAATACCCAACCGACGGGCAAACTGGTCCTGCGTCATTCCGTGTAGTTTGCGCAGGTATTTCATATTATCACTGACAATACTCATGGCAATTTTGATAAAAATTTTAGTAAAAGTAGGGAATTTTCAGTTTTACTAAAAATACATCTACAATCTCCTTGAAAATTGTATTTTTGAGGAGAAATAATAAAATAAAAGTTAGACACAGGTTAAAAGTGTCAGGGTAGAAATTGAGGCAGAACGAACAACTTTATTTTTTATAACTCATTAATAATTAACGTATTCCAATATGTCAGTCGCTGAATCAACCTTAACCCGTGACCTACAACGCGTTTTTGACGCCCAACGTAAAAATGCCGTCAACGTGGCATTAACAAACGCAGATGAGCGGGCCGAAAAACTAAAAGTACTGCTGGATTACCTCATGGCCCACCTGCCCGACGTAGAGAAAGCGATGTATGACGATTTTCGCAAACCTGCCGTAGAAGTGCTATTGGGAGAGGTCTATACGATTACGTCAGAGATAAAATTTGCCCGCAAAAACCTAAAAAACTGGATGAAACCCCAACGCGTTCCTACGCCATTGGGCATGATAGGTACTTCCAATTACATCAAACACGAGCCCAAAGGCAATGTGTTGATTATTTCACCCTGGAATTATCCGTTGGCATTGGCCATCAAACCCCTCATTTCGGCCATTGCGGCAGGCAACGTAGCCATGCTGAAGCCTTCAGAGCTTACGCCCCATACTTCACGTTTTCTCAAAAAAATGATTAACGATTTGTTTGCCGAAGAAGAAGTTACCGTTTTTGAGGGAGATGCCGAGGTGGCCACCGAGCTACTGAAACTGCCTTTCAATCATATTTTCTTTACGGGCGCGCCCACAATCGGCAAAATAGTCATGCGAGCCGCCGCCGACCATCTAGCATCCGTGACGCTGGAGTTGGGAGGAAAATCCCCCAATATCATTGACGAGACCGCCGACATCCAAAAAGCCGCCGAAATGACGGCTTGGAGCAAAGGCCTGAACAATGGTCAAACCTGCATCGCGGTAGATTATGTGATGATTCATGCTTCCAAAAAAGACGAGTTCATCACTTCGTATCGGGCTGCACTCCAAAAAATGTACAGTGAAGGCGCGGAAAAATCAGACAGTTATGCGCGCATAGTCAACAATCGGCACTTCAACCGCCTGAAAGGCTATCTGGACGATGCCATCGCTAAAGGAGCCTCGGTGGTGGTGGGCGGAAAAACGCTGGCCGAGCAAAACTACGTGGAGCCTACTTTGCTAACCAACGTCGGCGACGAGATGAAAATCATGCAAGACGAAATCTTTGGCCCGCTGTTACCCGTGTTGACTTATCAAAACAAAGAAGAGGTAATTGCGTACGTGAATGGCAAAGAAAAACCGCTTGCGCTCTACATTCACAGTACGGATTCAAAAAACATTGATTATTTCCTGAACAACACTACGGCGGGCGATACAGTCATCAACGACGTGATGATTCAGTTCGGCAATGCGGAGTTGCCCTTCGGCGGGGTCAACAACAGTGGCATTGGGAAGTCAAACGGGTATTTTGGTTTTCAGGAATTCAGCAACCTGCGGGGCGTGTCTAAACGTCAATTTGGCACCATGAAGTTTCTGTACCCGCCTTACACGGCCAATGTCAGAAAAATTATGGATTTATTTGTGAAGTATTTTTAGATGCTTACGTTTGTACATAGACTTGTATTACATTAAATGAAAATTCAAGCCCGTGAAAACAGTCCTTCTTTTGATACTGTGTATCTCTTTGTCGGCAGTGGCGCAGGAATTGAAAACGGTCAAAAAGACCCTGACTTCCAATCCCTTTACGGAAGAAATAGAAGAATATCAGGTCTTTAAATCGGATAAAAAAATTCGGCACGGCTCCTACGTTCGTTTGGTCAATAAAAAAATACTGGAGACGGGTTTTTACAAAAACAACCAAAAAGACAGTGTCTGGACCAAGTTCTATCCGCAAACGGGAGCAATTCGTGAACAGGGAAACTACCAGAATAATCAACGTGTGGGCCCTTGGAGTTTTTTTAATTTCAAAAAGCAGAAAGAGCAAGTGTATGATTTTACCGCCCGCCGACTGTTGGAAACAATTGATGACAGTACCACTAAAATAGGATGGGTGATTATGGGAGCTGATACAATCCAAACCAACATAGAGTTTGTGGCAACCCTCATTGGGGGGAGTTCAGCATTTGCTGAAATCCTGACTAAAAATATCAAATACCCCATAGCTGCCGTCAAAAAAGGTATTTCGGGACGGGTATTGGTATCGTTGACGGTGGATGAAGATGGGAAAGCGTCAGCGCACAAAGTGGTCAAGCCGCTCAATAAAGACTGTGATGCGGAGGCATTGCGGGTAAGTTTACTACTGACCGATTGGCTGCCAGCCATTAAAGATGGAAAACCAGTCAAAAGTATTTGTCTTGTACCGGTCAGCTTCAATTTTGGAGGGATTGTTCGGTGAGCTTTACATCTTCGGGCAGCTTGTCTTGCCTCGGCTCCTGCGCGAAGCGGGCCGGAAGCGAATTTGGTTCTTCGTGACTAAATACCCTCCTTTTCCTTTTTTAAAGACATCCCCGCCGCCGTCCATTGGGATAAAATCCATGGAGGGCAAAAACGCAAAATCATCAAGGGGCTGCGCCTGTACGTCAAAAAGCGGGTCGCCGGGAAAGTGATAAGTTTCAAAATCGTAATCAAACAAAAAAATCGTCACAAATCCGTCTGGGCTGTATTTGAGGCTGATGTCGTTGGTGGGCATGAGCTTAAAGGCCTGTTTCAAATCAGCGCGACGCACAAACACATCCTTAAAGTGGTCGTGGTACAGTTTGGCGCGGTTGTAGAGATAAATGACGTTGGCGGTGTCGTAACTGATGGCAATGTCGAGGTAATGCCCCGAAAAATCCCGCCTGGCTTCTTTCGCAAACAGCACGCCCATGTTACTGATGGCGTTGGGGCTCAGGTAGCGTTGATAATTCTCAATGGCGGGGGTTTCTTCATTCCGATTTTTGTACACATTGCCGATATTGACATAGTACGGTCTTTTGGTGGAGTCAACTTCTAGCGCTTTATCAAAGTCCTGCATCGACAGCGTTGAAAATTTGGCCTCATCTTTGTGGTTGCGCTCATGACGCTCCCGTAACGACATATACGACTGAACAATGCCTCGATTGTTGTAGAGCATGGCGAGTTTTCGTTGCCGTAGTAGACTGTCATACAATACTTTTGCGCGGTCGATTTCATCTTTGTTTAGGAGCGATATCGCCAAGCCATTGCTCGCATTTACATTGCTCGGATCCATGCGGTGCGCCTGCGAAAAGTCATCCATCGCATCGTCGTATTGGCGGCATTTGAGGTAAATATTCCCCCGATTTACGAGCATCCTTACGCTTACTTCATCGTTAGCTCTAATGGCTTTTTCGAGCCATTTTAGCGAGGAGAGAAAATATCCCTCAATGCGTAAATATTCGCTCATGGCCAAACACGGAAGCAGCCCATTGCCCGCGAGCCGAACGGCGGTTTGTACATCGTCTTTGGCGAGTTTTGATTGTTCGGTGTACAAACGGCAAAAAGCGCGGGCCGCAAAAAAATCAGCGTGGTTACGGTTTTTTACATTCAGAATCTCGCCTGCTTGCTCAAAACAGCAGACCGCTTCCCCAAAATTTCGCAGCCGATAATTGACCATTCCTAGTCCCAGCCAAGCACTTTTTTGGGTTGAGTCCAAGTCGAGGGCGCGTTCAAAAGCCTTTTGTGCTTGTCGTTGGCCGTTGGTGCCCACGTACGCATTGCCGAGGCTCAACCACGCTTCTGCCGATGATTCATTGTGGCGGCAAGCCGCATCGTATTCCAACACGGCAAGCTGGTATTTTCGCTGTCGATACAGCGCATGGCCGAGCCCCAAATGGGCAGCAAAACGATAATAAGGGTCTTTTAATTCTAAATATTCACGGTACAACACCTCCGCCTGCTCATATTCTTGCTGGGCAAGGTGGGTGTTCCCGCGCTGAACCAGTAGCCTCGGCCCCGTAGCTCTTCGACCCGTTTTAAGGGTAAATTTCTCGGCTTTTTCGTAGAGTTTTTCGGCATTTTTGTAATCACCCAACCGAAAAAAAATGTTGGCGTACAGTTCGTGAAATTCGGCGGCTTTGGCAAATCCAATCCGTTTGGTGTGCTCCTGCGCTCCCGATAGATTATTGAGACGGTACTCGGCCAAGGCCATGTTGAACAATAGCGTGTCGGTCGGTTGGGCCAACGCCCAAGTAGCCAAGCTTTTATTGATTTCTCCATTTTGGGCTTCCCAAACGCCTTTATTGTGCAGATACCTACGCCCTACGCCCGTTTGTGTCATTATTTCTAATGCATCATTGTAGTTTTTTAGCAAACCCGTTATGAGTGAGAGATTGTACAATAAGGTATCATTGGCGGAGGAATGTTCCTGCGCTTGCATGAAGAGTGATTGGGACGTCTGAAGTTTAAGTTGATAAGCCTGTTGAATACCCGCATTATTGAGCTGTCGGAAGCGTTTATCCGTCATTTTCGGCGCTTTGATGGGGATAGAAGCTGGGCTACGGCGGGGGATATTTTTTTTTCCAAGAGCAGACCTTAAAGGTACAGAGATATTCGTGTCGGTTGAGTCAACTTCCATTGCCAATGCAGGCAGTACCGAAGACAGTACCAACAAGAAAAACCCTAAAAAAAGCCCTTTTATAGTCATAACAAACCAATATTTTGGGTAGCTCTCAATACAATCTTTCACACGAACCGTGCCATTTAGACTACTTTTCTTAAAACAAAATATTGAGTTTGGAAGGGAGAAATTATATACCAAAAAAAATAATGGTACAGAGACTGTTGGTAAAAATACCAGTTAAGGCTTACAAAACAAACATCCGCCCTGAAGAATATTGCCAGCTTTTATTATTTGGCAATCGTCTTTTACAGATTTATTACGTGAAAAAATCGCCAAATGGTGCTTATAGAGTCAGTTAAAAATTGTTCTCTATGAAATTAAGTTCTTTGTCTAAAATCACGATTGCCAGCGCGGCCCTTATCGTTTCGGCGTGGTATTCTGGCTCCGACGATAAAAACCGATACACGGGCTGGAGTGAATTTTTGGGTGGACCAGAACGTACGCATTATTCGAGCCTCACCCAAATTACGACCGAAAACGTCAAAAATTTACAGGTCGCGTGGGAGTATCATTCAGGGGATACTACGGGGCAAATTCAGTGCAATCCCATCATGGTCGATGGCGTCTTGTACGGTACAACCGCCTCAGTACAAGTATTTGCGCTGGATGCCGCCACGGGAAAAGAACTTTGGAAATACAAAGACTCCAAAGACCCACAATGGTTTAATACCAATCGGGGCGTGACCTACTGGGAAGATGGCAACGACAAACGTATCTTTTTCAGCGCGGGGCAGTGGCTCTACGCACTGGAAGCAAAAACAGGAAAACCCATTGAATCTTTCGGTGAAAACGGTCGGATGGACTTACACAATGGGCTACCTGCCTCGGCCAAAGATAAATTTATCTGCTCTAACACCCCCGGCACTATTTTTAAAGATTTGATTATCATGCCCGTACGCCTGTCAGAAGGCCCAGATGCGGCTCCGGGCCATATTCGGGCTTTTAACGTTCGCACTGGCAAACTGGCTTGGACCTTCCGGACCATTCCGCATCCCGGCGAAGTGGGCTACGAAACTTGGGGGAAAAATAACTACAAAAATGAAGATGTGGGCGCGGCCAACAACTGGGCTGGCATGGCCGTAGACCGCGACCGGGGTATTCTTTTTGTGCCTACTGGCTCGGCAGGGTATGACTTCTACGGCGGCAATCGGCCCGGGCAAAACCTGTTTGCCAATTGTTTGTTGGCACTCGATGCCGCTACTGGCAAGCGACTGTGGCATTTTCAATTTGTGCACCACGACGTATGGGACCGGGATTTACCTTCGGCTCCCACGCTCGTGACGGTCAATCGAGACGGGAAAAAGATTGATGCCGTGGCGCAGATTACCAAGTCAGGTTTTGTGTTTGTCTTTGACCGAGTGACGGGAAAATCGCTCTTTCCCATCAAAGAAATTCCCGTACCTACCAATGGAGTGCCTGGCGAAAAACCTTGGCCTACCCAGCCCGTACCGCTCAAACCGGCGCCTTTTTCGCGGCAAACACTGACGATGGACGAAATTAATCCATTCGCCGCCAATCGAGATGAATTGGCCGCTACGCTTCGCAGTGTACGTCATCGCAATCAGTTTGAGCAACCAAGCAAAGAAGGAACGTTGATTTTTCCCGGCTACGACGGCGGCGGGGAATGGGGCGGAGCAGGCTACGACCCCGAAACGGGCATATTGTACGTAAATTCGAATGAAATGCCTTGGATTATGACGATTGTGGACAAGCCCAAAATGGATAAGTTGGCGATGCTTCCCACGGGCGAACGCGCCTACGTGCAGTACTGTACTGCCTGCCACGGTGCCGACCGCAAGGGGAATCCAAAGAGTGGGTATCCGTCGTTGGTAGGCATTAATACCCGTCGCGACCGGGCCTACATTCACACACTGGTCAGCAATGGAAAAGGAATGATGCCGGGATTTTCGTACCTGAAACCCACCGAAAAAGACGCGCTGATTGCCTTTTTGTTTGGGGAAGAGAAAAAAGAAGCGGGTAGCGCGGCAGTTGAAGACAAGTTTTCGAGCGTGCCTTACAAAACCACTGGTTACAATAAATTTTTGGATAAAGACGGCTACCCCGGCATCAATCCACCGTGGGGGCAGTTGAGCGCCATCAACCTCAATACGGGTGAATACGCCTGGAAAATCACATTAGGAGAGTTTAAAGAACTAACGGCCAAAGGAATAGCCCCGACGGGTTGCGAAAATTACGGCGGCCCAGTCATTACGGCGGGTGGTGTGTTGTTTATTGCCGCCACCAAAGACGGGATGTTCAGAGCGTTCAACAAAAAAACGGGACAACTGTTGTTTGAAACTAAACTCCCAGCGGCGGGTTTTGCCACGCCAAGCACCTATCAGGCCAACGGAAAACAGTACGTGGTCATTGCCTGCGGTGGTACCAAGCTAGGCACGCCCAAAGGCGACAGTTACGTAGCGTTTGCTTTGCCGTAGATTATACATTTTTTTGTCAAGAAAATTAATACAAAACGGGTGGTTTTGCAGCTAACGCTTGCAAAACCACCCGTTTTCCGTTCCTCCGTATTCCGTGTTCCTCCCTATTGGTCTTAAATCTGCGAATAGGCCGTAGGTTCCAGAAAGATACGCGCAATTCTAGAAACTGTATTGGCGTATTCGGGCGCTTGCGAAAGCTGCTTCCAGTCAGGGTCAGCGCTAAATTGTGCCCAGTTGGCGTTGCGCTCTTCCATGTTTTTAAAGGTCAGCATATAGGTCAGACACGGCATACGCGGCCCGATAAGGACTTCGCCAAAGAAGACAATGTTGAGTTTGACTTTGTTAAAAATAGCAATTTCTCCTTCGTTAAACATCTTGATTTTGCGACGGGCGGCGTCTTCGTTGTAGCTTTCGTAGGTTCTGAGTTCCATGATTCGCGGCTCTTTGACAGGCGTAGCCAACTTGGGCATCCCGTCAAAGGCAACCATCAATGAACTGCCCATCCGGTCAAAAGTAGCTTTATCGACGGGGGTTTTTAGGTAGGCATCGGCGGCGCTGAGGTAGTCGGCATCGGTTTTCAGTTGATCGTGGATTTGGAAATATTGCTCCTGCGTAGCGTAAGCAATCAGCACGTGCAATTTGGCGGGGTCGTCCTTGCTCATTTCCTTAAACACCCCTACTTTACTCGCTCCCATTCGGTTGAGGGCGGGCATCAAGGCGGTTTGTATGTAGGCTTCCAAACGGCCCATGCCACCCATTTTTGTCTCGTACGACCGCAATTCGTAGACTTCTTTATCGTTTTTTTTAACTGATTGTGCAGCTAATTTTGGCGAAACGGCCCCGAGCCCAAGCAGGGAGGAGGCCGCCATAAACTTTCTTCTTTTCATTTGTATGTGATAGGTTATTGCTTAGAAAAGCATCAATTGGTGCTTCCTTACCCTTATTTTGCTTCGTTTAGCAATAATTGCACGGGAAAAGAAGGTGGCTCAACGCCCAGCAAATGCCGTACGAAGAAATCGCGGCGCTTGCGCTCGCCATACTCACCACCCATGGAGTGGCCCATATTAGGAATCATCAGAAAATCAAAATCTTTGTTAGCTTTGATGAGAGCATTTACCAGTTGCAGGCTCGAAGCAGGATCTACGTTATCGTCCACTTCCCCCAATATTAGCAATAATTTTCCTTGTAGTTTGTGCGCGTGGGTTACGTTTGAAGATTCGGCGTAGTGAGGCCCTATGGGATAGCCCATCCACTGTTCGTTCCACCAAATTTTGTCCATGCGGTTGTCGTGGCAACCCGATGATGATACGGCCACTTTGTAAAAATCGGGATGTAAAAGCAGCGCTCCAGCCGAATTTTGCCCGCCAGCTGAATTTCCGAAAATGCCAACCCGACTCAAATCCATGGCCGGATAAATTGCTGCCGCAGCTTTCATCCACAGAATTCGGTCAGGAAATCCTGCATCTTTGAGATTTTGCCAACATACATCGTGGAAAGCTTTCGACCGGTGGGAAGTCCCCATTCCGTCAAGTTGTACCACAATAAAACCCAGTTCGGCCAACTCAAACATCAAACGGGGCCGTTCGGCTTCGATAAAAGATTTGGGGGCATGAGCGCTGTGCGGACCAGCATAAATGTACTCAATGACGGGGTATTTTTTAGCGGGATCGAAGTTAGTCGGGCGGACGATAACTCCCCAAATGTCCGTCTTACCGTCGCGGGCCTTGGCAGTGAATACTTCGGGGGCGCGCCAATTTACTTTTACATATTCCGAAATATCACCTTTTTCCAACTCCATCATCACCGCGCCATTCGCGGCTGAGCGCAGAACCGTAACCGGCGGCATGTCGACGCGAGAGTATAGGTCAACAAAGAATTGTTTATCAGGCGAAAAAAAGGCAGTATGGTTGGCGTTTTCGGTCGTTAGTGGCGTGAGTCCAGTACCGTCAAAATTGATTCGATAGTACTGCACATAGTAGGGGTCTTCTTTGGGATTTAAACCTCCGGCTGCGAAAATGAGCGTTCGCTTTGTCTCGTCCACATGAACGACATCCCGAACTACCCATTCACCTTTGGTGATTTGGTTTTTAACCTTTCCCGTTTGCCCGTCGTACAAATACAAATGGTTCCAGCCGTCGCGCTCCGACATCCAGATGATTTCCTTGCCATCCGCAACATCATACCGAAATCTTTTGCCCGAGTTAGAACTGGGTGAGTAAGTAAAAAAGGTTTTGCACTGTTCGTCCACAAGTGCCCGAACCACGCCCGTTGTGGCGTTGACTTCCAAAACCCGATACACCTGATGGCCCCGCTGATTGTACTCGAATGTAAAGGTGCGGCTGTCTTTGCGCCACACTGCTCGTGAAATACTATACTGTTGACTAAATAGTGCGTCGTCAATGGATAAATGCTTTTTGTCATCAATTAGAAACAACTGAGGGCGTCGAACCGTCACAACATCGCCCGGTTTGAGGTAGTCCCGACTTTCGAGTTTGGGTTGTAGTTGGTCCTCGGGCGAGGAGCGTACAAAGTAGATTAGGTGTTTTTGCCCTGGTCGTACTTTGTTAGTGACCAGTTTTTTAGAATCAGGCGACCATTGGATAAGTCCTGAGTAATATTCTCCTTCAGCTCCATCAAAACTTAGCTGGGTTTCAAGGTTTGTTTTCTTTGAACGAATGTACAGATTATGATTTTTGATGAAAGCGGTAGATTCGCCGTTGGGAGATACAACCGGTTTATCCGTGGATTTGTCTGCTTGTTCATCTCTGTTTGCACCCCCATAGCTGGGTGTCCGGGAAATTACCGGTTGTTTTTTGAGCAATGAATTCGATGCAAGATTATATGCCCACACATAACCACTTGCGGTAAATTCAATCTCACGATCATCCTGACTATACGTTATGGCTGAAAAAGGCAAATTGAATGAATCAATAGCCCCATCACTCATGACGGCAAGTTTCTGAGCTAGTTTTACCTGGTCAAATGCTGGTTGGCGGGTTTTGGCGACTGGATCAACCGAAAAAAATTCTTTACCGCGTGGTGTTTGAATTAAATACCATGCCAATCGACCACTCGCTGACCAATTGATAGTAGAGGGTGTATTATAAAGTTTATCCATCGCCTTTTTCATTTTAATGGCTTTGGCATAATCTTCTGGTTTCCCTTGGGCAAACCCTGAAATTGGGATTAACAATACTGATATAAGCAGGGTAAAAATTGTCTTTTTCATAAAGTTGGTTTCTGTTGTATCCCCGTACCTTTGTTTTTATGTTAGGCAAAGTTGTGTTAGGTATTATTTATAAACAGTTTTAAGCTTCTTTTTAGATTTTAGCACTTTTTCAGAATACGTAGGCAGGTCAATAGTCTTAACATAGACTTTTTGAAGGTCTGCACTACCAAATCTTTGTCCGGTTCTCGCGGTAAAGTTTATCTCCTTGCTTCACATCAAACGCCTGATAGAAAGGCTCGAAGTTGGAAAGGGGACCGTTAGCCCTGAACTCGGCGGGCGAGTGAGGATTTGTATTGATGCTTAGCTGTAAGGTTTCATCTCGTACTTTTTCTCGAAATACCTGAGCATAAGCCATGAAGAAGCGTTGATTGGGGGTGAAACCTTCCAGCTTCTTTTGCTGCTTAGCCTGCGAAGTTAGCGGAAAGGCTTCATAGGCAATAGATAAACCACCCAAATCGGCGATATTTTCGCCCAGAGTCAATTCCCCTTTGACCGACAGCCCCTCCAGCACTCGGAACCCGTTGTATTGATCAACTACCTGCTGAGACCGCTGTTTAAAGGCTTCATTGTCTTCTTTCTTCCACCAGTTTTTCAGCATACCCATGTAGTTGAAGAGCCGTCCCTGATCGTCGAAGCCGTGTGTCATTTCGTGACCAATCACTGCTCCGATGGCCCCGTAGTTAACGGCATCGTCGGACATGATATCGAAGCAAGGCCATTGTAGAATACCCGCTGGAAACACAATCTCGTTTTGCAACGGATTGTAATACGCGTTGATGGTCTGGGGCGTCATTCGCCATTCGGTTTTATCGATGGGTTTATTCAGCCGGGCAATGGTTTCTTTTTCATGCCATAGCTGTAGCGCCTTT
The DNA here is from genome assembly GCF_024158025.1 of Runella salmonicolor. NCBI lineage: Bacteria > Pseudomonadati > Bacteroidota > Cytophagia > Cytophagales > Spirosomataceae > Runella > Runella salmonicolor. The sequence continues at coordinate 1,003,632 of NZ_JAMZEL010000001.1, forward strand.
ACGTTCTCATAAAAGGTTGTTCGGTTGATGACTACGCCCTCGTAGGTTTTCCATTTATCAGGATAGCCGATTTTTGGGGTAAAAGACTCCAGTTTTTTGAGGGCCTCTGCTTTAGTTTCGGCCGTCATCCAGTCAAGTGACTCCAGGCGGGTTCTGAATACTTTTTTCAGATTGCCCACCAACTCCATCATGCGCTGTTTGGCCTCTGGTTTGAAATACCGTTTTACGTATAGCTGCCCCAGTAAATCACCCATCGCACCATCGGTTTGGTCCAATATCCGTTTCCAACGATCCTGCTGCTTTTGCCTGCCAGTCAGTACTTTGTTATAGTCGAAATTGGCCCTTACAAATGGCGCACTCAGCAGCGAAGCCGCTGACGCAATAACCGAAAAGCGTAGCTTGGCTTTCAGAATCTGAATGTCATAGGTTGTTAATAGTTCATTAAGTGCCCTGTAATAGTTAGGATGGGCTATGATGATGGTATCCTGAACCGCTCCCCTAGTAGTCAGGAATTGGGGTAAGGCCAGATTCGGCACCTGCTCACTGAATTCTTTTAAAGTAACCTTATTGTATTGTCTCAGGAGGTCACGCAGCTCAATGCTGCTGAGGTGCGAGGCGGCCAGTTGGGTTTCTAACGCTAAAATCTCGTCAGCCTGTTTTTGGGCGATGGCTTCTGAGGTGCCAGTCAGCACAAACAGTTGGCTGATATATGCTTTGTAAGCATTTCTTATTTTAACCGTAGCCTCCTCGGTTTTGGTATAGTAGTCTTTATCGGGCAAACCGGTACCCGCCTGAGCCATATAAAGTACGTTTTTGGTTGGGTTACGGGCATCCTGAAAGATAGAATACGTTATAAAGGTGTTACCCCCGTCCAAGGGGTGCGACGCGCAAAAAGCAAGCAGGGCTTTATAATCATTAATGGCTTCTATCTCGGCCAGAACCGGCTTAATCGGCGCATACCCGCGTTTCTCAATCGTCAATGAGTCCATGCCGGCGGCATAAAAATCGCCCACGCGTTGTTCCACACTGCCTATAGCAAAGCGGCCTTGGGCAGTGTTTTCCAGAATAGACTTTAATCGGTTTTGCGTTTCGTTTTGGAGTATACTAAAAGTTCCCCATCCGGTTTCTGAGGCCGGAATAGCTGTGGTTTTAAGCCAGGTACCGTTTACGTACCGAAAGAAATCATCCTGTGGCCGAACCGATTTATCCATCGCTGACAGATCAAGACCTGCCTTTTTAGGTTCATCTTTTTTAGGATCGCCAACGAAGGCAACGGTTAGTAAGGCGGCTGTTATGAGGAAAAGGAGGGTAAATGATTTCATGATTTTTAGATTGAAAGGTTATTGTGGCATCTTATTTGTCTTTTGCAGGTATAGCTGCCATAGCACGTAATCCTTTTACAAAGCTTTAGGGCTGACATTTACAACTTTGTAATGACCAAGTCCTACGATTACTGAATTGGGTGAAGGAATTAACATCGTAACCTGACCTCTTTCTTTGTCCATACACTAAGCTCCATATGGCATAATTTCTCCATAAGGCTTCATAGCGAGTTTTGGGGCGCTTCTGTATGAAAGCGTAATCGTAGTGAGATTATGGCTTTATAATCAGCCGGTTGTATTTTTTAAGGATTGTACGTATACTTTCATGCGGTAGGGCGGGAATGAAGTTTCCATTGATACCATCCATTGATTTCGCGGCAACCAGAGCGTTCAGAATGGCTTCTTCTGTGGCCTGAACGGTTGCTGTAAACAATGGATCCATGGCATCGTTGGACAGCATCTGAACGGCACGGGTCGCTGTTCGGTCAAACGAAGCCGAATTTGCCGTGGAAAACGCCAGAAAAATGTCCCCGGAGCTATTGCCACCTACGCCTCCTGTTTTGCCGATTCCCAAAGGAACTCGCTGGGCGATACGTTTAAGCTGATGGGGAAGCAAGGGGGCATCGGTAGCGACAATCACGATGATGGAACCTTGTTCAGAGGACTGTTTAGCGGTTGGTTTGCCGTAAATCTGCTCCCCGTTAAGCCGCCAGGAGAGCGTGTCCAGCAACGCCCTTCCCACAGGTATACCGGCAATGGTCAGTTGCCCGCGGCTACCAAAATTGGCCTGCACGAGCACCCCCACTGTATGTCCGTTAACGACGCGTGAAGCAGTGCCGGTTCCTCCTTTAAAACCCAGACAAACCATACCCGTACCGCCCCCAACAGCCCCTTCTGCAACGGGCCCGTTCTTAGCCCCATCCAGCGCCTGCATTACATGCTCGCGGGTCACATGAAAGCCGTTGACATCATTCAGCAGTCCATCATAGGTCTCAGCCACGAGCGGGTAAGAAAACCAAAAACCACCGCCTTGTGTATTGTAAAATTTCTTTTGAGCCTGCCAAGCTACGGTTGCATCCCGGACAACGCCTACACTATGTGTGTTGGTTATAAGAATCGGAGTTTCAAGAAATCCTGATTCGGTTACCCAAGTGGTTCCGGTCATTTCGCCGTTTCCGTTCAGGCTGTACCAGTTAGCAAAAACAGGATCGAAGGTTTTACCACGGGGCAGGATAGCCGTTACCCCTGTTCGGACAGGGCCTTTCCCCACCACTAACGGGCCGCTTCCTTCAATGATCGTCGTCATACCTACTTCTACCCCTTTTACATCAGTAATTGCATTGTAAAGCCCAGGTTTGCCGTCAAGGGGAATGCCCAGGTCTCGGGCACGGGTAGGATTTGGCTGGGCTGGTGCTGCGGCTGAGAAGCCAATGAATAGCCAGAAAATGATAAATTTGGTTTTCATAAGAAGTAAGGTTTGTTTAAAAAAAATTGTTTTCGGAATCACACCCTTACGGAAGGTCACGAACGTGGTATCGGTTTGAAATTGTCTGATAGAAAGTACAAAATAAAACCCCGCTTTAGGGTATCAACCCCGCTCGGCGTAGCATCGCCTGCGGCTTGGGGTCGCGACCGCGAAACTGACGATAAAGTTCTATTGGCGGTACGCTTGCACCTTTTTGGAGTAGGTCTCTGAATTTACGGGCGGCCTCTGGGTTAAAAATGCCTTTTTCTCTGACGTATTCGTAGGCATCGGCATCCAATGGCAAAATCAGGAGTTTCATAATGTAAAGCCGTAGGTTAGGAATGTATGCGCTTAAAAGTAGCCTATTTGGCATACACCGACTAAAATCGAGCGTTACAAAAACGTTACAATTGATTTCGGGCTTGTTTTGGGCAAAATACGGAGGGACGAAAGCGGCTAAATAGTGCTCGCCAACTCGCTGATATCCAAATCTTCTGGTGCTTCCAGCTTGCGCCTGATGCGGAGGCGGTATTGGCGCACGGCCCCCACCCCTACGCCGAGCATGGCGGCCATTTCTCGGTTGGAGTAAGAAAGCCGAGCGAGGGCCATAAAGCGAATTTCTGCGGGTGTCAGGTCGGCAAATTTGGTTTTGAGACGCACAAAAAAGCCGGGATGTGCTTTTTCAAACAGCTCGGCAAAGGAGTTCCAGTCATCGTCGGTCAAAATGACTGATTTTCTGAGTTCATGGAGCAGTTGATACTCCGCCGAATCGCGGGACGGCGTGCTATTGGCGGAATTCCAGTTTTGGGTAAAGCGCGCAATCATGTCATTTTTTTGCTGAATTCCCTGCCGTATTTGGTCCAGTTGGGCTTGGGCGTGGTGGAGTTCCGTTTCGGCCAATTGCTTTTGAGCGATCAATTTTTGCTGTTTGAGGTGTTGCTGTTTGTAGAGTAGATACGCCACCAATACAAAAACGACCAATAACAGCAGCAGCCCGTTTCGAATCAGTAATTGCCGTTCCCGGTCTTTTTGCAGAAGCAATTCCCGTGCGTTGAATTTTTCGTGGTCAACGGCAATTTCGGCTTTGTGCTTATGAGTTACGTCCATTTGCTGTTTCACAATAAGTTCTTGTGCTGCCGATGAGTCGGCATATAGCATGGCCTGCCGGTAGTTCCCGCTCGCTTTTTTTACATTTGACATGACGAAGTAAGGCTCGGCTAAAAATTTAGCGTTGGGCAAAGCTCTGTCTTGGTCGCGGTATTTTTTGGCATGATTCAGCGTCGTAACGGCCCATTGCTGCGCCCTTTTAATGTCACCTTTTTCCAAGGCTATCAGCGCCAGCTTAGCCCCGAACGAAGCTGAATTATTCCACATTTGGGTTTGCTCACTGAGTTCAAAGCCTTTTTGAAGATAAGGCAGGGCTTTGCTGTATTTTTTTTCTCCAAAGTAAGTTAAGCCAATATTACCATTGATGATTCCTGTCCATTTTTCGAGCTTTTGCAGTTTCGACTTACTAAACAGCGAAGCAAGATAAGGAACGCCCCACTCAAAATACCGCCGGGCGGCGGCGTAGTTTCGAAGCCTCAGATAGGCCATTCCCACCATATTGGCATTAAAAAGATGGGTTTGCGTGATCGGTTTCTGAATATTATTCATCAGAACTTCACCGTACCGGATGGCATTTTCGTAGTCAGTAAAATCATAATGAGCCAACGCAATGATGTACATCGTGTATTGGTAATCAGGATATTCAGTCTCGTTGAGGTCTTTGATAAGGTCAAAAAGTTTCAGGTAGTATTGAAAGGCGAGGCCGTATTCCTTCTGAACATTATAATGGTACATCCCTAATGCCTGGTGCATTTTGGCAAAAAGAAAATGGTTGCCTGATTCCTCCGCTTTTTGCAAGGCAGCCAGCGCCCGGGGGAGGTATTTTGTTTTAAAATTAGGGTTGGCATGTTCATATTGCATGATCGTAACCTCCAGCGTGAGCAAGTCCAACGCGGTCCCTTCGGAAGTAAAGAATGTTTTCAATTCATCAACAAACGGTCTCAAAAGAGAAGTGTCTTTTTGGTGCAGCGTATGATATGTATTGAAAATGGCGCTGTACTGCCGTTGCGGGGTCAGATACAACAATGAATCAGGATTAGCAGCCTTTGCTTCTGGCAGGGTAAGAAGGCAATATACAATCCCAGCAAAGCAGATTGAGTTGTAAAACTTAATAGACCAAGTTATCAAAAATGTTGAATTCCGAATTGTTGAAGTCATTTACACTAAATCTTTGGTGATTATGCAGTACTTCGCACAGCTGACAAGGTTTTATTTTGCCATAAAGTACAGCTACGAAATCATACCTTATTGATTTTTTAGATGACTTTTATGTTTGACCAAAAGAGAGAACTTTTGATTTCGAGAAGAGTATAATAGACCTGAAAAATCCGAATAGTTGGAAGAGTTTATCATTTTTTTGAGGTTTTAGGAAAGACAGCAATATTATTATTTATGGCTTATATTCCAAAGAATATACCTAAATGTTATCTGACATGCGCTGATATGTTTTCGGCTTTTTGTACTGTATCGCATTTTCACCGCAACACAATGTATACATTGTGCGTAACGTATCATAATAAATCAAGTTGGATTTAACAAATATTACCGACACCCAAGAATGAAAAGGATGAATAAGAAAAACCTGCCTTTATGGATGATGTTGACCATAATTGCATCGCTGTTGATTGCCTGTAAAGATGGCTCGGACGTATTGCCCTCCGAAGACGAAGACAGTATCGAATTGCATGAAGCAGATAGCGATTACACATGGAACAATGCCGATGTGATTCCTATTGTACTAAACGGAACCTCAATTACGGCCAATAATGCGGGTGTCAGCGTAGCAGGGGCGGTTGCTACCATCAAAGCGGCGGGAACTTACAGCATCAGCGGCACCTTGACCAACGGCCAAATTGTGGTGAACAATGAAGACAAGGGTGTAGTGAGGATTATCCTTAACGGTGTGGATATTACGAGTTCAAACAGCGCCCCGATTTATATAAAAAAAGCGGGAAAAGCACTTGTCGTTCTGGCCGACAACACCCAAAATAAACTCACCGACGGGGCCACTTACGTTTATGACATACCCGCCGACGAAGAGCCAAACGCAGCCTTGTTCAGCAAGGCAGATTTGACCATTTTTGGTAATGGCTCGCTGACCGTAACTGGCAAATTCAACGACGGCATTGCGAGCAAAGACGGTCTTATCATCAAAAGTGGCACCCTTAACGTAACGGCCGCTGATGACGGTATCCGAGGAAAAGATTATCTCATCATCAAAGACGGGGCAATCAACGTGACGGCAAAAACCGATGGGCTCAAATCCAACAATGACGAAAATACGGCATTGGGATATATTATTATTGAGAAGGGAGCCATGACAATCTCAGCGGGCGACGACGGGATTCATGCCGAAAGCAAGTTGACAATCAACGGAGGAAACATCAACATCACCAAGTCTTACGAAGGAATCGAAAGTAAAATCATCACCGTCAACGACGGCACTATTCACATCGTATCTAGCGACGACGGCCTCAATGCGGCGGGTGGAAGCAGTGAATCAGCCACAGCCTCGGGTAGTTATTATTTTTACATGAATGGCGGCTACATCTGGATGGATGCCAACGGCGACGGCGTGGATGTAAACGGCACAGCCGAAATGACAGGGGGCGTTATAATCGTCAACGGAACCACGGCCAACAACAATGCTGCCGTAGACTATGATCGCTCTTTCAAGATTGCGGGAGGGTATCTGTTGGCGGTGGGTAGCTCCGGAATGGCGCAAATTCCAGGTACAAGCTCGACGCAAAATTCAGTGTTGATTACCCTTACTACGGCGCAGCAGGCGGGCTCTTTAGTCCATATTCAGGACAGTGAAGGCAAAGATATTCTAACCTTCAAATCCACCAAAAAATACCAATCTGTGGCGTTTTCCTCCCCCGAACTCAAAAAAGACACTTCCTACGACGTCTTTTTTGGAGGAAGCTCAACGGGCACAGTCACCGACGGCCTGTACAAAGATGGTATCTATACCTCGGGTACGAAAGCGGGTACTGTAAGCATTACGAGTGTGGCAACTAAGGTAAAATTGTAGTTTGTTCTGGGGCAAAACACCCATAATGATAGAAATTCCTATTAATAGCCCAAAAACGAAGGCGGATGTTTGCATCCGCCTTCATCAATAAATATCTATCGGGCAATCAATCCACCGTCGAGCACCAACTCGGCACCCGTCATAAAAGAAGACTCGTCGGAAGCAATGAACAATGCGCCATAGGCGAGTTCTTTAGGGTCGGCGAGGCGTCCCTGTGGCGAGGTGTTTTTGATGAGTTCTTCGGCGCCGGGCACGTGCGTAAAGAAATCGGTCATGGGGGTCAGTACACCGCCTGGGTGTAGGGAGTTAACGCGAATGTTGTCTTTGGCGTATTCAATGGCCATATCCTTGGTCAACAGCCGAAGCCCGCCTTTGGATGCCGTATAGGCTGGCCCGTTACCGCCCACGTTGCCCGCAATGGACGCCACGTTTATGATACTTCCACCGCCATTTTGTTTCATGGTTGGCACCACCGCTTTCACGCCCAGAAAAGGCCCTGTTAGGTTGATAGCGATGATTTTATCCCAACTGGCTTTTTCGGTATTGTCGGTGGTTGCTCCTGCGGGATAGACGCCCGCGTTGTTGACCAAAATATCAATTTTTCCGAATAATTCAACGGCTTTGTCGGCCACTTTTTTCCAATCTGCTTCCGATGTTACATCGTGGGCAATACATTCAATGGCTAACCCTGCCTTTTGGGCTTCGGTGACCCATTTTTGCATTTTTTCAAACTGAACATCAGTGGCGAGTACTTTGGCCCCCTCTTCGGCAAAGAGCTTGGCTTCGGATTCTCCCATGCCTCCTGCGGCTCCCGTAATGATGGCAACTTTGTTTTGTAAACGGCTCATATTCTTTTGGTTAAAATGGTGTATTAAAGTGTTTTTTCGGCGATAACAATGTTTTCAATTCCTTTCAGTAGCGCATCGGGCGTGAACGAAATACTGTCGATTCCTTCTTTTACCAGAAATTGGGCAAAGGCAGGATAGTCGCTCGGGGCTTGTCCGCAGAGGCCAATTTTAGTGCCTGATTGTTTGGCCGACTGAATCACCATCGCCAACATTTCTTTCACGGCGGCGTTGTTTTCATCAAACAACCCGCTGATGATGGACGAGTCGCGGTCGATACCGAGGGTGAGCTGGGTAAGGTCGTTTGAGCCGATAGAAAATCCGTCAAAAATCTCGGCGAATTGTTTCGCCAAAATCACATTGCTCGGAATTTCGGCCATGACGTAGACTTCCAAACCGTTTTTGGTTCGTTCGAGCCCAAAGCTTTTCATCACCTCCAAGACTTTGCGGCCTTCGTCTACCGTACGACAAAAAGGAATCATCACCTTCACGTTGGTGAGGCCCATTTCATCCCGCACGATGCGGATGGCCTCGCATTCCATGCCAAATCCTTCGCGATAACGCTCATGATAGTACCTCGATGCGCCCCGAAAACCCAACATTGGGTTTTCTTCTTTGGGTTCATAAAGCGCCCCGCCAATCAGTTGACTATATTCGTTGGTTTTGAAATCACTCATCCGGATGATGACATCCTTTGGATAAAAGGCTGCCGCCACCGTGGCCACGGCCTCGGAGAGTTTTTCGATAAAGTATTTTTTTTTGTCGTGATAATGCCGCGTGATGGCTTCAATCGCCTTTTTGTCGTTGCTGTCGGGCAGTGTGTCATACAGCACGAGCGCCATCGGGTGAATCCGAATGGCGTTGGCAATGATAAACTCCATGCGCAACAAACCCACGCCCTCATTGGGATAAAACGAGAGTCGGAAGGCGTTGTCGGGGTCGGCCAAAATAAACATCGGCTTGGTGCGGGTGCGGGTATCGTTGCCAAAATTAATTTCGTGCTCTTCCCATTCCAATTTGCCGTCATACACCCGCCCCTCGTCGCCCTCAATGCAAGAAACGGTGATGATTTGGCCATCTTTGAGTTTTTGGGTCGCATCCATCGTACCCACTACCGCGTGGATGCCCAATTCGCGCGCCACAATCGACGCATGACTGGTACGCCCGCCTTTGTTGGTGACGATACTGACCGCTTTTTTGAGAAGTGCGTTCCAGTCGGGATTGGTAATGTCGGCCACGATAATGTCACCTTGTTGGACTTTTCCCGCATCTGCCAGCGACTCCACAATGCTCACCCGGCCGCTTACAATGGAGCGCCCCACGGCCTTGCCTTTACAGATGGGCAACGCACTCGAATGTATTTTATATTCTTTGATACCAATGCCTTTGGCCTGTTTTTGGGTTTGTACGGTCTCGGGGCGAGCCTGCACAATAAACAGCTCTCCCGTCAGCCCGTCTTTGGCCCATTCAATGTCCATGGGCATTCCGTAGTGTTGTTCGATTTGAGAACACCAACGCCCAAGCTGTTCGACATCCGTGTCTGAAAGGCAGTATACGTCTCGCTTTTCGCGGGGTGTGGCAACGTTAATAATTGGCCGCTCGGTGCCCGTCGAATACACCATCATATTTTCTTTGGCTCCCATGCGGTGCTGGATAATGCTCCGTTGGCCTGCTTGAATGGCGGGCTTGAACAGGTAAAATTCGTCGGGATTCACGGCCCCTTGCACAACGTTTTCGCCCAGTCCCCAAGCACCAGTAAGGTAAATTACGTTGGTAAAACCCGTCTCGGGGTCCAGCGTAAATGCCACGCCCGCCGAGCCTTTGTCTGACCGAATCATCTGCTGTACCCCCACCGAAAGCGCCACTTTCAAGTGCTCAAACCCATTGTCGATACGGTACTTGATGGCGCGGTTGTTGAACAGCGAAACGTAACATTTTATCACTGCGTTCAACAGGTTTTCTTCGCCTTCGATGTTCAAAAAAGAATCGTGCTGCCCTGCAAAACTGGCCGTTGGCAAATCTTCGGCGGTGGCACTGCTCCTTACGGCCACCGAAATAGGTGCATTGTTCGCCAAAAGGCGATAGGCAAGCAGCGTTTCCTGCTTTACGGCTTCTGGAAGCACCCCACTACCAATCAGCTTACGGCATTTTTGGCCGATTTCGGGGAGGTTGGAAAGGGTATTAACATCCAGTTCCGCAAGCCATTCGGTGAGTGGCTCCACAAAACTATTTTCATGCAGAAACAACCGAAAAGCATCGGCGGTCAGCGCAAATCCATCGGGGATTTGGATGCCGAGCGGCGAAAGGGTGTTGAGCATTTCGCCCAACGAAGCATTTTTGCCACCCACCGACGGCAGGTCAGTGAGCTTTATATCCCTGAAATTGACGGAGTAATTCATAACACGTTGATTGCATTACATTCGGTCGGCCAAAAAGCGATTAAACTCCGCTTTTAGATCGGCATAGATTTCTTTGAAGGTGGTGATTTTAGCGTGGGTGGCTTGGTGGTCGACAAAAAGGTGGCGGTCTATCGCCACGGGATTTTCTTTGGCATAATTGGCCAACCATTGCTCATGAATAACCGCTTCGTGATTGAGCGTATCCAATTGCTCTTGTTGGATAATGAATTGATTTTGGAAATGTTCAACCTGTATTTTCACCTCTTGGGCGGTGTTTTCAGCGGCGATTTCCTCCAATCTTTTGTTGAAAATACTCAATTCATCTGCGTAAAATTTCGCTTCTGCCAACCATGTTTGATGTTCAGCGTGCAATTCGTCGATGTGTTTTTTCTGTGTTTCCATGTTCTACCAGAGGAGTTAAATTCCTTGGAGTAAGGTCAGGAATTCAGAAGTAACAAGGAATGACAATTGTCATGTTTTAAGCTGATGTTTTAGAGAAAAAATTATGTTTTTATATTGATAAACAGACGGTTATATATTTTCATATTGCAGCGCCGTGTGAGCTAACATTCCCTGTAACGTCTTGAGAGAAGCTCCTCTATCACACAAAAAAATGGCGGTGAAAAACACCGCCAATGGTACAAACCCAAAAAAATGGCTTCTTGCTCCTAAATCAATATTGATGAAACGCATCGGAGACAAACGACAGCACCGTGGGTAAGGCTTTGCGCCAATATGTCCAAGTATGCCCGCCGTCGTGAATGCGGAATTCGTGCGGAATTTCTTTCTTCCGCATCGCAATGTGTACCAGAGAGTTGCCCTCAAAAAGAAAATCATCGTCGCCGCAATCAATGTACCAGCGCACCGCCTTTTTTTGGTCGTCGGGTACATTTTTGATTAACTCCAACACACTCTGACGCTTATAATACGCTTCCATTTCGGCATCGGTGTAAGTTACATCGGGCTTCGTTCGTTTTAGTTGGGCTTTTACATCCTCCAAAGTAAGCGGCCCCGTAGCGGCGCTGAGCGGGCAGGCCGACGAGAACAACTCTGGATGATGCAACGCGTAGGTAAACGAGCCCCCGCCGCCCATAGATAAGCCCGCCACGGCTCTAAACCGTTTTTCGGTTTTAATACGGTAGGTTTTTTCCACGTAAGGCATCAATTCCTGAAAGAAAAAATCTTCGTAACGCCATTCATTTTTTGGGTCGTTGGCGTAGCCACGGGTACCCGTGTTGGCATCCGGCATAACGATTATCATGGGCGTAGCGGTGCCATCACTAAAAGCTTTTTCGGCAATATGCTGTACTTCACCAAATTGCACCCAGCCCGTTTGGTCGTCGCCAGCGCCATGAAGTAAGTACAACACGGGATATGTACGCTGCGAAGTCTCATAATTGGGTGGCAGATAAATGGCAAATTTTCGATCGCTTTTCAGGATTTTGCTCGGCACACTCAGATTATCAAATACTTTACCCGATTGGGCCATCAGCAGTTGAGTGGCCAACAAAAATCCCCCAACGGTAATTGATATACTTTTTTTCATTTTCAGGAAGATTTAAAAATATACTTATGTATGTTATAATTCAGTTTTGCATGATATAAACAGGTACATATTTTACCTTTTTTACATTTTAAGTTATTTTTGAGACATGCGAAAACCGTTGAAAAAACAACGGCAGATTGGGGCGGGAGAATACGCAGTTACATTTCAATAAAAGAATCCTAAACCACTTATTTAACCTACAAATGAAAAGTTTACTTTTAGTTGTATCATTTTTCACCATTTGCAATTTTTTACAAGCCCAATCTCTCCTGAAAGATATCAAAACCGACAACGGTTCGTCGCACCCCCGGCAAGTGATTGACATCAACGGAACCATCTTTTTTCTTACCAAAACCAACGCTAGCGAAACCGTAGAACTCTGGAAATCAGACGGCACCAACGCAGGAACATCGCTCGTCAAGAGCCCTTATTCTGGCGCATCTGGGCCTTTTTTCCCAAATACCAGCACTCCTGTATTCTTTAAATTCAATGATAAACTGATTTTTACCGCTACCGATACTCAGTCCAATCAGACGTTTGAATTATGGATTACGGACGGTACGGCGGCGGGCACCAAAATGCTCAAAGACATCAACCCTGGGAGTTCGGGTTCTAACCCCAATACCTTCGTACAACTCGGGGCAAAGTTCCTGTTTAAAGCATTTTCTCCCACCAGTGGGGAAGAACTTTGGGTGAGCGACGGCACCACCGACGGCACGCAACTCTGCAAAGATATTTACAGCGGAGCGAGCTACTCCTTCATCCGAGGATTTACCGTTTTTAACGGCAAGGCTTTCTTTTATGCCTCCGAACCCACCACTGGCACCGAACTCTGGATGACCGACGGCACCACGGCTGGCACTGTGGTGGTGACGGATGCCCAACTCAATCCGGGCGGTGGGCTAAGCACGATTGACGCAACCGTCCAACTCCCCGTAGCCACTTCTACCCACCTGTATTTTCCTGTCGCTAACAGTGTGTATGGCAAAGCCTTGTTTGGCTATTCGACCACGGGCTTGCTGGGATTAGCCTTTCAAAATCCCTATGGGAATGCCATTCCTAGAGAGCTAACGCTGTTTAATGACCGGGTGTATTTCACCGCCAACCACGACAATATTGCGAGTCATCGTACCCTTTTCAAAACCGACCCGAACGACTACGCACAGTATGCTTTGGGTGCCTACGGCAATGACCCCAAAGACTTGACGGTTGCCAACGGAAAATTGTTTTTTACGGCCGATGATTTCAACTTAAGACGTGAATTATTCAAAACGGACGGTGTCACCGACATTACCGCCCCTACCCCCATTAAAGACATCAATCCCGCCACTACCACTGGTGACGTAACCTTCCCGACCGAAGCCGCCAAACGAATCTTTATCGGAACCCCTACCCGACTTTATTTTTTTGCCAATAATGGCACAACAGGATTTGAACTTTGGAGCTCTGACGGCACCTCCGCTGGTACCAACTTGGTCAAAGACTTTATGACAGGCACTGGCACCGCCAACTATTCTTATTTGCAGGCGTTTGAGAGTGAATTGTTTTTTATTGCCAACGAAACAACCTTGGGGTACAAAGCTTGGAAAACCAACGGCACATTGGCGGGTACGCAGACCGTTGAATCCATCACTCCCGCACTCAATATCACCAATGTGTACCCACTCCAAAATTCAGGCAGTACGTTTTTTCTCAGTGCTTTTTCGGCCACTACGGGCTATGAATTGTATAAACTGAGCGGTGGCGTGGTGTCGTTGGTCAAAGATATCAAAACGGGCGGCACGCAAAACAACAGCCAAAATCTCTTCAGGATAACCGAGAGCACAGCAGGTATATTTTTTACCTACGACAACGGCAAAGACGGGCTAGAATTATGGAAAACTGACGGTACCCAAAGCGGCACGCAGTTGTTTTATGACTTCTACTCGTATCCACTGAGTACCCAAAATCCGTACCGCTCGTTTTCTTCCTTCGATTTCTACAGCAATTCCAGTATCTTCAACTCGGAGTTTGTTTGGTACAACAACAAAATGTATTTCTTTGTTAATCAACAACTTTGGGTGACCGACGGCACCAACCCTCCTACTCTTTTCAAATCTATCCAGAGCAATAATCAGTCCAATGCATACTCTCTTGCGGTTTATAACGGGGCATTGTACTTCAACATTGCCAACAACCTTTGGAAAACAGACGGGACCGAAGCGGGAACCGTGCTCGTCAAAAGCCTAGACAATAGCCAAGGCCCACCCCTCAGCAATTTTGCAGTAGCCAACAACCTCTTGTTTTTTTCGGGATATACCTCCACCCACGGCGAAGAAATCTGGCGGTCAGACGGTACCACTGCGGGTACATTTATGACCAAAGAACTCATCCCAGGCATTAACTACCCCAACCTTCCTAGCTCATTTCAGGTTAAGCCCGTAGGTAATACGTTATTTTTTACATTCTACGACTCGGTCATAGGAGACGAACTTTGGAAGTCTGACGGAACCGAAGCGGGCACCGTTTTGGTCAAAGACATCGCCCCGGGAGTGGGTGTGGGTGCTTCGCTTTCGTACATGACCAACTTCAACAATCAGTATCTGGTGTTTGCTGGCAATGACAGCGATTGGACCGATCCTAATCCCAACGGAAACGGGACTGAACTCTGGAAATCAGACGGTACTACGGTGGGTACCCAGATGATCAAAGACCTAAATCCTGCTCTTGGAGAGGGTACCTTTCCCCTCAATTTTTACCAAAATGGGTTCGCCATTTTTAACAATAAAGTCTATTTTTCAAGCACAGCTCCCGACGGACAGCGCCGACTGGCAGTGTCTGATTTAACCCCCACTGGCACTTATCATCTCGACATGCTGGCGGGGACGGAAGTGCGGGCCACCAATTATGGGTTGATCTTTGTAGGCTATGACACAATTTCAATCGGCTATGAACCCTACTTCTCAGACGGCATCACCAAAGTGCTGCTGAAAAATATTGCCCCCGCTACAAACGCATCATCATCGCCCTTTTTTTTTTACCACTCGCCATTACGAAAAATCATTCTTTTTATGGCCAATGACGGCACTACGGGAACCGAAATCCACGCCTTAAAAGATTGCCCCCTTCAGTCAACCGTAGGCGGAACACTTTCGGGCACCAATCAAGTGGCGGCCCAGCAATTCATCACGTCGACGGCAAAGTTATCGACCAACAGCACCACCACTTTCACGGCAGGCAACGCAATTTTGCTCACGCCCGGTTTTGAAACCACCGCCGTCAAATCCTTTTTGGCTCAACTCAATGGCTGTATCTACAGCACCACTGGCAGCGCGCCTATTCCCAGCAACTAGCCTATTTTGGCATTGGGGTAGAGTGCATTTGAGTTAGCCACCAGCGGCGGTTTTTCTTGACCAAAATGGCACTTTCTAGCCATTTGACGGTTCTTTTTTCGTTGGTCTCGGCGTGGGTTAGCGAGGCGGTATTGTAATACCCCACCCACGCAATGTCTTTTTTGACGTTAATCCGAATGAAGTTAAAGGCGTTGGTTCTTACCCAAACCCGCTTCTGCGCCTGCCGTTTGGCCACGAAATTACGCAAGGTATCAGTTGTCCAGAGATACCCCACTTCGTAGAGTTCAAACTCGGGCGTACAGTTGCGCTCCATGTATTTGAGGTCATTTTGGGAGAACAGCTCAAAAAAATCGGCAATGACGTTTTTAATAGCCACAGTGTCTTTGGCCAATGTTTGGGTAAAGCCGCTCAGGGGTACATATCCTAAAAGGCAAACAAGGAGAATTTTTTTCATGGGTTTGTCGAAGTAAGCAGGCAATTAACCGATTTTGCCGCGTTTGGGCAAGGAAAATTAGCAAAACAGCTTAACGACCTTCTTACTAATACAAACATAGGCTGCTCCGCATAGCAGAACAGTCTATGTTTGTATTAAGGATAAACCTTACTGAGGCATGTACACTTTGATGACGCCATCGTTTTCGCTGCTGACCACAAACAAACTCTTTTTAACGGGGCTGTTTTGGGCGGGAATAAACAGAACACCTTCTGGAGCATCGCCACTTTTGAGTATTTGTAAAAATACTGGCGAAGTGGGGTTAGTTACGTCATAGATTGCCACCGCATCAGCTCTTTCCATACCCACAAAAGCAATCTTACGACCGCCCACCGTACCCACCGCGATACCTTCGGGTTCAACGCCTTTATCGTCGCTTCGACCGTCATCGTATACACCCGCAGTTACGGCGCGTTTTTCGAGGTCGTTTTTACTGTCGAATACCAAGCTACCATTGGCTCCGTTCCAAACACTAAACGAACGGGCACCTAAAGAATAAAGTGCTTCGAGTTCGCCATCCCCGTCGGTGTTTCCGAGCGTTGTGGTGATGTTTAGGCGGCCCAATTGTGTTGCCTGTTTCAGCGTGGCAGCCGTGGGAAACACGGCAGGGTCAAGCGTAACGGCATTGGCGCTTATCCTGCGTATCTCCGAGAATCCGCTATATTCGCGGGCATCTCCTTCATTGGCGGTGAATAAATAGGGGGTTCCGCCAGTTTCTACTACGGCAATGGCGTCGGGTTGGTACATGCCAAATACGGGCCATTTCTTAAACGCCACGGCATTGTCTTGGTCGCTCACATCAATGGCGTTTTCGTCCAAATTGTAATTTTTGAAGCCTAACGGAAAAATGTCAGTGATGGTTTTTGACGCGAGGTTAATTTTGGCAATGGCGTTGTTTTCCTGCAAGGTCACCCACGCCGTTTTTGAATCTTCTGACACCGTAATATATTCAGGTTCAATGTCTTTGATGATGTCGGCACCAGGGCCGAATAACCGAAAACCCTTAGCCATCAAGGCGGCAAGTTGGGGGGCAAAAGCCGCAAAATCAAGCGTAACGACCGAATAGTTGTTATCTACTGAAATGATAGAAACCGTACCAGCGGGGTCGACGGTATAGGCGTCGTTTGGCTCACCTTCATTGGCGGTAAGAATAAAACGTCCGTCGGGTGAGTAAGTAATCATGTCGGGCAATGCTCCCACGGGAATCACTTTTACTTCTTTGTAATCTATGGTATTGAAGATGACCACTTTCCCGTTCTCTTGCTTATTTAGGGATTCAATGGCCGCCGCCAATTGACCTTTGTATACACTTACGCTGTTGACCGCTCCGCCGTAAGGGGCCATGCTGATACTCCCGATTACTTTCATCGCCGACGGGTTGCTAAAATCAATCACGTCGATTTTGTTGATGGGGTTATTCCCCGCTACGTTATTGTTGACCACAAAGAGCCGACCCGTAACGGGGTCGTAGGCGCTTATTTCAGCCGCGCCAATATCGCCAATGTCGATACTGCCGATTTCGGCAAAAGTAGAGGGGTTTTCGTTGGCGGGGTCAAGGCGGTGGTCGTCGCAACTGATGATGACGAATAACAGCGAGAGAGAGAGTAATATTTTTTGCATCGTGTTTTATTTGCAAAAGTACCCTCCCGGTATTACGCGGATATGAATAAACCATTAAGTGATGGTTAAATGTAAGAAGGACGTCATGAGCCAATTTTTTGAACAAATTCAGACCCTTAGCGAGCCACGAAACCCTCGGGCAGCGTAGTAAGATTCGGCGCCGTTGTGATACAAAAAGACGGTGTCGTAGCGACGGTCGCAAAAAAGGGCACCACCACGCTTTCTAATTTCGGCGGGTGTTTGTACCCAACTTGAGGTTTTTAGATCAAAATTTCCCAATTGCTGCAACTGTCGGTATTGTTCCTCCGTCAGAAGCGCAATGCCCATATCGGCCGCCATCTCAACGGCGCTATTTTCGGGCTTATGTTCTTTCCGTGACTCCAGTGCTTCGTGGTCGTAGCAAACACTTCTACGGCCTTTAGGACTTTCTACCGCGCAATCATAAAAAATGTATTCGCCAGTCTTGGCATCATAGCCCACCACATCGGGCTCACCGCCGCTAATTTCCATTTCATCAAGCGACCACAGTTTTTCGGGGTTTGCTTCCAGCTTTGCCAGTACGTTAGTCCATTCCAACCCCTGATGTCGGTTTTTATTTTTCTCAAAGCGCGTTTTCAATACGCTGAGCAGTTCTTCCCGTTGTTCCGACGACAATTCTTTTTTAGTGTTATTCATGGTTTTGTAGGTGTATTAACTGTTTATTGAGCAACTAAACTGATTTTTCTATCGGCAGGCCTGAAATACCACGATACCGCCGTCAAGATTAGTAACAGTAACGGGCCGAACAGCTCTTTTGGGGAATCACCCAATAAGATATGTGAAAATACCGCTCCCGACATGGCAAAGAAAAAGCCTGCATACGCCCATTCTTTCACTAACGGAAATTTGGGGATAAGCACAGCCACCACTCCCAATAGCTTCCAAACACCCAGCAACGTTAGAAAATAGACAGGATAGCCCAAATGAGCAAACATATCCACTTCTTCTTTCATTTTTAATAATTGTACAATTCCCGTGGATAGCATTCCCAAAGCCAACCAGACAGTAGCTATCCAGTAAATGATTTTATTCCGTTTTGTCATAATGGATTATTTTAATGGGTTTAGGATGTCCTGTATTCGGTTGTGGGCCATATTGATGCCTTGTGCAAAGGGTAACTTGAGCATTTGGTCTCGGTCGGCCACGGAACGATATACGATATGCATGGTGAGTTTGCTGGTGGCTTCGGTGAGTTTCTCAAATTCCAAAAACTCCAACTGAATGGGAAATCGGTACGCCGAAGCGGGGGTATTTTCCATTTCAAACGTCCGGGTGATTTTCTGGGTTGGCACAAACTCATGAATGACGCCGTTGAAACCGTATTTGTTTCCCTTTGGGTCGGTGGTTTCAAATTGATAACTGCCGTGCTTTTTGTTCTCCAATTTCAGCACTTTCGTTCCCATCCACTGCTCCACAATGTTGGGCTCTTCGTAAGCCTTGAACAATAATTCTAGGGGCAAATCAAATTCCCTCGTAATCGTCAAGTCCTGTTTGCCGTCTTCGGCGTGGATTTTTGTTTTTTGTTCCATGCTGTTTTATTTTTCTGTTTTGTAATTTTTCATGATGGCTTCCAATTTGTTAAATCGGTCGTCCCACATTTGGCGGAACGGCTCAATAAAATCATCTACTTCTTTCATTTTCAGCGCATTGAGTTGATAGTAGATTTCTCTGCCGTTTTGTTGTTGTTGCAGCAATTCACACTCGGTGAGTATTTGCAGGTGTTTGGAAACCGTCGGGCGGGCGGTGTCAAAGTTGGCCGCGATGGCCCCCGCCGTCATAGCTTGCGAAGCCAGCAGCAGCAGAATAGCCCTCCGTGTGGGGTCGGCAATGGCTTGAAATACGTCTCGTCGTAAGTTCATCGTGTAGTCATTTGACTACAAATATATGCGTAGCTATTTGACTACACAAATTTTTCTACGATTTTTTTGGGGGTGAGAAACCTCGGAGTATTCCTCACCCTTAGTATACGGGGACACAGGTCAAGGGGCAGGTTATTTTTTGGAGTTTGGTGGGTGGGGGGCTATTTTATAAAGTCTTTCTAAAGAATGTGCATAACTTAGTGTCCAACGGCAAAACCCCACAAAAAAAGCGCTGGTTGCCCAACGCTTTTTTTATTTTTTAGACCATGAATTACTTCGCTTCCTCCACTGGCGGCGGTACGCCAAAGCGCTTTTGGGCATTTTTCAGCTCGTCGTGGGAGTTGATGAGGATGAGCGTCAGAAACGCAAAAACGACCAGCAAAATGCCGAAATTGACGCCCCATTTCTTGGGCGCAAGCGGTTTGGCGCTAAACTCGGGCTGGGCTTTACCAATCAACAGGGCTACGATGACCCAATTGACAATGTAGAGATACTGCTCAATGCGATAACCACTCATAAAAGCACCCGTCACCAACAGGCTGAACATCACATACAGCCCCCAATGACCAAGGAAAAGGGTATAAATTTCGTTGGCGCTGTAAGCAAGCGGATTAGGTTTGTTTTGATAAAAACGCACCCACCAAAAAGCCGTAAACGCCACCACCAGACCAATTGATGTCCATTGTACCCCCACCAACACGGGGCTGTCTTCGGCCAAAGCCAACTTACTAAAAATTCCCTGAAGGCGGTCTAAGTCAAAGGATTGGTCCCAGACAATAAACGGAATCACCAACACAACCATCAGCAACGGAAACCACACCTTGGATTTGGGTTGGGCATCGTCGGTCTTTTCCCAATGAGAGGTCAGCGTGCCGTAAGTCATGCCGAGTCCGCCGAAAAAGCCTAACGAATATTCCATCACGTTCCAGAAATTGAACTTGATGCCTGATACATGCCCAAGTACTTGCAGAAAATTCCCGAAACCAAAGCCAAAGCCCCCGCCCAATCCCGTAAACACCGCCACACGCAGGGCTGAATAATGCTTATTTCGGACCAGATACCACGTCAGGGCCACGGCCGAGCCAAAGCAGGCCGCCCACATTTCGGAGCGCGGCGGGGTCATGCGCCATTCAAATTCTTCAATCATAAAGAAGTAAAAAACAATCGCCCCCACGACCATTTCAATGATTACTTCGTGCCATTTGACAGGTTTGGCAGCTGAATTTTCCAACGCTAATCCAAACAAACCCCCTCCTACAAAACCGTACAATCCGCCAATCACAAACAGCATCAGCAAGCCGTAATAGACGTTTACAAACTCAATTCCGCGCCCGTAGCCCACTACAATTCCATAACTTGCCAAGCCGCCCAAGCCCCAGCCAATGGCCCCCGCAAGGGTAGCGGCAAAGACTTTGGCGTACCAATCGGCACGTTTGGCCACGAGCAAAACGCTCAGCGAACCAATGGCCCCCGCCCAAGCAGCGCCGTGTTCGTGACCGAATTGTCCGCGAATGGCCCAGGCCGTCCCGAGTGCCATTCCTACCATGAGCATCGCAAAATAGAGTTGTTTGTTTTTCATCTTGAAAGAAGGTATTTTAAGGGTTTAGTGTCGTTTTTTGATATACAGTTTTATCGAGAAAAAGGGCTACTTTAGGTTGTTTTTTGGGTCACAGAGTGGCACAAAGTTTTTCTCTGTGTAGCTCTGTTTCTCTGCGGTTAATAAAAAGGCGCTGAGTAAAAGAATAGCCTAAAACACTCCCAAAACAGTATTATAGTTTATACTAAGAAACCCATTATAATAAAGTGGAAATAGCCGAAAAAACCGTCAAGAAGACCTTTTCTTGGCCCATATTTGATGAAACCGAAGTAGAAGCCGTGGCCCAAGTGGTACGGAGTGGCAAATGGGGGAATCCCGATTGCGGCGATTTGGTCGAGGCGTTTGAGAAAGAATTTGCCGCGTATTGCGGCAGTAAGTACGCCGTTAGCTGCGTCAACGGCTCGGTGTCGCTGCGGTTGGCCTTGATTGCCTGCGGCGTAAAGCCCGGCGACGAAGTCATCGTACCGCCTTATACGTTCATTGCCACGGCCTCCACGGTCATTGAGGCCAACTGCGTGCCCGTCTTTGTGGATTTGGACCCCGATACGTACAACATTAGCCCCCAAGCCATCGAGGCTGCCATTACGCCACGCACCAAAGTTATCATTCCTGTACATTTTGGTGGACAGTCTTGCGACATGGACGCCATCATGGACATTGCCAAACGTCACAATCTGCGCGTCATTGAAGATGCCGCCCACGCACACGGAGCCGAATACAAAGGCAAAAAACTAGGCTCCATCGGCGATGTGGGCAGTTTTAGTTTTCAATCTTCCAAAAACCTCACGGCAGGCGAAGGCGGAATCGTGGTAACCGACGATGATGAACTCTACGCCATGATGAACTCCCTCCGCAACGTGGGGCGCATTGAAGGCGGGCAGTGGTACGACCACTATAACCCGGGCTGTAATTACCGCATTACGCAAATGCAGGCGGTATTGCTCTCGGCTCAACTCAAGCGCCTAGAGGCACAAACCCTCACCCGAAACGAAAATGGGCTGTATTTGAATCAGTTGTTGGAACAAATCGACGGCATTACGCCTTTAAAACGCGACTCCGACATCACCCTGCATTGCTACCACATTTACATTTTCAAATACGACAAAACGTACTTTGGCGGACTGAGCAAAACCGAATTTGTGGAGCGTTTGGCGGCAGAAGGTGTGCCATGTTTTCGGGGCTATCCTCATCCGTTGTACAAACAGCCGTTGTTTCAAAACAAGAATTTTATGTGCTACGCCATTCCTGACGATGTAGACTACACGCAGGTAGAGTGTCCCGTTGCGGAGCGCGCGTGCAGCGACGAAGCCGTTTGGATTTTGCAACATGCGATGTTGGGAACCAAAGAAGACATGGAGTCGTTTGCGGAGGCCATAAAGAAAGTACAAAGAGAAGTTTAAAAATGGAGGTCACAAAGTCATACAGAGTTCCGCCACAGAGTTTCATAAAGTCAGTAAGACCCTGTGCTTCACTCTATGAAACTCGGTGACCATTTTATTTAGAAGCAATGCAAAAAACAATCTTAAAACTCAATTTCATCTTAGTAACGGTACTCGCTCTCACAAGCTGCGGGTCAAAAATAAAAGTTGAAGACCGCGCCTTGCGCGACGGTTGGATGATTGCCTCCTCGAAAGAAGTAACCGGCGACGCCAAAGCCCTCTCGGAGAAAATCAACGCTTCCGAAAAATGGTACAAAGTCACCTTACCCACCACCGTTTTGGGAGCATTGGTAGACGCGGGCGAGTACAAGGATGTGTTTGTAGGAAAGAATCTGGAAAAAGTGCCGCGTGCGCGTTTTGAAAACAATTGGTGGTTCAGAAATACCTTTACCGTTGAAGACTTTGACGCCCAAAAAGAACAATTACGGCTGTTGGTAGAAGGCATTAACTACCGCGCCAATTTTTGGGTGAACGGTAAACAAATCGCCACGCAGGACACCTTGTTCGGGGCGTTTCGGCAGTTTGATTTAGACATTACGCAAGCGGCCCAAAAGGGAGAAAATACGCTTTTGGTGGAGATTTTTCCGCCCAAAGTTCGTGATTTTTACATGGGTTACGTCGATTGGGCCCCCACGCCTCCCGATCATTTTATGGGTATTTACCGTGACATTCGCCTCAAACGTTCGGGAAAAGTGTCGCTCAATGCGCCGTTTGTAGCTCCTGATGTAGACACCAAAGACCTGACCAAAGCGAGCGTGACCGTCAGTACCGAAGTCCAGAACCACGGCAGCGAAGCCAAAACGGTGGAGATTTCGGGAAAAATAGACGACATTACGTTTAAGAAAACTGTCAAATTGGCTCCCAACGAGCGACAGGAAGTAAAATTTACGCCGCAGGAATTTGCACAATTGAACCTCAAAAACCCACGCCTTTGGTGGCCGAATGGCTTGGGAGAGCCCGCAATGTATCAACTCGAATTGGAGGTCAATGAGCAAGGAGTCGTACAGGATGCACAATCCACGAAATTTGGCGTACGAAAAATTGAAACCGCGCTCAACGACAAAGGCGTACGCGGCTACAAGGTCAACGGCCGCGACGTTCTCATCAAAAGCGGCGGTTGGGTAGATGATTTATTTTTGCGATTCATGCCCGAAAAAGACGCAGCGCAATTGCGTTACGTCAAAGAAATGAACCTCAACTCGCTGCGGTTTGAAGGAATTTGGGGCAACAATCACCATCTCTATGACCTATGTGACGAAAACGGAATTTTGCTCATGGTCGGCTGGAGTTGTCAGTGGGAATGGCCCGATTATTTGGGCATGGAGCTGAAAATGAAGCCCGGCGACGAAAACCTCCCCATCAACGAAGGAGTGGATTTGTACGCGGTAAAACTCACGCCACAGGAAGAGATTTTGCTTTCCAACTACTTCCGCGACCAAGTGAAATGGCTGCGCAATCACCCGAGCATCTTCACTTGGGCGGGCGGCAGCGATGCCATGCCCAAGCCGTCATTGGAAAAAATGTACCAAGAGACCCTGAAAAAATACGACCCAACGCGGGAGTTTTTGGTATCGTCGGGGGCGTTTGTGAGCACGATTTCGGGTTCGTCGGGTATGAAAATGAATGGGCCGTACGAATACGTGCCGCCAGTGTATTGGTACGAAGACAAGAAACTAGGCGGCGCTTACGGCTTCAATTCCGAGGTAGGCCCCGGCCCGCAGATTCCCCCCGTAGAAAGCATCAAAAAGATGATTCCCGAAGCTGATTTGTGGCCTGCCGACAACAAAATGTGGAATTATCACTCGGGACGTAAAGACTTCAATACGATGGGTGTATACCTCAAAGCCCTCAACAACAAATACGGCACACCGACCAATTTGGACGATTTGGCCATGAAAGCGCAGTTGATGAACTACGAAGCAATTCGGCCTATGTTTGAGGCGCACGTCATCAATCGTCCCACGGCCACTGGCGTAGTGCAGTGGATGCTCAACTCGCCATGGCCAGAGTTTTACTGGCAGTTGTACGATTATTACCTGATGCCGACGGGCGCGTATTACGGCACAAAAAAAGCCGCTCAACCGCTCAATGTGGTCTATGATTATTTCAATCGTACCCTCCACGTAAGTAACGACACCCGCGCCGCCATCAAAGGATATCAGGCGGAAGTGAAGTTGCTGGACCAAAATTCCAAGGTGATTTTTGAGCAAAAACAAACGTTTGATGTAGCAGAAAATACCGTTCAGAAATGGATGCAACTTCCTGCGTTACAGGGTAAAAATCAAGTCTATTTTTTATCACTAAAACTTAAAGATACCGCTGGTGATATTGTGGCCGATAATTTTTATTGGCTTCCAACCAAAACCGATGAGCTGGATTGGAAACAGTATTTTTGGTTTTACACTCCTCAGAAACAGTACGCGGATTTTACGGCCTTAAATACGTTACCCAAAGTAAAACTCCAAACCGAAAAAACGCTCAAAGAGCAGGGCGATGAATACGAAGTGGCCGTAAAACTCACCAACCCTTCGGACAAAGTGGCCTTCTTCATTGAACTAGAATTGGCCAAAGACGCCAAAGGTGCCGCGATTTTACCCGTTTTTTGGACGGACAACTACGTATCATTATTGCCGGGTGAAACCAAAACGGTCAGCGTTAAATGCTACAAAAAAGACGCAGATAACAAAGCCCCGGCGGTGCGGGTGAAAGGGTATAATTTGGAAGGAAATTTGGCTTTGTAAGATGTTTTTTCAAGCGCCAGACCCACCCCGCCCTAAAGGGCACCCCTCCTTGGAGGGGAATAAAGCGAATCCCCTCTTGGGAGGGGTCGCCGGAGGCGGGGGTGGGTCTGGCACATTGAATCATTTAGCACTCTCCACCCAATGATGAAACGCCTGTACGTTGGGTGCGCCTTCTTCGGCGAAATGCGTGATGCCTTCTCTTTTTACAATGGTATTAAATTTGAGATATGTGCCATCCACCCGCGAAAACGTTGGGTTTTTGCGGCATTTTAAGTACAACAACGGCAACGAAGCCATTTCAACACGACGCAAAATTTCATCATTGTCCGCTACTTTTTCGGCTTCTTTGAAAAGCTTCGATGCCTGTTGGACAAAATCTCCCGCAAAAATGACATCGTCGGGTTTGAGTCCCAAATGAATGTGCGTGTCGGGGGTAATTCTTCCTTGAAGCAAATCATAATATTGGCGAATAAATTTCCCCGCCCGGCCGTAGTAGCCAACCATAAAATCATCCACCACTTCGTTGACGTTGCACTCTGGATTCCACAGTAATTTGGAAATCAGGTAGGCCTTCAACTCCGCAAATTCTCCCCCGCGACTTTGGTAAGCCGCCTGCTCCATGATACCGATGGCGTTATTTTCCTTAAAAGTCTTGATGTTGGGTTGCAGCACTTTAAAATTAGGATACGGCATGATGTAATGCCCAAAATTGACCACATAATCCCAAATGTACATGTGCGGAGCCAAGGTCGACCAGCCTTTGAGGTCTTGCAAAAACGATTGGTTTTCGGGGCAAGATTTAAAATCGTGCGCAAAACAGCACTCAATGCTGCAAAGCCGCACCACGACATTATTGCGCGGACGAATGCTTTTGGGCGGCGTACGGGTGTATTGATAGGCCAACGTTCCAATAAATTTATTTGGAAATTCTTTCTCTACTGCCTCGGCTACTTGGTTCACAAACCAAATATTAATACCAGATTCGCCGCCTTCACGCTGCACAATCGCCTGACATTTATCGCATTGACAGGGATTGTACCAGTCATTTTGAGAGACATCATAAATCAGATAATCGGGACTTTCGCGCATCCGTTTTTTGATGCGGTCGGTGATGATTTGCAACACGTCCGGATTGGAAAGGCACAATTGTGCGCGGTCGTGGGTGCGTTTGCCTTCGATCAAACTGTAATATTCGGGATGTTTTCCAAAAAACTCCGCCGGAGGCATAAGTGGATAAAAGGTGTGCACCGACCAATACGCCTCCACTCCACCAGGCTGCTGTCGCTGATTCATTGCTCCGTTCATCTTGTTGCGTGCGGCCCACGTTGGGTCAAAGGCTTCGTAATAAAAGTCATTGCGCACCCGAACACCCGGCGCTTCCGAATGGTCAAAATGATTGAAAATCAACTCGTCTCTTTTGGGAATGACCTGCACCGTGGGCGTATAAAACCGACAGCCTAATTCGTTTTCCAAAAAAGTCATGACACCATACATGGTGCCGCGTTGACTACCGCCGTAAATCAAAATATCCCGTCCTGCGTTGCAATAACGAAACGATTCGTCAAGTTGGGCAGGCGGGGTAGCTCCCGTTTTCGTTTTGATAAACTCATTAAAACCTACCACAATTTGCGGGCCGTCGAAGGGTTGGTTTAAGGACTGAATCGGCAGTTCGGCCCCGCTGATTTCTTTCAACCAACGTTGCAATTCCTGCGCGGCCCACTGCTCAGAAGCGGAGGCTGTGGAGGCCAACGCAATGCGATAACTTGATTTTTTTTGAGCAAACAGCGTGTAATTAATGCGCTTTCCTGCCTCAAACGGAATAAGTTGCGTCAATTTTTCTCCGTTTTTCAGCTGGATGTCAATTTGTACCGTAAAAGGCTGTAAATGACTGATTTTTAAATTAAACGGATGGGTAAAGTTGCGGCCTCGCTGTTCGGTTAACACCACCTTCTTTTGGTTGTCACGAATGGAATACTGGATACTTTGGACCAATTCATTCAACACCGTGCTCGATAACTCAGAAGCCAATTCGGCCTCGCCGTTTTCCTTGGTGGTCACTTTGAAAATGCCGCCGTTCGCCATCAATTTTTGGGTCGAAAAGGGAAACAATCGAACGCAGAACTCCCACCGATTGCCGCGCTCTTCTACTTTGAGAAGCAATGTGTTAGTGCCTTTTTTGAGAGTAACGGGAATAATGTCATCGTCGACGGTCAGGCCGCGCGCGCCAGGCGCATCCCACACTTCCACGCCGTTTACCCACAATCGTCCGCCGTCGTTGGTGCCCAGCGCCACAAACCAAATACCTGCTTCTGGGGCCTGCACTTCGGTGTAGGCGTATGCGCACATATTGTCTTCCCGTGAAATGGTTTTGTTCAAGTCAATGATAGAATCCGAAGTGGTATGCACCTGCCATTTGGCGGTTCCGTTGGCGTGTTTGACCACGTCGCCCGCTTTGATTTTTGGATTTTTTTCACCGCCGATTTTGCCTAAAAAGTCATTATTAAACCCCACCAAATGGTCCCATTGCTGAAAAGCATCTGTGGGTTTTTCCAACGAAAACGGTCCGCACAACAGCCACGTTTGGAGCCATTTTCCTGCCGCAATGGGTTGAGGGGTAAGTTTTTGGGCGGAGCTTTTTCCCGTAAAGAAGAATATTGAAAAACAGAGGTATAGAATGCATTTTTTCATGATAGAAGGTTTAGAAAGAGGGATAAATAAAGTACCTTTTTTAGGGACAAAAAGGCTATTGGTAATCTTTGATTTACGCTCATTTTGTCATGCTGTAAGCATCTAAATAAATGCCGTCTTTTTCTCTATAACATGAAAGCCCTTTCTTATAATTATCGACCCCCATGAATAGGTTTTTAGACCCTTACAGGGTGACAAAGCGAGGTGGCAAAAGAGGGCTTTTGCTATTCTTCAATAGCCCAAACCTCTGCTTGATAAGTAATACAACAACATTCATTTGATTTACAAACCCATGTTTTCTAAAAATACTTTTTATCTCTTTGGCCTTCTGCTTTGCAGCGCATTGATGCTGAACGCTCAACCCATTAGCCTTAAAAATGCCACGGTTTTAGTCGCTTCGTCGGTGCCGTCCCCTATGAAAGAAACCGCCGCGCGAATGTTGACGGAAGAAATCGCCAAGCGCACCAATATAACACTTAAAACAGCAACTGCTTGGCCTAAAACAAATGCAGTAACGGTGGCGCTTGTACTTGCCAGTGACCGTGAATTGTTAGGAAAAATGATTCCTGCCCGACCCGATAAAAGTAGTGCGGAATACCAAGCTGAAGGTTTTCGGGTGGTAAGTGAAACCAATGAAAAAGGTGGTGTTTTATGGGTCATCGGAGCCGATGCGCGCGGGGTTTTGTTTGGTACGGGTTGGCTGCTCAGAAAACTTCAATTAGCGACAGGAGTAGCTCAGTTGGATACTAAAATGGATTTTGCTTCCTCGCCAGCCTATCCCATTCGGGGGCATCAGTTGGGCTATCGTCACACCGCCAACTCGTACGATGCGTGGAGTGTGGCGCAGTATGAGCAGTATTTCAGGGAGTTAGCGATTTTTGGCACCAATGCCGTAGAAGGAATTCCGTTTCACGAAGATGAAAAACCCAATCCGCATTTTAAGATTCCTGCATCCGAAATGCGCATTAAAATGGGGGAATTGTGCCAACTATATGACATGGATTATTGGGTTTGGACGCCTGTGACGTTTGAACTGACCGACAAAGAAAAACGCACTGCCGAACTCAAACTGCACGAAGAGTTTTACAAAAACTGTCCGCGCCTTGACCATATTTTTGTACCCGGCGGCGACCCTGGCGATAATCATCCAAGCGAGGTGATGCCGTTTTTGAAAGACCTGCACCAAATTCTCACCAAATACCATCCCAAAGCTAAGATATGGATTTCGTTGCAGGGTTTCAGCGTGGAGCAGGTAGATTATTTTTATCGTTATCTGGCCGAAAATAATCCCGATTGGTTGCAGGGCGTAGTCTCCGGACCGAGCAGCCCGCCGATGGCCGAAACCCGTTATCGTTTGCCGAAAAAATACCAACACAGGGAGTATCCCGACATTACGCACAACGTCCGCTGCGAGTTTCCGGTGCGCGGTTGGGACCAAGCTTACGCCCTCACCTTGGGCCGTGAAGCGTCCAATCCGCGTCCGTACGCCTTTGCCGAAATCCACCAAACGTACGCACCATTTACCGACGGTTTTGTGTCGTATTCGGACGGTTGTCACGATGATGTCAACAAGGTGATTTGGAGTATGCGCGGTTGGAATCCGCAAACGGATGTGCGGGAAATTTTGACCGATTATACGAATTTCTTTTTTGGGAAAACCGTTACAGAATCCGCTGCTGATGGTATTGCAGCACTTGAAAACAATTGGAAAGGGCCACTCGCTCAAAACGGCGGCGTAGAGGCAACGTTTGCCTTTTGGAAAAATCTCGAAACCACGAATCCAACCTTAAAAGGCAACTGGCGCTGGCAGATGCTGTTGCTGAGGGCTTATTATGACACCTACACCAAACGCAGACTAACCTACGAGCAATCGCTTGAAAAACAGGCGAATGCGCTACTATCAGAAGCCCCAAAAACAGGTGCAGAAAAGGCCATGGAAGCGGCATTGGAGACCGTAAACAAAGCCGATAAAATAAACATCGCTCCCGAACTGCGTCAGAAAATTGAGCAATTGTGTGCCGATTTGTTTGCTTCGATTGGTTTACAAACGAGCGTATCCAAGCATCAGGCCAAAAGTCACGAGCGCGGTGCGGTGCTGGATTTGGTGGATTATCCGCTCAATAACCGTTGGTGGTTGGCCGATGAATTTAAGAAAATCAGCGCATTGCCTTCCAACGAAGCCAAACTGCAACGACTCAAAACCATCAGTACGTGGGAAAACCCCGGGCCAGGAAGTTTTTACGACGATGTATCGAGCGTGGCCAAAGGCCCGCGCGTCAAGACGGTCTCCGAAGATGCGACCGACGTGGCTTGGTGGCAGGACGGTTTCAGTCGGGCACGGCTTTCGTCGCAGTTGTTTCAGAAATGTCCAGAATTGGTTTATGATAATCTGCAACCGGGGGCGCGCTATATTATCCGGGTAGTAGGCGAAGGCGAAGCTTTGTTGCGGGTAGATAACCATCGTTTGCAACCAACCGTTTATAACCGTGAAACCGAATCGGTGAAAGAATGGATCGTGCCGCTTTCGCTGACGCAGGATGGGAAATTGCACGTGACGTTTGATGAGCCGGAAGAGTCGCATTTGAACTGGCGCAAGCAGTCTAAGATTTCGGATGTTTGGTTGTTGAAACAGTAAAAACCAATGAAAGAACTCTTGCCGGTTTCGGGTATCATTACCGTTTTGAATACGCCTTTTGATGGGCAAGGTCGGGTCGATGAAGCTTCGTTGAGACGCAATGTGCAATATGCTTTGGCGGCGGGCGTAGCGGGTTTTTTGGTGCCAGCGATGGCGTCGGAGGTGTATTCGTTGGCAATAGCGGAGCGTTTGCGCATGGTGGAAATCGTGACGGAGGAAGTGGCAGGACGCGTGCCAATTTTTGCGGGGGCAGGCGAACGCGACGCCGTTCGGCAACAGGAAATGGTGCGGCAATACGTGCAAATGGGCTGCCGTCATGTGCTTTTTCAAATTCCGTTTGAGAACGAAACGCAATTCAAAAAGCAGTTTTATGACTTGGCTGCCCTCGGTCCCGAAATCATCATGTTGCAGGATTGGGATGCCAACGGCGTGGGTCTTTCGGATGCGCTTATTTGGGAACTTTTCAAGGAAGTAGACGCCTTTCGCAGTCTGAAAATTGAAACCGTTCCTGCGGGTGTGAAGTACAGCCGTATTTTAGAATTGACCGACGGAAAGCTGCATTTAAGCGGCGGTTGGGCCGTAACGCAGATGATAGAGGGCCTGAAACGAGGCGTTCATGCGTTTATGCCCACGGGCATGCACCTGATTTATACGACGATTTACCGGTACTTCAAAACGGGAGAACTCGAAAAAGCGGAAGCCTTGTTTTATCGGTTGCTCCCCGTGTTGAGTTTCTCCAACCAACACCTTGATATTTCGATTCATTTCTTCAAACGCCTTTTGCACCGTCAGGGGATTTACAGCACGCCCAATACGCGGGCGGCGCTTTTGCCGTTTGATGCCGTTCATGAGCAAATCGCAGAGGCGCTGATTGAGCGAGTGATGACGATGGAAGCGGAGTTGAGGGAAGGGTAATTGGTATTTGTAAAGTACTTTTCTGTTATCTTTGATAAAGAA
The DNA here is from genome assembly GCF_024158025.1 of Runella salmonicolor. NCBI lineage: Bacteria > Pseudomonadati > Bacteroidota > Cytophagia > Cytophagales > Spirosomataceae > Runella > Runella salmonicolor. Next base: position 1,034,750 of record NZ_JAMZEL010000001.1, read on the forward strand.
TAAAACAGTAAAAGTATGTCAACTTTAGAATTGAAAGCGGAGATTCATAAGAAAATAGATGCCTTGGACAATGTTTCCGAACTGATTGACCTCAATCTGTCTTTAGATTGGTTTATGCAGCAAAAGTTGACAGATGAGGAAAAAACAGTCTTGGAAAGATTAAATCAGGCCAAAAAAAGTGCAGATGAAGGGACTGGTATTTTGCACGCTGACGTAATGAAAGAAGCAAAGCAATGGCTAAAAAGGTGATTTGGCAATCCGACGCAAAAGAGGATTTTAGAGCGATTGTCAATCCTACGCCCTTGGTGGTGTTTTCACCGCCAAGTTTTTCAGGTCAATAAGAGAAAGAGTTGAGGGTGAAAAACACCTTCAACAGCGTTAAACAACGGAACACCTTAGAAATGAAAATGACCCGTGAGCAAAAGAATCTTTTGCAACTAATTGATGAACTTCTTTGGAAGGAGTGGGATCCAATTGGAATAAATGATATGGAAGAAGCAAGAGATGAATACCGAAGTTATGCCTTACATATTTTAAGTTTAAAAATTCACGGGGCTGATAAAGTAAAAATGGCTAGCCACCTTTTTAATATTGAAACCGTTAGCATGGGTTTAGGTGGTAATTATAAGCACTGCGAAGAAATTGCAGATAGGATATTGAATCTTTAGCAATATTGTGTGATGATGTTTTCACCGCTAAGTTTTTCAGGTTAATAAAAGAAGGAGTTGAGGGTGGAAAACACCCTAAACGGCGCTACGGCGCTGAAAATCTCCCTACAATTTTACACCCACACTTTTGCCCGCATAAACTCCCTGCGGCAAGTCCACCACCAATAAAGTAGTATTTTGTTTGCTGTCCGGGACGGAAAAATAGCCTTCTCCTTTGGCGGTGTAAATGCCCGGCATGGTGAGGGTTATGCGTCCCAATTTCCGGGAAGGATCGGCGAGGGTGAGTTCTTTCAGTCGATTGCCGTTCATTTTGAGCATTGCCATACCTTGGCTGTCCATTTTCAGTTTTGAACCTTTGGCAATTTCGACTTCGCCGTTCTTATAAAAAGCCAATTGAATGATGCCTAAGTTAGTGTGTTTTACGGCCTGTAAATCAGGCGTGTTGGAAAGGATTTCGATGGAACGATTCGCGCTACCAGCCAATTGTTGCTCCGACACATTGGGCACCACAATGTATTGGTAAGACGCGCCGTTGGGTTTGTTCCCGTGATTGAACCACAATTTAAACACGTCTTCTTTGACTACTTCGGTGCTGATGTTTTTCTGGTCAGTAATATCTGACCAACGCCCCGTTTCTGGCTGATTGGACAGGTTGATGGTGGTGGGCTCGGGGAAAATGTACCCTACTTTGTCGTGGTAAACCCATTTCACCTTTTCGGCCACTCGGTTACCTTGCGGGAGGGTCTTTTTTGTGCCGTCCTGCATGACGGTTACGTCGCTTCGCATCAATACCTGATTAATGGTGGTGGCTACGGGCAGATCGGGCTTTGATTTGATGTCGGTGCCGAGACAAACGTATTCTTCGTCAAAAAAGAACCACGATTTTTTGGCTTCAGTCATGTCGTGCGGACTTTTGAAATCAAAGGCTACGGCTCCGTACAACCCATCGGTCACGGCGCCTACAAAGTTCGTCAACCCTTCTTTCTGAATATCTTCCGGACCGTACAATTTGGCCTTTTGCATGATAGTAGTGCCCGATATTTTTTGCCAATCATACACTGCCCAAATGTTGTGGTATTCGTCGCCTTTGAGCATCAGGTAGTTGGTGCCGTCGGCGCGGTGGTGGGTGGTTTTGCCTGGGCCGTTGTAGGGCTCTTCCATGTTGCGGTTGCGGGTAGAAAACATCCGGACGGTGGTATAAAACCCGGGCCGCTGAAACACAAAATGCTCGGTTTGCCAGAAGAATTTGGCGAACGATTGAGAAGGTTTGGCTTCTCCTTTGCGGAGCCGAATGATTTCTTCTAACTCTTTTTTACGGTAATCGGTACTGACCAAAACTCGTTCGATTTCGAGGGTGCTTTGCGGCTGAAAAAAAGCTACTTTCTGGGAAATACTGCGGTTTTTTACGCTGATGTCTTCGTAGACTCCGTATACCATTTGTTTGTAAATCCCGTCCAAATAATAGTCTACGAGTTGGTTTATTTTTTCTTTGGAAAACTGATACTTGGTGCCAGCCACATAAAACGACCACTCGCCGTACGCGTTGGCATATTTGCCGTAGCCGTAGGAGGAGGTATTATTGACGCGATCGACGCGATGGTGAAAACTGTAATCGTGCTGAATGCCGCGCTCGCCCGTCGCAAATTTCATTTCGCCTTCAATGATTTTGATGATGTTGTCAAACTCCTTCGCATCTCCCCTGAAGAGCAAATTTTTGGCCAGAATCCCTGCAATCACGATTCGGTCGCCGCTTTGACGGGCACCCGACGCACTCATATTGGCCCGACCAATCATGGGTTGGGCTTTTTCTACCAAGTCTTTGGGCAGTTCATCCCCTATGACCAACATCAGATTGCCCAAGTTAGTGGGCGTCGTGATTTGATTGTCGTGCCAGTTGTCGCCCACAAAATCATTTTTTACCCAATACTCCAACCCTTTCGTTATCAGGTCTTTGACTTTTTTATTTTGATAAAAAGCGGAGGTTTTGGTTTTATAGGCTTTGGCCAAATACACCAGATCGCGGGTGTGGCCTCCGTGCGGAAAGCTCGCGGTTCGGCTGAGGTCGGCGTAGTTGATTCCCTGAAAACTGCCGTCGTCGTTCATCTTGGCGATGATGGCTTCTATGGCCTTATCGCTGACGTTGTTGCTCATCAATTCGGTGACGATTCGCCCTTTGATGGTTTCTAAATCTTTATTTTGGGCGTGGCAAAAAGTGGCAAACACGCTACCAAACAGGACCATCAATAATGCCTTGATACGTAGTTTCATGGTGGATAAACTGGAGGATTAGGGTTTCATTGGCCGTAAGAAAGCAGACCTTCTAATGAAAAAGAAGGCTTGCTGACAAACTTACTTGACCACCTTATAAACCTTTGACGCACTGGCATTCAGTTGGATAAAATAGTTCCCCGAGTTCCACGAAGCGGCATCTATGATGTGATGGTTTTTGGGCGTCGCAATTCGCAGTATTTCCCGCCCCGTCAGGTCATAAATGACGACACTTTGCGGAGTCAGGGTTTTTATAGACAATTGGTTAAAAAACGGATTGGGATAGATAGAAACATTCTCGTCCAAAGGATCATTTTCCAAACCCGTTATGCTTACCGTAACAACATTAGAGGTAATGTTTTTTTGCCCCCGTTGATGCACCCGAAAGTACGCCGTTGTTCCCATAGGTAACGAATATGCTAAGGTTTTTTGATAGGAAGAAACACCCGCTGAGGGAAATGTGCCGATCGTAGCCCACGTTTTTTGCGCATCTACACTGTGTTCAATCACAAATGAATCTCCTATAGCATCGTAATTGGTTTGCCACGCCATCGCTAGGCTGTCTTTCTTTACCTCATACCTTAAGTTGATGACCGCACATTGAGCAAGCAAATTTTGGGTTTCCAACCGACCCAATGTTCCGTTAATCGTTTCTTTACTTTTGGGACTCCAACTAGCAGCTCCGTATTGAGGAAACATTACATAACCCGAAAATTCGTCATGACCTGCCCCAAAAGCATGGCCTAATTCGTGCGCAAACAGCCACCTTGTTTGAGCGGCATCTGGAAAGTTTTTCAGCACCACCGTTCCCATTCCAAACTCATTTTGCCCCCCTCCCCCGTATCCCCAAGTGCTAAGTTCATTGGGTGTATTTCCAAAGTTTATCCCCGTGATTCCCGCCAAAATCAGCGATTTATGTTTTTTCCAATCAGCGGGTTTTGGCCATGAGTTATGAAATTCTCCCCAAACCGTAGCCAGCGATTTACGACTGTCAGTGGTCCAAGGGGAATTCATTTCGTTGGTCTGAATCACCTGACCGATTACAATGAACGAAATGTTGGCGTTAAATACATAGGGGCCCCATATTTCTTGGGCAGCGGCCAATTTCAGAAGATTATCCGCCTCAACTTCAGCTCGGTTTTGATTCAAAAAACGATAGTGGGCGTAGTCACACACAAAGCCTACTGGAAACTCATAACAACCGCTCAAAAGCCCCACCCCAACTCGGGCAGACGCGGAGGTTTTGGCCACTGGTTGATGGTCGTGGTTACAGGAATAACCTAACGCTCCGTTTGGGCTCATTTTTTGGTAAGAATACAGCGAGTCATTCGATTTTTCCAAACTGACCAAATCACCGTCTTCGACCATCAATAAACCATAAAATTGGTGGTCAATAGCCGTTACATAGTATTTTTGGCCATTATCCGTTGCTTCAAAAAAATCCACCTTGCTTGGTTCTTGCCCTTCCGACGTAAAAATGTGATCATATTCTTTGAGCCGACTGGGTTTCAGGGTTAAGTTGAGCGTTTTTTGGGGTAATTCAATACGTAGTTTTTGGGTAACACCCTGTCCAGTTTGCTCAATTCTACCGCGCCCAAAGGGTTGTTCAGTGCCGTTTTTTAACGGATTTTCCGGCACAAACCGAATCGTCGTTTGTGCTTTTGCTAATGTAGCAACCCACAAAAAAGCAGATGTTATTAAAGTGACAATTTTCATAGATTTAGCTCCCCGTATTAAACATCATAAAACGATGGGTTAGTCACCAAGTACGATATCAGTACCTCAACACAAAGCTGCGGACTTGGTATATCTAATCTGTCACTTTTTCTTGGCTATTGTATAAATGCCCTTATCGCCGTACTTGCTGGCTTCTTTTAACTTGATTTCCAAGTCCTTGATTTTGGCGGGGTCGTTTTTCTGGACATATAAGTTGAGCATAGCATGATAAACGTAGGCACTAATGGGAAATCTTTTGAGCAGTGAATTGTAGCTTTCAAGGGCTTTATCCCATTGGCCTGCTTTTTCGTGTGTTCGGGCGAGGCTCACGGCCACTGGTCGCGCATACAGTGGAGGTTCGCCGTAGCCTAACTCCAATTCTTGCTTTTGGGCTTTTTCCAGCAACTTTATCGCCTGTGTATAATTGCCCTCCTCACTTTCGATGCAACCTTGTAGCTCCAAAGAAGCCGTATTCAGCGGGTTTTGTAGCCATTTGCTCAGGGTACTGTCTTTTCCCGCTTGTTTTTCGTTGCGCCACAAAAAAGCGTCTAAACTATTGGAGAACTGGGTAGCTTCATTGAGTTTGCCTTTTGCAAGGGCATCCATGCCTCTGCAAAAGAGCAACAAGCCATTTTTAAAATCCATGTTTGACACACTATAAACGGTATCTTTATCGAGAATTTTCTCCAACTGCGCTACGGCTTTGTCCCAATACCCAAACGCCATTTCCATTTTAGCAGGCGCCAGTATGCCTTGTTGAAAAAACGTACCGTCGTAGGCTTTTTTACGCTCTTTGGTCACGGGCATACTTTTTAGTTTTTCGGCATAATAAAGCCCCTCATTGTGCCTCCCATCGTGAACACAATTGTTGATTAAATAATTGATATTGTGGATATAATTCCAGTTGTCTACTTCCTGAATGCCCTCGTTTTTCATGTAAGCCGAATCCACTTTTACCGCCGCCACAAACGAATCGTGGGCTTTTTTGTAATCTCCCACTCGGTTGTAAATATGCCCTGGCATGTGAACGATGTGACCAGAGGTAGGGGCGAGAGAGGTCAATAAATCGGCACTTTGCAGGGCCTTTTCGGGGCAACAATGCTCCATCTGATGAATCCAATAGTGATGAAAGGCGTGGTTGTTGGGTTCGGCTCGTTGTATATCTCGTAACAGGTATTCACTGTAAATCATACCATCGTTGGGATTCAAATCGGTATCAAAACCACTCATTTTGCCTAAGGCCAAAAACAACTTAGCATCAATATCATCGGGGAATTTATGGACAATCATCTCGTACTTTTTGAGCATTTCTGGATAGGCTTTTTCTTTGAGCGAATCGTCCAAAAGTGCCAGTTCGGCATACAGTTTTTCGTGTTCGTTGGCGGTTTTGAGTAGCTTTTTCAATTGTTTTACGGCATTTTTTTTCTGACCTGTCAGTACGCTGTCTTCCTCAGGGCCAGGGGTTTGGAGTAGTCCCCAATACGGCATCACGGCGGTAGAATCCTGCCGAATGGCTTCTTTGAAGGCACGGTAGGCCTCAAAATCCCAAAAATCGTGCAATAGGTTAAGTCCTTGATTGAAATACTGTTGTGCTTTTTCGGATTTGGTCTCAATCTTCATTTTTGAGCCCCCGATTCCTGTCATCAATTTGGGGCTTGGGAGGTTGTGGATATAAAAGTTTTGTTTTCGTGATGCCTGCATGTGGGCGAGGTGATTATGGCTGTTTTTGGTATCGTCCACGTGGTGGTCGTGTTGAGCGTAGGCATTTGTGTTGGCGGTGAATACACAGCCAACGGCAAAGCAAAAAAGGAGCAGGGTAGAGTTTCTCATATTGGATTTATTTTACGACAAATACTAATACATTCGTTATCAATGGGTTTGAGTAGATAGCGCTACCGTCAACCTCGTCTCTGATAGTTCTCCATAAAACCCAAAGTATCTTTTAATTTTTCAAATCCAGAACTACCTTTTAAGCCATATTCTAATGCTATTGCTATGGTAATTTCGTATTTTAAGCTATCAATTAATTTTCTGTTTTGGCTAAAACCAAAACTACTTATGAGGGCGAGAAAGAAGGCTAGGGTTTTCATCATCCGTTGGTTTTGAGAGATAATTTAATAGTAAATTCCGAACCCTCATTAAACTACATGAAACCACTCACAGAACGATTGCCAAAAAGGGTATTTGTAAAAGTTGAGTACCGAAAAATGGTAGAGTAGTAAAATGACTAAGGCAACCGGAAAAATATTCCACCGCTTATTTGAGCGAATATCCCAAATACTCAACCCCACCAAAATAAGGTCGGCCATCAGAAACCCGATGACGGGAACAACGGGCATTCTGTCAATGGTGGGTACATAGGCAACTAACGAAGGAATATAATTGCCAATGATGCGGTCGGTGATGGGTGTAAACATCGGAAACGCCGTACAAATCATGTAGCGGGCGTGGATGTTGGCTTTGCGTTTATGATAAATGGCCAACCCATAAAAAATCAAATACGCGATTAGCGCATTGACCACCAACGCCACGAAAAAATAACCTGTGCTTCCAAGCTGTTCAAACTTTGATAAACTGTATTTGAGTAAGTCCAGTGTGGTAAATACCAATATCGGTACCAGCAGATACGAGAATTTTCCGAGTGTTCTATGAAGTCGCACTTTTTTAGTCCGTATCAAATACGGCTGAATGATGAGTATAACAAGCCACATGATAAGGGCCATGCCGTGGGTGTGCATACGGTAGTTTTCTTGGTCAAAAATTCTGGTAAAATAGGAGTTCCAGAAACCCACAATCGCACACAAAAAGAAGACGATAAAGAAAATAATGATGTAACGGTAATTGATGGATTGGGTTGGTTTCATTGTTCGTGATTTTTAAGATTTAGGCATCATAATCCATTGCATAAACCTCGACCAGAAGTTGATTTATTTTACTCTGTTATACTTTTTCAATACATCAATCACCGTTTTGTGCGGCAGGGCATAGGCTTTATTTCCGTTGATGCCTTCCATTGTTTCAGCGGCAACCATGGCGTTGATGATGGCTTCTTCGGTAGCCTGCACAGTGGCTTCAAATAAAGGATTAATTAACTCGTTGGGCAATTGGTCTACTTTTGTGAAATTCTCACGCTGAAATGCTGCGGGATTGGCGGTCGAAAACGCAATAAAAATATCGCCTGAACCATTTTCACCCCGGCCCCCTACTTTGCCTACGCCAATAGGAACCCGCGCCGAGATTCTTTTTAACTGATGCGGTAGCAGTGGTGCATCAGTTGCCACCACAACAATGATGGAGCCATCGCCAGGTTGGTAGGAAGGAGGCGCATTGAACTCGTAGTTTAGAGTGTCTTTCAACTCCTGTCCTATGGATACTCCCGCAATGGTGAAGTTTTTTTTGCCACCAAAGTTGGATTGAACCAAGACGCCTACCGTATAGGTAGAGTCTTTAATTTTGACAATTCTGGAAGAGCTACCCGTTCCTCCTTTAAAACCCAGACACATCATACCCGTACCACCGCCTACATTACCTTCTTGTATTACGCCTGATTTGGACGTATTTAAGGCTTCGAAGGCATGTTTTTCTTCGACATGAAATCCGTAAATATCATTTAAAAAACCATCGTAAGTTTCGGCCACGACGGGATACGTGTACCAAAAATCTTCTTTATACCAACCCGTTTTTACATACCATTTCAAGACCGCATCCCGCACTACACCCACGCTATTCGTGTTGGTTATCATTATCGGCCCTTCTAAAAAACCTGATTCGGTGATCCAAGTAGTACCGGTCATTTCACCATTGCCATTCAATGAGTACCAGTTGGCAAATACAGGTTTATTATTTCGTCCTCTTGGCAATATAGCCGTAACGCCCGTTCTTATAGGTCCTTTGCCGCGTATATTCTTACCTTGACCAGAAATAATGGTGCTATAACCCACCTCCACGCCTTTTACATCCGTGATGGCATTGAATTTTCCCGTTGTACCTTCAAAAGGAATTCCGATTTCTCTCGCGCGTGGTTTTTGGGCGAAACTGAAGGATTGGCTCAATAAGGAGACTACGAAGAACAAAATAATTTTCATGATTTATGATTCAATATATAGAAGGATTATTTGTAATTAGGCATTGGTTACCAAAACAATTCAAGAAACTGACAATAAAAAAAACAAGCATCTTTTTTGGCTCCGGCAACTGCTTTGCGTTTGTTGAAATTGAAAAAAGGTTTGCGAATATTTATATTTATCCCTTTTGATTTATTCTGTATACCTACGGGCAATTATAGACCCATTCTGTTTATTTATCCCAATACAACCTTTAAATAAAACCAAGTTGACGATTATAATGTTTTTTTGGTATATTAGCAAATCATAAACCTTTACTACAAAAACATGAAAAAGCTACTAGTACTTTCAATGGTCTCGCTCTTTTTATTGACAGGATGCGAAAGAGAATCCTCCTTAAATGTTACTGAAAACAACACTACGCAGGAAGCTAATTTAACATTGGCAAAAGAAAGATTAAATGCCTTAATTAAAGAAGGCAAATTGGTTCCTAAGTTTGGTTCGGCTTTAGCAAAAACGGCCCCCGGAGCTTCAAATGCGCGGGCTGGGGTTCAATCATCTATTTGGTCAAAAACCGCTGATTATACTTATTACCAATCTTTGGTACAAAGGGCAATTAATCCTGATGACTATGAGTGCGGACCGACCGAACTTGATGGATATATTCCATCGCTTATTGTGGGTTGGACAAGTAGTGACTTTTTCTTATACAATAACTTCGGTGATTTTGCTTTTTTGGAAGCCTATTTTCTAGACAATACCGATGGTGGAGATTCTTTTGGTACAACTGGGCAGTTTACCAACGTGACCAACCGTGTTTTTAAAGATTTAAAGCGATTCTGGAATATTCCGACCGATATTCAAATTGCGGATGCCCACGGAACAGTCTATAATAATGTACCTCTAGTGGTAACATTGGTTAAGACATTTTTTACGTATAATGGAGGGCCTGTTCCCGACGATATCGCCTTAGATTTAGCATTGACATTGCAAGCGGTATTTGGCTCCCCTAAATTTCATTATTTTAACAATCCTTTGTTGACGTTTAATGCCTTTGCTTCGACTGCTGAGCCTGCTTACGGTCTTCCCAAAAAAATTGTAATGGGCGATGGCATTCAACAGGCGTATGCTGATCTGGGCTACAGTGATGTGGCCACACAGGCCATATTGGCTCACGAGTATGGCCACCATGTGCAGTTTGCTCAAAATGTGGATTTTGGCAATAGCCCTGAAGGAACCAGAAGAACGGAATTAATGGCCGATGCCCTCTCTGCTTATTTTCTTACTCATAAACGCGGAGCGGCTTTAAATTGGAAAAGAGTTCAAGAGTTTTTGGGTGTTTTTTATTCAATAGGAGACTGTGCATTTGACAATGATGGACATCATGGTACGCCAAACCAAAGAATGAAAGCGGCTGAATTTGGTTATCAACTTGCCAATCAGGCTCAAAAACAAGGCCATATATTAACAAGTGAAGCGTTTATTGCTCTATTTGATGCCGAACTTCCCGTTCTTATCGCACCTGATGCCGATTAATTAATCCCTTATATCCTTCAGAGCAGATTCCAAAATCCGCTCTGAAGGATAATCAATATAGGCAGTATTTCGGTGATTTAATTATCGTATCTGCCAAACTGAGAAGTTAAAGGGAATTTTATGGTTTCGTTTAATAAAACATCTCCACTCAAAAAATACCCCAAAGCCAGCCTAGCTGCTGAATAACGAGCATCATAGACGAAAATGGAGGTGCGCCCAATTCAACGTTTTTGGAATACGTGGTTATCGCTCTACCGTATAAAACCCAATCGGTGCAGTGCGGGGCATGGTTTCTGTTTTGCCCGATTTTGAGGCCGCTGAGATGTAATATTCGATGGTTTTGTTGGAGGCGTTGGCTGGAATGGTAGCCGCAAAATGCGTGTCAATGTCGGTCGGTTTGAGGGCTTCTTCCTTCCAGTTTTGTTCTCCTTTCACGCGCCAATACAACCTCTGGGCTTGCGTCTCCAACCCTTTTTTGCTATAATCTATAATGGTAGCATACACAGTCAAAGGCTCGTTGCGTGCTACTTGCACGGGCAACCTTTTGACCGTGAGGTAAAGCATCTGACTGTCCCACACCGCACGGGTGCGGCAATGTAGCGCATCGCCAAAGTTCCAGCCGTAGCCTGATTTGTAGTGTTCTTGCATGGCCTTCGAGACCACGGGTTCATCTTTCAAAGCAAAGGTAAATCCTTTAATGGTGTAGCCTGGCATGGCTTTTTGCCACGTTTGGAGAGCTGCGCTGTCTTCTTTGATTTGAAACAGCGGTACATAGATGGTTTTGTTGACAATAATCGAATTGGTATACGCCGCCAATTGTTCTTTGTCGTAGCGGCCCGTTTTTATTCGGATGATTTGGTAAGGGCGACCATAGACGGATTTCAATTTTTTCAATTCATTCTCAACGATGTTTTCATAAATGGCATACAGCTCATGGTCGGTGGGTGGTTGGGCCACGAGTATGCGTTCTTCGTCTAGGAGTTTCATCAAACAGTCAAGGTGTTGGATGCCCCGTTTTTCAAAGTTGGGAAGAATGTGGTACTTACCAAATCCAGCTAATTCTTTGTTGAGACGAAAGAAATTGTCTTTAGAAACCCCGTAAAACTTGTTCTCATTCAGCAAGATACAAGAGGAAAACGCCGTGCCGAGCCCATCGGTCAGGACGTTGCCACCCGTGGTGATAAAGGGTAAGTCCAACACCCCGATATTCAAGCCTTTGGCCAGTGGCAGGGTGGCGTTGTCGTCGGTTTCGGTCTTGATGATTCTGTTTTCTTGGTCTTTGTAGATAAATTCTAAAGAATCATTACAACCTATTTTGGTGTTTGGGGTGGCAAAGATGTACTTGCCGTCGCCGAGTTTCATGGTGCCATCGGGCGTAAAAATGGCGCTTGGCCCCCAGTCTCTCGTCCACCAAGCGTCTATGCCTTGCGGAGCTTGTACAAATGTATTGTTGGCAGCCGCAATGCCCCATTTGTCGTAGCATTTTTGGGCTTCGATTTTGGACGAGTCGTTGGCGACCAACGTATAAAGGTGATTGTCTTTGGCCAATTCTACCACCAATTTGTACGGCACGCACAAAGGCCACACTACCATCGTGCCTTTGGCAGGTTCCCATTCGGCGGCGGTTCGGTTGGTGTTGGCTTGGGTGTAGTAATTATCAACAAGGCTCGACGGGTGATTGCTTTGCTGACTTGTACAGGCTGACCAAAGACATAAAAACAGTAATAGGATAGATTGAGATTTCATCATCCTGCTTTTGTAAATAAGTGTAGAACAAGTTTAGGAAAGCCGATTGCAAATCCAGATGAGTAAAGGTTGTATCAAAACTCAATGTTTGGATGCTTTGTAGTGTTGGTGCAAAATATCCTCGCCAAAATCGTTGCCTTTTTCACGAAGAATGGCGTGAATATGATTGCCATCATTTTGAAAGCCTACGTTGTCATATTCAATCAAAAAATCAGGCCCATGGATGATGTAATAGTGGGGTTTGTTGTTGTCGAGGCTCCCTATCCAAGCAAAATACACCTTTTCGATGCCCGATTTCATGATTTTCTCCATCAATTGATGGGCTTTGTCGTGTTCAAAATTATGGGTATATTCTTGAATCAATAGTTTGAAAATCGTCATTTGCGTTTCGTTCAACTCTTTAGCCGCAATGCCGTAGTATCCCTCAATACGCTGCTTGGCCTGCGGTGAAGTGATGATGTCTTTAGGAACATCTTGTTTCAAAATAGCAACCGCTTTTTGGGCATCCGTAAGTGAGTTTATGAACATAAATCCGTAGTCTTCTTCTTTGCTCAGCACCCGCAGACCCGAATATTTTCCAAACTTAACTTCGGAGGGGTCGGTACCAATGAAATAGGGCGACATGGTGATGTTCTTGCCGTCGGAAGTGAGGCTCAATGCCATGTGGTGTCCCCCAAAATTGAGTCCCCAAGGTGCTTTGGTGTCGGGTTTGCCCCAGATGGAAACAAAATAATTTCCGTAAGCCCATTTAAAATCCTGCATCCGTTTCAGGAGTTTTTGGTCAATTTTGCCTTCATCAAAAGACTGTTGATAAAGTGAATTTAAGATGTCGTCCAAGGCCATAATACTGGTGGTTTTCAAATATCCCTGCGAACTGAGCATGGCCGAAAGCACCCGATGAAAAGCCAATCTACTTTTGTCAGAAAGCGAGCCGTAGGCAATACCCGGCCGAGGCACCAGACCCACGGGCAGGTTGGTCCATTTGTGGCGGAGGCTGTCATTGAAAGCATACACCGTCTTTTTCATCTCGTCGGCACTGAGCGTATTAAGAAAAGAATTTACGGTTTGGACAAGGGGTTGATTGGCTTGACAAAAGCCTTTTAATGTCACAATAAGACTCAAAATGAGGACTTTAAAAAGTATTTTCATTAGGAAAAAGGTTTAGGAGTAATTGGCTTACTTGGCATACCAAGGTAATAGAAAATTATTCAAGATAATGAAGGAATTAATGTTTTCAAACCTTCACCACCTCTACTCGGGCTTCTTGGAGGGCGGCGCTTCCGCCCATATCGGTCAGTAGGTCGTGCGTGAGGGCGTTGGCCGATGAGCCGCCTTTCATCAACGACGACCAAAAACCTTGGGGCAAACAAACTACGCCTTTTCTCACTTTATTTTTGATGCGGGCGGTCAGATACACTTCGCCTCGTTGGTTGAAAACTTTGAGTTCGTCGCCATCCGCGATGTTCCGCAGTTTGGCATCGGCTTCGTGGATGTCCAAATAAGGCTTCCCCTCCTTTTTAGTGTGTTTTTCGTGGTTGGCACGGGTGCTGTTCAAGAAATTTTTGGTGGATTTGACGGTCAATAAATGCAACGGGTATTTTGCCAAATCTTCTGCCGAATACGCAAAAGGAACATAGTCGGCGATGGGTGGATTTTGGCCCGCATCGTACAGCTTGCATTTACCGCCCAGTTTGCCAAAATTACCTTCGGTGTGGGGCATCCATTTTTCGGGTATATTTAATTTGGCCCATCCTGTTTTTCGGAGCGATTCAAACGTGATTCCTTTCATGTAGGGCTTGTCGCTGTCCAAAAGGCTTTTCACAATGTCCAAATCGGCATGATACAGGTACTTTTCCGTGAAACCCATTGCTTTGGAGAGCAGTCTAAAAAACTCGGTGTTGGGTTTTGATTGCCCCAAAGGTTCGATGGCCGGTTCGTTGAAAGTCAGGTAAGGCGTTCCGTAGGAGGTCAAAAGGTCCCAGTTTTCGAGGGCCGTGGTGGCTGGAAATACGTAGTCGGCATAGCGAGCTGTGTCGGTCAGGAAGTGTTCCAAAACAATGGTCAATAAATCTTCCCTTTCTAAACCCTTTACCACCAAGTTTTGATTAGGCATGGTGACGGCGGGATTTGAGTTAAACACAAAAAAGGCATGAATGGCGGGGCTTAAGTCTTTACTAGTTAGGGCTTTGCCCAGCTGCACCATGTTTATCTTTCTGGTCTTTTTGTTTTTCAGTTCTTCGGGTGTATCAAGAAGTTGGTAGTTGAGGGCATCGCCAAAAAGTTCATAAGTCATGTTCATCAGCCCACCGCCCAACTGTTTCCAAGCTCCCGTGAGGGCGGGCAGCATGGCAATGGCCCGGGCAGCACTGGCCCCGTTTGCTTGGTGCTCAAGGCCAATCAAGACCCTGATGAGCGAGGGACTTCCTTTGGCGTATTCGCGGGCCAATTGGGTGATGTCTGTTTCGTCGAGGCCCGTTATTTGAGCCACGGCTTGGGGCGAATACCGTTCTACGTGCTTGGTTAGTTCTTCAATGCCTGTGGTGTACTTGTCAATATAATCTTGGTCTTGCAGTTTTTCGTTTAAAATAACGTGGATAAGCCCCAGCGCCAATGCGGTATCGGTGCCTGGCAGCGGTTGAATGTGCCAATCGGCCTGCATGGCAGTTTGCGATTGAAACGGGTCAATGACCACCAACTTTGCACCTTTTGCGCGGGCTTTTTCAATAATCGTCCATAAATGCTGATTGGAATGAACGGGGTTTGTGCCCCACAAAACAAGGTATCGGCCATGAATGATGTCTTCGGGTAATACGCCCGTGGTTTGGCCGTTGGTCGCCATGATGCCGGCTTCCACGGCTCCACCGCAGATGCTTCGCTCCAATTGAGTAGCCCCGATGTGGGCAAAGAAATTATCCCCTGCACCGATTTGTACTTTGCCTTCGTTGCCTCCGTAACTAAACGGCAAAATTGCCTCTCCGCCCTTTTCTTTGATGATTATTTGCAGTTGGGCGCTGATTTCCGCAATCGCTTTTTCCCACGTAATTTCTTCAAACTTTCCTTCACCTTTTTTACCGATTCTTTTCAAAGGATGAAGCAATCGGTTGGGAGAGTAGGTGACGTCGGTGGGATAATTGGCCATTTTGTCGCAGAGTTTTCCTGCCGTAAAAGGGTGCTCGGCAGGAGCTTTAAAATCGGTGACTTTGTCGTTCTGGACAGTTACCTGCCAACTGCACGAGTCGGGGCAGTCCAAACAACAAGCTCCATTGACTGTTTTGGCGGCGTTGGCATCCGAACAAGCAGAGTTTATGAGTGGAAGAAGCCCAAGACCAACAGCCCCTTGTGTGCTCATTTCAAGGAAGTTACGGCGGGTTATTTCTTTAGAAGCAGTCAAATTTTCAAGGGTTTAGTAAGATTTAATGACGAAGTTTGATTAAAAATTAACGGCTATTTTTTTGCCCCACTTTTATCCACGTATTCCCAGGCATCGCTCACCCAGCTACGGTTTTCACCCTCTTTGACGGTTTGACATTGGTTGCTCACTTTGGCTTTGCCGTTTTCGAAAGGATAGGCGCAGTCAAATTGAGGCTCGATGACGATTTCATAAGTTTTGGCATCAGCATAACCAATTTTGCCGTTTTTTACCACCCTTATCAACCCCTCCGACGGGTAATCGGGGCCGTTGTCATAAACAAATACTGCGTAGAGCGCCATTTTTTTGCTGTCCATGATGACCCATTTGCCATCGCTGACTTGCTCCATCACCAATGAGTCGGTGACGGTCTGCTTTTCTTCCTTATCGGTGCTTGAAGTACAAGCGGCCCCCGTGAGTAATACCCCAACAAGTAGCGATAATAGGACGTGATGAAGTGTTGTTTTCATAAATTGATTTATTGTTTTGAAAAGGAAATGATTACTTCAAAGCATCCCATTCTTCTTTGGCAGCCTTAGATTTTTGGTATTCCATCAAACATACCCACTTGTCGCCTTGCTTTACCAACAATGCTTCTAAGTGTGTATAACTCTCGGCAATGAGCTTGCCCGTGCTATCGTGGGAGGTGAAATAGAAAATCCCTGTTTCGTGAGCCGTAGTTTCGCCGCCTATTCTTTGTGAAAAACGAAACTGAACGTTATCCATCTGCTTCCCGTTTTTGGTATCAAGAAAACCCTGTTTCCACCCAGCCAATGCAGCCGTCATAGGTACTGAATACTTATTTTTTCCTGAGGTAGTCACCAAGACGGCATTCTCGTGGCAAGTAGCTTTGTAGCCCTCAAAATCACCTTCTTTTACCGTTCGGGATATTTCCTTCCAATAGCTCTTGTCTATTTCGGCTATTCGCAGAGCGTCTGTATTAGTTTGGCCTATCACTTTTGTGGTTGCTATACAGGCAAGAAAAATAACGGTTGGGAAGAAGGCCTTGCTTTTCATAAATATTTGATTTTATTGGTTAAAAAAATGAAGTGCTATCAATTAGTACCCCGACTTGTACCAGCCCAAATGTCAATTTTAACGGTATCAGATAAGACAATGCTTTTTTCACCCAAACCAAAGTCCAAGCGATTCAGCGAAAATGTTCCCTTGAATTCTGCTTTGCGGTTGGTTTGTTTGAACATAAATGGTATCACAATTTCCTTCGTTTGTCCTTTGAGTGTAATGGCGCAATAGGCATCAAAACCGTTTTTTGATTGTATTATTTTTTTGCTTTCGATTTTGATGGTTGGATATTTCTCAATGTCAAAATAATCCGCTTTTTTCAAATGTTTGTCCCGCAGTTTGATGCCAGTGTGTATGGTTTCGGGCTTGGCTTCGGCTACAAAAAGACTTCTGTCTAATTTGTTTTTTGAGAATTTGATTTGGGCAGTTATTCCTGTCATGCTACCCTCTACGTCAAGACCTGCGTTTGAAATGTAAAAGACAAGGCGGGTGGAATCAATTTTCCAAGAATCTTGACCAAAAACCCAGTTTGATGCGAGGGTAAAAAGCGCTATATAGCCGATTATTAATTTAAATTTCATCTTTTAAAGCGTTTTAAGAAATGCTATCAATGCTGTTTTTTCCTCTTTTGTGATATCCATTCCAAATTCATGTCCTTTTATTGCCATTGTTTTGGCGAAGGCGGGTTTAAATCCAGTAGGAACATAATCATCGTCAAGTCTTCGTTTGTCGAGCCAATCTTCCAAAGTCGCTACATTGCCACTATGCCCAAATGGACTGCGATACCAAACGCCTAATAGTGAAGGAACTTTGTAATATCCTGTACCACGCCTTGTATATAAGGCTAATTCAGGATTGGTTTCGACTGAAACATCAAAAATGTCGTATGATTTATAATGACTTGCAGGGGGGGTAAAACCATCAACGGGTGTTAATTTATTGTTTGTATAGAGTGGTGGTGTGTGGCAGGTAACACATCCTTCCCGTTTAAAAACCAATTCACCTTTTTTAACCAAATCTGGCGGAAATGAATTTGGGTTTTTAGGTGCTTTTAATGAATACAAATATTTCCCCAAAGCATATAATTGCATTTCAGAATAGCGGTCAGAGCATCCTAAAAACGGCGCCTTGCCAACTTCGGGTAAGGTCTTGAAATCAGTAGCGGCGGGTATATAACCATTATAACTATTGAGCATATCCAATAATTGGTTAAATGCTGCATACCGCATTATATCGCCAATATTGCGGTGCATCATCAATCCCGTATAATCAAGATATTTCCTGTCTTTGATGCCGATTAAGTCAGGAATATTTGTTGGCTGATTATAATTTGAACCATGCCTTATCATTACACCCGATGGGATTGCTTTTAAGTAAGCGATAATTCTGGCTGCACTAATGGTATCAAGTTCAGTTTGAGAAGAATGACTAACCCAAGGTGCTTTTTGCAACATATTCCTGCCAGCTCTCATTCCTTCATCAAATTCTTTCAACTTTTCCTTAGGCAATGATTTTAATGCGTTTTCAGCACCAAATCCATCTATTTTATCCAAAGGGAAATTTCCTTGTGCCCCCTTTATAGTTGTACCATCTGGCATTACCCGAGTGTGGCACATGGCACATGAAAAAACGCCAACCTTAATTTTTGATTTTTCATCAACCACGTAGGAATAATACGGAAATGTTTTTTTAGAAATAGGAATTTCGGCATTTTTGATAGATGCTTTAAGCTCCGTAAGAAAACTATCTGAATAGTCAAACGTGGCTAATGGTGCACTAAACACTTCTTCACCTAATCGAATTAGGTCTTGTTCCGTTTTGGGTTCGTTTTGAAATATATCAACAGGGTCAAGCGATTTTAGCGAATCTATATATTTTCGATTTGCCTCCGTATCATCTGTTAAAAGTATGGGGTAGCTTTTAAAAATTTTTCTCTCGGGAAGTTTGTAATAATACTCCTCTGAAATGGGTGTAACTGATACCGCCGCATCCGTTGGGGGAAGCATAAACTTGGTAATTTCAGCTATATCCCAAGTTTTCGGAATGTCAAAAGAGGCTGATTTCAGTTGAAATCCAAGAATAGCAGCAGTACTTACAGCAATAACTGATAGGGCCGTACTTCTTAAAAGTGTTCTTCTTTTCATTGTAGAAGGGGTTTATTCTTAAAAATTGAGAAATCACTTCGCTGAGGATTGTGCAATCGTTTTGGTGATTGTTAAAAAAGTAAGAAGTAGGGTTGTCAGAAAAAAGATATTTTTTTTCATTTTAAAATTGATTTTTTGATTGAAAATAGCGAAAATGCTGAGAGGACGGTGGTTACTTGGTCGTTGTGACAAAAACACCAAGTCCCCATTTCATTCAAGACTTGCTGAGACGGGTAGCCTTTTAATTATTGATGCTTGTCACAAGCCAGCTTTATTTGTAAGTTCCTTAAATCTTTTATCACTTCTGATACGTTGCCAACGAGGGTCATGGTTGAGCCAAAGCAACCAACCATGAATACCATCGCCATCTTCCACAACTCTGTTGAGCCACATAAACGTGTTGTCGAAATCACCAAGTGCTTCATAGACTCCAGCTATTTGATATTTCACCACATGTTCACCTCTTCCAAACCTGTCTAATAATTCTTGAAGTGCCTTTTTTCCATTTTCAATGTCACCGGCCTGAACATAGGCACGGGCAAGATGGCCTACACCACCCGCATCACCTTGTAGCGATGGTGTGGCAAGTTTACTTTCTTCCAAAGCTTTGTCGAACTTTCCAAGCTCTGCCAATGCAAGCCCTTTATAAAAATGAAGAACTGCACCGCCAGGATTACGGGCAATAAGACTATCGCTATAATTAATAACCCAATCGTAGTCATGTGCCATAAAACGCATACGTGTGGAGTTGTAAAGGATGCTTCGTCTTGTCACACTGTCGGCATCGGCAAGGGCTTTTTCTCTTACTTTATAAGCTTCGGTAAAATTGTTTTGCGCTGCCAATAAGATGGCATATTCAAATCTTATCCACGCATTTTTAGTGTCTACTTTTAAAATTCGCTCCAGAATTTCTCTTGCACAGGTATAGTCGTTCTGTAATGCTATTTTCCCCTCTGCTATTCCTCTGAGTCCCGTAACACTGTGAGGATTTAAAGAAAAGGCTTTAAAGAAATATTCCAACGATTTTTCACTTCCCATTTTCTTTTGCATACCTGCAAATCTCGGTGCTGAACCGTAAATGTCACTCAATGTATAGTAGGCCCTGTCATTGGTTGTATCTGCGGCTATGGCGCTTTCAAGTATTTCAATTATTTCCCCAACACTCTCTTTAGTAAGGGGTAAATATTTTTTCCTTGTTTCAATCAAAGAATCAGAACGCATTCGTTGTGGGGAGAGATTCACCTCATTTGTCAACTTAGGTAGATTAGTAGGACATTCAGATGGGAATCCTTTTGGCAAGGGCTTTTGTTGTGCAAAAGTGTATAGGCTTGAACAGCCTATAAAAACAATTAGAGAAATGATTAATTTTTTCATTTTGAAAATTGGTTTTTTGATTGAAAAATAGTTATCACCTCTCAAACCCTACTTGACTCAACATCATCAAGTCGCGCCCCGTGGCAGCCTTGTCGTTTTTACAGATAAACATAGACATCATACTTGCCCGTTTGTGGCTTTATCGGTTGCAATAAAAGGTTGTAGTTTTTTGTGGTAGTATCGGGCGTGGGCGACCCGATAGTTCTCTCCATCACTTCCCTTTCACCGATACTGTTGTCTCCTTCTCTCCTTTCTCATTGGTAAAATTTTCCATCATTTTTACGGCACCAGAAGGCATAACTTCAAAAACAAAAGATAATTGATACTTGGGTGGCACCCCCGATATTGTGAAAGTGTTGTTAGTGATGTATTCTAAATTCATCCCGAAAGGCATACCATTTGCTTTGTCGCCTTTTATCCATAATTGTTTGTCTTTTTTGATAAGTTCGGTTTTTTTATTCGCATCTTTTTCATTCACATAAATGCCAATCAAACGGTCAAGTGCAGCAGGTTCTGCGGCGAGTTTTTTAGCCATACTAACATCAAAAGATACTTTTTTGCTTCCATCTTTCAGATTTTGGACTTCCAGAATCCTTCTTTTGGCGGTTGGAGAAGCCGAACCACTATCCTTTTCAAGCCAAGGGTCGCCCGTAAAATAAAGTTGAGTCACTAATGGCTGATAGCCTTCGGCAGAAATCATCAGGTGAAAATGCGCTGGTCGGTAGTTGTCGCCCTCACCGTAAGGAACCGGCAAAATGGTTTTGAAAGAGTAATTACCTTCATTATCAGAATAGAGCGTACCTCGATATTTAAAATCAGCCGATTCGTTGTCATATACGCCGTTGCCGTTGCAATGCCAAAGTTCTATTTTGGCGTTTTTGTAGGGTGTGATGCAATCGTCGTGTTTGATTTTGCCGAATAATTCAATCGGGGCGCCTTTTTCGCCTTTAATGACGAGGCTGCTCCGAACTGGGCTGTCGGGGCGGTAAAATGGGCCTAAAACATCGGAGGTTGTTTCGCAGTCGCCCACGTAGCGGTCGCCTTCTAAACGTACAAAGCCAGTAGCCGATACCGCAACGGCTGATAAAGCCGAGGTTTTCAAAAATATCCTTCTTTTCATTGTTGTCAATTGTTTTATCGTTAAAAAATGGGGAAAGTTTTGAGCGATTTTTATTTTTTAAAAGGCTGCATTTGCCAATACGTCAAACTTCGCCAGAGCCATTCTAAGTGGTGATTTCAGAAACGAGTGCGTCCAGTTGTTGATTAGAGGAAAAGCGTTTGATTCATTGGGTTTGATATAAATTGAATAGTTTTGTACTAAAAATAAAATGGGCATGATTGAATCTCAAAAAATCAAAAACCTTTTGGTAGCAATCAAACCTGAATTGCTGAAACACTACCCAATTAGCCGTTTGGCTATTTTTGGGTCGGTAGCACGTAACGAAACAACGCTATTGAGTGATGTTGATATTTTGGTTGAATTTGACAAACCCATTGGTTTTCAGTTTTTTAATTTGGCAAAAGAATTAGAAGCTTATCTCCAAATGCCCGTTGATTTGGTTTCTCGCAATGGTATCAAACCTGCTTATTTTGCCGCCATCGAACCCGACTTGATTGATGTCTAAGCGTAATCCTGAATTACTGATAGCTGATATGCTTTTGGCTATCTCTAAAATCAAAACTTACACTAACGGCTTAGATTTTGACAGTTTTATGGCTGATAGCCGGCCGCACTGGTGATGCCGTTGAACGAAATTTTGAAATCATCGGTGAGGCTGCCAACCAATTACCCGAAGCCTTCCAAAATGAACATGCTGAAATAGCTTGGCATGGTGTTATTAGTTTTCGCAATAGACTGATTCATGGTTATTTTGGTGTTGACTATGAAATTCTTTGGTACATCGTGCAGAACGATTTACAATCATTAGAAAACCAACTTCGGGCTTTGTAGAAACTACCGCTTCATCGGCTGCAATTTCCAATACGTCAAACTCCGCCAGAGCCATTCGAGTGGGCCGAAACGGAAATACTTTAACCATATCGGGCTAACAATCAATTGAAAAACCCAAATGCTGATAACGATGTAATACAACTCATAGCGCTGCAATTTGCCGTACATCGAAAAGCCATAACCCAAGAATATGAAATTGCAAATAATAGAATGAGTGATGTAATTGGTAAAGGCCATTTGCCCCACTGCCGCCAACGATTTTTGTAGAAAAGGAAGGAAACCTGATTTGACAAATAGCATGATGAGGGCAATATGCCCGCAGGTGGTGGGGATTCTGCCCAGATTATAAGTCATAAAGGTTTTGTAGATAGACAGAATAGAAAAATTTGAGGATACGATGTGCGACCCTTCAAAATAATTAATGGTAATACCGATACCATAGCCCATCAATGCCATAAGCCAATAAAACCGATTCGATTTGGCAGCTTTTAAAATGCCCAATTTGAAAAATGCCATGCCCCACAGCATCATAGCCAGCGTATCCCAAAAATTGAGAAAGTATAGAAACGTCGTCTCCATGTATTGATTCACAGGCAATTTGTGCATCACAATACTCCAATACCCTTTACTTCGAGCAGTCATTTCTTCCTTTACTTGTGTGGGAGTCGCTTTTTCTTCTTTTAGGATTGCATTCCACTTTTCAATAGCAGTAGAATCTTCTTTGACGAGATTTTCCCCAGTTGTTTTTTTCGTTTGGGCTATTGTAACCTTTCCAAAAGCATCTTTAATTTTGAAATAATCCTTTACATTAAAAGCAGCCGCAACGATTAAGATAATAGCCGATGCCAGGATGAGATATTTGGGTGCAAGATGTCTAAAACTAAACGCAAACATGCCCACAATGCCATAAGTATAGAGTATATCTCCATCCCACAACAGCAAATAGCAATGGATAACCCCAAAAAGAACCATCCACATCAATCGGCGGAAAAAGAGATCGGTTACGACTGTGCCCTGCTTGTTTTCGACCGAACGACTAGTAAACAATAGGATCCCTGCGCCAAACAACATCGAAAACATCCCGCGCATGGTACCTTCAAAAAACAGCGTATTCATCCACCAAAACGTAAGGTTCCAGCCCGTGGCACCTCCGTTGTTGGTCGGGTCAAAATAGGCTTTGTATAAGCCAAAAACGATAATATTCATCAATAAAATGCCGAATAGGGAAATGCCCCGAATGGTGTCCATTGCTAAGATCCGCTCGGATTTGATGGTAGGTTGTAGGGTTTCTTGAGTTTGCATAAGTACTAAGGTTTTCGGTATAAGTTATTGGTACTTACTGTTTCAAGTTTTATTTTTTGAAAGGCTGTATTTTCCAATACGTCAAGCTGCGCCACAGCCATTCGAGTGGGCCAAATAAGAAGTATTTTAGCCATATCGGACTGATAATCAACTGAAAAACCCAAATCGCAAAGGCCACGAAGTAAATTTGATAGAATTCCAGTTCGGCAAAGTAGTTGAGACCGTAGCCAAAGAAAAACAGCGTACATATCACCGAGTGTGAGATATAATTGGTGAAAGCCATGCGGCCTACCGCCACCAAGCGGTTCATCAAGCCCTGCACCACGCCCGATTTGTAGAGCAAAATCAGCGAAGCGGCATGGCCCATCACCAACAGAATACGCTGAAAAGGATAAATCAAATTGACCCAGTTGATGGGCACTTGTTCCATGCGGGCGAGGTTGGCTTCGAGTGTAGAGAAGTGATAAAAAGCGTAATAATTGGCGTAAATCACCAGCGGCAAGCCAAGGCCATATCCGATTTTGATAACGGTCCAATAATCTTTGTTTGACCAAGCGCCCGTCAAAAAACCCCATTTGAAAAGTGCCAGCCCCAACAGCATCAATGCCAACGAATCCCAGACTTCAAAGGGCAGATATTTGGTCTGAATGTCAAAAGCAATGGGGCGCAAATAACTAGCCACGGTGCTATAATTCGACTTCATTTTCAGGGTATTGGCCTTGGCATCTTCACGGTTAGGAATCATGGTTTTTTCTATTTCTCGCCATTCGGCCAATGCCTTGTTTTGGGCGGCAGTCAACGTTTGATTTTGACTTTTGGCTTTGGTGGCTTCCACGTAAGCAATTCGTTTTTCGCGGATGTCTTGGTACTGAATCGTGCCTGCCACAAAACTAACCACTGCTACGATAGGTACCGCCCACACCAAGTATTTGGGCGGAACGTTACGAAAAAGGTACAAAATCATACCGCAAACGGCATAGAGATAAAGAATCTCCCCAATCCAAAGAATCAAGTGGGAGTGTATCAATCCAAACAACAGCAACCAAAACATACGACGGTAATAGAGGGCATGAACCGAAACACCTTTGGTGCCTTTGTTGGCAATAAACAGCAACACGCCCGCCCCAAACACCATCCCGAACATGGCCCTCATTTTGCCCTCAAAAAAAATACCGATGAATTGGTAAAGCCAAAAGTTTGGGTTGTCGGGGTCATTTTTGAAGACTTCAAACGAATAATCTGCCATTGAAAAGCCAGGAATGTTCATTAATAAAATGCCGAGTAGCGCGAACCCTCGCAGCATATCAATGGTTTTGATACGATTTGACTCCGATACTGGCGCGATGGTTGAAGACTGAGAAGAAATGAGCTGTTCCATTGATTTTTGAGAGGGTTTAAGTAGGGTAATGTATGGGCTTCTTTCTTATAGGTTACCAAACACAACAAAGATAAAAAGTGGGGTTCTGAAAGGCTTCTCTTATTGTTCCAAAGACTTTGTTTATTGTTCCAAAACTTTGTCTATTGTTCCAAAGTGTGAGTTTCTATGTATTAACTACCTCTTAGCGCTGGGTATAATGACGAATTTAAGGTAAGCAAAATCTTCATTCTATCCCTAAAATCGAGCTTCTATCCCAGAAATTTTGGAGGCTCTGAATGGCAAAATAGCTTTGGTACATTATCAAAAAGCAGGAAGCCGAAAATGCTGATTCAGAGTAGGCAACAAATAGTAAATCTTTACCTAAATGAAAACTTTAAAAACCCTTGGAATGATTCTGTTCATTGGCCTTTCATTAACATCTTATGCCCAAGAGCGGGGGCGTTCTTTTAGCCCTAATTATCAAGGCTATTATTATTTACGGACGGCATTCACGGGTGACGCCCTATCTCTTGAAAGCAATGGTTCAGCGAGTAATGTTATGAGTGGTGCATCGTTTATGTCTTCTCAAAAAGGTGCGACTGGAACAATGTGGAAATTGGTTCCAGATGCTAAAAATAAAGGTTGGTATCGCTTAAAATCGAATGATCAGGGCGATGGTAGATGTTTGGAGGCTAATACTGCCGGGGGAGAGAAAGATGGTCGGTCTTTTATGGATAATTGTCAAGATGTAACTGGTCAACTATGGCGATTAGATTTAGTGAGTGCCAACAACGGCGACCACCTTTATAGATTACGTACAATGCTCCATGGCAACAACTTCTCTCTGGAAGGCAATAAGCCCGAAAATAAGTCTGTATATTCTGGCAATGCATTTATGGATAAAACCCAAAATGTTTCGGGTCAAATGTGGAGATTAGTACCTGTACAATGAAACCATAATTATAGTATTGAGACATGATATTCTGAACGTAAAGTAGTATAAAATGATCAGTTATTTATGTCTCAATACCATATAATTACCTCAAAACTGCATATCGGCTATTATTAAATTGAAAATTTTAACCTTTTATCAACCAATCAAATCTCCGACAAAGCCACACATTTTATTATGAACAAATCATCCATTATTTCAGGCGTTTTATCAGTACTTGTAGTATGCGGCAGTTTATTGTTTACCAGTTGTGAAGGCCCCGCTGGGCCTGTTGGACCCGTGGGACCCGCGGGACCGACTGGTGCCACCGGACCCGCTGGGCCTGCCGGTGCAGCTGGGGCAACAGGACAGACTGGCAATGCCAACGTGATTCAAATCTCATATCCAGCCAAAACTTGGGCGACAACAAAAGGCTCAGCTCAACAATTTGTTTTCCCTTCCAATGTCACGACGGCGATAATGAATAGTAGTGCTGTATTAGTCTATATGACCGATGGTACACCAAATAATGCAACCCCTTATGGTTGGTATTCTATACCTGGTATTGTTCCATCAAATGGAGTTGAACATGAATTCTACACACAAACCACTTTTGCTGGGAACACCGCAGGGATCAATATTTATAGAAAAGTAGCTTCGCCAGCAGCGCTTACCGCTTCAACCCGAATAGTTATCATCCCAGCAAATGACCTCCGCAATGGCCGCAAGGCCACCGTAGATTTCTCAGATTATAATGCAGTGAAGGAGTTTTATGGTCTGAAAGATTAATAAATAGACTTCTGTAAACCACAAAAATGAATACGATTTTGTGTTAAGTTTACAGAAAGATTTATTAAAGCAAATAAAATCAACTTCCCGAAAGTTTTAGTCCTTTCGGGAAGTTCTTTAGCAATTATGCCGAGCAAACTCATTAAAATATCACTTTTGCTAATCACGGCTTTGGCTACCTCTGGCTTTGGTCAACCACTTAGTTTGCCCACGAAAGAGGTCGATAAATTGAAACAAAATCTGACGGTTTTTAAAGAAGACACCAATCGAGTTATCAACTTATGGCGTTTGGCAAGGTATCATACCATGACAGAGCCTCGGCAGGCGGTGTTGTATGCCACCGAGGCAATTACGCTCGCCCGAAAACTCAAATACACCTACGGCGAATTGGTTTCTTTACAGTCTTTAAGTTTTGTATCAACCATTACAGGCGACTGGCAAAATGGGATGCAAACTGCTTATGAAGGTTTGAAAATAAGTCAAACCAAATACCCCAAATTAGAAATCGTATTTTATAATTTGATAGCACTCGTTTATGAAAAACAACAAGATAGTAAACAGCGGCTGGAATGGCTATTGAAAGCCTATCATCACCCCGAAATCAACTCCTTGCCCAACAACGGAAAATGGCTGATTTACCATAACATTGGTGAGGTTTACGAAAACCTAAATGAATATGATTCTGCAATGAAATATTCGGAAATAATAGATATTAATTGCCGAAAACTGAATATTCCCATAGAGGTATCGTATGCCAATGCAATAATGGGCAGAGTGGAAAAAAAACGAAAAAACTATGCAGAAGCATTGCAATACTTAAAAATCGCAATGAGTTTTTCGAACAAATTTGGTAATCCTTTTTTAGAATCAGAACAATCGGTTGATTTAGCAAGCGTTTTTCATGCAATCCATCAACCAGACTCCGCTATTTTTTATGCCGAAAAAGCCTTAAATGGGGGTAGAAAATTTAAAAATTTAGTGCTGACGGCAAGTGCCGCAAAACTTTTAGCTGAGATATATGAATATAAAAACCCCTCAAAGGCCATCAGTTATTTAAAAATTTTGAATGCTACCAATGATAGCCTTTATACCGCTACAAGAATTATTCAGACACAAAATATCGTAAACACTATACAACAACGTGAGCGAGATTTAAAAGAAGCAAAAAAAGATTACGATAACTCAATAAGGCAGAATGCACTCATCGGATTTCTCATTTCTTTAGGCTTGCTGACATTGATTTTGATACGAAACAACCGTCAGAAACAAAAAGGTGTGGCTATTTTGAAGGATAAAAACAGAGAAATAAGCCTTCAAAAAGATGAAATTGAAAAAACAATGGAGCAGAAGCAAATGCTACTTTCTGAGTTGCAACACCGAGTAAAAAATAATTTACAGTATGTTATCAGTATCTTAGAAATCCAGAAAGAATCAGTAAATTATAGCAATATTGACGACTTGATTAAGAGCAACCAAAATCGCATTCATTCGATTGCTCTGCTTCATAAAAAATTAAATTTAACAGATAGTGTCAATGACGTTGATTTGAAAAGATACATAACAGATCTCTCCCAACTCGTCAAAGATTCGTATGATAATAAATTTAAAAATGTGAATTTGTTTATCACTTGCGAAGTTGAAATTTTATCTATCACAAAGGCTTTGCCTTTAGGTCTGATAATCGTCGAATTGGTCAGCAATAGCATGAAACACGCCTTCAAAAACCAGCAAAATGGTATCATCAATATCGAAATTACGTATGACGCACATTCAAAGAAGAATTGCCTATACTATATTGACAATGGCGAAGGTTTTGATTTTGTAAATGTAGAGACCAAAGGGCTGGGCGTAGAAATAATGAAAGGTTTGATTGACCAACTCAATGGTAAAATAGATACCTACCTCAAAAAAGGCTTTGAACTGAAAATCTATTTTTAAAGATGAATTCAAAGGTAATATTAGTCGTAGAAGACGATTATCTGAATAGAAGACTCACCAAGAAGATTCTTCAAGAAAATGGTTATCAGGTTTTAGAAGCAAAAAATGCCGACGAAGCCCTGAAGATTCTCGATAAAGAATTGGTGGACCTCGCCATTCTCGACATCAACCTTGGCGATGGCGAAATGGACGGTATCAGCTTGGGAAATCTCATTCAAAACAAACAAAAAGTACCATTTATTTATCTGACTGCCTACGAAAACGCAAAAGTTATCAGCGAAGCCGTAGCAACTTCGCCATATTCATATTTAACCAAACCATTTAAAAACAGCGACTTAGTTGCCTCTGTCGAATTGGCAATTATCAAATCTGCCAAAGAAGACAAACCCAAACCTACAATTTTGGTAAAAGATGGTGAATACAAGGTTGCATTGCCAATAGAAGACATCAACTATATCACATCAGAAGGCAACTATTTGCTATTTTAC
This sequence comes from Runella salmonicolor, assembly GCF_024158025.1. Classification (NCBI taxonomy): domain Bacteria; kingdom Pseudomonadati; phylum Bacteroidota; class Cytophagia; order Cytophagales; family Spirosomataceae; genus Runella; species Runella salmonicolor. Next base: position 1,063,454 of record NZ_JAMZEL010000001.1, read on the forward strand.
ACTGATAAAAAGACCTATAAATGTCGCTCAACCATTGAGCAGATTCTTAAAGTTCTCCCAGCATTATCATTTATACAAATCCATCGAGCTTTTATTGTCAATAAAAACAAAGTTGAGAAGTTCAATTCTAAAAGCGTGATAGTAGGAAATTCTGAAATTCCGTTGTCGAAAAAAGATTTTCCAAATAATTTGTCGAGCACGGGGTAATATTTCCAAAATCTAAAACGATAGCACAGAAGGAGAAAATCTTTTGCTCAATGTTGAATCTTAGAAGTGATAATGTCGTTCAATTTTTGTTCCAATTCTTTCAAAATATCGGGATGCTCAGCGGCAAGATTTTTAGTTTCTTTGATGTCAGTTTTGAGATTGAAGAGCCGTTTTTCTATTCTATGACCGCTATCAATTTGTTTATTTTTCATCCAGTCTGCCCCATTTGATTTGGTGGGTTTGATGTATTTCCAATCTCCTTTTCGGAGGGCATACGTAAAGCCCTCTTCCAACAAATACTCTCTTCCTTTATTGGATTTCCCCAACCAAGAATCCATAAAATTCTGACTGTCGGGGGCATCACCCGCAGGTATTTCTTGTTTCAAAAAGGCCGCCAAAGAAGCGTATAAGTCAATCTGGGATAATAAAGCGGCACTTTTTTTGGGCTTTACGGTTCCGTTCCAATAAACAATGGTTGGTACCCGGTTTCCGCCTTCGTAGATTGAGTACTTAGTACCTGTATAAATCCCCGCAGGTTTGTGATTTCCGACCATTTCAGCAGCTTTGTCGGCGTAGCCATCTTGCAAAATCGGGCCGTTATCGCTCGTGAAAATAATCATCGTGTTTTTATCCAAACCTTCGGCTTTGAGTTTTTTCATGATTTCGCCCGTACACCAATCCATTTGAGCAATCACATCGCCTCTTGCTCCCATACTACTTTTACCCTGAAATTTCTGATGTGGCAAACGAGGTACGTGAATATCATGGTAAGCGTAAAACAGAAAAAATGGTTTTGTTTTGTTCTTTTCGATGAATGATGTGGCTTTTTGTGTCAATACGAAGGGAAAGTCTTCGTCGGTCCACAAGGCTTTTTTGCCCCCACTCATGAAACCAATGCGACTAACACCATTGATGACAGCGTTTTTGTGCTGTGTGTCGGCATCTACTCTGAGCAGGTCGGGGTTTTCTGTCCCGATTGGGTAGCCCCCCTCTATTCGTTCACCGTAACTTACCTTCATAGGGTCGTTGGGGTCTAAGCCCACTACTTTTTGATTTTCAACAAATACGCAAGGCACTCTATCGCCCGTGGCGGGAATCAAAAAGCTATAATCAAAGCCAATTTCTCGTGGCCCTGGACTGATTTCTTGGTTCCAATCCAAGGTACCATTGCCTAAGCCCAAATGCCATTTTCCGACCACGCCCGTGGCGTAGCCCGCTTTTTTGAGCATACTTGCCAAGCTTCCTTGTTTCGGATTTATCAGAAGTGGCGCATCACCTTGCAAAATGGCCGCTTGACTCCTGAAAGCATGACTGCCTGTGAGTAAAGAATAGCGAGAAGGGGTACAAGTAGAAGCCGAGCAATGGGCATCACTGAAATTGACGCCATTCTTTGCCAAAAAATCAATATTGGGCGTTTTTACGCCCACAGCGCCGTTTACGCCAATGTCACCATAACCCAAATCATCCACGTAAATCAAAATGATATTGGGCTTTTGGAGCGTTGCTTGGGCTTTTGTAATCTGTATAGAAAAGGCAACGAATGCAATAAGTAGCGAAAGCTTTTTCAAAGGGTTCATTATCACGAAAATAAGCAGTTAGAAAATCGAATGTGAATAGACGCGAAATCAAGTCTTATTAATCCTTGGTCGTTTTACTTTTCCACCAGTTTTGGTTGGGTTGGTAATCTACCCTCAGAAAATTAAGCCTTTCTTTTTCGAGTTTTGGCATCAATACTTCTACATTATTTTGGTGTTTTTTATGGGCCAATTCAGGGTTAAATTCGGGGTCTGGAACGGGATAATTGGCGTTTACACTTTTCAGCCAATTGAGCAGTTTCGCCTTCAGCCTTTGCGTTTCCTTTTGATTTTTTGCGGCTAAATCGGTTTGTTCGTAGGGGTCTTTGGCCAAATCATAAAGCTCATCATGCCCATCTTCCCAGTAATGAATCAGCTTCCAATTTTTATACCTGATGGTAGAGTTTGGCTGACCTCCTTGATTTCCATAATGCGGATAATGCCAATACAACTCCCTGTCTTTTAATGTTTTATTTTCAAACAAGGGCTTCAAGCTAACGCCGTCTATGTGTTGTTTTGGCAAAAGCGGAAGATTGGCAAAATCTAAAAGAGTCGGAAAGAAATCAGCCCCCGTGGCTGGAAAATCAATTTGTTTGACCTGCTTTTTCAACCAAGGGATTTTAATGAAGTACGGCTCCCTGATGCCCCCCTCCCATTGATAGCCTTTCCCTCCTCGCAGCGGCAAATTGGACGTCGAAAAAGCATCTCCCGACGCAACGCCTCCGTTGTCGGAGGTGAAAATGACGATGGTATTTTCTTCCAAATTCAACCTTTTCAAAGTATTCAACACTTCACCGACGGCATCGTCCATACTTTCTACCAAACCGCCATACACGGGATTGTCTTGTACTTGCCGAATCGGCAAATCTTTTTCCATCACGTAGCCGTTTTGGGCAAGGCCATTTTTTTCGGCTTTCTCACGGTACTTTTTCCATTTTGCTTCGGTGGTTTGAATGGGCCCATGCACCGCGTAAAATGATAAAAAGGCAAAAAAAGGCGTATCTTTTTGTTGCTCAATAAATGCCGAAGTCTCCTTGGCCAGTCGCATTTCGAGGTTTTCACCGTCTTTGACATTGGGCAACGAAGGGTTTTCCCAGGGAGAAAAATACCCACCTTTGGGGCTGCCTACTTCCCAGCCACCTTTGTTGATGTCAAAACCGTGGTCTTCTGGGTAGCTTCCTTTTTCGCCTAAGTGCCATTTGCCCGCAAAAAAAGTTTTGTACCCGTTGGCTTTCATTACCTCGGGCAAGATTACGTCGGCTTTGGATAACTCATGGACGTATTCAGCAGGCAATAGCTTCGAGAATCGTTTTTCGGTCCGCCATTCCGTGCCTGATTTTGCCCCAATCCAGTCGGTTATGCCATGCCTCGCCGTAAATTTACCCGTCATGATACTTGCCCTCGAAGGACTACACACGCCGCTACACGCATATCCTTGGGTAAAAACAGTCCCTTCATTGGCAATTCTGTCCACATTAGGGGTTTCGTAAAACTTGCTTCCTGTACAGCTTAAATCTCTCAGCCCCAAGTCATCCACAAGGATAAAAACTACATTTGGTTTTTGGGGTGCTTGGCCTTTACTATTTTGCGCTTTTAGACTAGGAAAAGCCAACAACAACACGATTGTGTATTTTATGAGCATACGTAACGGACTTCTAAAGGCTTTATTCATTTTATCCACCCAAAAATAATTCTCTGAAAGGGATACATTGAGGCTTAAATTCATCTTTTTTAGGCAAGTTTTTTTACATTAAACAGCATTGAATCGTCTTTTTATTTTTTTAAGGTCTTATCTTCCAACAATTGCTTATCTACATCAGGCAGCAAGGCAAGGAGGTCGTTATCACCACTTTGTCTTTTATACCAAGCCTCCACTTTGCGTGTTTCATCGATAGTACATTGACCACCAAGGTATTTATCTAATAATTCTTGAAAGATGGATTTAGCGCATAAGATTCTACCAATCTATAAAATCATTTTTGCTACGAGAAACTACTGTTTTACAAATTGACAATTCTACTGTGACTTTATTTTTTTAAAGTCATCCCTTTCAGCTTTTCGTACTCTTCTCTTTGGGTTAATCCCAAGAAAACAGGGGCAATCATTCCTTTTTCCCACCTTACTCTTGCCTTGCCCATTTCGTCTGCCAATTTTTTTTCTTTATCTATGCTATTGGTGGCTTCGTTTATTTCTTTCTTCAAATCATATAAGTAAACGCTGTCTTTCAATACCACCATTTTCTTTTCATCCTTCTGGATGATGGCATAATTGCCTCTGTCGTACATCCGCCAAAACAAAAAATCGTGCGGTGCTTTGTTGGTTTTATTGGTTAGATAGGGCAACAAATCAGTGCCATCTAATGGGTTTTTAGGTTTGGCCGCGCCTTTGATATTTGCCAAAACCGTACTTAAAATATCCAAGGCAATGATGGGTTTATCGTACGTCAATTTAGCGGGGATTTTACCCGTCCATTGCATTACAAAAGGCACGCGGATACCGCCTTCAAAGACGCTACCTTTTTGTCCACGCAGGGGGGCATTGCTGCTACCGTTATCAGCAATAGGCCCACCGTTATCGGATAAAAAAACAATAATCGTATTGTCAATTTGCCCAATTTCTTTCAATTTATCAAGCAATCTGCCTACACCATCATCCACGGCACTCACCATAGCGGCATAGGTGCGGCGTTTGGTATTTTTGATGTTTTCAAAACGCTTGAGGTATTTTTCGGTGGCTTGTAGCGGGGCATGGGGGGCGTTGTAAGCAAGGTACAAGAAGAACGGCTTTTGTTTATTTCTTTCCACAAACGACACCGCTTCTCTGGAAAGAGCATCGGTTAAATATTCAGTTTCTTCAACGACAGTATAATTTCTGTTCAGTTTTGTTCTATAACTTTCCCCTTCGCCATTGGCATCTTCGGGGTTTTGGAGAGTTAAATTTTCGGGGAAGTATTGGTGTCCGCCGCCTAAGAAGCCAAAAAACTCATTGAATCCACGTTTCAAAGGGTGCAGTGACTTATGGGCTCCAAGGTGCCATTTGCCCACAAGCATACTATTGTACCCCGACCGCCCCAACACATCGGCCATTGTCTCTTCAGTAAGGGGCAAGCCCATTGTACTATCGCCTGTTACGTATAGTGGATTGCGTTCATAACCAAAACGGTATTGATAACGGCCCGTCAGCAAACCCGCACGGCTTGGGCTACATACACCAAACGAAACATGCCCCGACGAAAACACCACGCCAGCCTTAGCAATACGGTCAATATGGGGCGTTGGAATATCTTGACAGCCATTAAAACCCACGTCGTTGTAGCCCAAATCATCGGCTACGATGACGATTACATTGGGTTTTTGGACTTGGGATGCGACTGATTGTGCCCTTTTTTTGGAAACAAAGGCCGCCATTGTGAGAACGAAGGCAGTTGAGAATAGGAATACTATTTTTTGCATGGTTCAATCTTGGACGTTATTCTTATGGAGATGAGGACTTCTATATTTTTTTAAGGTACATAATCTATTTGAGGTTTTGCAACACTTAGTGATGATAGAATTTCTCTAATTTCTAAGCGTAGGTCAATAGAAAGCCCCTCCAACCCTTAGTGGGTGTCAAAAAAAGGTGAATTATACAAGATTATAGGTTAGGGATTTTCTTGAGGTCATAAACATCAGCCCATAATGTTTTTTCTCCAGCAGTATTTTTTACCGCTGGAGAAAAAACAGAAGTTTAAACATTACTTAAATAGTACTTTTCATAGTCATCCCCCTGTTCGTCAAAAATTGGGCATAGTTGATTATTTTTAAAACATTAATTCGCATATTTTCAACACACAGGAAAAGCCATTCCGAGCCTTGTACCCATTTTATAATGCACATTGGGCTGGGCCGTGATGCTCAGGTTTGTGGCAGATTCAAACAGTAACACGATGTCGGACCCACCAAACTGGAAATAGGCCAATTCTTCACCTTTTCTAAGTGTTACACCAACTTCAGCCGTAGTAATTACTGATGAAACTTGGCACATCCCCATAGGCAATACCGCAACCAAACCTACTGACGATTCTATTACGACCAACCCTCGGGTTTGGTCAAATTGATAACCCGGCGAATCAGGTGCGTCAAAATGCCTCTTGGGCAATAAAATACCGTTATTCGATAAATCTGCAATGGCATCTACTTCGAGATAAGCTTGCCCCTGAATCACCCGCGACTCCAACACTTTTCCTCCTACTGGTGCATGTAGGCGATGGTAATCAGTAGTATTAAGAAAGGCATGCATAAAAATACCATTTTTGAAACGATCTTTATAGGGACTGCCTTCCATCAGTTCGCTTATTTGCCAATGAAGGTTTTTGATAGTTACGTGCGAATCAGCCCTGATTTCCCATTGACCAGCAAAAGTACAATCGGCGGGAAACACTACTACTGCAGAATTTTCAACCGCTGCCACTGGGCGATAACCCGGCTTAAAATTTCTTGCAAAAAACTGATTGAAGGTTTTCCAGCCGCCATTTGGCCTAATGTATTCACTCATATTATATGCTGGTGAGGCATAAAATGTGGCTTCATATTCGGGGGTTAGTGATTCGGGAGTATCCATAAAAGCACCCATTGCATTGGCATAATTAACAATCCATTGCGAAAATGGAGTAATTGGTGGCATACTTTGGTGTGGCAATAACTTGGTTTGTAAAGACAAAACGGGCTCTTGATCAATGATAAAATAAGAAGCGCAAAGATGATTGTACACGTCTTTGCCCGTACTGTTTTCTCGAGGTTGCCAGTACAAAAGGTCGTTGTACCAATCAAGTAAACTGGGGATATCAGTGACTGATTTGAGGAGCGGAATATTTTTAGTCCCTGCTTTTTTAATGGCCTCTTCAAATTTTTGTTCCCAATTGTATTTGGTTATCAAATCGGCCAGTTCTGTTACCACGGGGTGGTATTGTGCATTTTTGCTCATGATGAAATTATTTATTTAAAGTATTAATTATTAGATATATGAAAATAAAAAAAGAATACATAACTTTATTTCAATATTTTAATGAGCGGATTCATCTGTTTTACACATTTTTTCAAATAGACAAACCCAATTCTATTGTAAAATTTTCAAAGCTCTTTTAAACCCGCAACCCAACCCATGAATTTCAAATTATTTATAAAAAAATTCAATAATTTTATTAATTGGATTGGTAGTATTGGATTCGCTCCCCATGATAAGGCAGAGCAAAAAAGTGTCAAAATCATACTGACCATAGTGCATTACGTAACCATCATCAACATGCTGTATTTCAGCTTTGTATATGGCGCTATGGGCAGATTGGCAGTTAAGCAGGCTTTACTTATTTTTTCTGGTTACCTAATTTTAAACCTTATTTTTTTTAGATTCCACCGTAATTTCAAGCTATTCAGAGATATTATATTTGTCGGCATATACGTTTATATTATTTATTATCAATGCCTAATGGGGGGGTATATTGGTTCGACTGGCTATATGTTGTATGGTATTTTAGTATTAAATGGGGTGCAATTATTTTACAGAAAAAATGCAGAAAGAAACGCCTGGTTTATTTTATTTATGGTTACAGCTATTGTATTATTTTTCTTAGAACCGATTATTTCAAAGGGGATGGTGCCCGTATCAAAGGAGTTTGTGTTAATTACATACCTCAATACATTTATACTAATGGCTAGTATGGCAATATTATCTACTAATTATTTTGTAAGAATCATCAAAAATGAGCAATTAAAATCAGATAATTTGATTCGAAATATATTACCCGAATCGGTGGTAAATGAAATCAATGAGCAAGGCAAGTATTTGCCAATTTCAGTACCATTGGCTACTGTTATATTTATGGATTTTGTGAATTTTAGTAAGAACACTTTTGTGTTATCACCCAAGGAGATTATATCAGCCCTTAATTTGCATTTTTCTGAATTTGATCAAATTTTCAAAGATCACGAGGTAGAAAAACTTAAAACGATAGGAGATGGTTACATGGCGGTAGGTGGCTTACCTATTGTCAATAATTCCCATCCTGTTGATGTTGGTTTAGCGGCTATGAAAATTATACTTTATTTAGAAAAAGTAAAAATGGAAAAAAAACAGCACGATTGGGATATAAGAATAGGTATCCATACAGGGCCCATGGTGGCGGGCATTATAGGCAAAACGAAATTTTCGTACGATGTTTGGGGTAATTCAGTAAACCTCTGTGCCCGATTAGAAACTGCCAGCAAACCCAATTGCATCAATGTTTCTCATGAATTTATGCTTCTAACTGCCGATTTTTTTGACTTTGAACCAAGAGGATTTATTGAAATAAAAAATGGACAACCCATAAATATGTATTTCTTGAAAGATATCAAAGCCGAATTAAAGCTCGAACGTTTTGTGCCAAATCATCTTTTTTTTGATTACTATAAACAATTTTCCAATACACCTTTAGTGACTGATTGAGTATGTAGATTATGTACTTAAGCGGATGGCTGGAGTGGGTTTTGAGAAACCAACTCCTTTTAGCTGCCAAATGGATTTAAAAATTATTGAATACCAAATCTGTTTATTAATAGACCTTAGGTTTTGGCTCTAATTCCGTATTTATCATTACGGTACAAATCGTTTTTAGGTTAATATTGGGGTTTTTGTCAAACAGGCCAATTTCTATCATGTGTACAATGGATGGAGGTGCATTAAACTCAATACCTGTGGCTGTTGGGGCTACAATATTTCTTGAGTCGTCAAACATCGTTTTTATATTGGTTTTCATCCATTCATAAGCCTCATCTACGGAGATTGCCGGTGTAGCAATAATTGTAGCCCAGTTGGCTCTAACTTGCCACATTGCCCACCAAGCTAGAAATTCGGGTAATATTTGAGGCTGTGCCATTAAAAAAGTTACAAAATCCTGTAATTTCCCTTCAAACCTATTTAAACTCGCCAAATTGGTCAATGCAGCAGGAATATTTTCAGCTTTTCCGCCAAAGCCAATATAGAGCCCCTCAAATGTTTGGATATAGTAAGGGCTGTTGTTAAAATCGGGAACGGGGCTAATCGGTGCAAAAATTTTGGCATGAGCCTGCATGATAGTTTCCAATATGGGCATGGCAACCAATAAATATTGTGCCTTGGCAATACCCAATCGGTTTGCTGCCTGATCGCAGAATGCCATAATGGTAGCACAGCTAACTATTGCACCCGCATCAATAAAATCGGCATAAGCCTCCACAAAATCAAATATTACATCAGTAGTAAATTGAGGACTCCAACCCGTGCCCTGCGTGGGTAATAAAGGCCGAAACCCTGTAAAAGTGTTCAATTTCCCCTGCCTTCTAGCCGTGTCATACGCATTATATTCGTCAATTGTAAAGGGCTTAATTTGGGCAGGACTAAGGCCGTCTTTTTTCCAAAGTTGCTCAAAATCAGTTTCAAGCTCAGGCGAAAATACTTCGCCTAATATTTCAAAATGGTTTTTACAAAATTCATCATAAAAAGCAGATCCCTCTACATCACCGTAGGCTTCCATAAAGGCCTTCCGATTATGTGGTAAATTTAATGCAACTGTAGCCACGAGTGTTTTATGAGCCGCACAATACGTAAACCATGTAGGGTCAGTTTTTAAGTAGTCGGCCTCCATAATCCAATCACGGTAAAACATCAGGGCGGTATTAATATCTACCATTCTGAATTGCGAATTTTTATAATCTTGTGGAAACCTAATCCCGTAATTCAAAAATTTATCGACAATCAAAAAGTTTTTATTAAGCATAGCCTGGTCTACTCCGTTCATCGAAATCACCACTAAATTACACGGATAGCCAAAGTCATTGTTTATTTCACCCTCAACACCCCACCTGCGATTGTGGTAAAGTGGTGGAGAATTTGAAGTTACACCCTGCCCATAATAGGCCCCCAGATGCGTAATTCCCATTTCAATTTTTTCGGTTTTTGCAAATCCCGCAATCGTATTTTTATTGAGCTCTGGATGAATAAAAAAGATAAAGGCGTATAATGGATCTGTGGCTGAAATATTCATTTTCTGCCTCACAAATGTATCTACTATTTGTGAGGCCCATGCTTCCTTGCCATCGGCACTTATCAAAGTGCCGTATTCATTGACGGGTAAAAGGTACATGCCCACATCACCATTTTCGAGCAGATATTGGTAGTCTTTTACGTTGAAAATACTGCCGTCGGGCAAAATAATATCGGTTGAGCCAAACTTTTCACGAGTGGTTCCATAGTTTTTAAGAGCCAGATCAGTTACTTGATAATCGCTCGGATAAACTGAGGGCTTATTGTTATGTAAAACGGGATTGCGGGTAGAATTTGTCATGTCTTTATAGGGTTTAAGAAGTAGTTTTTAGTTAGGCGGTTTCTATTTTTTCAAAGACTTTGTGTATTGTTACATGGGCTCAGTTTTAAGCATTATTGTGTCGTTTCATGCGTATTAGAAGCCGGTATTTTGGAGAATTTCGTAAAATAGCCCCCCCCTTTCAAATCGGTAGGTATTTTTCGAGTAATAGGTTTTACTGAGAAAGCAAAATACCTTCCCAGTAAAACCCTAGATGATTACTTCGCTTTCACGTCATCGTTGTAAATATCTCGTACGCACAGGTATTTTCCGTCACGTTTTTCCCAGATTGCCATGTATTTACCCGTGGAAATCACTTTTCCAGAGGCATCTTTGAGCGTTGACTTACCAACTTCCGTAACGGTATTTTCGTCGCCAAAAACATCCATCACTTCATAGGCACTCGTGGCACCTTTGGCTTTTTTGGCAAAGTTTGCCTCAATGTCCTTTTGAAGGGCCGCTTTGCCTACTACCATTGGCGCATTATTGGACAAACTCGCGGCATCATCGGCATAAAAAGCCAGTAATGCCTGCACATCGCGGGCATTGTCGGCGGCAGCCCAAGCCGTTTCTAAGGCTTGTATTTCCGTTTTTATGGCCGCCATGTCTGGCTTGGTCACTGCTTGTTCGGTAGTCTCCGCAGCGGATTTGGTTGTAGTGTCAGTAGCAGGCGAATTACACCCGATGGTTAAAAAAGAAATAGCAACTGCCACAGTGGCAGGTAAGAAAAAGTTACTGTTTTTCATTGTTTTGAGTGATTTGTTTTTTTGCCTGTGCTGACCGGTCGCTTCGGCAATACGATTTCGACAGCTCCGTTTTTGGTATTAATTTTCGGCTACCCTTTCCAATACTCTACCGTTCCTTTTTGATTGTTTTCGTACATAAAATTCAATGTACATTTAACGCCCCCCGACCCCAATAGCTCAAAGGTGTAAGTTTCAAACATTCCTTTGGGCATTCCTGCGTAGTCAAATGTATTATTGCCAATGTAGCGGTACTCTTCACCGAACACTTCATTTTTTAGCCAAAGCGCGTTATTCTTTTTGAAAAACTCTCTGCTTTTGGTTTTATCTTCTTTGCTCACATAAGTACCTAATAATCTATCAATTGCCATTGGTTCAGCCATCATAACTTTTGCCATCGACACATCGTAAAACACCTTCTTTGCATTGCCCGAATCAGACACTTTCAAGATTCTTTTTTTGGCAAAATCGGAGTTGGCGTAAGCGTCTTTCTCGATGTGCTTGTCGCCATTGAAGTAGAGCTGCGTCACCAAAGATTGGTAACCTTCGGCGATAATCATCATGTGGTAATGGGCAGGTCTGATTTGGCCCCCACCCGCATCATAGGCAACGGGCAAAATCGTTTGGAAGGAATAATTGCCGTTTTCGTCAGAAAAAGTGGTGCCACGGTATTTGAACTCCGAGGTAGCGTTGTCATAAACCCCATTTCCATCGCAATGCCACAGTTCTATTTTGGCGTTTTTGTAGGGAGTTGTGCAGTCTTGGTGCTTGATTTTACCCACCAATTCCACCAATTCTCCTTTTTCTCCTTTGATGACCAAATTGCTGCGAACGGGGCTGTCGGGCCGATAAAAAGGCCCTAAAATGTCGGAGGTAGTTTCGCAATCGCCCACGTATCGGTCGCCTTCTGGACGTACAAAACCAGTGGCTGATACCGCAATAGCTGATAAAGCTGTGCTCTTCAAAAATGTTCTTCTTTTCATGGTAGAGGTATTAAATTAGGGTAGAAGAATGTTTGTAGGTCATGGGTACACACTTACTCCACGCGCGCTTTCTCTTCTGCTTCTGCTCTTTTGGCGGCGGCTTTCATTTTTTGATTACCAAAATTTTGCGACCAAGCCACTTTGAATTTGGGCTGGGTAAATTGCAGTCTTGTTTCAAAATACTGCTGCTGTTCGGGCAAATTCAAATTAATTCGGTAGATTGAAGAGTTGAAAATGTTATCGTAGCCGAGGCTCAGTTTACCGCCATTCTTACCCATTTTCTTTTGTAAACCAACATTCAATTCACCAAACGCTTTCATTTTAGAAATGCCCCACAACCCACCTGAATTGTAATAACCTGAAACTTCCAAAGTGACTTTTTTGGTCAAACTAAACGTCTGTACGTTGTATAAAGTCACATTGGGAAATTTGACCGTTACCAAATATCCGTTGTTATAAGCATTTACGACGCTGAATACTCCCGCAAGATTGGTGTACGTTGTCCACCATTTAACGGGGCTATAAGGCTGCCCGATGGTCAACGAATACGTTTGCAAGTTTTTTTGATTTTCCGCAACATAATAGAGTTTGTTGCTACCGGGTTTTATGCGCGCCTGAAAACCCGCAATGGGACTCGACGTGTAGCTATACTGCAAACTAAACAAGGTGCTTTTGAAACGATAATCGGCCTTTAAGTTGTCAGAGAGGGCAGGTTGCAAGGCCGCATTGCCCGACAAAAAAGTATTTGGGTCAATAAAAAAGGTAAACGGTGCCAAATCTTTAAACGTAGGGCGCGTAATGCGGCGGCTGTATGAAAAGCTCAACGTTTTATTTTTATTGTAATCATGCGTCAAAAACAGGCTTGGAAATAATCGCCCGTATTTGCGGTCAACAATATTGGGGACTTCTTCCGAACCCAAATTCGATTGCGTGTATTCAAAACGCAAGCCCCCCTTCACCGTGGTTTTTGGGCCCCATTTCATTTCATACGAAGTATATGCGGCGCCGATACTCTCTTTCAAACTGTATTTTGCCGTGAAATCAGGGTCGGCTTTCCACGCATTAAACATGAGCGTTTCAACTCCTACATTGTTCTTAAATTGAGACATTACGGCCTTCACTCCCATCTCCAACTTCCCTTTTTTGCCGAAATCTCGGCTATAATCCATTTTCACAATCCCAAAATTGATGGGTGTGATTTTAGTACTTCTTACCGTTTGATTGAAAAGTAAATTGTTTTTACCATCAAACCACGTATTGTTATAATTTACGGGTTGATCGTTGTCATAATGCAAGTAATCAACCCCAAATGACAGCACTTCATTCTCACGCAAAGTGCGCTGAACCCCCAAACTTGCCCCTACGTGTTTCCAAAGATTCACTTCGTTGATTTTGAGACGAATCAGGGTATCCACCACGTTATTTCGTGAAAGGGTTGATTCATTCAGTGTGTTGTTCATGGCATATTTTTTTGAAAAAGCCGACACCGCAAAGCTCACCGTTGTCTTGGTATCCAGCTGATAATCAAGCCCAATGCGCACATTGTGGTTGTTGTCGCTGGGGTGGCGCAAGGCAGAAGTCTCCGTTTCCAGTAAATTATTCCCCAACACAATGCGCCGATACGTCCGACTGGTTTGCTCCTGACCCAAATGCACGTAGTCGTAGGAGCCATAAACCGTTATTTTTTTGTGTCTATAATTCAGGTTGAAGCTACTATTTCCAACGGCGCCTCGGCCATAACCCGCCGTAAGTGCATACGAGCCACTAAAGCCTTCGTTTTGATTTTTTTTCAGGAGAATATTGATGTACCCGGCATTGCCTTCAGCGTCTAAATTGGAAGGTGGCGTAGACAATAATTCGATTTTCTCAATGCTCCCAGCACTCATGCCGCTCAACATTTGTACGGCGGCATCGGAGCTCATATAATTTAGCTTACCATTAATCATGACCACCACGCCACTCTTGCCCGAAAGCGAAATTGTGTTGTCTTGGCGATTTACCATCACGCCGGGAGAACGCTCAAGAACATCCAAAGCGGTGCTGCCTGCCGATGTAATCGAACTTTCGACGTTTATCACCAGGCGGTCAATTTTTTGCTCAAATAGCGGCTTTTTGGCAACGACTTCAACGGTATTCAATTCCATATTTTCTGATAAAGCAATCACTCCCAAATCCATCGTTGAAGACTGCGGAATCAGCTGAAAGGAATGTGTATTTTTTTTAGAAAAACCCAACATGCTCACTTCACAGAAATAAGCACCTTCTTTGATATTTTGAATCGTGAATGAACCATCTTCTTTGGCAACATCTCCTTTTACAAAAGAAGAATCTTTGACACTTAAGACTAAAATATTGGCAAAGGGCAGCGGTTTACCCACATTATCGGCAACTTTGCCTAAAATTTGCATTTGCCCAGAAACAGATTGGCTTATAAAAAACACAACTGATACAATGTAAATAACTGAACGAATAGAGGTTTTCATTTTTGTAAGGGTTTCAAGAAGTGAATGATGAAATTCTGTACTCTCCTCAGGGGAGAAATTCAAACTGAACCCTTCGAAACCAACGACGGCTTTTATCTTTTTCGTTGGCCCGATTACATATTGTAGTAAGCTGGGGCATCATTTGTACATCAAAATTTAACGACAAATGATACCCATTCAATAAACCTGATAATCAGTCGATTAGCGTGCCGAATCTAGCAATTCCCACAACTCTTGACTTACCATGCTCCGCGCGTCAAAAATCTTTTTTTCGTAGGCTTTGGAGGTCATACCGGGATGCACTTTTGCTAAGATTTTTTGAAAATCGGAAGCAGCAGCCATGTCTTCCCACTTGTTATAAAAATCAGAAGTGACGTAATTAAACGGTTGCCCTTCTCCACCCAACACGCGGCTGTAAAGCCCCCATGCCGAGCGTCCACCTGTTTTCATCATTTCAACGTGCATCGGTTTCACCAACTTGGTTTCCATGTTGTAATACTCCTCCGCCTTCTCGTCTTTTACTTTCATGAAATTGATCATTTGATACTTGGCGAATGTGGTGGCCTTGGGGTCGGCGGCCACAAAATCAACACCGTAAAACACATTGCTTTGGGTCAGATTACGCAGTTTTCCAGTTTCGTTCGCAATGGCAAGTTGTTCTTTGGTCAACAATTTCTCAACATCACTAGCGAGCAAATTCCCGTACGGATTTTCCAACTTTTTCCACCCCTGAACCACCGTTACGGTGACATAATCATAGGGTCGGTCGGTGCCGCTTGGCATCCGGACGGCATACAAGCTCCACGAAGTAATCAGACCAAGTTTGATGCGCTCCTGATGAATACGCTTCCAAACCTCGCGTTCAGCTTTGAGGTATTCGGCTTCCTTACCAGGAGTTGCCTTCATCGTTTCGACGATAAAAAAGGAAGGCTCGGGGTTCTGAGCCAAAAGTGAAAGGTTGCTCAATAAAAGGGCAACG
Source organism: Runella salmonicolor (assembly GCF_024158025.1). Classification (NCBI taxonomy): domain Bacteria; kingdom Pseudomonadati; phylum Bacteroidota; class Cytophagia; order Cytophagales; family Spirosomataceae; genus Runella; species Runella salmonicolor. Next base: position 1,078,779 of record NZ_JAMZEL010000001.1, read on the forward strand.
AAGAGCACGAAATGTTTAGCATTTTTCATTAGTAGAGGAAGATTTAGGGTAAAGTGATAGACTTAAAAGCTGACTCAAAGATAGCTTGCTTAAAATAGACGACTTTAGTGTATTGTTGCAGAAACTTAGTCTATTGTTGCAAAAAGTTAGTCTATTGTTCCATTGACTCAAAAACACCCTACAATTGCTCCCACTCTACTCATCATTCTACCTGATTATCAATATTTTGTAAGATGCTAAAAAGCCTATTTTTTGCTTGTTTTTAATCCCAAAGAATCTTCAAAAGAAATATTTCAGCGCGATTCTGCGCCCATGATAAGCGTCATAAGCTGCTCCCACCAAACCATGTCGGGCACAACATAATACAGCCCTTGGCTGATGAAATAAATGACTAGACAAATTTCCAGCGTTTTGGTGTTGCGTCTGGCGTTATAGTCGAGCCACAGAAGATATGCTAAAACAATGATAATCAGCGCATACGCAAAGGTTTCGACGGGTATTCCTAAAGGAAAGACGGAGATGCCTACCACCATAAACCAAATCCGATCTACGGTAGGCCCCAACACGGTCAAAGACGCCGCCAACATATAACGGGCATGCACATACGTGCTTTTGCGATTGAGAATGGCCAATGTGTAAAATAAGCCCAGCCAAAATATATAAAACATGGGCAGAGCTTGGTACTTGGCCGACAGGTGCAGTAATTCTTCCTGCGTGTATTTCGGTATTCCCTTGACGGCCTCTTTCGAAATCAAGTCCATGTACACAAAATAGCCGTGTTTTGTCATCAAAAAAGCAGAAATCAAGAGAAGTGGCACAAGCACATAACTGGCTTTCCCAACCCTCCGATGCCAGACCTTTTCTTTGTATTTAATCAAAAATGGCTGAACGATGAGCATGATAACCCAGGCGGCCATCAACCCAAAATGAACGTGGATAATAGTGGCCTTGGGTTCAAAAAACACCGAAAAATAGGTGTGATAAAAACCCCCGAAAACCAGTAGGATTATGATCAAAAACCAGTAACCGAGGTTGGGGTACAGTGAATAGGCTTTAGGGCTTGTTTTCATCAAATGGATTTGATTAATTGTTCAATTCCCAACACTTTACCGCACACTGATTCCTGGCCTGCAAAATGAAAAACTATCAGCGCACGTTACTTGGCATCATCGTTGTACATCTCTCTGATGCACAAATACTCACGGCCGCGTTTTTCAAAAAGTGCCATGTATTTGCCACTGCCGACCACTTTCCCCGTCGAGTCTTTCATGGTGGTTTTGCCTACTTCCAACACCTGCTTTCCTTCCGAAAACACCTCGATGGTTTCAAAAGAATGGGTCAATTTTTGGCTAAGGTTTTGCTTTTCCTGAAACTTCCGGATGGCCTCCTTTCCAACCAGCATGGGCGAATCGTCGGGCATTGACACGGCATCGTCGGCGTAGAAAGCCATGAGCTCGGGGATATTTTTGGTATTCACCGCAATGGCCCAATTGTTTTCTAGGGTTTCAATATCGGTACGGATTTGGACCAAGTCGGGCTGGGCGTTTTCATCCGTATTTTCACCCTGCGATGCCGTACAGGCACCCAACATAACAAATATACATCCGATTTGAAGAAGAGATTTCATTTTGTCAAATTTTAAAAAATAACCCACTCATAGACAACCAATTAAATATTAAAGTATTCTCCGAAAGCAAAAGTGCTTCCGGAGAATACAATGCATTATTTTACAACTTATTGACCTTCACAACCGCTTCGTGGTTTTGGCTGTCGCGGCAGCGAATCAGGTACAGTCCGTCGGGCAGCTGATTCAAATCAAAGGAGAGTTGGTTGGCTCCTTCGTTCATCTGCTCGGCCTTTTGCACCAATGGGCGGCCAATCAAATCTACCACTTCAATCCGCGCCAATCCCTTGCTGACGTTGCGCAAATCAACCGTTACCAAACCAGCGGTCGGATTAGGATACACCTGCATCATCAGGGCCATTGGGCGCGTTGCCTCGTCGGACTCCACACCGATGCGGGCACTGCTTTGGGTGCCGCAAGGCGTGATACCGCAGGCGCCCAGCGTGGCACCGTTGGCCAAAAGAGCGGGTACGGCCGTCGGGGCTACGCAGAGCGTCTTGCCTCCAAAACAAACCAGTACTTTTTCGACGGCATTGGAATTGCCACAACGTACGTCAATGACTTCTACCGTTACCTCGTCGGTGGAGGTACAGCCGTTGGCATCGGTCACCGTAACGGTGTAAGTGGTAGTGACCGTGGGGCATACCTGCACCGTGGCACCCGATAGATTGCCCGGCGACCAACTGTACGTAAACCCACCCGCGGCACCCGTGGCCGAGGCAGTCAGATTGGTACAGTTGCTGCCGTAGCCATTGTATACGAATTTGCAGCTACCCGCATCCACCGAAGGAGGGGTTTTCAGGGTAATTACCACGGGGTTGCTGGCGTAGGTCGTTGTGCACGTAGGAAAAGCCTGCGAACGTACTTTGATGTTGTAATTGCCAGCGGCAAAGCCGCCGAAAGTGGCACTGCTTTGCCAATTGCTGCCGTTGTCGATGCTGTACTCCAACGTGCCGCTACCCGTGGCGTTGACCACGATAGTACCCGTAGGAGTGGCGCAGGTGGATTGCGTAACAGTAGGTGCATTGATGGTAATGGCAGGGCAAACAGCATTGCCGGTTACCGCAAAATCATACACCGCTTCGTCGCAATCATTGCTGTTGACGGTGATGACGGCATTCTGCACGCCCGTTGCGGTGGGCGAAAAGGTGACAGTAAAGGTCGCCGAACCGCCTGCCGCAATTGGACTCGCAGGAGATAAAGCACCTACCGTAAACAGCCCGTTGTTGGAAACAATGCTGCTGATGTTGAGGGGAGTACTGCCCGTATTTTGTACAGTAAATGTTTTTACTGCGTTGCTGGTTACCTCAAAACTTCCAAAATCGGTTCCTTTGGCCGCCGTAGGCGCGTTGTCACCATCGGGGATATTGGTGAGGGGAGAACCTCCTTGAAGGTTGATTTCTTGCCCGTTAACGGTAATCAAAACCGGCATGGAATTGACTTCGTCACACACCCCGTTTTTGACCACGGCGCGGAAGTACGTATTGGCCGTCAGGTTACCGATGGTGGCACTGGTAAGTGTTGTACTCGTACTTGCGATGTCAGTCGGTGAAGTGAAGGCCAAATCGGTTGATTTCTGCCATTTGACCACGTTGCCCGCATTGCCCGTGAGGGTTAAATCTGCGGGGGCCGTGTTTGCACAAATCGTTTGGGCGGCACCCACCGTTCCGCCGACGCTGGCGGGATTGACCGTCACATTAATCCCTACCGTTCGCGGACACGCATTGGCGGGGTCGGTCACGGTGAAATAAAGCGTATGAGCGCCCACCGTCAGGTCGGTGACCGTAAATGTATTGCCGCTGTAAGTACCTGCCGTAGCCATCATATTGGCATCTTTGTACCACGTACCGCCCACGGTAAAGTCATTGGAACCGCCAATTTGCAGGGCAGGCGTAAGCACACCACAGGTGCTGATGGGCGCTATGATCACATCATTGTTGGTGACGTTGGGGATGGGATTACCTTGTGGGTATTCGATGACTCCGTTGTTGGTGAGGGCTGAGTTAGTATGTGCTTGCGCCGTTTTGACCGTAAAGAAACCTGCGTTGGTAAAAGTGCTGCTGTTGTTTAGGTTGTCAAATACCGTCAAGGTAGCGCAGGCATTGTTGGAAAATGTACCCGCATTGTTTATTCCATGGCCCCCAATGCTACCCAACGTGCCGATGCTAACGGTGCCTGCGTTGGTGAAGGTGGTCAACAATTCATTCAAAATGCCGTCTTGGTTAGCGGGTGTTTGGTCGATTTGAAGCAAGCCCCCAGCCAGATTATTAAACACCGCTGCCACCATACCTGAACCATTGCCATTCAAAAGACCTTGCGCCGATCTTAACGGTACATTGTTGCCCATCTTGATTTGACCCGCATTGGTAAACGTACTCGTATTGGTCATACCCCGGGTTACCCGATCTAATTGAATGCTACCCAAAGCATTGTTGGAGAAAGTCCCCGTATTCAAAATACCTACGCCCATATTGGCAATAGATCCTACGGTGATTTCACCACTATTTTGAAAGCTGTTTCCGGAAGTCCAAATGCCGTTACCCCATGCACGATCGAGGTAAATTTTACCACCAGAGTGATTTATAAATGAGTTTGTATTTCTAATGCAATCCTGAGCCGTTATCGCAGTTGCACCAATTCGTATTTCCCCTGTATTTGAAAAGGGATTGTTATTTAGAATACCTCGAGAAGTTACTCTATCAATCGTAATTTGCCCACCAGTATTATTATTGAAAGTGGCATCATTTGTGAGGCCATTCGAGGCCATCCCTGCGCTTACTGTCGCACCGATAGTGATTTTAGCGGCGTTGGTAAAAGTGCCACTCTCGTTGTATAGACCGATGGCGGTTGCATTATCAATTTTGATTTCACCGCCTGTGTTGTTGTTGAACATGGCTGTGCTGCCAAAGTTATTTAAGCCACGCTGACCTACACTTGCCAAAGCACCAATGGTGATAAGGGCTGCGTTATTGAAGGTGGCCGTATGGTTCAAAAGACCACGGCCAGTTCGGTCAATCTTAATGTCGCCACCTGTATTGTTATTGAAAGTACTCGTGTTATGGTTATAAATTCCTTCGCCTCCTATACTTGTGGTTGCGCCGATGGTGATTTTAGCGGCATTGGTAAAGGTGCCTCCCCCCTCGTTGTATAGACCTATATTGGTGGCATTATCAATTTTGATTTCACCGCCCGTGTTGTTGTTAAACATAGCTGTGCTGCCAAAGTTATTTAAGCCACGCTGACCTACACTTGCCAAAGCACCAATGGTGATAAGTCCGGAGTTATTGAAGGTTGCATCTCTATTCAAAAGGGCACGAAAAGTTGAACGGTCAATCTTGATGTCCCCGCCCGCGTTGTTATTGAAAGTACCCCTGTTATAAATTCCTTCGCCTCCCACACTTGTGGTATTACCCAAGATAAGCTGTCCATTGTTTTCAACCGTGCCAAGGTTGTCGAAAGCCGTGGTCGCCCCACCAATACCACTTACATTTTTCGAGCCGTTCACCGTCAGACTGGCCGTGGTGGAAATAGTGAGGGTAGTTCCAGTTTGTACTTCAATAGATTTAGCTACTGCCGCAGTCCCACCCACAATGCTGGGTTTGTTGGTCGTATTGGGTAGCACTACATCGTCTACTGCCGTAGGTACGCTGCCATCCGCCCAATTGCTTGGGGTAGCCCAGTTCGTAGAGACGCAGCCCGTCCAAGTATCGGTAGTGGTGGAGGCGGTAAAAGGCGAGGCAAGCACCACGGGGTTGCTGGCGTAGGTAACCTCGCAGCTTGGAGTGGCCTGCGAACGTACTTTGATGTTGTAATTGCCAGCAGCTTGCCCACCGTAGGTATTGCTGCTTTGCCAAGTGCTGCCATTGTTGATGCTGTACTCCAACGTGCCGCTACCCGTGGCGTTGACAACGATAGTACCCGTAGGAGTGGTGCAGGTAGGCTGTGTAACTGTAGGTGCATTGATGGTAATGGTAGGACAAGCGCCATTGCCCGTCACAACAAAATCATACACCGCTTCGTCGCAATCATTACTGTTTACGGTGATGACGGCATTCTGCACGCCCGTTGCGGTGGGCGAAAAGGTGACAGTAAAGGTCGCCGAACCGCCTGCCGCAATTGGACTCGCAGGAGATAAAGCACTCACCGTAAACAGCGCGTTGTTGGAAACAATGCTGCTGATGTTGAGGGGAGTACTGCCCGTATTTTGTACAGTAAATGTTTTTACTACATTGCTAGTCACATTTACATTGCCAAAATCGGTTCCTTTGGCCGCCATAGGCGCGTTGTCGCCGTCGGGGATATTTGTGAGAGGTGAACCGCCTTGGAGATTGATTTCTTGCCCGTTAACAGTAATTAAAACTGCCTCGGAATTTACTTCGTCACACACCCCGTTTTTGACTACGGCACGGAAATAAGTGTTTGTTGTCAGGTTGCCGATGGTGGCACTGGTAAGTGTTGTACTCGTACTTGCGATGTCAGTCGGTGAAGTGAAGGCCAAATCGGTTGATTTCTGCCATTTGACCACGTTGCCCGCATTGCCCGTGAGGGTTAAATCTGCGGGGGCCGTGTTTGCACAAATCGTTTGGGCGGCACCCACCGTTCCGCCGACGCTGGCGGGATTGACCGTCACATTAATCCCTACCGTTCGCGGACACGCATTGGCGGGGTCGGTCACGGTGAAATAAAGCGTATGAGCGCCCACCGTCAGGTCGGTGACCGTAAATGTATTGCCGCTGTAAGTACCTGCCGTAGCCATCATATTGGCATCTTTGTACCACGTACCGCCCACGGTAAAGTCATTGGAACCGCCAATTTGCAGGGCAGGCGTAAGCACACCACAGGTGCTGATGGGCGCTATGATCACATCATTGTTGGTGACGTTGGGGATGGGATTACCTTGTGGGTATTCGATGATGCCGTTGTTGGTCAACGTACCGGAATTGGCGTGGGCGCTGAGCGTATTTACCCGAAAAAATCCATCATTGTTGAAAGGGTAATAGTTGTATAATGTACCAGACAAGTGTACCTCTGCACAAGGATTGTTATTGAAAGTGGCATAGTTAATGATGCCGTAGGCTCCTACACCTGCGTTTACACCGATAAAAATTTTCCCTGAATTTGTAAAGGTGTGAGAGAACCCAGTACTAAGCCCTATAATCGTCGAGTTATCAATATGAATTTCTCCGCCGGCGTTGTTATTAAAATTGCGTTCAGCAATAATGCCCACCTGCCCTACACTGGATAGGTTGCCAAGCCTCAGTAGGCCACTATTGTTTACTGTTCCAATATTATAGAGGCCGCTGGTGAGACCGTTCCAGCTTTTGGAACCATTGATAACCAATTCACCTGAGGCATTAATGGTAAGCACCGCATTATTCATCACACCTACGGTTTTAGCTACCGCTGCCCCGTTAATGACGGGATTATTGCTTGTCGCAGGAATCGTCACTTCGTCTACTGCCGTGGGTACGGTGCCGTCTGCCCAGTTGGCTGGGGTAGCCCAGTCGGTAGAGACACAGCCCGTCCAAGTGTCTGCCGTAGTTGAGGCGGTAAAGGGCGAAGTGAGTACCACGGGGTTGCTGGCGTAGGTAACTTCACAGCTTGGAGTGGCCTGCGAACGTACTTTAAGGTTGTAATTTCCTGCGGCTTGCCCACCGTAGGTATTACTGCTTTGCCAATTGCTGCCGTTGTTGATGCTGTACTCCAACGTGCCGCTACCCGTGGCGTTGACAACGATAGTGCCCGTAGGAGTGGTGCAGGTAGGCTGCGTAACAGTAGGTGCATTGATGGTAATGACGGGGCAAACAGCATTGCCAGTTACGGCAAAATCATACACCGCTTCGTCGCAGTCGTCGTTGTTGACGGTGATGGTGGTATTTTGAGCGCCCGTTGTAGTGGGCGAAAAGGTGACGGTGAAGGTCGCCGAACCGCCTGCTGTTATGGTCGTGGGGAGCGTTAACCCGCTCACGGCGTACAGCCCGTTGCTGGAGCTAATACTGCTGATGTTGAGGGGAACTCCGCCCGTATTTTGAATGGTAAAAGTTTTTACTTCATTGCTACCCACATTTACATTCCCAAAATCGGTTCCTTTGGCCGCCGTAGGCGCGTTGTCACCATCGGGGATATTAGTGAGAGGAGAACCTCCCTGCAGATTGATTTCATGTATGGTGCTGGTCATCACGCTGTTTGCACCTACTGCCACGAAAATATTATTTCCAAACGTTACGCCCACCCAACTATTCGCCGCTGCTGCTGCACGCGCCGTCCAGGTGATGCCGTCGGGGCTGGTCATCACGCGGTTTGTACCGTCGAATGCCACCGCCACGAACAGTCCATTGCCATAGGTCACTTCAATCCAAGTGTTTGATTCCGCTGCGGTGCGGGCTGTCCAGTTGATGCCGTCTGGGCTGGTCATCACGCGGTTTATGCCCACCGCCACGAATAGCCCGTTGCCGTAGGTCACGCAGGCCCAGCCAGCAGCCCCCACTTCCGTGCGAGCTGTCCAGTTGATACCATCTGGGCTGGTCATTACGCGGGTAGTACTAGGACTGATGGGAGTTCCCACGGCCACGAACAGGCCGTTGCCGTAGGTCACGGAATTCCAACGAGTCGTCACTCCTGTCGCCGCGCGGGCTGTCCAGGTAATGCCATCGGGACTGGTCATCACACGGTTTGTGCCAGTTACCGCCACCGCCACAAACAGGCCATTACCGTACGTCACGGAGCCCCAATCATTCGCTTCTGCGGCCGTACGCGGAGTCCAAGTGATACCGTCGGGGCTGGTCATCACGCGGGTAGTGCCGCTGTTTGCCACGGCCACAAACAGACCATTTCCATAGGTTACGTAGTACCAATTGCTCACCGCTGCTGCTGCGCGGGCTGTCCAAGTAATACCGTCGGGGCTGGTCATCACGCGGTTTGTACCATCAAGTGCCACTGCCACGAACACACCGTTACCATACGCTACGGAGCGCCAACCGTTCGATTCTGCGGCCGTTCTGGCTATCCAAGTGGTACCGGTGGAGAGGCATTCAACTGCTGGCTGCGCGACCGAGGCTGGTGCATCGCCGGCGGTGACTTTAGGGACTTCGGCCCAACTTTGTACGGATGTACAAATGATTAGGTAGAGGAAGAAGAATTTTCTTATTGAATCAAAAACAGTAGGGTAAAAGACCTTCATAAATAGAGAGTTTTTCATACGAAACGCTTGTAAAAAAAGTAGTATAAAGTGTAATTGTAAACGTGTAATAAGTTAGAAGTCCCAAGCGTGAAAACGCATCCGCAAAAGCCGCCAAAGGCTGGCCTTTCGAGCACCGAATCAAGAAGGCATGGGAGTAATAAGTACAGGTGGGCACCTGCCAAAACAGCAAAGAGTTTTCATCCAATTTTGGTTTAAGGGTTTAGAGAATAGCCGTTACGCCATTGTTTTGGCAAAGCTAAGGAGCTATAATTTGAAGATGTTAGTCTATTTGGGCAATTCGTTAGTTTATCGTTCCAGACTTAGTTTATTGTTCCAAAAACTTAGTTTATTGTTCCAAAACCCTTTTTGAAACGCAAAAAAGAGCCCTACACCGAAAATAAACAGTCGGCAATGAGATAATAAAACTGGCGGTCAGTTGCTGGCTTATTGAGGCAGTGATTTAGAATCCATTAAGTCAAACTTGCGAAGTATGGCCTCAAAACGGGGGTCTTTTCGATGGATTTTGAACGTTGGGTTTACCAGAATATCGGAGTGAATAACGCCCAAATCGGCCGCTTTTTGTAAGTAAACCATGCTGCTGTCTTTCTCCCCCATGCCTGCGTAAACCATCGACTTAGAAAGGTAATCTTGCGGGTGATTCCCCAGCGATTTTAGATACGACACCGACGAAGCTTTATTGCCCTGACGGGCTTCGCAATAGTAGATGAGCGTGCTGAAATATTTCATATTTGGATTCAACTTCTGCACTTTTTTGAATTCTTTCAGCGCCTGCGCGTAGTTCTCCCGAGTCAAGTAATAGTAACCCCTCGCCATGTAATACACAAAGGAATCATCGAAAATCAACTGGCCGTCTTTGATGCTTTTTTCAGCCAAATCGTACTGCCCAGCGTAGGCACAATTCAAGACATGCCCACCCAAAATAACAGGGTACAACGGGTCGATGGCCATGGCTTTGGCGCTGTATTGGAGCGCTTCCTCTGGGTGGCCCATCGAGCGCATCAACAAGCTGTACCAATAAATGGTTTGGGCGTCGTTGGGGCGGTATTTCAAGGCAATAGTGTATGATGTCTTGGCTTGCTGCCACTTAAACTGATCCCGGTACACATTCCCTAAGGTGGCATAAGCCGTGGCATTTTGCGCATCCAATTGAATCGCTTTCAGCGCGTTTTGTTCGGCGACATTGCCGCTAGTCGCCATATCGGCATAGCCCATATTTCCCGTAAGATGACTGGCAATCGCCTTGTAAGCGTAGGCTTCTGCAAAATCGGGGTCGAGCGCCAGCGCACGTTCAAACTTCTGGATACTCGCGGCCAATTTTTCTTGGGTACGCTCAATCATCAGCAAGCGCCCCTGCAAAAACTCATTGTAAGCCTCGGCATTTTTTGTCGGAACCCGCTCTAATTTATTCGCCAATCCGGGCGTAATCTTTTGGTTAAGTTCTAAGGCAAGTTCTTTGACGACTTCGTTCATCAGATTGAAAAAATTCTTCAAATCTCCTTCCTGGTTTTTGGTCCAAACCGTGATACCATCTTGGGTACGAACCAATTCTAGCGCCACTTGCGCCTTATTGTTCTTTTCATCGACGCGTCCCTGCAAAATATACGCCACCTGAAGTTCGGCCCCAATCTGCCGAGCCGTCTTTCCGCTGTCTTTGTATTCGTTGGAAGACCGCCGGGCAATCACTTTAAGGTTTTCAATGAGCGACAGTGAACCGTGGATTTCTTCCATTACCCCTTCGGCCAGCGATTCGCCGTTAGCATCACTTTTGAAGGGTAAAATGACAACGGAGTTATCAAAAAGTTCGTTGTAATTAGCCACGCCGAACGCATTAGCAGAGCGTGAATTTTCCTGACTTTTCCAAAAATACACCCCAATCACAAACCATATCGCCAAAAAAATACCACCCCATACGTACCGATAACTTTTGTCTGAACGATGCACCGAAGCGCCCTGAACACTGGGCCCGCTCACCGTAAAAGTGCTGCTCGCTGGGGCAGGGATATTTTTTTGTTTTCTGAATTCGGTCGGGCTAACCGCAAATTCTTCAAAGAAGTATTTACTGAAATTTTGGGGGCTGTCTATTCCGATTAAATCCGCAATTTCGGCAATGCGCCGGTCAGACGTTGCCAGTAGCTCTTTTGCTTTGTGCAATCTTATTTTTCGGATGTACAGCGTGGTCGAGAGTTGGGTTTGGTCTTTGATAATCCGGTGCAGGTGCGTCCGGCTGATACCCAATTCTTTATAGACCTGATCTAATGAAAACGTAGGATTATCAAGGTTTTCCTCAACAATTCGGGTTAATTTCTCAATGATTACATTTTCTGGTACACTCATACGACCAACTTGGGAATCAAATACTAGGGCCATGTTTGGGTATAAAGTTAAGGTCTTTAATGATATTTTTAGAATATTTTATTGGACAATAAATATCCTTGATTGAAGACCAATTCTCTTGGCCTATATTTTGGATTTCTGAACTACCTAACCGTCGTGGTACGACTACCCAAAATACCTTACATCAATAACTTCCGAAAACCGTAGAAGGCACGTTCAATCAGGCGAAGGTCGGCGGTTACGATTTCTGCCGTACCCGCCATTTCTGACTTACAAACAAAGGTCTGGTTGTAGGTACTTTTCAGCCCTTTAGGTAGCGCCACCATGACGCGGTAATAGCGCACATTCAGCGAAGGAGCCAGGCTCAGCACTCGCCCTTCGAGCATTCCAAATTCTTGATAGGGATAGTCGTCTAGTTTGATGATGACTTTTTGGCCCACATCGGCCTTTCCCATGCCATGAACAGGGATATCCATCGTGGCAATAAACTGTGCTTTTGTTGGCATCACGGCAAAGAGCGTATCCGAAACGCTGAGGTGCTGGTTTTCGGTTAAGTTCTTCAAAAAGACCAACTTACCGTCGGCGGGAGCCGTAATGAGGTAGTTTTGTTGCCAGTTGCGCAGGCTGTTTTCAATGTTATGAACACTGCGTTCGATGTTGTCGAGATAAAGACGTTTTCTTTCCAAAAACGTTTGCTCAAACACCCGCAATTCTGCTTCCAATTCGTTAATTTTTAAATTATTATCAAGCGTATTTTTAAGAAATTCTTCACGCTCTCGTTGTTTTTTTAAATGCTTATTCTTGCTCGCGATGTATTCAAATTTACTGTAAATCCCTTCTTTAAACAGCTTTTCGTCGCTGAGAAAATGCTCTTTTTCATTGGCAAACTCCTCTTCATTGAGCATTTTCTGACGCTCGTTGATGGCAGCCAATGCACGAAGCTGCTCCGCTTGTTGTTGCATCGTTTGCCCCTGCGCTGCTTGGTAAGTATCTGACTGAATGCGTTTGAAATCTCGGTAATTTTGGCGAAGTGCGTTAAAATCTTCCTGTAAATCTCCCCAGACAAAGTTGTTGCTTGGAAAAACAATTTCACGTTGTGGATTTTGCAAAAAAGCCTGCGCATCGCTGAGTAATTGCTGCATGGTAGGGATATTTTCTAGCCGCGTTGTATTTTCCGTTTCGGCCAAAACATCTCCTTTTTTTACCATCATTTCGTCCTTGGCCAACAGCCGTACCATGCGCCCGCCCATGGGCGCTACCACCCGAATAGGCGGCACTTGCGTGGTGACGATGGCGTTTCCTTTCAATACTTCGGGGTATTTAATGACCCACGTACCAACAAAAAACAACATCACAATTCCCGACATCACCCCCGCTCCCGTACGAATCACCCAACTGGGTGTTTCGCTCAAAATACTGAGCATTTCTTCTCCTAACTGATTATCTGAGTACTTTTTCATGTTACGTTTAAGTTACTGAATTGAATAAAATCAACGATTGAATAATTTTGAGGGTCACTCTCTACTTGGGGCAGAGGCAAGAACTATACTTCGGGCCGAGGCAAGCCCTGCCCCTACTAGGCGGCGGCTTCTAGCTGCGTGGTGAGCAGTTCATAATAGCGCCCTTCCAACGCAAGCAGCTCTTCATGGGTGCCTTTTTCTTTAATTTGCCCTTCTTCAATGACCACGATTTGATCGGCATTGCGAATGGTGCTGAGGCGGTGTGCGACTACTACTACGGTGCGGCCGCTGAAAAATTCGTCCAGATTTTTCATGATTATCTGTTGATTCTGAACGTCTAAGGCGCTGGTACCTTCGTCAAAAAATAAGAATTCAGGGTCTTTATAAACTGCACGGGCAATGAGTATACGTTGCTTCTGTCCTTGGCTGATGCTGCCGTGCTCGCTGCCGATGATGGTGTGATAACCCAGCGGCGTGGACTCAATCCACTCGTGGATATTGGCCACCCGAGCGGCATTCTGCAAACGCTCCATGTCGGGGTCGTTATCGCCAAGGGCGATGTTGTTCAGAATCGAATCCGAAAATATCACCCCGTCCGACATCACCACTCCGCATTCGCTGCGCCAAGCCCGCGTTGAGATGTTGTTGAGACTGAGTTTTCCGAGCGACAATTCCCCCGAGGTGGGTGCGTAATGTTTCATCAACAATTTGAGAAGGGTGGTTTTGCCGCTGCCACTTGAGCCCACAATGGCGGTTGTTTTGCCCGCAGGAATGTAGAGCCGAATATCGCGGAGAGTACTATTTTTGGCATTTGGGTAGTGGAAATTTACATTTCGCAAAACCAAGGGTTGTTTCTCCGACAACTGCGTCACTTTTGTAAAATCATCGCCTTCTTCTTCGGGCATTTGATGCACCGCGTTGATGCGCTCGGTGCTGATGCGGGCATCCTGAATCTGCTGAAGATAGGCAAAAAGCTGTTCGGTGGGGCCGTTGGTTTGACCTAGCATTTGCTGTACGGCGAGCATGGCTCCCAGCGAAAGGTCGCCGTCAAGAACGGCCTTGGCCGACAAAAACGTGATAATCAACACCTTGGTTTCGTTGATGAGCAAGCCGCCGATTTGCTGAACCTGCGAGAGCTTAAGGAGTTTGATATTTTGCCGAAAAAGCTTGGCCCGAATCTGTTCCCAATCCCAGCGTTTGAGCATTTCGGCATTGGCCAACTTAATGTCGGGCATTCCCTGAACGAGCTGAACCAGTTTATTTTGTTCTTGTTCGGCCATTTTTGCCCGCTTGAAATCATGCTCGCGGCGTTTTTTCATAAAAATCGAAATCCAACTGATATAGAGCAGCGTAGCTCCCAGAAAAATGCCGAAGATGGTCAAGTCGTAGAGGGCAAAAATAAGGGTGTAAATGACCAGATTCAGTACCGAAAACAAGATGGCAATCAGGTGCGTTGAAAGAAACGTTTCGATGCGTTTTTGGTCTTCGATGCGCTGCATCACCTCCCCCACGGCTTTTTCGTTGAAATAACTGATGGGCAAACGCATGATTTTGGCAATAAAATCGGTCAATAACGACACCCCGACGCGGGTACTGACATAGAGCAAAAGCCAACCTCGAATGGCTTCGAGCGAATTGCGCCCCACCATCAGCATCAATTGCCCCGCCAGAAAAATATAGATAAAGTTTAGGTTATGGTTCATCACCCCCACATCCACAATGGACTGGGTAAGAAAAGGAAAAATGAGTTTGAGAATAGTCCCGACAATCATGCCCAACCACAACTGCCACATCAATTTGGGGTATTTTTTTAAATAGGCCGTCAACGAACGTAATCCCTGCGGCTGGGCATCGGTGGGTGCTTCGGCATCCTGAAAAAACGCGGGCGTGGGGTCGAGCAACAATACGGTTCCTTCTTCTGCGCCCGCTGGTAGCCAATGTTTGCAAAATTCATCGGCCGACACCGTCAGCGGAGTTTTGTCGGTGCAGATGGAAACCTGATTCTGAACGATGTTGGAAACTACCACAAACCCGTGATTATCCCATTTTATAATGCAGGGCAGCGGGATTTCCCGTTTGAGGGATGAAAAAGAAATACTGATGCAACGGGCTCTGAAACCAATGGACTCGGCGGTTTCGGCAAGGTCTCTCAAGCTACCGAAACCATGGCTTTTTTTAGCCCGGAGGGTACTTAACGAGAGGATTTTGCCATGGTGTTGCGCTACGCTTCCCAGGCATTTTAGCGCGGAATCATTGTGGTCTTTTTGACGTACAAAAGCCGATACAGACGAAAAATGTTGAGTTTCCATACGCAGAACAATCTTAAATAATTACAGTTAGACCCTTGTTTATCATTAATAAATGATAAATCAAAAGTATAACCGCCCCAACAAAAGCCGTTGGTACGATGTTCTGAAAACTTAGTCTATTGTTTCAAATATTTAGCTTATTGTTCCACACCCTCGGCAATAGAAGAAGGAACAGATTGGATGTGAAAGGCTACCGTGGTAGGTGCATTTTTATCGGGCTTTAAGGATTGTCTTTTCCAATAGCGTTTTGTAGCGGGAATCTTCTTTGAAATGAGCCAACCAATCCCGTACAATAAATGGGAAAAACAGCATCGGAGGCTCGCGCAAGGCAATAGCCTTTTCAAAGAAATCATACGCCGTATCTTTATCGCCCAGACAGGCGTGTACGATACCCATGTCATAGTTGGCCACGGGTTGGGTTTGGTGCAAGACTTCCATTTTCTGGATTACCTCCCTCGCTTTCTCTTGGTGGCCCACCAGCGCCAACAGGCTGCCATAGCCGCTCAGGGTTAGGCCACTATAATTTTGACGGAGGGCCTTTTCTAGTTCGGCGAGGGCTTCATTATATTGCTTGGATTTTATCAAATTGAACCCCATGATGATGTGCCCGCCCCAAAAATTGGGTTCGAGTTCCAGCAGCCTTCTTCCCTGTACAAGGGCTTTCCGAAAATCACCCGCAATCCAGTAAATATACCCTGTGTAGAAATTATTAATCAATGAAAAAGGGTCGAGGTCAAAGGCAGTCTGGGCATGGTCGATGGCGCGGGGAACTTCGCCCAATATACTGAGACACAGGGCATATTGACCGTGGGCTTCAGCCATGTTATGATTCTGCTCGAGGGCTTTTTGGAACGAGCGCAACGCCCCCACCAAATCCCATTCATAATACATCTTTAAGCGAGCGATGGCCAGATGACTTTCGGCAATTTGGTCATCCAATTCAAGCGAATATTGGGCGCACTGCTGCATTTGAGGTAGGCACTGGGTAGCCGAGGCGTACCGATAAAACCACAAATTGAGAAAACAGGACGCCATTCCAGAATAGGCGATAGCATAGCTGGGCTCGATTGCTATTGCTGCCTGATAATAGTCAATGGCTTTGTAAAAATTGTCGGCTCCCGCAAATTTATTGTAGTAAAAACGCCCGTACAGATACAGCCGATACGCCTCGGGATTGTTGGTGTACCTCTTCAAGACGGCGACTTTTTCGGTAACTAATACATTGCTCTTAATCCGGTTGAGAATGGATAGTGAAATTTCATCCTGAATATCAAATACATCTTCCGCTTCGCGGTCATATTTTTCCGACCATACATTAAACCCGTCGGCTACTTTGTTAAGTTGGGCGGTAATACGTAGCTTATTGCCTGATTTTCGGAGGCTTCCTTCCAAAACAAAGCTAACGTTCAGCTGCTGACCGATTTGTCTTACGTCCAGGTTTTGGCCTTTAAACGCAAAACTGGAGGTACGTCCCGCTATTTTCAGGCCCGAGACCTGCGCAAGTCGGTTGATGATCTCTTCGGTCATGCCGTCACAGAAAAAATCCTGCTCGGGGTCGCTACTCATATTTACGAAGGGCAATACTGCAATCGACACTTCCAAGTCGGTCACCGTAGAAACTTCTTCCGTTTGGGACTGTTTTCTGAATTCAGTAGGATTTACGTTGAACTCCTGCGTAAAGTATTTGCTAAAGTTTTGCGGACTGTCAATTCCTACTTCGTAGGTAATTTCAGACACTCGCATGTCTGTATTCAGTAATAAGTCTTTGGCTTTCAACATTTTTACTTTCCGGATGTAAAGAGTGATAGGAAGTTGGCTGTGGGCAGTTACGATTCGGTGCAGCTGCGTTCTGCTTATTCCCAACTCCTTACAAATGCTACTTAGCGAGAAGGCCGGATTGGTAATATTCTGCTGGATTAAATAGGTTAGTTTCTCAAAAGTTTCTTTTTCTGAACTATGCATAATACCCTTAACGCAAATAAAGACTAGATTAAATTTTGTAAAATTCCCTGAATGTAGTCAATAAATACATTTTTTGGGCAATGGAAAGAATTATTATCATAGGTGCTTCATTTTTTGTCGAGAAACATCGTTAGGGGAAACACTATAACCAATTATCGTTCAAAATATCTGAGAGATTAATGAGTCAAAAAATAATTTACAACTCCCGAATCCGAATGTTTCGAAAAGCCGCTTCGTCGCCGTGGTCTTGGAGCAGGATATGCCCAGGGGCAGTTCCGAAATCCTTTACGTCTTTAAACTTACTTTCGGCTTTGGCTTTCATAAATTCAGGGCTGCCGATGGTGTACTCAACCACTTTTACGCCATTGAGCCAGTGCGTTACGTGCTTACCTTCCACCCTGATACGGCCTTTGTTCCATTCGCCGATGGGTTTTAATTGTCGTGAAACGGGCGCAAACAACTCGTACAATCCGGCGGTGCGGCGTTTGTCGTTGGTGTCGTTGGCAATGTCTTTGTTGCCAGCATCATCGATGAGCTGATACTCACAGCCTAAAATGGCACCGTCGAGGTATTTTTTGACGAAATATTTCAACCCTGTATTTGCTCCTTGGGCTAGTTTGAATTCAAACTCCAAGTCAAACTGCGCAAACATCTTTTTGGTAATAATGTCACCACCACGTACTACGGCTTTGCTTTCGCCTTTCCCTTGATTAACCACCAGAATTCTATTGTCAATGGCCCAACCTGCTTTGGGAAATTGGTCCGATTTGGCCGAAACCCATTGCTCGGTAGAGGTGCCGTTAAAAAGTGGAATCCAGTCGTTTGGAAAATAGACATTTACCTCGGGGTGCATCGTATACATGCGGTATTGCTTGCCGTCGTGGACCAGCAAACCGCTGGATTTGTCGTTACCGATGATGGGGTTATTTTCATATTTTTTCCAGTGGATCAAATCCTTAGAAACCGCCACGTTCATCGACCATTCGCGCCAATCTTTAAAGGCGGAGGCGTGATAATAGCCGTAGTACAGCCCTTTGTATTTGATAATTTGGTTCATGGCTACGGCGTATTGGTCGTAGGTTTCGGGCCCCATTTTCAACACGGGTTCGTCTTGCACGTTCGTCCAGATTTTCAGGTCTTTGGAAGTAGCCAGCCAAATACCCAAGTCGCCGCGTTCATAAAAAAGATACCACGTGCCCTTTTCGTACCAAATCGCGGGGGTTCCGTACGCCCCTTCGGAAATTGGGTTTCCGTTGGTGAGCCGCACATTCAGCGCCCCCTTTTCCTGCCAATGAATGCGGTCGGTGGAGGTGAGCAAATGCGCAATGTCGTTTCTGCCTTCGGCAAACATATAATACACGCCGTTGGACTTAATGACCGACATATCTTCGACCCAATCCAAATCATAAATGGGATTCGACGAATGGCGCGTCCACGTGAGTCCGTCGGGAGAAGTGGCGTAGCCTAAATGCATAACGGCATTTTTTTCCTTTTTGTAGCCCGTGTACCACAAATGGTAGGTGTTTCCTTCACGTAAAATGTAGCCGCGTTCCCTGATTTTCTCGTCCCAAGTGCCAGGCTTACCCGTTCCTGCAAAAACAGGATTTTGGGCGTAGGATTTGAAATTGACAATTTCGCTCGGGAATTCATCGGGTGCCGTTGGTAGTATTCTCACCGCCAACGTTTTATTGCCGTTGGCAGTATTCTCATTGCCAGCCTCGTTAGGCGAATAACCAATGGAAAAAGCCACCATGAGTGGCGTTAAAAGCGTTACTATTTTCATGGTCATTTCATCATTTTATCGCGAGCTGCCTTGAATTCAGAGCCTTTTTTCCATCCCGGATAAGTGCTTTCGTTGCTGATGCGATGCCCCACTTCGTACAACAGTTTCATGTCTTCGACGATACCCGTCAAATCCCACTTTCCGTCATACTCGTCGGTGGGCATGTGGTAGCGGTAGAGATTAAACTGCTCTTTTTGGGCTTTGCCCCAGTCTTCGCCGTGTTGACGGGAAATGACGCCGTTTTCGATGTACAACGACGGTACGCCTACTTTGGCAAAATTAAAATGGTCGGAACGAAAATACCATCCTCCCGACGGATTGGGCTCCCCGCGCGTGAATCGGTCTTGCTTTTTGGCCGCGGCCTCAATGTAATCGTCCAAATCTGACTGCCCTTTTCCGACCACAATCACGTCTTTGGTGCGTCCAAAAGGCTGCAAAACGTCCATGTTGATGTCGGCCACGGTTTTGTCAAGCGGAAAGATGGGATGCGTACAATAATATTCTGACCCCAACAAACCCTGCTCTTCGGCCGTTACAACCATAAACACAATCGAGCGGGCGGGTTTCTTTTTGAGTTTAGTAAAAGCCGTCGCTATTTCCAATACCGCCGCCGTACCTGAGGCGTCATCGGCGGCTCCGTTATAAATAGAATCCCCGTTGATTGGCTCGCCCTTGCCGAGGTGGTCCCAGTGGGCAGTGTACACCACGTACTCGTTGGCGCGGGTTGTTCCTGGCAGCACCGCCATCACGTTGTGAGAGGTGGATTTTTTGGTTTCATTGTCGATGGTCAACGAAGTTGTTACGCCCAGCGGCACGGGTTTAAACCCTTTTTTGCTGGCTTCGTGCATTACATCGGGCTTAATCCCTGCGAGCTGAAAGAGTTTTTTGGCCGATTCTAGCGTAATCCAACCTTCCATCGCGGCCCGTGAGCGGTTGTCGTCGGCAGCTTGGAGGTAGAGTTTGGATTTTGACCAGCCGCTTCGCACTACCGACCAGCCATAACTCGCCGGGCCTGTATCGTGAATGATGAGCACGCCAGCCGCGCCTTGACGAGCGGCCTCTTCAAATTTGTACGTCCACCGGCCGTAATAGGTCATGGTGTTTCCTTTAAACAGGTTATCGTCTACAATCCCCGGGTCGTTGACCAACACCAATACAGTTTTACCTTTGACGTCCAGCCCAGCGTAGTCGTTCCAACCGTATTCGGGCGCCACAATGCCATAACCCGCAAACACCATTTCGGAGTTTTCGACCTTTACTTGGTCTTGCACGCGGCGCGTAGCGGCCACAAAATCTGTAAGGTAGTTGAGGGAAATCTCCCCGCTTTTGCCTTTCATGACCAGCGGACCAGCGGGTTTGGACAAAATATCCACCATAGGCACCTCCTGAAAATAGCTTTTGCCATTGCCGGGTTTCAGGCCCAATTTTTCAAATTCGGTTTTTAAGTAATTGATGGTTTTGGTTTCACCAACACTGAATGGCTTGCGACCTTCAAAGGCGTCGGAAGCTAGTACTTGAATATGCTTTGCAAATGCCTTGCCGTCGATGAGCGCATCGTCGGCGGTGTGGCTTACCAAAAAGACACTGCTCAGGAGGAGGCAGAAAAAAATCAATTTGTTCATGAGATGATTACGGGGTCAGTGAATCACCAAAGATAGGAAGATAGGCTCCATAAATTCAAGAACGAAAAACGTATCTCCCCAAATCATTTTTTTCATTCACCACAAAAAAGCCCCCTCTCGACACCCAGAAGGTGACAAGAGGAGGCAATACACTTAAAATCATACTGAATCAATACTCCAATTTCAACGTCCATTCAGCGCCTCCTTGGTTGATGGTGCGCTGGGTAGGAATCCCTTTGGCGTCGTATTGGTAGCGGAACGTAGTCGATTGTTTAAGACCCGTCGAAGCCGCCGTGCTGATTTGTTTTCCGGGGTTATTTACTTGAAATTTCACCCAAGGTACGTACGGGAAAAACGATAGTTGATCGAAGGGGTTGGACGCGCTGTCAAACTCACTGTAATCGAGCGTTTCGTACAAAGAATATTTACCTTCCATAAAGAGAAAATAATCTACATGTACGCAATTGCCTTTGGCATCGTAGGTGTACTTCCATTTGGTTTTGGCGGGTGCATCCGACATTTGACGGTCATCGGGGACAACCTCCTCCCGCTCACTGACCCGGCCTTTGGCATCAAAGAGAAAATACGTGGTGGAAATCAGGCGATTAGAGGCTCGGCTTTCGACCCGTTCCAACGTGCCATTTGTGTAAAAATAGCGGTGGTCGCTGCCCTGCGAGCGCACCGTGATGAGCTGCCCAGCGGAGTTGTACTCAAAATTGTTTTCGATGCGTTTGATTTGACTCGGGTCTGATTGAACATACTGCCATTGCGACACATGTCGGGTAATGCGCCCGCTGCTGTCGTAATCAAATAACTGATAATCAATCTCTGAAGCGCTCGCCTTGCGCAATTTCAAGGCATTCGTTTCGGTTTCGTCGGGAGGCTTGGGAAGGTCATCATTGTTTTTGCAGGCAGTCATCATCAACGCTACCGCAACGACCCATGTCGTCATTTTTAACAAGTGTGTTTTCATAAAAAAGTGGCTGTTTCTAATAAAACGGATACTGAATTCTGACCCAAAACTGCTTTATTTATCATTAAATTACGCAACCATCCCTCTTGAATTGTGGGAAATCATTGATGAAATGTCGAAAAAAGTAGCTATTCTGTACAACAATGCGCTCAAACGAAAACACTAATTTTGCAGCAAATAGCCAACGCTCATTAGCACCTTTTCAGCATCATTTTTTATCTTAAACCCATAATTGCTATCTGTTATGAATTTAACCAAGATTTTGATTGCTACCTTCCTGTTTCTTCTAGGCTCTTTTGGCCATTGGTACATCATGTATTGGCAGTTCAAATCTCCCAAATGGATTTCCTCCATTTATCCTTATTTGCTGGCGATTGCCTGTACGTGGCTGTGGATCAAAGCCTCAGAGTACGGCGTAAAAGGCTTTAACGGCTCCATGTGGTCCAATCGGTTTTTGTTTTTCGTAACGGGCGTTTTTGTGGGCTCTTTCCTGTACCCGATTCATTTTGGGCAAACATTCACCCTAAAAGTCGCCATTCAGCTTTTATTGGCATTGGCCATTATTGTCGTTTCTATTCTTTAAACCACAATTAAGCTTTTGATATATTTAACTTTGAACCAAAAACAACCATGAAACGCACCTCCATTTCGCTGCTATCTTTCTCTCTATCAGTTCTTTTTCTGTTTTCTTGCGGCGGTGATGCTGCCGAACTGGAACGCCTGCAAAAAGAAAATCTTGACCTAAAAGCGCAGTTGCAAAAACTGAACGCTCTTCAGTCGGCCAAGAAAGTACGGTACATTCTCAAAATTCGGTTGAAGCAGGCAAATTTTTCGCTTAGTATCAAAAAACACATCAAAAACGCCGTGAATGCCATTGATTTTGAGCTTCCCGTCGATAAGGATTTCTACGACAGCGTATCGAAAGGCACCGAAATTGTGGACAAATTTCGCTTTGGCTCTTTCGTACTATACGGCAGTTTCGGCGACTGGGAAATGACCGTCAAAGACAAAGAAATTAGAGAAATGTAGCAGATTTGGGTGGTAATCAATAGTAAAAAAAGCCGCAAATGGAGTTATAGGATGTAGATACCTAAACCTACAACCTGACACATGAATTCAGCTTCTTCTTCAAGCCGCCTAGCCTCACTCGATGCTCTACGCGGCTTTGATATGCTCATGATTTCTGGCGGCGGTGCCTTTCTTTCTTTGATGGGCGGCAAAACCAACATTGGTTTTATTGATGCCATTGCAGCGCAATTTCACCACCCCGATTGGGACGGATTTACCTTCTATGATTTTATCTTTCCGCTGTTTTTGTTCATGGCGGGCGTGTCCCTTTCCATCAGTCTCAAAAACGGCGTCGCCAAAGGCATTCCCCAATCCAAACTCTTGGAAAAGGTATTTAAGCGAATGCTCATTTTGTTTTTTCTGGGAATATTAGACAAAAATGCCCCCGTTGATTTTTTTGACCCCGCCCATATTCGCTACGGAACGGTGCTCGGGCGCATCGGGATTGCCACTTTTTTGGTAGCTATTTTGTACCTTAACACTGGCTGGAAAACGCACCTTATCGTCGCATTCTCCATTCTTGGGCTATATTACGCAGCATTGATGCTGATTTCGGTTGGTGATTACGGCGGTGGCGACCTTACCTTTGAGGGCAATTTGGTGGGGTGGATTGACCGCTCTTTCATGCCCGGACGCCTCAAGCAAACCACCTACGACGAGCTAGCTATGACCACCCAACTCTCGGCTACCTGCCTGACTATTTTCGGCAGTTTGGCGGGCAAAGTACTATTGGACAAAACCACCGCCAACATCAAATTGATTCGGCTCATTGGCATGGGTGCCATCGGCATCGCGGCGGGCTTGGCGTGGGCTACGGTTTTTCCACTCAATAAACACCTGTGGTCTAGCTCCTTTATTCTGCTCACGGCCGGCATGGCTTGTCTGTTGGTCGCCCTTTTTTATGGAGTAATGGACGTGTTAAAATTTACCAAATGGGCCTTTTTCTTCAAAGTTATTGGCATGAACTCGTTGGTGATTTACATGGCCTGTCGCTTCGTCAATTTCGGAGAGTCGTCTCGGCTGCTTTTTGCGGGATTGTACGGCTACGCGCCCGAAAAATGGCACGAAGTATTCAACGCCCTAGGCGGGCTGATCTTGGTGTGGCTGGTGCTGTACGTGATGTATCGCCACAAGATTTTTGTGAAGGTGTAACGCGTATGTAAGTACTAAGACAATATTAATCACGCAGAGACGCAAAGTGGCAAAGGGAATAGGTTATTGATAATAAACACTTTGCAGCTTTGCGCCTTAGCGTGAATCTTAAATTTATCGTGCCTTGATACTTAAGATAAAGTTTATTTATCTCGGAAATAACCCTTCATAATGCGCGGAAGGCTCAAAAATACCCGCGCTTTGGGCGTAGAACGACGCATCGGTTGGGTAGACGCCCTTTACCGTTTTTGTCCACGTGCCGCTGGCTTTGGGGTGATAACTCATAAGTCGGTCCCAGTTTTTGTAATATTGATGTCCGTTGGTTTCCTGTAGGCCAATCGACATATTGGGAAACGGCGGCAGCCGCGCCGCCACGGATTTGTTCCAATCCACCAGAATCGGGCTCACCGTGAGGTCGGCGCAGAAGCAGGGGATGTTCTTTTCGTAGGCAAGCTGCGCAATCTTCATGGTCATGCTTAGGGTTTTGGCGATGGCCTTGACCGCAATGGCCGAATACCCCTGCTCAATGCGCCGAGCGGCATCTTCGACGGTGTGGGCGCTTTCGTCGGCAGCAATGCGTACCCCAAAATCTCCGACATAGACCTCATTGTCTTCGGCAAATGGCTCTTCGACCACGGCAATTTGGTCAAATGCACCGATTTTTTTAGCATGGTCCAAGAACCGCAGTAGCGTGTCTTTGTGCTCGTAGCGGCCGTTGGCGTCGAAATAGTACGGAATTTTACCACTTTTGGTGTAGGGCGTTTCGTAATGCCCGATGGTCTTGTGCAGGGCGGTCAAAAATGCGAGGTCTTTTTCCAGCATTTCTTTCTGCGTACCCGCCGCCCCCGTTTTGAGTTTGAGAATAAAATAGCCTTCATCGGCGGCGGTTTTGATGCGCTCCGTGGTGGTCCCGACGCTAAACGACGGAATGCTCGCCACCTTTTCGTGCCGATAAGACAGCCCTGGCCGATACGCCGTCGGAATCATTTCATCAAAGGTTTTCATGTTGTTCTCGTGAGCGTACAGCAACCACGCTGCATTGTCCACACACACCAAGGCATTGAGGGCGAATGTTTTGCGCAGATCGGCCACGCCCGTGATTTTTTTGCCGTAGTCCAGCACTTCGGGCAAAACCTGCTCCATCAAATCGACGGGATTGGTAAAGGAGGTGCCTTTGATGATCTGCAGTGCGCGTTCGCTCATGGCGTACATGAGGGCATTGCCGGCGCTTTCGGAATGGCCCGCCGCCACCCGCGCATCCGACCACAGCACGCCCTGTGTGCCCAAACCGATCTTCCGAACCCCCGACTCGGATTCTATCATGGCCACGGCCTGCCAACTATCGGTGATGGCGCCGCCCTTAAAACGGTAGGCGTTCAAGGGTTCGCGTTCAAAATTGGCATCAACGTTTTTGATTTTAATCAATTTTTCGAGGGTTTCGGCAAAAGTTGGTTCCGCCAAACCCAATGCCGCCACGCTGCCCGTATACTTCATAAATTCTCGCCGATTAAGGAATTGATTTTTGAAAAAGTCCATGAGATTAGTTCGGAATATTGTTTAAAGTATACCACGCTTCCGACGACCAAAGGGATTGTCCGCGGTGGCTTTTGAGCGTATCTGGCAAGCGAAAATAAACGACGTGCTCTTTTTTTAGATTCGGAATTTCGAGAAAAACCCGCGTTCTATCTTCCGAAATGCTGAGTTTCTGTACATTCATCGCGGTCAGGTCCATTTTGGGGCCGCCGTAGTTTTTGGTCGGCAGGTACCACCATTGATGGATCAGAAAATCAGCCGGGCGCAATTTTTGTCCTTCTTTGAGTGGCTCCGTAAATTCAATTTCAAAGCCCTGGGGCTTAGCACGCACGGCCAGCATTTCAAAGGTACTTTTGCCGTTGTATTTTATTTTTTGTAACCCCCGTACGCGGTCTTTCCAACTCCAGCCGCCGCCTGCCATACCTACTTCTCCCACATACAACGCGCCATCTGGCCCCCAGCGCAGCCGATTGACGCCCGCTTCAAATCCCTGCGAGAACCGAAAGACAGCGCCTTGGTATTCACCGTTTATCTTTTCCAAAAAATCACGTTGAATACCGCCGTGGGTCACGTCGCCGTGCAGCATTTGGCCTTTGTAAGGGCCGTCTTTTATCAAAACGGGCTCAGAAGGAGAATTCCCGATTTCATCCTCGGGCAACCAAATCGCGGGCGCAGCCATCGGTGGGGCGGGCTCGTCGCTGAGCCAGCCCCACGCCATGCCGTGGTACTCTCCTTTTTTGACGTGAATAAATTTATTGCCGGGCAGCCATTGCCCTTGATTATCAGTCACAAACAACTCATTATCAACCCCTAACCCGATACCATTGGGCGTGCGCAGGCCATAATTGACGGACTCAAAACTACCATCGGGCGCAATTTTGATGGTGCGGCCTCGGTCGGGCAGTTGCTTTTCGTAGGGTTTGAGGCGCATCGCCATCGAGAGCGTGACGTAGAAATACCCCTCTTTGTAGACCAATCCAAAAGCAAATTCGTGAAAATCGGCAGTAACGCCCCAACTGTTGCACACTACGCGGTATTCATCAATAATTTCATCGCCGTCAGTATCAATCAGTTTCGTTAATTCATGTTTTTGCAAGACGTAGATTTCACCATTAACCACCTCAATACCAAGCGGTTCAGCCAAGCCAGACGCAATGCGTTTGACGGTGATTTTGTTGGTATCTCCCGTGGCAACATTGTCCAATACATACACACCGCCGACTTCGTCCCACGTGGTAACCAAAAGCCGCCCGTCGGGTTTGAATGCCAACGCTCCCACTCGGGGTTTGAAGTTTTTGGTGTGCAGCGTTTGCAGATCATAGCTTGGATGAACTTTATCGAGCGGTGCCCCAAACCCCGGTGAATTTGTGCGTTGCACTGCCGGTTCTTTTTTTGGTTGGTTCACTGGTTTTTGGATAACGGCCTCTTTGGGTTTGAGCGTAAAAATATAACTAACCATGGCCGTCAGGTCATTTTCGGTCAGTAAGGCGTGCGAATTCATGACGCCAGTGCCCCATACGCCCGTGCCGCCTTCCCTAATT
This sequence comes from Runella salmonicolor, assembly GCF_024158025.1. Lineage (NCBI taxonomy): Bacteria > Pseudomonadati > Bacteroidota > Cytophagia > Cytophagales > Spirosomataceae > Runella > Runella salmonicolor. The sequence continues at coordinate 1,105,341 of NZ_JAMZEL010000001.1, forward strand.
TTATTTACCAACAAATCCACCGATTTCTTGTTGTTAGGATAGCGTTGCGCCACGCGCTGAAACGCCGGCCCCACTTCGTTTTCATCCACTTTATGACACACAAAACAATCGCTTTTGTCCATCAGCGCCCGTCCCGGATGAACGGCTTTGGCAACAGGTGCCGGCGGAAACTGCTCGGGCAAGGGTTCAAAATAAGCGCTTAGGTAAGTAGTGTTATTGGAATGTAAAGCCCTTATTCCCTCGGATGTTTGTACAGAAACGGCAACTCCTTCCGGAACATTTGACGTGGTAAACATTCTTTCCAAGCCAGGCTTCCCAGCCGTATTGCGCACAAATTCGGGGCGCTCCGTTACGAGAACGGTGTCTTTGGAAGAAAGCACTAACGCAAAATGAAGGTAAATCTGTTGATTTCTGAACGCATAACCTTTGTACAGTACGCGCGCCGGCTCGTCCTTACCACTGATGCTTACACGCCACGGCGACGCGGGCAGGCTGTCGCACAGGTAGGCGGTGCCCCATGAGCCTGGCTGAATGTCTTTTTTGTTGGTATAAGCCGCCCCTTCCAGCGTGATCCCGCCTTTCCAAACTTTGTACAATTTCCCTTTGGCCAAGTCGTAGGCTGCGTAACATTCTTTATCCAAAGCCAAAGTCAACATCCGGGGCTTTTTGTCAAGCACCGAGCGTATCGCCCATACATCCAACGGCCGTAGAATGTCTTCTTTGCCCGAAGGGAAACCTGCCGCAAAAACAACCACCGTCGCGGCCAATAAGGCCAAATTTCGTAACCGTATCGTCATAACCTTCCACCCGGGGATTGGAGTTTTTTTCTGGGTTAAGAAGGTGTTTTGGGCATTTATTTACTCTCCATGCTAAAGCGTGGAGTTAAGGAAGAAGGGCAGGCAACACGGGTCTGCATCCCAATGACAAAAAAAGAGGGTGGTGAAAACACCACCCTCGGCAATTGAAGTTTATGATTTTCGGGTTTTCCGAATCGGCTTGCCGTACTTTTTCATCATTTCTTTGGCGTGATTTCGGCGTACGTTTACCTTTTGGTTCTTTTCGGTTTTTTCGTGAAAAGCCCCACCAAAAGTATCACTTTTGACAATTTTTACACTGATGATTTTCGTGTAACCCGTATCTCTTTCTTCGGGGGTCAGTTCGTCCGAAATTTCGAGTAATTTGGGCAACGGGCGCATCGGAATCGGCTGCTTCATCAGGGCTTCGATGGCTTCCTGCTGCTCCTTTTCTTTTTCCACGATAAAACTGATGGCGATGCCTTTTTTATCCACCCGGCCCGTACGTCCGATGCGGTGGATGTAGGTTTCGGGAAGTTCGGGCAAATCAAAGTTAATAACGTGCGATACTTCCGAGACATCCAATCCGCGCGCAATGACGTCGGTGGCAATGAGCACGCGACAAGCTCCACTCTGAAAGCGATTAACGGCCTCAAAACGCTGCATTTGGGCTTTGTTGGAGTGAATCACGCTGACCGTATCGCCAAATTGCTTTTCCAGTTGTTCAAACAATTGATTGGCCAGAGATTTAGTGGCCGCAAAGACCAGCACTTTGACCATGTCGGGGTCGTGGCCAAGAAGCAATTCTAGCAGATTTACTTTTGTGTAGAAATTGGGCACTTGATAGGCCATTTGGTAGATATTCTCCAACGGCGTACCTGCTGGGGTGGCCTCCACTTTGACGGGATGGTGAAAATATTCCTGCATCAACTGCTCCACTTCGTCGGTGATGGTGGCAGAAAACAAAAGGTTTTGGCGTTTTTCGGGCAAGGTATCCAAGATGAGTTTCAACTGCGCCCGAAAGCCCAGATTGAGCATTTCGTCGGCTTCGTCGAGCACCAGTTTTTTCACGGCTTTAGGCTTGATCACCCCGCTCGACAACATATCCACCAAGCGCCCGGGCGTTGCTACCAACACATCTACGCCCTGCAACACCTCCGCTACCTGCGGCTTCATGTTTACGCCTCCATACACACCCACCGTAACCACGCTCATGTACGGAGTCAATTTCTTGACCGATTCCACCACCTGCACCACCAGTTCTCGCGTGGGAACCAAAATAACTACTTGCGGATTTTTTTCTTTTGAAAACTGAAATTGCCGAAGGCAAGGCAAAAGATAAGCTAGGGTTTTTCCCGTTCCTGTTTGTGCAATCCCGTACACATCTTGCCCCGACATCACCACCGAAAATACCTTTTGCTGAATGGCCGTAGGCGTCGTAAAGCCTAAGTCATTGATGGCATTGAGCAGCGGTTTATTGAGATTTAATTCGTCGAAAGTCATACCTAATTCGTTAAAATAAAGACTAAAGGTACAGGGATTCAGCGAATTTTACATGAACAGGCCTAAATCAGGGTGGCCTTTTTATTTCTCAATCGTAAATTCATCCTTCACTTTTCCGTACTCATCCAAACAGCGCAGGGTCAATTTGTTGTTATCAATTCTGATGTGCTGGTACACGGGCCCGCTCTGAAAACGCGCCGCTGCGTAGGGCTCGTCGGGCCAGTTTTTGTGGTGACTCGGAATACTGATAGAAATGGTATAAATCGTGCCTTTGGCGGGAGAATCAACAGGTTTTTCGGCGTACATGGGTTTGCTGCGCATGTAGTAATGTACGTGCCCACTCATGACCATATCAACGTGGTAACGGTCAAACAACACGCCCCATTCTTTGCGGATTTGCGCATAATCTTCTTCAAAATTATAGGGCGGAAAGTGCAGCATCACAAACTTCCATTTGGCCTTGCTTTGTGAAAGTTGCTTTTCAATCCAATCCGTTTGCGCATCGATGGGCGACGTGCCATCGAGCATGATAAACAAAGCATTTTGGTAATTGAAAGCGTAGGTCCGTTCAGAAGGTACTTTATCGGGGCCGTTGGTAGGCAAGCTGAACAGGTTTTGGTACATCGCCGCGCCTAGCCCGTCTTGGCTGTCGTGGTTGCCAGGAATGGGCATGAAGGGTTTTTGACTAAAAATCTTTCCTGAATGATGAAAAAACTCATCCCACTCATTGCGGTCAAGGCCCGTACTGACCAAGTCGCCGATGACCGAATAAAAAGAAATTTCAGGGTGACGTTCGAGCGTTTGGCGGGCCATCCGCCCCCAATCAGGCGACTTGTGCGTATCGCCAAACCAAACAAACGAAAACGCTTCAGGCTGAGCTGCTTCGGTCTTAAAATCAGTCACTTCTGACCAACCCGTACTCGGAGAACCCACCCGATACGCATACGTAGTAGCAGGCGTAAGTTGGGTTAGTTTGGCCGTAAAACGCTGAATGTAACGGTCGTTGCGTAGCAAGCGGTCTTCCATCTTAAACGGCAGTGCGTTGGCGGTCAGCGTATCGGTCGAGTTTTTTTTCCAGTATTGTACTTTTCCTGCTTTAACCGCCGCCTGCGTACGCCACTGCACATCAATGGTGGTAGAAGGGTCGGCACTCCACGAAAGCAGCAACTGATCAGGTTTGTTGACGGCAGGATAGTCGGTCTGCCGGAAGGCTTTCACTAAATGGGCTTCACGGGCGCGCCCACGAATGGTGGTCAACAATTGCTGTCCCTGCAATGCCAATGGCACTTCCGTAAGCGTGAGCTCATCCCAATCATGGTAAGTAAAGGCTCCTACTTTAAATTCTTCGATGTGTTGGTTGGCGGGAAAAAAGTTTGAGATAGTCAGTTTATCGCTTTTTTTCTGCGGCCCTACACCCACAAAATACACGGGGCGATGCTTGTCAAATCCGTTGATGCCCAGCGCTACTTTACCCTTCGAAAACTTCTTTTGCCAGACTTCGTAGGTATATTCTTCATTTTTTACCAGCATATTTGTTTTTTGAAACCCACTTTTTGCCAACCAAAACGGCGGCACTTTCTGCGCTTGGTCACGCATGAGAGATACAACCACGGGTACATTTACGTCAAAAGTCCAGTAGCGAGTAGCGAGGGTCTGTTTTTCTTCATTTGTTAAAAAAGGCAGAATGTAGGCTTCCGAAATGGTGTCAAGTTGGGCGGGTGTCAGTTTTTGATACAACCGCGTGACGACATTGTCCATCACTTTATGAACCGTGGAATCAGTAGTGGCGGCGGTGCCAAAAAGCAAAAAAGCACTCAGAAAAATGGATGTAAAAAAAACGGAAAGTTTCATGGTGGATTGATTCACGCCAAGGAGCAAAGCATTTAAGTACATCAACTACTTTGCCCCACAGCGGCTTGGTGGGAGTTTAAGTGTATTATGTTTATTTAACAACAGGGTATTGTTTTTCGAGCCATTGTACCATTTTCCCAAAAACATCCACTGCCGCCGAGGCGCTCATGCCGTGTTTTTCGTGGGGGTACAATTCTAGTTGGGTCAGAATTCCCAATGATTGAAGTTTTTTGTGAAGATTTTCGGCCTGACTTACGTGCACCAACGGGTCTTCTACCCCGTGGAATGAAATGGTGGGCACCCCGCTTTCTTTGGTGAGGTGCAGCAGCGGGCTGGCATCTACACAAATTTGTGCTTTAGGGTCGGCCTCTCCCAAAAACCGAATAACGGTATTGTTGGCATCAGTGCCATCGGCCCGCACAGACTTGTCGGTCAGGTCGGTAGGCCCCCAGAGGTTCAATACGGTTTTTACTTGTTTGTTGGGGTCATGGGCATAGGCATAAAGCAAGGCCAAATGCGCCCCCGCGCTGCCGCCCATGAGGGCAAATTCGTTGCCGTTGAAACGGTATCTTTTGGATTGAGCCGACAGAAAAGCAATGGCTTTTTTAACGTCTTCGATTTGGGCAGGAAACAGATTTTTTCCGTCTTTGACCAAACGATAATTTATCGAAACCACGATGTACTTTTTTACACCGACCAATTCATCAATGAGTTGTTTCGGAAATTCGCTTTTATCACCCCGACTCCACGAGCCGCCGTGGATGTAGACCAGCACTTTGGTATCGGGCGTATGATTTTCGGGTATGTAGGCGTCCAGCATATTTTCTTTGCCCTCGCCTTGCGCGTAGGGCACGTCCAACAGGGATTGATACGCGGGCTTTTTGGGAACAATGACCGCATTTTTGGCCACTCCATCGCGCCAATTATTGGTTTTTAGGTAATTGACCAACGCTTCGGGATGGTCGGTTTGTACACCCTGCACCCCCTTGCTCAACGCTGAGTCCCACGCATCTTTGCCTTCAGAAGGGCTTTGAACATCAAGCCAAACAGCTACGCCTTCTTCCTGCGCGGTTTGCACCATTGCTTGCTCGGAGATGTTATCCAGCACCTCTACTTTTACCTGACCCAAAAAGAATTTTAGCTGCTGGGGGTTCTTGACGTCGTCCAACAAGCTGGTCATCAGCGGCATCTGAGGGGCAATACTCCGCCATTGTTTGTAGTAGGGCACTTTGTTGAGGTACACCACAATCTGCTTTTCCATGCCCTCTTCCTGAATCTGTTTCCAGGTTTCGGCCACGTCGGCGTCTTTAAAATCCAGATAAATATTAATCCGATTTTTGCACAACTTCAACACTTCCCGAAAAGTCGGAATTCGGTAAACGGTGGCATCGTCCGCTTTGGGGCTTTTGAGCTGAAGTTGGCTCAGCTCGGCAAATGTCTTGGCTTTGACCTCCCCCGTTGTGGTAGTCATACGGTCGAGGGTTCCGTCATGATGAATAACCAACACCCCGTCTTTGCTCGTCCGGATATCGACTTCTACATAATCTGCCCCGCTTTTAATGGCTTCTTCGTAGGCAGCAAGGGAGTTTTCGGGCACATTCACGTGGTTGCCACGGTGGGCAATGACCACAAACTTATGCTTAGAAACTGGCAGCGGAATTTGGGCATAACTTCCGAAGAATGCCGTTGCTGTTATTAAAAACAGCAGAAACTTAGAGATATATTTTGTCATATAACTATCCTGTCGCGAGATACGCCCAGCGCTTATTGAAGATACAGGTTTATTACGTTAAAAAAGGGGTGGATACAGCCAGAAAATCTACTTTTCTTGTTGCACGCTTTTTGCGTGTTCGTTCTCGGAAAGCAATTGCATGAAGTAGCGCTCCAACACTTCCGAATAAGCGGGCGACATTTCATTTTCCCCAATACCAGCCAAAAATTCTTCGAGTTCCACTTGTGAAATCTCGTTGCGCATCAGCCTACCAATCAAATAGTCAGGACGGTTGGTTTCCATTATTTTTTTGGCTTGTTATATGTCTATATACTTTGTTCCAATCATAAAAGGCTACTCAGACTGTGTTAAATTTAAGTTTTCAATTATTTGATTGGACAAAAACGTCGTTTGTCAATAAACAACCTTCCTTCAAATATGTAAACCTTTATCTTTCAATAGCTTTAACAACAATTCGGGCTCATCTGTTTGAATAACGTTGGCCCCGTGTTTCAACAATTTGTCGAGTGCTTCGTCTCGTCTTTCGGTCCGGAGCAATATATCTATCGGTCCCAACGCATTAATCCATACGCGTGCTCCGCGCTTTTTGATAAGACTGACCACTTCGGGCGTGTAAAACGAAAAATCAATGTGTACGACTTCGGGTTTGAAAAGCGTAAGGGCCGAATCAGCCATGGCTTGCGAATGTGCCCGGGGCATGAGCATGTATTTTTTATCGACCTTGTCTACAAAATGGAGGGCGTTGTAGTCACTGTCGAAATAAAAGACAATGTCTTCGGTTTTGGTCTTCTTTACCACGTCGATGATGGGCCCCAACTTGTCGGTTTTCAAATCCAAATCCACCAAAATACGTCCTTTTGCTAAACGTAGTACCTCCTCCAACGTGGGGATTTTCTCTTCGGTTTTTGCGCCCTTTACCACCAAATTGTAGGTTTGCAACTGCGCAAAGGTCATGGTTTCGGGGTTTCCTTTGCCGTTGGTGGTGCGGTCAATCTTACCATCATGCATCAACACGGGCACACCGTCGGAGGTTACTTTGACGTCAATTTCGATGATGTCAATACCCAGTCGTATCGCTTCCTTGACGGCGGGGATGGAGTTTTCGGGGTATACATTATGAACTGCGCGATGCGATGCCACCAACACGGTATTGGAAGTAGTTGTTAAGAAGTCTTTTTTGATTTCTTTGGCGCGGCGCGCCGTCATGGTGGCAGCCGTGCCCATAAAAAGGGCCGCACCTACAAAGGCAACAATAATTCTGTGATTCATGAGTGTTACTTCTTTATCAAGTAATACCTCTGTTCTCTGGAAAAAGACTAATTTCGGCGCAGGTTATTTTGATAATTGTCTGGCGGCGTACCGTAAAAAAAACGATTGATTAACAATCCAAACCAGTTCATTAATTTTGACCATCAATAAATTATGTACTTAATATTTTCCCCAATGGCTCGTCTTTTTTTGTTCATTATTTTACTCTTCGCTGTACACCTAACTTCCGCCCAAAACCGTTACAAATACCCAGTTTTACCCCAAACTGGCCCAAAAATAGAATCGTTTGTGCCCAAAGGCTGGCATATTGTGGAAAAAGCCGAAGGCGACCTCAACAAAGACAACGCGCCTGACATCGCCGCCGTGGTGGAAGCCGACAAAGACGTACCCAATCTCAAAGAAGAAGATTACCCGCAAAAGCCTCGTATTCTGCTGATTGCTCTGCGTCAGGCCAACGGTAGTTATACTTTATCCATACAAAGCAACGAGTCCATCTTGCTTTTCAATGAAGGGGGCGTAATGGGCGACCCGCTGGCGGGATTGACCATCGAAAGAGGTACGCTGTTGGTGCAGTTTTATGGCGGGAGCGCCGACCGCTGGGGCTATGACTACCGCTGGCGTTTTCAGAACAACGACTGGTTTTTGATTGGTGCTACGGCTACCTTTTCGTCGATGAGTGCGAATCAATTCAACACCTATGATTTTAATCTCTCAACAGGAGCTGCCGAGCACACGAGCGGGGCATTTTTGGAAGAAGAAAACAAGAAAAATACGCCTGAGAAAAAAAGGAGCTTCAACATTGGCAAAAAACCGCTCCTCAAACTCCGTACCTTCAAGCCCGTCACGACCCTCATTTACAAGGATGTGTATATTTAAAAAGGAGCTAAAAGTCATTTTTGAACAACCCCTCCGAGCCATCTTTACAAACACAAACCCCGACCATTGAGCCGGGGTTTGTGCAATAATGGGGTTACGCTTTTTGTTACAATATACCTTTTGAATCGGTCAAAAACATGCGGGTACTGACGGTGTAGGTACCGCCGTTGGCATCTTTGTATTTTAGATCCACATAAAAAGCTTTGTAACCGCTACCCGCGTAGGCTTCCTGCAACTTTATTTTTGAGGTATTGGAAACGCCCAAACTATAACTCGTCCATTTCTCATTTCTGAAATCTTTGTCCGACGAAGTAGCGGTCCACACCACGGCGTCTACCAAATCGTTGCGGTCGGTTTTGATAGAAACTTGCGCTCCTTTTTTCTTAGGGCTTACTTTCCACGTAGGCGTAGGATAATTGCGGTCGTTGATGGTCGTTCCAAAAAACGCGCTTAATGCTTCCAAGGCCTGTTTTCCTCCGCCTAAGTCGTGACCAGCATTGGGCACGTAGTGAATCATGTTTTTGCCCGGAATCTGGTCGTAGTAATGTTTAATGGCATCAACGGTCCAGTACTCGTCGTTGGTACCGATAAAAATCAACTTCGGGACGGTCAATTTCGCACGGTACGAGTAGGGGTCAATCATGGTCGTAATGGCGTTGCCTTGGGGGGTATTGGCCGTTTGTGGGATTTCCAGTTTTACATAATCTTCGATTTGCTCACTGTATGCGCCGTAGGATTTCAACTGATAATCTAGGGTAGCGGGCATATTGAGCATATCAATGACCATCGGGCCGATGGCTTTCACCCGTTTGTCATCAATGGCGGCTGAGAGCCACGTAGTCCAGCCGCGTTTGGAAGCGCCCGTTACCACAAAGTTATTGACATCGTGTTTGAGGGTTTGTTTTGAAAATGCCTGCACGGCATCCATCGCTTTTACGGCGCTTTTCACCATCGGAAACAACAACGGCCACGAATAATCTCCGTCTTTTTTGAAGTTATGCAAGGTGTACGAAATCAGCGCATCTTCGGTCAGATTACCGTATAAAGGCTGATTGGGCGCTTGTTTCAGCAAGACCACAATGGCTTTGTTTTTGGCCGCGATTCCCATCAGCGAAGGCCACAGTTTGTCACTTTTGCTCCAATTGGGTTGTTCTTGTTTGTTAGAGCCACCCGTGATGAAAAGCATTGCGCCATCGTGCAGGTTTTCTTTAGGAACCATAACGGTGAGTTGGTGCCGCCACGCGATTCCCCGCCATGTTTGGGACGTAAGCAATAAATTATAACCCGTTACATCTCCTTCAGTAAACGAATCTTTCAACTCCCATGAAAAGGTTTTATCTCCATTGTTGACGTAACTTTTAAGGGCTGTTTCGGGGGTAATGGCCTGCTGTGCAAAGAGTTGGAAAATACCAAGGCAAACACTGAGGACTAAACTAAAAAGGGATTTGTGCATGGCAATAAATTGATTATTGAGGAATAATTATTAACGATTTTTTTATTCTGGCTTAGGGCTCTCTTTGACCAACTTGAGCGCCTGTTCGATGTAAATTTCACCCGTCATTTCGCCGAGACTAGTGCGACTTATATAATCGTAACGTTTGAAACTGTTAAAATCTACTTTGGTGAGCATATACCCAAACGCGTCGTTGGTGAGGCCAAACAAAAACGGCAATTTGGTATTCATGTGTCGTTTGAGGTAAAAGCCGATATTGGGCAATGCCTCCCCTGGAATGGTCAAAATCTGCGCCGGCCCAATGTTCAGCAGATTTACCTGCGTACTCACGGCGTCGGGTTTGGCATTCGCGTGTTTGAGTGGCGAATTCTTGAGAATGTACTTCATCATGTCGGAGTCAACGGGAAACTCTACAGTCCGTGCCGTGCAATACACCGACGGATTTGATACCGTTGGCGCGGTACTTACAATCCTCAGGGCTTCGTCGCCGAGCAACTCTCCGATGCGGATACATTCTTCCCACGTATTGGCTTCAGTGTTGGCTTCGCGGCGGGTATCGGCCGTGACCATTCCGCCCTGCGCACCGTTTACAAAAATGGCCATGCCACCGCCTTTAGACTCGATGCGGTTGTATAATGGTCCACACAAGTCGGGGCTTAAAATACCCCGTCCCGAGCCTAGTACTTCGGGGTGAATGGCGTAATTTACCAAGGTAGCAATGGGTTTTCCCGACTTGGAAATCGCCTGAATGACGCCGCAGCGAGGGTCGTACAAGTCGGCGGCGTAATAATTATAGGCAATCTTTCCCTTGGCTTCCCCCACGGCTACTTTGAGCGTAGCTGGCTCCAACTTGGCAACGGCTTCATTGACCGCATCGGCAATTTTTTTAACGCAGTCTTCCAAATAATTCAAGTCGGCCGAGGTTTTGCCCGTTTGGTCAGGAAATCCATACGCATCTGGCCCACTGTGGGTATGCGTACAGCCAATCAGAACATTTTCGGGCGGAATGCCTTTGATTAACGCCCTTGAACGGTTGCCCAAAATAGACGACCAGCCCAGATTATCTACGCTCACGATGGCTACGCGGGTGTTTCCTTTTTCGAGCACCAACACCCGGGCAAACAAATCACCTTTTTTCTCCGTAGCTGGTTTGGGCGTTCCGATGCCACCCGATACGGGCAGGAGTGGATTAGGAGTAATGACACGCAATGCTGCGGCAGCTTTAAACTCCTGCGCACCAGCATTATAAAACAATAAAAGAAGGAATAAATAACCAATTTTTCTCATGCGAATACTTTCTATTTTTATTTGTGAAAAGGGCAAAAAAAGGGTGGATATACTCCACCACTTTTTTGTTCAACTAACCCAAAAAATTACCACGGTTTGCCCGTACCCTGGATGACCCACGGTTTGGACCAAGGACTGTTTTTACCGTCAACGGTTGAGTAAGGCGTGGTTTCCAACTTACTCATGGCCGATTCAGCATTTGTTTTATTCAAGTTACGTTCGTCAAGCATGTAATAAAAACGCACTGGCAACACACTGCGCTTTGATTGATTACCCGTTTTCAATTCGGGGAAACCCGTTCTGCGGTAGTCAAACCAAGCTTCCTGCGCAGCCGTCCAGCTCGCAATCCATTTTTGCTCAATGATTTGCTTCAACGTACCGTCAAATTTAGCATCCGCTCCCGCGATGTAGGCCGCGTAGCTACTGCCCACACCCCACGTATCCATCGACGCTTTTACGCCCGCTTCGTAGTGGGTTTTGGCATCACCTGCTGCCCATCCTTTCAAGGCGGCTTCGGCCAAAATAAAGCGCACTTCAGCCGCCGACATCAACCGTGATTTAAGCAACGGCCCTTTGGCCTGACGATAAATATCACTCAGCCACGATACGTGTGGATTGTTGGCTCCCTGCTCAGCCGTGGGGCTAAGGTTGTAGGTAGGCCCGCCCAACATCGCCGTTGGCAGTCCCACGTATTCGTTGGTATTGTATTCTTTACCAGCTACTTTATCGGGCGACAAATAGCGTTTATTACCTTCTATTTTATCAGTTCCTTTTGGAAGAGCAGGGTCAACGACGATTTGAATTTTAACCTTATTGGCCCAAATACCCAAACGCGGATCTTTCAAAACAAGCAATCGGTCTACCAAAGTAGCGGCCATTTTAATCCGGCGATAATTACTTTCGCTGGCGTCATAAATGGCGTTGGCTGGCCACGAATCATCGTTGCTATTGCCCGCAAATGGCATGGCGGCATCATCGGCAATGGCCGTAATGATGGGGTATTGTGTAGCATTGGCCACGATTTTTTCAATACCCGCCTTGGCTACATCTGGTTTTTTGGCAGAGATACGCATGTAATAACGCAGCGCGAGCGAATTGGCCAATTTCCGCCATTTGGCAGGCGCGCCCTGATAATACACATCGGCGGTTCCGACGGTAGCGGTGTATTCCGTGGCATTTTTGGAAAGCAACGTATTGGCTTTGTCCAAATCAGCTAAAATACCCGTATAAATGGCTTCTTGTGAATCATAGGCAGGGAACGTATTCTCAGCCCCACCTACGGCGCCTTTCAGCGCTGCCGAGTAGGGAGCATCGCCCCAAAGATCGGTAATTAACCCAAACATCATGGATTTCACGACCAAAGCAATGCCTTGATGCAACTCCGACTTGATGGCTACGCCACGGTCGTACACGTATTGGTTGTTGCGCAGGATGTCGTAATACCCCGCCCAACTCTGACTTCCGCCCCAATCATAGTCATTGTGGCCACCGCTCCAGCCGTCTTTTTGGGTGTGCTGCATTACCCCGGCAATGTCTTGATACCCTAAGTTGACGAATGCCTTTCCCGTTTCGGTCAACACCGTAGACAGCACCAAATTTGGGTTGGCGTTGTCGGGGTCTACTCCGTTGGGGTTGATGTTCAGTTCGGTTAAGTCTTTGCAGGAAAACACCGTACAGGAAAACAAAACCGCGAAGCAGGTAAATTTGAGTGTGTTGAATTTCATCACTTTATCCGTTTATGTTTTCTTAAAAAGTTAAGCCTAATTTGAAGCCGACCGGAATCACCCAAGGATTGACGTTGTAGCGTTCAATCCCTTGTTTGAATTGGCTGCCACCCTGAATCCCCGCTTCTGGTTGGAATGCGTTTTCGGGGTCAATGTTGATTTTAGCGGCCGTCCACAAGATAATGTTGCGACTATAAACTGAGAAGTTGGCACTCTGAACGCCCACTTTCCGCAGCCAGTTTTGGGGTAGGTCGTAGCCCAACGTAATTTCTCTCAGTTTCAAGAAAGAAGCATCGTACAAAAATGCCCGGGTAAACGACCAAGCCGTACTACCCGCAAACGGCAGGATAGTGGTGCCCGCTCCGCCAAGGTTTTCTTTGAAGCCGGTTGGGTTTCCGTTGGCATCGTAGCCCGTAGCAATCACACCCGGAATGAACACCCCACCGTGCGGCAAGGTGTAGGGGCCGTATTTGAACGGATAGCCGCCATAATCAGGCGTTGGGCCACCCACCAGCGGGAAATAATTTCCGTTAATCCGAATGAGTTCATCCTGATTTGCCACCAAATAATCGCGCAATGCTTGGCCCGTCAAACCGTTAGGATTGATAAGTTTGTCCAAAAACAACTGCGACTGTCCGTTTTCTTCGCCATAGCGGTAGGTTTGAGAAACAAAATCTCCCCCGTTTCTCCAGTCAAACGACATGCTCAAGCTAAAGCCTTTATACGAAATCGACGTCTGCAACCCCATGATAAATTTAGGGTTGAAGTTACCGATTTTGTTTTTGGTATTAATGGCGTCAATCGACTGCCACTTACCCGTTTGGTCCAGGATTGGATACCCAAAATACGGCGATTCTTTGTTTTCGACCGTCACGATTTTGGCGTCATAAATATCCCCGATTTGTTCGCCCACGTACGTCCACGCCCCTCCTTTGGCATCTTGCCACAAGGTGTAGTAGGGCAAATCATCCGAAAGTGATTTGATGGTGGTGCGGTTGCGGGTCCAGTTGGTGGTCAAATCCCATCTCCAGTTATTTTTATCCACGAGGGTTCCGCCGAGGCTCAACTCAAAGCCTTTGCTGACCAGCAAACCAGCGTTGATGTTTTTGGATGAATAGCCCGACGAAGGCGGCAACTTAGTGCTCAGGATTTGGTTACGGTTTTCAACCATATAATACGTACCCGAGAATCGCAGACGGTTTTTGAACAAGTTTAAGTCAATCCCACTTTCGTACGAGGTCACGATTTCAGGTTTTAAATCAGCAATCAGGAGCGTTCCGGGCGTTGACAAACGCGGAATGCCGTCCCACGTACCCGCATTGCCCAACGAACCGAGCAACTGATACGGATTGGCGTCATTTCCTACCTGAGCAAAACCTGTTCTCAATTTCAACATGCTGATTTGACTCGTCAAAGGCAACATTTCGTTCACCAATAAGCTCAACGAAGCCGAAGGATAGAAATACGAGCGGTTGGCGGCAGGTAGCGTACTCGACCAATCGTTACGGGCCGTTACGTCCAGAAAAATCATGTCTTTATAACCAAAATTAGCCAATCCGTACACGCTGTACATGGCACGTTGGAAACGACTGCTGTTATAATCTAAGTTGGCAGGTGCAATGTTTTGGATGTTAAACACTCCCGGTACAATCAAGCCAGTGCCTCCCTTGGTGGCGTTGGTGACGTTTGAGCCCCGCTGATAACGGGAGTTCCCACCCACTGAAAGCGACAGGCTGAAGTCTTTGATGTCTTTTTTGTAGGTCGCCAAAAAGTCGGCGTTGGTTTCCAAATTGGCAATATTGATGAGGCCATAAGCACCACGCGGGTCGTTGGTGTAGCTGTTGGCTATTTTCAATTCACGGTTTTCATTATACGTGTCAACGGCATAACGCCCCATTAGGCTGAACGACGGCGAGATTTGCCAGTCGGCCCGGATGTTTCCAAATACCCGGTCGCGGGTAAAGCTGTTGTTAACCTCGTTTGCCAAGAAGTAGGGGTTATTGTAAATTCCTTTGAACTGCGAGCGTTGCTGAAGTCCTTCCTGACCCGGCAACCAGTAGTTTTCGAGGTCTTTGATGTCGGTGTGGGGCGAAACAGCGTACGCCCATTGCAGGGGGTTGGTTCCACGGTTACCAGCAGGGCGGTTGTTGGAATTGGAACGGCTCAGGTCAAGATTAGTGCTGATTCTGAGTTTTTCATTCACCTTCACCGACGTGTTCAAGTTGATGGTGTTTCTGAACAAATCAGAATTGGGAATGATGCCCCGGTTCTGCATATTTGAATACGATAAACGATAGCTATAATTGTCGTTGCTGTTGGCCACCGATACTCCGTTGGTTGTAGTAATACCCGTCTGCACAAAATTTCGGACGTTGTTGGGATGCGAAACCAACGGCATTTTGATTGGTTTTCCGCTGGCGTCGAGCGGGCTGTTCCACTGCACTTCTTCGTAGCCTTTATCCAATGCCGCCCCGTAGGTAGCCCCCACATTTTCTTGAATAAGCGCCCCAAACGGATTGCTCAGCGGAGTCCCGCTTATTGAGGGCGGAATGGCCGAGAATTGACCTGGGCCAAACTGAGTTTGCCATTTCAAGAACTTAAACGGTTTATCAAAAACGGTATTAGACGTAATAGAAACGGTCATTTTCTTGGCTTTGGCCCCGTTTTTTGTCGTAATCAAAACCACACCATGTCCCGCACGCGAGCCGTAAAGGGCCGCCGCACTGGGTCCTTTCAAAATCGAAACGCTTTCTATATCGTCGGGGTTTAGACTGGAAATGGAGTTGCCAAAATCGGCGCGGTTGTCATTTCCTACCTGACTTATATTGTTGAGGGTATTGGCCAGCGGCACCCCGTCAACGACAAACAGGGGCTGATTGTCGCTACCCAATGAAGTAGCGCCCCGAATAATCATACTAACCGACGAACCAGTGCCGCCCGTAGAACTTACCGTAACCCCGGCCACCTTTCCGGCCATTGCATTCAAGACGTTTTCTTGCGCTACCCGGTTCAGTTCTTTGCTGTCAATTTTACCCACCGAATACCCCAGCGATTTTTCTTCCCGCTTGATACCCAAGGCCGTTACGACCACCTCTCTGAGGTTTTCAGCACTGGGCATCAACGAAACGTCCACGATGCTTCTGGCTCCAATGGCTACCTCCTGAGCGGTAAAACCCACAAAGGAAAAAATCAGGACTGGATTGTTGCCCGACACCTCAATGGAGTACGCACCTGCACCGTTGGTACTGGTTCCTTTTTGGGTTCCCTTTACAATAATATTTACCCCGGGCATACCGGTACCGTCTTCACTGGATGTGATTTTGCCAGTTACGGTTCGGCTTTGCGCCATCGCCGTAGAGAAGCATAACCCTGCAACCACTGTTAAACTAAGCAAACACCTCAACGTACGTTGTAGAAAAGTAGAGCTAATAATCATGGTTATTATCGGTTAAAGAAGTTCTATACTCCAATACCCACAAACCCTTTAATCAGACTACTCTGCATGAAGAATTATTTCAAAAAAATGTACTATTTAACGATAATTTAAAAATATTATAATATTGAGATAATCTTGTTATTTTTTTTACAAAAAAACATTTTTATTATTTCATTGATTACCAATAAATTAGCAATAGACACTTGAGCGTTACATACCATTAACCGAAAAATTTTACACCAAAACCTGTCTCAAAAATATCCTAAAAAAAACGAAAGGCGGAGGAATATTCCCCCGCCTCTCAGCATACTACCAATTGTACATTTTTAACTAATCTTCTACTTTGTCTACCAAGGTTTATTGGTTCCTTGTACAATCCAAGGTTTTGACCATTGGCTATTTTTTCCTCTCAAACCTGAGTGTTTTGTGGTCTCAAGTTTATTGATAGCCGCGTCGGCATTGGTACGGTTGAAGTTTACTTCGTTGTCGCCGTAGTTGAAACGAACGGGCAATACTGGCTCAGCCGACGCCTGACCCGCTTTGAGTGCTGGAAGGCCTGTTCTGCGATAATCAAACCATGCTTCGGTGGCGGCGGTCCAGCTGGCAATCCATTTTTGCTCCATGATGCGCTCCAACGTATTGTTGTAGGCTACACCCGGCTTAGCGATATAAGCATCATACTGTGAGCCTACGCCCCAAGTTTCGAGGGAGTTTTTCACCCCTGCGTTGTAGTGCGTAGCGGCAGTTCCTACGGCCCAGCCTTTTTGAGCGGCTTCGGCCAAGATGAAGGCCGTCTCAGCCGATGAGGCCAAACGTGCTTTCAACAAACCACCGCTGCTACCGCGATACACATCCGCCAACTGAGAAACGTGCTGGTTTTGGACTGTTTGACCCGGTGTTGGGTTATTGTTATAATAATCAGGTTGTCTCAAGCCCGGTGGCACGCCTACGTACTCGTTGGTGTCCAAAGTCCCAGTGTATAATTTAGGATTGTAATGACGGGTGAACTTAACACCTTTTTTTACTTCTGCATTAAATACAACATCGGTCAAATAACGGGTTCCTTGCATAATCACACCGTCTTTTCTGATAAACTCATCAACGGGCGTAGCAAGGGTTGGGTCGGCTACCCAACGTACATATACTGGCGCAAACCACACTTTAAGACGAGGGTCGCTGTTGGCCATCAAGCTATTGAGCAAGGTTTGAGCGGGCTTTTTGCGTCTGAAGTTAGATTGCTCTTGATCAAAAGCTACCGCACCTGGCCATGAGTTACCAGCCGTAGCGCCGATGTAGTTCATGACGGCATCGTCAGCGGGGGTTTTCATATAAACTCCCGATGCGTAGATGGCTTCAATACCGGCTTTGGCTTCGGCAGGCATTTTGTCCGAAACCCGCATGTAGTACCGCAACAAAAGTGTATTGGCAAATTTCTGCCATGACGTAGGATTTCCCGCGTAGAAAATATCGTATCCTGCGGTATAGCCTGTGGCATCTTTGGTGGCAAAAAGCGCCGAAGCCGCTTTCAAGTCAGCAATGATCCCTTTGTAAATCACCTCTTGGCTATCAAATGCTGGTTTCAAAAACTCATTTGACTGGTCGCCTTTTACGGCGGCGGTATAAGGGGCATCGCCCCATAAATCAGTGATTACGCCAAAGATGAACGAACGCATGGTCAAGGCCACGCCCTGGTGGAATTTATAGTTAAGTTCGGTCGAACGCTTATACAAAAATTCGTTGTTGCGCAACATATTATACCAGCCGCTCCAGTCTTGCGGGCCCCAATCATAGTGGTTAATTCCGCTAAACCAACCGTCGTGTTGGATATGTTGGGCTACCCCTGCCACATCACCGTAGCCAAGTTCCAGATAAGACCGGGCAGCGTTGTTCATTACTTCGGGCATCATTAAGTTGGGATTGGCGGTAGCTGGGTCAATCCCGTTGGGGTTCTCGTTGATTTCAGACAGGCGGTCGCTACAAGAAGCTACCAGCATGACTGCGAGAACCAAAACCGATTTTGATATTTTCTTTAACATGTTGATCGTAGTGATTTAAATGTTATTGGTTACAAATTGAAGTTTAATTTAAATCCGACCGGAATGGTCCAAGGCATCACGTTTTGCAATTCGATTCCCTGACGGAAGCGACCGCCATCGGCTTGGAACGCTCTTTCGGGGTCAATTCCGATTTTAGAAGCCGTCCACACCATGATGTTTCTCGTAAATACCGAGATGCTGGCGTTACGGAAAGCACCGATGTTTGGAATATTGTATGAGAACGACAATTCTCTCAGCTTGATGAACGAAGCATCAAACGTGATTTGCTTGTTAAAGCTCCAAGGGTAGGTATCTGTGATGGGATAAATGTTGGTACCTGCACCGCCCAAATGCTCTTTGTAAGTGCCATCAGACTGAAGAATTACGCCCGGAATAAATCCGCCATCGCCATCAGCACCCATACCACCCGTTGCTTTGGTGTGACCACCCACACGTGGGAAGTTACCGTTTTCAGGAATGATATATTTCTCAGGATCTGATTTCAAAAGGGCCACTAATTCTGCCTCTGAGTACAACCCACCCGGAATCAACTGATTCAATTGGCGCTGTGATTTCCAGTCAGACTCTCCGTAGCGATAAGTATACGATTGGAAGTTACCGCCGATACGGGTATCAAAGCTAGCCGCCAACGAGAAACGCTTGTATGAAAGCGTGGCTTGCATACCCATGATAAAACGTGGGTTGAAATTACCTACTTTTTCGCGGGCAGTACGGTCGTTTACCGCAATCCACTCGCCATTGTTATTCAAAATTGGCCAACGGTAATAAGGAGAAGAAGCATCTTTGACGGTAGCATAGCCACGGCTGTAGATATTTCCGATTTCTTCGCCTACAAATGTAAACGCGCCACCGTTGTTGTCATCCCAAAGTTGGTAAAAATCCATTCCTTCGGTCAACTCTTTGATGACGGTACGGTTGCGGGTAAAATTCACGTTAAGGTCCAGATTCCAACCGTTCTTGTCACGAATCGGGCTACCTCCCAAGTTGATTTCCCAACCTTTGCTGGCCAATAAACCTGCGTTGATTAGTTTGCTACCAAAACCCGAAGAAGATGGGGTAGTGATACCCAAAATCTGGTTTTTATTCTCTACATAGTAGTAAGTACCTTCAAAACGCAGACGGTTTTCGAAGAAACCTAAGTCAACTCCAAATTCGGAAGAAGTGGCGATTTCAGGCTTCAACTGTGAGTTCAAAAGCGTGCTTGGAACACCTGTGGTAATCAAACTTCCCCATGAACCAGTGCCCAGTGTAGGCACCAATTGGTACGGGCTGGCGTCGTTACCTACCTGCGCCCAACCAGCTCTGAATTTCAGCAATGAAATTGACTTAGGCAAGTTGAACGTGTAGTTTGCCAACCAGCTCATTGAAGCCGATGGGTAGAAATACGAGCGGTTTTCGGCAGGGAGCGTGCTCGACCAGTCGTTGCGGGCGGTCAAGTCCAAATAGAGCATGTTTTTGTAGCCCAAAGAAGCCATTCCGTACAAACTGTATATAGCTTTTTTGTTGGTTCCGTTGCTTACTTGCAACGATGCCAAAGGAATGTTGGAGATTCTGTAAAGCCCTGGCACGGTCAGGATACTGCCGCCCATAAAATCTTCATTGTAATTCTGAACCATGTAGTTACCACCACCCGACACGCTCAAATCAAACGACTTAATGTTCTTTTTGTACGTCAAAAGGAAGTCAGCGTTGGTTTCTTTACGACCGATGCCCTGCTTGTAATAGCCACCGTTGCGACCACGGCTATAGCTCCAAGGAATGCTAGTTTCGCGGTCTTCTACAAACATATCGTGTGAAATACGCGCAAAAGCCGACAAGTTTGACGTAATCGAGTAATCTAATTTCATGTTTCCGTAGATACGGTCACGGTTGAAGGCGTTGTTGATACCATAGGCCAAGAAATAAGGGTTGTCACCGTTGGTTGGTGAGCGCTGCTTGATTTGCTCGTTGCCTGGTAGCCAGTAATCTTTCAATTCTCTAATATCAACGTGCGACCACTGATAAACGGCCTCCAGCGGGTTAGCACCACGGTTGGCGGTAGAAGGGCGGTTGTCCGACTGCGAGCGTACAAAGTTCAAATTGGTTGTCAATTTAACTTTGTTGGTGATGTCGTAAGTAGCCGCGGCTGACAACGAATGGCGATTCAAATCCGAGTTAGGGATGAGACCTTTGTTGGTCATCATGTTGTAAGACACCCGGTAGGTTGTTTTATCATTTGACCCCGAAATCGCGATGTTGTTGGTAGAAGTGATTCCCGTTTGCAGGAAGTTCTTCATGTTGTCTTTATAAGACTTCAATTCCGTAGGGATTTTATTGCCGCTGGCATCCAATGGGCTGTTCCACTGAACGGCGGTCAGGCCTTTGTCCAGTTCAGGGCCACCCCAGTAAGCCGAAGTTTCATCCAAACGGGCATTGCGGTCGCCGTTGCCATATTTGTAGTGCAGGTCAAGGTAGCGGTAAGGCGTTTCAAACACATTGCTCGTCGAAAACGATACGCCAAGACCTTTGCCTTTTTTACCAGATTTGGTGGTAATCAAAATCACCCCGTTACCAGCACGAGAGCCGTAAAGAGCCGCAGCGCTGGGGCCTTTCAACACCGAAACGCTTTCTACATCGTCGGGGTTAATGTCAGAAATGGCGTTACCGTAGTCCACGTTGTTACGGTCGCCCATAGAACGAAGGTTGTTCAAGTTGTTGGCAACCGGAACTCCGTCAATCACAAACAACGGCTGATTGTCGTTGCTCAATGATTTAGCACCACGAATAATGATACTTACCGATGAGCCTACACCACTGGTTTGGTTGATGGTTACCCCCGCTACGCGTCCAGAGAGCGCATTTAGCACGTTTTCTTGGGGTACATTAACGATGTCTTTTCCCGACACCTCGCCCACCGAATAACCCAGTGCGCGTTTTTCTCGCTTGATACCCAAGGCCGTCACCACTACTTCGTTGAGGTTTTCGGTACCTGGGGTCAACGAGACATCCACTACGTTGCGGTTTCCTACTGCCACTTCAGCAGCATCATAACCCACAAACGAAAATACGAGCACGGGATTGGCCCCGTTTACTTCGATGGAGTAATTTCCGGTTGCATTACTGCTGGTTCCTTTTTGCGAACCTTTCAAAACGATATTGACGCCGGGCATTCCGGTACCGTCTTCGCTGGTGGTGACTTTACCTGTGATGGTCCGGACCTGCGCCCAAGACGTCACAAAACAAGTCCCCACAACCATTGTCATAAGCAGCAAACGCCTTAGCGTTTGTTTCAGAATAAAGTTGCAGTTCATCTTTTGTCAATTGTTTAAGGTATTAAATGGTACTCATAAATACAGGTTGTCCTATGTGATGTACTATTCGTAAGAAGATTATTTTTTTATTAAGTACGGGAAAATAAGTAAGCAGGTGCTTCAAACTCAGCAGTATAAACATGAAACATAGGCATAAGGAACCATCTCGTGAGCGATGGACTTGACAACAGGAATAAGGCAGTGAAAGTAGGGATACAAATCTTCGAAAATAGGGCAATATCGGTATGGATTTACGGGCTTTACACCCGTGCAAACGTTATTGAATGGGTCAATTAAAGTACAGCCGCCATGTCTACCCGCTCGCGCAGAAATTGCTTGGCTTTAACCAACTGATTTTTGACGGTATTTTTTGAAATACGCATCAACTCCGCAATCTCCTGATAAGATTTACCTTCCTCCACATTCAGCTTCAGAATGATTTTTCGCTTTTCCGACAACGAATCAATGGCCGAACGTAGGCGCACAATCTTTGCCTCTTCGGTTTCAATCTCATCGATGTGTCTATCCTCCATTCGTTCCATGTACTGCTGACGAATAAAATGGCTTTTTTCCATCTTTTTAAAATGGTCAAAGGCCAAATTACGCAAACACGTAAACAAATAAGAATTAAAGTTTAGCTCTGGATTTATCTGGGTTCTTTTTTCCCAAATCTTTATGAAGACCTCATGCAGCATGTTTTCTGCCTCCTCTTCATCTTTGACGAGCGAAACGCAAAACTTAATTGCAGGGGTTTTGTAGTGGTTGTACAACTCCGCAAAGGCAGTCTGATCACCTTGGATTACTTTACGCAGGGTATATTCGCTGATACAGGCCATGGTGTAGTTTTTTGGGAAAGGTTAAAACTGGGTATAGATTGTAAAAGGACTACTTATTCTTAGAATTGTGAAAGTAAAATTACACCCTTATTTTCGGGAAACCGTCTCAAATTGCGTAAATATATCCTCAAATCGCGCAAAATATCAAAGAAGTAATATATCCTTAATAAAAGCCTATAAACCATTGTAAAACTATCATTTAGCCATAACAATTCGTTTATAAACGAGGGACATTGCGCTGTATCACCCCTCCCAAAAAACAAAAATTCCCCTATTCGCTAAAATTGACGCCTTCTCAATAGCCTGCACCCGGTCGAACGAAGTAATATCTGTGCATGACACCCAGCCAAAAATGAAATCGTTCCTCAAAAAAAGTATTCTAATCCTCCTGTTTTTGTGCCCTCTTAGCTACGTCTGCGGTCAAGTCAGCCCGCTGTCTTCATATCAAGACACGGCATTTTGGCAGGAGTTTCACGAAGCATACCCCGTCCATTCGTCGGCTTCCGCACCCAATGAGGTCCGCAGTATTGCCGTCGACAAAAACGCCAACGTATGGATTGCCACCGCAGCGGGGGTGTTTGTAAAAAACGCCAAACAATCCACTTGGAGCCCCCTCCCAACCGAGGGGACAAATGGGCCCGCTTTCTCCGTCGCCGTTGACGCCAACAACGTGGCGTGGGTGGGTACTTGGGAAGGCATATATCGGTCTCGCAACCAAAAACTCGAACGCCTCGCGGGTGTAGAAGCACCCATCTCTACCCTCTGCCCCACGCAGGACGGATTGGTGGCCATCGGGCCCAAAGGAATTTGGCAATTTGACGGGCAGCGGTTTGTAAAAAAAGACTGGGAGATTCCCCGTTCGGTACGCCATGCCATGACCGATGCCCAAGGAAATTTATGGCTCTCAAGCGACGTGGGATTATATAATATTAATAAGGTAGAAAAAACCAGAATTTTCAGGAATAAAAATGAGCTTTTGAGCGCATATATAAAAGGTAGCGCATCAGATACCCAGCAACGAATTTGGGCAGGAGGTTTGGGGGGAGTAACCGTCCTTCAAGATGGAAAAAAAATACAGACCATCACCCCCGCCGAAGGCCTCCCCACCGTGTACGCCACGTGCGTCAAAGCAGCCCCCGACGGTACGATGTGGGTCGGCACCGAGAAAGGCGTGGTTCGCTATTATCCAAACGGCACCCACTCATTGCGGTTTACGCGCCGATGGCTACTCGACGACCACGTGGTTGACATTGATTTTGACCAAAACGGCAACGCTTGGATTGCAACCAAGAAAGGGGTGAGTGTTATCAAACGCAAAAAAATGACCTTGGCGCAAAAAAACGATTACTTCCACGATGTACTCCTCAAACGCCACATCCGGGCCCCGTGGATTGCGGGCCAGTGCCGCTTAGAAAAAGCGGGCGACCTCACCACCTGGCAACCAGAAGACGACGATAACGACGGCGAATACACGGGCAACTACCTTGCCATGGAGTGTTTTCGGTACGCCGTTACCCAAAGTCCCGACGCCAAAGAAAATGCCCGAAAGGCCTTTGGATTTCTGAAACTGTTGCAGGAAGTAACCGATACCGAAGGTTTTTTTGCCCGAACAATCGTTCCTGTTGATTGGAAAGGCGTGCTTCACGACAGAAACCGTAGCTTTTCTCCCCAAGAACTAGCCGACGAATTGGTCAAAGAGCCGCGCTTCAAGCCCGTGGAGGTTCGTTGGCGTAAATCAAAAGATGGCAAATGGCTCTGGAAAGGCGATACCAGCAGCGACGAAATGTGCGGACACATGTTTGGCTATTATTTCTACTACGAACTGGTGGCCGACGAAGCCGAAAAAGCAATCGTGCGCAAGCACGTAGCGCGCATCATGGATTACCTCATCAAACACAATTACAACTTTGTGGATATTGACGGAAAGCCCACGCGCTGGTCGGTGTGGTCGCCCGACCAACTCAACCGCGACCCGGAATGGGCCCCTGACAAAAATCAAAACTCAATGGAATTATTGGGTTTTCTGAAATTGGCGCATTACATGACCAACGACGACAAATACCAACGCGAATACCTGCGGCTCATCGAAAAGGAAAATTATTTAGAAAACATGGCGCAAGTAATCCACCAAAATCCCGCGTGGTTTGTCTATTTTGATGTGGTGTTACAGGCGTACATTTATCCGATTTTATTAAAATGCGAAAAAGACCCGCAACGCTTGGCCTTCTACCAAAAACACATGGATGAATGGTTTGAAAAACGCAAAGCTGACCAAAATCCACTCATCAATTTTATTTATTGCTATTCGAGAAACCAAAAAGTGGAGCTCGCCAACTCCGTTGATTTTCTGGTCGATACCCCGCTGGATCTCATCGACTGGCCCATCGACCACACCCAACGCGAAGACCTGAAAATTGTACGAACACCCGTGCTGGAAGACCAACAGGTGAACATTCTCCAACCAGCTAGCATCCGCATGACCGTTCGTTGGGACAAAAACCCCTGGACCGCCGCCGGAGGCGAGCCCCACCGCGAGCGCGAACCCGTTTTTTGGCAGTTGCCCTACTGGATGGGCCGCTACCTCGGCATGATACGATAACCCTTTCATCTAACATTTATCAGTTAACATTTATCAATCCTATTTCATAACTCGTAATTCACTCAAAATGCGTTCAACCACCTTTCTATTGCTGTGTTGTCTTGGATTATTCCTATCCTGCAGCAAAAACACCACTACCCAACCCGTCTACGAAGACGTCCCCTTTTGGCAGGATTATAGCGTCAAATATTATTCCGAACCCACCAACGGCACCTTACTTTCGGCGTTCAGCGACCGCAACGGCGTGGTGAAAATTCTGTCGAGTGCGGGCCTGTTTCAGCCCTACGACGGGCAGTTTTTGTACCACGGCAAACTCCAAGCCGACGGCACCTACCGTCCGTTGAAAGATAAAAAAATCGCCGCGTTGGGCGTATACGAAAATCAATTCGTGTTTTTGGACGATAAAACCGTGTTGAGCAATGCTTGGGCTGGCAAGCTATTTTCTAAACACGCCCTTCCTGCCTCCCGGATTTTTGCGGGCGGAAAAGCCTTTACTTTTTTGGTTTCAGACGGCAAATCACTGCAACTCCTCAAAGATTCGACCTCACTTTGGAAAGGCGATTTGGGCGGCGACGAAGTGGTTTCGATTCGCTACCAAGCCGACGCCAATGTGTTTTGGATTTTGGGCAAAAAATCGTTGCACACCTTATCGGGCACTCAACTAACCAACGCTTTTCAGGGTGCCGCTTTCACGGCCTTTGACATCACCGACGATGGCAAAAAGCTCTTCATCGGCACCACCGACGGCTACATCGAATGGGACATTGCCACCAAAAAACAAGTGGGTGAAATCCGTAAAAAACTTCCATGGACCGAAATTACGGCCGTGGATGCCATCGGCGACAAAGTGTGGTTTGGCACCACCAACGGCGCTTTTGCGCTCCGCGCCGACGGCAAATTTGACTACTACAACGGCGAGCGTTGGCTACCGAGCAACAGCGTTGTTCATATTGCCGAAGGTCCCAAAAAATCTGTGTTGGTGTTGACCACGGCGGGTTTAGGACAGATTTGTTTCAAACAAATGACCTTGGAAGAAAAAGCCATGTATTACGAAGAGCAGGTACGCAGCCGCCACATTCGCAACGGTTTTAATGCCTCTTTGGACAACATGGAAAAAGGCAACATCGCTTCTGGCTACCTCGCCGACTCCGACAACGACGGCTTGTGGACTTCGATGTATTTGGGTGGCGAGATTTTCCGCTACGCCGTGACCAAAGACCAAGATGCTCTCCAAAATTGCCGCGAAGCGCTCGACGCCATGGAACGCCTCTACACCATCAACCCCGTGCCTGGGTTTCCGTCGCGGTCGTTTGAGCGGAGTGGGTACATTTCCCAACTTGCCGACCCTGAGCGCTGGCAACACGCCGCCGACCCCGAATGGGATTGGAAAGCCACCACCAGCAGCGACGAAGCCGTGGGGCACATTTTTGCGTTCGGAGCCATGGCGGAGCTAATCGACGACCCCGACATGAAAAGCCGCGCCATTACGCTGATTGACACCCTGATGGGCCACATCGTAAAGAACAATTATTACCTCATTGACTACGATGGTAAACCGACCACTTGGGGTCGCTGGAGTCCAGAATACGTCAATGCCATGCCCAAAAACGTGGGTGACCGTAAGATTACATCGTCCAATATCACGGCGATGCTGCAAACCGCCTATCATTTCACCAAGAAAGAAATCTACAAAGAAAAAGCGCTTGAGCTAATGCAAAAGCACGGGTATCTGGAAAACCTCATGCGCCCCATGAAGGAAATCGGCCCAGCGCCCGGCGAAGCCGACGACCTCAGCAAACTGCTCTCCGACGGCTGGAATCACTCCGACGACGAAATGTATTTTGTGAGCTATTGGGGTCTGTACCGTTATGCTTTCAACGACACGCTCAAAGCCAAATACAAAGAGGCCATCATCGACCACTGGCAAATCGAACGCCCCGAAAAAGAAGGAGCTTGGAACATTTTCACGGCCTTGACGGGCACGTCAGAATTTGACCTCAACGAAGCCGCTTGGTACCTAAGAGAGCACCCCCTCGACCTCATCGACTGGGCCATCTCCAACAGCCACCGCAAAGACGTGGAAAAATTAGCGCCTAATTTCCGCAACCAAACGCTCAAGGAAGTGCTCCCACCCGACGAGCGCCCCGTACAGCGCCACAACGGCAATATGTTTCACCTCGACCGCACGGGCAGCAACGGCACCTCCGAGCACAGCGCGGGCGATATTTGGCTCCTGCCCTACTGGATGGGCCGCTACCTAAACGTCATCAGCGCCCCGAAGAAGTAACTTTCTATACGTAACAAAAGGGTTGCAATCGCTTATTTCATAGGCAGTTGCAACCCTTTTGCTGTTTTTATACGCTCCATTTTTAGCCCTTACGGCGAGAACATCGTCAAGATTGTCGAAAAAAACCTACAACGACAAAAAAAATGTAAATTTGTAGGGAAATGACAAAAATAATGAGTAGATGAAATTACCTAAATATCCTCTCGCATCGAGCGACAGGATGATGACTTTCGAGTTTGTGAGCGAAGGGAAAAAAGGGCTTATTCATAAACTTGTGAAATATCAGCCAACCAATTTAAAAGGCTTGTATAATCTCGCATTTGGGGATAAAGCACCTGAAACAGGAGAAATTGATGATAAAGTAATTTCAAACAATGGGGATAGCGAAAAAGTTTTGGCCACTGTAGTAGCAACCGTTTATGCCTTTACTGACAAATATCCTGACGCTTGGGTTTATGCGACGGGGAGTACAAAAGCCCGGACAAGGCTTTACAGAATGGGAATTTCAAAATTTTTTGATGAAGTATCATCAGATTTTGAAATCCTTGGCGAACTAAATGATGATTGGGAAACATTTAAAACCGATGTTGAATACGAAGGATTTTTGGTGAGACGAAAATTATAAACAACGAAAAAGAAGAGAATATGAAAGTGACAAACGAATTAAAAAAGAGAAAAACCCCAATCGTAAAGATTGATAAATCGTTAGATAAGTTTGACGATAAAATATTGTTTCCAGAAAAACTTGAGAAAGCGAACGAAATGCTGAAAAAGATTGGGTTGCCAAAGCAGTGGACAACAAAATAGTGACCCACTGCCTAGGCATTTTTGAAAGCAGGGCTAGACGAGAAAAATCTAATCCTAATCTTCTTATTTTCGCCACTTGGCGCTGTTCTCACCGCCCCCCTTTTTGTCACCCTGTAAGGGTCTGGGTCTACTTCTCGTCCTTTTGCCCTTAGCGGGGCCTTCACCGCAAAGTTCTTTGCTTGCCTCACTCGTCACCCTGTAAGGGCCTGCTTCTCGTACCATACCCACCATTTTTCTCCCCGACCTACCGCTTAATAACTATTTATGACACGACTTGCTAAATGGCATAAAAAAGGGTAGCTTGCCTAAGGAGAAACATATTTGAAATATGACATAATACCTTTATCTTCTTTTGTAGTGGTCAATTGGTTATTGTATCTGATATTGACAACATGGAAAGTATAACTCGAATAGTACAATAAAAACTTAATAAAGTTTAAATAAATACAAAAAACGGCAAAACCCCTTGCCGCAGGCGCAACACAAGGAGAACTTCACAAAGCCGCAAACTGTTAGCGGTCATGCTTTAACGACAGTGCTAACATCAAACTAACGAGGATTTAATAACATGAACAACCAGAAAGTAAGAGAAATAGTAAAAGGCTACAAGCGACATTTTAAGAGCATCCACAAAGAGGAGATTTATAAGTGGCGTGCTGTAAAGTGCTTCCAAGACAATTGGAATGTTAGCGCACCAGACTTTCTGGCAATGCTTGACAACTCATTTGCTTTAGCAAAAAATTTACTTGACTCTGGGCTTTATTATCCTAAGCGAATGTTGCATCACTACAGCGCTAAAGAACCTGAAACCGTCCGACAACTTTTTATTGACCTTTACAAAGAAGACGAAGACCTCATTGACAGAATTGAAACTTTTCAAGAAGGTATTAAAGCAATCAACAAAAAATATTTTCCCGACAAAAATGATTATCAAGACAAACGAGCAGTTTTAGTTTATCTCTGTTTGCGTTATCCCGACAGATACTATCTCTACAAATACAGAATGTTCAAAGGGTTTGTCGGACTTGTTGACTATCCCTATCAACCAAAGACAGGTGATATTCAAAACATTTTAGAATACTTATCGCTTTGCGACATTGTAAAAGCAGAAATTATCAAGGACAACGAGTTGCTTGAAGTTCACAAGACGAGAATAAAAGACCAAGAGTATTTAGACAGTTCATATCACATCCTAACGCAAGACATAATTTATGCGGCTGTTCAACACATTGACAAGTTTGACCAAGGCGGCAAGCAAGAACCCGCTTTGAAACGATTGGTAAAAGTTGATAGAACTGTTTTGCCAAAAGCCGACCCAGTTGTTCTGAAAGGTTCATTCACCAACTACATTGAAAACGACAAAGAGAAAAAAAGAATTGGCGACCTTGGTGAACTCTTAGTTCTTCAACATGAACAGGAAAAATTAAAATCTCTCGGCATCAACAAAGTTCCTGAACATATTTCCAAATCACAAGGTGATGGTTTAGGTTATGACATTCTTTCGTATGACGAAAACGGAAAACAAATGTTCATTGAAGTTAAAACAACTTCCAATGGGGTAAACACACCGTTCTACATCACACGTAACGAACTTGAAAAGAGCAAACAAGACAGCGACCATTTTTTTCTCTACAGGCTTTACGAGTTTGATGACACAGACAACAAAGCAAAATACTATAAACAAAAAGGAAACTTGACTGACTTATGCGTGAACCCTATTTTATACCGAGCAATCGTAGCAGAGTGAGTGCAAACTTTGGACTGACTGACCTTCGTGGACGGCATAGCACGAACCGCTAACAGCAGTTTGGCAAAAGCTAGGCTTCATTGCTAAAACGTTGGTGGCAAGCATAAAAAAACTATCAGCGGACATTTTAAAACCAATTTCGGTGGACTTAAAGAAAATGCTTTTGCGATTCTGGAACAGTTTTTTGAAGAATAACAATAAAATAAGTATGACTAAAAACCTAATTTTCCAAGACGATTCCTCAAATAAATTTTGGCGTGTTTCTGTTGAAAATTCAACTTTAACGGTAATTTATGGACGGATTGGAACGGCTGGACGTTCCGATTCAAAAGAATTTCCATCTAATCTTGAAGCTGAAAAAGAAGCTAATAAATTGATTGCTGAAAAGTTAAAAAAAGGATATAAAGAAGACAATAATATCAATTTTAGTGAGGCAGACTTTTGGAACATTATAGAGCGTGCAAAAAAATCCTCAGAAGGAGATTATGAATATCAAGCCGACTTATTGACAGAACTACTTCAAAGTCGACCAATTTCTGAAATTATTGAGTTTGATAATATTTTTAGCGAACTTCATCGTAAATCATATCGTTCAGACTGGTGGGGAGCAGCATATTTAATAAATGGAGGCTGTTCTGATGACGGTTTTGACTATTTTAGAGCATGGGTTATTTCAAGAGGTCAGAAAGCATACTATGAGGCATGGGAAAATCCCGAAAGTTTATTGAAATATATAAACGAAGACAATATTGGCGAATGCTACGCTGAAACTTTAATGTATTCTGCAAGTATAGCGTATGAACAGAAGACAGATAAAGACGATTTTCATGATAAAACTTATTCCCTTCCTTTGCCAGAAATTGTATTTGATTGGCAAGAAGACGACGACAGTTTACAAATTAAGTTTCCTAAATTATTCAAAAAATGTAAAGATTTAGGTTTTTGAAGTTGTTTTTTTTCCTTTGTGCTGTTATCCCCGCCAATTTCTTCCCTCCCTCTCCATTTTGCAGGCATAAAAACACCTGCAAAGGCATATTGCACCCGCAGAGTCATAAAAAAGGGCAGTCTCCAACGTTGGAGACTGCCCCGGCAAAGGTATAGTTAGGGATAGTAATTAGAGATTTAAGCTCCAACCTTCGCGGTACTCGCGCTTCACGAACTGATTGGCCGGCTCGTAGTTAGTGATTCTCATATTGGGCGCGTCGTAGTACAGCTTCTTGCGGCCGTTGTATTTATCCACGGTGCGTTTGGCGGTTGGGTTGTCGCGAAGCATCCAGCTACGGAGCGCCAAGTTTCCAATCAAAATGCTTTCGGTAAACGGTGCCGCGTACTCAAACGGCGAACTCGTCACGCCTTTGCCGTGGCCCGCAATACAGGCATTTACCCACTGTAAATAATGGTTTTCGTCGGGAACGCGGGCGATGGTTTCGGGGATATTGAGCGTTTCGTTGGCCTTGAGTGGCAACAAACGCGGTTTGGCTCCGTAGCAATCGGCCATCAGTTTTCCTTTAGAACCAATGAACAACACCCCGCCGTCGGAGTTGCCGAAGCTCTCGCCGGGCAATAATTCTTCGGGCAGTTCGGGCAAAATACCACCGTCGTACCAGCTTACTTTGATGTTGCCTTTGCCGTCTTTTCGGGGATAGTCCAAGTGAATCGACGACGAGAACGGCGTCCAGTCGGGGTTATCGTCCTGCGGGCGAAGCGTAAAAGTCCAAGTGCCGGCCACGCTACACTCGACCGAGGTGGGGTAATCAATCGGTAAAATTCGATAAATCGGGTCCATAATATGGCAAGCCATATCGCCCAAGGCACCCGTACCGTAGGGCCACCAGCCACGCCAGTTCCAAGGTAGATACGCTTCATTGTAAGGCACTTTTTTGGCGGGTCCGAGCCACAAATCATAATCCAGTTCTTTCGGAATCTCAAAGGTTTTATCGGTCGGTACGGCTTGCGGCCACACGGGCCGGTTGGTCCAAGCCAATACTTTGTGTACTTCGCCAATGATGCCCGAATCGTAGATCTCTTTCATGCGGCGCACGCCGTTGCCCGAGCCGCCTTGGTTGCCCATTTGGGTCACAACCTTGTATTTTTTGGCGGCCTGTCCCAAAATACGCGCTTCGTAGATGTCGTGCGTGAGGGGCTTTTGGGTGTATACGTGTTTGCCCAACTGCATCGCGGCGAGGGTGGCTACGGCGTGGGTGTTATCGGGCGTAGAAATAGAACAGGCGTCGATGTTTTTGTTTTCTTTGGCCAACATTTCCCGAAAATCCTTGTAGTAAGTGGCTTTCGGGAATTTGGTGCGAGACTCCACCGCCTGCCGGTCGTCTACGTCGCAAAGGGCTACAATATTGACGTTGGGACTCGCCGCAAACGATGCTAGATCACTTTTCCCTTTGCCCCCTACTCCAATGCCCGCAATGTTGAGTTTGTCGCTGGGGGCAACGAAACCTTTGCCCAGTACGTGGCGCGGCACAATAAAAAACGACGTGGCCGCCAGAGAAGAGGCTTTGATGAAATCGCGGCGGCTATTGGAATCAAGCTTGATTTTTTGTTCTTCCATGATAACAAATAAAATTTTGAGGTTTAGGAACGGAGCGTTGACGGTATACTACTGAATAACAAGGGAATCGTACCTATCTTTTGTCCAAAAAATTATCTATTAACTGATATATGCCTTTTTTTATGTTCGGCAGACGTAATGTGTAATGTTGCCGGGTAGACGTGATGTGTAATGTTACCAGGCAGACGTGATGTGTAATGTTACCGGGCAGACGTGATGTGTAATGTTACCGGGCAGACGTGATGTGTAATGTTACCGGGCAGACGTAAAGCCTGCCCCTACGGGTGTTTTATCAATACATCATCCACGTAAAAAACCGCCCGTGTTAGGGGTTCGTCGGCGCCAGCGAGCGGTGGGTGCGGGTCTTCGTTGGGTGACTTACGGTTGGGCAAATTGCGGTAAGGGCCAGTGCGAAGCGACAGCCGCTCTACCGATTTGACGGCTTCGGCCAAGGCTGCTTTTTCTAACACTTTTTTTCCGTTGATGCTCAAATCAAAACTTCCCGCCAACGTTGCATTTACCCTAAACGCCAGTTCGTACCACTGCGCTGGCTGATAGGTCTGCACGATTTTCTCCGTGCCTCCGTCGGCGACGATGATGTTCCCTTTTTCATCAAACCGTACCCTCACGGGGCGGTTGCCGTAGCGGTCGGTGAGGTCAATTTCGAGCGAGCCGCTTTGGTTTTGGGCGGGTTGTACTTTCAACGAACATTCAATTTGGGTGCCTTCTTCAAACACCCGAATGGCGCGGGCGTAATCGTGCGGGTCTTTGTCCGACAATTCGAGGCATTTTCCCGTGGACTTGGGAGTATTGACCACCGTAACGGGGGCCCACTGGGGAGCGTATACGTTCCAGTCGGGCACGCTGCCGTTGAGGTCGAGCGCGTCAAAGCCATCGTTGACGTTGCCTTTCACCGCATAGCGCACGGGCGTAGGCACGCGGCTGATCCAAATATCTTCTTTGTTCATGCTGTACGACAACCACAGGTCATTGCCAGGAGGATTGCCGTTGCCTTCTTCGATGCCGCGCACGTAGCAGGGGCCAAAGTCTTTCCAACGCCCAAAAAACCGACGCGGCGGCACTTCGCCCTGCACGAGCAGCATATTGTCAAAAATAGCGCCGTCGTCGCCCGTGATGACCGTGAGCGGGAAACGGTGCTCGTCCATTTCGATGGGATTGTACGCGATGGCGTAGCGGCCGTCGTCGGTGCGCTGCCCCCACTGCTTGCCACCCGCCATGGTCAGCGTCGGCACTTTGACGGGGGGCGAGAAGGTTAGACCCTCGTCGTCCGACAAGGCCGCTTTGGAGCGTTTCCACAGCGCCACCACTTTGCCGTCTTTGCGGTGGTAGTACGATAGCGCCTGAATATCAAGCGATTTGTCGAGATTATTTTTATAAAACCCGTCCAGCCCAAGGTCTTCTTCGCGCCATTGCAACGTCATGAGTTTATCGGCCAAAAGTGCATTGCAGGCCTCCACAAAACCTTTATCGGTAGATTTTTGGTAAAACGGATAGCTCGTGTTCTTTTCGTTCCACTTCATGCCGTCGACGGTGGTGTGGCTGCTGTAACGGATAAAATAAATGGGGCCGTAGGTGCCGTCTTTGTAGGCCTCGCGCACCACGCGCCCGATGCCGCCTTCCTTAAACGGCTCTTCGGTGTGACCATAAAAGGCCAATACCAACAGCCGCCCGTTGGGGGCAGTGTAAAAACCCATGCGTTGGTGCATCATGTAACCATCCGACCCTTTGGGGATTTTGACGCCCTTGGGGGCCACATACGGCGGAAACACTACCGTGGGTTTGCTCCAAGTACGCCCATCTTTGGAGGTCACGACCAGCGTTTGCCCCGGCGCAATGTGCTCATCGACGGGGTTGCTGAGGTATTGCTGATAGAAGGTATCGTTCCAATAACACAGGTTGGAGGCGTGGTTGTAGGTCCACCCAAAACCATCGGCCAGCTCGGGGTGCGTACGATTGACGCGCAACGTTTGGCGACTCTCTACGCCTACCGCATACCGCAACCGCCCCTCGTGCACCTGAGGGTCTACGCTTTCGCCGCCCACGTACCGCACGGGTTCGTGGATGCTGCCCGTTTGGGCTACCCCTATTCCACTGCCAAAAACCAAGGCCATGCCGTACCAATACGCTTTATTCATCATTTTTTTCAACAGGATTTTCTTGAAATGAATACTGCGACTAGGCATTTTTGGGCTAGTGCTACCTCTTTTTTTGAGAAACTACCGCTTGATAACTATTTTCTGACACGACTTGCTGAAGGGTGTAAAAACTTGTATTTTTCGGGAGGATTTGGGGGGATTCATGCTCTTTTTTCTGGGTGGGCAGGTTGATTCAGTTGAATACCGCCTCCACAAAAGTATAATACAAATAATACAATAAAAACTTGGCAAAGTTTAAATAAATACAGAAAGTACGACATAACTTTCGCATATTTGAGAGTTAGCTGTCAGGCTATGAGCGACACGAACAAATATTGAACAATGGAGAGAATTTATTTTGACAAGCAAATTTTCAGTCACTTATTCAAAGGAGAGAAACCATTATATCAGAATTTCCTTAAAGACTTACTTGATAATAAAGACAGATTTCTATTCTGCTATTCTCACGGACATTTACTTGATTTGAAAAACGACAAGACAGATATAAAGTATAAAGAACTTGATTTTATAGAAAGTCTTGTTGGAGACAACTATCTATCCTATCACGCTTTAGACAAAAGAACTTCTTGTTATTTGGCAAGACCTAATGAAGCATTTAGAGATGTTGATGTTGAAGACGAGCCTTTTTCATTTTCTTCAATATTTGAAGACTTAGATTTAAGTTATGCAACACCAGAACAAGCAGAGAAATTAAAAAATGCTACCAACATTCTGAAAAATCAACAATTAGACTTTGGATTTTTACAAAACCAAGAAATCCCAAAAGAACTTAATGATACTGTAGGAAAATTTTTGCCTGTTGGATTAAATCCAATGTCAATAATGGAATGGACTGAGCATTTTATGGGAATGCTAAAAACAATGGAAGAAGACAAAACAGCTTATAAAGGCTTGCGTAATGTGGTTGACAAAAATATAAATAATGGCAAGTTTACTGTTGAATATGATAGTATTGACTTCAACGATGACTTAAAAAATTCAGTTCTACAAAAAACCTTTATTGAATATGTCAACAATAATCTAAATCCAAACGGTGACAAAACCATAACTGATTATGATTTTTACATTCAAGCTTATTTCACACTTGACTTACTTGGAATTAGTAAAGAACCTTCTAAAGGTGTGAAGTTTAAAAATGTAATGAATGATGGATACCATAGTTATTATGGAGCTTTTTGTGATTATGTTATTTCTGACGACCAAGGTTTTCTAAAAAAAACAAAAGCACTTTATAAACTTTTAGGAATAGAAAGTAAAGTTTACCACATAGAAGAATTTATCAGTTATTTTACTTTATTAAAGAATTCACTTGAAAAAGACAGTAATACTTTTTTCGAACTCTTAGTCAATGACATAAAAAACGGACTTGTTTTAGAGGATAAGAATTCTTTAAAGTATAATAGGCAGACGACAATTATAAGGCCATTTCACACTTATTTAGGTTACTTCAACAGAATTGAAAGTATAAACGAAGACAACCAAAGTTTTATTCTACTGCGTAGAAAAACTAAAAACTACTCTTATTTTAGTTTTTACAGAGAATATGAAGGAATTATCAATAATGCATTTAAACTCTTTGGCTACGACAAAAATTTCAAAGGCGAATTTAATTGGGAAACTGAAATTAATGAAATTAATAAAGGTGTTTGGGACGGACGCTTTTGGGACTTTGACAGCTTGACAATATTAATAGAGATTAACAAAGGAATTAATGAAATATGTTTACTAATTTCAACAAAAGATAACGGATGACAAAAGCCCGAACAGCTAACATCGGTTTGGCAATAGTGGGGCTGAACTGCAAAACTCAACATTAGTAATTCTATTGAGCATTTGTGCTAAATTCGGCTGACGAATATAAAATGCCCCACCATCGCCAAGCCCTGTTCGTTAGCAACCATTATATCAGGCATAATTAGTCAAAAATGGCGCTTTTTTGAATTAAAATACTAGCACAATTTTTGAGTGAGTTTTTCTATTTTCTACTAATGATAATGCATTTTTTGCATCCGAAAACGAAAGCACCTGCGGCTGTTTAACCTTAATTTTTTCAGTTTCTAACCACGCTGATATTTTAGAAAATATTTTGGAATTAGCCCTTGTTTGCGTCATCTTTCCTGAAATGCCATATTTAGTCAGCTCGGCAGCATTGGGTGGCTGTGTAGTAGAGACAATTATTCCTCCTTTTTTTACCAGAGCATACGATTTACTCAACGTTTCGCCTCCTACCAAATCTAATACTACATCTACATTTTTTACCACCGTAGAAAAATCGGTATGGACATAATCTATGGCAGTATCTACGCCTAATGCCGTAATTTCTTGTAGATTATTTCCTGTGGCGGTTCCTATTACATTAAGACCCATTTTTTTGGCAATTTGTATAGCCATTTGTCCAACTGCCCCGCCTGCTCCGTGTATTAAAAGCTGCTGACCTTCTTTAATTTTTGCATCTTCAATGAGTGCAGTATATGCCGTCCCTAATGAAAAAGGAACCACTGAAGCCTCTGTAAAAGATAAAGATTTGGGTTTCAACATGATTTCATCGGCATTTACCGCAACGTATTCGGCATAAGTACCGCCCTGCATAAAATTTGCCATCAACATTATTTCATCTCCTGGCTGATAATTTTTAACATCATTGCCCACTTCTGTAATCGTTCCGGCACCTTCCCAACCCAGCGTAAAAGGAAATGATTTAGGCAAAACACCAGACATATAACCTGAACGAATTTTGTAATCAACAGGATTGACCGATGATGCTTTTAACTGCACCAATACTTGATTGGGCATCGGTTGAGGAATGGGAATGACTGTATTTTCTAAAACGGAATTATCTCCGTATTGATTAATTTGTACTGCTTGCATTTATCCAATCTTTATAAAAGTTTATTCGCAAAAGTATGTACATTTGACACATAACTAGGCTAATCCTAATTATTTTACATACGCAAATATTTTAGACTAATGGAAAATAAACGGCAAAGAAAGCTGAAAGACTTTAATCCGAACAATTGTCCTGTTGTTTATAGTTTAAATAAGATTGGAAATAAATGGAAGTTATTGATACTTCATTACATCAAACAAGGCAACAACAGATACAGTACCTTACAAAAGGTAATTCCAGACATCAGTCGTCAAACACTTACCAATCAGCTTCGTGAACTAGAGGATGATGGTATATTGGAACGAATTATTTACCCGCAGATTCCGCCAAAAGTTGAATATAAATTAACAGAAATGGGCAACTCTCTACAACCCATCATCCATGAAATGAGTAAATGGGGACTTCAGTACGTTACACCAACTGCTAGAAAGAAATAACGGTACATAACGTCGCGTCGGTTTGGCAATAGCCCACTTCGTCCTTA
The DNA here is from genome assembly GCF_024158025.1 of Runella salmonicolor. Lineage (NCBI taxonomy): Bacteria > Pseudomonadati > Bacteroidota > Cytophagia > Cytophagales > Spirosomataceae > Runella > Runella salmonicolor. Next base: position 1,143,000 of record NZ_JAMZEL010000001.1, read on the forward strand.
TCTCTCATTTACAGATAAAACCACCCCAAATTCAAAACGTTTCCATGCACATCGAAGTCCTTTCAACCCACAACTGCCAAGCCCTGACCCAACTCGCGTTGGAACTCTGGCCCGAGTGCGTATTCGAGGAAGAGTACGAACAGTTTGCGGGGCTGATTGAGTCAGAAAATGACATTTGCTACGTTGTTCGGGAGCAGGAGGAATACATTGGTTTTGTGCATGTCAGCATTCGGCATGAGTACGTAGAAGGTGCCGACGACCTACCCGTGGCCTACGTGGAGGGTATTTATGTAAAACCGAGGTATCAAAAGCAGGGCGTTGCCAAACAACTAATGGCGGTTTCGGAGGCGTGGGCCAAGCAAAAAGGACTCACCCAAATGGCATCTGATACTTCCGTGGAAAATTCGGCAAGTATTGAGTTTCATCAAAAAATAGGGTTTATCGAGGCCGAGCGTATCGTGTGTTTTATCAAAGCATTGTAGCTTTCGCTTATGCCGCTGTTGGTGTTCTTCCACCAACAGCCCGCCTTGATTTTGCAAGCCCCTATTGATTACGGGGGAGAACACCCGCAAAGGTGTAATACCCGCAAAGGCACAAAAAAGCGCACGCCATTGCTGACGTGCGCTTTTTTTGTATATACAACCCTATTTTTTAGGAGCCTTGTAGGCAATGCGGTACAGGGTTCCGTTCAAATCATCGGTGACGTAGAGCGAGCCATCAGGACCTTGGGCGAGGCCCGTGGGGCGGTGTTGAATGGGGCCAGTGGGTTTGGCGAGGTCGGTACCCGCAAAATTGTCGGCAAAAATCTCCCAAGGGCCCGAAGGTTTACCGTTTTTGAAAGGCACAAACGCTACCATGTAGCCTTTTTTGAGGCTAGGAGCTTGGCCATGGAAAGCGATAAACGCCCCGTTTTTGTAGCGCGCAGGAAACATTTTTCCCGTATAAAAAAGCACGGCGTTGGGGCCCATGTGCGCCGGAAAATCGGCCACAGGATTGATGGCTTTTTCGCCGCCCGTTTTTTTACCGTCGCCGCCGTATTCGGGGCAAAGGATTTTCTTCTTTTGGAACGGGTCATAGTACACGTACGGCCAACCGGCATCATCGCCTTCGTGAACCTCGTACATGGTTTCGGCAGGGAGTTTTTCGCTGTCTTGCGGGGTGTAGTACTGCGGGAAAACGTCGTGGAACTTGCCGCGCCCGTGCATCATCACAAACAACGAATTGGTACCTGAATTCCAGTCTAATCCTACCACGTTTTTTAGTCCCGTGGCGTAGCGAGTGCCGTCGGAATACTGCTGATTAAGCTGATCGGCTTTAAAACGCCAGATGCCGCCCACCGAATCCAGCAATGGGCACGGCATTTTGCCTTTGTTGGTGCCCGCTTCTTTGCAGGTTTCGTCGTAAGAACCTACGTTTACGTACACGTAGCCGTTGTTGTCTACCGCAATATTTTTGGCTTCGTCGCGGCCTTTGCTCACCAATCCTTTCACAATCTGCTCGGGATTGTTCATGTCAATCACTTCCTCTTTTTCATTGAGTTTGTATCGGTACACGCCCGTATTGGAAGAAGCATACAGATAGCCCCCGCGAATAAAAATCCCCGAGCCTTTGTAATCTCCGAAGCCCACTTTTTCGTCAATGGCTCCGTCGCCGTTGGTGTCGCGCAGGCGATAGATGGCCTTGCCCTCTTTGAGTTTGTTGATTTTAACGTAAATATCGCCGCCTTTCGAAACCGCCAAGTGGCGCGGCGTTTCCAAATCTTCGGCCAAAATAGTGGCGGAGAAGCCAGCGGGCATTTTAATATCGGTGGCAGGAATGACGCCCGTGGTCGTTTTTTTAGCGTTGGGAGCCGTGGTGTCGTCACTTTTGTACGCGGCCAAACCGCTTACTGTCACCAACGCGGCAGCCACAGAGAGCGTTTTTAGAAATGGATGCATTATCGTAAATTAGGTTGAAGTTAGATTACTTTGGTATAAAGCAAGTTGTGGGTGAATTATAACGTCGGCGAGGTTTAGACCTTTATAACATCATAACGTCGGCGAGGTTTATAACCTCGCCGACGTTGAGTGCCGACCTTGAAACCTACTTCACTTCGGTGTACCCCAACTTGGGCAACTTCATTGCGTTTTCAATCAGCTGAATATGAATATCCAGAATCCCGACGGCAGATGGAATATCAATTTTTTCGGGGTCGTCGGTGGGCATGTGGTAGTCGTCGTGGCCGCCTGTGTGGAAAAACAGCACGGGCACTTTTTTGGCATAAAAAGACGCATGGTCGGCCCCTCCGCTCCCTGAACGGTCGGTAAAGAATTTAACGCTTCCTTTTACTTCTTTAAACACTTCTGGCCACGCGTCGCTTGTTCCGTAACCGCCGATACCCACACCCCGGTCGGCGTTGTAGCGGCCAATCATGTCCATGTTGCTCATAAAATGGATTTTATCCAACGGCAAGGTTGGATTATTCACAAAATACCGCGACCCCACCAAGCCCAGTTCTTCGGCACCAAAGGCAATAAACAGAAAGTTGTAGGGTTCTTTGATGTTGTTTTGGGCGTAATAGCGGGCCAATTCCAGCAGCCCAGCCACGCCCGAAGCGTTGTCGTCGGCACCGTTATGGATTTTTCCCTGCGGCGCTTTATCCCGCGAGCTACCCTGCGTTCCCGTGCCCAAGTGGTCATAATGCGCGCCAATGACGATGGTATAAGGAGCACCGTTGTCCAAAAAACCGATGACATTATTGGCCGGTCGAATGCTGTCGGGCACAACTATACGCCTTACTTTGGCCGTAAAAGGCTGACGGTAGCCGTCTGTGCCCAAGGCGGTTAAATCGAGTTTTTTGAATTGTTTGATGATGTACTTGGCCGCTTTGGCGTTTTCTTTGCTGCCCGTTTCGCGCCCCTTCATTTTATCGGAAGCTAAATAATTGATATGCTTGGCCACACGGTTGGCATCGATTCGGGGAGATTGCCCGAAAAGGAGAACTGAAGCAAAAAACAAGGGTAAAAAGAATGAGTGTTTCATGAAGTAAATGGGTAAATAACGGCGGCAAAGATAAAGTGAACTCCGCACTATCAAAGCAACTCTTTTCATTTTAAGACCCATCAAACACACAAATAGCCGGCAACGGGCCGGCTATTTATAAGATAATTTTTTCTGTATACTATCGTCGCTTGACGAGTCCTACCACAAAAAGTAAGACCAACGCCCCAATAACGGCGGTTAGAATAACCCCAACTAAGCCCGCTCCGAGCGAAACTCCTAATTGAGCAAAAAGCCAATTTCCGACAAACGCACCGAGAATACCCACAAGGATATTGCCGAACAAACCATAGCCGAAACCACGTTTGATTTCACCAGCTATCCAGCCAGCGATGGCACCCACAATCAGTACATAAATTAAGTTATTCATTAGAAAAGCGTTTGAGTGTAGACAACATCAATGCCTTTTGATTGATGAGCAACCACAAGCAACAAAATAAAATCGGCATTTGCGCTATTCCTTGAAAAAATACATAACCAGCATGGTAGCGGTGGTATCTCCGATGTTGGTTGGTTTGTGCGGTAGGTTGGCATCAAAGAAGATGGAATCTCCCGCTTGCAGGGTATATTTTTGGTCGCCAACGGTATATTCTACATATCCGCTGATGATGTATTTATATTCAAATGCGTTGGTTTTGACCATAAAAGAACGGGTAGCTTTGGGGGCCAATTCCAACAAAACGATGTCGGTGGGCAAGCTCTGAATGGTGCGCGTCATCACCCGTTTGTAAACAAACCCTTTCGATTGTTCCTTTTCAAACTTTTGATAATCTTCGTTGCGTTTCACCACCACTTTGCTTTCGGAGGCCTGCTCTACATCGGCAAAAAAGTCGTTTAAATCCACGCCCAGCGAGCGAATCAAATTGATGAGCACCAACAACGAGGGAATGGTCCGGTTGTTTTCGATTTGAGAAATCAGGCCTTTGCTTACCTGCGCACGGTCGGCGAGCTGCTGAATGGTAATCCCTTTTGACTTGCGATAGTCTTTAAGTTTGCTGCTAATTTGAATAATTACTTCGTTGGCCATACGAGTGAATATAAAGTTGAATGTTAGGTGAGTTTAGCAAGGGATTGTCTTCCAGCGTCCAAATCTCCGTGTTTTTTCGGTGATACAAGCCGTTTCACCTACGGATTCTACTTTATCACCTCAAAAATTTCGCGCCAAGGGCTTTGTTTTTTACCTTTCAACCCAAATTATCCCTGCCAATGAACAGAACCTATTGGACCATCGCGATTCATCTTTTATGTGGTGTATCGTTTTTGGCCTTGCCCTATATTTTTGCGCCAAAAGGCTTTTCTCAAATGGCCGAAATCGCGCACAATCCCCACGAACGGACCAACCTGCTGGCTTATCTATTCATGTTGGGATTTTTTTACCTGAATTATTACGTCCTGATTCCTAAGCTCTATTTTGCCAAAAAGTACGTTTTTTATGCAGGAAGTACGCTTTTGTGCTTTGGGGTCGTGGTATTTATGCTTGTGTCGGTAGACCGCCAAGATTTAATCCCTCAACACACCGCCCCTGCGGAGCCACCGCCTTCGGAACTTAAAACCGCCCACCCACTTCCGCCTAAATTTGACGTTCAAGACCTGCACATGCCCCCGCCTCCCCAGAGAGCTAACCAAGAAAAACCGCCTTTTGGCTTTGAGCTGAGCCATGCGCTTTTTTTGTTTTTGGTGGGGGTGTTTGTTTCGCTTTCGTTACGTATCAACGACCGTTTGCGGGAAACCGAACGCCAAAAGCTCAACACCGAATTGTCATTTTTGAAGGCTCAAATCAACCCGCATTTTTTGTTCAATACGCTCAACACCATCTACTCGCTGGCCATTGAGCAGTCGTCCAAAACCGCCGATGCCGTGGTCAAACTTTCGTCGCTGATGCGGTACGTCATGCGAGAGGCCGATACAGATTTGGTGCCGTTGGCCAAGGAATTTTCGTACGTTGAAAACTACGTAGCCTTGCAACAATTGCGACTAGACGATACCGTGACCGTCGATTTTAGCATCACGGGCAAGCCCAACGGCCAACAAATTGCGCCGTTAATTTTGATTTCATTCATCGAAAATGCGTTCAAATACGGCGTCAATCCACAGGAAAAATCACTGGTACAGATTCAGCTTTCTATTGCCGAAAATCGTTTACATTTACGTACGTTCAACAAAAAAGTACGGGTGTTTTACGACGAAGAAACTTCCAGCGGTATCGGTATTGAGAATACCCAAACACGACTGCAACTGATGTATCCTGCCAAACATTTGCTGACCATTACGGATGTTCCTGAAAGTTTTACGGTAGATTTAACCATTGAATTGTAAGCAACATGCTCAAAGCCATTGCCTTAGACGACGAGCCGCCTGCCCTCCGCGTGATTGCGCATTTCTGCGGGCAAGTGGATTTTGTTGACCTTCAACAAACATTTTCCCGCACCGACGAAGCCTTTGATTACCTCTCTGCAAACACCGTCGATTTGCTTTTTTTGGACATCAACATGCCGTCTATGTCGGGCATTGAATTTTATAAGGCCATTCCGCAAGATGCGATGGTGATTTTTACGACGGCCTACGCCGAGTACGCCGTAGAAGGCTTTAATCTGAGCGCTATTGACTATTTATTGAAGCCTTTTACGTTTGAGCGTTTTGTGCAATCGGTTCATAAAGCCAAAGACTATCAGCAGTTTCTGCAAAAGTCAGAAGCACCCGAACCGCCCCAGTATTTGTTTATCAAAGCTGATTACAGCATTTACAAAATCGCTTTTACCGACATTGTTTTTATCGAAGGACTGGACGATTACCTCAAAATCCACCTTGAAGGCAGCAAACCCGTCGTAGCGCGCATGACCATGAAAGGAATCATGGAGAAGCTACCAGTGCAGGATTTTATTCGGGTACATCGCTCGTTTATTGTGCCTTTTCGCCGCGTTGAAAATGTCCGCAATAGACTCATTACGCTGGCAGGCGAAGAGATTCCGATTGGCAATAGTTATGAGAAAGAGTTTTTTCGGTTGTTTAAAGGCTAAACATGACCGAAGCATACCCCTCCCCTTTTCTCCGCTAAATTCTGCTTCTTCACTTCAAATTTTCAGCACTTCTACACAGTTTTGGGGTTATGGGTATGGGTTGTTAATTAACTCTAGCATCCACAAAACCCCATCTATCAGAGATTTAGGGGTTAAACTTTACCCTCACGTTTACCGCAGAAAACATCCTATTTACCTCAAATACAGCCTTTACCACAACGAAAGTGCAGGTTTGAACGTATAAAGAGAGGTAAACAATCACCCCTCTCTAAAAATTTATAAGAACATGGAACGCAAGGATTTTTTGAAAAAAAGTTTGTCATTTTTGGGAATTGCCGCCGTCACGCCGTTGGTGGGAGCTTGCAGCAAATCGGACGTTGACCCTACTACTACTACTACTACCACTACGGGGTCTACCAATGGCACCACGGGCGGCACTTGCGACGTTACTCCTTCCGAAACCGCAGGGCCTTTCCCCACCAAAACCCCCAGCTCACTGGTACTAAAAGACATTCGCTCCGACCGTACGGGGGTTCCGATGACCGCAACGATTACCATCCGAAACAAAGCCAATGACTGTAAAGCCCTCGAAGGTGCTTTGGTAGATATTTGGCATTGCGATGCCGCTGGCAATTATTCAGAATACGGCGGAACGGGAATGCAGAGTACCAATTACACGGCAGTTCATTTTTTGCGGGGGCGCCAAACAACCGACGCGAGCGGCAATGTAGGCTTCACCACGATTTTCCCGGGTTGGTATTCGGGCCGTGCGGTGCATATTCACGTTCACATCTACAACGCCGCTGGCAAATCGCTGTTGGTTACGCAAATTGCCTTTCCTACCGCTGTATGTGACACGGTATTTACCACCGCAACCAATTTTTATACCAAAGGGAAGGCCGATACCACCAACGAAAGAGACAACGTTTTCAGCGATGGTTTTGCCAATGAAATGGCTACCATAACGGGCAGCGTTGCCAACGGGTACGCTTTAACGCATACCATAGTGGTCAGTGCTTAATGATTTTGCCAGCCCTCTTTTATTCAAGAAAAAACCTCTGACAGGAATGACCCAAATTGAAGCAACGATTTTTTTGGCCGACCAACGCGGCTGTTCTCAAACCGATTGGTTTCGGAGTTTTCATGGCTTCAATTTTGGGGCATACCATAGCGAGCACCGTCAGCCGTTTGGCCGATTGAGGGTTTTTAATGACGATACCCTCGCTGCCCAAAAAAGCCTTAAAATGCAGGTGGATGAAAATACGGAGGTGATTTTGATGCCGCTGGTAGGAGCTATCGAATACCGTGACAGTTTAGGCGAGACCGGTTTTGTAGAAGCAGGACAGGTGCGAATTTTCTCCGCAGCCCGGGGTATGGAGTACGAAATCACCAATCCGTATCCTGACGAATTGGTCAATTTTTTACAGATTTGGCTCACGGGAAATGAGCAAGAATTTACGCCAAGTTTAATCCAAAATTCGTTTGATTTCCAACAAAAAAATCAATTACTCCCTCTTCTTTCCACCCAAACAAGGGCCTACATTGGTCAATTCGGGGGGCGGGAAGAAGGGATTTATGAAGTGCAACATCCCAATACGCATGGGATTTTTGTATTCGTTATCGAAGGCGCTTTTGAAGTGCAAAACCGCCTGCTCCACCCCCGCGACGGACTTGCTCTGAAAGGAGTAGACACGGTTGATTTTGAGGCCCTTTCCAACGACGCCATTCTCTTTCTATTGGAAGTACCTCTTGAACCATATAAGGCCTAAATATTTGATTTCCTTTGATACCTTATATGGTTCAGGGCTTTTTTTCGTTTAAGAATTGCTCTTAAAATCCATAAAATGGCCGCTTTAGCAATCCGAAACGAACAAAGTAAAATCGTTACCATCTCTGCCAAACTTATCTTTTATGGCACCCAAGCCACGGAAGAGTTAGCAAAAAAAATAGCCACCGAAATTCGTGACATGTACCACGAACCCAAAGCATGTGTTAACATCGCAGGAGAGGCTTACGAAGTACACATACGAATTGATTATGAAGTGGTTAGCTTTGAAGAAGTGATTCAGTTAGCCATAAAAAACGCCAATTTTCGTTACAATTTTATTCGCCTCGAAGCCCAGAACCATGTTACCCGTTCGTTCATGGGCTTTGGTTTAGGCGACAACGTCGGGCACTGGATTACATCCGACAATTTGGGGGACTCTACCACCGCCGCCCACGAATTCGGGCACGCCCTAGGACTTGACCATCCCGAGCGTTATGATTTCAGAGGCTTAGGCAATCCCGGCATCATGGCTCCGCGCGGCACGATTGTCGATGCCCATTTACAATGGAATCCCGCCGTAGCGGCTGGCGAATACGGCGGTACGCTCAAGCCCTTTCACCGCCGCGTGCAGGCCTACGAAATTGAGGCCATTTTTAAAGATTTGAAATTTGACCCCAACGGCTACGCCGAAATCGGGCATTTGAGCAATGTACTGTTCACTGAAAATGGCGACCCACTCAATATAATTTTTTAAAGATTCAGCACCTAGCTTTGCGGTTCCGTAGCCTGTCATCCTGGATGCAATCATCAAATACTCGAATAAGAAAATAAAAACTCCCTTTCCGACGTTTTTCAAAAAGGTGCAAATCGTACGATAAACACTTTAACTACAGCCTTTTGAAAAACAAACTACTGCTAACCAGCCTTTTCCTGCTGCCTTTTTTATCCTTTTCTCAAGAGTATTTTATACTGCGCGGCTACGTTTATTCTGAAGACAACGAGCCCTTGCCGGGTGCTTCTATTCGGGTGGTCAACAACAATACGGGCACGGTGACCAATGCGCAAGGCAAATACGAAATCAAGTTATTAGAAGGCTTAAACCGCATTTCTGTGTCTTCCATGGCCTATCAAACGGAGGTATTTGAGGTGGTGGCTAACAAAGATTTGGTAAAAAATATCTTTCTGAAAATTGACTATAAGCAGTTGGATGAGGTGGTGGTGAAAATCAAAAAGAAAGATGAATCGTATGAAGTCATTAAAAAAGTGCTTGAAAACAAGGCAGCTATTTTAAACCAATACCAAAACTACAAAGCCAAGGCGTACATCAAAAGTGTGGAGATAGTTGAAAAAAAAGTTGTAAAAAAGAAAGACGAAGACTTGCCTCCCAATCCAAACGAACAGCTTCAACTAAGCGACAAAGCACCCACAAAAAAAGACAGCATTCCCAATCTCAACATTTTTGAGTGCCAACTCATAAGGCACCAAAGCAATATTGGTCAGCAAAAAGAAGAGCGCGAAGCTGTGAAGAAAATAGGCGACCAAAGTACCCTTTTTTTCAAATCAGTCACCGATGGGGAGTTTAACTTTTACCAAAATCACCAAAAAATAGCCAAAATCGGTGACAACGAAATCACTTCTCCTTTGAGCGACCTTACTTTTCTGAGTTATAAATTTCAGTTGCTCAAGTATTATTTTGTGGGTCAGGATAAAATATTTCAAATCAAAGTCACCCCCCGAGCCTTGGGCAACGCGCTGTATGAGGGTACAATAGAAGTGCTGGAAGATAAGTGGGTACTGCGGAATGTGGACTTGAAATTGACCAAAAGAGGACTGCTGCGTTATGACGAATTTGGGGTGAAGCAAGAGTTTGAAAACATTCAAAATCGTTGGGTTGCATCAAAAATTACCTATACGTGGAAAGTAAAAGAAGGCGGAACGAAAAAATCTGGTAAGACCGAAGTCATTCACTCCGATTATGCATTTGACCTGAATTTACCCAAACGATTTTTTGGGGATGAAGTAGGTCTAACCACCGAAAATGCCTACAAAAGAGATTCGACATTTTGGGAGACAATCAGGCCCCATCCCCTCACCAAAGACGAGCAAAAGGTCATCAAGGAAAAAGAACGGCTTGAAAGATTGCAAAATTCAAAAGCCTATTTGGATTCTATCGACAAGATTTACAACCGAATCACGATTCCCAAAATCCTTTATTTGGGTATGGGGCACATCAATCGTGAGAAGAAAAACAATTGGTATTTTGACCCGATTCTGGGCCTCATCGACCCTTTGGCCATCGGTGGTTGGCGAATTCGATACGGTTTGGGCTACTACAAGCGTCATGAAAACCGAAAACAGGTGTGGATTAACACGAGTTTTACGTACGGTTTCAAAAACGAAGACCTTAAAGGCAACATCAACCTGAATTATTTTTACAATCCGCTAAAAGTATCCAATATCTACTTCGCGGTTGGTTCTGGATTCAACGTCATTAATGGGGCCGCCACCCTGAGCGATATAGCCCGACGCAGCAATTTTTATCAGAATAAATTTGCGGAGGTTCGTCACCGTACCGAGCTCTTCAACGGATTTTATCTCAACACACAACTATATTATGAAAACCGCAGCGATTTGGCAGATTTTAAATTTGGGTCTTTAGGCGATAGAATTTTTAGTAACAACACCCCACAACCTTTCCCCACTAGCCACGTCTACCGAACCAACATCGGCATCGAATACACTCCTCGGCAATTGTATTTGAGAGAACCCAACGAAAAAGTAATTCTGGGCTCAAAATACCCCACTTTCAGCGTTAATCTGGACCGTGCCTGGCCGATTAAAGGGCAAAACAACAACGTCTTTACCCACTTGTCGGCCTCCGTCCGACAAACTTTCAATGTGGGCATCATCGGCACTTCCGAATACCGCCTCAACGTTGGAAAGTTTCTGGATACCACTAGCTTAGCGGTGATGGATTATAAGTATATGCGGGGTGGCGACAATTATTTTTTCTCACCCGCCATGCTTACTTATCAACTGATTCCCAAGACGTTTCCTGTCTTCAACTGGTATTTTGAATCGCATTATGTGCATCAGTTCAATGGTTTTTTGACGAGTAAAATACCGTTATTCAACAAAACTAAAATCAGAGAAGTAGCAGGCGGTGGGTTTTTGTACGTTCCCGAACGAAAATACCAGTACTCAGAGGTCTTTTTTGGATTGAACCGGGTCTTCAAGATAGGCCGCGAAAGAATACGGCTCGGTGCTTATTATGTCATTGGCCAATCCAACGATTTTGGCGTCAGAAATGGCTTCAAGTTTTCTTTAGAGCCTTACAACCACAGTAAGAATACGTGGAGTTTTTAGGGAAATTGTTTGGCGGTTTTCACTGTCGGGCCTGCCCCTACGTTTAACATTTTACATTTATTATTTTTCTGTTTTGCGGTTCCCAAAACGGTCAGAGGCAAGCGGGCAGACGCGAGGCCTGCCCCTACTAACTCTGCATCAGGCTCAACTTTCGATAAAAACCTTTTTCATCCGTCAACAGGTCGTCGTGTGTGCCGCGTTCGATGATTTTTCCGCCGCTCAATACTAAGATTTCATCAGCGTGTTGAATCGTGCTGAGGCGGTGCGCAATGACGAGTGTTGTACGGTTTTTCATCAAATTGGTCAAGGCTTCCTGTACCAGTTTTTCGGATTCGGTATCCAACGCCGAAGTAGCTTCGTCCAAAATCAAAATCGGTGGGTTTTTCAGAATCGCCCGCGCAATGCTCAGGCGTTGGCGCTGCCCGCCCGATAGTTTTGTGCCACGGTCGCCGATAACGGTCTGATAACCATCATTTTGCTCCACAATAAACTGATGCGCATTGGCGATTTTAGCAGCGGCAATCACCTGTTCCTTTGTGGCATCGGTTCCAAATGCGATGTTATTAAAAATGGTATCGTTAAACAAAATAGACTCCTGCGTCACGATGCCCATTTGGTCACGGAGTGATTTTGTAGTTACGTCGCGCAGGTCAGCGCCGTCTATTAAAATTTTTCCTTCCGTAGGGTCATAAAAACGCGGCACCATATCGGCCACCGTCGATTTCCCGCCACCCGAAGAGCCCACCAAGGCCACGGTTTTTCCTTTTTCAATGGTAAACGAAATATCCTGCAAAACAGGAATGCCTTTTTCGTACTCAAAAAATACGTTTTGAAATTCAATGGCGTGGTTAAAGGTTTTTACCTGCGTTGCATTGGGCGCATCTTTTACGTCAACGGGGGTATCAATGAGTCGCATGATGCGCTCTCCCGACGCCACCCCGCGCTGAATCCCGCTCACGGCATTGGATATTTCTTTGGCGGGCCGCAAAACCTGCGAAAAGATAATGATGTAGGTCACAAAGGTAGACGCCGACAGCTCAAAATTGTCCGATAGCACCATCGAACCGCCGTACAATAAAATACCCGCCACCACAGCGACGCCCATAAATTCCGACATCGGCGGTGCCAATTCCTGCCGAAAAACCATGCGCAATAATGAATGACGATAGCCTTGATTTTCAGCGGCAAAGCGTTTTTGAATTACTTTTTCAGCATTAAAGCCTTTCACGACCCGGATGCCGCCGAAGGTTTCGTCCAATACGCTGATGATATTGCTCAAGCGCTGCTGCACTTCCGACGCCGATTCTTTGAGTTTTTTGGCCAACGTGCCGATGATAATTCCCGAAAGCGGAATCACAATTAATGTAAAAAAGGTCAGCTTGACCGACATCGCAAACAACGTTACGAAATAGAAGATCAACGTAAAAAGTTCTTTGAACAACGCACTGAATGCCCGCCCAAGTGAGTTTTCAATTTCCTGAACGTCAGTAGTTACCCGAGAAATGAGGTCGCCTTTTCGCTCATTGGAAAAGAACGATAAGCTCAACCGAATGGCATTATCAAACACCGCCTGCCGTAGTTGCGACACGGTATAGGCTTTGAAATTTTCGATGATACGAATGGAAAAATACTTAAACACATTGGACAACAACACACAAATCATGATGGCTCCGCACACAAACTGCAGCGCCCCATATTTGCCATAATCCTGAATGGCGTGGCCGAAATAATACTGAAACAAATCGACAAGGTAGGCCGCATCGAATCGAAACGACGGAAATACCAACTGCTCAGGGATTTTTGCTTTTCCGAAAAGAACATCCAACAAAGGCTGAATCAACGTAAAATTGAGCACCCCAAACAAGCTACCCAATAATGAAGTAATAAAGTACGGCCCCACGTATCGGCTCAACGGACGCGCGTACTGTAAAATGCGCCAATAAATTTTCATCTAAATGTGTATCTCAATTTTATCAATCCCAACAATGACGAGGTCTTTATGGTTGAGAAGGTGCAGAAGTTTATCAAATTAAAAGGCAAAGTTAGTAAAAAACGCGGGGAGTTGGACTTTCTCGAAAATGCTTTCCGCCTTTGTCAACTACCCGAATTATTGTATTTTTGGTAAAAAAGATGAAGCTATGCAAACATCGACGTCGGTAACAGTAGCAGAATACTTTGATTTACTTCAGAAATCAGACATTAAACTCGAATACCATGCCGGCGAAGTAGTAGCCATGGCAGGCGCACAGCCTGCCCACAACAGAATATGTGTCACACTTTCTGCCGCACTTGAAAATTGTCTTCGTGCAGGAGAATGTGTTGTATTAAACAGCGACCAACTTATAAAAATAGAAGGCTGTCAAAAATACGTCTTTCCCGATTTGGTCATTGTTTGCAAAAACCCTGTGTACGAAAAAGCCCCCAACGGCTTAGATGCGCTCGAAAATCCCGAGATTATTGTCGAAGTGTTGTCAGATTCAACCGAAAGTTACGACCGTCTCGAAAAATTTGATTGCTATAAAACCATTCCCTCCTTCCGTGAATACGTACTTGTTTCCTCAAAAAAGAAGAAAGTAGAAGTAATCAAAAAACTGAGCGAAGCCGAGTGGCTAAGCCATACTTATAGCGAAAAAGACACTGCCATCCAGATTGGAGAATTTGTGATTGACCTTTCTGAAATTTACCACAAAGTAGTGTTTGCATAAATTATTTGACGTCAAGGAGTAGAAATTAGTTTTTAATATTTTTTAAAATATATTTGTACTTATTATAAACTGTACCAATCCTTAACGTGAAAATATTTTCCTCGGCAAAGTCTTATTTGCTCAAAAACAGGCTTTTAATTGGTATTGTGGTTGCGTTGGCGTGCGTCACAACGGCTTGCTTTCTCAACCGAGGCAACGCGTCGGCGGCGTCCATTCCTGACGAGGTAGACTACAATTACCACATTCGGCCGATTCTCTCCGACCGTTGCTTTAAATGCCACGGCCCCGACGCCAACAAACGCGAAGCTGACCTGCGTCTTGATACGGAAGCTGCGGCCTATGCCGCACTGAAAGACAATCCAAAACTCCACGCCATCGTCCCCGGCGACTTGGACAATTCGGCCGTTTGGCTCCGGATTACGACCAAAGACACGGCCGAACTGATGCCGCCCGTGGAATCTAACCTCAAGCTGACCGAGCACGAAATTGCCCTTATCGAAAAATGGATAAAACAAGGAGCCAAGTACAAGCCTCACTGGGCGTTTATTGCCCCTACCACGCCCAAGCTCCCCGAAGTAAGCGATGAGGCTTGGCCTAAAAACGAAATTGACCGGTTTACCCTGGCCAAAATGGATGAAAACGGCCTCTCTCCCAACGAAGAAGCCGATAAAGAACGCCTGCTCAAACGCGTAGCGCTTGACATTACGGGCCTGCCCCCTTCGTTTGAATTACAAGAGCGTTTTTTGAAAGATAAATCCGAAAATGCCTACGAAAAAGTGGTGGATGAATTGCTCAAAAGCAAGCACTACGGCGAAAAAATGGCGCTCCCGTGGCTCGATGCCGCTCGTTATGCCGACTCCCACGGCTATCAGGATGACGGCCTCCGCACGATGTGGCCGTGGCGCGATTGGGTCATTCATGCTTTCAATCAAAACTATGGATACGATAAATTTGTAACCTGGCAATTGGCAGGTGACCTGTTGGTCAAACAACAGGGCAAAAAAGCCGATGACCCCGCAGCCAAGGAAATGATGCTGGCTACGGGTTTTAACCGCAACCACAAAATTACGCAGGAAGGCGGTGTAATCGACGAGGAATATCGCATTGAGTACGTAACTGACCGGACCAACACTTACGGAAAAACGTTTTTGGCGCTCACCTACGAATGCGCCAAATGCCACGACCACAAGTACGACCCTATTTTGCAGAAAGATTATTACAGTGCCTTTGCGTTTTTCAACCAAGTCCCCGAAAAAGGCCTTTTCGGCACCATTGACGCCAATTTTGCCGACCCGCCAAACATGAAAATCACGACTAAGGATGTCAAAGACATTCTGAAATTTGTGAACAAAACCGACACGGCGGCGGTATTGGTCATGGTGATGCAAGACAAAGATACGCTACGCCCTACGCACATTCTGAACCGTGGAAATTATGACCAACTCGGCGATGTGGTCACGGCCAATATGCCCAATTTTATTCTTCCTTTTAATCCTAAAAAATACCCTCAAAACCGCCTCGGGCTGGCCCAATGGATGCTTGACCCTAAAAACCCCCTGACCGCCCGTGTGTTTGTGAACCGAGTATGGCAGGAGTTTTTCGGGCGGGGAATTGTCAAAACGGTCGGTGATTTTGGAATGCAGGGCGAGCTTCCTTCCCATCCGCAATTATTGGATTGGCTGGCCGTTGATTTCCGAACGCACGGCTGGGACATTAAGCGGTTGGTCAAACAAATTGTACTCTCAGCCACTTATCGACAGTCGTCCGTTATTACCAAAGAGCATTTATCGAAAGACCCTGAGAATGTTTTTCTCGCCCGCGCTCCCAGAATGCGCCTACCCGCTGAGTTTGTCCGCGATTTAGTGCTGGCCAGCAGTGGCCTACTGAACCCCGAAATCGGCGGTCCGAGCGTCAAAACGTACCAACCGAAAGGGCTATGGGAATCAGCAACTTCTGGAAGAGGAATCCTGAAAACTTATGTTCAGGACCACGGCGACAGCCTCTACCGACGCGGTATGTACGTCTTTATAAAACGTACGGTTCCGCCGCCGAACATGTTGATTTTTGACGCCAGCAACCGCGACCAATGCGAAGTCAAACGCTCCCGCACCAACACGCCGCTCCAAGCACTTCTGATGCTCAACGACCCCACCGTTTTGGAATCTGCCAGGGTTTTGGCCGAAAAACTGACGTTGGAAAAATCTTCCGTTGACGATAAAATCAGCAAAGCATTCCGACAAATCGTCTGCCGTCAAGCCAAATCCAAGGAGTTGGACGTGATACGAAAGTATTTTGATGAAGAAAAAGCCGCACTCGCCAAAGCTCCGCAAAAAGCCACCAAATTGCTAAGCGTGGGCGAAGCGCCTCAGGCCCGCATTCCCGACCGCCCGTCGGTAGCGGCGCTGATGCAGACCATTTTGATGGTGTATAATTTGGAAGAAGTTATCATGAAATAAGGGGTTTTTCGACAAAAACCTACGTTTCCTATCCCCTATGTGGTTACAATGAAAAACGAATTTTTAGAAAATCGCCTTAACATAAATCGTCGGCATTTTTTGGGTAAAATGACTGCTGGCATTGGCAGCGTAGCCCTCGGCTCACTGCTCGTTCCCGATTTGTTCAAAGGCTCGGGCGACGACTCCGACGCCCTGCCCTTGGGTATTCCGCACTTTGCACCCAAAGCCAAACGCGTGATTTACCTGTTCCAAAACGGCGCGCCATCGCAATACGAAAGCTTTGAGTATAAACCTATGCTCAATAAAATGGCCGGGGAAGAGCTCCCCGCTTCCATTCGCATGGGCCAACGCCTCACGGGTATGACCGCCAATCAGGCCAAATTCCCGTTGGTAGGTTCGCATTTTCAATTTGCGCAATACGGGCAATCGGGCATGTGGATGAGTGAGTTGTTTCCCAACATTGCCAACATCGCCGACGACCTCTGCATGATTAAAACCATGAACACCGAGGCCATCAACCACGACCCGGCCCTCACGTTTATGCAAACAGGTGCCCAACAGGGCAACCGCCCCAGCATGGGCGCATGGGCAAGCTACGGACTGGGCAGCGAAAACAAAAACCTTCCTGCATTCTCGGTGTTGCTTTCGCGTGGCAAGGGCAACGGTCAGGGCGTTTATTCCAAACTGTGGACCAACGGTTTTTTGGATTCTACCCACCAGGGCGTGGTATTCAGCAGCGGCGAAGAGCCCATTTTGTACCTCAACGACCCCGCTGGCACCGACCGCTCGGCCCGGCGTAAGATGCTGGACAACCTTTCTGAACTAAATAACATGGCCTACGACGATTTTGGCGACCCCGAAATCAAGGCCAAAGTGCAGCAATACGAAATGGCCTACCGAATGCAAACGGCCGTGCCTGAACTCACCGACCTCAGCAAAGAACCCGACCACATCATCAAAATGTACGGTCCAGAATGTTTGGTACCGGGCACTTTTGCCGCAAATTGTCTTTTGGCCCGTAAGCTGTCGGAAGCGGGTGTGCGGTTTGTGCAGTTATACCATCAGGGATGGGATCAACACGGCAACATGGTCGGTGAAATGCCCCTTCAGGCCAAAGATACCGACCGCGCTTCGGCGGCGTTGATTACCGATTTGAAACAACGTGGTCTACTCGACGAAACCTTGGTCATTTGGGGCGGTGAATTTGGCCGTACCAACTACAGCCAAGGCACGGCTACCAAAGACAATTACGGTCGCGACCACCACCCCCGCGCTTATTGCACCTTTATGGCGGGCGGCGGCGTCAAACCAGGCACCGTTTACGGCGAAACCGACGATTTTGGGTACAATATCGTCCGCGACCCCGTACACATCAACGATTTCCACGCCACGGTCATGCACCTCATGGGACTGAACCACGAAAAGCTGACCTACAAGCACTTAGGCCGCCGCTATCGCCTGACGGATGTGGCCGGAAAAGTAATTCCGGGCTTGATTGCATAACGCTGTCGCTCGCGTCCCGCGAGTGACGACTATTATAAGGCTTCCAGCCGGTTTTAATTCTTTAGGCCAGAGGCCTGTCAATAAACGTCACTCGCCAGACGCGAGCGACTGCGATAACAAAAATTATGTCTGAACTGCGTAAAGCAAACGTATTGGAGGCTACTTATTTTGTAACACTTACCGTAGTTGGTTGGATAGATGTATTTACCAGAAAAGAATACGCTGATGAAATCATTAAAAACCTAAAATTCTGCCAACAGAAGAAAGATCTTGAAATATTTGAATATGTAATCATGCCAAGCCATATTCACCTGATTTGTCGTCGTAATCAAGGCTTATTGAGTGAATTACTCCGCGATTTCAAAAGCTACACCGCAGAGCAAATCCTGCAACTTATCCGAGACAATCCACAAGAAAGTCGCAAAGAATGGTTAATGTATATGTTTCAGTTCTTCGCCAATCGTCATGCTCAAAATTCAGATAATATGTTTTGGCAAAAGACTAATCATCCGATTGAGCTTTATTCAAATAAGGTCATTCAACAAAAAATTGATTACATACAGCAAAATCCTGTTGCGGCAGGCATCGTTACGGAGCGTTATTATTATTTATATAGCAGTGCCTGCGCTGATTCACCGTTGCAAGTCAGTGAAATGTAAAATGCAGTCGCTCGCGTCTCGCGATGGGGCGGCCCGCGCTGTGACCTGTATTAACAGGCCTCCGGCCTAAATATATACAAAGGCCAGAGGCCTTGTGATAATCGTCACTCGCGAGACGCGAGCGACTACTTAAAGCCAATTCGACACTCTGCATTCTTAACTCGACATTCCAAAAATGCTTCGTTTTCAAAACCTAACCTCATACCTACTTTTAGCCATTCACGCCCTGTTGGTATTTTTATTGGTATTTCAGGACAAAGTCATCCTTCCGACGTGGTTGCAACCCGTGGGGCGAATGCACCCGATGCTACTGCATTTACCCATTGGTTTATTGATTTTGGCAGGATTGCTGTGGATATTCAGGGAAGAATTTGAAGGGGCAAACTTTAACAAATTATTGGGCTTTATCCTGTCATTGACTGCCTTAACGGCTGCCCTAACCGCGCTGATGGGATTCTTCCTCTCCCGCGAAGAAGGCTACACCGCCGACTTGCTCAATTGGCACAAATACACCGGAATCGGCCTGAGTTTTCTGGCGTATGGCTTGGTTTTATTGCATCAACAATCCATTGAACGCAAAGCCATATTTAATGCAGTTTTGGCGCTTAGTGCGGTAGTTTTAGCCGTAACGGGGCATTTTGGAGCCAGCCTCACGCACGGAGAAGGTTATCTGTTTCCCACCAAAGATGGCGACGCCCCCCTTACCATCACCGACGACACCCCAGTGTTTGAAGCGGCTGTTCAGCCCATTTTGAAGGCCAAATGTTTTCAATGTCACAACGAGCAAAAGACCAAAGGCGAACTGCTCATGACCACCGTGGCGGGCTTGCTGAAAGGCGGCAAAAACGGCCCGATATGGGTAGCGGGCGACGCCCTCAACAGCCACATTATCCAACGCGCAAACCTGCCACTCGACGATAAAAAGCACATGCCTCCCCGAGGAAAAGCCCAGCTGACGCCGCAAGAAATCGGTTTGCTGACGGCCTGGGTGCAAAGCGGAGCCGATGTCAAAAAGCCCATCAAAGCCTTGGCGGCCAACGACCCAATAAAAGCATTTTTGGAAAAGGGAGAAAGGAAAACGGAAAATGCAGCGGTTTACACCTTTGAACCAGCGTCTGAATCTACCCTCGAAAAACTCAACAATCCCTTCCGAGTGGTGTTTCCTCTGGCGCACAATTCACCCGCATTGCAGGCTGATTTCTTTGTACGTCAGGCGTATAAACCAGAGCAGTTGGGCGAGTTGTCGGACATCAAACAACAATTGGTGGTGCTGAATTTATCAAATATGCCCATCAAAGACGAGGATTTGGCGACCATTGCCAAATTTGAAAAGTTAGAAAAACTCAACTTGAACAATTCAGACATTACAGGCAAAACCCTGTCGGCATTTAAAACGCTGACGGGCTTAAAATCACTGTCATTGTCGGGCACAAAAGTGACCAAGGAATCATTGAAAACCATTGAAAATCTACCCAATCTTCAGGAAGTATTTATCTGGAATACGCCCATTTTGGAGAAAGAAGTGGCAGAATTGAAGAAACAAAACCCTAAAATTCGCTTTGAATTGGGCTACGTTCCCAAAGAATCTGAAAGGTTAAAGCTCAATCCTCCGATGTTGGTCAACGAAAAATTTGTGTTGACCGAGCAAACGCCCGTTACCTTCAAACATCCCCTCAAAGGCGTCACAATTCGGTATACGCTCGATGGCTCCGTCCCCGACTCTACGGCCTCGTCGATATATAAACAACCGATTGCCCTTAACGGCTATACCGTGGTGAAAGCCCGCGCAACCAAAGACAACTGGTACGCCAGCGACGTGGTCGAGTACACGTTTTTCAAAGGAACCTATCGCCCTACCCTTGTCGAATTGTTAAACGAACCCAACCCTCAATACCAAGGCGAAGGCAGCAATACCCTCATCAATCAGAAAAAAGGCGAAGCCAGCGATTTTAAGAACCCTGCTTGGCTTGGCTACCGCGAAAAACCTTTTGAAGCACTGTTTACGTTTGCCCAGCCTACGGGAGTCAAAGCAGTGACCCTGAGTATTGGCAAAAACATCGGTGGCTTCATTTTCCCGCCAGCATCGGTCGAAGTGTGGGGCGGCAGCGATAAAGCCCATCTGACCCTGTTGCAGAAAATTTTACCCGAACAACCGACCAAAGACCAATCAGCCCGCATCGAAGCCATCCAGAGTCAATTGAAAGAGGGTAAATACACGGTCATTAAAGTTGTTGCACGGCCAGTACCAAAACTTCCCGCTTGGCATCCGGGCAAAGGACAACCAGCGTGGGTATTTGTAGATGAAGTATTTTTCAACTGAAAAGAAGAATCCCACTCTCCCAAGGTTTCAGGTCAGTTAAAAAACCGCCTAATTCAGCAGTTTTATTCTAAGGTGTGAAGTTCCGTTGCCTTTCACTTCAAAGGCGCAATCTTCAAAATTGGGGCCCGTAAATACCGGACGATAATTATTACTGAAGCCAAAAGGCTCTTTGGGATAACCCACGAAGTTTTTATCCAACTTCCAATTATCATTCATATCGTGATACAACGCCAGCGCATAACGCCCCGGCGGCAAATTCATCACGGTGCGGGTTTCTCCCTTGGCCGACACCGCCACCATTTGCCCAAAATCAGGCTTGGTGTACGTACTTCCAAAGGTATTTCCTGCCCGAAATACGCCCAAACGCAAAGTGCCCTTCGGATGGCGGATGTTGGTTATTTCAATGGTAAGGGCGGTTTCTTCGGCCGTCAATAAAAGTGAAAGTAAAGAAATTAAAAGCAACAACTTCATAAACGAGACTGGGTAATAGCTGAAAGAAAATAATGTATACGATTACTAAAGACTATAGACAGGCGAAAATAATATAACCCCTAGTTAACAACTAGCGACTGCTTACTTTTATTACTTTCATCCAAATTTTTCTCGCTTAAATGTAAGTCATTAGATTTGCATTTAATGACGAAATGCCTATAATTGCATCACTGCTTTCGATTTAACTTAACCTATGTAATGAACGAAAAACCCAAATTAACCTTTTGGCAAATCTGGAACATGAGTTTCGGGTTTTTAGGGATTCAATATGGCTTTGGCTTGCAACAAGCCAATATGAGTCCCATTTTCCGCTACCTCGGAGCCGACGAAGCGTCTATCCCTGGCCTTTGGCTTGCTGGACCGCTTACTGGCTTATTGCTCCAGCCCATCATCGGGGCCGTTTCAGACCGCAGTTGGTCCCCCACTTGGGGGCGGCGTAGGCCATTTATCCTTGCGGGAGCACTTTTAGGAAGCATTGCTATGATTCTGATGCCCAATTCTTCGGCGGTCTGGATGGCGGCGGGCCTGATGTGGATTCTCGACGCGGGCCTCAATTCTGCCATGGAACCTTTTCGGGCTTTTGTGGGTGATATGCTCAACGAAAAACAGCGTCCTGTTGGTTTTGCGGTCCAATCCTTCTTTGTGGGTTTTGGACAAACCCTCGCCAACCTGATGCCCTATATTTTGCCACTTTTGGGTGTCTCGATGGTTTTATCTGACGACCAACTGGCCAATGGTATTCCCAACTCGGTTCGCTATCCATTCTATATAGGAGCAGCGTCTATTTTACTGGCGGTATTTTGGACAATGCGTACCACCAAAGAATACCCTCCCGAAAACGATGATTATAAAAAAGCGCACGTTTTCTCGGAAGAAGAAAAAAAATCCATTTCCTTTTGGCATTTAGCCTTAGCCGTTGGCGCCGCGATTTTGGCCTTTGGCTTTGCTTACTTTTCGGGTGGCTTGGCCAACGGCCTCAAATGGGGTTTAGGTATTTTAATTGGTGGGTACTTGGTGTTGATGTTGCCCGTATTCAAAGAAATTTTGGCCCCGCTTTCAACCATGCCTACGGTCATGCGTCAATTGTGGTGGGTAAAGTTTTTTACTTGGTACGGCCTGCCGCTGATGTGGCAATACCTTTCATTGGCTACGGCCAAATACGCCTTCAACGCGCCCGATGCCGTTTCAAATCCAACGGGTTTTGAAGAAGGAACCAAATGGGGCGGGCTTTGTTTCGCCATGTTCAGTATTTCGTGCGCGGTCGTTTCATTTTTTATCCCCCGGATTGCCAAGGCCGTCGGGAGCAACCGCGCCACCCACGCCCTGTTTATGTGCCTCGGCGCGGCTGGTTTCTTTATGACACTGATTTCTAACGATAAGATGATTTATTTGGCCGGTATGACCATCATCGGGTTCATGTGGGGCTCTATAATGTCAATGCCTTATCTAATGTTGGCCGAAGCCGTACCCAAAGAAAAAATGGGGGTATATATGGGTATATTCAACGGCTTTATCTGTGTTCCGCAGTTTATCGGGATGCTTACCGTACCGCTTTTCTATAAAACATTGTTGGGCGATGACCCTCGCAACGCCCTTGTGTTGGCGGGCGTTTGTATGTTATTTGCCGCTGCTTCTTGTTTTTTGGTGAAAGAAGCGAAATCATAGCCTAGAAACTTACCCTAATATAAAAATCCCCAATAGCATCATGCCATTGGGGATTTTTATAATTGTACTTAGTTATACGATTCTTGGTCTACTTTTTATTAAAATTATACCCCAACGTCAGGAAGAAAATCTGGGATTCTGTACCAGCGTAAGGTTTTACACCTCCTTCCGAAAAACCCTGATTCAGGAAGTCGTTTAAGTAATACTGCACTTTTAACCCAAATCCATTTTTAGCCTGAAATCCAACAAAAACGGCGGGCATAAACGCATTGGTACGATTGCTGAACCATTCATTAAATTTATCGACCTTCTCGCCGTTGATAAAGTCTTTTTGTTTGTAATTGATGGCAAAACCAGCTTCAGCTCCCCCATACACGTAGAAGTTACGCAAATCTCCGATTTTAATCCCCACCGGAATTCCCACCGCATACACCCGCTGTTTGGTTTTAAATTTATCGGTTTTGACCGTTCCTACAATCTCTTCTTCCGTAATCATTCCGATATTGGTCAGGTTCAATCCACCAAAAACCCCGAAATGATTTCCTAAGTCCAGATTGGCATTGGTGCCTAAGTTAAAAAACAACGTAAAACGCGGAATACTTCCCACTTCCTTACCGTTGCGGGTTACTTGCGAAAACGACAAAAGAGCACCGTTTCCACCCTGCGTGTAATAAATCTTCGACGATTTTTCTTTGGCTGAATCTTCAACGCTGTCCTGGGCAATGGCAGCTACGGAAGTCAAAAAGGCGATGGCGAAAATGATTGTTTTCATGGCTGTTGATTTTTTATGGTTAAGAATGATTTTCGTAAACAAGATGCAAGCTACTGGTCAAATGGTGACGGAATTGAGGATAAATGGGCAAAAAAAAGGACGAGCGTTCCAAATTCTCCGCTCGACGGCAAAACCGTTTTATAGACTTCCTTTGAAAAATATTTCCCAGCCTTTGGGCCTCTTGGTCGTTAAAACCGCGTTTTTCGCTTTGTCGACATTAAAATAGAATATAAACTTTTTAAGATTTGCGATTTTTAATAAATACTCCTAACTTTGCAGCCCATTTTGATAGAGAAGTGAAAGCGCTAACACAGTACGACATAGGCATTTACGGTTTAAAAGACAAGCAGTATGTCTATAATTTTGAGTCAGGTCGCGAATTTTTCGAGGCACTGGAGCAAGAATTAATTGAAAATGGTCATTTTACAACGCATTTGACCATCGACAAGTCTACTACGATGCTGATTCTTAATTTTAGCATTGCAGGAGTCGTTGAGTTGGTGTGTGACCGCAGTCTTGAAGTTTTTGAAGAGCCGATTGATTTAACCGAAAAGCTCATTTTAAAATTTGGAGACCACGATGAAATACTGGCCGAAGACATTGAGCTTATCCGTCACGAAACGGTTAAAATCAACGTTGCTCAGTACATTTTCGATTTCATCGCGCTTTCATTGCCTATGAAAAAACTTCATCCACGCTTTAGAAATGAAGAGAATGAAGATGAAGAAGAGGGAATTTTGGTGTACCAGTCGGGAGAAGAAAGCGAAACAAAAGCCGCTGATACCCCCGACAACGAAGCAATAGACCCCCGCTGGGCCGCTTTGCAAAAGTTAAAAGGAAAAGAATAAGCATTTTTTTAGAGTAACTATAGATAACGAACAAACAATAAAGACATAAGGCAATGGCACATCCCAAACGAAGACATTCAAGCACTCGCCGCGACAAACGCCGTACACACGACGCAATCCAGGGTAAAGCACTTTCAACTGACCCAACAACGGGCGAAGTACATTTGATGCACCGTGCGCACGTATTTGAAGGAAATTTGGTTTACAAAGGCAAAGTTGTGGTAGAAGGCTACAAGCAAGTCTAATTCATAACTCTCTGTATGTGAAAGCATTTTATGGCAACTTATAGATAAAGTTGTTGTGAAATGCTTTTTTAGTATCGGTTATCTGCTATTTTTACAGCCTCATTTTGAGTATAACGATACCTTCTTGATACCCAATACCTCTAAAGAATAATGAAAATAGGAATAGACGCAATGGGAGGGGATTTTGCCCCCGATGCTATAATAGAAGGAGCCGTCAATGCAGCATCCCAATTACCCCCGGATATCCATATTGTATTGATTGGTAAGCAGGATGTAGTCAATGCTTTGCTGGAAAAATATAATTATCAGGGCAGCCAAATTGAAGTTGTCCATGCCGAAGAAGTCGTAGAAATGGGGGAACATCCCACAAAAGCGCTCTCTCAGAAGCCCCATTCCAGTATCTCAATTGGATTTAAGTTATTAAAAGACAAACAATTAGATATTTTTTGCGGAGCAGGCAACACGGGCGCTATGCACGTAGGAGCACTCTTCAGTATCAAAGCAATTGAGGGAATCATCCGCCCAGCCATTGTAGGATTTGTGCCTCAGAAAAAAGGCGGGCACGCCGTTATGCTTGATATTGGCGCCAATGCCGACTGCAAACCAGAAGTATTGGAGCAATTTGGCGTCATAGGCTCTATCTTCGCCCAGCAAACTTTCCAGATTGAACGCCCACGCGTGGCTTTAATGAATATCGGGGAAGAAGAGCAAAAAGGCTCGGTAGTAGCGCAGGCCGCTCACCAACTTTTAAAAGACAATACCCGAATTCATTTTGTAGGCAACATGGAAGGCGGCGATATGTTTGACGACAAAGCCGATGTCATTGTCACCGACGGATTTACGGGAAATGCTCTTTTCAAGTTGGCCGAATCTTTCTACGATGTTGCTAAAGAGCGCGGTATTCAGGATGAGTTTATTGATAAAATGAATTATGAATCAGTGGGCGGTAGCTCCATCATCGGAGTCAACGGCAACGTCATGATTGCACACGGAATATCCTCGGCCATCGCCATCAAAAATATGATTACCTGGGCGCGCAAACAAGTGGAATCACACGCCTACGTTCAGATTGCCAAAGCCCTAAGTTAAAACTGCGTTAGCTGTTACCCGTTCAACGTGGTTCGAATTTAAAAAACGAACTCACGTATAACCGAGACACAGATAACTAATAACTTTTACGAAGTAAAAAATGAGTCAAATTCGAGCTGCTATTACGGGGATACAAGGATACGTACCCGACTACATTTTGACCAATGCAGAATTGGAAAAAATGGTTGATACCAATGACGAATGGATAACCGCCCGCACAGGTATCAAAGAACGTCACATCCTCAAAGGAGAAGGCCTAGGCACTTCTCACATGGCAGCTGAAGCAGTACAAGGTCTTTTGACAAAGACCCATACCGCCCCAGAAGAAGTTGATTTACTTATCTGCGCAACCACAACCCCCGACTTTATCTTTCCAAGTACCGCCAATCTTATCTGCGATATGGTCGGTATCAAATCCATCGGGAGTTTTGATATTCAGGCGGCCTGTTCGGGCTTTGTGTACGCCCTGACCGTGGGTTCTCAGTTTATCGAAACAGGAAAATACAAAAAGGTGATTGTAGTAGGTGCCGATAAAATGTCGGCCATCGTCGACTACACCGACCGTACCACCTGCGTACTTTTCGGCGATGGAGCGGGGGCTGTAATGCTCGAACCCAACACCGAAGGCTTTGGAATTATCGACAGTATTATCCGCTCCGACGGTGCCGGACAGCCTTTCCTGAACCAAAAAGCAGGAGGAAGCCGCTACCCACCCACCCACGAAACCATCGATAAACGCTGGCACTATGCGTACCAGGATGGTCCTTCGGTATTTAAGTTTGCCGTCACCAATATGGCCGACGTTGCCGCTGAAATCATGGAGCGCAATCACCTCACGGGCGACGATGTGGCGTGGCTCGTACCACATCAGGCCAACAAACGTATCATTTCTGCCACCGCCAATCGGATGAAAGTAGGAATGGATAAAGTGATGCTTAATATTCAGAAATACGGCAATACCACCGCCGCTACCATCCCGCTTTGTTTGTGGGATTATGAATCTCAACTCAATAAAGGCGACAACCTGATTTTGGCCGCTTTTGGGGGTGGGTTCACATGGGGCTCGGTGTATGTCAAATGGGGCTACTAAGCTTTCCAGCAGCTCTTTAATGTTTTTTTATCAACCTATATTTTGCAAATAATCGTCAGTTTAAGGGTTTGTAATGTAGTTTTAGCCGCTTTACCAATCAACTACTCAACCAAAAACTGTAACTCAAAAAAGTATGGCAACAACCGCAGACATCCGTAATGGATTGGTCATTAACTTCAACAACGATTTATTCCAAGTAGTTGAATTTCAACACGTAAAACCTGGCAAAGGCGCAGCTTTCGTACGCACGAAAATCAAAAGCCTTACCACTGGAAAAGTGTTGGATAACACCTTCAACTCAGGAGTAGCTATTTATCCAGTTCGTGTAGAACGCCGCTCTTTCCAGTACTTGTACAAAGATGAAACTGGTTATAATTTCATGGACAATGAAACATTTGACCAAATCTCTATTTCCGAAAAACTTCTTACGGCGGCTGATTTGCTGAAAGAAGGCCAAGTCGTTGAAGTACTCATTAATACCGAAAACGAATCCCCCCTCACCTGTGAATTACCCTCTTTTGTGGAACTTGTCGTCACCTACGCCGAGCCAGGCATCAAAGGGGATACTGCCAATAACCCCCGCAAGGCCGTTGAAGTTGAAACAGGAGCCCGTATTATGGTGCCTATGTTTATCGAAGAAGGAGATAAACTCCGCATCGATACCCGCACTTACGATTATGTAGAACGCGTAAAATAATTCCTACTGATTGTAGCCAATCATTGATGGCATGGCGCTAAAAAATAGTGACGACTGCGTAATAACCACTAAAAAAATGGAAATCAAAGACATTCAAAAATTGTTGGACTTCATCGCTAATTCTGGCTTGGATGAAGTCAATATCGAAACCGGAGAATTTAAGGTAAGTGTAAAGAAAAATGCGGCAGCTACGTATGTAACGGCCGCCCCTGCCCCCGTAGCAGCAGCGCCCGTAGCGGCTCCTCAGCCCGCGGCTCCCGCCGCCCAGCCTACCGCCGCCCCTGTGGCTCCCAAGGCTGATGATTCAAAGTACCTGACCATTAAATCACCAATGATTGGTACTTTCTACCGCTCAGGTGGCCCCGATAAACCCTCTTTTGTAGAAATAGGCGATGAGGTTACGGCGGGCAAAGTAGTTTGCATCGTGGAAGCCATGAAGCTCTTTAACGAAATCGAGTCGGAAGTATCGGGCCGGATTGTGAAAGTATTGGTTGAAAATGCAACTCCCGTTGAATACGACCAGCCTTTGTTCTTGGTAGAACCCATTTAAATCGTCGGAGTTAATCAAGTTTTGCCGTAAAATATCGGAAACAATCAAGTTTTGATTGATAAACTCCCCGATTTTATGACAACCCCCTGATTACCAATGACTACTCAATGACTCAAAATTATGTTCAAAAAAATACTTATTGCCAATCGCGGGGAAATCGCCTTACGGGTGATTCGTACCTGCCGCGAAATGGGAATTCAGACCGTGGCGGTGTACTCAACAGCCGACCGTGAAAGTCTGCACGTACGTTTTGCCGACGAAGCGGTTTGTATTGGCCCCCCTGCGAGCCGTCAGTCTTACCTGAATATTCCAAACATCATTTCGGCCGCCGAAATCACCAACGCCGACGCCATTCACCCCGGCTACGGATTTTTGTCGGAGAATGCGGAGTTTTCTCGAATTTGTGCCGATTACGGTATCAAATTCATCGGAGCCACGGCCGAGCAGATTAATTTCATGGGCGACAAAGCTACCGCTAAAGCAACCATGAGAGCCGCGGGCGTACCCGTAATTCCAGGTTCAGAAGGACTGCTTGACTCGGTAGAACAAGGCAAAGAATTGGCCAAAGAAATTGGCTACCCCGTCATTGTGAAAGCAACCGCGGGGGGCGGTGGACGTGGAATGCGTATCATCAAGGATGAAAGTGAGTTTCAGAAAGCGTGGGATGATGCCAAAATGGAATCGGGCGCGGCTTTCGGCAACGACGGCCTTTATCTCGAAAAATTTGTAGAAGAACCCCGCCACATTGAAATTCAGGTGGTAGGCGACCAATACGGCAAAGTATGCCACCTTTCGGAGCGCGATTGCTCGATTCAGCGTCGCCACCAAAAACTGGTTGAAGAAACACCTTCTCCCATCGTGACCCCCGAACTTCGGGAGCGCATGGGACAAGCCGCCATCAAAGGTGCCTCGGCCATCAATTACGAAGGTGCAGGAACCATTGAGTTTTTGGTCGATAAATACGGTGAATTCTACTTCATGGAAATGAATACCCGGATTCAAGTAGAACACCCGATTACGGAAGAGGTAACCAACTTTGACCTCATTAAGGAACAAATCAAAGTGGCGGCTGGTGAGCCAATTTCGGGACAAAACTACACCCCACAGCGCTACGCAATGGAGTGCCGTATCAACGCAGAAGACCCCGCCAACGGATTCCGCCCAAGCCCCGGCAAGATTACGCAATTGCACTTTCCGGGCGGTCACGGCGTTCGTATCGATAGCCACGTGTATGCCGGCTACACCATTCCTCCCAATTATGACTCCATGATTGCGAAGATTATTGTAAGCGGTCAGTCACGCGAGGAAGTAATGACCCGCATGAAACGGGCTTTGCAGGAATGCGTCATTGAAGGCATCAAAACCACGATTCCTTTCCATATCCGCCTCATGGACGACCCCGGCTTTAAATCAGGGATATTTACGACCAAATACTTGGAATCCTTTGATTTCGGAGGATTGTAAAGTATAAATAACCGAAAAATGTAAAACTGATAAATGTAAAATAAGGAGAATACAGTCTGCAACAAGCTGTAAATCCGTTTTTCATTTCTCAACATTTCTTTAAAAGCGAGCTTTCAAAAGCTCGCTTTTTTTGTTTCAACTTTCCCAAAAGTGTGCCTTTTTGGGAAGCCTTTTCTTGAACTGATGCACAATTTGAGGTTGTTATTTCCCAAGAAACCCTGTCTTTAAGTTAGCATGATTTTTTTATCTTTTCGGTCATAACTTATCATTTAACTTTAACAAACAAGGTTATGAAAAAGCAACAAATCACCGAAGAGATGAAACAATCTCCGCTTCATCAATTGTTTTTGGAAGAAATTAAAGACATTTATTGGGCCGAAAATCATTTGCTGAAAGCCCTACCAAAAATGGCCGAAGCCAGTACTTCAACCGAACTTAGGAAGGCATTTGAAGGTCACTTGGCCGTTACGCAAACCCACGTAGAACGTTTGAAAAAGGTTTTTGAATCATTGGACGAAAAACCTGAAACCAAAACCTGTGAAGCCCTTAAAGGACTAATCAGAGAGGCCAACGAAATCATTGACGATACCGAAGACGGCACCATGGTGCGGGATTGCGGCCTGATTTTGGCAGCCCAAAAAGTTGAACATTACGAAATTGCAACCTATGGTACCCTGCGTACTTTGGCCGCTATTATGGGCCATACGGAAGTGCAGGCACTTTTACAGGCTACGTTGGACGAAGAACACTCGGCCGACGATGAGCTAACACAGGTGGCGATGTCATTTGTCAACGAAGAAGCCATGTCCGAAAAATAGCTTAAGAGATTCTTATTGAATAACTTAACAAAAAAGCAGAAGGTGAACCCTTCTGCTTTTTTGTTAAGTTAAACTCATCTATGCTACTCAAGTTTTAGCTTCTTTGTGAAACGTCATTTCAGTTCTTCTACCGTATCTATAAAATAACAATGCGGATGATGTTTCATGCCTATTTTGGGATAATACTCTACTGCTTTGGGCGCCGACAATAAAATGAGTTTGGCACGGGGCGCGGCCAGTTTTGTTTGCCGAATCAATTCCTTACCGATGCCCTGTTTTTGATACGCTTCGTCCACCGCCAAATCTGACAAATAGGTACAAAAAGCAAAGTCAGTAATGGCCCGCGATATGCCAACGAGCGCGCCATTGTCGCGCGCCGTTACCAACAGATTGGCATTTTTGAGCATATCTGCTATCCGCTCAGTATCCTCAACGGGGCGACGCTCGCCTAAGGTTGAGCGATTGAGTACTGATATAAATTCATCAACAGACAGCTGATCTTCTACTTGATAATTGATTGAAAATGACATGTAAGGTATTGTTTTAGGCTCCAACAGAACAGGCAACAATTATCCGTACTTTTCGGCACTTTTCAGCATAGAGAAACAAAAAACTGTTCTTTTGCCTCGAATATAAGCAAGCCTAAAGGCTATCTATCTAAAATTAGCACATCCACCCCAAAAATGATCAAAAGCATTTTTTCATAGAACGGGGCAATTTAGATTTGGTAAATTACTATAGCGAAATATCTTTTTTCACCCGACTAAACCTTCTCTCATCAATGGCTGCAACCTTGAAATGCCCCAAATGCGATAGCCTAGAAACTGTCAAAAACGGAATTATTAAAAACCGCCAACGGTTTCGGTGCAAAAAATGCGATTACAATTTTACCGTCGACAAACTCGGCAAAGGCATTAGTTCGTATTACGTCATCAAAGCCCTCCAGCTGTATATTGAAGGGGTGAGTTTCCGCGAAATCGAGCGTTTGTTGGGCGTCAGTCACGTATCGGTCATGAACTGGGTCAAAAAATACCAAATCAAAATGCCCGACCGAATCACGCATCATGCCACTTATAAAGTAATGAGCCATAAGGAATTGGCGGAGTTTTATGCCGACCGCAAAAACCTCGAAGGAACGGGCATGATTGTGACCGAATTGGGCGATAAATTTATGATGATTAAATGGGAACGATTTAAAGATTGAGGCTCCGAAGAATTCTTTTTAGTCAAACAAGGCATTGCATTCTCCCCTATTTCTCTTATTTATTGCTAATATAATATACTTTTGCTAAATTACTATAGGCACTTTTCGGGGTGCCTATTCCTATTTTGTGCCCCTTTATACTTCAATTAGCGCCAAAATACCCTATAATATTCTGCTTTTTTCTTCAATTACCACAGAATATTTAGACTTGGGCACCATTATTAATATAAAATAAGGCAAATCGGGTGTTTTATTTGCCTTTACCTATACTAATTGACCAAAGCTATATCAATATTTTTTTTATTTATTGTATTTTATGGTGTTTTGAATCACGATTGCTGCCCAAGGCGCCGGGGCTTCGATTGCAATGCAGTCCGAATTTTTCGAAACCTTCTCCTCTTAACCGACAATGAAAAAGTTATTTTTAGTATTGATTTTTGCTGCAAGCTACGCCCATAGCTACGCCCAAGGCTCTACGGATTATGGTTCAGGAATGAAATTTAATATAAATCCTGAAGGCACTAAATACGTGCGTTTGATTACTTGGAGTCAGATATGGGCTAGGTCTGTACAGAACAATCCTGGCACGTTAGTCAACGGAACACCCCAAGACAAAACGTTTGATGTGGGTGGTCGGCGCTTACGGATGTTAGCAATGGCCCAAGTCAGTTCACGATTTATGGTATTGGCTCACTTTGGTGTCAACAATCAGTCTTTTCTGAACGGCGGTGCTGCGGGCACTTCCGGAACGGGTGGGTATGGCGCTGGCAAAAAACCCGGGCTATTTTTCCATGATTTTTGGAGTGAATATACCGTCATCCCCGCCATCAATGCCGAGACAAAAAAGCCCAACAAATTTACGATGAATATTGGGGCTGGTCTGCACTACGTAATGGGGATTTCAAGAATGACCATGTCGAGTACCCTTAATTATTTGGCCGTTGATGCACCCATATTCAACTGGGCACTTATCGAAAACAGCGATCAATTTGCCCGCCAATACGGCATCTTTGCCAAAGGAAAAGCGGGCAAGTTTGAGTATCGTTTGGCATTAAATAAACCGTTTGCCACCAACGGAACGGCCACCGAAGGCGTAGCCGTTGACAACAATGGCCAGAGTAAAGCCGCGCTGGCAGGCTATTTAGAATATGAATTTTTTGACCGAGAATCCAATGCCCTTCCTTTCAAAGTGGGCACCTACGTTGGCACCAAAAAGGTATTTAATGTAGGCGCAGGGTTTTATTCTCAAAAAGAAGGAACACAAAGCCTGAAAAATGGAATTGTACAAAAACATGCAATAAACTTGCTAGCGTTGGATGCATTTCTGGATATGCCGATCGGTAAAAAAGAGAAAAATGCGGCCATTACGATGTACAGCGGCTATTTTAATTACAATTTTGGTCCCAACTACCTCCGCAACATCGGCATCATGAATATTGGCACCATTGACCCCAAGTTTACCGATAAAAAAGCCTTGGCGGGCGCGGGAAATGCCCGCCCAATGATGGGAACAGGCTCCATTTTCTATACACAAGCAGGAATTTTATTGCCCAAAACCAGCGATAAACCCAAAATCCGCGTTCAGCCATTTGCCGCTTACACGTCTAAGAAGTTTGAAGCCCTCAGTAAAACAGGCAGCTACTTTGACCTCGGCAGCAACTTTTTCATCGACGGGCACCACGCAAAAATCACTTTACAGTACTCAACTCGCCCCATCTACACGGCCAAAGATGTCATAGATGGCAACAAAGGTGAGTTTATCGTTCAATTCCAAACGTATCTTTGAGTTTGGTTAAGTAAAACCCTCCTCCGAAACCCTTATATTTTCTCTAATTATAACACCTAACTTTCCTACACTAATGTCAGAATCTGCAACAACGAATACCAAAGCGCAGAAAAAACAAAGCTTAGCGGCCATCATTGCGGCATCGTCGGTCGGTACGATGATTGAGTGGTACGATTTCTACATCTTTGGAAGCTTGGCGACGATTATCGCCACCAAGTTTTTTCCAGACGGTAACCCCACCGCGGCTTTTCTTTCTACCTTAGCCACTTTTGCCGCAGGCTTTGTGGTTCGTCCTTTCGGGGCCATTTTCTTTGGCCGCTTAGGTGACCTTATTGGCCGAAAATATACCTTCATGGTCACGTTGCTGCTGATGGGCGGCGCTACGTTCATGATTGGTTTGATTCCCAGCTACGAAACCATCGGTTTCTTGGCCCCTACCCTCGTGCTTTTACTGCGTCTTTTGCAGGGGTTAGCCCTTGGCGGCGAATACGGCGGCGCCGCTACTTACGTGGCCGAGCACTCTCCCGCCGACAAGCGTGGGTTCTGGACTTCATGGATTCAAATCACGGCTACGGCAGGGTTGTTTGTATCGCTGATTGTGATTCAATTGACCCAAAACAGCATGTCGAAAGAGGCTTTTGCCGAATGGGGCTGGCGCGTACCGTTTTTGGTTTCCATCATCATGGTCTACGTTTCGGTCTTGATTCGTAAAAATATGCACGAATCGCCGTTGTTTGCCAAAGCAAAAGCCGAAGGCAAAACCTCTACCAATCCGCTGAAAGAATCATTCGGCAACCGTTACAACTTCAAATTTGTGTTGCTGGCTTTATTGGGAGCCACTATGGGTCAGGGAGTTGTGTGGTACACGGGGCAATTTTACGCGTTGAGCTTCCTGCAAAAAGTAATGGCTATTGACCTTCAGCAATCCAACGCGCTGATGACCTACGCGCTGATGTTGGGCACGCCATTCTTTGTGCTATTCGGTTGGTTGTCTGATAAGATTGGCCGCAAAGGCATCATGCTTGCCGGTATGTTGATTGCCATTTTGTCGTACCGTCCGATTTACGAGAAAATGTACCAGACCACCAACATCCAAAATAAAACGGAAGTAGCCGAAAAAACAACGGTAGGCATAACCCGCACGCTGGACAAAAAAGACGGGGTTGAAACCAAAGATTCGCTCATTGTCACTACCACCAAAAAAGAATATACGGACGGCACTCAATACGAAGAAAAGAAGATTGAAAAAATCTTAGCCGATGCTTCGGCGGCCCCTGTAAAACCTGAAGTCAAGAAACTCGTCACCATCAATGACAGCGATAAATGGACGCTTATTTGGCTAGTCTTCATTCAGGTGATTTTCGTAACAATGGTCTACGGCCCTATCGCAGCCTTCCTCGTTGAGATGTTTCCGACCCGCATTCGCTACACGTCTATGTCGTTGCCGTACCACATCGGAAACGGCGTATTTGGTGGACTGTTGCCTACCATCGCCACCGCTTTGGTTGCCTCGGCTGGCAAAGCCAACGACATCGCCAAAGAAGCGGGGGAAGCATTGCCCAACGCCGCTCCTTACCTCGAAGGACTTTGGTATCCGATTGTCATTGCAGGAATCTGTTTTGTCATTGGATTATTGTACATCAACGGTAAAGACCGCAACGTGAATGACTAGTTCACCAAATCAACGAGTAACAAAAACGCTCATTGCTCCTATTTTTCAACTGATTTAGCAACAACAAAGACAATGAATACGATAAAAAGACTAGCAGGTATTATCTGGTTGGCCGTGGGTGCCGCCGCAGGGTATTATTTATTAATCAATCAGGCCATCCCCAAATTTGGCACGGGCAAACCTGAAGACTTGATTCCTGCGGGAATTTACACCTTTATCTTGTGTCCTCTTATTGTAGGGAGCCTGGCTACTTTTGGAATTTATGCCCTCAAAGGCGAATACGACAGTAAAAGTTAGGTTTAGGGTTTAGTAGTTTGAATGATTGTCGAAGTAGTATCGCTCTTCGGCAATCATTTTATAACGGCAACGCTTAGCAGGCACCTTCACTTTATCCCTTCTTATGAATACAAATCGTAAAATTTCATTAGTGGCGTTGTGTGTAGTGGCTATTGTCCTCTTCAATACCCCCTTTCTTTCGATTTTCAACAAGCCGACATTTATCGGGAGTATCCCCGTATTTTACGGTTTTCTATTTGGGGCATGGTTACTGATTATTGGGGCTACGGCGTGGTTACTTCGTCAATCTAAAGCAGAAGATGAGTAGTTTTTGGATTATTTGCTGGTCTTTATTGTACCTGTTGCTCTTGTTTGTGATTGCCGACCGGGCCGAGCGCCGCTCGTCCCACAAGCGCAGTTGGGTGAATAATCCTTACGTGTATGCTCTTTCATTGGCCGTTTACTGCACCGCTTGGACGTTTTATGGCAGCGTGGGTCGGGCGGCCGAATCGGGGCCAGATTTCCTAAGCGTTTATATCGGCCCTACGCTCGTGATTCCGCTTTGGTGGATTATTTTCAGGAAGATTATTCGCATTTGTAAAGTCCAGAGAATCACCAGCATTGCCGATTTTATCTCCGCCCGTTATGGCAAAAGCCGCGCCTTGGGCGTGATTGTGACCGTGGTATGTTTACTGGGCATCATCCCCTACATTTCCATTCAACTCAAAGCTATTACGAGCAGCTTTCTGATTCTTTCGGGCAATGATACCTCGCCCAATCAGTCGTTTTGGAGCGACCAATCGTTTTACATCGCCCTGATGCTGATTGTGTTTGCGATTCTATTCGGAACCCGAAAACTAGAAGCCAACGAACGCCACGAAGGCCTCGTTGCGGCCATTGCCTTTGAGTCGCTGGTCAAGTTATTTGCGTTTTTAGCGGTTGGAGTCTTCATTACTTTCGGCATTTTCAACGGCTTCGACGACATCGCCGCCCGCGCCGTGAAAGTCCCCGAACTTCGTAAACTATTTACTTTACCCGAAAACCAAACGGGGAATTGGTTCTGGCATTGCTTTCTGGCCGCCATTGCCATTCTGTTTTTACCGCGTCAGTTTCAGGTAACGGTGGTGGAAAATATCGACGAAAATCACCTCAAAAAAGCGCAATGGTTATTCCCACTTTACCTGCTGATTATCAACATTTTTGTGCTACCAATTGCCCTCAGCGGAAAATTGCTTTTTGCCAGCGAAGCCATCAAATCTGACACCTATCTGCTGGCCATACCACTGCATTTTAAGCAACAAGGCTTGGCTTTTCTGACTTATTTGGGCGGATTTTCGGCAGCGACAAGCATGATTATCGTGGAATGTACCGCCCTGACGGTGATGTTCAGCAATAATTTACTGATGCCGTTTTTGGTGAGCCGTCGGGGGTGGCAAGAACGTATGGGGTCTTCGATTGGGAGTTTTGTCATTACGGCCCGTCGTTTATTTATTGCCGTCATTATTTTGCTAGCGTACGCTTATTACAAAAACGTCAGTGACAAGTACTCGTTGGTATCGGTCGGCATGGTTTCGTTTGCGGCAGTGGCGCAGTTTGCTCCCGCTGCTTTGGGCGGAATTTGTTGGAAACGGGCCAATCTGACGGGAGCGATGAGCGGAATTTTGGCAGGAACAACTGTTTGGTTTTATACCCTGATTATTCCCTCAATGGCCTCAAATGGCCTTATCTCTTCCGACTTTTTGGCGCATGGGCCCGCGCACATTCATTGGCTTAGGCCAGAAGCATTTCTGGGGCTTGAGGGGATGGACAACCTTTCGCACGGCGTCTTTTGGTCGTTACTATTTAACGTTTCATTCTACGTTTTGGGGGCGCTAAATTTCTCCCAAAGTGCCGTAGAGCACAACCAAGCCGCGTTGTTTGTCGATATTTTCAAATACGACACGTCTTACGAACGTTCGGTGGCTTGGCGAGGAAAAGCCTTGGTGACTGACATAACGAATCTTTTAAGTAAATTTTTCGGGGAAATGCGCGCACAACGGGCCATAACGCTCTACGTCAAACGCAATAAACTTGCCCTTTCTGCCAAATATGCCGACCCGCAGTTGGTCAATTATGCCGAAAAAATGCTCAGCGGTGCCATTGGGGCTGCTTCGGCGCGGGTGGTGGTGGCGTCGGTGGCGAAAGAAGAACCCGTAACGGTGGATGAGGTGATTGATATTTTAAAAACGTCACAAGAATTGCGCCTTGTGAACGAAGAGCTGACGCGCAAATCGCGCGAACTGGAGCAACTCACGGGTCAGCTCAGGGAAGCCAATGAGCGTCTGCAACAGGCCGACCGCGAAAAAGATGATTTTCTGTCGACGGTTACGCACGAAATCCGGACGCCCATGACCTCCATTCGGGCATTGTCGGAAATTGTCCACGACAATCCTGACATGGACGAAGACCAGCAAAAGCATTTTCTGAGTACCATCATCAAAGAATCAGACCGCCTGACCCGGCTCATCAACCAAGTGCTTGATTTGGAACGGTTTGAAACTGGAAAATACCAATTGGCCAAAGAAACATTTCACCCCGAAACCCTTATCGACGAATCTATCAATTCCATTAATGCCTTGGCCACCGAAAAAAGTATTGTCATTCAAACCTCTTACGCGACCAAACTACCCAAGATAAACGGAGATTTTGACCGGCTGATGCAGGTGCTCATCAATTTGTTATCCAACGCCATCAAATTTTGTCCCGCCCAAAACGGGCTCATCGAAGTAAGGGCAATGGCAGACGGCAATTACCTTTCTATCAGTGTAAAAGACAATGGACCCGGCATCAGTGCGGAACATCTAGCCCTGATTTTTGATAAATTTTACCAAGGAAATGCCCCGCTTGCCCGCAAGCCCAAAGGCAGTGGATTGGGGCTGGCCATTTCCAAAAAAATCATTGAACTGCATCAAGGAAGCATTCATGTGCAGAGTACAGTAGGTGAAGGAGCGTTGTTTACTTTTGAAATTCCGGTGTAATATCTATATCTCTTTGCGATCACAATTTTATTTTAAGAGAATAAATTTTCTATTTTACAACGTTATTCACTCAAAACTCCTAGGTCACCCTACGAACATACTGCCTATATGACACGCCAACATATAAAAATAGTAATAGTAGACGACGAGCCCAATATTTTGATGTCGCTGGAATTCCTGATGAAAAAGGAAGGATACAAAGTTTTCATTGCCCGCGACGGCGAAGAAGCCGTTGATATCGTTCGCACCGAAATTCCAGACGTTGTTTTGTTAGATATTATGATGCCCAAAGTCGACGGGTATGAGGTGTGCCGTTTTATCAAAAGCTCACCAGAATATCAACATGCCAAGGTCATCTTTATGAGTTCAAAAAGCCGCGAAACTGACCTGCAAAAAGGATATGATCTTGGCGCCGATTTATACATACCTAAACCGTTTTCAACCCGCGACATGGTGGCCAAAGTAAACGCACTTACGATGAGCGCCGTGTAGTTTCCCCTTTTAAATTTCATTACTCATGAAATCACCAACACCCTCTTATGCAGGCTTTTATGAAGCCAGCCTTGCTAGTCCTGTGGATTTTTGGGCCGAACAGGCCGCCAAAATTGCGTGGTATAACGCACCCGTTCAGACATTAACGATGAACGAAAGGGGGTTCTATCGGTGGTTTGAAGGGGGAACACTAAATACCTGCTACTTGGCCGTGGATTATCACGTGGAACACGGCCGGGCGGAGCAGGTGGCGCTTATTTATGATTCTCCGGTGACCAAAAGCGTTCAAAAATACACCTACGCTCAACTTCAATCGGAGGTGGCAAAATTGGCAGGGGCATTGCGTCAATTGGGCGTCGAAAAAGGAGATTGTGTCGTGATTTATATGCCGATGGTACCCGAAGCGGCTTTTGCGATGCTGGCTTGCGCCCGTTTGGGGGCGGTTCATTCGGTGGTTTTCGGAGGATTTGCCCCGCACGAACTGGCCATACGCATTGACGATACGCGTCCTAAAGTTGTTATTTCGGCTTCGTGCGGTATTGAGTTTGAGCGGGTGATTCCGTACAAACCGTTGCTCGACGACGCCATTCACCTCGCCCAATTTAAACCACCTCACTGTTTAATTTTACAGCGTCCCCAAATTCACGCTCTCATGCACGCGGGGCGCGACGTTGATTTCAGCACCGCCGTTGCGCAGGCCGAGCCCGTTGATTGCGTACTCGTTGACGCCCTCGACCCGCTATACGTTTTGTACACGTCGGGTACCACGGGCAAACCCAAAGGAATCGTTCGCGACAACGGGGGGCACGCCGTTGCCATGAAATTTTCGATGCAGTATGTATACAACATTCAACCCGGAGATGTGTATTGGGCCGCTTCTGATTTGGGCTGGGCAGTTGGTCATTCATACATTATCTATGCACCTCTTATTCAGGGCTGTACCACCATTTTGTTTGAAGGAAAACCCGTTAGAACCCCCGATGCGGGCACCTTTTGGCGCATTATTTCAGAACATCAGGTAAAAGTATTTTTCACCGCACCCACGGCATTTCGCGCCATCCGGAAAGAAGACCCACAGGCTGAATTTCTCCAAAAATACGACCTTAGCTGCCTCCAACAGCTCTTCGTAGCTGGAGAGCGCTGCGACCCTTCTACCCTCAAATGGTTGCAGGAAATAACCAATAAACCCATCATTGACCATTGGTGGCAAACAGAGTCTGGCTGGCCGATGATTGCCAACATGACGGGTGTGGAGCTTTTGCCAGTCAAACCCGGCTCCGCTACCAAACCCGTTTGTGGGTTTGATGTGCAGATTCTGGACGAAGACCGACAGCCGTTGGAAGCCAACCACGAAGGATACGTTTGCCTCAAACTCCCACTACCTCCCGGCTGCCTACCCACGCTCTGGAACGACGATGCCCGCTTTCAGGAATCGTATCTTTCTAAATTCCCGGGGTATTATTTTTCGGGCGACGGTGGTTACAAAGACGACGACGGCTACGTATACATCATGGGCCGCGTAGATGATGTCATCAACGTAGCGGGGCACCGCCTTTCTACGGGTGAAATGGAGGAATTTGTGGCTTCGCACCCCGCAGTGGCGGAATGTGCCGTGGTGGGAATTCAGGACGAAATGCGCGGACAACGCCCCGTGGCGTTTGTGGTGCTGAAAGATGGAATGGCCATCGACGAGCCAATGATTGAAACGCAATTGGTGACGCTGATTCGAGAACAAATCGGGGCTGTGGCGTACTTCAAAAGTGCGTTAATTGTAAAACGTTTGCCCAAAACTCGTTCGGGAAAAATCCTGCGAAAAGTGATGCGCCAAATCGCCGACGGCGAATCTTACAATGTTCCTTCTACAATTGACGACCCAGCGATTTTAGGAGAAATAGCCGAAAAATTGCAGAACCGAAAAATTGGCAAAGGATTCGGAGAATTTGCAGTCATCTGATTTTCATTACTTTCTATACCTTTTTAGCAATTTTAGGACAGCGATTTCACTCAAACGGGAAAATGTTTTGTTATTTTTAGACCCGCATTCATCAACAACCTTCCTAACCACGTTAACTTTTACCAAAACACATTCAGATATCATGCGTATCCGTACATTTGAAGAGTACCAAACCGCCTATCAGCACAGTGTAGAAGACCCCGAAGGATTCTGGGCCGAAGTAGCTCAGGAATTCAAATGGCATAAGCCGTGGAAAAAAGTGCTCGAATGGAATTTTAGCACCCCCGACATCAAGTGGTTTGTAGGTGGAAAAACAAACATCACCGAAAACGCCCTCGACCGTCATTTGCGCGAACTAGGCAATCATCCCGCCATCATTTGGGAGCCCAACGACCCTTCTGAACCCAGCGTAACGCTCACGTACAAAATGCTCCACGACCAAGTGTGTCGTTTTGCCAACGTGCTCAAGCGCAACGGCGTTGTCAAAGGCGACCGCGTGTGTATTTACCTGCCAATGGTGCCCGAAGCAGCCATCGCTATCTTGGCCTGTGCGCGCATCGGTGCTGTTCATTCGGTCGTATTCGGTGGGTTTTCGGCCCAATCGTTGACCGACCGCATCATTGATTCTAACTGTAAAGTTATTGTAACCTCTGACGGTGCGGCGCGTGGCAATAAAAATATCCCCATGAAAGATACCGTTGACGACGCCCTGATTGCGTGTCCTTCGGTTCAAAAAGTTATCGTACTGACCCATACCCGCACGCCCATTTCGATGATTAAAGGCCGTGACGTATGGTGGGAAAGTGAAATGAAGCAAGTTACGTCGGACTGCCGGCCCGAGGTGATGGATTCAGAGGACCCTTTGTTTATTCTCTATACATCAGGCTCAACGGGCAAGCCCAAGGGCGTTGTGCACACCACTGGCGGCTACATGGTGTATTCGGCGTATACGTTCCAAAATGTATTCCAATACGAAAAAGACCAAGTATTTTTCTGTACCGCCGACGTGGGCTGGATTACGGGCCACAGCTACATCGTATACGGCCCGCTGTTGAGTGGAGCTACTTCTCTGATGTTTGAAGGCATCCCGACCTATCCCGATGCGGGACGTTTTTGGGATATTGTTGACCGGCACAAAGTAGACATTCTTTATACCGCCCCCACGGCCATTCGGTCGTTGATGGGCTTTGGCTTGAAATACGTCGAAGGCAAAGACCTTAGTTCGCTCAAAGTGCTGGGCTCGGTGGGGGAACCCATCAACGAAGAAGCATGGAACTGGTACAACGAACACATCGGTAAAGGTAAATGCCCGATTGTAGACACATGGTGGCAAACCGAAACGGGCGGTATTTTGATTTCGCCCATCGCGGGAGTGACCAAAACCAAGCCAACCTACGCTACCTTGCCGCTGCCCGGGGTACAACCGATATTGGTCGACGAAAGCGGCAAAGAAATAGAAGGAAACGGCGTGAGTGGAAATCTTTGCATCAAATATCCGTGGCCGTCTATCATCCGTACCACTTGGGGCGACCACGAGCGCTGTCGGCAGACGTACTTTTCGACCTATCCAAATCTATACTTTACGGGCGACGGCTGCCTCCGCGACGAAGACGGCTACTACCGCATCACGGGCCGCGTAGATGATGTGCTCAACGTATCCGGGCACCGCATCGGAACCGCCGAAGTAGAAAACGCCATCAACATGCACGCCGACGTCATCGAGAGTGCCGTGGTGGGCTATCCGCACGACATCAAAGGGCAGGGTATTTATGCGTTTGTGATTTGTGAAAACACCCTCGACGACGAAGACCTGTCGCGCCGAGATATTTTAGCCACCGTGACGCGCATCATTGGGCCCATTGCCAAACCAGATAAAATCCAGTTTGTCAGAGGATTACCCAAAACGCGCTCGGGAAAAATCATGCGCCGAATTCTGCGTAAAATCGCCGAAGGAGACACCTCTAATCTAGGCGACACGACCACGCTTCTGGACCCCACAGTGGTGGATGATATTAAAGCAGGCGCGATGTAATGTAAGTTTATCCGCTATTCTTTCAAGAAGGCTGCCTCATTCAGGGGTAGCCTTTTCATTTCTTCGTCTCCAGTTTATGAATCACATAATCTAGTTTTTCGTGCAAAAGTCGAATTTCCAACTCGGCACGGAGGTTAATTTCGTAATCACTTTTGGCACGTTCGCGGTCCTTTTGCTCCTGACGATTCTGGCTCATCATGATGACTGGGGCCTGCAAAGCGGCCAAACAAGACAATATAAGGTTGAGCAAAATGAATGGATAGGGGTCAAAACCCTTGTTGAGCAACAACCACACATTGACGCATATCCAGACGGCGATAAAAAGACCAAACGAAATGATAAACGTCCAGCTACCGCCAAATTCCGCTATTTTATCCGCTACCCGCTCGCCAAAAGTAGTTTTTTGTCGGGCATCATCCACCGAATTGTCCACCAAAATACGGCTGATACTCATAGAAACCAAGATTTTCATCTCTTCATCCGATAGCCTTCCTAAGTCTTTTTGGAGAAGGGTTTCGAGGTGTTTTATTTTTTGATTGTTTAAACTTGTTTCCATTTTTATTGGTTTTGAATAACACACAAACGCCGCAAAGCAATGCAAAAACGCCCACTAGGAAACAGTACGATTTCGCTCTCGTCCATCGGCTTAGGCTGCATGGGAATGTCTGAGTTTTACGGTGCCACCGACGATACCGAATCCCTCAAGACCCTCCATACGGCCCTCGACGAAGGTATAAATTTTCTGGACACTGCCGACGCCTATGGGCCATTTAAAAACGAAGAACTCGTTGGAAAAGTGGTACGCCAACGCCGAGACGAGGTAGTGATAGCCACCAAATTTGGCATCATACGCGACACCAACGACCCCGCCAAGCGAGCCTTCAGCGGACGCCCAGAATACGTACAAGCGAGTTGTGATGCCAGCCTTAAACGCCTGGGTATTGATACCATTGATTTATATTATTTGCACCGTTGGGACCAAATTACCCCCATTGAAGAAACGGTAGGTGCCATGAGTGAGCTTGTAAAAGCGGGAAAAGTGCGCTACATAGGACTTTCGGAGGTGTCGGCACAAACCATCAAACGCGCCCATGCGATACATCCCATCTCGGCTGTTCAGTCAGAATACTCACTTTGGAGCCGCGATATTGAAGAGTCCGTCATTCCTACCTGTA
The DNA here is from genome assembly GCF_024158025.1 of Runella salmonicolor. Lineage (NCBI taxonomy): Bacteria > Pseudomonadati > Bacteroidota > Cytophagia > Cytophagales > Spirosomataceae > Runella > Runella salmonicolor. Next base: position 1,187,171 of record NZ_JAMZEL010000001.1, read on the forward strand.
AGGAACTGGGCATTACTTTGGTTGCTTATAGTCCACTGGGGCGAGGTTTTTTGACGGGACAGTTTCAAAAATTTGAAGATTTATCTCCCGATGATTTCCGACGGAATTCGCCACGTTTTATGGGCGAAAATTTTGCCAAAAACCTCGCCATCGTTGATTTACTCAAACGCTGGGCCGAAGAGCGCGGCATTACACCTTCACAGTTAGCGCTGGCGTGGGTACTGGCACAGGGCGAAAATATCGTACCTATCCCCGGCACCAAACGAGTTTCTTACTTAAAGGAGAACCTAGGTGCACTCACCATAATGCTCTCCAAGGAAGAATTGGCCGAACTCGAACGCATCAGCCCCAAAGAAGCCGTAGCAGGACTGCGTTATCCAGAAGCAATGATGAAGGTGCTGACGGCATAAAGTATAGTTATGGCCACGTAGTCTATTTCTCAAAATTATACCAAAATAGTGCTAAACATAATTAAGTTTATTTTTTGGACAAAACTCTTTGTATCTATTAATCTTCGCCATTTTTTTCTTTTTAAATAGTAAAAAACAAGAAAATAAATTTCACATTTTCTGATTTTTAATTTTTTCATTTAATTTTTAAAACCAATAGTTATTCAAACAAAATAGCGACTAATTGTGGATAATATATAATTTTATCAAGAAAAATATTCAATTAAGGATATTTTTTAAAAATTATTTGTAGATACATTGAATTTTACATTAGCTTTGAGCATTCAATGAAAAACAAAGCAGATTTTATTTGTTTTGTTCAACTTTGAAACACATTTCATCAACCTTCAAATAGTGACTACCCCCTTTTTGTGTAAAAGCGAAAAGGGGGTTTTTTGATGCTCAACGTCCCTATGGATTGTGGTTACTTTGCCGATTAGGGTAGCTTAGTAGACTGAAAACTGCATCCGACAAGCTATTTTTCTTATTCCAATAGGTGTAATTCACTGACTCGTATCAATTAGTGAAGAAAATGTGCTTATTTCGGCCTTCATAAGACCTTTACCCTATGCAAATCAACCCCTTCATTGATGCCGCTCGGCAGGGGCGTAACGAATTTGGCGTGTACGTCGCTGTGTTTATCTTAGTATTTATCGCCAATCTTCTTGGCTCAATTCCGGGCGCTTGGGCCATGGTCACGTGGAAAGATGACCCTCAGGCCTTGCCCGTTTATCTTATTACATCCCTGATGTTGTTGGGCTTTGTGGCTTCGCTCGTGGTGCTTTGGCTATGCGTAAAACACCTCCACAAACGCAATCCACTCACGATGATTTCGCCTTCGGGGGTTGTCAATTGGCCTCGTATACTCAAATCCGCCGGGCTTTGGATGGTTTGCTCAGCGGTAGTAGAAACCGCTACTTACTTACTGTTTCCTGACAAATACCAGTTTTCGCTCAATTTGAAGGACTTTTTACCCTCGTTGGTCGTGGCCATTGTCTTACTTCCTCTTCAAACTTCTTTTGAAGAGCTTTTTTTCAGAGGGTACCTTTTGCAGGGAATTGGCTCGTGGAACCTCTGGGCTGGCATCATTATTACATCCACGGTTTTTGGACTTGCGCACAGTTTCAACGACGAGATTGAGGCCGTAGGCTCATTGGGCCTCGCGATGGTATATTACATCGGTGTCGGTCTGTTTTTTGCGCTGTTGGGCGTCATGGACAAATCACTTGAACTGCCACTGGGCATTCACTTGGCCAACAATATGTACGCTTTTCTGTTGGTAGGCTACCCAAGCAGCTCAGTACCAAGCTCAACCGTGTGGATGACTACCGAGCTAAACTTTCCGCTCATGGTTACCCAATGGGTGGTGGTGATGGCGCTTTATTTATTGCTCGCCAAAAAAGTCGTCGGGCTTCAGTTGACTGCCAAGCCTACCAGTTAATGCCGCTTTCTCCGCCTAAGCCCAATTTCTTGGTAAATTGATTAGACATTTTTGATTTACTGGTAATGTAGCGCACGCTTGCCCCGATAAAGGGCGCAATGTTGGGTTTTTGGGTAATCAAATTTTCGTGGGCAGAGTTAAAAGTGCGCAGCTGGCGAAAGGTTCCTAATCCCGCTTCCAACGACACATTGAAAACAGTAAACAAATGCGCATTGGCGGCCACCGAAAACTTAACGTGCTGATAATTGCTGCGACGAAACATTTTTTCGGCATTCATAACCTGCTGAAAACCTCCGCTATATCCGTCAAAGGCACCAATCATATCAATGTTAAACCATTCGTTGAAGCGGCGGTTGACATCCAACCGAAAAGGCAATAAAGCCGACACACGCCACTGTTTGCCAAGGCGTTTGTTGAGACCAAAAACGGGAATCAAACGAAATTTTTGGTTATAAATAACGGCCGTTCCGTAGGCAATCTGGGTATGTATCCCCAAAATTCGCATTCGGGCAGCCCCTCCCCAGAAAAAAGGCTGGGGCGTAAAAAACGTTTCGTTGGACTCCGTTACGCCCAACCCTCCGCCATAAATCCAGAGTCGGTCGCGCAGGCTGGCCTGAAGCATAAGCACTCCCACCGATGCTGTTTTGTAACCGTTATCCGGGGTAATGATGCCGTTTTGGGTAGGTTTGAGTTGAGAAACATTGGCCAGCATCAAAAAATGGCGCGCGCGCAAATCAAACTTTTTACGCAAACTAAAAGACACATCCACCTCGCTCCGCAGCGGAATAATGCCATTGAACGACGTCCGCGAAAGGCCATAACGCTGATTATTGCCCATGTTGGCTTCGGGCATATAGTCGGCACGAAGGGTAGCATTAGGATAAAAAAGCCGACTCAGCGCAAAATGCTGAGCCGAAAGAGAAGTAGAAATAAGCAGTGTAGCCGAAAGTAAAAAGCAGGCGCGAAAAAACATAATGTCGTGTATTTGGTGGAATTAACGCGCAAAAATGGGCAATATTGCGGAAGAAATACAATCATCTTTTCATTCTGAATTTAGTTTTTAATGAACCTAACCGATAAAATAGTTTGGATAACGGGAGCCTCGTCGGGTATTGGCGAAGCATTGGCCCATGAATTTGCCAAACAAGGCGCAAAATTGGTGCTCTCTGCCCGCCGGCGGGATGAATTGGAGCGCGTCAAAAAAAGCCTAAACCTGCCCGATGCTTCCGTTCTAATCTTACCGATTGATATGTTGAAACCTGAAGAATTTGGGGCAAAAACCCAAACCGTTCTTCAACACTTCGGGCAAATAGACGTATTGGTTCCCAACGCGGGCATCAGCCAACGGGAAAAATTTCTGGACATTGCGCCCGCCGATTTTCAAAAATTGATGGATACCAATTTCACCAGTGTAGTCCTCCTCACCCGCGAAGTGCTTCCGCACATGATTGCTCAAAAATCAGGGGGCATTTTGGTCACGAGCAGCGTGAGCGGCAAAATCGGCACCTCATTCAGGACATTCTATTGTGCCTCCAAACACGCCATTCAGGGTTTTTTTGATTCGTTGCGGGGTGAGGTTTGGCGCGATGGCATCGTGGTAACGGTGGCGTGTCCAGGGTATATCAAAACCAATATTTCGCTCAATGCGATCGGAAAAGACGGCAAACCTTTTGGTAAAATGGACCAAAATCAAGCAAAAGGAATTCCAGCGGAAGTGTGTGCCCGCAAAATGGTCAATGCGCTCAAAGCAGGAAAACACGAGATTATCATTGCGGGCTTTAAAGAAACGCTCGGCACTTATCTCAAGCGCTTTGCTCCCAGTCTGTTGTGGCAATTGACCAAAAATTACAGCATCAAAGCCGTTGAACAATAACTGATTTCGATTTCTGGGAAATAGGTTTCAAGTTTTAGGGGAGTTTCGCGGTTTTGAGAAACCACTCGCGCGTGGAGGCGGCTTCTCAAAATCGCGAGATTGCGTGAAAGCAGTTTCTCAAAACTGCGATCTCAGGCCTACCGCCTCTACTCGCTATCTAGGCATTTCTGTCAGCTTTTGATAGAGGGATAAGTACGCGTTTGCCACCACCCCGAAGCTATTTCGTTGCCTAATCACCTGGAGGTTATTGGCCTTTAATTGCTCATAATCAGCATCCTCCAATACAAACCGAATGCCCTTGGCTAAGTCTTCAGCAGAATACAACTGGGACACGTAGCCCGTTTTTTTGTGCTCGATTTGTTCGGAAATTCCGCCCGAATCAAAACCCACCACGGGCGTACCACAGGCCATGGCTTCAATAACGGTGTTGGGGTAATTGTCTTCCAACGAAGGAACCACCATCACATCGGCGGCCTGATACACCTTGACAACTTCGTGCGCTGGTAAGCTTCCCAACGACTTTACTTCCAAGCCCATATCGGTAAGGGCATCGGGTTCGGTTTTGCCAAAAACGACAATACCCCAGTCTTCAAGTCGGTCTTTTAATAACTGAGTTGCTTCTTTAAAGTAGGCAAAACCCTTGCGCGGGTCTTGGGTATTGACACCCGCAAAAAGAATCCATTTTTTAGCGGGATTTAGGTCGATTTCTGAAGACGAAGCAGGCTTAAAAACGGATGTATCGATGGGATTGGGAATGGCAAGCGAAGTCAAGTGTTTGGTTAGCGCGGCACGCGTGCCCAATTCTGCCAGCCATCGACTGGGCGAAACGAGCGTCAGCGGAGCATTTGAAAACAGCTTTTTCTTTTGCTCAAACACCTGAGATGATAAATCTGTGGCGCTGGGCTTTCGTACATAAGGGCAAAATCCACAATGTGTAAGGTAGCGTTCGCATTCACGACTGTAATGACAACCGCCCGTAAAGGTCGCCATATCGTGCATCGTCCAGACTACGGGTTTACCGAGCGCAAACAGTTTTTCTAATGAATGTAAAGACAGAAATCCGAAGTTTATCCAGTGCAAATGAATGACATCGGCTTCGCGCACGAGCGGATGAGCGGATACGTCGGTGCCAGCCCACAAGGGTGAAAAATGAAAGCGAACGCTTTTGTCTTTTTCATGAAACAAAAAATAGGCGCGTTCCGCTGCAAACCGTGCAAATGCTATTTTTTTTTCAATAAAACCAGACGCAAGTCCCTGCACACCCTCTTCCTCGCGTTCAGTTTGCTGCACCAATACCGACGATTCCACCCCAATGCCGCGCAAGGCATGATGTAGTCGAAGCGCCGCAATCGCAGCCCCACCAAAGGTATGGTAAGTACTCAGATGTACGACTTTCATACCCGCCACGCCGATATATTTAACTGTAAATCCATGACATCGTTGTTGCGATAACGGTGATTTACAAAAGGTGCTTTACGGTGCTGATTGGTGTCAATGTAATACCGAAACCCTGCTTTTTCAATCACTTCGATGACCTTCGCCAAGGCTTGCGGTTGGCCGATATAAGCGTGAAACTCTACAAACAAATGTTGCACGCGGTCGAGCACATCGGCACAATCGGGCAAAACATCAATTTCGGCTCCTTCAATATCAATTTTCAGAAAATCAACGCGGGTTTCTACCGCCAACTCGTCGCGCAAGCGCACCGAAGGAACCAACTTTTTGCTGCCTTGGCCATAAATAGAGGCATCGTCGGCCTGACCTTCGCCAAACCACACGCCAGCATTGTCTTTCCAAACCGCTTTTTGGACGATTTCTACATCATTAATGCAGTTAGTTTTTAGGTTTTGGGTCAAGTAATTGGCAATTACTGGCTCCGCTTCATAGGCTTTGATACGCGCCTGTGGGTACAATTCCTTAAAGTAAATAACGCTCATACCGACGTTGGCCCCGCAATCATAAATCACGGGTGCAGACGCGGAAGTGTTGAATTTATAAAACGCTTCGACGTAAATTTCTTCGTATTGCCACGTCCACGAAAAAGCATCGGGCACTTCCAGTTGATAATGTCCAAATTTAACCTTGGTCGGTTGGTAGCGCGGGCGGTCGCCATAGCGCCAAAATAGCCCCAACAACTCCCTACCGGCTGGATTTCGGAGGATGTGAAACGGGTGTTTGAGTAAATATCGGAAAGCAAGCATGGAGCAAAATTAAGGAATCATTCTGTATCTTTGTTCAAGTATTCTACAATCCACAGGTGCACTCATGGTGATTCCGTTAAACCTACCAGCCCGCGACCAATTTACCGACGACGAATTGGTCACATTCTGTTTATCCAACCCCGATCTTCAAGTTGAACGGGATGAGAATGGCCAAATTTTTATAAATATGTCTCCTACCCACCTCCTGACAAGCTCAAACAACAGTGAATTAAATGGTGAATTTGTCATCTGGAACCGCCGCACCAAAGCGGGCAAAGTAATTGACTCCAACGGAGGATTTTTTCTACCAGATAAATCAATGCGTGCTCCCGATGTTGCTTGGATTCGGAAAGAACGCTGGGAACAATTGTCGACCGCCGAAAAAAAATCATTTCCACACATGGCCCCTGACTTCGTGTTAGAACTGGAATCAGATACGGACAATGTAGAAGATCTGAAACAAAAAATGACGAAATGGATTACTAACGGCGTACGATTGGGTTGGTTGATCTCCATGAGTGAGCAACAAACCTATATTTATCGCCCAAGCCAACCAGTAGAAACCAAAGCCTTTTCGGAAGCATTAGACGGTGGCGATGTATTAATTGATTTTGAAGTTGTATTGAACAACATTTTAGAAATATAGTTGTAAAAACACGACCTTTGGCAAAAACTGCTCCTCCATGCTTATTTCTCTTATCGTAGCAGCGGCCCAAAATGGCGTTATCGGGCGTGATAATCAGCTCATCTGGCATTTGCCCGACGATTTGAAGCAATTCAAACGCCTCACCACAGGCCACCCAATCATCATGGGGCGTAAAACATTTAACTCCATCGGAAAGCCCTTACCCAACCGGACATCTATCGTCATTACGCGAAATCAAGATTGGCAATTTGAAGGCGTAATTGTGGTCAATTCAGTCAACGAAGCCGTGGAAGCCGCCCGCCAAACGGGCACCGACGAAGCCTTCGTCATTGGCGGGGCAGAAGTATATAAAATGACATTGCCCGTAGCCGACAAAATTTATCTGACGGAAGTAAAAGCTGAGTTTGAAGGGGATGCCTATTTCACTATCCCCAATAAAGAAGAGTGGCAGGAAGTAAGTAGGGTAAGTCATGCAACCGACGAAAAGCACACCATTGCGTTTGATTTTGTAGAATTGGTGCGCCAAGGCTGATAGAGTCCGAGAAGGCAGTAGTGTCTGACGGTTTGGAACCGTCGGACACAGCTAACGTCGGACACGGCTAGTATCTAAACCGCCAGACGGATGCAGAAAATCCCCCCTTGCTAAAGTCAAGTATATTTTTAATTTTGCAAGGCACTTTATATAACCGAACGCTCCCCTTCCTGATGAAAAACGCACTCCGAGTCATTGCCATTGGCCTTGTTTCATTGATTGGTGTGTTGTTATTCAACACCTTCCGCATTTCTTCCAAACAAATGGCTGGCATAGTACCCGCACCCGCCCTAGCCATCAGCGATTCTGCCCTTACGCACTTATCCGATGCCGTTAAAATCCGTACCGTTTCGTACGAAGATTTGTCGCTCATGGACAGTACGCAGTTCGAAAAATTCATTGGTTTTCTCGAACAAACTTACCCCCTCACCCACGCCCGTCTCAAACGCGAACGGATTAACGGCTACGCTTTATTGTTTGAGTGGAAAGGAAAGAACCCTACCCTCAAACCTGCCCTGCTGATGGGCCACTACGATGTTGTCCCCGTAGTACAAGGCACCGAAAAAATGTGGAAACACCAACCTTTTGCGGGAGATATTGCCGATGGTTTTATTTACGGTCGCGGTACGCTTGACGACAAAGTAACGGTTATCGGGGTTTTGGAAGCAATCGAATATTTATTGCAGCAAAACTACCAACCTGAGCGCTCTTTTTATCTGGCCTTCGGCCACGACGAAGAGGTTTCGGGGCGCTACGGGGCACGCCAAATTGCGGCGTTGCTTGAAACCAGAAAGGTACAGTTGGAGTACGTCATGGATGAAGGCGGCACCATCAAGACCGATGGGGTGTCGGGCATCACCACTCCTATTGCGCTCATTGGCATCGCCGAAAAAGGCTACACGACCCTTCAATTAACCTCGGTCGGTGACGGAGGCCATTCGTCCATGCCACCGCCCCAAACCAGCATCGGCATGATGGCCGAAGCGATTGACAAGCTTCAGAAAAATCCTTTCCCCGCGCGTTTGGAAGGCGCAGCCAGTTATTTACAGGATTACCTCGCCCCCGAAATGCCCTTCGACACCAAAATAGCCATGGCAAATCGCTGGCTACTCAAGCCAGTGATTGTCAATATTCTCGCTAAAACCAACGCTGGCAACGCCATGGTTCGCACGAGTATTGCCCCCACCGTAATCCACGCAGGCGTTAAAGACAACGTGCTCCCTGTGGAGGTCATTGCCAAAATCAACTTCCGAATTCTGCCCGGTGATTCTGTAAGAGGTGTAGCCGATTATGTCAAAAAAACCATTGATAACGAGCGCATTACCATTGAAACGCTCAAACAGTTTGACTCCGAGCCCTCCCCTGTTTCTGATACCGCTACCCTTGGATTTCGGGCGTTGCACCGAACCATCAAAAGCTGTTTTCCAGAAGTGATTGTAGCCCCTTATCTGGTGGTAGGTGCTACAGATGCGCGTTTTTACCGCAACGTGTGTTCAAATATCTACCGTTTTATGCCCGTTCGAATGAACGAAGAAGACCTCAAACGCCCCCACGGCACCAACGAGCGCATCAGTGAAACTGATTTCAAAAATGTGGTAAAATTTTATGTTGAATTGGTAAAAGGAAGTTAAAAAACAAGTTGATTTTCTTACGAATATGCTTCTCGCAAGTGTTTGGTTGAATATTTTTCTGTACAAAAATTTCTAAAAACACTGAAATTATGAAAACTCAATTTCTTCTATTGCTCTTAGCGGGCATGCAACAGGTGTTTGCCCAATCACTTACTTTCAGTCCGCTTCCAACCCAAGGGGGTGGTGCAATTCTGGCCAGAGGGGTCTTTTTAAGTCCCTCACTTCCGCCTCCCGCTCCTATGCTGCCCGATAGTGGGCAGGGCACACGGCTGATGTGGATTCCGAGTCTCAGCGCTTTTAGGGTTGGTACGGCTTCGGGTTGTTGTGATTGGAACATGAGCAACATCGGCGCCTATTCTTTTGCCTCTGGCCTAAACACCCACGCAAGTGGTTTTGGTTCTACCGCCATGGGCGAAGCAACCATAGCTTCCCACTATCACACCACGGCGTTGGGTTACTATACCGTTGCCAACAATTTTTATGCAACGGCCGCAGGCATCTCGACAACGGCAAGCGGTAAATCCGCGACAGCTTTGGGGCAGGGAACCGTAGCCAAAGCTTACGGCAGCACCGCCATTGGAGCCTACAACAACGATTTTCTTTATTTCCCAGACCCTAATTTCCACGCCGCTGCCAACCGTATCTTCGAAATCGGAAACGGATACAACGGAATGCCCTCCAATGCATTTACGGTGTACCAAAGTGCCCGTACTGTAATAAATGATGTGACAGTTACGGATGCTATGTTTCGTATCAAACACAACAGCAACCCTTCTGACAGCCACATTCTTCTATACGAAAACGGAGATGATTTTGGACGAATTACCTTCAAAAACAGCTCTACACCCAATTTTTGGACAATCGGCGGCTCTCCTCAAAGCACGGCAACAGGTGCCCGTTTCAATGTCTACTTTAGCGGCAATAACACTAACGCAATGAGTCTTACAGGCGAAGGTAACGCTACATTTTTGGGTTGTGTTTCTGCCACCAATGTATCCTGTCCCTCCGACGCCCGTTATAAGACCAACATTCGAGCGCTCACAAATTCATTGCAAAGCATTCAGCGGATTGAGGGGGTGCGTTATGACTGGAAACGCGATGAGTTCCCCGAAAAACACTTCGGACAGAATCCTCAAATCGGCTTCATCGCGCAAGAAATAGAGAAAATTTTCCCTGAAATGGTTCTGACCGATGAGTCTGGTTACAAATCGGTGGATTATGCCCGTCTGACGCCTGTTTTGGTGGAGGCTATCAAAGAATTAAATCAAAAAAATACCGCGTTGGAAAACCGTTTGAATAAAATAGAGGCAATGCTCACTTCAAAAAACACCATAGTTTCGGCTGATAAATAACTCGTCTAGCAACGTCTATTATTCCTTTTTCCAATCCGTTAAGCAAGGTATAATTCAGTTATTTCCTGATTTATTTCTATACACTAACCATCTTTTAATGTCAAACTGGTCAATGCCACTCACTTTTTTGGTAATTTTAAACTTAATTTACACGTAATATTGCCTCAATGTTAAATCAACGCAATTCGATTACTTTTGCGGTATAAATCCTTTGATTGAAATGATTTCAAAATCGTTGCCAAGTTTTGATGAAGCCTTCGCTTGGGATTGCTTTAGAGGAGGGGACAAAAAGGCCTTTGCCGAAATCTACGAACGGTTTGTGAAAGTACTTTATAACTATGCCTACAAGCTGACCCACGACCCGCAAATCTCTCAAGATGCAGTACAAGAGCTTTTTGTGGAAATCTGGGACACGCGCGAGCGTCTGAGTGCCACCACTTCGATTCGATTTTATCTGTATCGGGCGCTGCGGCGCAAGATTCACCGTTCTTACCAAACCGAGTGGCGTACCGATTTGAATTCTTTGCAGGACCATGAGATTCCTGATACGCACCTGTGGCCTTCTATCGAAGAAATGACCATTTCGGAAGAGACGTTTGATGCCAATGTAAAGTGGTTAAAATCTCAGCTTGAGCAACTCTCGGCCCGAGAATACGAAGCGCTCCAGCTACGCTTTTATGATGGGTTGGAATATGACCAAATCGCGGAAATACTGCAAATAAACGACCAATCGGCCCGAAATTTAATCACTCGGGCCATTCAGCGTTTGCGCCGAAACCTCCCCGATTCGTTGCTTCATGTGCTGCTGTATTACGTTTTTCAATTTTCTGTTAAATAATTTCAAAAAAAAATCAGAAAAAGTGAGTTACCGATAAAGTTTCATGCTTTTTCTTCATGAGGGGTAAACGTTTACTGTTTACACGCCATTCGATTTATTATTTATGAAGCCCCTTTCCGAATTTTCTGCGCGTGATTTTGCCGAACATCCGGACTTCAGAAATTGGGTACAAGCCCCAACGCCGGAGTCAGATACTTTTTGGGAAAATTATCGCCAGACTTATCCACACCAACAACCCCATATACTGAGGGCCCAAGCTTTGGTTAAAGCCATCGCCGAAAGCCCTCAGTTTTTTCCTTCCGATTCCCAACTTTCCGAGATGTGGCAGTATATAGAAACCCACACATCGGAGAAAACCCACACACCAGTCGTTCGTTCATTGAGAGCATGGTGGGCTGCCGCAGCAGCCGTCATTTTGGTCATGGCCGCGGGATGGATTTGGTGGCAGCAACGTCAACAGCCCATTTCGTACGATACCATCGTTGCCACCGCAACCAAGCAACTGGAAGAACGAATCAACACCCAAAATCAGATCCAACACCTTCGCCTTCCCGACGGAAGTTCGGTACAGTTGGCCCCCAAAAGTCGTCTGAGTTTTGCGAAAAAATTCGAAAACCTACGCGAAGTATACCTAGATGGAGAAGCTTACTTTGAAGTAAAACGTGACCCCGAACATCCTTTTTTGGTATACGCCGCCGAAACGGTGACTCAAGTAGTAGGTACGAGTTTTACCGTGCAGGCCTTTGTAGGAAAACCCAACGTAAACGTGTCGGTCCGGGAAGGCAAGGTGGCGGTCTCGTCGCGAAAAAACCTATCTAACGACCTTAAAAACACGGTTTTACTCGCCGCCAACCAACAAGCAACGTTTGTCAGAAACGGTGAGATTTTGGTAAAATCGCTGGTAGAAAATCCCACCAAAATTATCGCCGACCAGAAAGAATTGGTTTACACCGACCGTTCGGCAGTAAGCGTATTGCGTGACTTAGAGCAACAATACGGGGTAGAATTGGTGTACGATGAAGAAGTGCTAAAGAAATGCTTTGTTACAATAAGTTTTTCTGACGAAGTATTTTATGAGCGTCTGCGTTTACTATGCCGTACCATCGGTGCCGAGTACGAAACCATTGAAGCCCAGATTGTCATTAAATCCAACGGATGCCAATAACCTTGCATTCAGTTTCGTTTTATTGAATAGATTTTTATATCCACTCCTCTTTTTAAAAGCAAAATGGCCGGTGAAGGACCAGTTCACCGACCAAAAGCAGTAAGCCCTCAACCATCTGCAATACGGTTGAATCGGGGCTTTTTTGTTGTGTCCGCGTTTTCCACATCGAACAAAACAAACAAAAATATGAATTTTTTTTCCAACTAATCATTGGTTGTACGTAGCCTTGAAAATTACTACTGCCCAACTCGTTTTCGTGCTGCTGTTGATGAGCGTTGGCTACACCCGACGAGCCGCAGCCCAGGATGTCCTCAACCAACGATTCTCGTTGAAGGTTGAGAACCAATCCTTGCGCCAAGTGCTCAATAAAATCGAAAAACAGGCAAAAGTTCGTTTTTCATATCGGTCCGAAATACTTAAAAAAGTGCCCGCAGTCAACCTGACGGTGAAAGACGAAAAGCTGGAAAATGTGTTTGACCAACTTTTTTCGCCTCTTCAAATCAACTATGAGATTATAAGCCGAAAACAAATTGTACTCACCAAAAAACCGCAAAGAATCACGGTTTCACCCTTAGAACTTCCTAAACGCACCAAAAGCACGGCCATAGAGACCGTCATCTCTGGAACGGTCAAAGGAGAAAACGGCGAAGGACTGCCCGGCGTAAATATTTTGGTCAAAGGAACGGTCAAGGGAACTTCCACCGACGTCAACGGCCACTTCACCCTTTCCGCTCCTGTCCCACAAACGGTTTTGGTATTAAGTTACGTGGGCTACCTTCGTCGGGAAATAATGGTGGGAAATCGAACTACCCTCGAAATTATGATGGATTCTGATTCTAAGTTACTTTCAGAAGTCATAGTCGTAGGCTACGGAACCCAAAAGAAAGCACACCTCACCGGTGCCGTTGACCAAGTGACGAGCGAAGTACTCGAAAACCGTTCGTTGCCCAACCTGACCCAAGGTTTACAGGGTGTAATTCCCAATCTAAACCTGCGCATGGCCGACGGAAAACCCATTCAATCTCCTTTGTATAATATTCGCGGCACTACTTCCATTGGGCAGGGAGGAAACGCCCTGATTTTGATTGACGGCGTAGAAGGCGACCCTAGTCGCCTCAATCCCAACGATGTAGCGAGCGTAACGGTCCTGAAAGATGCGGCATCGGCAGCTATCTACGGGGCACGAGGGGCGTTTGGCGTGGTACTGATTACCACCAAAAGCCCCCAAAAAGATAAGACCGTGATTAGCTATTCGCTCAACCACTCCATCAAAAGCCCCACCACGCTTCCTAAATTCGTGACCAATGGCTACGAGTTTGCAAGGATGTTTAATGAAAGCTGGACGGCTTGGAATGATTATTCACAGGCCCCACAAAATGTCAATAAAACACTTCGCTTCTCTCCCGCCTACCTGACCGAATTTGAACGCAGGAACAATGACCCATCTTTGCCCAAAACAGACATCGACCCCGCCACCGGCGAGTACGTATACTACGAAAATACCGATTGGTACAAGGAGTTGTACAAAGAAAATAACAGCGCCACCGAGCACAACCTTTCGGTGTCGGGGAGCAGTGGTAAAGCAGATTTTTACGTAACGGGTCGTTACTATACGCAAAGCGGCCTGTTTCGTTACAATTCCGACGATTACCGCCTCATGAGCGTACGGGCCAAAGGGTCGATTCAGCCATTTCCGTGGTTGAAAGTGACCAATAACGCTGATTTTTCTTCCATGAAATACCATAATCCGCTCAACGTAGGTGAGGGCGGGGGCATCTGGCGCAACATCGCCGACGAAGGCCACATGATGGCACCAATGTTTAACCCTGACGGAACCCTTTCTTATTCGGCGGCGTATACGGTAGGTGATTTTTGGTACGGCAAAAACGGCATCGACATGGACAAACGCGTGTTTAGAAACACGACCGATTTTACCAGCCAATTTTTCAATGACCAATTCAGGATAAAAGGAAATTTTACCTTTCAGAATACCGACGACAACGAATACCGCCGCCGAGTGCCCGTACCCTACAGCCGCAAACCTGGGGTGATTGAATACGTAGGCACAGGCACCAACGATTTGCAGAATATTTACCGTGAAACACTCTACACCGCTACCAACCTATACGCCGAATACGAGCCTAAAATCAGTCAAAATCATTATCTAAAAGCATTGGTGGGGTATAACTACGAATTATCAACTTTTCGCCGCCTCGAAACCATACGTAATGGACTGATTTACGAAGATGCCAACGACATCAACCTTGCCTTGGGGCAGTCGGTCAATACGAGCGGCGGCTGGGAAAAATGGGCGGTTGTGGGTGGTTTTTACCGGTTAAATTATTCATTTAAAGACAAATACTTGTTGGAACTCAACGGCCGCTACGATGGCTCGTCCAAATTTCCATCAAATGAGCGGTACGCATTTTTCCCCTCTGTTTCAGCGGGTTGGCGCTTGTCTAACGAATCTTTTTGGAAGATTTTGCCCAAATTTATCAGCGACCTTAAAATCAGAGGCTCCTACGGCTCGCTCGGCAACGGAAGCATTGGCTCTTATGCGTTTCAGGAGCAATTTTCCATTTCGCAATCCAACCGAATTTTAAACGGAGTCCGTCCCCAAAAAACAGGGCAACCCAGCGTCATTCCCGATGGCCTCACTTGGGAAACCTCCACCACGCAAGATGTGGGAATCGACTTGGGAATGTTTAGCAATCGCCTGATTCTGAACGCCGATGCGTACATTCGCAAAACGACCAATATGTTTACGGTAGGAATGACGCTGCCCGCGGTTTTCGGGACCAATATTCCCAAAGGCAACTACGCCGACCTCACCACCAAAGGCTGGGAGGGCGTTTTGTCGTGGCGGGATAAATTCCAAGCAGGTGGTAAGCCTTTCGACTACGAAGTGCGCCTTACGATGGCTGACTACACCTCTACCATCGACAAATTTAACAATCCCAACAAGAAACTCAGTGACTATTATGCCGGGCAAACCATCGGTGAAATTTGGGGTTATACCACCGACGGGTACTTTACCTCCCTAGGCGACGTGGAGAACTCCGCCAAACAAACCTTGTTTAAAGCCTCTAACACGGGACAATGGCTGCCCGGTGACATAAAATTTAGAGATTTGAACGGCGATGGCCAGATTGACAACGGTGATAATACCGTGGCAAGCCCCGGCGACCGCAGTATCATCGGCAATTCAACACCTCGTTACACTTACGGAATCATCCTCAGTGCCAACTGGAATAACTTCTTTTTTTCGACCTTCTTTCAAGGCGTTGGACAACAGGATTGGTGGCCAGGCCCAGAAGCCGCTATCTTTTGGGGACAATACAACCGTCCGTACAATAAGCTACCAGAATGGCATATAGGGAATATTTGGTCGCCCGAAAACCCCAATGCCTACTTGCCGCGCTACCGAGGGTACGTAACGCAAAACAGCGCCGGGGAGTTGTATCAGGCCCAAACTAAATACCTTCAAAATGCGGCCTATCTCCGGATGAAAAATCTTCAGATTGGCTATAATTTACCCCGCGTGCTCATTAAAAAGTGGGGAATGAGCACAACCAAACTTTTTGTTTCGGGCGAAAATCTCGCAACATGGTCGCCACTCTACAAACTCACCCGCGATTTGGACGTAGAAAACCTCGGTCAGTCCGACAGCGTGGTCACAAATGGAAACAGCGGCAACGGATACAACTATCCGATTTTGAAAAGTATTACCATCGGCCTATCGGCAACATTCTAAGCTAAAATCAGCCTTGCACAAATGAAAACATATACAATAGGATTTTTATTGACACTGTTTTGCCTCACTGGTTGCAGCGAATTGGATCAGGTGCCTGAGGCAACAGCCACGAAAGATGCCGTTTTTAGCAGCGAAAAAGGCCTAGAATTATACACAGCTTCTTTTTACGATAACTTGCCCAGCGCCAGCGAAATCCACAAAGGAGACGCCATGGCCGATTACAGCGTGCGCATCCAAGTGCCCGATTTTTTGCGCGAAGGAGCCTATGGCCCCCGCCAAAGTACAGGATGGTCGTGGACGGCATTGCGCAACATTAATTACTTTATTGCCAACAACACCAACCCTTCCATCCCCGTCGACGTGCGTAAACATTACAACGGAATGGCGCGTTTTTTCAGAGCGTGGTTCTACTTCGACAAAGTGGTGCGTTTTGGCGATGTTCCGTGGATTAATAAACCCTTGGATGTTTCGGATGGAGACTTGTTTGGTGGCCGTGCTCCCCGCACTATGGTTATGGACTCGGTCTTGGCCGACTTAAACTACGCCTGCGAAAACATCCGCACTACCAACGACAACACCCGCAGCGTGATTACCAAATACGTGGTTTATGGTTTTAAATCACGCGTGTGTCTCTTTGAAGGAACTTTCAGAAAGTACCAAACTTCGTACACCCTGATGGATACCGCCGAAAAATGGCTCACCGAAGCCGCTGGTGCTGCCGATAAAGTAATGAAAGAGGGCGGTTTCAGCCTCAACGAAGCGGGTGGTTCCGAAAAATCCTACCGCCAATTATTTACGAGCAAAACCCCTATTGCCTCCGAAATCATGCTCGCTACGGTCGTAGACCCCGCCCTGAGCATCTTCAACGACGCTAACTGGTGGTGGACCAGCGCCACCTACGGGGCGCGAGTGAGTTTGAATCGTACCTTCGTAAATACCTACCTAAATATAGATGGAACACCTTTTACCAGCCGCGCAGGGCACGAAGCCCTCCCGTTTATGGAAGAGGTAAAAGGTCGGGATAAACGCCTGCAACAAACCATTCGGGTGGGAAATTATACCCGTATCAACGGCGGAACTGCGGAGCCTGCCCCGCCCGTTTTTTCGTACACGTACACAGGGTATATGCCCATTAAGTGGTCGCTGGATGATACCTATTTTGATGGCGGAAGCCGCAACGACAACTCCATCTGCCTCATGCGCTACGCCGAAATACTACTCAACTATGCCGAGGCAAAAGCAGAGCTTAAAACCCTAACCGATGCCGATTGGGCAAAAACCGTAGGAGCATTACGCAAACGAGCAGGCATAACGGGTGGTTTTGCCGCCAAACCAACCGCCATTGACCCATATCTTCAAGTCCATTACTTCCCCGAAATTACGGATGCTACTCTACTCGAAGTACGGCGCGAACGAGGCATTGAGCTGGTATTTGAGGGCTTCCGATTCCATGATATTATTCGTTGGAAACGCGGTGAATTAATGGAGCAAATCTGGAACGGTTTCTACGTACCCGCCCTCGACAAACCCTTGGATCTGAACGAAGACGGAAAAAATGATGTCGTTTTTTATAAAGTAAGACCTGCCACTCAATTGGCGGGGGTAACGTATATTAATGTGGCAGAAACTATAAACGGCGTTGCCAACCCTCAGCGCTTGAAAAACGACACCTCTGGTGAACTCACTTGGCTGACCAATATTCCTCGAAAATGGAATGAAAAATATTATCTTTATCCCATTCCGGAAGCGGATAGACTGTTAAATCCAGCCTTAGGACAAAATCCTGGTTGGTAATCCACTCAATTTCAAACCACTATTCTTTCACAAATGAACAAAAGTCTGTTTTTAGGGGTGCTGTTTGCACTATTTGCCCAAAACGTTTATTCACAAAAAAACACCCCGATTGTGGTGGCCACGTACAATGTAAGGTATAACACCCCCAACGACGGCGTCAATGCCTGGCCTAACCGCAAAGAAGAAGTAAAAGCGCTGATTCGCTACCACGAATTTGATATTTTTGGCACGCAGGAAGGCCTGCGCGGGCAGTTGGACGACATTGCTGAGTTGCAAGAATTTACGTTTTTTGGAGCTGGCCGCGATGATGGTCAAAAAGCGGGCGAACATTCGGCCATTTTCTACAAAAAAGACCGTTTTAAAGTATTACAATCGGGCAATTTCTGGTTAAGCCAAACCCCTGATAAACCTTCCAAAGGATGGGATGCTACCTGCTGCAATCGTATTTGTTCGTGGGTAAAATTCAAAGATGTCACTACGAAAAAGGAGTTTTACTTTTTCAGCGTTCACTTCGACCACCAAGGCGTTGAAGCCCGCCGCCAGTCGGGGAAATTGATGGTGCAGAAAATCAAAGAAATTGCCAAAGATGCACCCACGATTTGCGTCGGAGATTTTAATTCCACCCCCGAAACCGAGCAAATTATCGAAATGCAAACGCTGCTCAGCGATGCAAAAAAGGTATCAGCCATGGCTCCTTATGGCCCCGAAGGCACATTTAACTCCTTCAAGTTTGACGCACCAATGAAAAACCGAATTGACTACATCTTTGCAAGTAAGCAAATATCTGTCTTAAAATACGGCGTCCTGACCGACGCAAAAGAGCAACGCTATCCTTCAGACCACCAGCCCGTTGTGGCAAAGGTTGTGATTAACTAAGAAGTTTTTTTGCTAAAATGCCCCCTGAGGAAATTATTAGGGGGCATTTTTATGATTTTTACGGTCGATTTACCCCTGTATTTTCTCCTGATGTTTCCACAAATCTTGAAAAATAGCGCTGTTTTGGCGGAGGTACTCAAACGTTCCTTGGTCGGCAATTCGTCCGTTTTGAAGAATATAGACGTAGTCAAATTTGGTCAAAAGATGTAGGCGGTGAAGCGTGGAGACAATCGCCTTACCGCTAAATTCTTCAAACAAACGGTCATAAATCTGCACCTCCGTTTTGGGGTCAACGCTGCTCGTTGGCTCATCCAAAAGCACAATGTCACTGCTTCGGGCGGCCAATACGCCCCGCGCTAAAGCCAGACGCTGTTTTTGTCCACCCGATAAATTCACCCCTTTTTCCTGAATGTTTGATTGCAGTCCGTTCGGCAATTGCGCAATCACTTCCGCAAAATGCGCCGTGGCACAAACCATCATGATGTCGGTTTCCTCAAATGGCAACCCAAGTGTAATGTTGTATTCAATCGTATTTTCAAATATTTCAGGTTCTTGCGGAAAGAGCGTTACGGTGTCGTTAATAATTCCCAGCCCCGTAAACTCTTTCCCATCGATGTTGACTTTTAGCCCACTTTCGGCTTGATACAACCCGCGCAACAGCGCCAACAATGTGCTCTTACCGCTACCGCTTTCACCAATAAACGCCACCCTCTGTCCGCGCTTAATGTTCAACGAAAGATTGTGCAAACTGTGGGCTTTGTGCTCGGCATCATACAGCTCTTGGTGCGAAAAGTTCAGGTGTTGAATCTGAATCGTTTGCCAAGCAGTCGGCAGCATTTCCTCCGACTCAGCCCGGTGCTGTTGGGAATACGACTCACCAATGGCACGGGCCGTTTGCACGTCGGTATTGTACCGAGTGATTTCGGTATACTGCCAAGCCACATCCTGAAACACACTCGTAAACTGATTGACATACCCTAACAAAGTCACCAACCCACCGACCAAAAACACCGTATTGGGTACATAATTCTCATACACGTAGCCAATGGCGACTACCACGTAGATAATTCCAATCAGCACACTAGCAACAAACCATTTCCACTCATTGATAACCACCGTACGACGAAAAGGCGGAAAAATCTCGGCTACTTTTCCCATCAAGCTATTTTGCATTCGTTTTTCGAGCCGAAGCGTAATCACCGTAATGATATTGGAAAGACTGTCAAAAAGCGTGGAAGAAACGACGTGTTCTTTCTCGTTGGTTTCGTCGAGTGCTTTGATAAACGGTTTGTCGAATTTGAAAATAATCCAGACCGTCAATACGCCAATCAACACGCCAATCCCCCCGTAAAAAGGAGAAAAATATAGAATGGCGCCAAACGAAAAAATAAACTTGGCAAAGGCATGAAAAAACATGAAACCGTTTTGAAAGAAATCTCTCAACGCTTCATAAGCCTTTCGGATGCGGTTGATGGTAGCGCCGCTGTGGTGGTCTTGATGCCAACGTACCGGCAGATGCAGGGCTTGATGATAGAGTTCATCCAAAAAATTGCGGCTGAGGTTGAACGCCAATTCACGCTCCATCACGCGAGCAGGGCCGTGAAAAGCCCACTCCAACAGCATCAAAAACAAATATCCACCCGCATACATCCACACGTGTTTAATCACGCCTGTACCTTCTTTTTGAATGGCTTCAATAAACCACCCATAAAGCAGCGGATTGAGGGCATACACGATATTTGCCAAAACAAACAGCCCATATACAAGCAAATAACGCCCCTTTTGCTGGCGGGCATACCGCCAAGCAATACGAAGCAAGGAAATATAGGGGTTTTGCATGGGTTACAATAATCAGCCTCAGGCGATTGTCGTCACTTTTTTCAAATCATCCCAAAAACTCGGGTACGATTTGGCCACCACGTGCGGTTCGGAAATTTCAACAGGAAACACCATACCTACTGGCGCAAAAGCCATGGCCATGCGGTGGTCATCGTACGTCTCAATCACGGGTGTTGAAGGAGGAGTAGCAGGCGTTTCTGCCTTTCTTCTAACGATGTATTTAGTGTTTTGCTCCAATTCAACCAACTCACCACCAATTTTGGGTAATTCTGCCTGAAGCGCCCCTACGCGGTCTGTTTCCTTGATTTTCAGGCTTTCAATTCCCGTCATGGTTACCTCAATTCCTGCCACTGCGGCACAGGCCGCCACGGTTTGGGCCAAATCTGGACAATCGGTAAAATCCCACGCAAAAGCTTTTTCAGCGGGAATTTTAGTCAATAAAACACCCCGCTTGGTAAAGACACTTTTTACGCCCATATGCTCCATAATTTTCACAATGGCGCTGTCGCCCTGCAAGGAGTTTTCTTTAAGACCCAATAATTCTACCTCCGCATCTTTGGCCAACGCCACCAGACTGTACCAATAACTCGCCCCCGACCAGTCGGATTCAATGGCATAGTGCGTTGGGGTGTAGTGTTGAGCAGGCACCCGAATGGTTTTCGCTTCCCAGTTGGCTTCGTGGGTCACGCCAAAAGCCCGCATTTGTTGAAGCGTCATTTCAATATAAGGCCGCGAACCAATTTCTCCCGTCAATTCAAGCGTAATGCCGTCGGGCAACATCGGTCCAATCATCAACAAAGCCGAAATATACTGACTGCTTACGTCCCCCCGAATCGTCAGGTGATTTTGGCCCGAATATTGAAAACCGTTAAGCTCGGTAGGAGGATAACCTTCGTTTTGTTTATACGTAATATTTGCCCCCAAAATACGCAACGCATCTACTAATATTCCAATCGGGCGCTCACACATGCGCGGCGTTCCCGTCATGGTTTTGTGTTGATTCGTAACGGCAAAATACGCCGTCAAAAAACGCATGGTAGTACCCGCATCCAGCACGTCGGCTACGACATCCGAAGACTGTAAAAGGCGCATCATGGTTTGGGTATCACGAGCAGAAGAAATATTCTCCAATTGTCCTTTAAACTGCGTCAGGGCATTAATGATCAATGCCCGGTTGCTCTCGCTTTTAGAAGAAGCCAGTCGGATTTCGGTACGAATGGGTTGAGTAGGTGGGTTAACAATAACTGAGTTCATGAAATAAGAAACGTTGGACGAAAGACACTGGACCGAAATAAGTAGCATACTTTATTGTCAAAAGTCCAAGGCATTTCGTCGATTAATATAATAATTTTACAAAGTTAAGGCCATTTTTTTGCTTTTCAACATAAAAAAATACAATTTGCAGCTTGATTTATTCATAGCTTATGAATGATGTTTCGGTTATTATTCTGACGCACAACGAAGAAAAACACATTGAAAGATGTATTCAAAGTTTGCTGCACTTTACGGATAAAATCTTCATCGTAGATTCTGGCTCAACAGACCGTACTGTAGCCATCGCTGAATCGTTAGGGGCAAATGTAATGCATAACCCTTGGGTTACGTATGCGGTTCAATTCAATTTTGGCATCACTCACACGCCTTTTAAGACCGATTGGCTGATGCGCATGGACGCCGACGAGTACGTTACCCCTGAACTAGGCCAAGAGATAAAGCAATCACTTGCCGCTTTGAACAACGACACCACGGGTATCTATGTGAAACGCCGGGTCATGTTTATGAACCAATGGATAAAACGAGGCGGATACTATCCGATTTGGCTTTTAAGGCTTTGGCGAAGAGACAAAGGAATCTGTGAAGAACTCTGGATGGATGAGCACATTAAACTTTCAGAAGGCACTACGGTCCAATTCAAAAATGACATTGTGGATCATAATCTCAACAACCTGACGTGGTGGACGCAGAAGCACAATAATTATGCCATTCGTGAAGTAATTGATTTATTGGATATAAAATACAATTTTACGGAAGCCAATCGCGTTATACCTAAACTTTTTGGAACGCAAGATCAACGTAAACGTTTCCTAAAGCTGAAATACGCTTCTTTACCCCTTTTCACACGTCCTTTTGCCTATTTTTTTTATCGTTATTTTGTAAAGTTAGGTTTCCTTGACGGCAAAAAAGGCCTGATTTGGCACTTCTTACAAGGACTTTGGTATCGCTTTTTGGTTGATGCCAAAATATATGAAGTTTATCATCGAGTTGGGAAAGACAAACAAGACATCATCGAATTTTTCCGAAATGAATACGGAAAAGACTTATCAGCGGTTCAAAACCGACCTGTCGAAGTACGACAATAGTTGGTACAAGCAGCCACCTTTCATAAAAAATGTGCTTTGGTTTATTACAAACGCCATTTTTTTGAATTCATATTTGCTCGTACCAGTTTCATTAAAACGCCTCATTTTGAGAGCCTTTGGTGCAAAAATAGGCACTGGAGTCATGATTAAGCCAAAAGTAAATATCAAATATCCGTGGTTACTTAATGTAGGTAATTACGTCTGGATAGGAGAAGAGGTCTGGATTGACAACCTGACGGCAGTATCGCTGGGGGATCACGTATGTTTGTCGCAAGGCGCCATGCTCCTTACGGGAAATCATGACTATACCCGCAGTACTTTTGATTTAAGCGTGGGTAAAATCGTCATTGAAGACGGCGTTTGGATTGGTGCCAAAGCGATGGTGTGTCCCAATGTAGTTTGCCATTCGCACGCGGTATTGGCCGTAAATTCGGTTGCAGTCAAAGACTTGGAAGCCTACGGAGTCTATCAGGGCAACCCAGCACAATGGATAAGAGAACGAAAAATAACTGAATAATTACAGCATATACAACAAATATAGCTTCTCCCTCAACAGATAAATTAAAAAGGAAGGAGAACGGTTAACATTTCGAAACTTTGAAAGTAAGCATTATAACAGTCGTCTTTAACGGAGAAAAAACCATACGAAGTTGTATTGATTCGGTGCTAAATCAGTCCTACAAAGACATCGAATATATCATAATCGACGGAAAATCAACCGATACGACACCAGAAATTGTTAAAAGTTACGGCACGAAAATTGCTGTATTTTTGTCCGAAAAAGATGCTGGAATTTATGATGCAATGAACAAAGGCATCGCTCTAGCAACCGGTGAGGTAATCGGCATTTTGAATGCCGACGACTTTTATCACGACGCTTTTGTCATTGAGCATATTGTTGACAAGCTGATAGCAACAAACGCAGAGGCAATCTACGGCGATTTGATTTACGTAAATGCCGACGATACGCGCCGAGTAACGCGCTACTGGAAATCTGGTAACTATCAACGGAGTAACTTTTTGTTTGGATGGATGCCACCTCATCCAACGTTTTTCCTTCGAAGTTCGTCCTATAAGAAATTCGGGACGTATCGATTGGACCTTGGAAGCGCGGCTGATTACGAACTCATGCTGAGGATGATGTACAAACACCAAATAAGTGTGACCTACCAACCTCAAATCACAACCGTGATGCGAACAGGTGGCGTCAGCAACAAGTCGCTTGATAATCGTTTAAAAGCAAATACAAGCGACCGGATGGCATGGACCCTCAACGGAATTAAACCTTATTGGTTTACGCTGTGGTTAAAACCCCTCCGAAAAGTTTTACAGTTTGTTTACAAGCCAAAATATACCGAATAATAAATTGCCCCCTATTTTCGTCGTCGATTTTTGTTCGGTAACCTTATTTTTATAATTTTTGCTTTCAAGTTATGAAGGCAAAGTAAGCTGAAATTGAATTTATGAATGCAGATATACTTATAGATGTACTCCGAACACAGTATCAAAATATACTTCAACACGAAGTGTATCAGTGCCTTATATCTTTTTTGATTGCCTGTGCCGTATCCGTTACATCTATTCCCGTCATCATTAACATCAGCGGTTTATTGGAGCTTAAAAAGAAGCCCAATTTCCGGAGCGCTCACCAGCAAGAAACCCCCGAATTTGGCGGTATAGCCATCTACGCCTCCCTATTGATTGCCCACTTTCTTTGGCCTCATACCAATGAAAACACCGATTCTTACCTGACAAGTTTGGCCGTGGTAGGGCTCACGATACTGTTCTTCCTGGGTCTAAAAGACGACATTTTGGTGCTCGACCCCAACAAAAAACTGTTGCTTCAGGTATTGGCCGTTTCAACGCTTATTCTTTTGGGTGGGCTGAAAGTGGATAATTTCTTCGGGATTTTCGGTATTCATCAGATTCCAGATTTAATCAGCATTCCTTTTACAATCTTTATATTCATTGCGCTCATCAACGCCATTAACCTCATTGACGGGGTCGACGGCTTAGCGGGCGGGATTGCTTTTATTGCGGGGTTGAGTTTCGGGACGTGGTTTTTGCTTAACCACCATTTTTCAATGGCCTGTATGGCGTTCTCGATGTCGGGGGCTTTGCTGGGTTTCCTTCGGTTCAATTTCTCCAAAACCAGCAAGATTTTTATGGGTGATACAGGCTCACTTATTGTCGGTTTTTTGTTGGCTTTTTTTGCCGTAAAATTCATCCGACTCAACGTCACCTATATCCACGACAGCAGCGCATTTTTCAACGCACCTATTTTGGCGGTTGTGCTTTTGATTGTTCCGATATTTGATACACTGCGGGTATTTCTGGTACGTATACTTAACCGACGTTCTCCGTTTAAGGCCGACCGCAATCACATGCACCACGTTTTACTGGATAATGGCCTGAGCCATTTCCAGACTTCCATCACACTTTGGAGTATGACTATTGTTAACGTGATTGGTTATTTTTTGACTTTTAAGTACATTACCAACACCCAGGCTTTCTTTGTACTGGTAGGTCTTTTCTTTTTATATCTGCTTATCGGGTATGTATTGAAAATGCGAGCGGTAAAAATGAAGAGGCAGGTATCTTGGGCCGATGTATGGAAACCTCAGGATTTACGTAGCCAACGTTACTCCTGGGCAAAGAGATTTATTAAAGGATTATAATAAAAGAAGAGAGGCCCTAAGCCTCTCTTCTTTTATTTGATAGATACCCCACCCGATATAATCATCTTCATCACATCGGCACTTGAGAGGCCTTCCAGTACTTGAATATGCTCCGCCGAAACAATAAAAAGTTCTCCAGAAAAAGCATAAGAATGGGGACAATAAACTGCCATATAGCCTTCCAATTGCAAATTGGACAAATCCGTTTGGGTAATAAAACCCAGTTTTTTTAGGTTTGAATGTTGATTAACCGTTACCAGCACAGGTTGGTTAAATTTTCGCTTGTCGCCCACAAAAGCTGTGATGAGGTCTTTGAAGGAATAATAGATAAGACTCACCAACGGCATCTGCTTCAAAATGCTTTGGCCAAAAGCGAAAAACGACTGCGGTACAAAACGCGAGAAAATAAATCCCAAAAAAACGATACTAGAAAGGATAATCAACAGCCCCAAACCAGGTAAGTAAAGGGTCTGTTTGTCGCTTGTGTCAATATAAATGGGAAGAATACTGTCTAAATACCCAATCCCTTCTTTGATAATTACGAATGTAAAATAGGTCGGCGCTACCAATATAAGCCCACGGCCAAAGTAGGCCAGAATACGTTTAACGATACGATTTTGTAGCATTTTACGGCATAATAATAGTTTTACACTTGCCATATTCTTGTAACTGCATCAACAAATCGGCAAGGCATTTGTTCTTCTCAACTGCGAATGTTTTATGTAAGTTCCTTCTCTCAAACGCCAATAATCCCCTAATCGGCTCTAAAAATGGATAAAACTCTAAAAAAAAGAAAAAGATATTTCTTTATAATTACCCGATTTAATGAGATGTTTACATTTGAATACTACCCCTTCAAATTTACTTGTCTTCCGGTAAACGCGACCAATTGTATGGTGTCATTCTAATTTAATTACCCATATGCCGCGTACCAAAAATAAAATACATTCTCCCTACTATATGGGAGCAATGGCCAAGTATTGCGACTTGGCCATTGGCGGTCATCCTTCTGCCCGGCCCACTGGGGAGGAACAGGCCGCGTGGTTTGCAAAACACCTTCGCAAAAAGGGTGAGCAAGGGGCCGATTGGGAAGTGCCTGGTGTAGAAAGCCTCAAAAAAGTTTACTGTAAAATGCGCCGCTCCCCGTGGAGTTGCAGCTTCGATGAGTCGACGCTCAATAAAGTATGCGGTATGATTGGGAAGGACGTGGAGTTTGCTGATTTCGAAACGTATGAGGACTTCAAAAAATGGATGGGTGAGCCGCCAAACGGAGACGAAAATTGGCTGGCAATCATTGCCCGCGAACGCATCCAACAGCTTTTTGAGGAAACCGAAAAACAAAAATTATTGATACGGAATGCCGAAAATACGGCCCGTTCGCTCACGTTTGACATTGAAAAGATTGAACAATACTTTGTGGTCGGAAACCTGTCGGCATTGGAAGCGAATAAGTACGTTAAGTTTCAAAAAAAGCAACTGGAGCAACTGGAAAAACTGGCAGATTTTGCCATTCAGGAGATTGCTACCGAGTCGTTTGTAAAAGCCTTTAATACGGTTTTTGTGTACGACAGCAATAAAATTTTGACCGTAACCTTAACCGCAAAACTTTGGAATTTTGCGTGGAAAATAGACCAATATCTAAAAGGATTGGTAAAACCCACCCCCGAAATGCTCCGCTATATGCTGGATCTCAAATGTAACCTGATGAAAACGGCAGGGGCAATGGAGAAGAACGAAATAGCCCAACAGCTTAACCGTGAATTTTTGGAATTGATTGACGAAAACGCTCCCCGCCACACGTTTGATTTATCCCCTCTGATTTCGTATCATTTGAGCAATTGTATCATTAATCCCCACTTCTACCACTTAAACCCCGAGTATCGCTCCAAGACCGATGAGTCGACTTCCCAAAAATCGCTCTCTCCGTTTTATTATTATCTGCTGGGTATTATTCAATATTACAGAGGTCGTCAATTTTACACGGCAGCGGTCCAAAACCTCCACCATGCACTTGAGCATTGGAGCAAAACTGAGCTGAATAAAAGCGTGGAAGCAGCCCACGCATACTATTTACTGAGCAAAATACAACAGGAAATGGGGTACTTTGTTGAATCCATGTCGCTTTCCGAAAAAGCAAACATTATTTTAGGCAACGTTGCCGAAATAGATACTTTTTTGGAGAATCACCCTGTTTTCACAAAAAAGAGTACGCACAATATTGAAAAAGAGCCCCGTTGAGGTATCAACGGGGCTCTTCAGAAACCAAAAAGCATGGCAACGGCAACGCCTCGACTTATGCTTTTTTTGCTTGCAGTTTTTTAACGGTGTATACCGCTGCACCTACTGCCAATGCCACCGACAAGAGTTTTACTACTTTTTTCACGGCTTTATGGATGATTTAGAAATGAGTAAAATGAACATTTAATGCTGATTTAGGACTTTATCTCAGGGTAGAGGTCACACGGTTGCACCTAATTAATAAGACTCCTAAAAGAGGCAAAAGGTTTATTGGTTTTGCAAATAAAATTACAGCAACAAAAGTGCCAATTTTTACGAATGTGTTATAGCGTAGAAATACGTGTTTTAAGACCGTTTGATAATTTTTCACAATCTTTTCCCCAATTCTTCCAACTGTTGGTCCGTAAAATCCATGTGCGTCACAAAGCGCACCAAATGTTTGCCAAACGTAACGGCTCCAATCCCTTTTTGCGCCAATTGCGCCACGTAATCAACGGCAAGGATGGTTTCGGGCAAACGAAAGATGACAATGTTGGTGTCAATCGGGAAAATCTCTTCTACTTCAGGGAGTTGTTGAAGCATCTGCCCAATGGCTCGGGCCCGGGCGTGATCTTCGCGCAGACGCTCCACGTGGTAATCAAGGGCATAAATACCAGCGGCGGCCAAATAACCCGCCTGTCGCCAGCCGCCACCCATTACTTTCCGAAACCGTCGCGCTTGTTTTACAAAATCCTTCGTCCCCAACAACAACGACCCCACTGGACAACCCAACCCTTTGGAGAGACAAATGCTGATGCTATCAAACACACGGCCGTACTCCACGGGAGATTCGCTTGTTTCGACCAAAGCGTTGAATAGTCTAGCCCCGTCAAGATGCAAGCCTAGACCATGCTCGTTGCAAACCAGACGAATGGCCTGAATATCCGACAAATTATAATAGCATCCACCGCCTTTATTCATCGTATTTTCGAGCGAAACGAGCCTCGATACAGCCGCATGAACATCGTCGGGATTGTTGACGGCATCTCGTACCTGCTGTGCGTTGATACGACCACGGTCGCCCTCCAATAATTTAACCGAACTAAACGAATTCAGCGCTATTCCTCCTCCTTCGTAAAGGTAGATATGAGAGTTCTTGTCACAAATTACTTCACTACCCGGACGCGTGTGTACTCGAATTGCCAATTGATTGGTCATGGTTCCCGAAGCACAAAACAAGGCCGCTTCCATTCCAAACAATCGAGCCGCTTTTTCTTCTAATGCATTGACCGTCGGGTCATCGCCAAAAACATCGTCGCCGACAGAAGCCGAAAACATGGCTTCAAGCATGGGTTGAGTAGGCTTGGTTAGGGTATCAGAACGAAGGTCGATGGACATTATGGGGATTGGTTAGTTTAAAATTTTGAGCGATGCAAAAATAACAAAAGGCGGACTTCTCCGCCTTTTGTTGTGGGAATAAACTGAAAACAATCAGCTTTTCAGCACCAATGTGCTGGCAATCATATCGTGCAAGGCCTGTTTTTTGGCGGTAAAGGCCGCCATAATGTACCCAATCAGCATAATCATCCCCGAAACAATGCGCCCAACAAAACGGATTATTGCGGTGGTCGGGGTAATACGATTTCCGTTGAGGTCTGTTACTTTGAGGCCCATGGCTATTTTACCCAGAGTAGCCTGCTTTTCTGACGACTCCATGAGCACAAAATAAACGCCGCTGATGCCCCAGCTCACAAGCTGAATCATCAAGCCCGCTCCCATCATTGCCGAAAAAATGCCCATCGCCTCGCCAGGCTCCATTGTTTCGAGCGAATCGGTGTCAATTTTGGACGCTACCCCCAGGCCCAAGGAAATCATAATCGGTACAATAATGAATGATTGAGCAATACCAATGATGATTCCATCGATAATCAAGGCAACAAACCGGCGACCAAAACTCGCATAGTTGGTAGGTTCTCCTACCTGAGTAATTACATTTTCCATGTTAAAAAGATTAAAAGGTTTCGAACGAATAGGTTGTACAAACCTATGATTTTCAGGCAAAAAACCAAACATTTTAGCCCATTCTTTCGCTGATGTATTGAAGTTTCTTTCTCTTTTTAATACCAAAAAGCCCGCCTATATCTGCTTGGCAATTTTCGTCAGCATTTACTATCCTTTTGGCAACTATCTTTCGCCCTTTTCAAACACTTTCCAAAACCCTCCCAACCACTTCCATTTTTGATTACCTAGCCCTTCGCTTGCAGCACCTATTCTATCAAATTTTGCAAAACAGTCATTTTGTCAGCTTAAAATAACCTAAAATTGACACATTAAGACATTTTGTCATCAATATAAAATCCTCAGAAAATCAAACAAAAAAAATACAATTGATTGAATATCAAATATTTGAATAAAAATAGTTTATGTAAATCAATTACTTTGTTGGTAGGTGGTACAAAAGTTGAAGATATAGAACCGTCGCATCGGCGAACCGTCGCATCGGCGAATTGAATCAGAAAACTTAAAACACTAAAAAAATAACAATCATGGCAACTTTAGTAAAAACAAACGGCAATTTCCCCAACTTATTCGGAAGTGTATTTGGCAAAGACCTCAATGACATTTTTGCCCCTGCTACCTTGAGCAACTATGGCGTACCAGCCGTTAATATCGTAGAACACGAGGGTGGTTTTCGACTAGAAGTAGCCGCTCCTGGCCTCAAAAAAGACGATTTTAAAATCAACTTAGAAAACAATGTGTTGACGATTTCGGCCCAACAAGAGCAGAAAAACGAAGAAAGTACGGAGAAATACACCCGCAAAGAATTTAGCTACACAAGTTTCCGCCGGGCTTTTACCTTGCCTAACACCATCAATGGCGAGCAAATCAGCGCTGCTTACACCGACGGAATATTAAAAATCGAACTTCCTAAGAAAGACGAAGCGAAAAAATCGCCACGTATCATCGAAATCGGCTAATCCAGAACAATAAATGACAAAAGCCCCGCTTCTTGGATAAAGAGCGGGGCTTTTGTTATTAGAGTGGTGTGGTTTCTCAAAACCATCGCCACGGCGCTTAAAGCAGCACAATATCATTTGCATTGGCTACTTCAAAGTTTTGGGTTTTGAGGTTTTGGGCAATTGAGCTTGAAGATTCTTTTGCTTTGGCCACCGCCACCGACGTACCTTCTTCATCCACAATTTCAACCGCTTCGCCCGCTTCAAAATCTCCTTCTACTTCAGTGATTCCGACGGCTAAAAGGCTTTTTCGATTTTGAAGGGCCAACGCCGCCCCCGCGTCGATTAGGATACGCCCCGCCACCAAACTACCACTTCCGAGCCAGCGATTGCGGGCCGAAAGCACACTTTCCTGAGAAACAAACACAGTTCCAGTTTCTTCACGCAATGCCCTTAAAATACCATCTGACTCGTTCATCCCGAAGATAATCGTCCGAATACCCATGCGCATCGCGAGTTTGGCGAAGGTAAGTTTAGAGGTCATCCCGCCCAAACCTACGCTAGACTTATCCGTTCTGACGTACTTAAAAACATCATTTACCTGCGAAACTCTCGGGATAACTTTACCAGTATTGTCCAACAATCCACCCACTGATGTACACAACATCAACGTGTCGGCACCGAAACCTACCGCAATGAGTGTTGCCAGTTCGTCATTATCAGAAAACTTTAATTCGCGGCTGCTGACCACGTCGTTTTCGTTTACAATTGGGATAATGCCGTTGTCCCACAACTCCTGAAAGGTTTCTTTCATTTGTAAAAACTGGTCGCGATTAGCAAAATGCCCTCGCTCGCAGAGGCTCTGGGCCACGGGAATCTCGTAAGGGGCAAAGAACTGCGCGTATTTGTTGAGTAAGAGCAAGTTACCAATGGCCGCTGCCGCTTTGCGCTGGGCTATTTCGCCCGCATAATTGCGGATATACTGCTTACCAGCCGCCACCGCCCCCGACGATACAAGCACCAAATGATACTCCGAATACAACTGCGCCACCTGCCGCGCAATCTCAACCATCACCAATTGATTCAGCTCTCCATTGGCTTTGGTAATGGCCGCACTTCCAAATTTTATAACTAAGATGGGTTTTGACATGAATCGTAATCTTTGCGGCAAAGTTACGAACCAGAAAGGGTTACCCAAATTTAGGATTCAGGAATCAGCAGACAGAAACATAAAAAAGGATATTTAGCAACTCATACTACAGTATTTTCAAAAAGTAAGCTCACGCATAAATGGGGTAAGAATTCCCGATTCCCCATAATATAACGCTCACTTTTGCGGTTATTTCCCCTTTTATGCATTCCTAGTCACTCTCTATTTTTTATTTATCTCAATCCGTAAACCTGCAAATCAAAAACACAACCAATTGATTATAAAGCCATTAATAGACACATCCTCTTAGGCTCAACCATTGTTATTTCTCCAAAACGACCTGTCAGGGCACACTTTTTTAATCTTAGTAGGCAAATGGCCGCACAAGCGTCATTGTTATGTATCACCAAAAATCATCAAAGAAAATTGTTATGGAAACAAACACAAGTGAAAAAAATCGCCATCTGACAGGCATGTTTCGGGATCGGGAAAGTGCGGAGAAAGCCTATAATTCACTAAGCGAACGCGGCTACACCAAAGACGATGTCAATCTGGTCATGTCTGATGAAACCCGCAAAAAATATTTCGACAAAGACGATGATGTCAACACCGAGCTAGGCGACAAAGCCATGGAAAAAGCGGGTGTGGGCTCGGCCATCGGTGGTACACTCGGGGCCATTGTGGGAGCTATTGCCGCCATAGGTACTACACTGGCGCTTCCGGGGCTCGGGCTCGTAATCGCGGGACCAGTAGCGGCAGCCTTAGCTGGTGCAGGAGCTGGGGGCTTAACGGGCGGGCTAGTAGGTGCGCTGGTAGGTTCTGGTATTCCAGAAGACAGAGCCCATGAATATGAAAAGGGAATCAAAGAGGGCGGAATCTTTATGGGCGTTAAACCCAAAAACGAAGAAGATGCCCGTTATCTGAACGAAACCTGGAACCAAGGCCAAGGCCAGCAGAGTCATTACTAGGACAAACGGACACTGTCCCGAACTTCTGATAACCCAACAACCCGGTAGCGTATTCGTTATCGGGTTGTTGGGTATGGGCTTGTATCTTATCCATTTTTACATTTCTAAGTGCATCTATTTTGCGGCTATCTCTCAAAGGTTTTGCCGCCTAAAAATCAGGCCTTTAACTGGCATCCTCATTTATAAACTCATTATCTTCATCTTGTACATCTGCGGTAGAGGAATCATTCGTGTCTTTGTTATCGGAAGAATTACAAGTAGTGAATCCCCACATCAAGATGAGAGCCAATATCCAAATCAATTTTGTTTTTATAAAACTTATTTAAAAGGTTAAATAACACTGTATTCAGTTAAAAAGCCGTGCTGGCACCTTTTGGGAATAGTTTTTTTAGATTGGAGATGTGGTGAAGGTTAGGTAATTTTGAATAATGTAGAAGAAAAACTCACTGCTTCAATCATACCAACACATTTATAAAATGGAAGAGTTAATTTATCCCACCATTATTGAATCCTCAGTCAAAATGGGGACTCCAAACCAAGCCATTATCATTTATCAAGGGCTATTTGTGTTAAAAAATAGAGATGAAGAATTAATAGTCGATGGTACTATAAAGTATAACTGGTTTCCTGATTCGGGCATTCATTTTGAAGGCGCTTCTCAAAATTCAAAAAATAAGATAAAATTAGAGCATTTTAATGAGTCCAGTGAATTATTTATAAATAACTTATGCGTAGGTAAAATCTTTATAACAAACATCAACACAAGTGATTTAAACCAAAATTCATTCATCCGAGGAGCAACTAATGGCAAAGCCATTTTTGGTGATAGTTCAATACCAGTAGAAAAAATAATTTTTTCAGTTCCAAATCTAAGAGATTTGGACGGCTTACCAGTAATAAGATATAATAATGATTCAACTTCATATCATAGAAATCGTTTAGAATTTGAAAATGACAAATATTTAATAAAAATTGATAAATGCTTCAATTACACATCCTTACAAAGTGATTTAAAATCTCATGGAGGCTATATTATCCAATATTATGGCGAACTTACTGGCAAAAAAGGTTCAGTAAAACTAACCGATATTCAAGATACGCTTAATTGTTTTAATAAATTTCTCAGTTTTGTTAATGGTAGAAGAACCTCTGCGTTATTTATTCAAGGTATTTTTAAAAATGAGGTACAATGGTGTGATTATACAGCTTATATTGTAGATTTATATAAATATGTTAAGACGTGGCCACAGCATTATTCAATTGACGGAATTAATAAAAGTTGGAAGAAGTTCAACGACTTATGGCAAGACAAAAATGACAGAAATTTCTTAAATTCAGTTATACATTGGTATGTGGAAGCTAATAACCAATCTGGTTTTGTAGATGGCTCAATAATTATGGCTCAAACAGCTTTAGAGCTCATTTATAATTGGTTAATCATTGAAAAAAAGGGGCTTCTGCTTGGTAATGACGCAGAAAACATTGCCGCTGCCAATAAAATTAGGCTTTTACTCTCTCAACTTAATATTAACAATAATATTCCTTTCTCTTTTACCAATTTACAGTCTTATCTCAGTAGTAATAAAGAAGCTAAGGACGCTCCTGATGCAATTGTCCAAATAAGAAATTCTATAGTTCATTCTCAGGCAGAAAAACGTAAAAAACTCGCTTTAATTGATAATAATACACTTTATGAAACCTTACAATTATGCCTTTGGTATATTGAAATGTCTATATTATACATCCTTGAATTCAATGGGAAATATTATAATAGATGTTCCGGAGCAACTTATTTAGGTGAAGGGGATGAATTAGTGCCATGGATAAAAGATAATTAAAAAGCGAGCGACTTTCGCCGCTCGCTTTTGCACTGAATTCATCAGGAAAAATCTTTATTTGTCAAACCACTGTGGCGTATCCAACGTCAATCCAGAAGGCGTATTAGGATTGGAATTGACCTCTTCGCTACGGTAAAGCAGGCGGCGTATCAGCCCCGCTACCGGTGCCCCCGTTGGAGTAGTCATGGCAGGCACTTCCTGTCCAATGGTTCCCGAACGACGGTGCTGCACCCAGCCTTCAATCGGCCGCATAAACAAGTCTAAATATTGTTGTTGCGCCAAAACTGTTTTGTAATTGGTGGCCGTCAGAGCAGGCAAAGCTGCAACATAGGCATCCGTTTGGGACGCAGTGACTCCCAAGGCCAACATTGATTCGCGCACCCCAGCCCGCATCTTGGTGGTAGCTGCCTCAAAGCCTCCGGGGGCAAATCCCCGGGCAATGGCTTCGGCTTCAAACAACAATTGTTCTGAATACGAAAACGATACTTCGGGCAGGTCGGGTTTCAGCAAGTTCATGTTAACCAAAGCAGATTTGGTGGTGTAAACTTCAACGGGCCCCAACGCAATATATTCATTGGGAGCCGCATCTGTGCCAGGCTGATAAAAATACGGAATCCGTGGATCTTTGAGCGACACCAGCAAGTCATAAACGGGCTTGGAACAATACCAATCTGACTGTACGCCTCCCCTAAAAATAGCCGTAAACGAAAAGCGCGGGTTCTGACGACCGGGTTGATTGTAATATTTATACAACATGGCATCGGCATTAGAAGAAATCATATTTCCCCCCGCAATCAACTGACCAATGGCTGCACCCTTGGTAGGGTCAGAATCAACCATTGAAAATAAGATTCTCATTTTCAATGAATTGGCAAACTTACGCCATTTAGCCATGTCACCACCATAATACAAGTCATTGGGGGCAATAATACCTTTAGCGTTCAAGTCAATCAGCCCGATGGCTTCGTCGAGTAGCGCAATAGTGCCGTTCAACACATCCTGTTGTTTGTCAAATTTAGGAAAGTCTACTTTGCCGTTTGCAGCTTCAGTAAACGGAATATCCCCCCACAATAAAGAGGTTTGCGCGTACGCAAACGCCATCAAAATTTTACACTGAGCCACCGCATTTTTATTGACAGGCTGGGTGTTTTGGGCAATCTCAATGGCCACATTCAGGTTTTTTAGAACGTCGGTGTACGTCCGTCCCCAAGCGCTGCGGATACGGGTCTGGTCATACTGCGACTGCGAAAGGCCCCAACGACCGCCCGAAGCCCACATCTGGTTCATCAGGGCAATGGGCCAAGTGAGTTCGGCCACGCGCAAAAGCGAAAATTGCGTAGAAGCTCCCGAAAACAACAACGCAGGGTCAACCGATGTAGAACGGTTGGGGTCGACGTTGATGTTGCTGTCTTTGAAACAAGCCGTTGTGGAAATGGCCAGCAAAGCGGCTAAAATCAGCTTTTTCATGTTGGTTGTAGTTGATATAAGTGAATATTTTTATTAAAAAGTAAATCGTAAGTTACCGCCCACGGTGCGACTGCTCGGGATACTTCCGCGCTCTAGCCCTTCTCCGATGAGGCCCGTCCCCAATACGTTGGCTTCGGGGTCAATGTGCGGCACTTTCGAACTGATAATCCACAGGTTACGTCCCTCTAAACCTAACGCAATACTGCCAAAAGGTGTTTTGCTAATCCACGATTTAGGCAAATTATAGGCAATGCGTACCTCGCGCAACTTAGTGTAAGAACCGTCGAAAATGTTGTTTTCTGGACTAACCGAATTATCCAATTGGCTCCAGTATTGTTGAATACTCGCCACTGGTTTATCGTTCGGACGGAAGGTACCATCGGCGTTACGAATCACGCCCGGATCAATGAAAGGAGTCCGGTTGTCGATGGCCGTTTCGGCGGCTAAGCCACTACCGCGCACAATACTTACCGTTTGTGAGTTGATTACACCGCCCTTACGCACATCTACTAGAAAGTTAAAATCAATGCCTTTGTAAGAGAACGAGTTGTTGATACCCAACGTCCAATCGGGATAAATCGAGCCAAATACCTTACGTGGGCCGGGTGTCCGTAAGCCCGTTGTGGGGTTGATGATGATATTTCCCTGCGGGTCACGCAACCAGCCTACGCCCTGAATACTAAACGTTTCGCCAGGACGCGCCACCACAAAAATCCCAAATCCGTCGCCAGAAGTGGTGATAAATTCAGTCAGACCAGGCGCCAAAGATTCCACGCGGTTGATGTTTCGGTTGAAGTTGAAGGCCGCATCCCAACGAAAACCCGAACGAGTTTTGAACGGCGTAACGGTCAGCATCGCTTCTAGACCTCTGTTGGAAATTTCACCTACGTTCAAACGTCTGGCCGAGTAACCCGTCGTTTGGGGAATGGCAATGGAGATGATTTGGTCGTAGTTGAGAGTTTTGTAGTAGGTCATATCCAAGCCCAAACGTCCACCAAAAAACTTCAACTCCGCTCCGAATTCATACGAAGTTTGCTGCTGTGGACGGAGGTTGGTGGGTGGCAAAATATTGGTCGCTCCAAAAGCCGACGCCCCGCCGATAGGATACAGAATATTGAATGTATAAATATCGCTGGCCTGCGTAAGTGGGTTGTACGTAAACGATAATTGGTAGGGGTCTTCGTCCGAACCTACGTTGGCGTAGTTGGCGCGCAGTTTGGCATAACTCAAAATATCATTTTTAACAATTCCTAAATTCGGAAATGCTTCAGTCAACACAAAAGAGACGCTGGCCGATGGATAAAAATACGAGTTGTTGTTAACAGGAAGCGTTGATGACCAGTCATTTCTACCCGTTACGTTCAGAAACAAATAGTTTTTGTAATCAAAGCTAAAGTCACCATATACCCCAAAAATATCGCGACGACTGAAGAAGTTGGAGGGCACGTTGGATTGGGCGTTGGCAAAAGTATAAAGTTGGTCAATGTTTAAACCTTCCGACAACAAACGCGAACGGCGAATAGTACGTTGGTTAAACTGGTGTCCAACGATGCCTTTGAAAGTCCAGTTGGTATTGATTTTGCGCGAAATCGTCCCCAAAATATCTGTTTGGAGTTCGCGTTCAAAAATATCGTTGGTTTCAAACTGTCCGTTTAGGCGTCCGCGTGTTCCTTTGCGCGTTACAGCGCGGCGGTTTTCGGTAAAGAAGTCCGTGCCCACGCGCCCCGTCACGTTAAACCAAGGCGTTACATCATAGCTGAGGCTGGTTCCTCCATAAACACGGTCAACAGTATTAGAAAAACGGTTGAATGCCGTCACAAAATAAGGGTTGTTCTGAACACCATTAAGGTCAATAGAACGCGCCAAATCTCCCGTCCAACCTGCGGGAACCGCCTGCGTCGATGGCGCGAAAAGATTGTTTCTCAATTCGTTAATATCTACCGTCACGGGTAAACCAGCCAAAATCGTAGCGATGATGTTGGTCGTATTTGAGCCTTGCTGCGGGCGTCCGTCGCTGGTGGTACGTACGTAGTTCACCCACGCGCGCGAAGTCAGTTTATCCGTAATTTTTTTGCCTGCATTGATGGCAAATGTATTGCGGTTGAGTTCAGAGCCTGGCACCGTACCCGTTTGACGTAAGTTGGTGTAACCGATACGGTAATCCCCTTGGTCGGTAGCACCGTCCAGCGAAACACTGTTAATCATGGTGTGACCCGTCACAAAGAAATTTTTCCAGTTTTGTGGATATGCCTGCAATCCCTGCACGGTTTCGCCTTTGTAATCTTTGACAGGTCCTGTTACGCTGGAAATCTTTGGCCCCCAGCCATTCCCTGACTGAGGATTGTACACCCCCAAATTTCCTTGTGCGTACTCTGTTTGGAGTTCAGGAACGCGTAAAACATTATCGGTACGATAAGACGAGTTGACCGTCACGTTCATTTTTTTCGCTCCTTGCTTACCGCGTTTGGTCGTAATCACAATCACACCGTTGCGGGCCCGCGAGCCATACAAAGCCGACGCCGCCGCCCCTTTCAGCACGTTCATGGTTTCAATGTCATCGGGGTTCAAATCTCCTGCGCGGTTACCTACGTCTACCCCACCCGTCACCACGTCGGTTTCGGAGTTGTTAAAAGAAGAGTTTGAAATCGGGATTCCGTCCACCACAAATAGCGGCTCGCTGGAGCTTGAAATGGAGTTGGCACCGCGAATCATGACGCGGCTAGAACCACCCACCGTACCCGACTGCTGCGAAATGCGCACCCCCGCAATCCGGCCTGCCATTGAATTGAGCACGTTTGGGTCACGCGCTTTGACGAGCTCAGCGCCCCCGATGGTCGAAACAGCATAGCCGAGTTCTTTTTTCTCACGCACAATGGCATTGGCCGTTACGACTACTTCGTTCAAATTGACCAAATCAGCCTCCAATTGAATATTGATTGTAGACTGGTTTCCAATGGTGACATCCGCCGTTTTGTAGCCGATAAACGAAAACACCAACGTACCCGCTTTGTCGGGAACGCTGATTTGGTAGCTACCGTCGGCCTTGGTAGCCGTCCCTACATTGGTTCCCTTGATTAAAACATTGACGCCAGGAACGCCTTCATTTTCGGGCGAGGTAACTTTCCCCGAAATCATTTTGGTCTGCGCTCGTCCGAGCATAGACATGCCTAACAACATTAACAGAAGTAGCCTTCTTTTCATGAGGAGATTTGGTTTTTACGGTGTACAGAAAATGGGTAATCGACAAAAAAAGGGTATCCTCGGCTGATTGGATAATACTCTTGGTCTATTTTACACGTCGCACAGCGGTAATTACGACGGGATTTTTTAGCAATTGCATGGGATTGGAGAAAGCATTGGTCGGCCCAGGTTGGCCCGTTTCTCCTTTTTGAATTTTACGCACTACCTTCATCCCTTTCACTACCTTACCAAAAGCAGCAAATCCCTGACCATCAGGATTTCGCTTACCTCCAAAGTCAAGTTCAGGCTGGGCATTAATGCAAATAAAAAACTCAGAAGCTCCGCTTTCGGGCTTCCCACGCGCCATCGAAATGGCTCCATCCACGTGCAGGATGCCCGTTTTGTTGGTTGTTTCCTGCGGAATGGGCGGCAGCATTTTGGTAGAATCACTTTGAAGTCCTCCTTGGATTACTTCAATTTTGACAGGGCTGGTAGACTGATTGTCCATACGTACGACGCGGTAAAACTTACCACCATCGTAGCGTTTTTCATCTACATAGCGAAGAAAATTGGCCACCGTAATCGGGGCTTTATCGGCGTAGAGTTCAACAATAATCTTACCCATTGAGGTTTCGATTTGAACCTTTTGGGCAAAAGTCAACGAAAACGAGCCGAGAATAAGGGCGAAAATAAATAGAGTTTTCTTCACAAAGGAGGTTATTTTGGC
Organism: Runella salmonicolor; assembly: GCF_024158025.1. Lineage (NCBI taxonomy): Bacteria > Pseudomonadati > Bacteroidota > Cytophagia > Cytophagales > Spirosomataceae > Runella > Runella salmonicolor. Next base: position 1,227,104 of record NZ_JAMZEL010000001.1, read on the forward strand.
TGAATGGGAGACCAATATAAATGTTATATCCCATTAAGTCAAGCACTTGCCATTAAACCTCTAAAAATTTAAAGTTGTTTATGAAATTATGCAAAAAATTTAAAAATACATGCCTAATAACAACGCACCTCCATCAACGCCGCTGGAACATTGGCCGAAGGATGCTCTACTTCGATGGTAAGCGATTGGGTTAGGATGGCGTTTTCCAATACAATCGTCCGTTGGCTTTGGTGATTATTTTTAATTTCGGCAATCACCTCATTTTTATCGTTCAAAATCCGCACATTTTTTACACAAAATGGCATTTCATTTTCGGGGTGCGACATCAGTACGGTTTCCATCGGGTGGTCAAAATCCGTATCAAAATGCAGCACAATTTTCTTTATTTGTTGTTTTTCGGGCCAATCTAAACGCAATTTGGGTTTCTCATCTTTATAATCGGCCACCCATGCATTGGGCTCATTGGTAGGCCGTTGGAAACCATTTCGGATATTTTCCACTCCAAAAGCCTGCAAAGCGGGTTCAAACTTCACCGCTAAATTCTTGCCCAATGGACGTCTTTGCGGACACCAAAACTCAAACGTATCTACGCCAATATCTTCAACGGGTTCTTGTTTGCCATAGTTAGAAACCGCTTTATTAACTAAATTAAACACTGATAACAACCCCGTAATGCGTTGGTCTGAATAGTGCATTCTTACTTTTTCATTTTTTTGAATGGTCAAAAAAGCATAGCCCAAATTCTCTAAGCCTTGATTTCCCGTCAGTGCATCAGCTATATCAAAATCCAAATGCACGCAATTACGACCCTTTTGCAGCGAAATCAGGCGTTTTTCAAGGATAATATCAGGCGTGTGGTTGGTGGCCTTGCTCGAAATCCGAAGTTCTACTTCCAGTTCGGTTGGTTCATCGGCGTAGGGGTGAAAGATAGTTTTAAATTTAGCGGCAGCGCCAGTTTTAACGTCGGCGAGGTTCAAAACCTCGCCGACGTTGGCTATCGGCAACATCTGCGCTGCCGAAAAGTCCATACGTTGCGGCTCACCCGCAGGCATTAATTCTTCCAAAGCCAACTCACTGCTCGCCGAAATCGTGGCTTTTTGAACCAAATCTTGGGCATCCTGCAAACGCAGATTTGGAATGTGTTGCCCTGTTTTGAGCAATTCCTGTTGTAGATACCCAATGTGTTGCGTCTCCGAAAGCTGACGCGGCAGCAGTCCTTTTTCAATGCATACTTTCGCGGCCATTCCCACGGCCTGCCCACCGTGGGCACTCGTGGCCATCACCCGCGATGACCCAAACGCCACGTGGCTCGCCGAAATGATACGCCCCGCTATGAAGAGGTTATTGATATTTTTAGAATAAAAACAACGATACGGAATTCCGTAGATTCCTTTGCTGTGCCATTGATTGCAACTGGATTGACCGATTTCCGAAAAAACGCCATCTGACGGATGCAAGTCAATCGACCAACCTCCAAAAGCAACATCATCATAATGAGCGCGTTGCTCCACAATATCCTGCTGAATCAGCATATAGTCTCCTTCAAAACGACGGCTCTCGCGTTTGCCCGGAATATGCCCGACCCATTCCAAAGTGAGGTTTGCCGCTTCAGGAAAATTGCCCGAATTTTTGATATAATCCCACACCCCGTAGACCACTTTCCACAATTCCCACTTGATGGTTTCGGTATCATGAACGGTATCCAATCGCCCTCCGTACTCAATCCACCAGAGCTTACAACCAAATTCCTGCGTGTTGAACGAGCGGAATTTAGGTACTTTTTGGGTGACATCATGGGAAAAACTAGGCGGGATAAAGGTGATGGGTTTTCCTGCATCTTTGGAATAAAAATAAAGGCTGTGGCCGAGCAATTCACCGTACTCTTTGGATGGCGCAAATTTCTCCCCAAACTCCTCCTTTGATTCGGCGCCCACGCGGAAAGCGGCCCCCGACAAAAACCCTAAAATACCATCCCCCGACGCATCGCAAAAAAGCGGAGCAACGAGTTCATATTGCGTTGAATTTTGGGAACAAAAACCATATACCTTCGAAATTGTATCAGGCGAAGATTTTTCTAAATCGTAGACCGAGGTATTGAGCAGAAGCGTGATATTTGGCTCAGAAACGACTTTTTCGAGCAAAATAGTATCGAAAATCAGCGGATTGCTGTCGGGATTGCGGTACATATTTTCAACCAACAGCTCGTCAATCACGCCGCCTTCCCTCGCCCAGCGGTTGTTGTTGCCCATGTGTGAAGTAGCACCCAAAACCCACAACCGCACTTCGCTCGATGAGTTGCCCCCCAATACGGGGCGGTCGGTAACGAGCACTACTTTTATCCCTGCCCGGGCCGCCGTAATGGCTCCGCACAATCCCGCTAAGCCTCCTCCTACCACGATCAAATCAGCGGTTAATGTGACACTTTTAGGCAATCTTTTGCCTGTTGCTTCTGCTTTAATCATCCCTATTTCTTTCAAAAATTCGTAATAATCGTATCGCTTTGTGTTTAGACTTACCAAGTCTGCTTATTTCAATTCAAATGTTTCGGTAATGACCGAAAAACCCGTGGGTTTCAATATTTCCAATTTTACATTTTTCTCAAAACCACGCACTAGAACCTTTATCTCTGTGCTTTGACCGGGCTGTAAATCAGGAATCACGACCGTTTTTCCGTCGGTTTTAAGCACGTATTTTTTGATGGCATACGCAGGAAAATCATTCCGGGCTTTTACCCGAATCATTAATTGATGTTGCCCCTGTCCTCCCGCCTGATAACTTACTTTTTCGAGGGTAACGGGCGACATTTCGCGTCGATGCGCAGCATACAACAACCGTTGAACGCGCTCTGGCCCTACCAAACCCCACGGCCGATAGCCATTGGGAGCCGTTCCTGCGTGCCGACTTTGATAATCATTGTACGACCACCACGAAGCCCCAACGATGTAAGGGCGCTTTCTAATTTCCACCATTACACTCTCTAAATGAGACACTTGACCTACTTCTCCTGCCACATTATCGGCGCGTATTCCCCACTCGCTGATCAGAATGGGTTTATCGGGGTAGAGGGCATGAATATGATCAAACGCTTTGGCGTGGTTTCCGTAGGTATTGGTCGAGACAAAATCGCAGTATTGGGTTGCTTCGTCTTCGGGCTTGGCGGGCAAAATATTGAGACGCATGGAGGCAAAGGTGTACAGACGCGTTGGGTCAAGACTGCGGCCATACACCGTCATGTCTTTGGTCCAACGTTGACCCGACGGGGTTTCCGACAAATACTCATTGCCCACGCTGTACGCAATGACGCTCGGGTGATTCCAATCGCGCTCCATCATTTCCCGAAACTGCTGCTGAAATTTGCGTCGAATGGTGTCGTTGTCCATTTGGGTTGGCGTAAGTTGCCAATTACCCGGCTCGGTAATGATGAGCATTCCGTAGCGGTCGGCCAAATCGTAAAAAGTCTCGCTCGGAGTATAGTGGGTAAGGCGGTGAAATTCCATTCCAGCTTCCTTCATTAGTCGAAAGTCTTTCTCGACCAACCAATCTGGTTCCAATGAACCTAAGCCAGGATAATCAACGACCCGGTTTCCGCCCGCCAGCCGTATTGGCTGACCGTTGAGCAATATTTGCGCATTCTGCACTTCCACTTTTCGAATGCCAAAATTGGTCGACAGCGTATCGCCGCTAATAGCGGCCTGAAGTTGGTACAAGGTAGGCTCGTCGAGATTCCATAATTTTACTTCGGTTGCCTTCAGCGAAGTTTCCGCCTCCAAAATCGACGTTTGTCCCGCGCCAATGGAGGTCGAAGATGTTTTCCAAACCAATTTTAAGGGTTGGTTGTCTAAGGAAACGACCGTCGTCAATTTAGGTGTAACGACCTGTTTAGAGACATTCCGTACGCGAGCCTTGAGGCGCACACTGGCCGTACCTTTGGCCAAATCGGGCGTAGCTTCCACTTTCAGGTTTTCCAAATAGACTTCCGATTCAACCGTCAAATAAACAGGACGAATTAGCCCTCCGTAATTAATCCAACCAGGAAATGGGTCGTTGGCATTGCCATTGTCTTTCGCACCCGGAATGGAGCCCGTTTGCCACGTATCGTTATTGATAGAAATGGCCAAAACGTTATCGCCCGATTTCAGGAACTCCGTAATATCAAAATGGAAAGGAGTATACCCGCCTTCGTGCGTGCCTACTTTTTGGTTGTTGAGCCAAACATCCGACTTGTAATACGCGGCATCAAAATGCAAAATGACCCGCTTCCCCACCTGGGGTTGCCACGAAAATGACTTCCGATACCACACCGTTCCCGTATAAAACTGAAAGCGCGGATCTACCGAAAAACAATGCGGAACGGTTACTTTATCCCATCCATTTACATTATAACTATCTTTAAACCAACCTTTTGTGGCACCCACATTACGGGTATCCATGGCAAATGACCACTGTCCGTGCAACGGGATGGCCTCTGGTTGACGAAGAGTGTATTGCCCAAAAGCAGTAATAGAGATAAGAAAGAATAAAGCACTTAATTTCATACAGGTTTTGTCAATTTATTGTCAGGGCTAAAGCCAACTCTTTATAGTCTATTTTCTTCTTTCTTTCACCGCCCTAAAGGGCGGAGCAATTCTATTTTGTATCCATCGATATAGCATTTTGCTTCGATAATTCTATTTTTTGTGCTGCTCGCCACGGAATAATTGCCCCCAAAAGAATCACGACCGCAATTGCTGCCGTAACCATACCTCCCGACGTGGCAAACGCGCTCAATCCCAACAACATAGCCGCCACAAAAACCAGCGCTCCCGCAATGACCCGCATTCCGAAACGGTTTTGACGTTTGATTTCGGTGGCTTCCTCTTCAGTTTCGGCCAATTTAGCCGCTTTGCGCGTGGCTTTGGTGGCCAAGTATTGTTCGTATTCTTCAGAAATTAGGCCTTTGGAACGGGCGTACAATTCGTAAGCAAGCAACAACACCAGAGGCAAACCAATACCAATGATGGTTTCTAACGCCCGGCTTAATTTAAAGTCAAACAGCCACGGCGACAATACTTTAAAGAACAGATTGACAGTTAGCCCAATGACCGTAATCCAAAAAGTGGTCTTTCCGTTAATACGCTTGGAAAACAGCGCCCAAAGCGGCGGTGCCAGCAACGGCCCGCCCGAAATGGCCGAAATACTCAACACCACTTCCACAATTCCACCCGCCGCAGGTACGAGTAAGGCAATGACAATCATGCCCAAACCAAAGCCCCACGACGAAAGGCGAGCTATTTTAATCAACTGTCTATCAGAGGCTTTTGGATTAATGAATCCTTTGTAAATGTCATTGGTAAAAACCGCCGAAACGACATTGAGCGTGGTATTGGCGCTGGCCGAGGTAGAGAAATACATGCCCGTGAGCATCAGCCCCAACAAGCCCGGCGGCAATACGGCTTTGCAAATCAGCAAATACGCATTTTCTGTATCCAAACCGACCAAGCTGGGATTGAGCGCGCGATAAATCATGGGCGGCAGCATCCAAATCATAGGACTAACGAGGTACAAAGCAGCAAAAAGAAAGGCCACTTTTCGAGCTGATTTGGGGCTATCGACACTGGTATAGCGTTGTACAAAGGTCCAGTTACCGCCAATGTAGGCAATGTGGTACAACACAAAAGCCATCACAAACCCCAAGGTGTATTCTCCGTGCAGTAAGTTAAAAAAATCATCAGGAACGGTTTGGGTAAACTTCTCAAAACCACCCACTTTGGCCAACGAGAGCGGCAACAGAATAAACACCGCCGCCGTCAGAATGACGAATTGCAGAATATCGGTGACCATCACGGCCCACAGTCCGCCCACGGCAGTATAGGCAATCATAAACAGACCCAATACAATGGTTGATTCGACCAACGGAAAACCCAGTGAAATGCTCACCAGTTTGGCGACAGGATACAAAACCGAGCCTTTGATAAAAACCGACACCAACGTAAAAATGCCGATATAGGTTTTCTGAACGCGCTCGCCGAGGCGTTCACGAATGAATTCTGCCGCCGTCAGATTGCCCGTTGCGCGCCAACGCGGGGCCAAAAACAGACCCGTCACGATAGCCCCTACGCACATGGTCCACTGAATCGTGACGGCCACCCAACCGTGTTTGTACGCAATGGAGCCCCACGCCACAAAGGTTCCAGCCGAGAAAAAAGACATAAAAAGCGACAAGCCGCCAATGAACCAGGGTACGGCCTCGCCTCCCGCAAAGAAGGATTTAAGGTTACGGCCCGTTCGGGCAAACAGCATCCCGATAGCCAGCACAAAGGCCGAGAATATGAAGATGACGGCAGTATCAATGGTTGAGTTCAAAACGGTTTTGCTTAGTTTTGTAAAAAAATATATTTGTAAAATTTGCTCTTTCGGAACCGTCGCAATGAGCGAAAAGTAAGAGGTACACTAATAAAATAGTTACTTTACGTTTTTAATTTGCCTACTTACCTTATGAATTTACCTCATTACACTTTACAAACCGATAAAACTCATTCTATTTACCTATTTGAAAGCATTGGAGTAAAAGGTATTATTCAAAAAGCAATTTTATTCGAGCCAACAGAAACAGATACTACCTACAACTTATCCTTGTGCGATCTAAATCCTTTATCAGGAAAAATGGATTTTTCTGCCATTTCTGACAATGGTGATACTCAAAAAATTTTAGCAACTATCTATTTCGCTATTTTTGAATTCACAAAAGAACATCCTCAATCCAATGTTATTTTCTTTGGAAATTCTACGGCTCGAAATCGCCTTTATCGAATGGCAATCAACCATGAGCTAAAAGAAATTTCAAAAACGTTTGACATTTTAGGTCTTTGGAATGATTCATGGATACCCTTTGTGCCAAATAAGAACTATAATGCGTTTTGGATAAGCCGAAAATAATTTTTATATTTCATTTAAAATTTAAGCTTTATGAAAACAACTAAGCCAACTCTTGACGATAAAGAATGGGAAAAAATTCACCAAACTCTTAAAATTGCGACTGCTCCTAAATTGGAACAAGCCAATGAGTTGTTAAAAAAAACACCTTTGCCGGTTAGAAAAAAATAACATTTTTCTGCTCATTTTTCAATCACCATTACCTCAAAACCAACGGCCAGAAGTTGTTTTTTCATCGACTTCTCTTTTACAGTCACCTGAAAATCAGTAGCCTGCGCGCGATTATTCAGCAATACCACAAAAAGTTTATCCTTCTTTTCTGATTCCGCCAAAATATAATCAATGGTCGGGTTGTCTATTTTTATCAAATTTTCATTCACGATAAGATTGGCTTTTTCCCCGTTAATCATCCCGGCGGCAAAACCGTAGCTTTGGTGCGGTCCCACTTTGGGTGTTACAAATCCGCGCGGGAATTTTACCTGCCCGCTGGAACGCAATTCGGCTTCGGCCATGAGGTAGTCGGTAAGCCAACCAACTTGCCACCACGCGTGGTGCGGATACGGCCCGGCCCCGCGATTCATGGCGTTCCAATAATACGAGGCCACGCTCGTTTTGGCATCCACAAAGGCATCACGCCCCCACGCCACCGAACGCGCCATGTCGGCAAAAATCGGTTCTTTCGTCAGTTGATACATCCGAATGAATAGCCCCGCATGACTCGCCAATTGAATGGGGCCGTGCGTATTAGATGAGCCAAAAATGCCGCCGTGTTCAAAACTTAAACCCGCCTGCGAAATTTCCCAATCTTCGCGTTGCGTACCGTTGACCGTTTTGAGGCTACGATTTGGAATGGGATGCGTATAAATGGAAGCGGTATAGACCTTGGCGGCCGTAATGGCGGCATTTTTGTACTTTGAATCCTGCGTTATGTCATACAAATCCAGCAGCGCCTGCGCCGACTGTGCCGTGGCAAAATCGGGCGCGTAGCGGGCATCCCCGCAAACACCCAGAAAACCACCCGTTTCCACGGCATTTTTCACAAACCAATCGGCACCTTTTCGAGCAGCAATCAAGTATTTCGGGTCTTTGAGAATACGATAAGCGACCAGCAAACCGTAAAACGTTGGACGCACGTCCTGAATATCTTTGAAGGCTTCCTGCTCAGTTTTGCGGTCGTAGGCGACGGCCCAACTTCCGTTGGCTTTCTGGTTTTTCAGCAACCATTCCGCTCCCGCCCGCAACCGCTCTTTTAGAGGTTGGTTGTTGGGTTCAAAGAGTAAAATATTGCCAATGTCCAACATCGTGTAATACGTCACGGCAATGGGTTCAACGACCTCGCCCCACTCTTCGGTAAAGCGTTTTGATTTGGCCAAATAATACTGACCGGCCAGTGCGCCTTTGAAAAAACCCTCGTCGGAAATTTGCTGCGTAAACTTGAAATTCAGCGCATAAGGCAATACATTTTTGATCAGCAAACTGTCGTTGGTAGCCTTTGCCAACATCCACATTGCGCCATAATCGGAATTTTTCATGGCATCTTTGTTGGAACCCACCACGCCGCCCAGATACGACTGCGCCCCGATTTTCAGCCCTTTATATTCCTCAATATTCCAAAGCGACGTTTTGGGGTCGGTCAGATAATGGTGCATTTTTTGGATGCGGTCAGTCAGCGATTGTTTGCTTTGGCGCAGTGCGAGGGCCTCTTTGAGTTGATAAATATTGTACGCGGCATGGTTGATGGCCTTGAACCAATCGCCGTCGATTAGGCTGTAACGAAAGGAATACGTTACCACCTCACCCGCTTTCAGCGAAGATTTGGGTTCACCCAATACGGGATAATACAGTGTAGCCGAAAGTTGCGATTTACGGTTTTTGTGCGACAGCCCAACGTTCCAATTTTGGTGCGTGTTTTGGTCTTTTTCCCACGGGTCGCGGCAGAGCGCGGGGTCAGGAATGACCGAAATCGTAATGCCGTTTTTGGTCGTAACCAACGGGCTTAACGTGCTCGCCGAGCGCTCCCGATAGACGGCAGGCAGGGCGGGCACTCCATGACCGTAGGCATACGCCAAGGCAAAATTGGGTTGAATATAATTTCCCTGAAAATAGCCCGGCACCGACGCCCAAGCCATATCCGCTTCACTGACAGGCGCAATCGTGGGGGTAGCCAACGAAAAGTAGCCAGCTGTTTTAGGTGTCAGGGTTTGTTTAACGATAATATCGGTCGTGAATTTTGGGTCAAAACTCCACTCAGTCGTCACTTTGGCGTTTTCTGTCTCGTGATTAAAAGTCAACGTATTATCGGCGGTTCGTTGGCCGTTTTTTGCAAAAAAATGAAATGCTTTTCCTGCGGTATTCAACGAAACGGGGCTGATGCTTTCAGCCCACCATTTGGTTTGGTAGTGGTATTTGGGGCCAGGAAACTCTTCGCCCGTAATACTTTTGACGATTTGCTCGGGTTTTTCGGAGGGTTTTTCGGCGGCATAGAGCAATGTATTTTCGCCCGATGGTGTTTTTAAGTTCATCCACGTTTGGCCCTTTTTGACCGATAGCGTTTTGAGTTGCCAACCCTGCGCGCTGTTTTCCCACCGCATTTTAACGGACGGGCTTTCCAGCACCAAAGACTTTTGTCCCCAACTGTTTCCCCAACCCATCAAAAGGGCCAGTAGGAGTAAAAAGTGTTTTATTTTTAACATTGTTTCTCAAATTATTTTTGACACGGAGTTTGGCACCGAGTTAAGTCATTTTATACCCAAATCTGCTTTTTTGGCAAAACCCATCGTTCCGTACGACACTTGCAGCGAGCGGCAAGCCGTAGGAATGGTATACGATGCCCGAAAAATCCCTGTATTTTCTCCCGTTTCGTTTACTTCAATCGTATTGGCAGATTTTCCATTGACGGTTAACAAAACCTGCCCTTTTTCAACCAGATTCCAGTCCATGTTCAGGGCAGCTTTTAATTCAATGACAACCGTTTCTCCCGCTTTGGCCTGCTTGATTTCTTTTCCGTCACGATTCAAAATTTTCACCTGCTGACTGCCAAGCGTGGAGAACGTCAGCGTGGCCTGCCAGCCTCTGTTTGACACACACCAGCCTTCGGTAGCATAGGCATCTTTTCCGATCAGATCCAGGCTTTCGTTGCCTCCAGTCGTTGCCGTTTTTGTTTTCTGAAAATCTTTATCCAACGGTGAACCGTCGAGCGTGCCGCGCACTTTGCCCAACATTCCGTAGCCGTTGGGATGCGCAGCGGGCCACCCATGTTCTACGCCTTCCCAATAGCCGCCGATGTCGAGCCGTTCTTTGCTTTTGTTGCTCAAATGTGCTCCTACGGGATTGACGCCAAACACAAAATCTACCTGCGCCCAGCCCAAATCGCGCAGTCGGGTATCATTTAATAGATAGGCCACGGCAAACATCGACCCGCCCAACGCAGGTGCTCCGCCCAATTCTTTGGTTTTGGGATGTGCCCATTCGGTTTCGCTGTGGACACGGTATTTCCAAAAATTATTGGTCTTCTGGTGCATGTGCGTAGCCCAGGCACGCAGTTTTTCTTTCGTTCCTTTGGGTGCGTGCTCGGGCGCGACCATCATAAAATACGCCAATGCCTGCGGCGTTATGTGCTCAGCATTCCGAATCCACCACATGTGGCGGGGGTTATTAAAATCCCAGTGTTGGATAATGTCCTCTGCGCTTTCCTGCGCCCATTTCAGGTATTGCCCAGGCTTACCGTCGGGTTCGTTTTTTTCACATAAATACATGAACAAATTGCTGAACACCGACTGACCGTAGGCATTGCCCATTTCGTTAAATTCCTGAAAACCAGCATCCACCCATTTGTTGCTGTACGTCCAGTAGCGCACTACTTTATGGCGGTCGTAGTCCATCCATTTTTCATTGCACACTTGGCGGTATTTCAGGTATTTTTCACGGGGCAAATACGGCTTCAAAAAATCATGGTAAGCCGCACACACCACCGAAAGTTGGTCTAATAGATTCCAATAATCGTACTGCATCCGTGGTTGTCCTTCATAGCCCAATGAGCCGTGGCGAGTGCCGACAGGACCTTGGTAGGCCACGTGGGCGTAGGCAAATTCGGCGTGCCAGAGGATAAGCTCTATCAAATCGGGTACGTTTTTGTCACCAAATTCAGTTTTCCAGCGGTCATAAAGGGCAGGATTGGACGCGTATTGCAAACATTCAAAAATAGTTTCCAGCCCATACGCACCGCCATCCCGCGAAGGGCCGCCGCCGTAGACTTTGGGCAAATTGGCATTGATGGGGTCTTCGGAGCCTCGTACATCAATAAAAAATTGATAGCCCAATTTCGACGCTATCTTTTCCAGTAAATGGTCGGCAATCCAAAAGGGTACGGAAGTACCGACGCCGTCTACTTCAATTCGAAATTCATCTTTGGACACGGGATTGAAACGCGTAAACCAACCTTCTTGATTAAGGATTTCCCCTTCAAATACTGCCTGATTGGTGGCAATATTGATGATTTTAAATTTTGCCCCGTCTTTCGCACCCAGGCACACAAAGCGTTTGGATTCGCCCAGATTATAGCCCGCCTGATTGACCAACACTGGCAGTTTTTCGGGTTGAGCGAAGGTGGTTATACAGCAAGTGAGTAAAACAAAAAATACACGCATTGGATTATCGTTTAGGACAACCGGACTGCCCGGCTGATTGATTACAAATTCTTTAAACCGTCGGTTGAGAAAGTTTTCAACTGCCCGGCATCATCCGTATAAAGAATATAAACGTCTATATCTTTTCGGTTAACCAAAAACTCTTTTACAGCTTCCAGTCCCATCACAAAAAAAGCGGTATCGTAGCCATCGGCGGTGATGGCATCATTGGCAAAAACGGTGACGCTGAGGATAGCACTTTGCTCCATCTCGCCCGTTTTGGGATTAATGATGTGACTGAATAGCTGCCCGTTGGCCTCGTACCGATTGCGGTAATTTCCCGCCGTGGTCATGGCTCGATTGTGCAGCTTGATTGTTGTTTGCAATTGGTTTGGAGAAAGCGGATTCTCGATACCAATGGTCCACGGCTGCCTTTCGTTTTTTTGTCCTTTCGTCCGAACTTCTCCGCCAATTTCCACCATATAATGATGGATATTTTGCGCTTCCAACAATGACGCCACTTTATCTACACTATAGCCCTGCGCGATGGAATTAAGGTCTAAACGAATGTTTGCCTTTTGTTTTACCACCGAAACCGAATCAAACATTACATACTGAAAACCAACATATTGCAAAAGAGAGTCAACATTCACCAGCGCTCCTTTCGGTTGTTTTGTCGGCCCAAATCCGTAAGCTTCTACCAACGGCAACACGGTAGGGTCAAACGCTCCTTTGGTAGCACGAAACACTTCCGCCGATTTTTTAAGTACGGCATAAAAATGCGATGACTTGAAGCGATGACTCATCGACCGATTGAACGCTGAAATCTCGGAGTCGGGTCGGTAAATCGACAGTGATTTATCAATCTCTGCCAACAGCGAATCAATTTCTTTTTGAAACGAACGCTTTTGCCCGTCGCAGTATTTAATGTGATACGTTGTCGCCTGCGCTTCCCCTGTCAGGCTCATCATCGGCTCCCTCCAAGACGTGCCCACCTGCCCCTGCCCGAAAGCAGGAATGAAGGCAAATAAAAGGAGGAACATCGGTTTCATGTGCGGTAAGTTAACGTTGAATAGCGTAGTGTTGTCTTGGTTTTAGGGTTTGCCTGGCGGCGTTTCGTCCTTAATAATCGCCATCAATTCGGGCAAGTATTCCTGATACACTCCCCGGGGCGAGGTGTTGTATTTTTTGGTTAGGTAAGCGGCAAAGCCTACCACTTCACCCATCATGCCACAGGTTCGCATCACCCGTGTACTGCCAAAGGCAACGTGCGTAGTGCTGATATTGCGCCCAGCCATGAAGAGGTTGCTGATGTTTTTGGAATACAGACAACGGTACGGAATGGTGTAAGGAGCTACTTTAATATGCTTTGTACCCGCAAAAAACTCCTGCCCTTCAAAATATTTTTTATTACGCTCGTCCGGAAAATGCAGGTCAATGGTCCAAGTGGCGGTCACGGTGCCGTCGGGGTATTGCTTGCCTTCCTGAATGTCCATTTGGTTCAGTACGTGGTCGCCCATCAACCGGCGCGACTCGCGTTTGCCGCCGATGTAGGCCACCCATGCCAGTTCGCGTTTGGCGTATTTGGCAGGTTTGTTCTTTTTCAGGTACGACCAGTTTCCGAAGATGGCTCTTAAGTTGTGGTCGCGTATTTTTTCGGCATCAGTAATGGTGTTAAAATTACCGAAACCCGTTTCCCATTGCCAATCGGCTTTGGAGTCATCAATGTGGTATTCGTCGGAAAACTGAATTGCCCAAGGAGTTTCGGGAAACGACGACACGGTGTCGCGCTCAAGCGAAGCCCAAAGGTTGGACGTGCCCAGCGTAAAATTATCGGCTTTGTCGGCGGCCAATGATTCGCCCGTTTCGGCTTTGCTTTCACGGCCCATTCTAAACTCCGCCCCTGCCAACTCGCCGATGGTACCGTCGCCGGTGCAATCAGAGAAAAACGTACCCGTAAAGCGCGTTTCTTTATTGGTGGCAATATCACGGCCCACCACTGCCACAATTTTATCACCGCTTTTTTCCACTTTATACACGTGGGTATTCAAAAACAACGAGATATTTCGTTCCCCTTTCACAATGGCCGTTTTGCGGGCGTCACCGTATTCTTTGGCATCGGGGTTTCCGTTGCCGGGGTCGCCGTTGTCCATTTCACGTACAATTCGGCCGAGTTTTGGGTAATGATTTTTGTCGACATCGCCCATCAAATGCACCCGAATTTCTGAACTATTGTTTCCTCCCAATACTGGACGGTCCTGAATCAAAGCTACTTTTAAGCCCATGCGAGAAGCTGAAATGGCCGCGCAGGTTCCGGCAATACCGCCGCCGACAACCACTAAATCAAAATTACTGGCTTCGGTGGGCGCATCGGTCAGCTTCAGTTGCTGCTTGCGAAAAGCCGTCATGGCGTCAAGTTTGTCGGGCGGAATAAAAGTTGGTGAATTCGTAAACAGAATCGCGTCACAACGACCGTTAAAGCCCGTTAAATCGTGTAATGCTACGCTCATTTGCTCATTTTGCACCTCTATTTCACCGCCAGGATACCATTTCCACACATCAGAGCCGCTTTCACCAAAGACTTGATTGAGTGGTTTTCCGTTCAGTACGACCTGAAATTTGCCAGGGCCTTTCGGAAACGGTGCCCAATCTTTGGTTCGTACCCAAACCCGGTATTTACCTTTTTTAGGAAAGGGAACGGTCGTAGTCGCATCTTTCACCGGACGGCCCATGCCATGCGCCATAAGGTACGACGAGCCCATGACCACAAACGATTGCTGGTCGATGACCCAGCCGCCTTTATCGGTAAATGACTCCGTTTCCAGAAAAACGTGGTCTTGTGCTGATAGTTTTAGCGATATAAACAGTAAAAGGAGCGTTCGGAGCAGCGGTTTCATGTTATTTGTCGTTTGGGTGGAGTGTTTGTTTAAACGTTACTATTTTCTTTTGTACGGTTCGGTTTTTGGGCTGGCGTGCTTCCAACACCCGACAAACTTCAGCGGCACAGTTTTCATTGGTTAGCTCATCAGCCAGGGTCAGCAGCGTTTGTTCCGAAAGTTTCGGTTGGGTTGCCAGTGCTTTCAGCAAAAGACTCCCTTGTTCCTGATTCGACTTGCCAACTTGCTGGGCCGCCTGTTCAGTCAATGTATTGTTGAGAGGCAGCGTCGCCATCTTTTTCAGAATAACGAGCTGCAACGGATACCCCGCTGATTGATAGGTTTCCCATAACCATTGCTGACGTTTTTTTTCAGCAAAAAATGCCGCATTGACTTTTTGTAAAGCAAAACGGGCGGTAAAGATGTTTTTTCCTCGAATGATTTGCTGTATATCCGACTGAAAATCAGGAGCAACAATACCCTCTGCATTCATTACCCGTTCCATGGCCCAATATTGGTAATGGTGATTATTATCCGTCAGAAATCGGTGCAGCAGGGCGTCAGTTCTAAAAGATTCAGTCATCCGCTGCATCTCCGTTACCACCTTTCCGTGGGCGATGTGCCAGAGCGTGTAGCAAGTATATACTGCTCCGTCGATTACTTCATTTTTTACGGTTTTAAGCGTAGCTCCTGCTTTGGCATCCACAGAATCGGCCAGATTTTCGGTGCCTTTTCCGACCAAGTCTTCCATCGAAACTTCTTTCAAGAGCGAGTGCGTATTGGCCAGAATCATCTGCAACTTTTCGTAGTCTTCGGGCTTAAACGGTTTGTGGTCCATGCGGGTCAAAACCGCGCCTTTCGGAAAGTCGAAACGGGTATAATTCCCCAATAAATCCCAGTAAAAGTTAATATACACTGGCTTGCATTCGCCCGTCAGGCACACTGGCGTAAATAGGTTGCTGAAATAGTACAGCGGCTGCCCAGCCTCATCCAAAGCCAATTGCAGGGTGTATTCGGTGGTGTCGTTGATGGTCACCGTATACTCTTTTGTCTTCGGTGGAGTTTGGGCAAAAACGATAAGCGTTACCGATAAAAAAACACACAGAATACCAGCACTCTGGCAGGCTTTCCAAAAAACCGCAGGAAGCAGAAGGCGATATTTTATGTGTTTAGTTTTATGCACGATTACTTTTAAGCGGTTTGCCAACGTCGGCGAGGTTTTGAACCTCGCCGACGTTTTCCGACGTTGTATTTTACTTCCAAGCAGGATTTTGTTCCAGTTTAGAATTGGTTAAAATTTCGATATTAGGAATCGGAAAATAGCGATGTTTGTCCTGCACGGGGCGCGATGGATAGTAAGAATTCAATACATTGGCCACCATTTTAAACTTACCCGTACGTGTCAGGTCGTACCAGCGGTCGGCTTCGTAACATAATTCCCACGAGCGTTCTTGTAAGACCGCCTCAATGAACGCGTCTTTACTCAAGCCCGGCGTCAAATCAGGCAAGCCCGCCCGTTTGCGTACGGCATTGATGGCGGCATACGCGGCTGCCGTAGGGCTGCTAGCTCGGGCTTCGGCCTCAGCGGCAATCAGATACACATCGGCCAAACGTAAAATCGGGAAATTATTTTCACCGTTAGCACCGTTAGAATTGGGGTCCATGAATTTCTTCACAATGATTCGGTCTCTTAGAGTTACGTCAGCCTGACCAATGAGTCGGCCCTGGGCATTGACATAGGCCGTGTCAAGCAATGCTTTGCGTTTGTCTAAATTACTAAAGGAACGATAGAAAGAATGATACCCAAAAGCCGAGCCAAAAGCAGTTTTGGAAAAAACTGGGGGCGAGTTGGCTGGGGCATAAAACCCTAACAAATCGTAGCCATTCAGCCCCGAAAGGCTCGAAAACTCTGCCGCAAAAATCACTTCTACCCGAGCCGCATCTTCCCTTAATGGATTGTATAAATCCAAAACGTTAGGCATTAGGCTGTATCTGTTTGACTGAATAAGTGCCTGAGCATTTTGGGCCGCTTTGGCGTAATCGCCCGCGTACAATTGGGCCTTTGCTAATAATCCAATCGCTGCCCCATAGGCCGCGCGACCTCTGTCTTTGGGCGTTGGCGGTAAATCTTTGACGGCAGTTTCTAAGTCTTTGATCAAAAAAGCATAGACATCCGCCACGGGACTTTTTGCGGTCTCGGTGCCAGCAATGTCTTTGGTACTTTCCTGCTTAATGGGCACATCGCCAAAGGTTTTGGCTAAATGAAAATAATACAGCCCCCTTAAAAAATAAGCTTCGGCCAAAATTTGCTTTTTGCGGGTTTCGTCCATCGCCACACGAGGAACATTTTCAAGCACTTGGTTGGCGCGGTCAATACCCTGATAACAATGCTGCCAATACTGTCCGATTAAGTCCATGGTAGCATCGTACGAAAAAACCGTTAGTTGGTCACGACCTACCACTGCACGCGGAAAACACTGGTCGGCGGAGTAATCGGGCAATTGCGTACCTACGCGGCTATAGAGGTTGGTTACGGGCGTATAAGCTGCCGTCAGAGCGGCTTCGGCATCAGAGGCCGACGTAAAAAATTGGTCAGGCGATACAAACGAGTAGGGCTTTTCGGTTAAATCGCAGGCGCTGATTGCGACCGCGGCCACCAAAAACGCAAGAAATTTTAAAGTGCTATTTTTCATAATTCTTAAAGGAATCGGTGATTAAAAAGTGATTTGTAAACCAGCTATCAAAGACTTAGCAATGGGGTAGCCAATGTTGTCAACCCCTAAATTCAGGTTGTTTTGTCCAGCAGTGTTTACTTCTGGATCGTAGCCAGAATACTTGGTCAAGGTCAAGAAATTGTTGGCACTCACGTACAAACGTGCGTTGTTGAGCCACGACAACTTACCTTTGGTAGGAACGGTATAGCCCAAGGTCGCATTTTTGAAGCGCACAAAAGAACCGTCTTCAATCAACACGTCCGATTGGTTGATACGCTGTCCTTGCGCTACCTTTGGATAATAATTACTTGGGTTGGTGGGCGTCCAACGGTTTACCATCGTAGCAAATTGATTAAATCCTGCCGCACCGCCTTCCATTCGGAGGCGTTGTACGTAGAAAATCTGCCCGCCTTGCACACCTTGCACAAAAACACTCAAATCAAACCCTTTGTATTTCAGGTTATTGGTGATTCCAAAATAATAATCGGGGTTAGGGTCACCAATGATTTGTTGGTCGGCTGCCGAAATGGCTCCGTCGCCGTTCAAGTCCTTGTAACGAATATTCCCTGCCACTCTACCCGTCGGGATATTGTCGCCTGTTTGATAAATCCCGTCAAAAATGTAGCCGTAAAAAGAACCGAGGGGTTGGCCTACTCTTAAAATACTGTTGTTGGTAAATGGCCCCACCGAGCCGCCGCCATCTCCTGGAATAATCTCAGTACGTGTACCATCAATCAGCGTCAGCTTGTTACGGTTGGCCGAGATATTGCCGTTGATGTCCCATTTGAAATTTGAATAATTAGCAACGTTTGCCGTGACTGAAAACTCAATTCCTTTGTTTTCGACCCCCCCAAAGTTGCCAAAGACCGAACCATAACCCGACGACAACGCTACCGAACGTGATAAGAGCAAATCGGTGGTTTTTTTCTGATAGGCATCAATCGTAAACTGAAGGCGGTTGTTGAGTATGCCAAAATCTAAACCGATGTCGGCCTGCCCACTTTTTTCCCAACGAAGGTCGGGGTTGGCAATATTGGCCGATAGAATACCTATGTTGCGGGTATTGTTAAAATTGTAATTTCCGACTGAACTCAAACGGGCCAATGAGTTGTACAAAGGAATGTCGGCATTACCCGTTATTCCGTAGCTCACCCGCAGTTTCATGTCGCTGAAAAACTTCTGATTTTGCATAAATTTCTCTTCTGAAATCCGCCAAGCACCTGCAACCGAAGGGAAAAATCCATATTTGTTGTTTGCCCCAAACCGACTCGAACCGTCCACGCGGGCAGTGAGCGTTAGCAAATATTTGCTTTTCAAATTGTAATTCACCCGACCCGTGTAAGAATCCAAACGCCACTGTTGTTTGTTACTGCCGATGCTGAGAATTGATGCCTGTCCGAGGTTATCATTGAATACCAAATCGTTAGGAAACTGCTGTCCCGACATCGCGTCTGTAACCTGCGTTTGGCTTTGCGTGGAGAATACCCCCGTCAAATTGAAATCGTGTACACCCAGCGTTTTGTGGTAATTGAGCAAACTTTCGTGCAAAATGGTGTTGGTATTGTTGTTTCCCCGTCCACCTGTACCATTGACCGTTGCTCCCGCCCGTACAAAACGAGTTACGTAAGAATCGCGGGTGTCGCCTATCAAATCCCCCCCAAACGACGCACGGTAAGTGAGGTCTTTGGTGATGGTCCAATCGGCAAAGATGTTGCCCAACAATCGGCGTGTGGTATTGCGGTTGAGTACTTCGCTCGCTACCGCTATCGGATTGTTAAAATCAATGTATCTTCCACTAAACATCGTGGGTTTTCCTTGGGCATCGCGCGGTGACTCCGTTGGCGGGGCATAGAGCGCCGACAATACAATCCCACCCCCTGTACCATCCAACAGGGTGGAAGAAACAGCCCCGTTGTTGACTGAATACGTGTAAGTTAAGCTCGTACCGATTTTAAAGTTTTTGCTTACTTGGTTATCCAAATTGACCCGTATCGAACCACGTTTGAAATTTGAATTTATGATGATACCGTTTTGGTCAAAATAATTCATCGAGACGTTGAAAAGCGATTTTTCGGTGCCGCCCGAAAACGAAAGTTGGTGGCTCTGCATCCCGCCTTTTTGGAAAATCTCTTTTTGCCAATCCGTTCCTTCGCCCAATTGTGCGGGATTGGGGAACAGGTTTTGTCCCGTAAGCTCATTTTCTAAGGCCGCAAATTCCGAGGCATTCATCAAGTCCAAGGTTTTGCGAATTTGCTGTTGGCCTGCATAGCCTTCATACGTTACCCGGGTTTGCCCTGCCTTGCCTCTTTTGGTCGTGATGAGTACCACGCCGTTGGCACCGCGTGTTCCATAAACTGCGGTCGCAGAGGCATCTTTCAGTACTTCGATAGATTCAATATCATTCGGATTCAGCGTTGAAAGTACCGACAGGCGGTTTCCGTTGTCATTTCCGAAACCACTTCCGCCACCAGCTACGGGGTTGTCGCCTCCCGAAATCGGGAAGCCATCCACTACGTAAAGCGGCTCACTACTACCGCTGATTGAGTTATTACCTCTGATTCTCACGCTGATACTTCCGCCGGGTGCACCTGAATTTTGGGTTACCTGCACTCCAGAAGCGCGGGCTTGCAAGCCCTGCACAAAGTTGGCAATGGGAGTGACTTTCAACTCTGCCGCTTTGATGGAAGAAACTGCCCCGGTCAAATCACTTTTTTTAACCGAACCATAACCTACCACCACTACATCTTCCAACAACTTGGTGTCGAGCTTTAAAACAACATCAACTTTTGAACGATTACCAACCGTTTCGGTCACTGAAAGATACCCAATGTAACTAAAACTCAATTTGGCATCAGATTTTACATTGGGAATGCTGTAATTCCCGTCTTTGTCGGTTGTGGTGCCGCTTGGCGTACCCACCACAATGACGCTTACCCCTGGCAAGCCCTCCCCATTTTCCGTGTTCACTTTTCCTTTCACCGTCAGCGATTGCGTAAAGGCATATTGAGTTCCTAGCAACAAAAGCAAGGAATATCCCAGTAAAAGTTTAAAATGTAGAAATTTCATAGATTAAGGTACTGTGTTTAGAAGGTTGAAAATTTTTAAAACAATTCAATTACAAAAAACATGGTTATGTACAATTTTATAGAACTATATAATTGCATTCATTGTAAGCCTTCATTTTAGGATAGAAGAGTCTTTTTAATTTCTTTCTGATTAAAAGAGTAATTAAAGCCTATCAAAAAAGAAATATTATTCAATAATAAGTAGATATTATACAATCTTTATCAGATAATTGCATTTAAAAAAAATTGGGAACGTTCCCAAACAATGGGAACGTTCCCAAAAACACCAAACCAACAAATAACACAGCTTAGACTTTAAATTAAAATAATACAATAAATGAAAAAGCACCAAATCACCATCATTGATATAGCACGGCAGTTGAATATTTCAAAATCAACGGTATCAAGAGTGCTCACGGGGCATCCAAGCGTAAGCGAAAAAACCAGAGAGGCGGTGTTGAAATTGGCCAACGAACTCGACTACCAACGCAACATGTTGGCCATTAACCTCATGTCGAGTCAAAGCCATACGATTGGCATTATCGTACCCGAATTTGTTACGTCATTTTTTCCAATGGTGATTATGGGGGCACAGGAAGTGGCTTCGCAGGCGGGGTATAATGTGCTGATCAGTCAGTCGAACGAAAGCTACGAAACCGAAGTCGCCAATGCCAAAGTAATGCTCGACAATCGGGTGGATGGCGTGTTGGTGTCTTTGACGCGAGAAACGCGAAATTATGACCACCTTAAAGTTTTTCAACGAAAAGGAATTCCGATTGTGTTTTTCAATCGGGTGTGTGACGATATGCAAGTTCCGAAGGTGGTGGTGGACGATTACGAAGGGGCTTTTAAAGCCGTAGAACACCTCATCCTGACGGGCAGAAAACGCATTGCACACTTGGGCGGGCCTACTTCACTCCACGTAAGTAAAAAGCGTTTGGAAGGTTATAAAGACGCTTTGCGAAAATACAATCAAGCGATTGACCCAGGCCTGATTCTTGATTACGACCTCAATTTGGAAAAAGTCAAAATTTATATCAAACACCTACTCGACCTGCCCGAGCCACCCGATGCCCTTTTCACCATCAACGACCCCACGGCCTTTGAAGCCATGATTTTTATGAAAGCCAAAGGTCTCAAAATACCCGAAGAGATTGCCGTTGTGGGGTTTAGCAACAACTATGGCTCTACACTCATTGAGCCCCGCCTCACCACCGTAGCACAACCGACCCACCAAATTGGGCAAGTAGCGGCACAGCTATTGCTGGACCAAATCAACTCAGATGCTTCCGAGTGGAAGCCAATATATCGGGTATTGAAAACCGAATTGTTGGTACGGGGGTCGAGTTAACAAATGGTACATTCAGCCGTATTCCAACCACTTTTGCCACTCAATTTTTAAGGGGTATGGCCACGTTATAATTCACCGTGTCGCTGATATAAACGGCACAAAAAAGAATTTTTGGCTTACCATTTTCAAAATACAATTGGGGCCGTTCGAGTTTCCCCACTTTTTCTGTTCCACTTTCCCAAGGGATTTCCAACGTAGAAACAAGGATATTTTTGGCGGGTTTCCAGTCCAACCCATCCAGCGACTCAAACAGGGCAAGGCTCGTACCAGCGTTGGTAAAAACGCCTTTCATGTCTTTAACAATGGCCCAATATTTCCCTTCTTGAAACCAGATATAAGGGTCTTCGGCGGCAAATTTGACGGTATCTTTGACAAAAACGGGTTTGGGTTGCTTTACAAAAGGACCTTCGGGGCGGTTGGCAATTGCTACGCCGTGCAGCACCCGCCCGCCAAAAGGCATTTTACCGTTGCTGACGCCTTTATAGACCATCAGAAATGTTCCGTCGGGCCGTTGAGCCACAGAAGGATTGTTGGTCAATAAATGGTCGAAAGCGTTGGTGGTGGTGTCCACCAAGGGTTTATCGCTGCGTTTCCATTGACCCAAAGGTGAATCGGCCACAGCTACGCCAATACGCTGATGATTGCGGTGGTCCCACCACTCACCATTGCCGTAATTGCCCATGTAGTAGAGGTAGTATTTGTTTCCAAACTTATGAATCGTGGGGTTGTGGGTGACGTCGGCATCCCAATACTTTTTGTCTCGTTTGGGTAAAATCACCTTGGCAAATTTGTATGGCCCCGCGGGTGCATTGGATACGGCCACCGCTACCTCGCTGTCGGTGGCCCAAGCCAAATGCTTTTTGCTTTGGGGCCATCGGCTATAAAAAAGATAGTATTTGCCGTCGTCACCTTTCACCATACTTCCGCACCAAACCATGTAGCCTTTGTCTTCAAACTTGGCTGATTGCGGCACGGGTTGAATCATTTGTGTAAAATTAAGGTCTTGGGCATTTGCGTTTAGCATCCCAAACAAAATACTAACAATCAGAAGTTTACTCATTATTTTAGGTTGTATTTTAAAGGTACAGCCACGTTCATGGAGTGTTTGCGTTTGTTAATACCCATTGCTCCAAACAACAGTTTCGGAACGCCTTTTTCCATGTACAGACAAGGTCGTTCGAGCTTATCATCTAGCGGCTTTCCATTTTCCCAAAAAACAGTTTTTGAAAGCACTTTGGGGTAGGCGGCAGGTTGCCAATCGAAACCGTTGGTTGAAATCATCAAGGCCAATGCCCCGCTTTCACCCGTGAATTTTCCCACTACGTCCCGTACAATGGCGTAGTTCACGCCCTGCTGATGCCACAAATAGGGGTCTTCGGCCACCATCCATTCTTTACTCCCCTTTTCGGCTTCAAAAATGGGTTGCGGGTGCTTTACAAACGCACCCGTGGGGGCATTAGAAAAGGCCACTCCAAAACGTACCCTTCCACCTCGAATAGTACCGTTTTTCTCGACTTGTTTATAAACCAAAATAAATCGGCCTTTGTCATCAACCGTAATGGCGGGGTTTGAAACCATGAGTGCGTCGTGGGCGGTAGAGTCGGCGCTTACGTCCAAAATCGGTTGAGCAAATCGGGTCCATTCGCCTTCGGGGTCGTCGGCTACGGCTACGCCAATGCGCTGATTGTTACGGTATTCCCACCAATTAGGGTTTTCGTAAGAGCTATGGGGCTTCACGTACGATTTGCCCGTAGAGCCCATGTAGTAGAGGTAAAATTTGTTCTTATAGACAATCACGGCGGGGTTATGGGTACAAACACCGTCCCAAAATTGGTTGCCCCGCGCAGGAAAAACCACTTTGACGTGACGATACGGGCCTTCGGGTCGGTCTGCCCGAGCCAAGGCAATTTCGGAATGAGTTATCCACGCTTCGTGGCCTTTGTCACGCGGCCAACGGCTATAGAGCATGTAAAACTTCCCGTTTTTCCCCTTGACCACTGAGCCACACCAAATGTTGTAGAGGCTATCGATAAAACTGTTTTGGGAAGGAATGGGTTGCGCCATCGCACTCAAATCCCTCTGCGGCGTTGAACCCCAATGGCTCTCTTTTGAGGATTGTCCAAAAACGTTTGAAATAAAGCTACTCAACAAAATGAGCAGCATCCCTTGATAAAGTTTCATGTGGCCTTATTTAATCATTAAAATCACATCTTTGGCCCGTGATTCAGGGGTCACTTTGAGCGAAAGTACTTTTCCGTCCTTCAACTCCCCTTCGATGGTCGTGTTGGCAGGGGCGTGCAGTTTGAACTGTACATCCCAGTTTTTAGGCCAGGCAGGAAAGAGATACAGCTTATCATCGGGGGTTTGGAGGAGCATTTCCTGCAAACCAATCATGCCCGAACCACCCCAATTGTGGTCGGGAACCCAATCGTGGCCTGGGCCCCAAAAAGTGGGGTATCTTCGCGGGGCATTTTTCAGTTTTTTGACGGTTATCTCGGCGGCTTCTTCCGTCAAGCCCAATCTTGCACAAAAAATAGCGTCTTGGTGCCAACTGATGTGATTTTTCTGAATGGGGAGGTCGGCTCCGTACTTCCAAGTATTGATGGCAATATCGAGCTTGGGTTTGCCGATACCAAACATTCCCCAAGGATAAACGGGGTACAGTTGGGGCAGTTCCTGATTATTGATACGCCCCCACGCCTCGGCAGGGGCAATGGTCAGGTGGCCGTTTTTTTCTTTCAACGGTATTTCGGGAATGCTTTTCAGCACTTTCTCGTAGTGTTTTCTCTTTTCGGGCGAAAGGTACTTATCCGACAGTTCGGTCAAACGCTTCGTAATGCTGTACAATCCTGCAATGGTCGAAGAAGAATTGTAGGCCATTTTGTAGGTTTCTGCGCCCGTTGATGGAAAAAAAATAAGTTTACCGTCGTCGGCAAAGGCGCTTCTACTGCGGGTGGTGGCTTCCCATTGATAATGTTCGTAGAAAAAAGTAACGCAACTTTCCACAAACGGCAGGTATTTGCTGATGTCTTCGTTGTTGTATTTTTCCAAGTCGAGCATCATCAGGCAAAACTCCATTTGGGTGTCCCAGAGGTATTCCAACCAGTAATTATACTCAATGCCAGCGGGGAAGTTTTGGGGGCGTTTCCAGCCGTAAGAAGTAGCGAGCGGCAACCCAAACTGCTCCAACTGCTCAGTAAATGATGCGCCCTTGTGCCCCCAATACACTCTTGTACGGGTTTCGGCATTTTTTAAGGCCCTCAGATAAAAGTTGAGTTGGGAGGGTAGCATATCAAAATCGCCACTTCTGAACATCGGGAAGTACACCAGACGTTGGTTTTGGGCGGTATGCGTTCCGCCGCCCCAATCGCGGTGGTCGGGGGTAAAAGGTGCATTTTTGTCCGTGAAAGATGGGTCAAACGTAAACATGCCCCCGTTGAACTTAGTGGGATAAGTACCGTAGGCGTTGCATCCCAATTGATACCGAAAGAGATTGTAGTTGCGCCCTACTTGCCACGCCACCGAACTACTGTCTTTTTGAGGACTGTTGATGGCAATATGACTTCGCTGCCAAAAAGCATTCCACCATTTTTTAGTAGCCTCAAAATCAGCAACTTGAGTTTCTTTTGAAGACTGAATTATTTGTTCCAAACCCGCCTTCCACTGCGCAATCGTCTCGGTAGTGGCTATGTGTAAGACAATTTGCAGCTCTTGTTTTCGCGCCGCTTGTTTGCTCTCTAATTTCCACGCTGTAAACTCCGTATCGACGTATTTGCCTTGACTGATTCCTGCACTTTTGAAATTATTGCCGCCCATCCAACCGCCAAAAGTTAGGTTTTTGAGGGGATTCCACAATTGATTTTTTACAGAATCTAATTTTTGTTGTTTGACCGTAAAATCAAAAACCGACTCGTCACGGTTGCGGTGGTACCAAAGCACATTGGGGCCTTCAAATTTTACGGAATCCTTGCGCACCACCGCCTGAAACGGGGCATCTCTGAAAGCTAAACTCGCCTTAGTTTGCCCTGCCTGCGTCCAAGTGAGGTCTTTGTCGCGCCAGTTTTCGTACCACGCTTCCACTTTCAATTTTTCGTCGCTTTCGGTTTCTACGTGCACCACGGGCTTGAACACATCCACCCAAATTTTAACCAGCACTTTCTTCCTATTTTTTACCGAAGAAATTTCTACGTAGCCTTCATTTAGCTTCAATTCTTGCTTAAAAGTGGCATTTTGAAAGAGATTGGGGGTAATGCGTAAACGAACACGCCCAAATTTGGGAAATACGTTGTTTTCGTCAAATGCCCCACTGCGTGATAAATAGAAGAAAATTTCGTCCTTCTCCGTCCACACGTTGAGGCCAATATCCCCTCCACCACAAGGCATTGATTCTGAAGAATTAGCACTTTGTTTTGACCAAACAACGTTGTACTGCGACACGTCAAAACTGCTTTGAGCCACGGCTTGGTAAATAACCAGCGATGACAGGAAAAATATCTTTACTATTAATCTCATTTAATTGGGTGGGTTAAAATATACTTTGCCGCCGCCTCGCCAATATCATTCAGGGCCGTTTGATTGTAGTGAATGACGTCGTATAACCAGTTTTTTTCTTTGAATAAATGGGTATTTTCATAAACAACGTGGGTGTTTTTCAAACGCTGGGTTACATTTTTTTGGGCTAATCGTACTTGCTCAAACCCCGATTGTGGATGGCCTGTATAATAACCAGTCTGGACGATATAAAAGCCTACTTTCTCACCAAATTTGTCCCTAAAACGTTGAATCACCTTTGTTAAAGCCGCCTCGTATTCTTGAGCAGTCAGTTGTTGGGCATTCATGGCATTGGCATCTCTTTCGCCTTGTAGCCAGATAATTCCGCTTAATTTTACCCCAGTTTTTTCAATCGCATTTTGGGTTTTCAGCACCGCATTTTCAAAAAGCTGTAAGCGTCCTGTATCATCCCACGTCCCATAATTATCAAGCTCCGCTTTTTGATGGCACGATGCTCCACTTCTGGCCGCTGAGACTATAACAACCTGTTTTGTACTCAATTCTGCGTATGTTTTGGCAAATGCGGGGCCTATACTGCCCGTGGTAGCAGCGCCAAATTTTAATTCATTTGCTCCTACAGGGTCTTGTAAATGCAAGAGTGTGTCATTAGAAAATCGGTATTCAAAGGCGGTTTCAAGCATACACTTAGCCGATTGGGCACTGTCGCCTACTCCCACGGCGTTGCTTTGCCCTGCCACCAAAAACAAAACTTTTTCTTGAGCCTGTAAACGACTGAAAACCAGTAAAATCATCAAAAAGTTAATTGTTTTAGCCATGCAATTTTTCAATGAGTTGAAGTTAAATAGAGTACAATGTATACCACGGCTTTACTCGTGCCAAAAATCAAAACAGCTGAAACTCCCTAACTCCTGCAAAACCGTAGGAATCTAAAATCACCAAACGAAACTTTTGGGCTGTTACGGGGCTAATATCTTTGCTCCAATTGCCCATTTTTTCATCTTGCGCCAGCGTCAGCCATTGTCCGTCTTTTTCATACTGAATTTCAAAGCGTTTTATCTGAGACTTTTGATAAACCAATTCACTCACTTTAAGCTGCTTAACCGTTTGTTTTGTACCCAAATCTACTTCCAGCCAACCTTTGTTCTGAAACAAATTGAAAGCCGCTTCTGTCTGATAATGCACGTCTTTTCCATAATACGCTTCAAAATCTACGTCGGTACGCCGCCCCATTTTCCAAAAAGTAGCGGGATTGTCGTCAAAAGCGGCTGATGGGTCGTGTAAAAACTGCCCCAACGCACTCGAAGCCGTCGCTTTTTTGCCGTAAGCCAATGAATTAGTGGTTGTAAACGGGATAATTTGCCCCAATTGAGCAGCGGGTTTATCCAGCGTAATCGTCACAATGGTAGCGATAGAATCACGCCCGTTTTGGGGTATTTTTAAAGTAATATCCGCCTTACTTTGCGTAAAGGGAATGGCATTTCCATTCAAAAAAGACACTTTTTTGACGTTGGCTGCCATGGGTGGGAGCTTGATTTCGTCGCCTGTGTTGTTCAACAGATGCAGATACAGTTTGTTGCCTCGGTACGAGCTAACGTAGTCTTTTGAGGGGGTATAAATTCCCCCTTTGGTTTGGTAAACGGCTTCCGCGTTTTTGTTCAGCCAATTGCCCATTTCGGTTGCCCGTGCTACAAAATTGGGTGGAAAAACGCCCGAACTGTCGGGGCCGATGTTGAACAAAAGATTGCCATTTCCACCCACGCAACGCAGCAACGTATGCAGCGATTCTTTCAAACTACGCGGCGTATCGTTGAATCGCCACGCCCACTGATGCCCCATGTTGGTGCATGTTTCCCAAGGCACGGCACCGTAGCCCGCCACAAAACCTTCGGGCGTAGCATAGTCGGCATAAGCCCCTACCCTTGCGTGCGATTCGTCGGGATTGAAGGGTTCGAGCCGATTGTTAATGATGATTTCGGGCTGTAAAGTACGCGCCAAATCAAACACTCGTTTGGGGTGAATCGGGCTGGGTGCGCCTTCGTAATCTATCCATAACAAACTGATTTTGCCGTAGTTCGTCAACAATTCACGTACTTGTTGCTCCACCCGATCGGCAAAAATATCATTCGTTTTGGGGTTGCGACAATCAGGGTCTTTCCAGTCGGCAACCGAAAAATACCAGCCAATGGGCATTCCTGCTTCGTGGGCAGCTTGGGCGAGTTCTTTACAAACATCCCGTCCGAAAGGGCTGTTCATGATGTTGTAAGGCGTCGTTTTGGTATCAAAGAGGCAAAATCCGTCGTGGTGTTTTGAAGTCAAAACCAAATACTTCATTCCTCCCGCTTTGGCCAACTTCACCCACTCTCTGGCGTTGAATTGCTTGGGATTAAATCTCAAATACAACGAATCGTACTTGCTTTTACCGTAGCCATTGCGCGACCAACTGATTTCTTTACCAATCAACGAAACAGGTCCCCAGTGGATAAACAAACCCATTTTGGCATCTTGCCACCATTGCAAACGCTGCTGTTTGGAAATGTTCGTTTGGCTAATTCCCTGAAATGCAATCAGGCTAAGCAAAAGAATTACAGATAGCTTTTTCATTAAAAGAGGGAGTTTAATTACTTGATAATATGGCCTTTTTGGGCGTAATACAAAATGTAAGCATAACACAAAATGGGTAACACAAAGGCAAAGCGAATGCTGTACATATCAGAAATAAGCCCCATGAGCGGCGGTACAATGGCACCACCTACAATGCTCATGATAATCAACGACGAACCTGTTTTGGTGTAAGCACCCAAATTTTTGATGCTCAATGTAAACAAGATGGGGTACATGACCGACGTAAAAAGCCCCACCACCGAAAGCGATAAAATCGAAAGATAACCCGTGCTTAAAATTGCCAGTGCCACCAGCGCAATTGCCCCTAATGCACAGGCCATCAACATTTTAGAAGGATTTACTTTTTGCAAAAAATAGGCCCCTGCCAACCGTCCGACCAATACCAAAGCCATGAAGAGAGTGATAAACAAAGCAGCTTTCTGTTCGCCTAATTCATTAATTTCTAATGACTTGGCATAACGAATCAAAAAACTAACAATACCCACCTCAGCACCTAAATAACAAAATACGCCCAATGCTCCCAGCACCGTATGCTTATATTTAATAATGGCCCTTAATCGAATATTTTCTTCACCTTCTTCCTGAATATCAGGCATTTTAATAAAAAACAATGCCGCGCCCAATACCAAAAAAAGCGTTCCTAAGGCCAAATAAGGTATTTTGACCAATTGGGCTTCGGCGTTGAGATAATCTGCCAATTGGCTGGGGCTAAACTGCTGAACGGTAGCTTCGGAAATATCAGTGGCGTGAAGCAAAAACACCGCTCCAATGTAGGGGCCGATGGTGGCGCCAATAGAGCCTACCGCCGCCGCCAAACTGAGCCGACTTGACGCTTTTTCGGGGTCCCCCAAAATGGAGAGGTAGGGCGTAGCCGTCACTTCCAGAAAGGTAAAACCTGCGGCCATGATGAACAAAGCCGTCAAAAAAAGTGGATAAAAGCGCGTTTCGGCGGCTGGAAAAAATATAAATGCCCCCACCGCCGCCAGCAAAAGCCCCGTAATCATTCCCGCCCGATACCCAAACCGTCGGATGTATTGACCCACGGGTAAGGCCAACAAAAAATACCCACCAAAAAAAGCCGATTGCACTAAAGATGACTGAAAATCAGTCAATTGACAGGCTCTTTTGAGGTGTGGAATGAGTACATCGTTGATGTTTCGGCTCAAATTCCAGATAAACATCAGGCTCATGACGACCAAAAGCGGTATCAGAAATGGGTGGCGGTTTTTCACTTCAGACATTCATTTAACAAAAAAATAGGTTTCATTTCAGCCCAGTGTTCGTGGGGTTTGGCTTGGGTCAATCGTTGTTGAAATCCATTCATAAAAGCCGCCCATTCTGGTTGTCGAGGCATTTTACCAATGGCTTCAAAAGCCGTATTCAGGTCAATACCTTCTTCGGTTTCGACAATCATAAACAACCGCGTCCCGATGCGATAGATTTGCATATCCACAATTCCGCCCGCTCTGATACCCTTCGGGATTTCGGGCCAAATATGCTCAGGTTGATGAAAATGTTCGTATTGGGCAATGAGCTCGTCGTCGTCTTTCAAATCCAGGGCCAAACAGGTTCTTTGTGTTTTCATATCATTTACTTTTTATAGCCCAATTCCGCCCCTCCGCTTACGGGCATGATACAGCCCGTTATGAACCGAGCGGCCTCAGAAACCAAAAACACCGCCACATCGGCAATGACATCGCCTTCGGGGCAGTAACCCAAGGCGTGAATATTGTCCAGATAATTTTCAATAGCCTCCGGGTTAGGCTGTTGCGTTGCCCACTGGCGCAGCATGGGGGTCCAAACCCCAGCAGGACAGATGGCGTTGACCCTAATCCCAAACGGCGCATAATCCAAGGCCATCGCTTTGGTCAGGGCACTCATGCCACCTTTGGTAGCCACGTATGCCGCGTGGTTTTCCTGCCCAATGGTACCCACCATGCTACTGGTGTTTAAAATGCAACCTTTGGTCATTTTTAGGGAAGCAATACCGTAACGGGTAGTCCAATACACACTTTTTAGATTGATAGAAAATAGGCTATCCCATTCGTTTTCGGTGGTTTGGTCGAGCGATTTTGAAGGGTGGGCAATCCCTGCGTTGTTGTGAATGACATCTATTTTACCAAACCGAGCAATGGCCGTTTCAATGGCCGATTTTACGTCTGCTTCATTTTGTACATCACCCACGAAACCAGCGTGTTCATTCCCCAAACGACCGATGAGTTGAGTTAAAGAAACTTCATCTTTATCCATCACCAAAACCCGAGCACCTGCTTTTGCATACGCCTCGGCACAGGCTTCGCCAATGCCCGAAGCACCGCCTGTGAGAAAAATCACTTTATTGGTCAATACGGTCATGTTTTTGGTGGATTAGATTTTCAAATCACTGCTGCTACCTGCTTCCTGCGGCACTTGATAATAGCCTCCAACGATGTTGGCCGGATGCACAAAATAGGGTCGCAAATGCGGAATATGCTCTAAAAACAGGTTTTCATGCCCCATACCGATGTGATTAAAAAGCACCAAATGTTGGTGTATTTGCCCCATATCTCCTACGTGGGGCAGCACAGGCACCTTAAACTTTTTTGACAATAAACTAATGGCCAGAAACTCAGAGACACCCCCTACGCGTACGACATCTACCTGACAAAAATCCATGGCCTTCGCCTGCAAAAAGTTCTTAAAAATCACCTTATTGGGGATATGTTCGCCCGTGGCTACTTTAAACGGGGCAATGGCTTGAGCAATGACCCGATGCCCAAAAACATCGTCGGGGTGTGTGGGCTCTTCAATCCAATAAGGATTAATGCTACCCAGCCGTTGACAAATATCCAATGCTTGCGGTACGTTCCATTTTTGATTGGCATCCAGCATAATCGTGGCGGCATCGCCCGCCGTTTGTCGAATCAAAGCCGCGCGCCGTAAGTCACGAAGGGGGTCAAATGAGCCCACTTTGAGTTTAAGGGCCGTAAAACCTTTATCGAGGGCTTGCTTTGTTTTTTCAACGATAAGCGCGTCAGAAAAATTAAACCAACCTACCGACGTATCGTAGCCTTTGTAGCCTGTTGTCAGTACCTCATTTCTATTTTCTCTCGTTTTGTACTGTTCATCGAGTAATTGAATGGCTTGCTCGCGCGTAAGTTCATCTTCTAAGTAGCTCAAATCTAGAGTATTGACCAGTGCTTCGGGCGACAAATCCAGCAGCAGTTTCCAAAGCGGCACTTGTCGGGATTTGGCCCACAGGTCAAAGCAAGCATTGACAATAGCCGCCAACGCCAAATGAACCACGCCTTTGTGCGGCCCCAACCACCGCAACGAAGGCTCGTCGGCCAATGCACGGTAAGTTGTACCAAAATCGGCCATCAACTCTTCGATTTCTGCCCCTACTAATTTTACCGATAAATATTGAATGGCTTTGCACACTAAGTCATTGCCTGCCCCCAAGGTAAAGGCCAAACCTATTCCTTGCATAGCAGTATCCGTTTTTAACACACAAACGGCATAAGAATACTGAGGGTTGGTGTGGGTTGCATCTGAACCCGCTCCTTCGCCCATTTTAAAACGTTTATCAAGAACTTCAACAGAATGAATGTACATGGAATTAGGTTAATTTCATACAGATAAAGTGCGATTACTACTTGGTCATAACATTGAAAATACCAACGTTTTTTAATCTTGGCGGTGCCGTGCTTTGCATAATTGTGAGGCGAAATTTTGCGCCTTCAATCGGGTCAACGGGTCGAATATGTTTGTAGCCAATATTTGTTCCTTCGGCGATGGTTTTCCATTTTTTATTTATTTCTGCCTCAATTTTAAAAGCCCTTACCCGCTCGCCTTGCGTAATGTCTTCTTGCAAAACGAAATAATTGACCGCCTGTTTTTTGTCTAATTTCAACTCAAAAACAGTTCCTTCGCCGCTTGTAGTTTTAATGGGATTCGAAAAACGGCTTTTGATTTCATCACCCCATTCGGTCAGGCGTCTTACATCAGCATCAGGAAGTAAGCCTCTATCATCGGGCGTAAGCCCCACGATTAAGGTCGAATTGTGCCCCACCGACCGCTCATACATATTCATCAAATTTTTTAGTGGAAAGATATGCGCGTCGTCATTGGGCTCCCAAAACCATTCATGGCGGCCATTATACCCCCTCAGTGGTGCGTCCGACATGGCTGGCATCCAATATTTTCCGGCTTTATCGCCCTCTTTCAAGAGTTTGAAATCGTCTTTAAAAACAATCTCTTTCTGCGCAGAATGTGAAAACGGGAACGGAAAAGTAGCCCAACATGGGTAAGGCACCGTGCCAGATTCGGAGCCCCCCCAACGAAAATCTGCCCGCTGCGCATTGTGGTAAAACAGGCATTTGCGCTGGTATTTTTCAACAATGGGCAATACATCAGCTCCATATTTGGTGGGGTCGTCGGCACCGCCATCAAACCAAATCATAAACAAATCGCCGTAGCGCGTGCAGAGTTCTTTGACCATGCCTTCGCACATTTTTTTGTAGGCTATTTGCCGATTTTTAACAAATTGGCTTTCGCCTTCAATCCTAAAATCATGGACACCCAAAAACGAATTCCACCGAATTCCGAGATAAATCCCAGGGGCAATACCGTATTTTCGACAGGAATTGACAAAATCACGCACTATATCACCCTTACCCTCCTGAAATTTCAGGGCTTTCATGCAATAAGGATTCACGTCGCTTTGATAAAGGGCAAAGCCTGTTTCGTGGGTGGCAGTCAGGACGGCAAATTTGCCGCCCATTGCTTTCACGGCTTTGACCCATTGGTCGGTATCTAATTGGGTCGGATTAAAAACATTGATGTCCTCAATGGGCGTGATGCGATTGTAGGCCTGGTTGTAATTTTTTCCATCAAAAACGTGTAAATCATAACTAATAAGCGCCCCGATTTCCGCTTCATGCCAAGCCATCTGGGAAAGCGTAGGTTTGGGAAAATCGTTATTTTGAGCCCAAACTTTCGTTGTTAAACCCAAAATAGTGAGAAGAAAAAGGAAGATGTTTTTCATTGATTCGTGGTTTATTGGAAGCATTGACGCTGCAATTAATGTTTTATTAGCATCATTTTACGCCGTCAGGATACGGAATGGGTTGCCCCGTGGCTTTGAAAGTAGGGCGATGTGCATTCCGTTTTTTGAGTTCATCGGTCAATAGCTGAGCCATTTGTTTCAGCTTTGTGGGCTGGGCTTTTGCTAAGTCGTTCAGCTCGCCAATATCGTTTTTCAAATTGTACAATTCTAAGGTCTGGGTTTTGTGTAAATAGACCAATTTCCAGTCACCTTGGCGCATGGCGCTTCCCCACGACGTGCCTTTAAAATTTACGTTGGTCCAGTTGTTGGGATAATGCCACAGAAGGATTTTTTTCTCGTCGCGTTTGTTCTTATTTTCCAAAAACGGCCGTAAATTTTTGCCATCTACGGTTTGGATGGTAGTGTATTTGGTCACGCCCGCCATACCCAAGACGGTGGGGAAGAAATCGTCAATGGATACGTACTGACTGGAAATGCTGTTTTTCTCCACCTTCGGCCCCGACACCAGCATAGGTACACGAATACCTCCCTCATACAGAGAGCCTTTACCTTGTTTTAGAGGTAGATTTTGGCTGTGTATTTCCCCGCTGCGTAACTGAAGACTATACCCACCGTTGTCAGAAATAAATAAAATATACGTGTTTTTATCCAAATTATTGGTTTCCAAATAATCCATTATATCGCCCAAGCTCTTGTCCATTCCTTCCACCAAAGCCGAATACCTCGCCTCGGTATCGGTTAGGCCTTGGTCAATGTATTTTTGGTAAAAACGCGCGTCTTTATCAAATGGCAAATGAACGGCATAATGCGACATGTACAGAAAAAAGGGTTTCTTACTTACCTGATTTTCTTTCAGGGCAGCAATCGCTTCTTGGGTAAGTGCCTCGGTTAGAAATATATCTTTTCCGTGATACTTTTCTAAATCGCGTACTCCCCAAGTGGTGTCGTTGGGGGTACGTCTGAAATTTTTTTCACCTAAAAAGCTACTCGGATGTCCTGCGGCTGTGCCGGCAATGTTTTTCTCAAAACCAATCGCCAGTGGATTGGCCGCTGGGGTTCCGTAAGAGGCAAAATGCGCCTTGCCACAGTGGAGCGTGAAATAACCCGCTTGCCGTAACAATTGGGGTAAAGGCGTAGCATGAACGGTCTTGGCGATGCCCGCCACGGGACTCATACCGTTGTGATTCCAGCTGGGGGGATTCAGCAGACTGTCGGGGTAGTCGGTGGGGGTGTCTTTTTGGGTGTTCGTCCAGTTCGTGACATTGTGTCGTGCTACATTCATGCCCGTCATGAGGCTTATCCTCGACGGGGTACAGACGGGATTGGCGTAGGCATTGGTAAACTTCATGCCATTGCGGGCAAGTCGCTCCATGTTGGGGGTATGGAAGCGCTGATTAATGGGCGTTTTGTCTTTCCAAAAGGGTACGGAGGTGTCTTGCCAACCCATATCGTCAACAAAAAAAATGATAATATTTGGTTGGTTTTGCGCACTTAATAAGTGACTCCCAACGCTAATTCCGAGAATTATTAATAGTCTTAACATCAATTTATCGTTTAAAATAAAGGACAAAATACCGCCAATACTAAACCATTTTTAGTATTTCATTGCCCTTTAAAATAACAGCCTTGGTCAACGTTTTCTAATTTTCACAAAACCTTTATTCTGAAACGACCTATTGTCTGAACTCATCACCACATTCAGGATTGAACTTGTACCTTCATCAATTTGGCCAGTACGATTGATAAAAAACACATTTTCCTTGCGTTTTCTTTGAATAAATTCTTGAAGCGTATTGGGGTCTTTATCAAAAATGAGTTCGGCTTTTTCAACGTACATACCCGTCACGCTGACGGCATTGGTAAAAATTACTTCGTATTGACCCGGTGCGGTGATAAACTTTCCTAAGTCAATACTCATTTGACCTTTTCCGTTTACGAAGTCTTTGGTATCCCATTCCTGCAAAATAGTGTACTCTTTGGCTTCTTTCTCCGATTTTGGGAGTTCAAAATCCGTAACGTAATAGGCTGCCATGCTCCTAATGAGGGGCGCACCTTTGTTTTCGGTGACTTTTAACTTTATGGCCGTAAGTTCAACATCGTCGAAATAATCTATTTTTGTTACCCCTACCGAGCTGCCTGTTGTCAATTTTTCCCATTTGTTTTTTATCAATCCCCACAGTTCGTATTTTCTAATTCGGTGCCCCTGTCGGTAGTCTTCTTTCAAGATGATGTGGTTTACCTTGGTAGGTTTTGTAAGCACCAATGCTACTTCGTTAGAGGTTTTGTTTTTCACTTCGGCCAAGGGACGGTTAAATCTTCGGTTGATTTCTGCCCCAAATTCAGCGTACCTTTTTACATCTCCTGCTGGTATCAAGCCAGTTGTGTCGGGGTTGGAGTTAAGCAATAAAGTACCACCATGACCAACCGATTTATAATAAATTTCCATCAATTCGTCCACCGATCGGCGTTTGGCTTCATTTTTTGGCGACCAAAACCAATTGTGGTTGTACAAAGTGACATCGGCTTCTAGCGGTGCCCAAACATCCCCGTCGGGGTCATCATCGTATTGAGTAGCCACCCCTGATTTTAAGACCTCCCCTTTGAGGGAATTCCAGACGGGATAGTGGAGAATACCGCTTTCGGTACCGGGCCAACGAATAGTGGCATCTGAACCTTGAAAAATGACCGCTTTGGAGGCGTATTTTTGTAAAATATCGCTCACAGGTACCTTACAGGAGCCGTCAAACCAAACTTCGAGCATGTCGCCATAATTTGCCAAAACCTCGGTGAGTTGTTGTCTGAAAATTTTATTGTAGGCTTCCTGTTTTGAAGGGTCTTTGGTAATTCCCCCACTTCCAAGGCCCGCGCCCCACTTGATATCACCGGGATAAATATAGATACCGAGGTTCAGACCCGCCTTTTTGCAAGAATTGGCCAAGTCTTTGATGACATCGCCTTTGCCGTTTTTCCACGGAATATTTCTGACGCAATACTCGGTGGTGTAGGTAGGCCACCAGCAAAAACTGCCCGCGTGTTTGGCCACAAAAATGATTTCTTTTGCACCCCACGACTTGGCCACACTACACCACTGATCGGTGTCGAGGTTGGTAGGATTGATGCGGGAAATGTCAAATTCACCCGTCTCGTCGTACTCTTTGCCGAGCCACGTAGCCACCCCAAAATGGACAAACATAATACGTCCCTGCTCCTGCCATTTGTACTGAACATCAGAGGGTTTAGCCAATTGTTGACCCGATAAATGTACGTGGACAAAGAGAAAAACGATAAGAAGGATTTTCTTCATTGGTAAAAAAATAATGAGTAAGTTAACGAATCTGAAAAGTGGGTTAAAAACTTACTTTTTAGCGGCATTTT
This sequence comes from Runella salmonicolor, assembly GCF_024158025.1. Classification (NCBI taxonomy): domain Bacteria; kingdom Pseudomonadati; phylum Bacteroidota; class Cytophagia; order Cytophagales; family Spirosomataceae; genus Runella; species Runella salmonicolor. Next base: position 1,264,203 of record NZ_JAMZEL010000001.1, read on the forward strand.
TGATTTTTATGCTTCCATTTTTTTCAAATGCCAGCTCCATAAACTCGGCGTTTTGTGAAATCACCTTTACTCCTTTGTTGAACTCAATTGAATGGGTTTTAAAAGGAAGTTTGACTTTTGCTTTTCCGCCTTTCTCGGCTTTTATTTCAAGGCTCGAAACCAGGCCATTCATTTTCTGGGCACTTACCAAAAATGCCCCTTCGGCCCGTAAATCTTTGAACGAGGCTTGCTGCCATTTTTGGGGAATGGCCGGAAAAACCTCAATTTGTCCAGCATAACTTTGTAAAAGCATCTCCTGAATACCAGCAGCGTAGGCAAAATTCCCCTCCAACGTAAAGGGCCGATACGTCATATTTGATTTGCCCGACTTGGTTTGGTCACCGTTGAGGTGAAAGGAGTTGGTGGAGCAAAAGGCCGTGGCAAAATCGGTCAAGGCCGCCACTGCCCCTTCACCATCCTTGGCGCGGGCTTTCAGATTGCCCTCCCACGCATACGAATAGCCGCACCACCAAGCGGGGCCGACTTTATCCAGTAATTTGAGCGAATTTGTAATAATTTCTTGGTCTTTCGCTCCGTTTTCCCAGCGAATTTCGCCCAGTGGATGGATGGCCATCAGATGCGAAAAATGACGGTGAGATTGGTTATATGGCAGGTCTTTTGAAAAGTTAAGTTCTTTGTTATCAGACAAATGATAAGACTGAAACTGATTCATAATTTTAGAATAATGCTCGGCTTCGGTTCGTAGATTTAGTTCAAGTGCCAGTTCGTTTGCCTTCGCAAACAAAAACCGCATCAGAGCCAAATCATAATTGGTATTTTCTAAAAACCAAGCTGACTTTTTATTGTCATTAATTTCAGGACTGGAACTTAAAGGCAACTGACGGTAGCCATTTTTATCGATGTACGTAATTTCTTCGAGGTGTTGGGCCACTTCTTTAAACCAAGGGTAGGCGCGAGTTTTTAAGAAATCTTTGTCCATGCTGTATCTCCATTGTAAATAATAATGTTGCGCCAACCAAGCCGATACCGTGGGCGAAAGCGAATATTGAATCCATCCTCCCATTTCCTCACCCAAAAGCGTGGTTACACCTGGCACGTTGAGACCGCCAGACCCAAAATACCACTGCGTATATTTTTTATATTGTTCTCGGTTTTGATCGAGGTGATTAAGATAGCCCATGGCCTCTTCTAAGTGGTTGGCGCTGTAAGCGGGCCAATAGCTGAGTTGCGTGTTTAAATCGTGGTGAAAGTCACCCTTCCAAGGGGGAATACGCCCGTTGTCGGCCGTCCAAACCGCCTGCAATGAAATAGGGGGCGTATTGCTTCTGGCAGCACTCCCAAATTTATACAGTTCAAGATAATATTGTTTTTCGAGTACCGGATCGGGCAACGATAATGACGATTTTGCCCAAAAGTTTGTCCACCAACTCTGATGCGACTGCCATGCCGCGCTGTAACTGGGAGCCAAAGCCACTATTTTTTGGGCTTCTGGTTGGGGCTTGTTGGGATAATGGGCCGAAATGGCCCAAGAACCTTCAATCGTTTTAGGATTAATTTTCTTCCATTTTACATAAACTTCATAATAGAATCCTCCCCATCCCTGCTGAATATAGCGATAAGACTGGCCACTTTGAGTTATTTCCCCTTGCTTATACCCAAGCCTTGCCAAGTCGTCGCCAGCCACGGGGCCACCGACGGTATTGCCAGAACTACCTTCGTACTTCGGAGCCAACAATTTCAAATTCAGTTCATTAAGATTCTCAAATTTAAAATAGCCAATGTTTTGTTTGGCATGAACGAACGAGGTCATTTTTACGCCATTTTGCCAACTGATGGTTGCTTCTGCTGTTTCGATATTCAGCGTGGTCTGTTTTACACCGCCCCAATCTTTGACCTCGAACTCAAGGGCGGCACCCGGTATTTTGCTGGGAGCAGGCTCTCGATCGTAGGGATGGTCGCCTATTTTTTGAACGGCCACGTAGTTGTCGGCAAGCACTTGTTCTTTGACCCACTTGTAGTTAAAGCCGGGGGTGTGCAGCTCCTGCATGGGGCGCATATCCCAGAGTTCGGCGTGGTCGAGCGAAAAACGCAGTTTATCTTCTTTCTGCCAAATCAGTTCGCCAATAAGGCCATTACCGAGGGGCAGACCTTCGTCCCAGCGAACAGGTATTTTTTCAGATTGAAGCCCTATTCGATTGCGTTGGATTTGACCAAACGCGCTAAAAAACAGAAGTATTTGCAGTGAGATTAGTACAATTGACTTCATCATATTGTTCCGTTGGTGATATGGTGGGTAGTGGATTGGGTAGACCAAAGGCAAAATCCGTCGTAACACTCCGTAAAGGTGTTAATCGTAGAGAGAACACCGATGGGAGTCGGCAGGGCAAGTCAGTAAGACAAGCTAAATAGAGCTATTTATTTTACTTTCAGAACGTTACAACAAATAAAAGGACTTATAAAAGCGTTGGTGTTTCTTCCAAAATCAGTAACACCAACGCTCATTTCAACTGAGATGCACGCTGTTAATAGCCTGCATTCTGTACCAAGCTCTTGTTTCTATCCAATTCGTTTTGGGGAAAAGGAAGCACATTATTTTTTTCACCAAAAGATAGCGTTACGCCCGCAGGATTTTTGACATTAGCTAATTTTGCCGCCATCACACCCCAACGTTTCAGGTCAAAATAGCGATGCCCTTCCAGTGCCAGTTCAATGCGCCTTTCGTGACGGATAAATTCTCTCAGCAAGTCTTTGGAGTTGTATTTGGTTCGGTCCACAGGGGGAAGGTTTACGCCGGTGCGGGTACGTATTTTATCGAGGGCATCGTAGATAGTGGCATCTGGTCCTGAAACTTCATTTTTAGCCTCGGCATACGCCAACAACACCTCGGCATAGCGTGTATGTACCACGTTCATGTCGGTAACCGTAATTTTAGATCTATCCCAAGGCAACTTAGAAGTATCCATGTACTTCTTTTGATTAAAACCAGTAAGCAATGGATCTGTCACGGCAAATGTAGAGCCATCTGGGTTTTTGTAAGAATCGCCCGGCACTAAAATGGTCATTTTTAGCCTTGGGTCTCTGTTGTTGTAGGGGTTGGCAGCATCGTAGCCCGAGCCCGCCTCCGTAATTGGTTTACCATTGGCCATTTCATAGTCATCTACGAGGTTGCGATAGGGGGCAATGGCTCCGTACCAACCAAGCTCCACGAGCATCCCTTCTCCTCCTTGTGGATTGTTGGGGGCAAGAAATTTGGTAGAAAAAATGATTTCTGGGTTATTCTGCTGCGTTGTCGTTAGAAAAAGATTGGCGTATCCTCCCTGATAGATTGAAAATTTGCCAGAATCAATAATGTCTTTGGTAATCGCCGCCGCATCTGCCCAGTTTTGTTGATACATCCTGACTCGGGCTTTTACCATTTGGGCCGATGCCTTCACCGCACGACCTGAGTAAGAGGTGGCTGGTAATTTTGAAATGGCAAAATCCAATTCTTCAACCACAAATGCCAGTACATCGGCTTTGGGGGTTTTGGCAATTTTGGCTTCTTCGGCGGTTTTGGGGGCTGTTTTATAGACCACTACATCGCCAAAAAACTGTACCAAATCAAAATAGTACATGGCCCGAATAAAACGTACATCGGCCTTGTAAGCATCTTTACTTGCTTGAGATACCGCAGCTACCCCATCAATGTTGTCCAGAAAATAATTACACTGAGCAATTCCCGAATAGGGTACATTGTATAAGGCAGCATTGACATTGGAAGGATTGATAACCCCAATGGTGTAATTTCCAAAGCCAAAAAAAGTATGTCGGTCTAAGGCATTGTCGGAATAGGCATCTAAAAAAGGCTTACGGGCGCCGTAAAAGTTATTTTGTAATGTCCGATATACGGCCGTAAGCGACATTTGCACGTCTGTTTCTGTTTTCCAGAAAGTAGGGCCTGAAATAGCATTGAGCGGATTTTTATCCAAGAAGTCTTTATCGCAGGAAGTATGGGTAGTGAGTACCATTATTCCCAGCAATGCAGAAGCTATGTATTTATTTTTGAATTTCATTTTTGTAACAGTTTAGTGAAAGTGAATTTGACTCCTGTCTTTAGAACTTAATGCTTAGGCCAGCGGTATAGATTTTCAACTGTGGGAATTGGGCAAATCTACCGGAGCCAGCGCGCTCGGGGTCATTTCCTTCGTATTTCGTCCAAGTGATTAGGTTATCGCCTGATAAATAAACAGTTAAACCCTTCGATTTAATTTTACTTAAAATTTGCTCATTAAGGGTATAAGAGAGGTACAGGTTCTTTAAGCGCAAATACGACGCATCCTGAATAAAATAGGTAGAGGTATATCCAGATACCCCCGCGTAACCCGTCAGGTAAGTAGCAGGTACGGTATTGCTTGGATTGGTAGGAGACCACGCATTGAGAAATTTAACTGGAGGTGCCGAACCTTGCTGGAAAGGCTCGTAGCCCCAACCTGATACCTGCGTATTGATTCCCTGCACACCCTGAAAAAACGCGCTTACACTAAATCCTTTCCAACCAGCATTCAGATTAAAAGAATAGTTATAATTGGGGAATCGGCTAATGCGAATTCGATCTTCTGGTCCTACGGTGCCGTTGCCATCTATATCTCTTATTTTCAAATCGCCTGGTTTTAAGGTTCCTGACAAAGGTTGCTTAGGAGAAGTATTAATTTCTTCCTGACTTTGGAACACACCTGCCCATTCGTACACAAAAAAATTGTTGTAAGGCTGGCCGACTTCGATTGTCCCCAAGGTGGGAGCGAGGATTTTGGTTACTTTATTTCTGTATCTGTGAAAGAGGACACTGGCACCGTAGTTGAAATCGCCGAAACGTTTTCTGTGTCTAAGCTCAACTTCAAAACCTTTGTTTTCCATGGCTCCCGCATTGACAATAGGTGCGGCCAAACCTACACTATTGGGCAAATCGGCGCGTTGAGAAAGAATATCGGTGGTGTTGCGCTTGTACCAGTCGATCGTAGCGCCAAAGAGCCCTTTAAATATATCAATGTCCAGTCCAAAATCTAACATCGACGTCTTTTCCCATCTCAAATCTTTCGTTACCAATCGCGTAACGGCCGCGCCAGAACTAAGTCCGCTAAACGGATATGCCGTAAGGCTTAAAACATCTTGGTACGGATAATTTCCGATTTCCTGATTTCCCAAAGTACCGTACGAAGCCCTCAATTTTAGATTATCCACCCAAGACAGCGAGTTTTTGATGAATCCTTCTTCTGATATTCTCCACGCGGCGGAGCCTCCTCCAAATATTCCAAAGCGATAATCAGGAGCCACGCGTGAGGAACCGTCGCGGCGAATGTTGCCCTCCAGAAAATACTTGCCTTTGTAGTCATAATTGGCCCGTCCAAAAAACGATTGTAAGGCCCATTCCGACGCACCTCCGCCGGTGGACTGATTGACGGCCCCGCTACCATCCAACACCATGATACTTGTATTGGGAAAGTCAAACCGATTGCCCAATATGTTTTCTGTAAAATTATTCTGCTGCTCATAGCCCGCCAAAACCCCTAAATTATGCTCTGTTCCAATTTGTTTGGTGTAATTTAAGGTACTGAAATAGGTCTTGGTAATGTTGCGGCTTTCGTTTTGTTGGAGGCCAAAAAAAGTTGGGTTTCCATTGGCTACCTGCACATAGTTGCCCGCAGCATCTGGCTGATAAGCGTACGACGGCGAACCAAACTGTCGGTTTTTGTATTGGTCATTAAAGAACGTAAACCCAGCTTTGTTTAGCCATTTAAGCCCTTTCAAAATCTCAACTTCGGCATAGGCCTGAGCGTTCACGTTGTAGGTCTTTGTAAATTGGCCACCCGTAGCATAGACTTCTTCTACACTTCGATTGACTCCTCCGTTGCTCGCAAAATCTCGGTTGGTGACTCTTCCGCTGCCATCTGGCAAAAAGGGCGCGTACGTGGGTGCAGTAGCATAGGCCAACAAAAGAAGGTTGTCGTTGGTAAGCCACGGCGCTTTGGCATCTTGGAAGGAAAGGTTAATGTTAGTACCTACCCGAACTCTTTTATGTACCTGACTCGAAAAGTCAATCAGTCCGTTGTAACGCTTGTATTTGTAGCCTTTGGTAATAGCATCCTGATTCAAATAATTGAATGAGATGTTGTATAAGGTTTTTTCATTGCCTCCGCTAAATCCCAAGTGGTGATTTCTGATAGGCCCTTTGTCCAGTACATAGTCCAGCCAATTGAAATTGGGGTATTGCTCACTATTGGGATTGTTTTTGTACAAATCAATTTGCGCCTGTGTATATAGGGGAGCTTGACCGCTTCGGGCCCTAGCCGAGTTGTACATTTCCATGTACATAGGAGAATTAGTAATCAATTCAGGCACTCTCGTGGCTTCACTTATCCCGTAGCTTGCAGCATATTCTATTTCTGATTTGCCTGCTTTACCTTTTTTGGTCGTAATCAAAACCACCCCATTGGCCGCACGAGCACCGTAGATAGAGGCCGAGGCCGCATCTTTCAACACCGTAACGCTCTCAATGTCTTGCGGGGAAAGGTTTTTGATAGAAGCGATGATACCATCGACCAAAATCAAAGGGGCATTTGAAGCGCCAAACGAACCAAATCCTCTCAATTGGTAAGAAGCATCGTCCCGACCCGGCTCTCCAGTGGACTGGATAATATCCAAGCCCGCAATCCTACCTTGCAAAAGGTTTTGCACGTTGGGTACGGGCCGCTCCGTGAGCTCTTTGCCCGATACCGTTGAGACTGAACCCGACAAATTGGCTTTTTGCTGAACACCGTAGCCCACCACAACCACTTCCGAAAGTGATTCAGCCGCTGGCACTAAATTTACATCAATGGTAGTTTTGCTTCCCACCAACACCTCCTGTGCCGTGTAACCAATATAACTGAATACCAAAGTGGACCCACTCGATGCCTGAACGTTGTATTTTCCATTTACGTCGGTTATGGCTCCTACGGCCGTACCCTTTATCTGAACACTTGCTCCGGGCAAAGGCGCACCTCCTGAGTCAAATACGGTGCCTGAAACCGGGCGGTTTTGGGCAAATACCCCCTGACCTCCCAACAACAGCCAAAGGCTGACCAACAGGAGTAACGTTTTAGTACCTGCTGATTTAGCAGTACTTCTGAGCTTGCTGTTTGAGTCGCCGACGGTGGTATATAAACCCCCATCTGACGTAGAGTTAAACCAGTAAAGACATTTCATGGATTGGATAAGGTTAATACAGGTTAATTTTGTACAGATATTATTCTTTGCATAGTATAAAAAAAATATTTAATAGTTATATTATGCATAATATAACCGCAAAACAAGGCCATAATGAGTGAAAAAGCCTACAATGGGTTGATATGTTTATGTACTATATTTGCATAACTGATAATTGTCTCAAAAACATGAAGCCTACTTTCGCACTTTTGCCCGATTTTGCCACTTCTCAAACTCTTTTTGTGGCAAAAGAAATCATACGCCCGGCCTTCGCTACCGATTTTCATTTTCACGATGAATGTCAGTTGGTGTATATACGATCTGGTGCAGGAACGCGAATCATCGGTGGCTCTATCGAACATTTTGAAGCAGGAGATTTGACCTTTGTCGGGCCACGGGTACCCCATGTTTGGTATTCAAAGCCTAAATTAGAAGATAGTGAAAACCCTGATGTTTCAATTGCCCTTTATATCCACCCCGTTAAGGTCGTAGAAAACTTAAAACCTTTTATAGATACCCAATCAGTAAAATCCTTCTTTCAACAATCTACAAGGGGAATAAGTATTACAGGGTCAAAAAAAGAAGCAATGACAAGCCTTCTGCAAAATATGATTCACCAAAAGAACGTACCCTTATTAGCTTCTTTTATTCAAATTCTGGACTTGTTATTAGATTCCGAAGAGCTGGTGTGGTTAAATGGTGCCTCCTTATTGTCGGCCTATTCCAACGACGCGCAAGGGCGAGTAGCCCAATTAATGGATTTTATCCAACAAAATTTTCGAACAGAAATTACCTTAGAAAAAGCCGCTTCGGTAACAGGCCTGCAACTTCACTCCTTCTGTCGCTTTTTTAAGTCGCTTACGCACCGTACTTTTTCCGATTTTATCAATGAAGTGAGAGTCGGCTTTGCTTGTCAGCTTTTACAACATTCAGACATACCCATTACGCAAGTAGCCTTTGAGAGTGGTTACAGCAACATCTCTTATTTCAACCGTTCGTTCAGAAAAATACACCGAATTACGCCAAGGGAGTTTCGGGCACAAATGAGTACTTTACCTTAAAATTTCCAAAAGTTGGGACATTAAAATTCTGCAGGAACTAGGAATTCTAGGTTTTAGCAATGCCCCCCCCTTTCGGCCATCTTTGAACCGTCACTTACTACCGAGGAGCCGTCCGTTTGGGAGACGGGGCGAAAAGCCGCACGGCTTTTGTTAGAACAAATAAAAGAGCCTCATAATGTGACACATACGCCCAACGCTAAGCTCATTGTCCAAAATTCTTCGGTTAATTTAAGGTTTAAAAAGCAACTTTATTTTAAGGAATTAGGTTAAAATTTTAGGTAGGCAACTAGTTGCAACCCCATAAAAACACAGCGCACATAGTTTAGAACACTTTGAAAACTTCCACCAACGACCCCTATGCCGCGTTGCGGTATCCCGAGTTTGTCCGATTGATTTCAGCCAACAGCATGATTACCGCGGCCGTCATGATTCAGGAGGTAGTCATTGGCTACGAACTCTATAAGCTCACCCATGACCCTCTTTCGCTGGGCTTTATCGGTTTGGCCGAAGCACTACCTTACATTTCAATTGCGTTATTTGGAGGGCATTACGCCGACCGAAAAGATAAGCGTACCATCATGCAAATCAGCCAAAGTGTGATACTTTGCTGCTCATTGGCGTTGATTTGGGTGATGTATCCAGCGCACCGCGCTGAGTACTCGACCACGTCTTTGCTCCTGACCGTCTACGGAATTTTGGCCGCCATTGGTTTTGCCAAAGGATTTTATTCTCCCGCCTCTTCTTCCATGAAGGCTTTTTTGACACCCCGCGAAGTCTACTCAAACGCGGCCACTTGGAGCAGTACATTTTGGCAAACGGGTGCCATCGCCGGGCCAGGCATTGCGGGTTTTTTGTATGCGTACATTGGCTTGACCAATACGCTGTGGGTGGTAGTGGCGCTGTTTATCGTCAGTCAAATCCTGTTAGCTTTAATCAAGAAAAAACCGATTCCCGAAGTGGCAGGCCCCGAAGTAAACGTGTGGCAAAGCATCAAAGAAGGCATCAAGTTTGTGTACGAAAAAAAGATTCTGTTTTATGCTACTTCGCTCGACTTGGCGGCGGTACTTTTTGGCGGGGTGATTGCCATTTTACCCGTTTTTGCCGAAGATATTCTGAAAGTAGGCGCCGAAGGACTCGGTATCATGCGGGCCGCGCCTTCTGTGGGGGCCGTATTAACCATTTTTGCCACGGCCTATTACACTCCCACCCGCAACGCATGGCGCAATATGCTCATTGCGGTAGCTGGCTTTGGGGTGGCCACCTTGGTGTTTGCCATTTCTACCAATTTCTGGCTGTCGGTGTTTATGCTCTTCCTAACGGGCGCATTTGACGCCATCAGCGTGGTGATTCGTCAGACGATTTTGCAGGTGGTCCCGCCCGACCACATGCGCGGACGCGTGCTTTCGGTCAACAGCGTTTTCATCAGTTCTTCCAACGAAATAGGGGCGTTTGAATCAGGCGTAGCGGCCAAAGTGTTCGGAACAGTCCCTTCCGTTTTGATCGGCGGCGGGCTTACGATGGTTATCGTGACCTGGGTATGGCTACGTTCCAAAGAGTTGTTTGGCATAAAATTAACCTAAACAACAAACTATTTTTGCAACTTATTTATCGGCCAATTATCTAATAATCAAATGATTGCTAGATTTAATATTGCCAATAAAAGATAATAATCAAACAAGACCTAAAACAATTCTGCATCATTTGCTGTTTATCCCCCATTACACCAAAGACAATCATTGCTTTGAGCAGTCAGCGTTCCTCTCTTACTCACAAAAAAACCACTTTTAAGCGCCACGGCTTAGAAGACGAGGACTATTATACCGACCCCAACGGTTTTTTAGTGTTTACGGCGGCCTATCACCTCAAACGCGGCTATTGCTGCAAAAACGGCTGTCGGCACTGCCCCTATGGATTTCGGAAGAAGTGAGATTGATCAATCCACCAAAACACTTTGCATTTTCAACGCAACCGTTAGACGACGAATGAGGGCTTTTTGCTCGGTGGGGTATTCCAAACTGTCCAATGCTTCTTCAAACAGTTGATAACTCCAGCCTTGTATTTTTATTTTTTCTGATTTCAAGCGTTTTTCAAAGGTTTCTACGTCCTCTTCTCCCGCTTGTTTTTGGGCAACCTGCGCCGTCAACAGCAGATAATCTGCCAAACGGTTTTCTTCAAGTTTGAATTTTGTCCGGTCAAGTCCAAAAAGATATTCGTAAGCTTTGTCAGGTTGTTCATTCATCAAGTACACTTCGGCCGCGCTGAGTTGCACCATCGGAAGTGGATTGCGGACGGCTTCATACATGTTAATCGCTTTGTCAAACGCCGCGCCACTTTTGCCAGCCGTAGGGCGATACCTCTTGTACCACACCCCGAGGCGGCCCCACAGATTGGGCGCAAAAAGTTTGTAGTCGTTTAGGAGCAGTTCGTAGTCTTTGATGGCCCCCAACGAATCGCCGAGCTTCCATTTAGATTGTCCACGCAGGTCAACATAAAGTGCTACGGGTAGTCCACGTTGCGGTTGTTGCCCAAGAGATTTTAGAAGTTCTTTTTCGTACCTGAAATAACGCTCAACCACCACATTCATGCTATCGACAGCGCGGCGGTATTGATGGGTATGAAAATAGAAACGCGACCATAATTCAGGAGCATATTTCGCGGCGGTAGAATCAATGCGCTGCACTTCTTTCATGTACTCCACAAAGCGCGGAATATCACCCATATTCACTTTTTTTCCTGCCTGATTTAAGTACGCCCTCGCCATATCTTTGGTCTTCGGAAAAGGTTTGGGAACGTCTATTCCCATTTCGTCTCCCAGCAACAAGCGCTCTTCAAAGGAATGGAATTCCTGATTTAATGACGGCGGCGTTAATTTATTTCGAAACAACACAATGGATTTGATTCCTTGGGTCTTGTACCACTCAATTGGGAATTGTGTTAGTTCATTTTTAACCAGATGCAGGTTTTGTATCTGCGTATCCAGCCAACCCGTCATTGGCATAGCACTCAAATTACACTCGGTCAAGTTGACGGTTCCCTTCGGCATACGGAGTTGTTGAATCACGGGCCACAGGGCTTTTTCATCCCAATATTTATTACGGGATAAATCAAGGCTGAGCAGTTTACGGCAATTGGCCAACGACGCTGGCAACGACCGAAGTTGGTTGTGGTTTTTGGCTGGCACTTGGTCCAACGTTCGGCTATTAATGTTCCGATTAAAATACAAGACGTCAGCGTCGGCAAGGTTAAGAAAATTTAGGTGCTGCAATTTTCCCAGCGAATTAGGCAAGGTTTCCAAACGACAATTCGACAGCGTTAGCATTGAGAGGCTGTCGCAGTCGCCCAACGATTCAGGGAGTTGAGTCAGTGGATTATGGGAAACATCAAGGACTCTGAGGCGTTTCAATTGACCGATGGAATTGGGGAGCTCGGTCAATTCATTATTGTTTAATTGTAGATTTTGCAAGCTAACCCAACTGCCGATATTTTTGGGTAATTCGGTCAATTGATTCCCTCTCGCATTCAGCTCTTTTAGTTTTTTGCACTTTGAGAATTCTGCAGGAAGCCTTATCAGGTTGTTGTCGGCCAAGAAGGCCATCTCCAATTCAACCGCATTAACCAACCCTGATGGCAGTTCGGCCAATTGGTTATTTTCCACATTCAACATTCTGAGCTTTAGGGCTTTGCCTATATCATTAGGCAACTCTTTCAGTTGATTGTTATTGACGATAAGGTTCCTGAGCTTCGTCAGCTTGCCCAAATCAGGCAATTGGGTGAGACGATTTTCGGCCAGATTGAGCGTTTCCAATTCAGTCATTCTTTCTATCCCTTTCGGCAAAGATCCTCCCAGTACCCTTTCAAGTTGAAGCACTTTCAACCCAATGGATTTTGAAAAATCAGGCATTGCGGAAAGAGGATTTTTCCGCAATGAATCTTCGGATAAATTCCAAAAAATCAATTCCTTTAGGTTGGGTAATGCTATCGTTGTAGCCGCAGAAAAAGAAGGTAAAGTACTCATTATCAAATAAAACGACTCTAATCTCTGACAACGATTCAAGGCGTTTATCAATTCATCGGGCTCGGAAAGTGTACAATTATTTACCGAAAGATGCTGTAATGAATCACTTAAACCTTTAAAATCAGCCCCTTTGAATCTAAAGTTACTGATTTCTAACCCCTTTAAAGAGGCAAATTCAGACAAAGTCTTTGGGTAAGTTAACAAGGGTTGTACCTTATTCTCATGATACTTTCCTTGGAGCGTTATATACTCAAGCGTTTTTAGCTCGGCAAGCCAATCGGGCAACTGTCCTTCAAACGATGAAATCTTTAGTGATTTCAGATTTTTACATTCTCGCAATGCCAATGGTAAACGCATTTGTTTTGAGGGCAACTCTATGTCCAGAGCGGCCAACTGCTTAAAATTGGGTAACACAGGCCAAACAGCACTTAAATCTAGGCTCCCAATCATTTTAAGACTGAGCCCTTCCAAACCTTTCAACTTCGCTACGTTAGCGGGTATCTTTAGAGTGTCACCTGGTTTGATAATGTTCCCACTTATACTCAAATACTTTAACTTGGGCAATCGGCTCAGTTCGTCAAAAAGAGCGGCCATTCTTACCGAATCTGACCTTGAAATTTGGACAAATACCTGCTCTACATCCACCAATTGCGCAAGCGGTGCATCCAAAGGTTTGGCAAACTCATTCAGAACCAACGTTATAACAGGCTTGCCATTCTTGAAATCAATTTCGGCCTGTTCATAACTTTTGGCAGCAAATTGCCTGTTGAATCTTTCCTGATAGGGGTTCTGCCAATTTTGAGCGTGCAAGTGGGAAGCAACGACCACCCAAAGCATTAGCCATAAGTAACGAGTCATGAAATTCATTCTTAAAAGCTGTTAATCTGTTCTTTATGTAAGTTCTTACTCCACCAACCGTCGCAATTCGTTCAGTTTCAGTAAGGCTTCAATTGGCGAAAGGGTGTTGATATCCAGAGCTTTGAGCTTGGTTTTGAGTTCTTCTATTTTGGGGTCTTGCGGCTCAAATAGCGTCATTTGGTAGTTTACTTTGGGCATTTCCTTCACGGCTTTGTTGGTTTCAGCCCGTTGGTGGCTCTTTTCGAGGCTGTGCAGAATATCGTTGGAGCGCAGCACAATCTCCTGTGGCATCCCAGCCATCTGCGCCACGTGAATCCCGAAGCTGTGCTCGCTGCCGCCTTCTTTCAATTTCCGCAAGAAAATCACTTTGTTGCCTACTTCCTTCACCGCCACGTTGAAGTTTTTGATGCGCGGAAAATCGTCGGCCAATTGGTTCAGTTCGTGATAGTGCGTCGCAAACAACGTTTTGGCGCGGTGGCGCGGGTGATTGTGCAAAAACTCCGCAATACTCCACGCGATGCTGACGCCGTCGTACGTACTCGTTCCGCGCCCGATTTCGTCCATCAGCACAAGGCTGCGCTCGCTGAGGTTGTTGAGAATACTCGCCGTTTCGGTCATTTCGACCATGAACGTACTCTCCCCGCGACTCAGGTTGTCGGAAGCTCCTACACGCGTAAAAATCTTATCTACCAACCCGATTTCGGCCTCGGCGGCGGGGACAAAACTGCCCATTTGGGCCATCAGCACAATGAGCGCGGTCTGGCGCAGCAACGCCGATTTTCCCGCCATATTGGGGCCCGTGATGATAATAATCTGCTGTGTTTCGTCGTCAAGATACAGGTCATTGGGCACGTAGCTTTCGCCCAACGGCAGCTGCTGTTCAATCACAGCATGACGTCCTTCTTTGATTTTCAGCGACTTATCTTCCGTAATTTTGGGTTTATTGTAATTGTTTTTACGGGCTACCCGCGCAAAAGACGCCAACGCATCCAGCACCGATACCACGCGAGCATCCTGCTGTACCGCCGCCACGTAATCGTTGGCCATCATCACCAAATCATTGAAAATACGCTGCTCGATGGCAAAGATTTTATCTTCGGCACTCAGGATTTTATCTTCGTACTCTTTCAGTTCGGGCGTAATATAGCGCTCGGCATTCACGAGGGTTTGCTTCCGAATCCACTCGGGCGGCACGCGGTTTTTGTGGGAGTTGGTCACTTCGAGGTAGTAGCCGAACACCTTATTGTAGGCAATTTTGAGGGAGGTGATGCCCGTCCGTTCAATCTCGCGGTTTTGAATTTGTATCAGGTAGTCTTTGCCCGAAAACGCCAGTTTGTGCAGCACGTCCAAATCAGCATCGATGCCACTCTTAATCATACCGCCCTGATTGGTCACCACGGGTGGGTCTTCGCGGAGTTCGGTCTCAATTTTTTCCAGTAAAAACTCACAGGGATTGAGCTGGTCGGCGTATTTGCGTAGCGGTGTCAGAGAGGATGACGGAGAAACGGACGACTGAGTTTCGGATTCGTTACCGTTTGGTGATTCTTCTCCTTTTGTACCCTTCCCTTTTACCTCTCCGCTCCACGCCTTTTGCAGCAATTCTTTCACGGGCGCAATATGGCTCAACGACTTCTTCAGTTGCAGCAGTTCCCGTGGGTTGATGCGTCGAACCGCTACCTTTGAAATGAGGCGTTCGAGGTCACCTATTTGCTTGAGGTGCAGGGTGATTTCGTCCAGCAGTTCTTCGTTTTGGAGAAAAAACTCCACCGTTTGGAGGCGCTCTTCAATTGGCGCTTTATCTTTCAGCGGTAGCACCAGCCACTTACGCAGCAGGCGCGCGCCCATGGGCGTCACGGTTTGGTCGAGTATTTGAATCAACGGCACGCCACCTTCTTGTTGGGGATACACCAATTCTAGGTTACGAATGGTAAAGCGGTCGAGCCACACGTATTTTTCTTCGTCGAGGCGGGTCAGCCGCGTGATGTGCTTCACGTCTTTGTGCTCGGTATCGGCCAAATACCGCAAAATCACCCCCGCCGCAATGATGCCTTCGGTGAGGGTTTCGACGCCAAATCCTTTGAGCGAAGTGGTTTGAAAATGCTTAATGAGAATTTCGTAGCCGAACTCGTGCGTATACGCCCAATCTTCGAGGCAGAAGGTATGAAATTTATCCCCAAACAGCTCGCCGAATTCCTGACGGTATTTTTTACAGTACAGTACCTCCGACGGCGCAAAACTTTGCAGCAATTTTTCGATGTATTCTTTGTTGCCCTGAGTGGTCAAAAACTCCCCCGTCGAAATATCCAAAAAGGCAATCCCGAAGGTGTTTTGTTTGCCAAAATGAACCGACGCCAAATAATTATTCCGTCTGGTATCCAGCACATTGTCGTTGAATGAAACCCCCGGCGTCACCAGCTCCGTTACCCCACGCCGTACGATGCCTTTGGCCACGGCGGGGTCTTCCAACTGATCACAAATGGCCACCCGCTCACCCGCCCGAACGAGCTTGGGCAAGTAGGTATCCAACGAATGATGCGGAAAACCCGCCAATTCTTCCTGCGCACCGCCGTTGTTGCGACGGGTAAGCACAATGCCCAGGATTCGGCTGGCACGGATGGCATCTTCCCCAAATGTTTCGTAAAAATCTCCCACCCTAAAGAGCAACATAGCTCCCGGATAGCGTGATTTTATCTGATTATATTGGCGGTTAAGCGGGGTTTCTTTGGGTTTAAGGGGTTCTGTTGAGGTTTTTCCAGTACGGGCCATGCGTCAATATTAAATAAAAAATAGAGGGCAAAAATAGCCAAAATATCGCAGTATTGAGTAATACTTGTTACTCCTTGCCTCTTATAACAAGTGATACTTTTTTCATTCATTTTCCCTCATTGCTTCAACCTTAAAGCCTAAACCTGCAAACGATTATGCATAAATCATCGGAAGAACGCCGCGATTTTTTAAAACTAACGGGAACCATGGGCCTTGGCCTGCTCTCTGCGGGCATTACGCAAGCCTGCGCCACGGCCAAACCAGTCTCTTCCCTGAATCATATTCAACAACAAACACTCATACCTCACGCGCAGAAGTTTAACATGAGTGGCTACGGTGCGCCCAAAATCGAGACCGTCAGGATTGGATATATTGGCATGGGCAATCGCGGTTCTGGGGCACTCAACCGCATCGTGTACCTCGAAAATGTGGAGGTGAAAGCCCTTTGCGACATCCGGCCCGAAAAAGCACAAGAAGCCAAAAAGAAACTGGAAAATACACCCCATAATCCAACGCTCTATTCGGGAGGCGAAAACGAATGGAAAAAACTCTGCGAGCGCAATGATATTGACTTGGTCTACATCTGCACGCCTTGGAACCTCCACGCGCCCATGGCCCTCTACGCCATGGAACAAGGCAAACACGTGGCCGTGGAAATTCCCGCCGCTACAACGATGGAAGATTGTTGGAAACTGGTCGAAACCTCCGAGCGGACGAGAAAACACTGCATGATGCTCGAAAACTGCTGTTATGATTTTTTCGAACTGCTCACCCTCAACATGGCCCGTCAGGGGTTTTTCGGGGAAGTAGTTCACGTAGAAGGCGCTTATATTCACGACATTTACGATTCGTTTTTTGATAAAAGCAAACGCTACGACCTTTGGCGGCTGAAAGAAAATCAACGCAATGGTAACCTCTACCCGACGCACGGATTGGGCCCCATTTGTCAGATTTTGAACATCAATCGCGGCGATAAAATGGACTACTTGGTCTCGATGGCGAGCAATGATTTTATGTTGGCACCGAGGGCGCACGCATTGGCCGCCACCGATGCCGATTTCAAGCAATTTGCCAATGCGTCGTTCCGCGGCAATATGAACACAACCACGATTCGCACCCAAAAAGGCAAAACCATCATGGTGCAGCACGATGTAACCTCTCCGCGCCCTTATTCACGCATTCACTTGGTGAGCGGTACCAAAGCCACGGCGCTCAAATATCCGCTCCCCGGTAAAATCTCCACGGGACACGATTGGATTTCGGAAGAAGAATACAAAAAACTAGAAGAAAAATATCAGCCCGAAATCATAAAACGCATCGGCGAACTGGCCAAGAAAGTGGGCGGCCACGGCGGCATGGACTTTTTGATGGACTGGCGGCTGATTGACTGCCTCCGCAATGGCCTGCCGCTCGACCAAGACGTGTACGACGCCGCTTCGTGGAGCGCCATTGCGCCGCTGAGCGAGTGGTCGGTGGCCAACCGCTCGACGTCCATCGACGTGCCTGATTTCACGGGTGGGTCGTGGAAAAATAACGCACCCGTCGATATTTCTATGACCAAAGGCGGTAATACCAGAATCAAAGAACGTTCACTATAACTCACCTCAATCCGTACCTCTGTTTTTCTTTATTTTATGAACATCCATATTTCTAAAAACCCCGCTGATTTAGGCGAGATTTCTGGGCAAAAAGCGGCCGAGTTAATCCGCAGCGCCATTGCCGAAAAAGGCTTCGCCAACGTTATTTTAGCCACGGGGGCGAGTCAATTCGGAACGTTACAAACACTGATTGACAATAAAGACATTGATTGGAGCAAGGTCACGATGTTTCACCTCGACGAATACATCGGTCTGCCACTTTCCCACCCAGCGAGTTTCCGTAAATACCTCAAAGAGCGTTTCTTGGACCAGGTGCCACCGCTGAAAGCGAGCTATTTAATTGACGGCGAAGTCAATCCCGAAGAAGAATGTGCACGATTGGGCGCGTTGATTCAGCAACTTCCCATCGACGTCGCACTGGTCGGCATCGGCGAAAACGGCCACTTGGCCTTCAACGACCCTCCGGCTGATTTTGACACCGAAAATCCGTACATCGTGGTAAATTTGGACGAGCCATGCCGCCGTCAGCAAATGAACGAAGGGTGGTTTCCGACTTTGGAAGATGTACCCAAACAGGCCATCAGTATGTCGGTAAAACAAATCATGAAAACCGCGCACCTCATTTGCTCGGTACCCGATTTACGAAAAGCGCAGGCCGTCAAAGATTGTTTGGAACATGAAGTAAGCAACCTCTATCCTGCGAGTATTTTACAAAAACACCCCAATTGCAGTTTGTATTTGGATGAACTTTCGGCGAGTTTGCTTTCACAATAAAGGCAGTTAAATGGTTGTTGGTGGAAAAACACCAACAACCGCCAAAAACACCTACAACCACCAAAACAATCTCAATTCAGTTTATCACTTACCGAACAATCGTTCACATAATCAATTGGCAGCCAAATGGCTGTGGCCCCTTTGGTTGCCAATTGATTATTTTAAATTTTTCCCTTTCAGCCTTGAATCCTAACAAAGCAGGATGGATGTTGGAAAATCAAGCAAAAAAGTTGAGCAATTACTCCTATCTAGCTTCCTTTTATTAAAAAAGCGATTATCTCAGGGGTTGATGATTCTCCCTCATTTTCAGGTTCGTATTCCACTAAGCAGTAAACATTATAAAACGGGGCTTTTCCGGGTTCGGCTATTTGATAAGCGACTACTTCTTTCTCCTTGTTTTCGAGTATCCACGTATCTTTATTTTCTATCCTGCCAAGCTGAACAGAATATTCCAATCCGCTCTCCAACAATTCTGAAATCAGTATCCATACTGGTTCATTTTCCATACTAAAATTAAAATCTGTTCAACTACGATTCCATTTTTATATGCTGTATAGGCGGGGGGGTATGCGGCAATTCCACCATTACAGCTCTTTTGTAGACATGAACAGGCACGTTGTAACCGCGTCAAGCAGAAACAGTTGTGAAATTTCACCTCTAACGTTGAGTCCTGACAATCAAAAATCTGGCAGGTTTTTTTACAATAATAAACGAAAGGCAGGACTGCGCAAACAAAAAGAGACACAATCTGTTGATAATTTATTAATCGTTCATTTTAGGATATACATTAGTTGCATTTTAGAACAATAAAATGACAGCAGCTTACTCCGATTAAACCGATAAATGCGCAATCAAACGCTATTTTACACGATGTATGTGCTGAAACTAAGAGACGATTTTAGAATTTCAAGTTTTTTTTGTCTTGCTGCTCTGCTCAGAAAAATTCTTTTGCAATCAATCTGCATGACTTTCAGTATCTTTGCGTCAACCTATTGTAGAATTACTAAATACGTTCGCCAATCAGTTGGTTTCTGAATTATAATTTTTGCTAAATCAGTAATTATAATTCAAACTTTTTCGTTTTTAATATAGGGCGGTTTCCTGAATAGGTTTAGACTTCACAACTCTTCTTCTTCTCTTGATTTTTCGCTTCGTACATTTAGCCTATCTAACCTTTAATTTTAATGAAACTTAAAGAAAACGTAAAATTTGTTGCCCAAGAAAAAAGTCAATTTTTCCCAACCCTAAAAAAAAGAGTAGACGCCTATTTTAAGGAAAACAATATCCCAAAGCACGCAAACCGAACGATGATTGTCAAAACGGTCGTTTTGTTGAGCGCCTACATTCTTCCTTTTATCTGTATTCTCGCTTTTCAGCCCTCGCTCGCCGCAAGCATACCGCTCTGGATTGTCATGGGATTTGGCATATCGGGCATTGGGATGAGTATCATGCACGATGCCAATCACGGCGCCTATTCAGACCGTACTGCGGTCAACAAATGGCTGGGTTATTCAATCTATTTGGCGGGAGCAGGCGTTCTGAATTGGAAATTACAACACAATGTACTTCACCACACGTACACCAATATTGTACCAATGGACGAAGACATTCGCGACCGGGGTATTGTCAAACTTTCTCCCCACGCCGAAATCAAAGGAGTACATCGCTTTCAGTGGATTTACGCATTTTTTTTCTACGGAATTCTTACCTTGTATTGGGTACTTTTGAAAGATTTCATCCAATTCGTTTCTTATATCCGCAACGGCGTCAATAAGCAGACCAAAGCACAAAATGCCATGACGCTCCTTAATTTGATTGTGGTTAAATCGACCTATCTCGCCATCTTTTTGGTGCTACCAGTGGTGGTTTTCTCGATTCCTTTTTCAGAAATCCTCATTGGTTTTCTGGTCATGCACTTCACCGCTGGACTGGTGTTGACGGTTATTTTCCAATTGGCGCATACCGTAGAAGGAACATCCCACCCGGTGATTCCCGAAACGGGTATTGTGGCCAAAGATTGGGCCATTCACCAGTTGGAAACCACGGTCAATTTCTCGCCACGCAACAAGTGGCTGTCGTGGTACGTAGGCGGTTTGAATTTCCAGATTGAGCATCATCTTTTCCCCAAAATCTGTCACGTCCATTATCCCAATATCGCGCCCATCGTCAAACAAACAGCCGAAGATTTTGGGCTGGTTTACATGGAAAATCCTACGTTTTGGAGCGCACTACAATCGCACGTAGATACGCTGAAACGCTTTGGCGGTTTGCCAGACCTAAACGAGGCGATTGGCTAAAAAATACACTCCTTGTTTATCAAATCCCCAGCGTATTGTTGGGGATTTTTTTGTTTTCTACAAAGCCAGGCTATTAAGCAGGAATGAAAAATGATTTTTTTGGATAAAAGATAGGTTGGTAAAGGATAGTTTTACCGAGGTTTCACGGTTATTTGCACCCTACTATACATCCTAATACCCCTTAAACTGCTATGATTCAGAAGCTTTACCTCCAATTATTGTTCGTTTTTTTCTCTCTTTACGTATCCGCCCAAAGCGACTTAAAAGCTACCTACCTGCGTTCTGAATACAAAATCAACCCCGTCACCGACGTGGCTCATCCGCGTTTGAGCTGGGAATTGACCTCGGCGGTTAATAGTCAATACCAAACGGGCTACCAAATTCTGGTGGCGTCTTCCATTACCCTTCTGGAGGAAGGAAAAGCAGATTTATGGGACACCAAAAAAGTCACGGGCAACGCCACCTCCCAAATCGAATACGCAGGAAGACCACTTGAATCACGGCAGATTTGCTTTTGGAAAGTCCGCAGTTGGGACAAGAAAAACCAACCCGGACCATGGAGCGCTCCCGCTACTTGGGAAATGGGTTTATTGCAAAAAAATGACTGGAAAGCCGATTTCATTGGTCTCAATCTGAATCATTTAGGTAAAGGTAAAGAGTACCATTTGCCACCTGCCCCCTATCTAAGAAAAGATGTCGAAATAAAAGGTGTCGTAAAAAAAGCAAGGTTGTACGTGACAGCGCTAGGTTTGTATGAATTTCAAATCAATGGCAAGAAAATCGGTAGAGATTATCTCACTCCCGGCTGGACCGACTACAACAAACGCCTTTATTATCAAACCTTTGACGTAAGCAAAGAACTCCGACCCGGCAAAAACGCCTTGGGTTCTATCATTTCTTACGGTTGGTATGCTGGGTATTTGGGCTATGCTTTGTTGGTTAGAAATCCCGTTGTGAAAAACTTTTACGGCGACGTGCCTGTCCTAAAAGCCCAATTGGAAATTGAATACACCAACGGTCAAAAAGAAATAATTGCGACTGATAATACGTGGAAAGCCAACTACGGCCCCATCGTAGAATCGGATATTCTGAACGGGGAAGTCTACGACGCAACCAAAGAGCTAACGGGGTGGAATCAACCCAATTATAATGAGGCGACTTGGAAAAAAGCGATTACCATTTCGGATAAAACCGAGCGCCAACTTCAAGTTTACCCAGGCGACCCCGTACAAGAAGTGGCCAGACTAACGCCAAAAAATAGTAAGCAAATGGGCAAAAATGCCTATTTGGTGGACATGGGGCAAAACTTCGCGGGGCTGATTCGTATCCGATTCAAAGCCGCCAAAGGCGATTCTATCCTTTTTAGATTCGGTGAAATGCTCTATCCTGATGGTAAACTCATGACCGAAAACCTGCGCAAAGCGCGGGGTACCGACCTGTACATCGCCAAAGGCGACCCCAACGGCGAAATCTATGAACCGCGCTTTACCTACCACGGTTTTCAGTACGTGCAAATCGAAGGCTTGAAGTACGCACCGGGAATGCAGGACATTGTGGGCATCGTGCTATCATCGGCCACGCCCAAAGCGGGGACGTTTGAAACCGACAACGCTTTTGTTAACCAACTGTATCACAACATCATCTGGACACAGCAGTCTAATTATCTGGAAGTTCCGACCGACTGCCCGCAGCGCGACGAGCGCTTGGGCTGGACAGGCGACGCCCAAGCCTACGTCAAAAGTGCCACCCTCAACAACGACATTGCCGCCTTTGGCACCAAATGGGTGGTGGATTTGAACGACGCCCAACTCGCCAACGGTGCGTATCCCGTCTACGCCCCAGCTCCTTCGGTGCGCGTCACCGACACATACTCGCCGGGATGGATGGAAGCGGGTATCATTTATCCGTACCAAATTTTTAGGTCTTATGGCGATACCAAAATCATCAAAGCACACTGGACCGAAATGAAGAAATTCATGCAGTTTTTGGAAACAAAAAGCAAAGGTGAGTACGTGTTTAAGGAAACTGCGTTTGCCGAAGTTGACCCCAAAGGCGGCTTTGGCGATTGGCTGAGCGTGGGCAAAAAAACACCGCCCGATATGCTGGCTACGATGTATTATGCGTATTCGGCCAGCTTGATGCAAGAAATGGCCTCCGCCATCGGCGATGAAAAAGAGGCAGCCCATTTTAAAGAAGTATTCGCCAAAGTTAAAGCGGCTTTCTTGAAACATTACACCAACGCCGAAGGCAAATTTATCTGCAACGCCGCTGCTTACGGCAATGGAAAAGGCTACGTTGACGGAGAAATGGGCTTTGAAGGCCACACTCAAACGGCCTACGCCAACGCCATTTTTATGAATCTTTTGGACAGCACGCATACCCTAAAAGCCGCCAAATGGCTGAATGAATTGGTAGTCAATAATGGCAATAAACTAACAACGGGCTTTTTGGGCGTTCGGCCCATGCTTCCAGCACTTTCGGCAACAGGCAACAGCGAAACCGCTTATAAGCTATTGTTTCAAAAAGAATACCCGTCGTGGGGTTTTGAGATTGCCAACGGAGCCAATACAATTTGGGAACGCTGGAACAGTTTCACGCGTGAAGGCGGTTTTCCTGCGGGCATGAACTCCTTCAATCACTACGCCTTTGGGTCGATTTGCGAATGGATGTTTGAAAACATGGCGGGCATCAAAGAGACCTCGCCCGGCTTCAAAAACTTCCTTATTCAACCCGAAGTTATGGCTCCTAATATCAATTCATTAAGGGCTACACACCGTTCCATCAACGGCACCATCGTTTCGGCTTGGCAAAAAAAGGGAGATATTATTACGATGACTCTTGAGGTGCCCGTCAACACCACGGCTACGATTTGTCTACCGCCAACCCCAACAAACTACATTATTTTTAATGGCAAAGCCCTTGCCGCCACGGCCGTAAAGTCCAAGTTGGTAGGTCGTCGGGAGTTAAATACAGTTACGGTGGGCTCAGGAAAATACGTTCTTACTTATAAAAAATCGGCTTTGTCGGGATTTTAATCAATTGTGCATCAGGATTTGAGAATCCTGATGCACAATTCAGAATCCTGATGCACAATTCAGAATCCTGACGCACACTTCAGAATCCTGACGCACATTTATCTTTTTCATTAAAGCGCCTTTGATTGAATGAAGGCGCTTTTTTGGTTAAAAAAGCGCTGGTTTCAACAAAAACATAAAATTATTTAAAGAATTTTTAAAATCATTTAGGGATTTTGGTTAGCTAATTGACTATACAAGTACGACCGTATTTTGAGATGAAGCACCGCAACCTAACAGATGAGCAATTGGTAGATTTTCTAAAAAGTGGCGACCAATCTGCTTTTGAAGAAATCTATAACCGCTATTGGTACAAGCTATTGGGCATTGCATACCACGAAACGGGAACCCGTGAAGAAGCTGAAGAATTGGTGCAAGACCTGTTTGAGCGGATTTGGCATAAGCGCCAAGAGAGCATCATCCGACATTTGAGTGCTTATTTGGTGGTATCAATCAAGTATCTGGCTACCAACTACGTAAAGTCGCAGATTACGCAGCGAAAATTTCAGGAGTATTTGATTTTCAACGAAATACGCCAATCCTACGTCACCGATGAAAGCGTTCAATTTGCCGATTTGTCGAAAGCCGTAGAAGAAGCAATGAAGAAATTACCCGAAAAAAGTGTCGAGATATTCAAGATGAGCCGATTTGAAAACCAATCCGTCAAAGCCATTGCGCAGCAGTTGAATCTGTCGGAAAAAGCCGTGGAATACCACATCACCAAATCGCTCAAAGTCTTGAAAGAGCAGTTAAAAGCCTATTATTCTGACAATTAATATCCTCCCATTTCTTCACAATCGACTAACCAATGAACCAATACGAATTTAATCAATTACTGGAAAAATACCTCGCGGGCGAGTGCAGCCCCGACGAAGAAAGGCTGGTACATGAATGGCAGGAAAATACGCTCAAAACCAATACGTTAATTCTGAGCGAACCCGAACAGATAAGTGTCAAAAAACGCCTTTGGCAACGCATCACAGAAGCCGTTTTTGAGGAAACAGCAATACGCCCTTTCTACAAAGCACAATGGTTTCAATGGGCGGCGGCCGCTTCTGTGGCCATCGTTTTGGGTGGTGGATGGTTTCTTTCTCAGCCAACTAAATTTAACAAAAACCCTATCACTCACACCCTCCAAACTCCGCACGGTATTGAGGTTAAAAATACGGCAGCCAATCCGCGACAAATCCACTTGGAAGACGGTAGTGTGGTGATTTTGAAAGCCAACAGCAGCGTGACCTATCCAGAGCATTTTGGCAAGCAGAGTCGGAGTGTATTTTTAAGAGGAGAAGCTTTTTTCAACGTTAAACGTGACCCAACCAAGCCATTTGTCGTTCATGCCGGCGAGCTGGTGACGGAGGTTTTAGGAACTAGTTTTACGGTCAAATCGTACGAAGATGCCCAATCCATTGAAGTGTTGGTGGCCACGGGACGCGTATCGGTCTACGAAAACTCTGCCAAACCGACCCAACAACGTAACGGCCTGATTTTGACGCCCAATCAGAAAATCATCTTTGACAAAGTTTCTCGAAAACTAACCCCGAGTATTGTTGAAAAACCCGTTGTGATTCAGCCTCCGACGCATCCCACCACCTTTATTTTTGACGAAACCCCGTTGCCCAACGTGCTTAAAAAACTGGAAAATGCCTATGGACTTCAGATTATCATAGAAAACCAGATGCTGAGCCAGTGCGTGTTTACGGCCGATTTGAACGAACTGCCCCTCCGTACGCAGCTTGATTTGATTTGCAAATCGGTCAATGCCTCTTATGAGCAACGCGGCACGAGCATTTTTATTAATGGGGAGGGATGTAAATGAGTTTTGAGGAGTGGGGAGTCAGAAGCAGCAAGACCGAAGTAGGAGGTAAGAAATAAGAAGTATGAATAATCAATTCATGTTTATTGTGTCAAGATTTTTTGATGAATAACGAATAACAATTAACCAATAACGGTGGCTTGCCGCCAAGTACCAAAAAAGCCGACAATGTTGCGAGCATTGTCGGCTTGGAGTGACCCGCAGCCGAATTGGCGTTCGGTTGGCAATGATTCATGCGTGCACGAAACGTAGCCTTGCGGGGGAGTTTTTGCCCTTTTCAAACCAAAAACATGTTAAAATTATGCAAAAAAATGTACGAACCAAAGCGTTCTTACTCAAAGCGATGAGAATGACGGTTACCCAATTTCTGCTACTGGTCGCTTTTTGCGGATTAGCCAGTGCCCGCGACACAAAAGCCCAAGAAGTGCTCAACACCTCCGTTTCGCTCAAAATCGAATCGGTCGAAATTAAGCGGGTTTTTAATACGATTGAGAAACAGGCAAATATCAAGTTTGTCTACAGTCCCAATGCCATCCGGTCCGACCAAAAAGTATCATTGAGTATGACCAATAAGCTTTCTGAAGTATTGAGAGAGCTGCTTACCCCCCTCAATATTTCGTACGAAGTGGTCGGAACGCGCATTTTGTTACGCAAAAAACTGCCCGAAAAATCAGCCTCCATCGACGAAATATCGGTCCCCATCCCAAACGCAATCGAGCCTCAGGAGCAGGTTATCAAAGGCAAAGTAACCGACGCTGAAAAAAACGAAGGGCTACCGGGCGTGAGTATTTTGTTGAAAGGAACCCAAAAAGGAACATCAACCAACGCCAACGGAGAGTTTTCGCTCGCCGTACCTGACAATAACGCCGTATTGGTATTCAGTTTTGTAGGCTACGAGCCGCAGGAAATAGTAGTGGGAAGCCGTACCCAAATCAATATCAGCCTCAAAACTGACACCAAGGCATTGGGTGAGGTAGTGGTGGTGGGCTATGGCACCCAACGCGCCAAAGATGTGACGGGCTCGGTAGCCACGATTAATCAAACCACCATTAAAGACTTGCCCGTATCGAGCATTGACCAAAAAATGATTGGGCAAGTAGCAGGGGTTCAAATACAGCAACTATCGGGCGCGCCCGGTGGGGGTACTTCCGTAAGAATCCGTGGTAGCGGTTCACTTGGTGCGGGAAATGAACCCTTGTACGTGGTTGATGGAATGCCTTATGCCGCAGGATTGAATCAAAATTTTAATCCTCTCCTACTGATTAACCCCAACGACATCGAGTCAATCTCCATCTTGAAAGATGCCTCTTCTACGGCCATTTACGGCTCACGCGGGGCCAACGGGGTGATTATGATTACGACCAAAAAAGGCCAATACAATCGCCTTCAAGTCAATGTATCTTCTATGAGAGGGGTACAGCAGGTTCCCCAAAAAGGCAGACCTAATTTGATGAATCAGCAAGAATTTGCTGATTTGCAGCGCAATAAAATTGACATTGCCGTTCGGCGCGCCGAAAACAGAGCCGCTACCATCAATGACTACCCCGTTGAATATCAAAACCCAAGTTCATTGGTAGGTGACGGCACCGATTGGTATGATTTACTGCTCCAAACTGCCCCGATTCAAGACCATACCGTGAGTATTCAAAAAGGTACGCAGGATTCTCGTATGAATTTCAGTATGGGGTATTATAAACAAGAGGGTGTTTTGCGCTACACAGGCGTAGAGCGGTACAGTGCCAATCTGGGCATTGAGTCCAATTTGAGCAAGCAGGTTACCGTGGGAGTATCGCTCCAACCTACGCTTATCAACCAAAATCGGACCAACACCAATTCAAGTCGTGAAGACGTAATTGGGGTAGCCAACTGGGCAAACCCAGTCATGAGCCCGTACGATGCCAACGGGCACCTTATCCCCTATATTCGCTCGCCACAGAGCAAATACCACTCGGCGTGGAGCTTTGCCAATCCGCTTTTTGTGTTGCGAGAAACTACCCAATTACAGCAACAGTTTCAGAACCTCGGTTCGGCCTATTTGGAATGGGAGATTACGCCCGATTTAAGAGCAAAATCGTCGCTCAATACCATTTGGGCAACTTCTAAATTTAACCAATTCACGCCAAGTACCGTGGGTGCGTCCAATATTCCACCCGTTGCCGGAACGGGGCGGTCGAGCAATTCGAGGGGCGACAGTTTCAACTGGCTACTCGAAAATACACTTACTTACAACAAAACGATTCAGAAACATCGGTTGAACGCCCTGTTGGGTTATACTACACAGAAAGACCGCTCCAATGCCATCAATCTCAACGCCAGCCCTTACCCTAACGACCTGATTCAGACCATCAACGCGGCACAGGCCATCGGAAGTTGGGGAGAAAGTCAACAGGAGTGGAGCATTATTTCTTACTTAGGACGACTCAATTATTCTTTCGACGATAAATATTTACTTACCGCTACCTTCCGTTCTGATGGTTCTTCTCGTTTTGGCGCAAAAAACAGGTACGCTACTTTCCCTTCTATCGCCGCCGCTTGGCGTATTTCCGAAGAAGATTTTTTGAAAGACAACAAAGTACTGAACAACCTCAAGTTAAGGGCCAGTTATGGCAGAAGCGGCAATAACAACATTGGGAATTATTCGCACTTGGCCGCCATCAACCCCGGCGCGTATGTCTTCGGAAACACCCAAGTTTCGGCTTCTTTCGTGGGGTTATCCAATCCTTTTTTGACGTGGGAAGAATCTCAACAAATTGATGTGGGGTTGGATGCCGAATTTTTCAACAACCGCCTTTCTTTGATTGTAGATTTTTACAATAAAAAGAGCAAAAACATGCTCCTCAACGACGTCATCCCTGCCATTACGGGTTTCAATTCACAGATTGTTAATAAAGGAAACGTGCGAAACCGAGGCGTTGAAATTTCACTCGGAGGAACACCCCTAGCGGGACCGTTTAATTGGGACTTTAATTTGAATGTCGCATTCAATCGTAATATGGTACTTTCTCTAAATGAAAACGGGGATCGGATTTTATCAGGAAACAACGACAACAATCCCACCCACATTACGGTGGTAGGAAAGCCCATCGGTCAATTCTTTGGGTTTATTGCCGACGGCGTTTATACCGCCGAAGACATCGCCAATCCCAACATCGTCAAAACTGCACAGGTCTATGAGGGGAATTCTAAATACAGGGATATCAACGGCGACGGTGTTATCAACGACTTTTTGGATTATACCATGCTCGGCAACCCTCATCCCGACTTTATTTTTGGCTTCTCAAACAACTTCTCTTACAAAAGATTTACCTTGGGAGTCATCATGAACGGCCAAAAGGGAGGCCAAGTAATGAACGGATTGCGGCAGTCAACCGACAATTTACAGGGTTTTTTCAACGTAAATAAAGAGTTTGTAAACCGCTGGAGAAGTGCCGAGAACCCCGGCGACGGAATGCTTTACGGCGTGCCTAAACTAACGCCAAGCTGGGGGCACCGCGTCAACAGCCGTTGGGTAGAAGATGCTTCTTTCCTCCGCGTTTCCAATCTCTCCCTTGGGTATTCGCTTCCCGAAGGCTTGGTCAAAAAAACGGGTTTTGTCAACAGTTGCCGTTTTTATTTTACGGTACAAAACTTGGCCATGTTTACCAACTACACAGGCGCTAATCCCGAAGCACAGTCCAGAGACATTAACAATACGCTTTCACCAGGCTTTGATATGTCATCTTATCCACTTGCGCGAACTACTTCAGTGGGCCTGAATTTATCCTTCTAAAAAAACGACTTTTAACATGAAAAAAATCATATATGTGCTGGCACTCTCCCTGATGACAGGCTGCACCAACAAGTTTCTGGAACTCTATCCTAAATCAACCCTCAACGAAGGGAATTTTTACCAAACAGAGGTAGAATACACCCTTTTGGCCAACGGCTGCTACGTTCCTTTGCGTGATAATGAAAAAAACAACCACTGGATTTTGGCCGAGTTAATTTCTGATAACGCAAGTTTTCAAAACAACGTCCGAACGGGGGAAGCCTCGCGGGGAGTCATTGACCAATTCATTTTAGTAGGTGACAATATCGCCTTTTCGGCCTTTTGGAACCTCTCATACAACGGCATTACGCGTTGTAATAAATTACTGAGTGAATTGGATCGGGAAGGCGTAAATTGGTCGAAACTATCTTTCAAAGAACGTTGTGCGGGCGAAGCCCTCTTTTTACGGTCGCTGTATTATTTTAACCTTGTTCGACAGTTTGGCGGAGTACCTTTGGTTTTAGCCCCCACCACTTCGCAAGAAGCAGTGGACATTAAGCGCTCAACGGAAGCGCAGGTGTATGACAGTATTATCAGTGATTTAAAACAGGCCGCCGAGCGTTTTGCCAAAGCCAAGGATGTGGAAGAAGTAGGCCGGGCCAATGAAATGTCGGCCCTGTCGCTGTTGGGCAAAGTGTATCTCACCCTTGGCAAGTATGCCGAAGCCGAACAAACCCTGAAAACCGTCATTAATTCGGGGAAATACGCCCTTTTACCCAATTACGCCGACCTTTTCAATCCGGCCAAAAAGGACTTCAAAGAAACCATCTTTGCGGTTCAGTATTCAGAAAACAGTGCTGAACTCGCCAACCGATTCATCTTTCTGTTTGCCCCGCATACTTCGGGGGGAGCCGTTACGAATCGCCCTAATATCAACATCGTAGGCGCGGGTTGGAATCAACCTACCGACGATTTAATCAACGCTTTTGAGGCAGGAGATACCCGCAAAGCGGTTTCGATTGGCTTTTGGAATGGACTGGACTGGGATAATGTCGTACGTCCTATCGCCTATTGTGCCAAATACAAAGCGCCTATTTCTGCCCCTGACGACCGTTGTGGCGACAATTTTCCTGTGTTACGTTACTCGGACGTCTTGCTAATGTACGCCGAAGCGCTCAATGAACTAAGCCGTACGGGCGAAGCCATTCCTTACGTTCAGCAAGTGCGAACTCGGGCAGGTCTCACCGCCCCGTTGGGCGCATTGGGCAAAGAAGCCCTAAAAACGCTCATCGCCAAAGAGCGTCAGGTAGAGTTTTGTTTTGAAAACCAACGTTGGTACGACCTCAAGCGTACTGGCAAGGCCGTTGAAGTAATGACCGCCCACGGCATTCGCGAAAAAGCCAAAAAGACATTTCTTTATCCCGAAGGCTATACTTTGACCCCCAATAAACTACTTGCACCCATTCCAGTCAATGAGGTCTCCATCAATAAGTTAACTCAGAATCCGGGATATTGAGACGAATCACAAACAACCACAGAAATTATAAAGTAAAATCAATATTTTCTCTGTGGCTCTCAATTTTAAACTCTTTGGTCCTCTGTGTAATCTCCATTTGAAGATTTACCTTTTACCTGAAACTATTTATGAAAAAAATAAGCATAAATCTGTTTTTCATTGCCTTGATTGTTCTCAAAAACAACCAAACTCTTTTGTCACAAAACACCGCCAAAAAACCCAACATCCTCTACATTTTGGTGGATCAATGGCGGGCGCAGGCCACGGGCTATGCAGGTGATAAAAATGTGTATGCTCCCAATCTCGACCGATTGGCACGCCAAAGCGTAAACGTCAAAAATGCCGTATCGGGCACGCCCGTCTGCACGCCGCACCGCGCTTCGCTCATGACGGGGCAGTACCCGCTCACCAACGGCGTTTTTATGAATGATGTTTTACTGGACACCAACGCCACGACAATAGCGAAAGTCTATAAAAAACACGGCTACACCACGGGGTTTGTGGGCAAGTGGCACATCGACGGGCACGGCCGAAACACCTACATTCCACCGACGCGTCAGCAGGGATTTGGTTATTGGAAAGCCTTGGAATGCACCCACGATTACAACAATTCGGCCTACTACGCCGGCGATTCCAATAAAAAATTGGTGTGGAAAGGCTACGATGTCATCGCGCAGACCGACGATGTCTGCAACTACATGACCGCCAAATCCAAAGAAACCAATCCTTTTATGGTGTTTATTTCCATCGGTAGCCCACACGACCCGTACCAAACGGCTCCCGAAAAATACCGTAAAATGTTTGAAAACAAAGACATCATCATCAATGAAAATGTGCCCGTGGAGAAACGCGAAAAGGTCAAAAATGACCTCCGAGGCTATTATTCACACATTGCAGCGATTGATGACTGCATCGGCAAAATGTGGCAGACGCTCATTGATTTGGGCATCGAAGACAACACCATCATCGTATTTTCGTCTGACCACGGCGATTTACTCGGCGCGCACGGTTCATGGAACAAACAGCAGCCTTACGCCGAAAGCATCAAAGTGCCTTTTTTGCTTCATTACCCTAAATTGTTTGGTAAAACGGGCAAAACTTCCGAGGCGCTCCTAAACTCCCCCGACATCATGCCAACGCTGTTGGGCCTGTGCAATATTCCCGTTCCAGCGTCGGTCGAAGGCATTGATTTTTCGGGCGTCTTGAAAGGAACAAAAAAAGACAACGTCAAGCATACGTTGATTTCCTGCACTCAGCCTTTTGGGCAATGGACCCGGAAAATGGGCGGCAAAGAATACCGAGGCCTCTTCACGCACCAATACACCTACACCCGCGACCTAAACGGCCCATGGCTGTTGTTCGACAACCTGAAAGACCCGCTTCAGCTCAACAATTTGGTGGGGAAAGCTGAGTACAAAAAAATTCAGGACAAACTGGATGCTGACTTAAAAGGGGAATTGCGCAAACGAAAAGACGAATTTAAGCCCGGAATGGAGTATGTAAAGCAATGGAATTACTTAGTGGATGAGACGGAAACGGTGCCTTACAGAAAAGTAAATTACGAAGGCAAACCGATTATTGAGTAACCCAAAACGATTTAGTCATGTCCCAAAACAGCGGGTTTTATACATTTATTTGCAGTCGCTCGCGAGACGCGAGCGGCTGTTATTACAAGGCCTCTGGCCGGAAAGAACACGACAATAGCCAACGTCCCCTATTTCTCCTCCTTCTTTCACTCTTACCGCTTTTCAACCAAGCAGTAGGCCAAAACACCGCCAACAAGCCCAATATCATCTTTATCCTGACCGACGACCACCGAGCCAGCGCCTTGGGCTACACGGGCAATAAGTATGCCCACACGCCCGAAATGGATAAATTGGCGCAAACGGGCGTTTATTTTAAGAAAGCACTGGTAACCACCCCCATCTGTGCCGCCAGTAGGGCCAGTATTTTGAGTGCCATGCAGGAACGCGCCCACCGCTACACGTTTCAGACTGGCAATATCAAGCAGGAATACATGGAAAA
Organism: Runella salmonicolor; assembly: GCF_024158025.1. Taxonomy (NCBI): domain Bacteria; kingdom Pseudomonadati; phylum Bacteroidota; class Cytophagia; order Cytophagales; family Spirosomataceae; genus Runella; species Runella salmonicolor. Next base: position 1,296,972 of record NZ_JAMZEL010000001.1, read on the forward strand.
TGCCTATCCCAAAGTACTGAAAGAGGCTGGCTATTACACGGGTTTTTACGGAAAATTCGGGGTAAATTATGCCCGAAAAGACCAATTATTCCACGTGTATGAAGACTACGACCGCAACAACCGATACACCGACAAACGGGGCTATTTCTTCAAAACCCTGGGCAAAGATACCGTCCACCTGACCCGCTATACGGGCCAAAAAGCCATTGATTTCATTGAAAATGCCCCCACCGACAAGCCCTTTTGTTTATCGCTGAGTTTTTCGGCCCCCCACGCCCACGACGGAGCCCCTGACCAATATTTTTACGATGAACAAACAGCGCATTGGCTTGAAAATGAAACCATTGACCCACCGCTTTTGGGCGAAGACAAGTACTTTAACGCACAACCCGAAAAAGTAAAAGCGGGGTTCAGCCGTCTGCGTTGGACGTGGAGGTTTGATACGCCCGAAAAATACCAGCGCATGGTCAAGGGCTATTACCGAATGATTGCGGGGATTGATTTGGAAATTGCCAAAATTCGGGAAGAACTGAAAAAGAAAAACCTCGATAAAAATACCATCATCATTTTGATGGGCGACAACGGCTACATGCTGGGCGAAAGACAGTTGGCCGACAAATGGCTGATGTACGACAATTCCATTCGGGTTCCGCTGATTATTTACGACCCAAGGCAGGAAAAGCACCTAGACAGTGACGAAATGGCCCTGAACATTGACGTACCTGCCACGATTTTGGACATGGCAGGGGTAAATCGACCGAAAAATTATCACGGAAAAAGTTTGTTCCCGTTGGTCACTCAGACGGCCCGAAGTATGCAGCGCGATACGGTGCTGATTGAGCACCTTTGGGAGTTTGAAAATATTCCGCCCAGCGAAGGCGTACGCACCAACGAGTGGAAATATTTTCGGTATGTCAACGACAAAACCCTCGAAGAACTCTACAACCTCAAAGCAGACCCCGACGAAATCACCAACTTGGTTCGGGACGAAAAATACCGGGATGTATTGAACAACCTGAGGCAAAAAACAGAACAACTCATCCGGCAACACCGAGATGCCAATGCTTGCCAACCGACGGGCTTGATGGTGGAATTTATCCGACAACCCGCCACCGTTTTGTTAAAAGATAATACCCCCGAATTTGGTTGGGTGGTACCCAAAGAAGCCGTTTTTCAGTCGTCGTACCAACTACTAGTCGCTTCTTCCAAAGCCAACATCGACAACAACATCGGCGATGTATGGAACACCGGACAGGTGCGCGGAAACCAGTCTTCCAATGTGGCTTACCAAGGCAAACCCCTACAAACGGGCGTGCAGTACTTTTGGAAAGTGAGGATTTGGGACACCGACAATCGTACGGGCGATTATTCAGAAGCGCAGTCGTTTCGGGTGGGGCCACCCGACAATTCAATCTCAACAACCAATATTTTTCAGGTAGATAAAAAGAAACCGGCAAAATTCACTAAAACCGCTCCGGGCAGTTACTTTATTGATTTTGGAAAAGCGGCCTTTGCCAATCTGGCACTCAATTATACCGCCAAAAAGAACCAAACCCTCATCGTACGACTGGGAGAACAGCTCGAAAACGGGAAAATAAACCGCAAACCGATGGGCAGTATTCGGTACCAAGAGGTAAAATTGGAGGTATCGAAAGGCAAAAAAACGTACCAGCTTAACATCAAACCCGACGCAAGAAACACCAAATCGAGCGCCGGCGCGGTGGTACTGCCCGATTCGTTTCCCGTCTTATTGCCGTTTCGATACTGCGAAATAGACAATGCCACCGAAAATCTGACGGCCAATGACTTAACGCAATTGGCGTATTTCAGTTATTTTGAAGAAGACCAAAGCCGTTTCAAAAGCTCCGACACCACCCTCAACCAAATCTGGGAGTTGTGCAAATACACCATCAAAGCTAGTTCATTTTCAGGATTTTACCTCGACGGCGACCGTGAGCGCATCCCGTACGAAGCCGATGCCTACCTCAATCAGCTGAGCCACTACGCCACCGACCGCGAATACGGCATTGCCCGCAAAACCATTGAGTATTTTATGGAACACCCCACGTGGCCTACCGAATGGCAACTCCACGTGGCGCTGATGTTTTACCAAGATTATATGTACACGGGCAATACCGAGCTCATTGCCAAATACTACGAGCCCCTGAAATACAAAACCCTCATGGAACTCGCCCGTGAGGATGGTTTAATCAGCTCGTCGTCACCCAAAAATACGCCTGAATTTATGCAAAAATTGGGTTTTAAAGACCCTAAAATTCAGCTAAAAGACATTGTGGATTGGCCACCGGCCCAAAAGGATACGGGTTGGAAACTGGCCACGGCCGAAGGCGAACGCGACGGCTATGTTTTTACGCCCATCAACACCATGGTCAACTGTTTCTTTTACAAAAACATGGAAATCATGGCCGAATTTGCGCGCATTCTCCACAAATCAGAAGATGAAAGGCAGTTTCAGACGATGGCCATAAAAGCCAAAAATGCCATCAATGAAAAATTATTTAACCCCAAAACGGGAGCGTACGTTGACGGGGAAGGCACCGACCACTCCTCGCTGCACGCCAACATGATGGCCTTGGCGTTTGATATTACGCCCGACGTCCACAAGAAATCAGTTGCTAAGTTTATCAAATCTCGGGGCATGGCGTGCAGCGTGTACGGCTCGCAGTATTTGTTGGAAGCCCTTTACAACGCCAACGAAGCTGATTATGCCCTGCAACTCATGACCGCCACCCACGACCGAAGCTGGTGGAACATGATAAAAATCGGCTCAACCATGACGTTGGAGGCTTGGGATACCAAATACAAACCCAACCTCGACTGGAACCACGCTTGGGGAGCCGCTCCTGCCAATATTGTTGCGCGCAATATGTGGGGTATTCAACCCAAAACGGCGGGCGGAAGCATCATGCACATCAAGCCGCAATTAGGCACGCTTTCTGCTTCCGAAATCACCGTACCCACCATGAAAGGACTCATCAAGGCATCGTATCAGCGCAAAAGCAGGGTTCTTCAGGAATACACCTTTGAACTACCCGCCAATGTATCGGCAGAGTTGACATTAAAGTACTCACCAGAAGATACGATTTTGCTCAACGGAACGAAAGCAGACACCTCCTTTGGTACCCTCCGACTCTCGCCGGGCATCAATACGGTGGTGTTAAATGTTAATACGTTTTGAGTAGTGCTTTTGGTTTTGAGAAACCAAAAGCACGCTGAAAGGCCGAGGGATTACTCAACAAACTGTCTTTCTCAAAAATTCCGATAACTTTGTCCCTTTCTCAACGCTCAAAATAGAAGCGTTGAGAAAGGATAATGTTATCCCAACATGCCCAAAGAAAGACCCTCGAAACCGCCGCTCGTATTGACCGTCACCGAAACCGCCGAATTGATGGCTTTTCTGTTGGCAAAACTTCCCCATAAAAACCGCAACAACATCAAAACGCTGCTGCGCGACCGGCATATTTTGGTCGAAGGCCGGGTTCAAACAAAGTATAATTATTCGTTGCAGCCCAATCAGCGCGTTGAAGTACGCTGGACCCAAGGTTCCAAGGAAAGCGTGTATCGCGGCCTGACGATTTTGTTTGAAGATGCGCATTTGATTGTCATTGAAAAACAGGAAGGACTCCTTTCCATATCGGCCAACAATAAGGAATCCCAAACGGCCTATAACACGCTGAGCGCCCACGTCAAGAAGCAGAATCCCGCCAACAAAATCTTCATCGTTCACCGCCTCGACCGCGACACATCGGGCGTGATGGTGTTTGCCAAAACCGAAAGGGTAAAGGCATTGTTGCAAGAAAGCTGGGAGCCTACCACCAAAGAGCGCACTTACATTGCCGTAGCCGAAAAGCCTTTCGAAAAGCTTTCGGGCACCGTTACGTCGTATCTGAACGAGAGCAAGGCGCTCATTATGTATTCGAGTCAAAACCCCGCTCAGGGGCAATTGGCCATCACGCATTATGAAGTGTTGAAGCAAAATGCCGATTTCTCATTGTTAAAAGTAAACCTCGAAACAGGGCGTAAAAATCAGATTCGGGTCCATTTACAAGACTTGGGGCATTCTATCGTTGGTGATAAAAAATACGGGGCCGTCACGAACCCCATCGCGCGCTTGGGCCTACACGCGTGGGTTTTAGCTTTTGTTCATCCAATAACTCACGAAAAACTTCGTTTTGAAACTACCATTCCAAAAAAGTTTTTGGAATTATTTCCCCGATAATTAACGTAATTTACTCACCCTTAAACAACTACCGATATGGCAAAAGATAAGCCTGGCAAGGAAAAGAAAAAAGAACCAGAAAAAACTACCAAAGAGAAAAAAGCTGATAAAAAAGCCAAAAAAGAAGGCAAAAGCAAAAGTACCTTGTAACGTCAGCCACCATCCCCGGCACCTTGTGTCGGGGATGTTTTTTTTCAGCCCTTTCGTAGATGTTCAATTCCTGTTAACTTTGTTGTAGGTCCTTAACTTCCTCCATTCAACCATGGCTGAAAACAAAACCCAACCTACCGACCAAAGCGTAGACGCGTTTATTGACGGTATCGACCGCGAGCAGCAACGTACTGACAGCCGCGTCGTAGCAGAAATGATGCAACGCGCTACCGGAAGCAAACCCCGAATGTGGGGCGAAAGCATCATCGGTTTTGGCGACACTCACTACAAATACGCCACTGGTCGCGAAGGCGACTGGTTTTTGGTGGGTTTTTCTCCCCGCAAACAAAACCTGACGCTTTATCTGACCTGCGGCATCAACAACCTAGAAGAGGACCTCAAGCGGTTGGGCAAACACAAAACCAGCGTGTCGTGTCTGTACATCAACAAGTTGTCGGACGTCAACCTTCTGGTGCTGGAGGAAATCATTCAAAAGTCGGTTCAAATAGGCCCAAAAGCGTTAGTTTAGCTTGTTTCGACGCAAAATCTAAAATCAACCATCTTTCATCGTCATTTATATTTTCCTGTGTCATCCAAAACTTTTTTCTGCATTGATGCCCACACCTGCGGCAATCCTGTACGCGTCGTAGCTGGCGGCGGTCCTATTCTTGAAGGCAAAAACATGAGCGAAAAACGCCAGCATTTTCTGCGCGAATACGACTGGATTCGCAAAGGCCTGATGTTTGAGCCGCGCGGCCACGACATGATGTCGGGCAGTATTTTGTACCCGCCCCACGACCCCGAAAACGACGTGGCGGTGCTATTTATCGAAACCAGCGGCTGCCTGCCCATGTGCGGCCACGGCACCATCGGCACCATCACCATCGCCATCGAGCATGGTCTCATTCGCCCCAAAACGCCCGGCATCGTACGCATGGAAGCACCAGCGGGATTGGTACTTATTAGTTATGTTCAGGAAAGCAACAAAGTCAAATCCGTCAAGCTCGTCAACGTGCCTTCGTACCTTGCCGCCGAAGGCATCGAAGCCGAATGCCCCGACCTCGGCACGCTCAAAATGGACGTGGCCTACGGGGGCAATTTTTACGCCATCGTGGATGTGCAGGAGAATTTCCCCGGCTTGGAGCATTACAAAGCCGAACAGCTCATTGGTTGGGCGCGCGTATTGCGCCAGCGCATCAACGAAAAATATACCTTCGTTCACCCCAACGACCCCACCATCAACGGCCTCAGCCACATCGAATGGACGGGCGCGGTCATTGACCCGACCTCCTCGGCCCGCAACGCGGTTTTCTACGGCGACAAGGCCATCGACCGCTCGCCCTGCGGCACGGGTACCTCGGCGCGCATGGCGCAGTGGGCCGCCCAAGGCAAATTGAAAAAAGGCGACCGTTTCATCCACGAAAGTATCATCGGCAGCAAGTTCATCGGGACGGTCGAAGATTATGCCAAAGTAGGCGACCACGACGCCATCATTCCGGGGGTGGAAGGCTGGGCCAAAGTCTACGGTCTCAACACCATCACCATCGACCCCGACGACGACCCGTACGCGTATGGGTTTCAGGTGATATAGAGAAAAACATCTTACAGAAAAAATAATGCAGGAAGTAAATCGGGTAATTGAGTATTTCATTCACGCTTTCACGCACCTTCACCGTGATTCAAAAAAAGGCGGTGCTCCTCACAAACCCATTTTACTTCTTGCCATTATTCATGAATATGAATTAGGCCGAATTACGGACAATCGAATTTTTATCACACCTGAATTAACCCATTCTTTCTCAGTCTTTTGGAATCAGTTTGTAACAACAGAACATGACCAACGTTTTGCTTTACCATTTTATCACCTATCGGGAGAAAAAGGTAAGTGGTGGCAGTTAGTTCCTAATGTTGGTTGTGAAATTTGGATTGAAAATCCAGGTTCCATGCGAAGTTTCGGCAATTTGAGTGCCGCAGTTGCTTATGCTGAAATTGACCTAAATTTGGCTTCTTTGTTTTTGATTAAAGAAAGCCGAGACGTGCTGAAACAAATGGTTTTAAAAACGTACTTCCCTCAAAAATCTACGCAGCCCATTGAAAATCAAGAAGATGGATATTTAGAAGATTTAAGGAACGAAGTTTATGAACCTTCCGCTGAATACAAAACCAAGTTACTAAACCTCAAAAAACGTCTTGACCCCGAAACATATCAAATCGAAGTCTACAACCGTGGAACCATTTTTAGGCGTGAAGTAATTAAGATTTATAATGAAACTTGCTGTGTTTCAGAGCTTCGTGTGTCAGCGCTTTTTACAATTACGATGGTGGATGCTTGTCACATTATCCCATTTGCAAAAGATTTTGACAATAGTTTAACGAACGGAATCGCCCTTTGCCCTAATCTTCACCGCGCTTTTGACAGGGGATTGATTTCGGTCAATGAAAATTACGAAGTCATAGTTTCACAATCATTTAAAGAAAACACCAATAGCGAGTACAGTTTCTCAAAAATTGAAGGCAAAACAATCGCATTGCCTTCTGACAAGGATTTTTGGCCGTCATTGGCTAATTTTGAATGGCATCGAAAAAATGTGTTTAAGAGGTAGTTAAGGTTTACGTTTATCCCCAAAGCCATCGGGACGAAGCTCTGAAAAATGTGTCTATAACGCATGACTCCTTTCCCGCAATGAATTCAGACACTTACAGTTTGACAGAGGAGTTGACAATAATTTGAGCGTATTATTTGTTTCGTTATATTCGCTAAAAATATAGTACGACCATGACAATCATACTAAAAAAAGGGACCTCACGCGAAGAAATTGATGCTCAAATCAAAGTGGCTCAAAGTGCAAAGCCAAAGCATGACTTCAAAAAATATGTGGGTGCATTAAAATTGAAAGAAGACCCTTTGGAAATTCAAAAACGGATGCGCAATGAATGGGAGTAACCTGCTGCTCGACACGAATGTTGTTCTTTACTTACTAAACGGAGACACCGTTATTTATCGTTTATTAATGAATTAGAATTGCTTGGCTACAAAGACATTACCTAGGAAGAGGAAAACGCTGTTCGCTATTTTTTGGATGAGTCTGCCTTGATTGACATCAATACCGGAATAAAAGAGATTACCAAACAAATTCGCCGTAATTATCGGTTAAAACTCCCCGACGCTATTGTTGCTGCTACTGCAATTTTCTTAGGAATTCCCCTCATCTCGGCTGATAATCAGTTCAAACAAGTCAAAGAATTGACTTTTATTTTATACCAACCTTAACTGCTCATCGCCTGCATCCCAGTTAGTTTTCGTTTGTCCCGAAAGCCTTCGGGACGAACCTCTGAAAAATGCCTTTGTAACGCACGGTCTTGTTAATTATCTCACAACGATTTCAGACGCTTACAGCGTGACAAATTAACGCCCCTTATACCACCCCTACAGAGCTTCATGGGTGGGGAGAATTACTTCTTTTCTACCAATATTACGCCCCGCTGGGGCTGTTACATGATTGTTTTGCGTTTATTCCGAAAGCCTTCGGGACGAATCTATGAAATACGCTGCCCCCTTTCCCACAAAAATTCAGACGCTTACTGCGTGACAAAGAAGGGGAATTAGGATAATTTGGGGTTACGCTGTATTTTCGTCTAAAATAAACCACGGATTCTTATGGCGGCTATTCAAACAAAACCGATGAGCAATTTGCAGGCAGAGTTGCTCAAACTATACGCCAACAACCTAAGCGATGAACAATTGTTGGAAATAAAAGAGATGCTTGGCAACTACTTTGCCCAAAAAGCCACCGAGGCCATGGACGAAGTATGGGAAGCGCAAGATTTGACTGAACAGGACATGACTAACTGGACAAATGAGCACAACCGCCTTAAAGGTAGTCATTGATACCAATATTTTCATTGCCATCATTGGTAAGAAATCTCAGTTTCGTTGGATTTTTGATGCCATTATTGAAGGTGATTTAATACTCTGCATTTCAAATGATATTTTGTTGGAGTACCGTGAAATTTTAGAGCAAAAGACTAACGTTATCGTCGCCGAAAATGTACTCAATTTTTTGTTGGTTCACCCATTCGTTGAAAAATACGAAATCTACTATGATTTGACACTCATTGCCGACGACCCCGATGACAACAAATTTTGCGATTGTGCCTTTGCCGCCGGGGCACTTTTAGTGACCAATGACGGGCATTTCAATGTTTTAACAGAAACAGGCTTTCCACAAATAGCACTTATGTCACTTTCCCAATTTAGTAATTTTATCAAGGATAACGAAAAGTCAAGTTAGTTCGTACTGCGTACCAAATTACTCTTAAACATTTGTTTCAATTTCAAGCTGGTTTGCGTTTATCCCCAAAGCCTTCGGGACGAACCTCTGAAAAATGTGTCTATAACGCATGACTCCTTTCCCACAAAAATTCAGACGCTTACAGCGTGACAATGGAGAAGGCTTTATGCCGCTCTAATGGGGCTTGGCGGAGGGGGTTTGCTGTCATTTTCTGCTGATGCACCAATACCCTCTTTTGGCTTTTATGCTTTTCTATTTTATCTTTACCTTATCATTAGTGTCTACTTATCAGGAAACCATGCTGACAAAGCCTATTCGTCGAAAAGTATTGCTACCCACCCCAAAAGTGTCTATTGAGGACTATTTTAGGGCGGAGGACAAATCTATTCACAAACACGAATACCATAATGGCTTAATCAAAAAAATGGCTGGAGGACAACTACCCCACAATCGGTTAGCTCAAAAAGCAGCCACTATTATTGATAGTTTTGTTGAAGGCAATGAATTAGCGTTTATTGTCAGTAACAGTGACACCAAAATAAGGATTGAGCAATACAACAAGTTTGTGTATCCCGACGCGGTGGTCATTTGTGAAAAACCCGAATTTTATCAAAATCGTAAGGATACCATCACCAATCCCTTACTCATTGTGGAGGTGCTGTCTGACTCGACCAAAGAGTACGACCGAACCATCAAATATGAATATTACCGTACGATTCCAAGTTTTAAGGAATATGTGCTGGTACACCAAGACACCAAACACGTGTCGGTTTATACCAAACAAACCGACAATACTTGGATAGTTCGTGACTACGATGGCGACGATGCCACGGCCGTTTTGTATGCTATTCAAGAATGTCCTTTGCCTTTAAAAAGACTTTATAGAGGATTAGAAATAGGCATTTAAGGTTTAGCCACTCATCGCCCGCAACTCCCCCACCACTTTCTTTACCGCTTCTACCACCTGCGGGATTTCGTCGGCGGTATTGAAACGCCCTAAGCTGAACCGAATGCACGAAAAAGCCTCAGTTTCGGTCATACCCAAGGCCATCAAAACGTGGGAAGGGTCAATAGAGGCCGAAGTACAGGCCGAGCCGTTGGACACGGCGATGTTTTCCAAACCCATGATGAGCGCGTCGGAGTCGCAGCCTTCAAAAAGTACATTGGTGACGTTGTAGAGGCGGTTTTCGCGGTCGCCGTTGATGCGTGTTCCCGAAATTTGAAGCAGTTCGTTTTCGAGTATATCGCGCAGTTTCCCTACGCGTTCGGCGTCGGATTGAAGTTGTTTTTGGGCGAGTTCTGCCGCCCTGCCCATGCCCACGATGCCCGTCACGTTGAGCGTGCCCGAGCGTTTGCCGCCTTCGTGCCCACCGCCGTGCAGGAGCGCTTCCAGTTTGACGCGATTCGGTCGTCGCTGCCGCACAAACAACGCACCCACGCCTTTGGGCCCGTAAAATTTATGTGCCGACATTGGCATCAAATCAATACCTAATTCATCAACGTTCAGCGGCATTTTCCCCACAGCTTGTGTGCCATCTGTCATAAACAGCACGCCAACTTCACGAGCCAATCGCCCTATTTCGTTTAAAGGTTGAACGACGCCAATTTCATTATTTACGGCCATCATCGACACCAAAATCGTATCTTTGCGAAGCGTATTTTTTAGCAAATCAAGGTCGAGTAAACCATTGGACTGTACCGGCAAATAAGACACCTCAAAGCCTTTTGTTTCAAGGTGTTTGCAAACATCCAAGACCGCAGAATGTTCTGTTTGGAGCGTGACAATGTGTTTGCCTTTGGCTTGGTATTGTTCAGCTACGCCTTTGATAGCCAAGTTGATGGCCTCCGTTGCCCCCGAAGTAAACACGATTTCGTGGGTTTGGGCTCCTATCAAATCAGCCAACTGTTGACGGGCGGTTTTGACGGCTTCGCTTGCACCTACCCCAAAAGCGTGCGTACTAGCCGCATTGGCAAAGTTATCGGTCAGAAACGGCATCATTGTTTCCAGCACGCGTGGGTCTATTCGGGTCGTAGCGTTGTTGTCTAAATAAATCATATTCTTCCGTACTCTCCTTTTTTATTGATATCACCTACCGTTGCAATAACACCTGAAAATCAACGCTTTATTTCTCCAATTTATACCACTTCACATTGCGCAACGCCTCCCTACGCGAGTAGGCCGCTTGATTGGGGGCGTAATGTTTGGCGAGATAATCCAACACCGTTTTTTCGGTTTCGCCCAAATCCCACAGCTTATGATTGCGCTGCATCCAGCGAATTTTGCTCAACCATTCGTCGCGGGTGAAGCGGTGCTGTAAGATCAACTTCGGCGAGTGGCAGCCCGTACATTGGGCTTTCACAATCGTAAAGCTAGGGTCGAGCGCCAAACCAGTTTCGGCATCTACGCTGTCGGCCAATGCTTGCGTCGAGGAGGGGTTTGCGACGTATGTATGTTCCCGCTGCATCGCCGCCACAAACAGGCCAACGGTGCAAACTACTAACAATAGGTTCTTTATCATATTTGATTCAATAAAGAGATAACTTTTTATTATCAACACTTTATCATTTTACATTTTTCGCGGGGACACCCGGGCGGTTTACCATTTTTTGGTTAACTAAACCGCTTTTACGGCAATCCGATGGCAGGCGTTGTTGAGGTATCCTCCGGGATTCCAGGCAGGAATTACCATCGGCTGCGTTATGCCGTTGGTATCCGTAGCACGCGCCCATACTTCATAATAGCCCTTTTTGGGAAGCTGAATCTGCGCCGACCAACGCTGCCACGCCAAGCGATTTTTGGGAGGCTGCACGTTGGCTTTTTGCCAAGTAGCCCCGTAATCCACAGAAACCTGCACTTCTTTTATGCCAACATCGCCCGCCCATGCGTGCCCGCGCAGCGAAAGGGTTTTGCCCAAGTCAATCATTGCGCCTGATTTAGGATACGTTATCAGCGACTTGACGGGCATGGATTCAATGATGCGGAAGTTTTCGGGGGTCTCGGCCAGTTTTTCCCCCGGCGAAATCGGCTGACGCGGCACGCGGTAACTCTGTCCATCCATTTTGGCTCCGTCGTGCTCTTTGTTGCGAATCGCAATCGTATGCAACCACTTACCCGATACCGAAGCAGGCCAGCCGCCGATGACCAACCGCAGCGGAAAGCCGTGCATCAGCGGCAGGTCTTGTCCATTGACCGCCCAGGCCACGAGGGTTTCGTCTTCCAAGGCTTTTTTGATGGGCACGCCACGCGAAATCACCACCTTGCTCGGGTCACGGCTAGGGTGCAAGTCTTTGCCGTAGTACCCGATATAGACCGCGTCGTCTTTCAAGCCCACATCGGTGAGGATATCTTTCAGGCGCACCCCCGTCCATTCGGCGCAGCTTACCGCGCCTTGGTCCCACTGATTGCCAGAGGTTTGGGGCACAAATCCAGAGCGACCGTTACCACCGCATTCTAGTACCAACTGATAGGTATAGGTCTTGAATTTGGTTTTCAGCTCGCTCAGGGTATAGGTTTTCGGGGCTTTGACCGACTCACCTTTGATGGTCAGCGTCCAAGCCTTAGGGTCAATTTTTTCTTCGGGAACAAGGCCGTTATTCCGAATAAACATTCGCTCGATAGGCGTTACCGCATCATCCAACAAATGGGGCGGAGTTTCAACGTTCCAAGGCTTATCACTCAGCACAATCATATCGGGATGCTTGCCCGCCAATCCCTCATCAAATGCCAGCGGAACGTGATTTTGAGGCATATTTTCGGCAAAAACGATTTCGGTTCCCACGAGCCCTGCCAACGTAGTCAAGGCACTTTTCTTTAAAAAACCGCGACGGTCGTGAAGCGTTTTGCTCATTTTTTTATCTATTTTATAATCTATGGGATTAGTGGATGATTTTATTTTTCAAAGATGCTACAAAAAATTGTATAATTGAAACGTTCTTTCGTCAGGATTTTCGAATTGGCTGAACCAACCCGTTACTTCTCCATTTTGACGTTATTACAGAAGGCATAAATTGAAAGATTCTCCGTATGTTTGATTAAAAAAATTGCCCGATTCGAAGTACGAGTTTGGGATTTACGAATTAGTACATTTTTATCTTTTCAGTTTTAAAATTCCTGACTTTACGGTTTTACTTTTTTCAGTTTTTCGGTTTAATATTTTTCAGTTTTAAAATTCCTGACTTTACGGTTTTATTTTTTTCAGTTTTACTTTTTTCAGTTTTACGGTTTAATATTTTTCGGTTTTAATCTTTTTATCCCTTGCCAGCCCCCACCCATTTCCACCAGATAGCCCATTTACCGGGTCGCACTATCGATATTGAAGGCCAAGAATACCTGTATTTTAGCGGCACGGCCTATTTGGGGCTACCGCACAATCCCGCTTTTCAAGGCCTCATTCAGGAAGGTTTGCATCAATACGGAAGTGTGTACGGCAGCTCCCGAAACGGCAATTTACAACTGACCATTTACGAACAGGCGGAACAAAAACTGGCTTCGTGGGCGGGTGCCGATGCCGCACTCACGCTATCATCAGGGATGCTGGCGGGACAGGCGGCCGTTCGTCAACTGATGCTCGAAGGCTACGAATTTAGGTATTCGCCCGATGTCCATCCTGCGGTTTGGCATTTGCCACAGGTGGAGATTCCCAAGGGTAGTTTTACCGCTTGGCATGAGCAGTTGACAAGTACCAGTCACAATTCACAAATCACAATTCACAAATTAGCCCTCGTCACCAACTCCGTCGATGCCCTTCGCGGAAAACTGTATGATTTTGAATGGGTGAACCAACTGCCCGACGACAAAGAGTTTGTTTTATTGGTCGATGATTCACACGGTTTGGGCGTAACGGGTACGGGAGGCCGTGGCGTTTGGGATCGTATTCCTAAAACAAAAAACGTGCGTCTGATTGTTACAGCTTCGCTGGCCAAAGCCATGGGGCTACCCGGTGGCGTTATTTTTTCGGACCCCGCGAGCCTGCACCATATCCGGTATTCCGCCTATTTTGGCGGCTGTTCGCCCGTGGCCCCCGACCATCTTTACGCGTACGTTCAAGCCGAGGCCATTTATCAAGACGCTTATAAGCGCTTACAGGCCAATATCCGCCAATTTACCGATTCCATTCGGGGCTTAAACTTGTTGAGCTTTACGGACAATTACCCCGTTTTTTACAGCGAGCGCGACGAGTTATACCCTTTTTTATTGGAACGCGGTATCTTTATTTACAGTTTTTCTTACCCCAAACCTACCGACAAAGCCAACACCCGCGTCGTATTGAGTGCTTGGCATACTCCCGACGACATTCAAAAACTCAGCGCCGCCTGCCGCGACTTTGCCGCCCTGTACCTTTAGGCATTTCAGTTTGCCCTTGTCTTCCTTCGCTTCACTCCCTTCGATGGTTACTCCGTCGGAAAATAGCTGTTTGCCCAAGGGTTTCCGCAGATATTTGTTTCGTTGTTCGGCCTTAAACCATTCTTCAACCAAACACAAAACTGCCATGAAAACATTTTTTATCATCACCCACGTTGCCATTGGATTTCTGGCCCTTGCCGTGGGACTTGTTCCTATGTTATCCAAAAAAGGAAGCCGTTTACACAACACCACGGGTCTAATTTATTATTGGTCAATGGTCTTCGTGGCCGTCTCGGCGGTTGGCTTGGTGCTCATTTCCCCCCTTACCGACGGGCGTTTGTTCTTAACAGGCATTGCTGTTTTCAGCTTCTATCTCTGCTTTACGGGGCGGCGTTCGCTCCAACAACGCGACGAAGAGCCCGTAAGATGGTATGATTGGGGTATATCGGGATTGATGGCGGCTACCTCCGTAGCCATGATTGTGTATGGCGTGTATCACCTCTCCACGCTGTTGATGAAGGGGCAATTTGAATCGGTGGGAGTATTATTTTTAGTTTTCGGGGTTTTCAGCGGCTCTAATGCTCGTTACGATTTCAGGAAATACCTCCTCCCTCACGCCGCCAAATACGGTAGCCGGGAGTGGTTATTTGTCCACATTGAGCGCATGGGAGGCTCGTATATCGCTACTTTCACGGCGTTTGCGCTGGTAAATATACGTTATGTTTTTCCTGACGCCCCCGCAGGGATTTATATCGCCACTTGGATTATGCCCGGCCTGATTGGTGGACTGTTTATCGGCCGAGCCGTCCGTTTTTATTTGGCAAAATTCAAAATGTCTATTCAATAATGTGGTATGCAGGCATATCATAATCAATTTTAACGTATATCTTTGCCTATCTGACACTGATATTAAACTTCCCGACTTTGGCAGATGGATTCTTCCAAAACTTGGGAAGTTTTAAAAATGACATCAAATCAACAGGTAATGCGCAAGGAAAAAACCGTCGACTTTCACATCAAATGGGCTTGGCACGCCATTTCCAGGATGTATAATACTTACGCCTCTCGGCGGTATGGTATGACGATGGCGATTGGGTATGTGTTGCTGAATATCGACATGGAAAACGGCACCCCTGCCACCCGCATTGGGCCGTCTATCGGCATGGAGCCGCGCAGCCTCACGCGTACGCTCAAGGCACTCGAAGAGCGCGGCTGGATTCGGCGCGAAACCGACGATGTAGACAAACGTTTTGTGAAAGTCTTTTTGACCGAAGAGGGAAAACGAAGACGCGAAATGGCCCGCGAGGGCGTGATAGCATTCAATACCATGCTGCGCGACCAAATTCCGCTCGACAAATTGGTGATCTTCTTTGACGTTATCAAGGAAATCAACCGATTGGTGGAAGAGGAAAACAACAAAATCAAAGCCGAAAACTTCCTTAACGACGAAATTTAAACACTGCTCTTTTTTTTATCCCCCGAATCTTCCCTTTTGTCAGCATTTTCACCCACTTCGCGCTTTTTTTCTAGCCGCGTGTGAGTTGGGTTTTTACTTTTGCCTTCTCGTAAAATTATATTCCCATTGGTAGATTCTGCCGATAGGTATCTATACGTTTTAATAAAACTTATTCTTTAAATAATACAAAATTAAACGGATTATTGAACATACTCTAGTCATTCCGATTTAATTTTTATTTTCTCCAACCCTGCTGACATAGGGTTGTCAGTGCCGACTATTTAATTTGTATTACCAAAAAAACGCCTTAAATACCTGTTTAGCTCTCATGGAACTCAAAAATATTTGATAAAAAACTTCGGAAACTCTGAACTTTCTTATAGTTTCCGAAGTTTCTATCTTTAAAAAGTGAAAAACAATAGTGAGAGAAAGAATCCTTGAAAAAGCGCAGGAACTATTTTTTAGGTTCGGCGTCAAAAGTGTTACGATGGATGATATTGCCCGTGAGTTGGGTATTTCAAAAAAGACCATCTACCAACATTTTGAAGATAAAAATTCAATGGTATGTGCGGGGGTAAAACACCATTTTGAATGCGACCACTTCATTGCCGAGAAAATCCACAATGAAGCCCCCAACCCAATTGCGGAGGCAGTGATGGGTGCCGAAATGATGCGACAAACCATGTCGGGATTGAATCCGTCGGCCATTTTTGACATCAAGAAGTATTACCCGCAGGCTTGGGATTTGTTTTCGCAGTATAAAAAAGAGTTTGTGCTTGATTTGATTCGTAAAAACATACAAAAAGGCATTGAAATGGGGTTGTATCGCTCCAATGTCAACGTTGAAATTATCGCAAGATTACGACTCGAACAGATCGAAATGGGGTTAGACCCTTATATTTTCCCCGTGGGGCATTTCAATCCGTTGGACACTCAGTTGGAATTACTCGACCATTTCTTACGAGGAATTGTCACCCCCGAAGGACTTGAATTATATGAAGAATACACAAAAACACAACTTTCCGTCTCTATATCCCTTTCAGCACTGCTGAACACCAAAAGTACCTATTAACAGCCCATTTTTTTAACTCGTACCGGTCGGAAACGGCCACCAAACACAAATTCAATCACACTCTATGCAATCAATTCAACGCAAATGGAAATGGCTGGTGCTATGCCTGCTACCGCTTTTTCCGACCTACAGCCAAACGCGTTATTCACTTCAGGAGGCCATTCAATACGGAGTGACGCACAACATCAACGTCAAAAACTCGCAAACCGACGCCCAAAGCGCGGAGTCGCGGATTGGAGAAATTCGGTCGGTGGGTTTACCGCAAGTAAATGCATCGGTCAGCCTCATGGACAACCTTATCATCCAACGTGTTTTTTTACCAGCTATCTTTTTTGACCCCCAAGCACCAGAAGGCGCACCTCCAGTACCCGTTCAATTTGGCGTAAAATACTCGGGAAATGCGGGCTTGCAACTCAACCAAATGATTTTCAACGCCCAATGGCTATTGGGTTTGAAAGCCGCGCAGGCGTATCGGGAATTGGCCGTTAAGAACGTAACCCAATCTAAAATCCAAATTGCCGAAAGCGTTTCAAAAGCCTATTATGGCGTATTGGTGGCCGAAGAGCGCGCCAAACTACTGGATTTGAACATTCAGCGTCTGGATAGCCTCACCCGCGAAATGGGCGAAATGAACAAAAAAGGGTTTGTCGAAAAACTAGACGTAGATCGTTTGGAAGTATCGCTCAACAACCTCAAAACCGAACGCTCTAAGGTTCAGAACATGGTGGATTTGAGTTATTATATGCTCAAATTTCAGATGGGCATGAAACTCGACGAAGCCATCCAACTGACCGACCGCATCAACGAAACCGACGTAGAAAAGATTGCGGCAGAAGTAAAAGCCAGCGATGTCAACGACTTTAAGTATGACCAACGGGTTGATTATTCTATTCTGAAAAGCAACCTGTTACTGTCAGAAATGGACGTTGAGAACAACAAAAGAGGTTATTATCCTACCGTTTCGGCTTTTGCTGGCTACGGCTACAACACGGGTAGAAATGGTTTTGGGGAAGTTTGGGGCTCACCGTGGTTCAACAACGCCAACATCGGCTTGAGTGTCAACATTCCCGTTTTCGACGGTTTTGCCAAGAAATACAAGATTCAACAGGCCAAATTTACGGTCGATAAAGTGAAGCAAAGCCTGAGTTTGGTGGAGCAATCCATTGATTTGCAGATTCGCAGCGCCAACATTACCATCATCAACGGCCTCGAAACCCTCAAAACCCAAAAGCGCAACCTTGATTTAGCGCAGGAAGTAGTGCGGGTTTCTAAAATCAAATATCAATCAGGAACAGGCTCTAATATTGAAGTAATCAACGCTGAGTCGGCCCTGAAAGAAGCTCAAACCAACTATTTTGCCTCACTCTACGAATTGCTTTTGTCAAAAGTAGATTTGGACAAAGCCAAAGGGAAATTAAACTATTAAGACAGTGGGCAGTGGACCAAGACTCACCTCGCGGTCCACTATCCAACCTGAAATCTAACAACACATTTTATGAAAGCACAATACATTTTCTTATTAACAGCCACTTTATTCGTAACTGCCTGCGGAGGCGAAAAGAAACCGAATACGTTAGCAGAGAAAAAAGAAGCCTTGGCCAAACTCAAAGCCGATGCCAAAACGCTAACGGAAAAAATCACGGCGCTCGAAACCGAACTCAAAGCCGCTGACCCCACCCTAAAAGCCGCCGAAAAGGTGATTCCGGTCGTGACCACTACGCTCGAACCACGCAGTTTCAAAAGCTTTATTGAAATTCAGGGAACGGTCGAAACCAAAAACACCGCTACTGCTACCCCAAGAATGGCAGGTACGTACACCACGGTCTACGTAAAAGAAGGCCAAACCGTAAAAGCAGGGCAATTATTGGCTAAAATTGACAACGCCATCTTGCGCGACCAAATCGCGGCCTTGAAGCAGCAAATGGAGCTGGCCAATACCGTTTATGATAAACAAAAAGCCCTCTGGGATCAGAAAATTGGAACAGAAATTCAGTATTTGCAGGCAAAGAATAACAAAGAGTCGTTGGAGAAAAACCTCGCAGTGCTGAATACTCAAGTGGACATGTATAATGTATACGCACCCATCAGTGGAGCGGTGGAAAGAGTAATGGCCAAAACGGGTGAGGTTGCTGCACCGGGTATGCCGCTGGCGAGTATCGTCAACTTGGGCAGCCTGAAAGCAACGGCCAACGTTCCCGACAGCTACTTGAGCAACATCAAAATGGGTGATGCTGTAAAAGTGAGTCTGCCCGATATTGGTCGTGAAATCAACGCTCGTATTACATTTATCAGCAAATTGGTCAACCCAGCCAACCGTACATTCAAAATTGAGGCCACCATTCCAACCAGCAGCGACATCAAGCCTAATATGCTTTCGATTCTGAATATTGCCGACATCAACAAATCCAACGCCTTGGTTATCAAGCAAAATTATATCCAAAGTACCGAATTTGGCGATGTAGTGTACGTGGCAGAAATGGAAGGAAACAAGAAAGTAGCGAAGTCGCGCAAGATTAAAACGGGAGTATCTTACAACGGCGAAATCGAAATCACGGAAGGACTCCGGGCGGGAGATTTGATTGTAACGGAAGGTTATCAGGATTTGGTAGACGGACAGGTAATCAGTTATTAATACGCTTATGACAACCCTAAAAGACTTTGCAATTACCCGTTGGTGCTTAGAGAATAAGACCACGGTATATCTCTTCACGGCCATTATTTCACTGGCGGGTTTGTTCGTGTACTTCACGATGCCCAAAGAGCAGTTTCCCGAAATCGCCGTGCCCACGGTTATCGTTTCGACGATTTACCCCGGCGCGAGCCCTTCGGACATTGAAACGATCATCACAAAACCCATCGAAAAGCAATTGAAAGCCGCGAGTGGGGTGACAAAAATTAAATCAAATTCGATTCAAGATTTTTCACTCATCACGGTTGAATTTACGACGGGAATCACGGCCCAAGCCGCCAAACAGCGCGTATCCGACGCCGTAGACAAAGCGCTAGTTGACCTGCCTACCGACCGTAAGCAGGACCCTTCGGTGCAGGAGGTAAACTTCTCGGAGTTTCCGATCATGAACATCAACTTGGCGGGTAATTATTCGTTGAAAAAACTGAAAGATTACGCCGAACAGTTGAAAGATGAAATTGAATCCCTGCCCGAAATCACCCGCGTAGACATCGTGGGGGCCCTCGACCGCGAGATTCAAATCAACCTCGACCTGTACAAAATGCAGGCCGCGGGGGTTTCATTCTTCGAAATTCAAAATGCCATTCAGGGCGAAAACATCAACATATCGGGCGGTGAGCTCAACGTTGATAATGTACGCCGCAACCTCCGCGTGGTGGGGGAGTTTAAAGATGTAAATCAACTGAACAACATCATCATTCGTTCGTCGACCGGCGCTACGCTCAAACTGAGCGAAATCGCCGAAGTAAAAGACGGTTTTGCCGAAAGACAAAGCTACGCGCGTTTGGATGGAAAAACGGTAATTACCCTCAACGTTATCAAGCGTGGGGGCGAGAACCTGATTTCAGCGGCGGATGAGATTAAAACCATTCTGAAAAAATACGAGGACACCAAGTTCCCCGAAGGCTTAAAAGTAAGCCTGACCAATGATAGTTCAGAGCGTACAAAAGTAGAATTGAACGACTTGTTGAACACCGTAATCTTGGGCTTTATCTTCGTGGTATTGGTCTTGATGTTTTTCATGGGGGTTCAGGATGCCATCTTTGTGGGGCTTTCGGTTCCGCTTTCTACGTTGGTAGCTTTCGTGCTGTTCCCCGTCATCGCTTCAGCTACGGGTATTACATTTACATTGAACACCATCGTGCTTTTTGCTTTCTTACTCGGACTCGGGATTGTGGTGGATGACGCCATTGTGGTGATTGAAAACGCCCACCGCGTATACAA
Organism: Runella salmonicolor; assembly: GCF_024158025.1. Lineage (NCBI taxonomy): Bacteria > Pseudomonadati > Bacteroidota > Cytophagia > Cytophagales > Spirosomataceae > Runella > Runella salmonicolor. The sequence continues at coordinate 1,317,439 of NZ_JAMZEL010000001.1, forward strand.
TGACGACAAGAAACTCAGTCGAAATCAAGCAATATCATTTGCGGCGGGCGAAGTATTTGTGCCTGTATTGACGGGAACACTGACGACGATTGCGCCATTCTTACCGCTCTTGTTTTGGCCGGGGATTGTGGGTGAATTCATGAAATTCTTACCGCTGACACTTATCATCACGCTTTTTGCGTCGTTGTTTGTGGCCTACGTCATGAACCCAGTATTTGCGTCTTCATCGCTGAAACGCGTAGAAGAGCACGCCAACGAAGACAAGTCATTCCGTTCTATCCTAAAGCCGTTATTGGTATTGATAGGGCTATCGGTTGTGGGTTATTTTATCAACTTCGGTATCGGTAACTTATTCGCACTGATTACGATTCTGTACGTTTTCAACCATTACATTCTGACTCCGCACATCATTGTTCCATTTCAGGAAAATGTGTTTCCACGCCTGAAAAACGGCTATCGTAAACTTATTTCGTGGGTCATTACGGGTGCTCGGCCTTATGTACTGTTTGCGGGAGTGATTGCGATGTTTGTCGGTACCATCATCCTAACGGGCATTGTTCAGCCCAAATCGGTCTTTTTCCCTTCGGGAGATCCTGACTTCGTGTACGTTTACTGTGTCATGCCGCAAGGTACCGACGCCGCCAAAACCAACGAAGTAATGAAAACACTCGAAGACCGCGTGTATGGCGTTATTGGCAAAAACAGCCCGATTGTGGCTTCGGTGATTACCAACATCGGTATCAACGCTGGTGACCCTTTTAACCCCGACCGTACGGTGGTGCCCAACAAAGGGAAAATCACGGTGGCTTTCAAAAGTGTGGAAGAACGTATTCATTACGGAATCTCAACCGCTGATATTTTGGCCAAAGTACGCGAACGCGTAAAGGGAATCCCTGGTGCGCAGGTAACGGCCGAGCCAGAAAGTAACGGTCCACCAACGGGTAAACCCGTTACGATTGAAATTGCGGGTGAAGATTTTGATAAATTGGTCAATTTGACGGCCAACGTAAAAAATGCCATCATCAAAGCGGGTGTTCCTGGGATTGAAGAACTGAAGTCTGACTTGGTGTTGAACAAACCCGAAATCGTGATTGACATCGACCGCGAACAAGCCGCTCGTGAAGGCATCAGTACGGCTCAAATCGCGCTGCAAATTCGTGGGGCATTGTTCGGAACCGAAGTCTCTAAATTCCGCGACGATAAAGACGATTATCCCATCATGGTACGTTTAAAAGAAAACGACCGTGGTCAGATCGAAAAGTTGTTGAGCATGAACATCGTCTACCGCGACATGAACCTCGGCGGAGTATTGCGTCAGGTTCCATTGAGCACGTTGACCAATATTCGTTACTCGACCACTTACAGCGGCATTAATCGTAAAAATCAGGAACGCGTAGTAACGCTTTCGTCCGACGTGCTGGGTGGATTCAACGCCAACGACGTAAACGCCCAAATCAAAGAAGTGGTAGACGGCATTGATATTCCGCAAGGCTACAACGTACGCTTAGGCGGCGAGCAGGAAGAGCAAATGAAATCCATGCAGTTTTTGAGCGTAGCGTTCTTAGGAGCTATCTTGCTGATATTCTTGATTTTAGTAACACAATTCAACTCCATGAGCAAGCCTTTCATTATCTTCTTTACGGTGTTGTTTAGCTTGATTGGGGTATTATTAGGATTTATGATTACGGGTAAGACCATGTCCATCATCATGACGGGTGTAGGTATCTTTGCCTTGGCGGGTATCGTAATCAAAAACGGAATCCTGTTGATTGAATTCACTGAAGAGTTACGCGGACGAGGAATGCCGGTACGTCAGGCGCTTATTGAAGCAGGAGCGGCGCGTCTTACGCCCGTATTGCTGACCGCCTCGGCCTGTATCTTGGGTCTAGTGCCGTTGGCCATCGGGATGAACATCAACTTTGTGACGCTCTTTACGGAGTTTGACCCGCAGTTCTTTATCGGTGGATTCAGTGCCGTATTCTGGGGCTCACTGGCGTTCACGATTATTTTCGGATTGTCGTTCAGTACCGTCTTAACCTTGGTGATGGTTCCTGCCATGTATTATATCGTTGAGCGTTTGAAAGACCGTTTCGGCCGCAAAGACCGTCACGTTTTAGCGCCAGTTGTCAATGGAGTGGATGGAAAAGCATCTGCCAACGGCAACGGTGCCAAATCAAAGCAGGAAAAGAACTTAGAAGTATAGTTAATTTTAAAGGTTTAGAGATGCTTGGTAAAAAAAGCCGTCCCACTTGGGGCGGCTTTTTTAGTGGCGAACGCATTGGAATTTGATATTATATCAAAAAAAACATACTTTCGTTTATATAATCAAAGACTTTCTATGACTACAATTCAGATAAAAGTTAGCGACGCGTTAGTAACTCGCTACGGGGTCAAAGCCTTGCAAGAACGTGTACAACGCGAAATGGAATGGGAAGAAATGCGTCTTTTAGCGGAGGATTACCAACAGTCTTTGGAGGAAAACGATATTGATTATAATACAGTGGCCGAAACAGCTCGGCAAAAAGCCTGGGAGAAATTTAAAGTAGAAAACGCAATACTCTTTCAGCCTTGATGCAATTTGTAACGGATGCGAATGTTATCTTCAGTTGCCTTATTAGCGGCAAAGAACAATACTTGCATATTGTTTCAGAAAACAAATTTTACTTACCTGACTTTGCACTAACGGAAATCCAGCTTTATCAAGAATTGATTACTGAAAATCTCGAATTTCAGGCCAAAAATTTCGTGAATACACTTTATATCTATTCGAAAAGTTAATTGTAGTGCCTAATTTCCAATCATCATTATTATCAGGCATTTATGCTTTGTAAAGATATTGATGAAAAGGACACTGTATATGTGGCTCTTTCACTCGAATTTGGCTATCCACTTCTTACTAAAGATGATAGACTAGCGTTAGGGCTTCGCCAAAAAGGGTTTACCAATGTTGTATTGCTTAAAGAACTGTTTGGCAACTTAAACGGTTAGCAATTCATCTCATCTCTTACTTTTCCTTCCTTTTCACCTTTTCCCTAATTACTTCTCCACAAACTTCAACGCCAGCGAATTCATACAAAACCGCTGCCGCGTGGGTGCAGGGCCATCGTAAAACAAATGCCCCAAATGCCCGCCGCAGCGCCGACAACGCACCTCTATACGTTCTTCCCGTTCTGAAAAATCTTTCCGAAAAAGCAGTCGATTTGGTTCCGAAGGTTGCCAAAAACTCGGCCAACCCGTGCCGCTGTCGTACTTATGGGCCGAGCTAAAAAGCAGATTTCCACAAGCGGCACAATGGTAATAGCCCGTCCCTTTAAAGTCCCAGTATTCGTTGGTATAAGGCATTTCGGTGGAGGCTTCGCGAGTAACAGTGTAGACTCCATCGGTCAAAACCTCCTCCCAAGTGCTGTTGGGTAAGCGCAGCTCCGTCGTATCTGTCAACGAAAAATAGTGATTGTGTTTTTTTACCCCGCCTTTGCAGCTTATGAAAAGCAAAAAAATTCCAATAAGCCAAAATCCACAAGCCTTTTTCATTATCGTGTCAAAGCTATTCCCGAAAATTATAAATGGTAATGAAATCTCCCATTTCAAGATAAAACCGTTCATTTTCACTTAACTCCCAAATAGTGGGTAAGTGTTTATCAAACAAAGAGAGAAGAGAGTCATTAGAAATATTCCCCAGTAAAATACGAATCAGTTTTCGAGGAGTGCGTTGCAGGAAAAACGAGTTGCAGAAGTCTTCGTCTTTTGTAATGACAATCAAATCATTGGCATCAGCGAAGCGACAAATTTCATTGTCTTTAGTATAGTATGCCACTTATCTTCTAAAGAATTAACGTGATAGGATTCTAACCCTTTAGATGTCAGAAAACGAACAAGTTTATACGAAATATGAACATCACAAATAAATTTCATCTAGGCCGCTTCTCTGAGTGAACGCCCTGATACCAACAACTTAGCATAATTAAGGCAGGCTAAAATGTCTTCCTGCTCCAATTCCGGATGGTCTTCCACAATTTCGTCAAAAGACATGCCTGCCCCCAACATATCAATAATCACCTCTACGGACCAGCGCATTCCCCGTACACAAGGTTTACCGTGACATAGCTCTGGGTCAATGGTAATTCTTTCAAGATATTGCATGATACACTTTTTTATAACGCAAGATAACATCGAACTGGCACATAAACAACACACGCAAAAGGTCTGTATTTGCTGTTAGAAACGCTTAACAATCATCTTCCCTTGTTAGAATCATAACTTTTGAGCACCACTATTTTTAAATTTACCATTTTATATTCTTCGGTTTCCTTAACTGCCTCTAACGCTCTTTCCCATAATTCTTCTCCCCCGCTTCTAGCCGTACCGTTAGGTGATTTTCTCGGGGGGGAATCGGGCAGCTGTATCCATCAGAATACGCACAATACGGATTATAGGCTTTGTTAAAATCAATGGTCACGTGTCCATTTTGAAAATCTCTCAGCCGAAAATCGAGGTAGCGCCCGCCGCCGTAGGTTTCTTTGCCCGAGGTTCCATCCCGAAAAGGAATAAACACATAATCCCTGTAATCAGGCATTTTCATCAGGGCGGGGCTTCGATATACCGACAACTGATACGTTTTGTTGTTTACCTTAAAGCTTACAACCCCAAACTTCACATAAGCCGTTCTTTTGCCATCGCTCGTTGCCATCGTAAAGGGCTCAGCATCGGGTGTAAGTTCAAAATGGGCTTGGATTTTAAACTTAGGATTGGCTTCATAAAACCGCAGAAAAGATAAATCTTCCTTTTTGAGCGGTGAACCTGCACTTTTCAGAAAATCTTCACGGTAGTTTTCACGGTGCTTTTCCAAGCTATCGGCATACGTACTGACCTGCTGGGCCATTGCACAGTAACTGACCATTACCCAAAACACTAACCAATGAGCCACTGTTTTCATAAGGATTTTTGGCTTTTCTTTAGTATTAAACTTGAGTGGGTTTGCGTCTCAAAACACAAACCCACTCACCCAAATCAATACCGCCAACTCTTCAAATCAGCACCCGCAGGAGCGCCCGCTTCAATGCGTTTGAGGATTTTGGGGATATACATCGTATTGTACCGCAGGCGCGTCACGTGGTTGGGCTGATTGGGGTCGCCATTCCAGCAATGCTCAAAGCGGTCGCCGTATTTTACCTCACCGTCGTAGTGCGGATTTTTGGTAGTTTTTAAATAATCCTCCATCAAATAAACAGCGTTATTGAGGTAATAGTTGTCCATATCGCCGCAGTAAATGTGGATTTTACCCTGCAATTTCTTCCCGACCGTAGCCCACTGACGCTTCAGAATGTGCATTAAATCGTAGTTTTCTGACCAATATTTTGCTACGGAATGGTCAATTTTTCCAGTTGCTTTGTCCCAAATCGGTTTAGGATACCCATTTTCACCCACGGGTGAGTAGGTAGCCTGCCAAATATCCCATTGGTCGCCAGAGCGGGAATTGTCGCCGATAGCCAATTCTCGTTGGTTGATTTCTTCAATGGTACATTTGACCTGACCGAGGTAATTACGCATACCAGGTCTAGGCGTTTTCTTGAAATCCCCTGGCAAAAAATAGGCGTTTTCGTCTTTGTAAATATCTACCACCGTGTAGGCCTCAAACGTAATCGGGTCTGGGCAGGCGGCAAAACAGCCGTTGTACTCATCGGGATAAAATACCTGCGCCGCCAACGCTTCCCAACCACCCGTACTTCCACCGTACAGAAAACGCGCCCAACCTTGGCCTATTCCGCGAAAACGTTTTTCAATTTCGGGAATCAACTCGTACGTGATGGCATCGCCGTATGGGCCCATATTGGCCGAATTGACCGCGTAGGAGTCATCGTAATACGGCGTAGCGTGCTGAATTTCAATGATAAGCATACGTGGAAAATCCTTACTCGTCCACTGCTTATAAAAATTATATGCTTCCTGCCATACAAATTTTTTATAGCCATAAACGCCAAAGCGCGCCACATAATCGGTGGTGTCCATATCGGCAGGGGGCGGGGTTTCTTTGAAACCATCAAAATCGGCGGGAAAATGGCCGTGGTTGATACAGAGTGGATATTTGGCTTCGGGATGCTCATCAAACCCATGCGGCAAGAGCACGTGCGCTCCCAAATACATGGGCCGCCCCCAAAATTCCGTCAGCATTTTACTCTGAATCTTGATGTGTTTGATGTATTTGGTGTCTTTGGGCTCAACAACGGGTGGATTTTCCTGATCAAGCACGATTTTTACCACCTGTTTGGCTTTGGGGTCAAACTTGATTTTGAACGGTTTTGAGTACAAGTTTCCGGGAGCCGTGCGGTAGTTTTGGCCTTCACCACGGTCCATTGGTAGCTTAACGGTATATCCAGTTTTGAGTTTAAAAGTTTCGTATTTGTGCAAAAGTGCCTGTACCCAATATTCGCCAGCGGGGAAATCATTGAGGGATTTGACGGGATAACCAAAAGCCGAAGCCCCTATTAACGTTGGTTTGCCAGCCTGCCAACCGTCCACATTTTGACCGAATAATTGCTGCGAATTGGCATCGTCGCTTACTTGAAAACGCGGCTCCGATTTGTTGTCTTTTGCCAAAAACAACATCAGACGGCCATCAAATGAAGCGCCTTTGGCCGTCGGGAAAGTAACAGAAAACTGGGTTTGGGCGGAGGCAAAGGTTGCCCAACAAGCACATACGAGCAGTAGAAGACGATGCATATTGATAAGTTGTAAGTTGATGATTATTCAATTTTACAACTTATTCAGCACTTTTTGAATGATTTAACCCATAAAATCTTTCTCTTACAATGAGCCTCGACGAATCAACCCAAAGGGGTTTTTGATTTGGGCGGTGTTGCCCTCCAAAATCAACTCAGCCGCTGAGCGGCCCATCTGTTCGTGGTCGGTAGAAATCACCGTGATGCCATCCGCCAGTACTTCTTTGAGCGGCGTATCATTGAAGGCCATGACGCCCACATCTTTGCCCAATATAAGGCCCTGCTGCTTTGCTTTTTTTACCAACTCGGCCAAATCCGAATCTTCCAATACCGCATAAGCGCGGCCTTTTAATTCGGTTTCAGAAGAGGCACTTTCGATGGTGCGGCCGTTTTTATGAAAATGGGCGCAAAAATTCCGAAATCCACGCACAATTTCGGGCGGGTATTTGACATCTTTTGGGAACACTAAAACCAACTCAGTATACTTGTCCAACAAATCCTGACCCGACTCTAAGGCTCCGTACAAATCATTGGTAAAGTCCTGATAAATGCTGGAATGTGCTTCCGTCAGCTCGGGAATCTCTTTATCCAACAGCACCAATTCATTGGCAGGAATTTGGCGTAAAGTATCAACAATTGACGATATGTTGACGTCATTGTAAAAGTGAGGCATGACAACGTACGAATGATAATGCCCCACGCTGTCTTTAACAATATCCCTAAAAATACGAAGACTGCCGTGGTGAATGTGCAACGTAACCGTGGCCCGCTCACCCAATGTAGCCACAAAAGACTCATAAATAGCCTTTTTGTAAGCACTTAGCTTGTTCATTACCAACAAAATCCGAATTTGTTTCGGTTTTTCATTGAGGATATAATATCCCTTTCCGCGTACCGAATCAATGATGCCCAGGGCTTTAAGTTCTTTGTAGGCTTTTTCGACAGTATCACGGGCCAAGTAATATTCTTCACTCAATTCATTGATTGAAGGCAATTGCTGATGACGCTTTAGAGAACCTCTTTCAACCCCGTCGATAACAGATTTTACAATCTGCTTGTATTTAGGGGTTTTAGCGTCGTGATTCAAGTGAAGGGTAAATGACATACGCCGGTACTTTTTTCAAATTTAGTCTTTTTGTGGCTTCTTCAGCTTCTTTCGTTGTTGTTTTTTCTTGATTTCTTTCAGCGGATTTTTGTGCAACTCCACTTTTTGACCAAGTAATTCACGAATAACGACTGAGGCACAAACACTTCCGAAGGTAGCTGGGATGTACGAAATAGTACCGTAGGCCGAACGTTTAAAATTATTGCCGTCGGTCAGCATGAGCGATTCTTTCTGAACTTTCTCCGTCGAAAACACCACTTTGATTCCTGACTCAATGCCGTATTTTTTTAATCGCTTGCGCACATAATGCGCCAACATACACTCGTAAGTATCAAACAAATCCGCAACTTTGAGCTGCGTGGGGTCGTACTTTCCCCCCGCCCCCATAGAGCTAATCAACGGATAATTATAATTCAATGACGTTGACAGGAGTGTCAACTTGGGCGTAATGCTATCGATACAATCCATGACATAATCATACGGCCCCGTCTCCATAATTTCGCGTACCTTTTCGGGGGTCAAAAACTCTTTCACCACCCGTAGTTTTAATTCAGGATTGATGGCTAAGAGGCGCTCAGCCATGAGGTCGGCTTTCGGCAATCCGTGCGTAGTGGCAAGCGCGGGCAATTGGCGGTTTCGGTTGGAAGGGTCTACCACATCGCCATCAACGATGGTCATGGCCCCCACCCCCGAACGGGCAATAAATTCGGCCGCAAAAGAGCCTACTCCGCCCAGTCCAACCACCAACACATGGGCTCGTTGAAGTTGGGTCAATCCTTCATCTCCCACCAACAAATGCGTGCGTGAAAGCCATGACAAATCAGCCATTTTTTAACAATAAAACTAATGCGTTAGTAAATAAAGAACCGGCATTTCCCAATAAAAAGGCTAATTATTCTCTACTGGTTGAACACCGTTGCAAAGTTAGTCCAAATTTGATTTTTTAACGCAGAAATCGGGATTTCTAACTGCACAGCCGCCGCTTCGTATATCTTTTCAATGGGCGTATCACGGTCATCATTCTCCAAAAACAGACGTGTTAAAGGTATGGTTTTCAGCGCCTTTGCGGCATTTGATTCTGGCTTTAGCAAGGCTACCCCGAGCGAAAAGTAAAAACCATGCGCTAATAATTGCTGCATGATTTCGGGCTTATTATTAAATCCGTGGACAATCAACGGCACCGAAGGTCTTACTTGTTTTTTCCATTGTAAAAGCTCGTTAAACGCCCGTACACAGTGAATAATAACAGGTTTTTGCAGCTGTTCGGCCAACATTACCTGAGCCGCAAAAATCGTCAATTGCGTCTCTAAAGGAAGCAAAATTCCCCTATCAAGACCGCACTCACCAATGGCAAGCACGTTTTTATGGCCCGCCACCTGCTCAACCGCCGTCAGTTGGCTTTGCCAGCCTTCAAGATGGGCATACCACGGGTGGATTCCCGCCGAAAGCCAGTTGTTTTCGACCTCTCCAAACCGCCCGATGTCTTGTATGAGCAGGTTGTAAATGCTTTTCTCCTGGGGCGTGGATGGAAAATTGTGGGTGTGAAAATTGAGAAATTGTGTCAACTTTGCGAAAATTTCAGAATAACCTCAAAGTTATTAAACTTCGCCCAACATGAGTACCGTTACTTTCCAATGCCTTCCTTTCGACAGCCTCAGCCTCCGCCAATTGTATGATGTGTTGGCGCTGCGAATTGACGTTTTTATCGTTGAACAAAATTGCCCTTTTCACGACGCCGACAAAAAAGACTTTGTGGCGCATCATTGTTTAGGCTACGACGAAGACGGCGATTTGGTTGCCTATACACGCCTGTTTGATGTCAACCTGTCGTTTGAAGGCTACACTTCCATCGGTCGCGTGGCCACTTCCAATAAAGTACGCGGACAAGGTATTGGTCAAAAACTAATGTCTTATTCCATCCAACAATGTGAACAACTATACGGCCGCCAACCCATCAAAATCGGCGCGCAAAAGTATCTTTTGAAGTTTTACGAATCGTTTGGTTTTCAATCTACTGGCGAAGATTACCTAGAAGACGGCATTCCACACACCATTATGATATGTCCTTAATTAAACGGCGATTCCAAGTGGCACTAGTCTGTAGTTTTCTAACGGTTGGCTGTGAGCATACAGCAAATCAGGATCTATCGCGAAAGGAGAAAAAGTGGAAGTTTGATTTCCGTGTTCATCCCAGAAAGCATGTTGATAAGGTAAATTAACCCATTGAAGGTTTTTTTCTTCACTAACAGAAACAAATTTAAACACCTGATAATCTACCAATTGGCCTTCCAATTGTAAATTATTGGGCTTCCATTCTTCAAATAGAATTTCAAAATCTATTACACGCACTTCTCCAGTGGTCCAGCGGCATGTGACTTTGAATGGTTCTACCTTAATGATTTCGGTAATTCTGGGTAATTTGTTCATTTTGCTTGCAAGCGAATAAATTCATTTAGAAGTTGTTCCTGCACTATTTCAGCCCATTTGATTACTTTTTTGAGTTGCTTGGATGGTAATTCCCCCGCAATTATCTCTAAAGTACGAATGGAAATTATGGCCTCGTATTCCCCATAATACACATGAAAATGAGGAGGATTATTGTCGCGCGGGTACAAGTAAATCTTAATTCCCTCAAACGAACTAAACATATTTCAAAATTAATAAATTTTTATTAATCTAAATTATCCGTTTTGATATCTTCAAAGCGCTCCACGTGCCCGAAGGCATAGCCCATTTTGTGCCGATTAAACTCTTTTTCGTTGTTGGCAATCCAAATCGTAGCCACGCCGTTTCCGATAAAATTGGTGATAGCCCGGGCTTCCGACATAAATCGGTCTACCCCCAACAGCAACGCCAAACCTTCTACCGGAATCACTTTGATAGCCGACAACGTACTAGCCAACACAATAAAACCGCTCCCCGTAACGCCCGCCGCCCCTTTAGAGGTAATCATCAGAATACCGATGATGGTCAAAATCTGCCCAAGGTCAAGGTGAACGTTAAACACTTGCGCCAGAAAAATCACCGCCATGGAAAGGTAAATGGTAGTTCCATCCAAATTGAACGAATAGCCCGCAGGAACCACCAGCCCAACCACCGATTTTGAGCAACCCATACGCTCCAATTTTTCCATAAGCGAGGGCAATCCTGCCTCCGACGATGACGTGCCGAGCACAATCAACAGCTCTTCCCGAATATAGCGCAAAAACTTAAAAATACTGACTTTGTAGTAACGCAACACAAGATAAAGCACCACAAACACAAACAGGGCCATAGTGACGTATACCGTCAGCATGAGTTTGGCGAGTGGCAGCAAGGTTTTGATGCCGTACTTGCTGATTGTAAATGCCATACCCCCAAAGGCTCCGATGGGGGCCAACAACATGACTTTGTGCAATCCCCAAAAAATGGTTTTGGAAACAGGCGTCAGCAACTCAACGACTTTGTGGCGTATCGAACGACCGCTGATGACTATTCCCGACACGATGGCTACCACCAACACCTGCAATGTAACATTATCCCAAAAGAACTTCCACCAACTAAACGCCACCGCACTTTTGGTATATTTTGAAATATCGCCTCCCTGAATCGCCTCGGTCATTACGCCATCGCCGGGGCGAATAATATTGGCAACCAATACCCCAACGATGAGTGCAATGGTAGTCACCACTTCAAAATAGAGCAGCGCTTTCGCGCCTACTTTACCCACTTTTTTGAGGTCACCCATGCTGATGATGCCGAGCGTGATAGTCACAAAAATGATGGGGTTGATAAAAAGTTTAACAATACTGATGAAAAGACTACTTAAAAACTCGCTAAAAGTAGTTTTGATTTCAAATTCGGAAATCCATAAGTTGAATTTGATGGGTTTTTCCAGAATGGGTTGCAACGCCACCGAAGGATAATAATGCCCCAATAACACACCCAACGTAATCGCGGTTAAGACCCAAAAGGTCAAATTTGTGAAGAGTTTGGTTAATCCCGAACCAGAAGTAGTCTTTTGCATTGTCAGTGTTTAGGGCTTATATTTGTTTAAAAATGATTAGGCGATGACCATTACTCAAAAAGTACCCCGTCGTAAACGAAAAGTTGAGAAGATACCTTCCTATTTAGTTTATGAAACCTTGAACGGCAAAGTATTGCCGTACAAGGGGTATAAAGATGTATTGGCAAAAAAGAAAAAAACGTCCGAAATCATGGGTAGTAGTGCTTTACAGGCAATATTAGTAGGAATTGTTTACGGTTTTATTTTTAGTCGAGTCAATCGAAAAAAATACTGGGCTGTCACAAATGAAGCTGGGCTTCACATTGACAAAAAAAGCAATCTGGCCAACGACATTGCTATTTTTGAAAAAGAGGGGATTATTCCCAATAATCAATATTTTTCGGTTCCTCCTAAAGTCGTCATCGAAGTAGATGTACGAATAGACATCGACCCCGACGACCACGAACAAGATTCCAATTACATTATTGAAAAAGCGCAAAAAATGCTGGACTTCGGTACTGAAAAAGTCATCTGGATCTTAACTCAAAGTAAAACCATTTTTGTCTTCTCAAAAACCGAAACTTGGACTCTTGTGCCTTTCAGTACGGATATTCCAGTGTTAGATGATTGCGTTTTAAACCTTGCCCAATTGATGCAGGACGAAGGCATTGACGAATTTTAAACTACTTGTCTGGCCCTAGCTACTTTTTTCAAAAATAGCCAATCCACTCCAATATCCAAGCCAAAATACTTACCGTAACCAACGACAACGGAATACCGACGCCCACCATTTGAGCGGCCAACGCAGGATTGAGGCGATAGTTGGACGCAATAATGGCGATGGTATTCATCGGCCCCAACGCCGCTCCCAATACGCACATTTCGGCAATGAGGCCCCGTTGTTTGAGAATTATCACACAAAGCAATGTTATCAGCAGCGGGGCTAAAATCAGCTTATAACCCAGCCCCCAGCCAAGCGCCCGCCAATGAATGTTTTTATCCCGAAAATCAATCTGCATTCCAATCGAAATCAACGCCAACATGCTGAAAGGCGCAGCGAGTTTTTTCAATAAACCAGTTACAATATCTGGCAAACCCAAGCCCGACAAATTGATAATCAGAGCGATACAAAAGGCAATAAACGTAGGAAATCGCAGCACATCAAGGAGGAATGTCCATTTTTTTGTTTGGGCATTGGCATAGTAGGATGCCGTAATAATCCCCACCGTACTGCATACCAAAAACGACCCTGCTTGGCTCATCAACACTCCGATTTTCATGCCTTCTTCGCCATACAACAAGTCAAAAATCGGAAAACCAACAAACGACACGCTCGGGATACCCGCCGTCAGGATAAGCACCGCTTCGCTATGGCGGTGAAACTTTACGAACTTTTTTAAGAGTTGAAAAAACAAAAACGAGCCTCCAAAAGAAATCCAAGGCATCAAAATCGGCAAGGCATAATTGGAATTAAATCGGGTCGTGGAGGTGTAAAGCAACGTAGCGGCGGGCAAACAAACGTACAAAAGCAGGTTGTTAATGACCAAAGGAGCATCTTGGCGCAAGGCAGGGACTTTTTTAAGCAAGGTTCCCAGTACGAGGCACAGCAGCAGAAAAAGAATATTTGTCATTTTAAAACCCTTGATCCCGACATTTCTTAAAATTTAAACAAACCGCTAACGAAACAAAAACTTATACCCCGATACAATCGCGTGCAAATGCGGTGCATCGGCAATGGGCGGAAAAGCAAAACGCGGCAACGTAAAATGGGGCGTGGAAAGTGAATGTTGTTGGACATTCATCAACGCCGTCTGATACCCCGCCTCTTTTGCAGCGCTCACCGTAGCATTGTCAATTTCGGCCATGCTTCCGTACGGGTACACCAAAATATCAACCGATACATTCAGTTGCGTTTCGAGGCGTTTTTTAGATTCGGCCAACTCATATTGCTTTTCTTGGGCCGACAAAAACTTCAACACGCGGTGCGTCATGGTGTGCGAAGCAATACGGTGACCTCGTTTTGTTAAATCCTGTATTTGCCCCCAATTCATGAATTGATAGCGAAGCGGGTCGTGCATCACTTGGGCATAAGGCCAACCGTTCTTTGCGCAAATCTGTCGTACAAGTCCGTAAATATCCGCGATTTGATTTTCGTAGACATACTTTTTGAATTGCCTCGTCAACGAGTTCAAGCATTCTGATTCTGAAGTTATCTTGAAAGGCCTTTGGTATTGATTGATTGGTAAAAAAATTTCTTGGCCTTGGGCTTGTTGAAACAACAAAAACAGATGGTCGCGCCAAATGTGCGGGAGTTCACCATCAATCATGGCGGGACAAATCGCAAAGAGGGCGGAGAGTTCGTGTTTTTCGAGAATTGGCGCGAGGATTTCGTAGTTGTTCAACATCCCATCATCGACGGTCAAAAACAGCCCTTGCGCTTGCGGATTTTCCAATTCCTGAATGGGCAAGACCCGAAAATGCTTCTTCAAAAAAGTCAACTGCTTGTCAAACACCGACGCGGTAACGTCTACATTATACGTGTCAAACGCTGATAAACTACTTACAGGCAATACATTATGATAGGAAATAACGCCTCGTTTTCGCCCCGCCAACGCATGATATAATTGGCTCAGGCCTGTGTAATACGAAGCAGTGAGCCAACTATCTCGGACAAAATGTTTGAAGGCCATACCGACGCTATTTGCTTTTCTGTTTATCAAAATACTGCTTCATAAACAGCAATTGATAACTCACCGCGCTGTTCCAATAGGGCCAGTTATGCCCTCCCGGGCGGGAAATATAATCGTGGGGAATATTGCGCTCCGCCAGTTTCTCGTGGAGATTGTTATTGACCCGATAGAAGAAATCCTCGCTGCCACAGTCGATGATGAGCGCCAATGAGTTGGGCGTCAATAAATGCAGCATATTGATTACCGTATTCTTTTCCCAATTTTCGGGGGCTTCGGCATATTTCCCCAATCGTTTGGCCATGTCCCAATTATTAGGAAAAGGCCGAATATCGACGCCCCCACTCATACTGCCCGCTACGCCGAATACATCCTGGTGTTTTAGCGCCAAATACAACGCGCCATGGCCGCCCATACTCAAGCCCGTGATGCCCCGCCCCGCGCGGCTTCTGATGGTTTTGTATTTACCATCAACCCAAGACACCAACTCGTTGGAAACGTAGGTTTCGTAGCGCATCGTCGGGTCAAGGGGGCTATCCCAATACCAACTTGAAAACCCGCCGTCGGGACAAACGATGATGGTTTGGTACAAATCGGCCGCCTCGCGCATAAAAGGGGCTTTTTTGACCCATCCGTTGTAGCTATCGCCGTAGCCATGCAACAAATACACCACCGGAAACTCCCTGCTCCCGTCGTAGGAATCGGGGGTAATAATCACGGCCTTGATGCTTTTCTTCATGGAGGCGCTGTACGTTTCCACGGTGTCAATTTTTACGGCCCAAACCGCCTGACTCAACAAACAGGCCAGGCCTGCTATTACTATTTTTCTTAAAAAGGTCATACCAAACAAGGGTTTGTTGGCAAAGTTCAACGATTGTATTTATTTAGACAAGAAAAGCCTTTTTAAGTTTGGATAACTTAAAAAGGCTAACGGGCAATTATCTCCAAGATTTTACACTTCCGACATCTGCTGTTTCAACACTTCGATACTCTTTTTGGCTTCGTTATCAAAATCTTTCCAGCGACACTCAATAGATAGTCCGCCTTTATATTTTATCTTTTTCAACGCTTTGAAATACTCCCTAAAATCATCACCTACCACGCCCGGCGCCGTACGATTCTGCTTTTCGGCAATGTGGCAATGGGTTATGTATTTACCGTATTTCACAATTTGCTCGGGCCCTTCGTTGTCTTTCATCATGTGGTAAATATCGCACAACAGCCGAAAACGCGGATGATTGACGGCCTCGATGATTTCGACGCCTTCCGCCAAGCTGTTGACAAAATTGGTCTCACTGCGGTTGAGTGGTTCAATGGCCAGCGTGACACCACGTTTTTCGGCCAAAAGAGCCATTTTTTTGCTTAATTCGATGTGTTGCTGCTTGGCTTTTTCACGGTCAAATCCTTCGGGAATAAACCGTGAACCGCCGCTGCCAAACACGATATTGGCGGAGCCGCATTCTTTGGCGCGTTTGAGGGCCAAATCGGCACGTTGGAGAATGGCCTCATGGTGCGTATCATTACCTACCGACTTAAGGGTTCCTGGAAAGAAACTTACGTACGACCTAACGGGAAAACGCTCGGTCTGAAGGGCGGCGGCGTTTTTTTGATATTGCTCATCCCCACCTTTGTCAGGAATCAGGAATCGCCCGACGTTTTCTTCGATAAACGAATAGCCCAAACTTTTCATCAGCGGCGTTTTGTCGTATGAGGTACAGATACCCAAAGGCAAGGATAATGCTCTGTGCGTATCACCAAAAAAAGCTGCTTCGGCCCAAGTTCCAGACGTGACAATTCCCGCCACGGTTCCAGTGGCTATTTTCAGAAAGTTTCTTCTTGAATTCTTATTTTCGAATGATTCCATCGGATAAAAAAGGGATTTTCATTCAGAAGCACATTTGCCCCCTTTTTTTACTATTCAATGCCCGAAAAACGCGTTATTTTTAATCAGGAAGTGCCTTTTTACCCTCGTTAGTATATCATCAACAAGCGGATAAAGGCTTCCTTTGGGGCTGAGTTTACAGGCCTTTACGCTTAAAATTGAGGCGAAGGTAGTAGTTAGTGATAACACCCAAATACGGCAGAAGTGACTTGGCTAGTTTATTTACAACGAAGACGTTTACTTTACTACATAAACCTGATTTTCAAGCGATTGCCCGAGCACAATTACTAGAGAAGGATAAATTACTTTTAAACTTGGCAGTACATTCTTATAAATATCTATCACAATAACAGGTAACGCAAGGACAGATAAGTTTTGTTGATAGGGTAAATTTTTATCCACGCAAATAAAAGCATCAAACCCATAATCTGCGGCTAGTTTTAGAAGTTTGCCGTTTTTAACACCGTTCCACTCCATGTCTCGTACCGTTAATACTTCATAGACGTTTGTATCAAAACAAAATTTGAAACGCACATCAATATTCTCATCAAGCAGCAGCTTCATAATGGCGGGTAAAGGTATTTAAAAGACTGGATGCCAATTCAATAACAGCTTCGGCTTGCCCACGACTCACGCTTGGATAACCCTCCAAAAAATCATCCAAAGAGCTAACTTCTAAATAATCGAACAACGTTTTTATCGCTACTCTTGTCCCTCGAAATACAGGTGTACCACCCAATATTTCAGCATCCACGACAATCACATCTCTCTGATTCATAGTCTTCGTAATTGCTCAGTTTCTTTAACAAATATATACAATATACCCGTTGATAGCATTAATATAAATTGAGTGCAAGATAAGTAGTTGGGGATAACGCCCAACTACGGCAGAAAAATTTGGCCTTACTCAACGAAAAATATCCTACGCCAAAATCCCCTTCACCAATTTCCCGTGTACATCCGTCAAACGAAACCGTCGGCCTTGAAATTTGTAGGTAAGTCGCTCGTGATCAACGCCCAGCAAGTGCATCAACGTAGCATGAAAATCATGAACATGAACGGGGTCTTTGATGATGTTATAGCTAAAATCATCGGTTTCGCCGTAACTGATTCCGGCCTTCACTCCTGCCCCTGCCATCCACATCGTAAAGCAACGCGGATGGTGGTCACGGCCGTAATTATCGGCAGTAAGTTTGCCTTGTGAATACACCGTGCGGCCAAATTCTCCGCCCCAAATCACCAACGTATCATCCAACATACCGCGACGTTTGAGGTCAATAATCAGCGCCGCTGTAGCTTGGTCCACCTGTTTGCACTGATTGGCAATATTTTTGGGCAAACCGCCGTGCTGATCCCAACCTTGGTGGTAGAGTTGCACAAATTTTACGTCTTTTTCGAGCAGTTTTCGCGCCAAAATACAATTGGCCGCGTACGTGCCCGAATCACGGCTGTCGGGACCGTACAGGCTAAAAACCTCGTCCGATTCACCCGATAAATCCATCACTTCGGGCACCGAGGTCTGCATCCGATACGCCATTTCGTACTGCGCAATTCGGGCATCCACTTCGGGGTCACCGTAAGCTTCGTTTTGGAGTTGGTTGAGTTTGGTCAAATAATCCAGCATCTCCTTGCGGTCGTTGCCTTCGTAGCCTTCAGGGTTATTGAGAAACAAAACGGGGTCTTTTCCCGACCGAAACTGTACCCCCTGATGTTTGGAAGGCAAAAAACCATTGCCCCACAAGCGCGCATACAACGGCTGGTCACGGGGGGCATTTTTAGAAACCAAAACAATGAAAGTCGGTAAATTTTGGTTGTCTGACCCAAGACCATAACTCACCCACGAGCCAATCGATGGGCGCCCCGGAAGCTGATTGCCCGTTTGGAAAAACGTAATCGCAGGGTCATGGTTAATGGCCTCAGAATGAATGGATTTTACCAAACAGAGTTCATCCACTACCTGCGCGGTGTAAGGTAAGAGTTCACTTATCCACGTTTGATTTTTACCGTGTTGATTGAATTTATAAATAGACGGCACCACTGGCAAAGCACTTTGGTTAGCGCTCATTCCCGTGAGCCGTTGCCCTTTCCGCACCGAATCTGGAAGGTTTTGGCCCGCCATTTCGTAGAGTTTGGGTTTATAATCAAACGTCTCAAACTGCGACGGGCCACCCGCCATAAAAAGGTAAACTACCCGTTTGGCCTTAGGGGCAATGTGGGGTAGTGCTTTCAGAATTTCTTCCTCCAGATTGGCCGAACTTTCTTCTTTAATCCCCGGTGAAGCGCCAAACAAATGCTTTGCACCAAACAGTGAGCCCACCGCCAATGCCCCTAGTCCCAGTGAGGTTTTGGTCAAGAAATGACGCCGGTCAAGCCGCTTATTTAACTCCTGAAAATCAGGCGTGTGTAGTCTAAATTCGTCGTCGTGATGATGTGACATGGTGATAGTCGGGCGGTTATCTCTTCGTTAAACTTGCGTCTGAATTCAATATTGTACTCGCAACTACGGCATTGGCCGCAATAAGCGACACGTCCAATTTCGCATCTGCTTTGTATTGCCCCGCTTGAAGCCACCCGTTGGTTTTCAACGGATTTTGGCTAAATTTTTGCAGCTGAGCCTTTTGCAAATCCGCTAGCAATTCTACTTCCTTCGGCGACGGCCTACGTCCGGTCAGTTTTCGATAAACCGCCACAATCGCCTGTTTAACATCGTTGGTTTTGGCCATTTGTTCCCCCAACACTTTGGAGGCTTCCACAAATGTCGGGTCATTGAGCGTTACCAAGGCTTGCAAAGGAGTATTGGTTTTTTGACGACGTACCACACAAAAACTCCGCGACGTGGCATCAAAAGTTGAAAGGGTGGGGTTCGGAACGGCGCGTTTGGCCAGTATGTACAAACTCCGGCGGTACACCGCAGCGCCCGAATCGGGCACGTAATTGGCACTATTGATGAGCCATAGTCCCTCTGGCTGGTACGGTTTCACGCTGCGGCCACCAATTTCTGGATTCAGCAATCCACTCGCCATCAATGCGTTATCCCGAATCATTTCGGCGGTGAGGCGATAGGAAGGCCCATGCGACAACCAACGATTTTCGGGGTCTTTTTCACGGGCTTGTTTGGTTGTTTGAGAGGCTTGACGGTAAGTCGCCGACATCACGATGAGTTTGTTCAACTCCTTCACATCCCATCCGCTTTCTCTGAACGTAACCGCCAAATAATCCAACAAACCCAAATGACTCGGCAGTTCTCCCTGATTTCCAAAGTCTTCAGTGGTTTTTACCAAACCCGTTCCGAAGAAATTTTGCCACAAACGATTCACCGCTACCCGCGCCGTGAGGGGATGGTCTTCGTGCGTGAGCCACTGCGCTAATCCGTAGCGATTTTTGGGGAAAGCTTTGGGGAAAGCTAAAATCGTTTCGGGCGTATTGGGAAAAACTTCTTCGCCAAACGCATCATAATTACCACGCAAAAGAACGTGCGCTTTTTTCGGTTTTGGCGATTCCTGCATCACCATCAATTCTTTCACTTTCTCGGTCGAATCGGCCAAGGTTGAGCGCAATTGCTGCAATTTTTGCCGCGCCATGAGGGTCGTCGGCTCAATGGCAGATAAGTAATATTCCTTTAAATCGGCCAATTCAACTGCCGAAAGCTGCGCTTTGGTTTTAGTAGCAATGGCGTTCCAATTGGCTTTTTGGGCCAACTGTTTCAATTCAAACGGCGTCAAAACGCGGTCGTAAAACGTAATATCGTCCACTTTTCCGTCGGTAAATCCCCAACCGCGCCACCATCCGCCTACTTGAATCCCCGACTGCTCCCGCGACCGAAACAAAATGTCTTTTTGAAGTTGGTCCATCGTAGTTTCCATCGCCAATTCGCTGCCATCTAAGTACAACCGAAGCCCCTGCGCTTGCGCTGAGCCATCATACGTAATGGTCAACTGAATCCATTTATCACGCACAACTGGTTGCTTTGATACGCGCGTAATGGCATTTGACGGCCCAACGTGCGCCATATTGAGTTCAAACTTGTTGTCTTTCAAATACAAATGCCAGCCCCTAAAATTATACAATCGCTCCGCTTGGCTTTTGTGAATAATGACCCCTTCTTTCAGATTTTTGGGGATATTTACCCAAAGACCTACGCTGAAGGGTTGTGATTTTCGATACGCACCTACGCAATCCAAATCCAGCCACACGTCCCCGTTAAGGGTCAAGGCTTTAGCGGCCCCTCGGTCGGCAAAAGCGGGCGTTTCCTCGCCCGATTCACGCAACATTCGGCCCGATTGTTTGGGGTTAAGGCTGTTTTTTAAGTCATTTTCAAAAGCAAAATGGGCCACCAAACCCGTTTGTGGAATCGTTTGTTTGGCCAATTTTTGATGACCGTTTGTCACCAGCCATTGGTCAAAACTTCCACCGGCCTTTGTTTTGGTTTGGGCTACGACGGCTTCCTGCTGTTTGATTTGGGTATTGATAAATGCCAGCACTTTTTCCTGCTCCGAAGTCGGCAGCAACAATGTGGGTGAAGGCATGGCATCGTCCCAAGAAATCTGCCCCGCTTCTTTCACATTATTGAAAAAGCTGAACAATTCGTAATAATTCTTCTGCGAAATAGGGTCATACTTATGGTCGTGGCACTTGGCACAGCCCACCGAAAGCCCCAAAAACGCGTCGCCAAACGTATTGGTGCGGTCTACTACGTATTCTGTCTGAAACTCTTCTTCAATGATACCGCCCTCCAGGTTTTGCTGGTGATTGCGGTTGAAAGCCGTGGCAATCAGCATTTCCTTCGTGGGCTGGGACATCAAGTCGCCTGCCAACTGCCAATGGATAAACTTATCGTAAGGCATATTTTTGTTAAAGGCCCCAATGACCCAATCGCGGTAAGGCGACATATCGCGCAGGCGGTCTACCGTGTAGCCGTGGGAATCGGCAAAACGAGCTAAATCCAACCAATCCACTGCCATTTTTTCGCCATAATGCGGCGATTTCAACAAGCGGTCTACCTGTTTTTCGTAGGCATTGGGGGAATTATCTTTCAAAAAGGCGTCGATTTCGGCCAAGGTAGGCGGCAACCCTGTCAAATCGAGCGAAAGGCGCCGAAGCAGCGTTTCTTTATCGGCCATTTTAGCGGGCGATAATTTTTCTTCTTCGAGTTTTTTAAGAATAAAATTATCTACTGGATTAATGACCCAATCTTCGTTTTCTACGTCGGGAACGTCGGGTTTTTCGGCCGCCACAAACGCCCAATGAGGTTTGTATTCGGCCCCGTCTTTGATCCATTTGACCAATACGGCCTTCTCCTGCGCCGTGAGTTGCAGGTGCGAATTGGGCGTGGGCATCATGTACTCAGGGTCAGTCGAAAGGATACGATGAAACACCTCGCTGTCTTCCAAATCTCCAGGGTCAATGGCTACTTTATTGGGGTTTTCGGGAAGATTCGCAAAGGCAAAGTCGGCAATGTCAAGCCGCAAGCCCGCTTTTTGTTTGGCTTTGTCGGGACCGTGGCAAGCAAAGCACTTGTCCGACAAAATAGGTTTGACGTGCAAGTTATAATCCAATTCGTCGGGCAATTCTTTATACGCCGCCGCCACGTCGTCGGGGAGGTCGGGTGAGCATCCAATCACCGACAGGCACACTATCCCAAAAAGCAGCAAATAATATCGAGGCATGATGACTTCTAATTTTAGGCTGACAAATTTAAAGTTTAATTATTTATTCGAATTATACAAACAAGACTAAGATTTGCACAAATCCGACTTTTAACGCTTATTTTTATGATTGAATTTATGGACCACTGACTTTGATGGTTATCCTCATTTAAGCGGTTTAACAACATAATTCTTCTTAAAAATCTTATCACCAGTGTTCTATGTCTACGTACAAATTTGCTTTTAACTCCACTTTTTCGTTACTCAACGTGGATTATGTACAGTTGAACAAAAGCTGGAACTATAAGCACATTATCAGTCCTTTTTACCGATTATATCTGATTAATGAAGGTCATGGAACGCTCTCCAATACTACGCAAAACGTTACGCTTGAGGGCCATTTTTTATACCTGATTCCGAGTTTTACGCAGTGCAGTTATTATTGTCCTAGTCATTTGAGCCAATACTATTTGCATATTTTAGAAGCAACTTCCGACGAGGTTTCTCTTTTTGTAGGCAACCGAAAAATATTTAAAATTCCCGCCAATAGCGACGATTTTAGGCATTTCAAACGCCTGATTGCGTTAAACCCCAAGCGCGGTTTGTTCAAATCTACCGACCCAAAAGAGTACGAAAAACGCCCCATCATTCAGGAATTTCAGGAGCTCAACAACCGTGTATCGCTGTCGGCTTACGTCGAAACGCAGGGCATTATCTTGCAATTACTCTCCCGTTTTATCGGTACCGAAGACTTTCGTTCCGATTCCGAAACCACGTTCTTTTATAAAGTCTCGGAAACGATACGCTATATTCAACAAAACCTTCAAACCCACTTAACCGTGGCGTTTTTGGCCGAAAGAGTCCACCAAAACGCTGATTATTTTTCCCGAATCTTCAAAGAAAGTACGGGCGAGCGCCCAGCGGCCTACATCCAACTAAAACGCGTCGAGCGGGCTCAATTTCTGATGATTACCACCGATTTAACGTTCAATGAAATTGCCACCGAAACGGGTTTTGAAAGCCTAGCGTACTTCTCCAGAACCTTTAAAAAAGTAACGGGCCAAACGCCAAGTGTGTACAGGAAGAATAATCGGAGGGTATAGTGTGTGTTGTCATGCTGTAAGTATCTATCTCAGCCCCTTTCAGGGTGACCAACGGGCTACTTCCAACACACATACACTTCCTCATCGGCCATGAGTCCGTAGTGTTTGTAGTCCAATTCTTTGACGTAATCGCTTACTTCTACGCGGAAGCCCGCAGTGGCTAGGCGGTGGCGGTAGTCGAGACCGTAGCGGCGTACGTGTTGGTGCGCCCCCGCAATGCGTTTGCGCTCTTCGGGACTGAGGTCTTGGGTTTCGATGGTTTTGGGAAGGTTATTGTTGACCGCTCCCTGAATAATGGCATAGCCGTTGGGTTTGAGCACCCGGTAAATCTCGCGCATCCCGAGCGCATCGTCGGGCACGAGCTCAAAAACGTGATTGCAGATAACGACGTCGAAGGTATTATCGGGAAATTTGATGTCGGTAACCGACATGACGTGGTCGGGCATGACACCGATGGCGTCGATGTAGGTCGTCATCAAATCGGCGGTTTGGTAGTCGATATTAGAATATTGCCGAATGACGTCGTGGAGGCACTTTTCGGGCGCAAAATGCAGCACTTTTTTAGGCCCCTCAAAAAAATCCGTTTTATTTTTCAGATACAAATACACCAACCGATGCCGTTCGAGCGACTTGCAGGTATAACACAACGCATTGGGGCGGTTGAAGGGAAGAAATTGACTATAAGTACTGCCGCAAATCGGGCATTCGACCTCATTACCTAATCCGTAAATGGCGGCCCGAGTCGAAGCCTGAACGGCCCTAAGTTTTTTGCGGCCTGCGGGGCCAACGATATTTTTGAGAAGTGATTTCATGCAGTAAAGTTAACGTCGGTGAAATGAAACGTCGGCGAGGTTTTGAACCTCGCCGACGTTATTCAAATCCTCGCCAACGTTTAGACCGCAAAGTTAGCAAATCATATCGTAAAACTATCTGACTCAATATAGGCTTTGATTAAGGCTTCTTCACCTTCTTTGCCGGGCTTGGAGTTGCCGTGTTCCATCCCGAAAATGAAGTTTTGGTTATTGGCCTTCATTTTGGTATAAATGTGCTTAAACACGTTTTTGTAATTGATTTCACCCGTAGTTGGCTCTTTACGGCCGGGGTTATCACCTATTTGGAAGTACCCAATTTCGCTCCAACACCAGTCGATGTGCGGAATGATGTGCCCTTCGGTTTTTTGCATGTGGTAGATGTCAAACAAAATCTTACACGCGGGGCTATTGACGGCGCGGCAGATTTCGTAGGTCTGGTCAGAGGTTTGCAGGAATAAATTAGGGCTGTCGCTCAACGGCTCCAACACCATAGTCAATCCGTGCGGGGCCAAAATATCCGCCCCGCGACGCAAAGCGTCAATCACATGGCCAGTTTGGATACCGATGGGGAGATTGCGCTCAAAATCGCCGGGCACAACCGTCATCCATTTGGCGTTGCAACGCTTGGCTGTTTCTACGGCACGTTTGCAGCCATCCAGAAAAATGTCGACGTGTGCTTGCTTACCAGCCGCCAAGGTATTCTGAGAATTACCGCCTTTATCTACCACAAAAACGCCCATTGTCATGCCCAATTTGGCCAGTGTTTCACCAATTTTGGTTTGCAGCTCTACGGGTTTTCCCATCATGCCGTTGTCTTCCAAGGCCATGAAGCCATTGTCGGCCATGAATTTGAGCTGGTCGATGGGGTCTTTGCCGGCGCTGTTGCTAAACATCCCAAAGTGGGGAGCATACGCCAATTTAAAGTTATTTTTTGCCTTGGGAGCAGCCGTATTAAAAGCGGCAGCAGTGCCACCCGCCAACGTGGCTCCCGTAGCCGTAAGGGCAGATTTTACAAAGTCGCGACGAAACATAGTTGTGTCGTTTGGGAAGTTTGAGTGAATAAACGATTTGACTGCAAAAGCAATAGAGGGCGTTTTTCTAATCGAAACAAATTATTGAACGCGTTGGCTCTGCATAATGCCCTTAATATCGGCCAACAATTCTTTGATTTCCTGAAGCACGGCTGCGTTGTCAGAAACAGGATTGGCAGGGGCCGTGTTTTTGGCCTGCATTCGTATTTGGCGTTGCGACAAAATCAAGTTACGCAGTTCCTGCGCGTTGATAATACCGACCAGTTGCATATCATTGGCCTGACCTGCGCTTTGACCGGCCGTTTCAAATTTGAGGATACACAAATGAAAATACTTCAACAATGGTCCTTCTACAAAGGTCACATCCTGAATGTTTTCCAACGGTATGGTTTTCTCCACCTGTACCAAAATCCCTTTTTTGAAGCGAATAGCAGTTTCGGTGAGTTCACATTCCAGCTTGTCGTAGTAATGGCGGCTCCACCACTGCCCTACGCCCAAAAACCAAAATGGCAGCAGCACAATGCCGATGACGGTCACGAAAAAGAGCGAGCCTACGTAGAGCACCATGTAGGGCTTGACAAGCTCATTGAATTGAGCTTTGAACACAGATTTGTCAGAAGTTTCCACGAGTATGGGGGTTAGTAAATTAGTTTATCACTAAACGTGCGGTAATACTACCTCAAAAGTACTGCCTTTGTGTAACTCACTCTGCAACCGAATCGAGCCCCGGTGCATATCCACAATCCGCCGACAAACCGACAGTCCTATCCCGTACCCACGAAAAGCCGTGGCGTTTTTGGCGCGGTAAAGCGGCTCAAAAATGCGCTGTTTTTCATCGTCAGGAATGCCGATTCCCTTGTCTATCACCCGAACGAAACAACTTTTGTCGTTGAAACCAATGCGCACTTCTGCCCGTTTTTCGGAAGAATATTTACAGGCATTGTCAATCAGATTACTGAAGACGGTTTTGAGAAGTGGACCATTACCCAAAACGGTAATATCTTGCTCTAAATCGGGTATATCGTCAAAATCAATGTTTATCTGATAATCATTATGAAGGCTCAGCAACTCCTCCTGCGTTTCAAAAATCAGCTCATCAAGCCGCACTTCCTGAAAACTGATGGACCGCTCTTTCTTTTCGGACTGTGCCAATTGGAGTAGTCCATTGGTCAACTGAATGAGCCGTTGGGTATCATTCAGCACCGAGCGAAGCACTTTGCGGTATTCGTCGGGTGTGCGCTCTTCTTCCAATGAGACCTGAATTTCGGATTTCAATCCTGCCAGCGGCGTCCGCAATTCATGCGAAGCATTGGACACAAAACTTCGCTGTAAATCAAAAGACTCTTCGAGTCGCTCCAGCATTTGGTTAAAATTGATGGCCAATTGGGCAATCTCGTCTTGTCTATTCCCTTCATTGAGCGGTTTTCGAAGATTATAGGCCGTAATTGTACTGATTTCCTTGTTCATCGCCGAAATAGGTTTGAGCGACTGCCCCGCAAAGATGAACCCTAACACAATAGTAATCAGCACACCAAACAAAAAACTGTACACCAATGACTCCCTGAGTTTTTCGAGCTGGATTTTACCCATGTAATCCTGCGCCGAAGCCATCACCACAAACTCCCCTTTTTCTTCATCGGTATACATCACGCCCACCACATCGAGGCTGTCGCGGGTGGTTTCGACGTACTTACGTTCACGTACACGTTTCAACAATTCAGGATTGTAGAAGTAATAAATTTCCAAACTATCGGCACTGTAGCTGGCGTAAAGAACTTTATTGTCAGCGTTAAACATCAACACTTTCTCGGCGTATAGCTTAGAAAGCGTTTCTTGGTCAATAAGTTTCAGTAGTTTGGTATTGATTGGCCCTACTTTTATGAGCAAATTGGCATCCGTCAAAGCCCGGTCACGCAGTCGCGCAAAAAACTCATCTTTGCGGTTTTGCTGGGCAATGTAATAAAACGACGCTGAGAATGTAGCCAAAATCAACGCGATGATGGCCGTAAACTGAAGCGCTATTTTGGTCCGGATTTTCATAAAAAAATACAACCTAAAGAATATTAGGCAGCGAGGGGTTAAGTCAATAATTTACCAATCAGGTTTTTTAATTTAGGCAAAGTCGAAGCTCCTTTTCCAGGCTCCACTACCTGTTTATTGTACTCATACCACAATTCATCACCCGGATTAAAATAAAGTCCATTGCGTTTAGGCTTTTGGGCGGCGGCGTTGTCAGTGAGCCAATTGGGCGCATAAAGCACCTCCATCAAATGCGGCAATTCTTGCCACGGATAAAACCTAAGCGATGATTTGCCCCCATCCACCACGCGTTTTATCTGGGCACTGCGCGTCCGGAAAGAGGCCGTTACAATGGCTTCCACCGTTCCCTGCGCGGTCACGTCCAGAATGTGTAATTCAAAAGCGCGCTCTTTGCCCGAAGTTTCGAAGGTAGCCTGCAATAGCTCCTGCGCAAAATAATGCCAGTCGCTCAGGTTTTCGGGCTGGCCCCGCTGGAGTTTTTCGGTTTGCCACTCCAAAGTCAAAAAATCCTGCTCATCGTCGAGCATGATTCCTCCCGAAAGGCGGGTTTTAGCCAACAATTTTTCCAATTCGCCACGCCATACTTTGTCCAACTCCCCTTTCCAATGATAATCATCGTTGTCCGTAAAGCCCTCGGCTTCAATCTCATCGGCATCCAGTTCGTCGCGGTGCGTGTACGTTAAATTCAAATCGACCTGCAAAAGCTCCGCCACGGGAGTAAGCGTTAAGGCATATTGGTATGAATAAGGCGGCGGCAATTGAGCCGAGGTTTCAAAATGAATGGTGAGCTGACGAAACAATGACATTTTTCAGGGATTGATTGAGTGAATAATCGTCGCTTTTTCAAGTCTTTACAACGATTGGGTACTTGCAAAGGTAGCCCGTTTATCTACTTTTCCCGTGGGAGTTTCGCGAAATTTTTCCACCCTAATCAGCTCCTTGGGGATTTCGTAAGGGCTTAAGAGAGAGGTTAACGCTTTTTTTAAGGCTTCTACGTCCACCACTTCCGCGGTTTCAAGCACCAAAATCAATCGTTGCCCTAAGCGCTCGTCGGGCTTCCACCACGCAAAATACCGCGCGGAGCGATTCCATACCTGTTCAAAAGCCCTTTCTACCTTTTCCAACTGAATTTTTATACCACCACTATTGATAATATTATCGGCCCGACCCACAATTTGAAAGTGACGTTCACCCGTAAATACGACCACATCATTGGTTTGCACCCATTCCCCGTTGGTCACATTCCCCCTGACTCGCAAGCAGTTACGCTCATCAACTTCGGCTTCTATTCCCGTCAACAACTGGTACGACTTATCCGCTTCACTAGCCCCGTTAAGGCGTTGTAAAGCCACGTGCGATACGGTTTCTGTCATTCCGTAGGTGCTAAATACCGAAGCGCGCACGGCTTTGATTTTCGTCAATAAAGCCCCGCTAATCGCCGCTCCACCGACCAAAATCACCTTCAATGAATCAAGGCGTGACGGTTGACTCTCCAATAGGGTTTGAACTTGAAGCGGTACAAATGCTGCAAAATCAACGTCGGTTTCTTCGGGCAATGCCTCAAACGGCTGCGAAGACGGCGGCACAAGGTACATCGTCAGGCCGATTTCCATGCCCCGCACGAGCATCATTGTGCCTGCAATGTAGGCCACGTTTAAGCAAACGAGCGCGGCATCTCCTTGCTGCAACCCCAGTGCTTGCGCAGTCATGCGGGCACTGGCCTGCATTTGAGCGCGCGTGAGCGTAATGGGCTTGGGCTGCCCCGTAGACCCCGAGGTATGAAGAACAAAAGCTGTTTTCTCCAAAGCCCAATCACGACAAAACTCCCACGCCTGCCGAAAATACGGGTCATTAGGCGCGGGAGTTTGGAGTATTTTTGCGGGATGAATTTCGTAATACATTCTCACTTTTAAACAATAACCTCAACCACCCCCGTAGAGGCATCAAAGGAGGTTTTATAGGACGTAAGTGGCTTTGTGGCGGGGCCCGTCTGCACGGCCCCTCTGTCCGTAAAAACCGACCCGTGATTTGGGCACACAAAGGTACTGTTTGAACTTAGATAATTTACGGGAGTTCCTTCGTGGGTACACGCCTGAGAAACCGCAATGACGGCTCCCTGCAAAGTACGCGCAATGATGATTCCCTTGTAGCGAATAAATCCACCCGCGGTACGGAGGGCGGTATAATTGGGGTCGTTGACATTCAGCGTAAAATCGTTCGTCGGCGTTTCATCGCCTGGCTTGGGGTCATCGGTTCCTCCAGTACTGCACCCCGACAAACATTGTTGTAATACAATGGCGCCCACACTTACCCCAACCAGTTTAAAAAATTCTTTCCGGTCCATAACCGTCGTTTTTTGCTGCGTAATCATTTGTTAATGAGTTTTATACATTCACGTTTTCTAATTAAACATTCTCTGTTTAAATGCGTTTAACAGTAACCTATTTTAAACAAAAACGATGCTGTTTCAACAAATAAAAGGTTGTTTTCTTACATTTATTCACTAATTACCTATGGAAACGTAAGGGGGCAAAAAAGATTGTAAAAATGAAAAAATTGATTGGATTGTGCGGTTGGCTGTTGTTTCAAGGCAGTATTTATGCCCAAGGTTTTTATTCTACCAACTTACCGATTGTGATGATTGAGACGGAAGGGCGAACCATTGTAGATGAACCCAAAACAACCGTCAAGATAAAAATCATTTACAACGGTCCCGACAAAATTACCTCCCTCACCGACGCCCCCAACATATACGACGGATTTGCTGGCATTGAATTTCGTGGTTCTTCGTCGCAGATGTTCCCCAAAAAATCGTACGGTTTTGAGCTCCGCGACGCACAAGGCGAAAACAAAGAAGTAGCGCTCTTGGGAATGCCCAAAAACGAAGATTGGATTTTGTTTGCGTCTTACAACGAGAAAAGCCTTATTCACAATGTGTTGGCAATGAAGATGGCCAATGATTTAGGAATGTACGCCAGCCGAACCCACTACGTAGAACTGGTCCTAAACGGTCGTTATGAAGGCATTTATGTATTGATGGAAAAGATAAAACGCAGCAACGGGCGGCTCGGAATCACCAAAATATCGACCACCGACAACAGCGGCGATGCCCTCACGGGCGGCTATATCTTTAAAATCGACAAAACCACTGGCTCAGGAGGCAGTGCGGGTTGGTACTCTCAAATCCCGCCGTTGAAAGCAAGTCGCGGGCAACGTACACTGTATTTGTACGAGTACCCGAAGTTTGACGATATGACGAGTGAGCAACGGCTCTATCTTCGAAACTACGTCACTACCGCTGAATCAGTCCTCAACGGGGCCACATTTCGCGATTCCGTCAACGGCTATCGGCGTTATTTTGACCCACTTTCATTTGCGCAGATATTTCTGGTCAATGAAGCTTCCAAAAACGTAGACGGCTACCGCATCAGCAGTTTTTTTCACAAAGAACGCGACAGCAAAAAAGGAAAAATCAAAGCGGGTCCCGCTTGGGATTACGACTTGGCATTTGCCAACGTAGATTATTGTCAGGGCAACCAAACCTACGGCTGGGCCTATCTTTATGGCGATATTTGCCCAGACGACAATTGGCTAATGCCTTTCCAGTGGAAACGCATGTTGGAAGACCCTTATTTTGTCAATACCCTTTACGGTGAATACAAACGGATGCGCGCGGGCCCGTGGAAAACCGAACGACTAAATGCTTATATCGACTCATTGGCCACTACTTTACAATCCTCCCAACAGCGTAATTTTCAGCGGTGGCCCGTTTTGGGGGTATATCTTTGGCCCAACCCTAAGCCTGTTCCTACCACTTGGCAAGGCGAAATCAATGAGCTAAAAAACTGGCTTTCGGCCCGACTAGCGTGGCTTGATGCTTCCATGCCCGGTACGCTGACGTCTATCGACCCTAGCCCAGCGGCTACCGAAATCAGCGTAGAATTGGCCCCCAACCCTTTTTCCGAACAAGCTCGATTGGTGCTAAAAACCCCGCGACCGATGGAGATATTGACGGAAGTATTTGACCTAAACGGTCGGTTGCTGGATACCAAACTTCATTTTCTGGAACATGCCAAGAACGAAATTTCGTTGCCCGTGGCGGGGCCTTCGGGCACGTATATTTTACGCATCCATACACCCCGAGAAGTGCTTCAGAAGAAAATGATGAAACGATAATCGGTTATTCGATGCCCGCCGCATAAGAAGGAATGGTATCCAACAAAAAAGCCTGCCCGTCTTTTACTTCAAAAACAAAGTAATCCATTCCGTTGCTTATCAATACGTAGCGGGCTTTCAAAATGGAATTATAGCGAATCGCCTGTTCAAAAACCACGTCGTTGAGCGAGATGTGCGGGGCTTTGCATTCCACCAATAAAAAGGGAACCCCTTCGCGGTCATAGATTAAAATATCGGTACGTTTGGCCAATTGGTGATAGGTTAAGCCGCTTTCGGTCCGAATCAGGGCTTTCGGAAAACGATGCTCGCCCATGAGCCAATGCAAGACGTGTTGACGCACCCATTCTTCAGGCGTTATCACCACGTATTTGCGCCGTATGATGTCGAAAATGTAAGGTTTTTCGCCGATTTTTGTAACTTTGTACTCAAAGGCGGGCAAATTTAACTGTACCATCTTTTGCGGGATTTGTAAGACATTGATTCTTACAAATCTTTTTTTTAACCTATCCTTCCCAGAAATCAACAACAAAACTAATGAAAACCAAAGAAGAAATCGTAGAAAATTGGCTCCCCCGCTACACAGGCACTCCGCTTGAATCGTTTGGAGAATACATCTTGTTGACCAATTTTATCAACTACGTACAGATGTTTGCCGACAAATACAGCGTAGAAATACAGGGTCAGGGCCGCGCCATGCAAACCGCCACGGCCAACAATATCACCATCATCAATTTCGGAATGGGTAGCGCTATGGCCGCCACGGTCATGGATTTGCTGTCGGCGGTTTCGCCCAAAGCCGTATTATTTTTAGGAAAATGTGGTGGGCTGAAAAAGACGCAAATCGGTGATTTAGTGCTCCCCATTGCGGCCATTCGCGGCGAAGGAACCAGCAACGATTACATGCGCCCTGAAATCCCAGCGCTGCCTTCGTTTCGCTTACAACGCGCCGTTTCCTCCGTGATAAAACAGCACGAACTGGACTATTGGACGGGCACGGTGTACACCACCAACCGCCGCATTTGGGAACACGACGAAGTGTTTAAAGATTATCTGCGCGAAATCCGTACCATGGCCATTGACATGGAAACCGCTACCATCTTTACGGTCGGCTTTGTGAATCAGATACCACACGGGGCATTGCTGCTGGTTTCTGATAACCCGTTGGTTCCAGAAGGAGTAAAAACCGAAGAAAGCGACAAAAAAGTAACCTCGACATTTGTGGAACGCCACCTGCAAATCGGTATCGATTCTCTCATCGAATTGGCCAGTTCGGGCGAATCAGTGAAGCACTTACGGTTTGAGTAAAAAATTCGTTTGCCCCTTCATACAAAAGCGCAACCGGGAACTCCGATTGCGCTTTTGTTATATAAACCTACAAGGCTTTGCTATTAATTACAATAATCGCTGATTACTTTATAGGCTTGCGTGTACCCCAATTCTCCCGCTTTCGAGAGGTCCATGCAACCGCTGTTTTCGTCGCCAAGGCTGTGCTTGATTAGGCCGCGTACATAATACGCTTCGGCGTATTTGGGGTTAAGTTTCAAAGCACTTGTACAATCCAAAACAGCACCGCGCTGGTCGCCCATCGCCGATTTTACCATTCCCCGCGTAAAATACGCTTCGTAGTAAGTAGGGTTTAATTCAATGGCTCGGTTTAAGTCAACGATGGCACCCTTACCGTCTCCTTGTTTGTTTTTACCCACTGCTCTTGCAAAAAGCGCTTCCGAACGCTCCGTCGACAATTCATTAATTTTGTTGCGCTCTTGCACCACACCTCTCAGTTCATCCAAAATAGTACGCGAAATTCGTCCTGCATACACTACTTTCGAATCTGTCGGTGTATTGTTAAGATCAACCGCTTTATTTAAATCGCTGATGGCATCGCGTTGGTTTCCAAGTTTACTTTTACAAAACCCACGGCCATAATAGGCCCGGTAATTTTGAGGATCAAGCGTGATAGCTTGGTCAAAATCAGCAATGGCTTCTTCGTATTTTTCTAATTTACTCCGCGAAAATCCTCGGTTATAAAACGACTCAGCCTCATCTGGTTTTAGCTCAATGGCTTTTGAATAATCCGCCACGGAGCCGTTAAAATCATTGAGTTTAATCCGAGCATATCCCCGACCTGCAAAAGCCGACGGGCTTTTGGGCGTGAGGTCAATCACCCGCGAAAAGTCGGTTAATGCGCTGGTAAAATCTTCAAGTTTCAATTTTACGTTTCCTCTGGCGTACAATGCCCCCGCGTTGTTGGGCTCCAACTCCACCGTGCGGTTCAAATCTTGCAAGGCCCCCCGGTAATTTTCAAGGCGAGACCGATTGATTCCGCGCTGATAATATCCCTGAGAGTCATCAGGATTTAATTCAATAGACCTCGAAAAATCCTGAATAGCCGAGCGAAAGTCATCTTGCTTAGCCTTACTGATTCCGCGGTATAAATAAGCGTCTGAATATTTAGGGTTAAGTTCAATCGAACGATCAAAATCCAAAATGGCGCCTCGATTGTCTTTTAGGTTGGCCTTTGCCATAGCACGGTTGTAGTAGCTGGGGGCATTTTCTGGACTCATGGAAATGGCCTGATTGAACGCCTGCAATGCCGCCATAAAATCTCCCGCTTTACTTTTTGTCACTCCTTCTTCAAAAAACTCAGCCGCAGTTTTTTGGGCTTTTACAAGAGTTGGGAATACCAGAAACAGGGAAAAAACAAATAACAAAATAGGATTTTTTTTCATTGTAAAAGGGGTGAAATTAGAAGGTGAACAGGGATTCAGCCGTCAAAACTACCTAAATTTTAAACGTTTTGCCAACTTGGCACCAAAATTATTTTCCAGTAAAAGGCATACTACCCAACCCAATACCCTACTCCGAAGAGCACCACAAACAACAAGGTAGAGAGCGCCATTTGTTTTAAATAAGGGTCTAATTCACGCGGATTTTTTAAGCGACTTACCGCCAAACCATTGCGAATGAATAAAGGAAAGCTCAACAAAAAAAGCCATTGAGGAAGGGCCTCGAAATGGGAAAACATGTACAAAACACCACATAACATTCCTCCTCCCAACAACAACCAATGGTAGACAATCGCACGCTCACGCCCTAGCCTGACGGGCACCGAGCGCTTGCCTGTTAACGTATCTGATTCAATATCACGGATGTTATTGATGTTTAAGACCCCCACTGCAAACAAACCACAACTAGTAGCTGGCAAAAGCAACGTCCAATCGAACGTTTTGGTATGTAAATAGTAAACACCCAATACCCCCACCCATCCAAAGAAAATCAGTACCGACACATCTCCTAGGCCAGCGTATCCGTACGGGCGCTTGCCCGCCGTGTAGGTGATTGCTGCAATAATGGCCAAAACACCCAATCCCAAAAAAGCCGCAAACGTTTGCCAAGTAGCATCTTTGAGGGCTTCATACAACAGTCCGATTCCACTCACCAGAGAAATTACGGAGAAAACGATGATGGCCCTTCGCATGGCATCTACCGAGATTGCACCCGATTGCACCGTTCGCTGTGGACCTTGCCGGGCTTCGGTGTCTTTTCCGTTGACGGTATCGCCGTAATCGTTGGCAAAATTTGAAAGTACCTGCAAACAAATCGTGGTTACCACAGCCAGAATGGCAATGGTCCAACTGAATTTTTCGTGCGCTGCCGCCAAAAAACAGCCCATCAATATACTCGATAACGCTAAAGGCAGCGTCCGCAAACGTGCCGCTTCAATCCAAGGTTTTATCATTTAATGCACTCTTTTTAGTCTTTTGCCCTCAATGAGGGGTTTTTATTCAATTTTAAACTCTTAATTGTCAAACGTTTAACAATTAACTATTAACAATTCCCCCGCACTTTTTGGTGCGTTGTTTACAATTTCCTAATTTTGCAGCGGCAAATCGGAACTACCAGCTCCTGCTGAATCCCCCAGGTCTTGACCGAAGCAAGGGTAGGTGGTCGTAGCGGTGAGATTCTCGGTTTGCCATTTTTTGTTTTTATTCCGCAAACGTCGGCGAGGTTCAAAACCTCGCCGACGTTTTTATTTCGCGGGCCTCGCCGACGTTTTTTATACCAATGCTTCCCACAAAACTTCTACCGGATGTAGCGCTGTTCGCCCTGTACCATCGTGAATCTGGTGGCGGCAACTCGTTCCGGGCGCGGCAATAATCACTTCTTCAGGTTGGCTGCGAACCGTCGGGAATAATACCAATTCTCCGATTTTCATGGACAAATCGTAATGCTCTTTTTCGTAGCCAAAACTTCCCGCCATGCCGCAGCAACCACTTGGAATAAGGGTTACTTCGTAATTTTTGGGCAACGAAAGCATCTTTTTTGTCGGTACCATCGAAGCAATCGCTTTCTGTTGACAATGCCCGTGTAGCTTTATTTTTTTGCTGTCGGCTGTAAACTGCTTACTGCTTATTCTTTTTGCGTCTATCTCACGCGCCATAAACTCATCAAACTGTAACGCATTTTGGGCCAATTGCTTCGCCGCTTCCATCAGTTCTTCGCTGACCAAGTCAGGATACTCATCCCGGAAGGTCAGAATGGCCGAGGGTTCAATACCTACGAGTGGAGTTTGCTCGGTAATTAAATCCTTAAGCAGGCGCACATTTTGCTCCGCAATCTTTTTGGCATCTTTTAATAAACCTTTCGACAACTGAGGGCGCGCGCTTGGCGCATGGTCGGGAATGATGACTTCATAGCCCAGCTTTTCCAAGAGCTGAATGGCTTTTTTACCGATTTCAACGTCGTTATAATTCGTAAACTCATCGCAGAAAAGATAAACCCGTCGCTTTAAAGACGAAAGAGGTTGCTTCTCTGCAACGTGTTTTTTAAACCATGACTTCAGGGTTGTATCATGCAGCAATGGCATAGTTCTATCAGGGTGAAAACCAACCACTTGATTAGCGATACGGCGCAACGGCTCATTCTTAAAAATCAAATTGTACGCCCACGGAATGTAGCTGGCAATACCCGTCATTTTGGAGAAATTCCCCACCAGCCATGACCGCATCGGCACGCCGTTGGTATCATAATATTGCTGCAAAAACTCCATTTTTAGCTTCGCCACATCTACGTTTGACGGGCACTCGCCTTTGCAGCCCTTGCAGGCCAAACAGAGGTCATATACTTCCTTAATTTCTTTGTGGTCAAAGCGGTTGGCTTTGTCGGAACGTGTCAAAAATTCGCGCAGTACGTTCGCCCGGGCCCGCGTGGTATCTTTCTCATTGCGGGTTGCCATAAAGCTCGGGCACATAGTCCCACCGCTGAGCTGCGTTTTACGGCAGTCGCCTGAGCCGTTACACTGCTCGGCGTGTTGTAGCACATTTTGATCGGGATAACGGAAATAGGTCTTAAACTCTGGCGTTTTCTGCCCCGCTTCGTAGCGCAGAAACGTATCCATCGGCGGCGTTTCTACAATTTTGTTCGAGTTAAAGATATTGTAAGGGTCCCACGTATGTTTGATTTCTTTAAACAACTCGTAGTTTTTGGGGCCTACCATCTGCGGAATAAACTCCCCACGCAAACGCCCATCACCGTGCTCGCCCGACAGCGAACCGTCGTATTTTTTAACCAAGGTCGCAATCTCCTCCGCAATCATCCGAAACTGCGCGTGGCCCTCTTTGGTCTTGAGATTAATGATGGGTCGCAGGTGAATTTCACCCGAGCCCGCGTGGGCATAATGCACCGCCGACATGCCATTTTTGTGCAGAATCTCGTTAAAATCACGAATATACGCGGGTTGGTCGTACACGTCTACGGCCGTATCTTCGATGACCGCAACGGCTTTTTCGTCGCCAGGCAAGTTGGCCAAAAGCCCCAAACCCGCTTTCCGAAGCGTCCAGATTTTCTTGGTATCATCGGCATGAAGCAACGGATAATGAAACCCGATGCCTTGCTTTTCAAAATCCGCAATCAATTCGGCAGCAACGGCTTCTACTTCTTCTTTGGTATTTTGTGAAACATCTACCACTAAAATAATCGGGAACGACCCGTCGGCTTTCCGCTTCACAAAGAAGGCGTTTTTGCTTTGTTCGGGATTCTCAGCCGCACATTCCAGAATATAGTTATCAATCAATTCTACGGCCTGAGGCTTGTATTTGAGGGCCGTAATGGTAGAGCACAAGGCTTCGTCGATGGTATTAAAATGCGCACACACCAAGCCCTGGGCTTTGGGCGGTGGCGGAATAATGTTGAGCTTTATTTCGGTCAAAAAGCAAAGCGTTCCTTCCGACCCTGCAATCAAACGACACATGTTAAACGCTGGACCATCTTCCGTAAACGGCTGACAATCCAATAGCATATCTAAGGCATAGCCAGTATTTCGGCGCTCAACGGATTTTTTGGGAAAATTCTTTCGGATTTCCGCTTGATTTTCAGGATTCGAAAGAATATCGAAGGTTTTAGCATAAATAGCCCCTTCGAGTCCTTCTTTGGGCAACGCTTGGGAAGCCAAAGACTTAAAAACGACTTCGCTCCCATCGGCCAACAATGCCTTCACTTCCAATAAATGTTCGCGGGTAGAGCCATAAACCACGGAATTGGAGCCGCAGGAGTTATTTCCCACCATCCCACCAATCATGGCGCGGTTGGCGGTAGAGGTTTCGGGACCAAAATACAGGCCATAAGGCTTGAGCGCCATGTTGAGTTCGTCCCTAATCACGCCCGGCTGCACGCGCACCCAACGTTCTTCGGGGTTGATTTCCAGTATTTTGGTAAACGTCCGCGACACATCGACCACGATGCCGTTCCCTACAACTTGCCCCGCCAACGACGTTCCAGCGGTGCGCGGAATGAGCGACGTGCGATGTTTGCGCGCAAAGGCAATCAGCGTTTTGAGGTCTTCGATGTCTTGGGGAATAGCCACGGCCTGCGGCATTTCACGGTACGCCGATGCATCAGTGGCATAAAGCGTACGCATCGTACTGTCGTAATGAAGTTCGCCTTTGAGGCGTTGAGCTAATTCAGAAAGTGGTAGGTGAGTCATTGGTGAGCTTTCGAAATCTTCAGCGAAAGCGCAAATTTACGACCTCTGTTTTTGTTATGCTAATTTGATTTTAAGCGCAGGCAATTGAAATGCCATCAGTAGAGGAAGAATAAAAAACAAAAGCTCCGACCTTTAGAAGATCGAAGCTTTTACAAAACAGATATAACACATAAACGCCGAAGCCTTTAAAATAGTTTTAGGTTTGAAAAATAGCTTTGTAATTTTTCACTTTTATCAGGATTTCTGATAAATTATCGAAAAACCGATAATTACGCCTGTTTTTTGGCAAAAATACGCACACTGTTTCGCGGCTAATTCGGCAACAAAATGAATCAAAATTTCTTGATGGTTACCTTGCCTCAAACGCCTCCCTCAACTCCTCCCTATCATCAAAGTGATGTTTGACGCCCTTAATCTCTTGGTAGGTTTCGTGGCCCTTACCTGCGACCAAAATGATGTCGTGCGGCTGTGCCAACGATACCGCATAACGAATGGCCGCGCGGCGGTCTTCGATGACTTTCATTTTTTTGTAATCTACGGGTGAGATTCCAACTTCCATCTGCGCCAAAATCGCCATGGGTTCTTCATTACGCGGATTGTCGGACGTAAGAATCACACGGGTGCTCAATTCTCCCGCAATACGCGCCATTTCGGGGCGCTTAGTAGCATCACGATTTCCGCCACAGCCTACGACCGTAATCACCTGCTGGTCGCCTTCACGAAGTTCATTGATGGTTTCCAATACATTTTGAAGGGCATCGGGCGTGTGGGCATAATCCACGATTCCTACGATGGCATCCGCGCTGACAACTTGCTCAAAACGGCCCGGTGGCGGTGTAATTGCCGATAAAGCCGTAAGAACCTGCTCTTCGTCCTCCCCCAACAACAGCGCTGCACCGTACACCCCCAACAGATTGTAAGCGTTGAATTTACCAATCAATTTAAACCAAACTTCTTTGCCATCAATTTCCATTTGAAGACCAAAAAGGCTATCAGAAAGCAGCTTTCCTTTGAAAGTTGCGATGGTTTGGAGCGAGTAGGTTTCTTTGCGAGCGGCGGTATTTTGCACCATTACCCCGCCACGACGGTCGTCGATGTTGACGAGCGCAAAAGCGTGTTTGGGCAACTGGTCAAAGAAGCCTTTTTTAGCTTTGATGTAATTGTCAAACGTTTTATGAAAATCAAGGTGATCATGGGTGATATTGGTAAAAATACCACCCGAAAAAAGTAAACCCGCAATGCGCTCTTGCGCCACAGCGTGAGAGCTCACTTCCATAAAACAATGCGTACAGCCACGCCGTACCATTTCGGCTAGTAACTCATTGATTTTGACCGAGTCAGGCGTGGTGTGCGTGGACGGAATAACGTCATCGTCAATTTGGTTTTGCACCGTTGAAAGCAGCCCCACACGATAGCCCAATTGACGAAACAGCTTGAACAAAAGCGTCACGGTCGAAGTTTTGCCATTGGTACCCGTTACACCCACCAATTTGAGTTTTGACGAAGGATTATCGTAAAAATTGGCCGCCAAAAAGCCCATCGTACGGGCAGAATCTGCCACATGAATGTAAGTGACTCCATCGACCAAATCAGCGGGTAGGTCTTCACACAAAATCGCCGATGCACCCATTTCAATCACTTTCGGAATAAACTGATGTCCATCTACTTGAGTGCCTTTTTGAGCCACAAACAACGACCCCGAACCTACGCGCCGCGAGTCGAATTCGATACTTTTGATTTCGGTATTGGTATTTCCAATCACCGAAATGACTGGAACACCCGCCAATATTTCTTGAAGCGTCTTTGACATGTTTAACTGCGTTCTTTTGGTTTTAAAAAAACGAGGATTTGAGAATCCTCTGGGTTGGTTTTGAGAAACCAACCACACTAACTTATCTCCTCACTGCTGGGTTTTGAGAAACCAACAGCACTCACTTATCTCCTCACTTCTCCCGCTGAATATTTTTCAGCTCCAACTTACTTTCTTTGCGCACAAAGGCCTGCATTTTATCCAATAAATCTTCAATATTGTCGGCAACAATCAACAAATCCCGATTTTCAGGTTTAAGAAACCCTTCTTCTACCATTACCTCTAGGTGCGCCAACAAGTTGTTGTAAAAACCGTTGTAATTGAGGACACCTACCGGCCCGTGAAAAATTTTCAACTGCGCCCAGGCCAAAATCTCGAACATTTCGTCGAGAGTTCCGTAGCCGCCCGGCAGATTAATGACGCCATCCGACAACGACACCATCTTGGCTTTGCGCTCATGCATGGTATCCACAAAATGAATTTCGGTCAGGGTTTGGTGGGCTACTTCCAACTCCGCCAAAAAATTAGGAATAATGCCCGTCACCTGTGCGCCGCCCGCCAACGTGCCGTCGGCCACGGCCCGCATCAGGCCGAGGTTGCCGCCTCCGTACACTAAATTAATGCCCCTTTTGGCCATAGCCAGGCCTACTTCCGTAGCCAATTGGAGATATTCAGGACGCTTGCCCGCGTTGGAACCACAATACACAACGATTGATTTCATGTTTGGAAGAATATGCTTTTGAGCGCAAATATCGGGAACGAAT
Source organism: Runella salmonicolor (assembly GCF_024158025.1). Classification (NCBI taxonomy): domain Bacteria; kingdom Pseudomonadati; phylum Bacteroidota; class Cytophagia; order Cytophagales; family Spirosomataceae; genus Runella; species Runella salmonicolor. The sequence continues at coordinate 1,358,177 of NZ_JAMZEL010000001.1, forward strand.
TTGACCAATACTAACGGAGGTCATTGCTGAAAGGAACGAAAAAACTATTTTTGTTGTGAATCTGACAAGATAGATTTATACAAAAGCATGAAAGAGCTGAAAGCAATCATTAACGCGTACGATCACTTAAATCCTGCAAAAACCAAAGCGGCCATCGCAACCGTGGTGCGCGTCGAAGGCTCTTCTTACCGACGCACGGGCGCACGAATGCTGGTCATGGACGATGGCGTGTGGGTGGGCGGTATCAGCGGCGGCTGTTTGGAGGGCGACGCCCTCAAACGCGCCCGGCTGGCCATGGCCAAATCTCAGCCGAGTTTGGTTACCTACGATACCACCGAAGACGACCAACACCAAATCGGTGTAGGATTGGGCTGTAATGGCGTTATCGACGTACTGCTTTCACCTTTAGAAATCGGCAACCCAAACAATCCCGTTGAAATTCTGAAAAGCTGCATGGCCGAACGCCGTCAAACGCATATTTTACTGACCATCATTGGTTTGGAGGATGAATACAATGATTTGCGAGCGGGTAGCATGGTTCGCTATACTGGGCCAGAAAGTCTGAATGTGTTTGGCGACCGCGACTTACAGCAAAACATTGAAAAAACGATTCATAATTTCGCCCAAAAAGGCCGCTCACGACCCGCTACCTTTGGCCTTGCCGACGGGCGAGAAATAGAAATATTCATTGAAATTCTCCCTCCCGAAGTTCACCTTGTTTTGATGGGGCACCAATACGACGTGCTGCCGTTGGCGCGGCTGGTCAAAGAAATCGGGTGGCGGGCCACGGTGGTGGCCAATCCGCAGAAAATCATGCAGAAGCTCAGTTCCGTGGCCGATGCCATTGTTACTCCTGCCGAGTTTGATTCGATTCTCATCGATGAGCATACTGCCATCATTTTGATGTCGCATGATTTCAAAACCGATAAATACAATTTACCCAAAGTCCTGAAAACCGCCGCCGCGTACATCGGAATGCTGGGGCCACGCGTACGTTCTGAAAAGATATTTGACGAACTGGCCCAAGAAGGAATTAAGATTTCGGAAACCGACATGGAACGCATACACGCACCTGTCGGTTTGGATATAGGCGCCATTTCGCCCGAAGAAATTGCCCTGTCCATTGTCTCCGAAATTAGGGCCGTTTTCTCCGACCGCAGTGGCGCGGCTTTGCGCCTACGCACTACCCCCATTCACGAAAGAGACTGATTTTATGGAATTAACCACCGTTACCGAAGCCACCCGCATCATTTTAGAAAACAGTATCGACTACGGTACCGAGTATGTGCCCTTTACCGACGCCCACCGACGGGTATTGGCCGAGCCGCTCGTAGCCGACCGTGACTTTCCGCCGTTTGACCGCGTCACGATGGACGGCATTGCTATTCAATGGCAAAGTTATGCCAACGGGCAACGGGCTTTCCGGGTCGAAAGCACCCAAACCGCGGGCGAAACACAGCACACACTTTCGGACCCCAGCGCCTGCATTGAGGTCATGACGGGTGCCATGTTGCCCATCAACACCGACTTAGTGATTCGGTACGAGGATTTTACCATTAAAGACGGCATTGCTCAACTCAACGCCGACGTAAGAGAAGGACAAAACGTGCATTATCAAGGCGAAGACCGCCGAGCGGGTACTGCTATTATCCAACCTCACACGCTTTTAGGCCCGCCCGAAATCGCAATTGCCGCCAGCGTCGGGGCGGTCCAAGTTGCCGTCAAAAAGTTACCTTCGGTGGTCATCATCACCTCAGGCGACGAACTGGTGGCGGTGGAGCAAACACCCCTGCCCCACCAAATTCGCAGTTCAAACGTGCATTGCATAGCTACCCTGTTGAAAGACTACCGCATCAACGTTGATTTTGTCCATATTCCCGACGATTTGTCGGCCACCCAACAGGCCATTCAAAACGCCCTTACCCAGTACGACGTGCTGATTTTGTGCGGGGGAGTGTCGCAGGGCAAAAAGGACTTTATTCCTAAAGCACTGCAAGCCGAAGGAGTCGAAAAATATTTTCATAAACTCAGCCAACAGCCCGGCAAACCGTTTTGGTTTGGCCGCAAAAACAACAACGTCGTTTTTGCTCTGCCTGGCAACCCAGTCTCTTCTTTTGTCTGCGCTCGTCGGTATTTTATTCCGTGGCTACGCAAGTCATTGGGGATTCCAGCAATGGATAATATCTATGCTGCACTAAGTGACGATTACGTATATAATTCGCCCCTTACCTACTTCCTTCAGGTACAATTATTTCAGGAAGGAGCAACGCTGATGGCTCGGCCCCTAACAGGTCACGGCTCTGGCGATTTCGCAAATCTTATTGATAATCAAGGATTTTTGGAGCTCCCAAAAGAAAAAAATGAGTTTAAAAAAGGAGAAATACTCCCAATATGGCGATATGGATATTAAATATGATTTTTAACAGATACCGCTTGATAAATATTCCAAAAAAAGTAGCCCAAAAATTTTGAAGGGATATAATTTTCGTTTACAATTGTAAACATATCTTCCATTTATCAGATTCTTGATTGAAAAGTTTGGGGTAAAAATATTCGAAAAATTTTTCGTATAAATATTCAACGAACCCCAAGCCCCTGCGCTTAGCGTAACCCGCTAAGAGCAAATTTGTTAACGATTTCTTAATGTAACATAACGATTATATTTTTCAAATTTCTCCTCGGCCTACGAGATAAGTCGAGTTGTGGAGAGCCGGGAAAGATTCGTATTTTCGCACACTTTACCTAACATTTTGAGAAATGTGGAAAACAACTATCGCCTCCCTCGAAAAAGCACTATATTTTTCAGAAAGAACACAAACTAAGGTATCGCTAACCCCATATAATTTCTTAAGTCTATGTATGTTATAAAACGTGATGGCCGCCGGGAATCGGTCAAGTTTGACAAAATCACCTCTCGCATCGAAAAATTGTGCTATGGCTTAGACGCACTTTATGTTCAGCCGATTGAAGTAGCCAAGAAAGTAGTAGGAGGCATCTTTGATGGCGTCACAACCGCACAGTTGGATGTTTTAGCCGCCGAAACGGCTGCTTCTATGACCACTAAGCACCCCGATTACGCTATTCTGGCAGCCCGTATTGCTATTTCAAACCTTCACAAAAACACGCTGAAATCATTTTCGGCGACCATGAAGCAGCTTTATACGTACACAGACCCAAAAACGGGAGAAAACGCATCGCTTATTTCAAAAGAAGCACACGATATTATTCGTAAACATGCCGCCTTACTGGATTCGACCATTATCTACGACCGCGACTATGGTTACGATTATTTTGGGTACAAAACCCTCGAAAAATCATACCTGTTGAAAGTGAACGGCAAGATTGCCGAACGCCCTCAACACATGCTCATGCGGGTAGCGGTAGGGATTCACTTGGAGGATATTGACTCCGTCATTGAAACCTACAACCTCCTTTCGGAACGTTGGTTTACGCACGCTACCCCGACCCTGTTCAACGCAGGTACTCCCAAGCCCCAGATGTCGAGCTGCTTCTTACTTACCATGAAAGACGACAGCATCGACGGCATTTACGATACCCTCAAACAATGCGCGTTGATTTCACAGTCGGCGGGTGGTATTGGTTTGAGCATTCATAATATCCGCGCTACGGGAAGCTACATCAAAGGCACCAATGGTACTTCAAACGGTATTGTGCCGATGCTCCGGGTGTTTAATGATACGGCTCGTTATGTAGACCAAGGGGGTGGAAAACGTAAAGGTTCTTTTGCTATTTATTTAGAACCTTGGCACGCCGATATTTTTGAGTTTTTGGACCTGAAGAGAAACCACGGAAAAGAAGAATTACGCGCCCGCGATTTGTTCTATGCCATGTGGATTCCTGACTTGTTCATGAAGCGCGTCGAAGCCAATGATACATGGTCGTTGCTTTGCCCGCATGAGTGCCCAGGATTAGCGGATACTTATGGCGACGAATTTGAGCAATTGTACGAAAAATACGAACGTGAAGGCAAAGCCCGCAAAACCATCAAAGCGCAAGATTTGTGGTTTGCTATTATGGAGTCCCAAATCGAAACGGGAACGCCATACATGCTTTACAAAGACCACGCCAACCGTAAGTCAAACCAGAAGAATTTGGGTACCATCAAGTCGTCGAACTTGTGTACCGAAATCATGGAATATACCTCTCCCGACGAAGTGGCAGTGTGTAACCTTGCCTCTATCTCGTTGCCAAAATTTGTGGAACAGGGAGAAGACGGATTTTTGCATTTCAACCACGAGAAGTTGTTCGACATTACAAAAGTAGTGACGAAAAACCTCAATAAAATCATTGACCTCAACTACTATCCAGTGCCAGAAGCCGAGTGTAGCAACAAGCGCCACCGCCCCATTGGTATTGGTATTCAGGGTCTTGCCGATGCATTTTTGATGATGCGTATGCCTTTCGAATCAGAAGAAGCGCGTCGCCTCAACGAAGACATTCACGAAACCATCTACCACGGTGCCCTAGTGGCCTCTATGGAATTGGCCAAAACGCAGGGGCCGTACGAAACGTGGAAAGGTTCGCCGATTTCGCAGGGTATTTTTCAGTTTGATATGTGGAATGTAACGCCAAAAAGCGGACGCTGGAATTGGGATAAATTGCGCAAAGAGGTGGTTAAATTTGGCGTACGCAACTCGCTGCTTTTGGCTCCAATGCCAACGGCTTCAACCAGCCAAATCTTAGGCAACAACGAGTGTTTTGAGCCATTTACCTCCAACCTTTACGTTCGTCGGGTATTGTCGGGAGAATTTATCGTCGTCAACAAATACCTTTTGAAAGACCTCGTAAAAGAAGGTTTGTGGAACGATTCCATGAAAAACAAACTCATGGCCCACAACGGTTCGGTACAGAAAATCGAAGAAGTACCTGCCAACCTCAAAGAACTGTATAAAACTGCTTGGGAAATCAAACAAAAGACCATCGTAGATATGGCCGCCGACCGAGGTGCGTACATCTGCCAGTCGCAGTCGCTCAATATTTTCATGGACAATGCCAACTACGGCAAACTGACTTCCATGCACTTTTATGCGTGGAAAAAAGGACTCAAAACTGGAATGTACTACCTCCGTACGCAAGCCGCCGTTGACGCGGTTAAGATTACGGTGGAGAAAAACGCCGAAGCAGTTCTGGAGCCAGTCACTACTGCCGTTGAGGAGAAAGAACTGAACTATGAAAAATACGCTCAGGACAATGCCCCTCAGGCCGCCGCCCGCGACAGCCAGACCGAAAGTCAGTATGTGCTTGATAAGCCTGAGCAGAAAGAAGGCGAGAAATAATCCTTACTGATTACATTCCAACAGCAGGCAATCAATCGTTGTATCTTTGTACACAATTGATTGCCTGCTGTTATTTTTATGTATCTTTGCGCCCTAAAAATTACACGTTTTAGCCCCCAAAAGTTATGTTTGGAGATATGATGGGAATGCTTGGAAAGGTCAAAGAATTCCAAGCCAAAATGAAAGAGGCCCAAGAAGGTCTTGGGCAACTGACCGAGTCGGCCGAAACAGGCGCGGGTCTCGTAAAAGCAACGGTCAACGGGCGCAAACAAGTCGTAAGCCTTAGCATCGACCCCGATTTGATGAAGCCAGAAGACCGCGAAATGTTGCAGGATTTGATTACTGCGGCCATTAATCGGGCTTTAGAAAATATCGAGGACCAAATCAAAGTTCACATTCAGCAATCTACGGAAGGCGTTTTGCCCAATATCCCGGGATTGGATTTGAGTAAGTTTATGAAGTAAATGCCAATCGACAAAGTAGCCCTCGTCATTCTTAATTATAACGGGAGAAACTTCTTGGAGAAGTTTCTCCCGTCTGTTGTTAAATATACCGAATCCGCCGCGATTTATGTTGCCGACAGCGCCTCTACCGATGGTTCGGTGGATTGGGTTGAACAAAATTTTCCGACCGTAAAAACGGTTATTTTACCCAAAAACTACGGATATGCAGGCGGCTACAATCGCGCCCTGAAAAACATCTCTGCTGAGTATTATATCCTTCTCAATTCTGATGTGGAAGTCACACCTCACTGGCTCACTCCCATCGTCAATCTGCTGGACCAAAATCCTCAAATTGCGGCCTGCCAACCCAAACTGTTGGCCCACCATGACAAAACGCAATTTGAGTACGCAGGGGCCGCAGGAGGCTATATCGACTGGCTGGGGTACACGTACTGTCGCGGCCGTATATTTTACCACAACGAGACTGACACGGGTCAGTACGACACCACTGTCCCTATCTTCTGGGCGTCGGGTGCGGCTTTGGCGATTCGGTCCAAGCTTTTCCACGAAATGGGCGGATTTGACGAAGATTTTTTTGCCCACATGGAAGAAATTGACCTTTGTTGGCGGCTGCATTCGGCAGGCTATCACGTATATTGTTGTCCGCAATCGGTGGTTTATCACGTAGGTGGCGGCACCCTTCCTCCTACAAGCCCTTTCAAGACCTTCCTCAATTATCGCAACAGCTTGGCCATGCTTTATAAGAATTTGCCAGCCCATCGAACCTGGCTTATTCTCTTTTTGAGGCTTATTTTAGATGGGGTTTCGTCAATTCGTTATTTACCGCATGGTCAATGGCGAGATATATGGGCCATTGTAAGAGCTCATTTTGCATTTTATAGGTGGATTTTGGGTGAACTTCCCCAAAAACGCCGTCGAATTCAGCAGAAAATCGCCCAAACAAAAGGCCATCAAACACTCCCAATCTCTTCTAAGAGCATCATTTGGGCGTATTTTGTCAAAGGGTGTAAAACCTTCGACTCATTTTCAAGGCTTTAATCAAAAAAATACTTGCTTTGTATTCTGTCAAAAAGCCGATAAAATCCTTTAATTTTGCGGCTCATTAAATTTTAGTCAATCTGCGAAAGCAAACAACATGGCATTATTTGATTTTTTAACGAGCGAGATTGCAATAGATTTAGGAACAGCGAACACGCTGATTATTCACAAAGACAAAATCGTTGTGGATGAGCCATCTATCATTGCTTTGGACAAGAATAACGGGAAGGTGTTGGCGATTGGTCACAAAGCAATGCAAATGCACGAAAAGACCAATGAAAATATAAAAACCATACGCCCGTTAAAAGACGGTGTTATTGCCGACTTTACCGCTGCGGAATTAATGATTCGTGGGATGATCAAAATGATTACGCCCAACAATCGCTTCTTCACGCCTTCACACCGAATGGTTATTTGTATTCCATCGGGTATTACAGAAGTAGAAAAACGAGCTGTAAAAGACTCGGCAGAACACGCAGGCGCGAAGGAAGTTTATATGGTGCACGAACCCATTGCGGCGTCAATTGGTATCGGTATCGATATTACACAGCCCAACGGTACCATGATTGTGGATATTGGCGGTGGAACAACCGAAATTGCCGTTATTGCCCTTTCAGGTATTGTTTGTGAGCAATCCATTCGCATTGCTGGCGATGTTTTTACCAAAGACATTGTTGATTATATGCGCCGTGAGCACAACCTGCTGATTGGTGAGCGTTCGGCGGAGCAAATCAAAATTGAAGTAGGCTCGGCCTTACCCGAACTAGACAATCCTCCAGCAGATTTTGAAATTCGGGGCCGCGATTTGATGACTGGTATTCCGAAAGAAATCAAAGTTACGTACAGCGAAATTGCGTATGCGTTGGATAAATCGATTTCCAAAATCGAAGAAGCTGTGATGAAAGCCCTTGAAATTTCCCCTCCAGAACTTTCGGCCGATATTTACACCAATGGTATTCACTTGACTGGCGGCGGTGCGCTTTTGCACGGTCTCGACAAACGATTGGCCACTAAAACAAAGCTGCCAATCCACGTCGCCGACGACCCCCTCAAGGCCGTTGTGAAGGGTACGGGTGAAATCCTGAAAAACCTAGAATTGTATAAGTCGGTATTAATTCAATAGTAGCGAGCAGCGAGGCGCGGCCGCCGCTGCGGTGAGAAGCGGCCGCCGCCGCGGTGAGTTTTAGTTCCCTTCTCACTCCTCGCTCCCGTTGTCACTCCTACCTCAATGCTTCAACTCTTTGAGTTTATTGCCCGTAATCGAAACTTTATCCTCTTTGTTTTGCTTGAGGTGTTTAGTTTTTGGTTGCTCGTCAATAACAATAACTATTGGAGTGTAGAATACTTCAACACCGCTAACTCACTAAATGCAAGGGCGTTAGAGGCTTCAAATACCTTACGAGAATACACCAACCTCCGGCAAGTAAACGAGGCATTGGCCGAGGAAAACCGACGTTTAAATGAACGCGTAACGGCAATGCAACAGCTACATCCCAGCAATGCTCCCGTGGGCTATAAAGCCGATTCAGCCTTTGCTTCCCGATATAAGTTTGTGACGATTGCCAAAGTAATCGACAACAGCACCCACCGCGCCGACAATTACCTGACCATCGACAAAGGTTACGCCGACGGTGTTAAAGTAGGTATGGGGGTGATTTCATCGACGGGTGTTGTAGGAAAAGTAAAATCTTGTAACGAACATTTTTCGGTCATTACGTCCATTTTGCATTCGCAATACATGATTTCAACAAAACTCCTGAGAAGTGGTGAAAATGGAAACGCTGAATGGGAAAACAATAGTAACCCTTCCATCATCCAGTTAAAGGATATTTCACGCTACAAACCCATCAGCAAAGGAGATACCGCCGTCACATCTGACTATAACGCCGTGTTTCCGCCCGGCGTGCCCGTAGGATATGTAAAAAGCTTTAAAGTGGCTCCCGACCAGGCATTTTTTGAGATTGACTTGCAACTAGCGACCGACTTCTCCAAAGTCTCCTATGTATATTTGGTAGATAACAAGCTTTCGGATCAACAACAATCCCTTCAGGAAAGCCTTATTAATAAACGTAAATGAATCCAAACGAAATAGCCCGCAGTGCCTTAAGATGGTTAGTGTACGTGCTGCTGCATATATTTGTAGCCCGTCACTTGGTATTGTTTGACTATGCATTTTGTTTTATTTACATAGGCGCCATCCTGTTTTTACCGCAAGAAATTAACCTAACGGGCCTGCTACTCATCGGTTTTGCAACGGGTGTAGCTGTTGATTCGTTTGATAATACCCTCGGCCTCCATGCGGCCACTGCCGTTTTTGTGGCCTATCTACGCCCGATTATCATTCGCTATCAGTTTGCTCAAAAACTCTCAGAAGGGCGCTTAGAGCTTTCATTGAAGGGGCTTGGCCTCCCTGCCTTTTTGTCTTATACCCTCATACTGGTTTCGGTTCATCATCTACTTTTGTTCTTTGTCGAAGCGGGTAGCCTCAGCTTACTGCCTTACACCCTCTTAAAGATAGTTTGCAGTATTTTGTTTACTACCCTGACCATTTTGCTCACGCAACTTTTTTCCCGTTAGGTGAAAAAACATCCTCACTTCTGACATTTTGTCTAAAAATCGAATTATTTATTTTCGTTGGAATAATTTTTGTCGTATATTATATCAGCTAATTATGGGCAAGTTGTTCTACAGCTAATCCTAAAAAAATAACCTTTCATGAGGGGTTTTTGTTGATTGGTGAAAGAAGAGTTGCGCGGAAGGTGGGTCGTTTGCTAAAATTCGTAAATTTACGGCAGCCATGTCAGTCATTATGTCAGAAGAAATCGAAGAAATACCCCTAGCCTCCTCAGAAACGTCTTACAACGACGCTGAGAAGAACGATATATTCAATCGTGAGTTTATGCCCCACATAAACTCCATGTATAACTTTGCCTTTAGGCTAACAATGGACGAAGATGACGCCAACGACCTCGTCCAAGATACCTATTTAAAAGCTTTCCGTTTTATTTCTTCCTTTGAGCGGGGAACTAATGCAAAAGCGTGGTTGTTCAGAATCCTGAAAAACAGTTTTATTAATGATTATCGTAAGCGGAGCAAAGAGCCGTCGAAGGTAGATTACCAAGAAGTAGAAACAACCTACAACTCGGAAGAAGCTGCCGAAGTCGACCACACTACCGACTTACGCGTCGAAACTGTTCAAGACATGATTGGCGATGAAGTAGCCACTGCGCTCAACTCATTGCCCGTCGATTTTCGTACCGTCATTATCCTTTGCGACATTGAAGGATTTACGTACGAAGAAATGGCTAAGATTCTGGATATTCCGATCGGTACTGTTCGTTCTCGTTTGCACCGCGCACGGAATCTCCTTAAAGACAAACTCAAAGTGTACGCTTCCTCCATGGGGTACGACACCGACGAGGATTGATTTAAGGATGGCATTGAGTAATATCCAATTTTTTCAAGCTATGTCTTTGAACTTTTTTTGATGAAAATTCATTCTAAGTAAAGACAACTTAATAGTAAGATTCAAAGAAAAAATTGAACCTTTGCAATGTTATTGGATATGCATTCGTCAGCCTCCGCCAGTGAGAACAATGAAACGAGGAAGCCTCAAAAACAGTACTGCGAACACCACGCAGAGTGTCTGAAAAAAATTCAGGCTGTTTTGGATGGAGAAGCTTCAGAAGCCGAGAAGGAACACTTCAGGGTAAACATGGATGATTGCCTTCACTGCATCAAAATGTACCACCTCGAAAAGTGTGTCAAAGAATCCCTTCAGGCGAAGGTCGACAAACGACTCTGCCCCGATAATCTCGTACAGGCAATCAAAGCAAAATTAAACATCACCGCCTAAGTTTTGGAAGGAAAGCTCATCATCTTCTCTGCTCCGTCTGGTTCTGGTAAAACGACCATCGTACGACACTTACTCTCCAAGTACAACAATCTGGGTTTTTCGATTTCGGCCTGCACCCGCGACCGCCGCGGCAGGAATGAAGTACACGGAAAAGATTATTACTTTCTTACACCCGACGATTTCAAACAACGCATTGATAACAATGAGTTTGTGGAATGGGAAGAAGTGTATCCAGGCGGGTATTACGGAACCTTAAAATCAGAAATTGAGCGTTTGTGGGCCGCAGGAAAACACGTCATTTTTGACGTAGATGTAAAAGGAGGCCTCAAACTCAAAGAATACTTTGGAGAACGTGCCCTTGCCATTTTTGTAAAAGCTCCCAGCGAAGACGCAATCAAACAACGCCTCATGATGCGCGGCACCGAAACCGAAGACAGTCTTTCTAAGCGGCTCTTTAAAGTAAAATTTGAAATGTCATTTCAAGACCGTTTTGACGTAATTTTGGTCAACGATAACCTTGAAGCCGCTCTAGCGAAAGCGGAAGAGCTGGTAGAAAACTTTCTAGGATAAAATATAACAACAATTATAACAGGAAAAGCCGGATAAATAATATCCGGCTTTTCCTGTTACTGACTAATAGGGGTGTTGTTGCAAACAAATAAACTTAACTTATATTCTTTCAATCAATTCTTTTACCTGACGGATTTTACGTCCCGCAATGTGGTCAATAATGGCCGCTGCGTGTTCTCTACCATTCTCAATGAATACTTTTTCGGTATGGATTCCCGCCACCACCGTACCGCACAAATAAAGACCGGCCACATTGGTTTCAAACGTTTCGGGGTCATAAACGGGCACCATGCTCGGCTGGGTTAGTTCTATACCACAACGTTGTAACAAAGCTCCATCTGGGACATAACCAATCAACATCAAAACAAAATCAGCATCAATCCATTCGGATTCTCCCGTCTCAACATTTTCGATTTGAACGCGCTTGGGTTCAATAGCCGTGGTGAGGCTATTAAACCGCGTTTTGATTTTACCTTCCCGTACACGATTTTTTACATCTGGAACAAGCCAATATTTGACCGTTGGGCGAAAATCCTCTCCCCGATGAACAATTGTGACGTCGACATCATGACGGTACAATTCTAGGGCCGCCTCCACTGCCGAATTGGCCGCACCTACAATAACAACTTTGGAGAACGAATATAAGAAAGGTTCGTCATAATAAGGAGTAACGTGCGGCAAATTTTCCCCAGGAATTCCCAAATGACGCGGAAAATCAAAATAGCCAGTCGCAATAATTACTTTACGGGCATGATAGGCTTCACCCTTGGCAGTTTGCACTTCAAACAAATCATCTTGTTTTACTACTTGTGTAACTTCCGTAAAAAGTTTAAAATTGAGGTGATAATACCCCGCAACCTTACGGTAATATTGTAAAGCTTCACTGCGGTTGGCTTTTAATTCAGAAATGGGAAAGGGAATCCCTCCGATTTCAATATTTTCGGCGGTCGAGAAAAAGCGCATCCGTTTGGGGTAGCGCCTGATAGACTCCGTAATGCTACCTTTTTCTAAAATGAGGTGGCTCAATCCTGCTTTTGCGGCCTCAATTCCTACGGCCAATCCGCACGGTCCTGCGCCTATAATCAATACGTCGTATACTTGCATAAAAGAAGAAAATGATAAATGTTCGTATTATTGCATCACTAATGCGCTAAGTCCAAACCGTTCCATTTTATAACACCTTATTTCCACTGAAAAATTCACTTCAAAACTAAATTCCTGTATGAAAAACCCGTTACTCCTGGCCATTGTTTTCTCTGGCAGCTGTATTCTTACTAACGCCCAACAACGCCCTTCGGCCCCGGCTCCCACCAATACTACAGCCACAGCCCCTGCCAAAGAAGAAAAATCATCTAATAACCTTACGTTCAACCCCGATTCTTTCGTGGCCACCGACCACGAGACGACCATCAAGGGCCAAAAAATTCCTTACCGAGCCACCACTGGCACCATGCCCGTGTGGGACGAAGACGGCAAAGCCATTGCGGGTTTGTTTTATACCTTCTACGAAAGGTCTGACGTCAAAGACCGCACCACGCGTCCTTTGGTCATTTCGTTCAATGGCGGCCCCGGTTCAGCGGCCGTTTGGATGCACATTGCGTACACTGGCCCGAGATTGCTTAATATCGACGATGAAGGCTACCCCGTCCAACCTTACGGCATCAAAGAAAACCCTTATTCTATTCTGGATGTGGCAGATATTGTATTCGTAAACCCGGTCAACACTGGTTATTCACGGCCTACGAGCAAAGACGTTCCCGGCTCAAAATTCTTTGGCGTTCGTGCCGACATTAAGTATCTCGCCGAATGGATTGGGACTTTCGTAACCCGCAACAACCGCTGGGCATCGCCCAAATACCTCATCGGCGAAAGCTACGGCACCACGCGCGTATCTGGGTTGGCACTCGAACTCCAAAGCTCGCAATGGATGTACCTCAACGGGGTGATTCTGGTCTCTCCTACCACGCTCGGCATCGAACGCGGCGAGGTGTCAGAATCCGCACTGCGGCTGCCGTATTATGCCGCTACCGCTTGGTACCACAAAGCATTGAGTCCTGATTTGCAGCAAAAAGATTTGACCGACATGCTGCCCGAAGTGGAAAACTTCACCATCAATGAGTTGCTTCCAGCCATTAGCAAAGGTGGATTTTTGGAAGATGCCAAACGAAAAGAGATTGCCGCCAAAATGGCGCGGTATTCGGGCATTTCCGAAAAAGTGATTTTACAGAGTAATTTTGACGTACCCACGAGTTATTTCTGGAAAGAACTATTGCGCGACAAAGGATTTACCGTTGGCCGGTTGGACTCACGTTATAAAGGAATCGACCGGCAAGATGTGGGCGATAGACCAGATTTTAATTCGGAGCTGACGTCGTGGCTACATTCCTTCACGCCCGCTATCAACATCTATTTACGCAATGAGTTGAATTACAAAACGGACTTGAAATACTACATGTTTGGCCCCGTGAATCCGTGGGACCGCAGCGGCGACCAATCGGCCGAAAACCTGCGTCAGGCTATGGCTCAAAATCCATACCTGCACGTGATGGTACAATCGGGCTATTATGACGGGGCTTGCGATTACTTCAACGCCAAGTATAATATGTGGCAAATGGACCCAAGCGGCAAACTTAAAGACCGCATGAGCTGGAAAGGCTACCGCAGCGGCCACATGATGTACCTCCGCAAGGAAGACCTTCAAACGGGCAACGAAGACATTCGTCAGTTTATCAAACAATCTTTGCCTAAACCGGGGCAACCCGCTAAGTATTAGTAAATATTTGTAGGGGCAGGCTTCACGTCTGCCCCCCACGATGTCACAAAAGAGGCGTGAAACACACGCCTCTTTTGTTTTGCATAGTTATCCACACTACGCCTACTTTTATCCACATAATCAGTAAAATTTGGCCGCTAATTGCTTGATAGTGTTGTAACTATCCAGTATTCACTATGAAGTCCCCTTTACTCTTTCTTCCTTTTCTTTTTATTGGTTTTGCGCAGGCCACTGCTCAAACAAAATCCATCAAAAACTCGCCCACCTTGGGCGATGCAGCCCCCGAAACCGTGGGTATATCCGCAGAGCGCCTCAGCCGTATGGATGGTGTTTTGCAAAATGCCGTCACGCAAGGAGCGGTGCCAGGCGTGGCTGCGATTGTGGTTCGCAACGGCAAGATTGTTTACCATAAAGCCTTCGGCATGGCCGACAATGAATCCAACCGTTCGCTTAAGCGCGACGATATTTTTCGAATCGCTTCCATGACCAAAGCCATCACTTCTACCGCCGTGATGATGCTCTGGGAAGAAGGGAAATTTCAATTGGACGACCCGATTTCCAAATACATTCCTGAATTTAAGAATCAGACGGTGCTGAAAAGTTTTAAGTTTTTGGATAGTACCTACACCACCGAACCCGTCAAGTCTGAAATCACGATTCGTCATTTGCTGACCCACACCTCTGGGCTTGGCTACGGCGTCATTGACGGCGATGAGCGGTTCAGGGCCATGTATCACAAAGCAGGTATCGTAGATTTGTTTACGACCCAACCCGTCAAAATCGGCGACAACATCAAGAAACTCGCAAAACTGCCTTTGCACCATCATCCAGGTGAAAAATACGTTTACTCAGAAGGTTTAGACGTGCTGGGGTATTTTATCGAAATCATGTCGGGAATGCCTTTTGATGAGTTTTTGCGCAAAAGATTGTTTGACCCATTGGGCATGAATGACACCTATTTTTATTTGCCAGAAGCCAAAGCATCTCGTTTAGTGTCTATTCAAAAACCCCAAAATGGCCAATGGGTGAGGTATCCAAACACATTTTACGACACCGAATACCCCGTCAAAGGCGCGAAGGCTTTCTTTTCGGGTGGGGCAGGATTATCGAGTACCGCCAAAGATTACGCGACTTTTTTGCTGATGTATCTCAACGGTGGCGAAGTGAGTGGCAAACGTTTTTTAAGTCGTAAAACCATCGAAACCATTCTCAGCAATCAGGTAGGCGAACTATTGGGCGGCGACAAAGCCAACTCTTCTTACGGATTGGCGTTTGGATTGCTAAACAAAGCGGGGGCTGAAAAAGGAGCTAAAGGCAGCGAAGGCACCTTTGAATGGGGCGGATATTTCAATACCAACTATTTTGCGGACCCCAAAGAAAAAATCATTGGTGTAATCATGAAACAAACCCAAAGCAGCGGTGATAATCTCAATAATCTGTTTCGGCAAATCATTTACCAATCCATTGATGATTAATCGTTGACGAATAGTGCCGAAGAGAGGTCTGGTGTAAAATTCAAGGTTAGTCACTCTAACATCATACCTCTTGCGTCTGACTTCTATCTTCAGCAATGAGCAAATCTTGTAAATCAATCAGTAAACCCAAAAAATGCGATGAAAACGACATTCTTTTTTCTTTTATCAGTCGTATGGGCTACGCTGAGCGCGTATGCCATCGACCCAAAAACGCTGGAGATTGGCGCGCAAGCTCCCGATTTTAAGCTCCCGGGCACCGACGGAAAAACGTACAGTTTGGCGAGTTTCAGCAAGGCGAAAGTGCTGGTTGTTGTTTTTACTTGCAATCATTGCCCTACCGCACAAGCCTACGAAGACCGCATTATTCGCCTCACCAACGACTATAAAGCCCAAGGTGTACAAGTGGTAGCTATCTCCACCAACGACCCGTCGGCGGTGCGTTTGGACGAGCTGGGGTACACCGATTTGAGCGACACATTTGAAGAGATGAAGATTCGGTACAAAGACAAAAAATTTAATTTCCCTTACCTCTACGACGGTGCTACGCAGATTACATCCTTAGCCTACGGCGCCGTGGCTACTCCTCACGTTTTCATTTTTGACCAAAATCGTAAGCTACAATACACGGGTCGTTTTGACGACGTGGAGAAACCCACCGAAACCCCCAAGGTCAATAATGCCCGCGACGCCGTGGAAGCCTTACTCGCCGGAAAGCCCGTGGCAGTCCCTAAAACCAAATCATTTGGCTGCTCCGTCAAATGGAAAGAAAAATCGGATTGGATTGAACGGGGCAAAGCGGAATGGGCCAAAGAAGAAGTAAAACTCGAAACCATCAACCCCGACGGGCTACGTAAACTATTAAAAAACGACACCGACAAACTCCGCGTCATCAACGTTTGGGCCACTTGGTGCGGGCCTTGTGTGGTAGAATTTCCTGAGTTTGTGACCATGAACCGCATGTACCGAGGGCGCGATTTTGAGTTTGTCAGCATCACCACCGACAAACCCGCCCAACGCGAAAAAGCCCTAAAATTCCTCAAAGCCAAACAAGCCTCCAACCTTAATTATATTTTGGACGGCATGGACGTGTATCAATTTATCGAAATCGTTGACCCAAAATGGCAAGGAGCCTTGCCTTATACCCTCATCATTGAGCCTGGCGGCAAAGTTATTTATACCAAACAGGGAGCAATCAATGCCCTCGAAGTCCGAAAGAAGATTGTAGAAAGCCCGACGATAGGGCGATTTTATTGAATAAAGAAACAAAAACCCCAACGCCCAATACGTTGGGGTTTTTGTTTGTAGGGTATTTTTTGAAAACCCACAAACAAAATATTCTTCAAATAATTATACTTTAGGAGTTTGTCATAAACGCATTAAAAGAAACTTTTTATCCAAAAAAAATGTCTATACACTTGGATAACAAAACATTTATTTTATATTTGTAATACAAATCTACTCAGAATTTAGAAAGCAAATCTTTCTTTTATACATATCTACCTCTTTTGCCCATCTTTTGATAGAACGGCAAATCACCCACTAAAGCACTAATCAGAGGCAGATACCATCTCTAAGTTTTATCCAACTTCTCAGCTTTGCCGTTAGGCGTTGATTCTCATTTCAATTAACATTTAAGGCTCGCTGAGCACTCATTCATTCAACTAAAAACCGCCTTCAAAACAGGCATCCTACTTCAAACAACTCACCGTTGGGTTGTTGTACACTTCATTTAAAATTTCCACTGACATGAACCGTTTTTCAGTTTTATATACGCTCAAAAAGCACCACCAGCATCTTACTTTCAACACCCGTGCCGAGGCCGAAGACGCCCTAAAAAAACTCTCCCGCCACCGCCGAGGAGTTCCGATTGGTATTTATGATGCCAAGACCGAATTGTTTTTTTGGGAACCTAACCGCCAAAAAAAATACAGCCAACTGAGTTTTAGTGAGCAGGCCCAAGAAGACAATGCCATGATTGCGATTGTTCAGAATTTACGCTTGCAGGCAGAGATTGCTTCCAATGAAAACCAGATGGATTTGGACATTATGCTGCGGCCTATGCCTCGCCTAGTTCATTCCTAAATCGCAGCCCTCCGAAAAATGTAATCAAAGAAACATTAGCTCAGATATTTCAAAGGCCTCGCCACCCTCCAACCGCTTAGCGGCAGCTGATTGTCAGCTGTCGCTAAGCGGTATACCCAGAAATCCATTTCTATGGTGAGTGGGTTAAAAGCCACCCAAAGAAAGATTTAGGCAAATCAGGTTGGATTATTTTTTTATTCTCGGTGAATTAACTACATTGATTAAACGTTAACTAACATTACGCTTAAACCCTTCATTTCTCGGCTTAACGCTGTTTGACCTCTAAAAACGTGGGCTTTCTACTGGCTTCGCGGGTCATTTATTGTTTCAGAGATGCATTTTCTTGATAATCAAAGACGATTCCACTGCGCTTAAAACCAGCATAAGCGCAGTGATTTTGCCAATACTCGGGCTGTTTATCTATTTAAATGTATGAAACTATATATCAAGTACATGGTCAGCCTGCGATGCAAGATGATGGTGAAAGAAGAGCTAAAAAAACTAGGCGTACGGTACGTGACGGTAGACTTGGGGATGGTGGATATTTTGGGGGAAATTTCCTCACTACAACGCGAGAAACTCAAAATCAACCTTCTAAAATCGGGGCTAGAATTGCTCGACGACCGAAAAAGCATCCTGATTGAAAAGATAAAAATTGTGATTACGGAAATGATTCATTATTCTGATGAATTACCCAAAGTAAATTATTCTGATTATATCAGCGAAAAAATGGGTTATGATTATACCTACCTTTCCAATATTTTCTCCGAAGTGAAAGGCATTACGCTCCAGCAATTTATCATTATTCATAAAATTGAGCGGGTCAAAGAACTGCTGCTATACGATGAACTCAATCTCACCGAGATTGCTTATAAACTTCATTACAGCAGCGTAGCGCACCTCTCCAACCAGTTTAAGAAGGTTACTGGCCTTTCACCTTCTTTTTACAAACAACTGAAACAGAGGCGTAAAGACAATTTAGAGAACATGTGATTTGTGTAAGATTGGAACATACATCTATAACGCTTCAGCCTTAAATTTTCCTGACCTTTGTTATGTGACAATCCAATCACTTCATTAAACCGAACACCATGGCCACACCACAAACAAAAGACGCGGAAACATTTAAAATCACTGGAAATTGGGATTCAATGGCACGACTGCTAAAAGATAAATTTGCCCAGCTTACCGACGCCGACCTGAAATTTGAGCCAGGCAAAGAAAGCGAACTGATTAAACGAGTAGAACTTCGATTGAATAAAAAACGCGAAGAGGTCATTAACATCATCAAAAAAGGGCAAACGGAGAAGGCATAAATCTTACCCATCGAAAGCGGGCTAGCCGTCTTAAACGAATCCTTAAAATACCGCTTTTTTCTTCGGTTTCATCTCAACATCAGTTACAATTGGAAAATTCAGAAGTGGAAAAATCGAGGGTATTTATCATACTTGAAATCATCGAATATGTCCCTAATTCCATTGTCATCAAAACCATTCTAAAAAAAACCACGGGTAATGTAAGTGTTGTTTCATTTGATTCTGGAGAGGCATTGGCGGAAAAGATTTCGCCTTTCGATACCTTCATTCAGGTGATTGACGGGAAAGCAGAAGTAATCATTGATGGCACCTCTCATTTGCTGGCTACGGGTCAGTCCATCATCGTACCTGCCCACACCCGCAATACCATCAAGGCAAGCGAACGTTTTAAAATGATTTCGACCATCATCAAAAGCGGATACGAAGACTTCGTTTAGGGGGCATTTTTTAGTAGATTAATTTCCTTTTATGGATAACAAAGAAGTAGAACGGCTGGATTGTGTTCAAGTCCGTAGCTATCGGATTTATAAATTTGCCCCCTATCCTTTTATTTTGATGAACCTCATTTTATCGCGCATTGCGGCCTTGCGAGCCACAGTAAAGCAGCCGATTCACTAGCCAAGGTCAATCGTTATCACCCTATTTTAACTACCGACTTAGCCAGAATGGGTATTTAAGGCGTTTACTCTTTTCTGAAAGTAATGCACAAATGTTTGTGGAGCAGCACCGTTTGATTGGTATTAAGCAAGTGCTGCTCCCGAAGAATCTTCTTTTCCTGTGGGTTAGTAGTCTTACCAGATAGTTTTTGAGATGTCAAAAACGAACGTAAATGTAGGAATAAGCCCAAGAATAAATACCAAACCAATGAGCTGATACTTAATTGATTGGGATATACTTTCTGAAAACGCAAACCTGCCAAACCCGCCATAGACCGCAGCCGCTGTACATTGCAGAGGTATACCCGGCCGTTGTAAAGGTGCGCATCATCATAGCCAATGACTTCGGCTTCGTTCGACAAAAACATGTCACTCCGCTCAGCTTCCACCAAAAGGTTAGCCATGCGCCCACTCAGACTGCTATTGTTAGGTTTTGTAATAATCAGCAGCCCGTTGGGTTTAAGAATGCGGGCGATTTCTTGCAACAGAAATGTTTGATTAGGAATGTGCTCAATGGTTTCCATCAACAACACATAATCGGCCGAATTTGACTCGATAGGCAATGTTTTGTCCAAATCGATAGGCGAACAAATCAACGAATCGCTCTTGAGAATATCAGGATGCTTATCAAAAGGCTTGACCTTTGCCCCTGCATTATGCCACAGATTTGCCACATATCCCGAGCCCGCAGATACATCTATCACCCGCTTATCGCGTACGTCGTGCTCAGCAAGATAACGGTGGATAAACTCTAAGGCATTGCCTTTGGAATGCGGCACATGCTTGATTTGCTCTTTGTAATTGGACATAGTTATCGGGAAATATCAATAGGACGGGTTTTGAATTTAACCTTCCATCGATCAATTTGTTTTTTAAGTTTTAGCGTAAATGTCTCGTCGGGATCGGGCAGCGTACCTAAAAACTTGGGCCCAATTTTGAGGTAATTTTTAAAAAATGTATTGCTACTCAAGCCCCATTTTAAGATAAACTCGGTTCGTCCGTCGTTGCGTTTGACCCGCCCCGTGCTTCTGCTCGCAAAATGGTACACCCGGCTTTTACCGATTCCTTTGTAAAAGCGGACACCATAATGCCACAATTTAATCATAAAATCGGGGTCGCTGTACATTCCCGGAAAAAACTCTATGCTCAAGCCCCCCACGGCCCGGTACACAAACGTTGGCAAGACCATAGGATACCATTGGCTGCCGTTCCAGTCTTCTTTCGGATAGCTGGCGTATTCCGACAAAAATTTTGCTTCATCAAATTCTGACGGATGTGTACCGTAATTTTTGTCGGCAATTACGCAGGCGTTTCCTTTATCAAAGCCTTCAATCATGGTTCCGCTGATGCACCATTTATCGTCTTTCTTCTTTTTTATTTCTTCCAACAGAAAGAAGTCCCAATCGGGACATAAATACATATCATCGTCAATAAAAACCAGATAATCGGCTACGGCCAAATGAGAGGCCGCATTGAAGCCATAGCATACTCCGGAGTTCTGACTGCTTTTGGTATAGCCAATGTCTCCCTGCGCTAAAACCCAGTCTTCAGAACCATCTTTTCCTTCGTTGACATGCACAATAATTTGGTGCTTATATCGGCTGTTTTTTCTAATACTATTTACCGCACACTTCAAGTAATCGAGATTATTCCAAGAGGGAATAAGTATTGAAAAAACGGGAGAATACGCCAAAGACACTTTTTTGTACGTGAACTCCATAGCATTCTTTACCATCCTTTTCGGAGAATATAGGCGATATATTCAACGTCTTCTTCGGTCACTTTGGCGTGAAGCGGCAACACCAAATAGCGGTCTTCAATAGCGTCCATTTTGGGGAACTGCCCTGGAGTTCGGCCTCCAAAAATGGTATATTTATCATTGCGATAATGCACCTGACCAGATTCTATCCCGTGTTCACGCAGGTATTTCACCAGATTTTCACGGTTGTCAACCTCGGCGGTCAACAACCAAGCGGCGTGCTCACGGTCGGTGTATTCGCTTCCGATGACCCGTATCCCTTTAATATCTTTCAATAAATTGCAATACAAACGGTATAATTTTTGGCGGTGCGCCAAATGCTCATCAAACTCCTCAAGAGACGCCAACCCGAGACTCGCAGCAATATCGGTCATCTGATATTTATAACCCACCTCCACGATGTCGTTTTCCCAAATACCTTTTTGTTTGCTGCTGCGGTCAATACCGAACCAACGCAAACGTTTGGCTTTTTCCACCAATGACTTATCTTTCACCACCAACATGCCCCCATCGCCCGTTGTGATGTGCTTGATAGCCTGAAACGAAAACATCGTAAAATCGCTTTGACTACCAATGTACTCACCTTTGTATTTTGCTCCTACGGCATGGGCGGCGTCTTCTATGATGGCAATATTGTGTTTTGCTCCCAAGGCCCAAAGTTCGTCCATATCGCAGGGTAGTCCGCCGTAGTGCACGCAAACAATGGCTTTGGTTTTTGGAGTAATAAGACGCGCTACATGGTTGACGTCAATATTGAGGTTTTCGTCAACATCAGCAAAGACGATTTTTACCCCCATGTAGAGAAACGGAATATTGGTGGCAGTGCAAGTAAAAACCGGTGCAATCACCTCATCGCCGGCCTGTAAACCCGCCAGCAGGTACGATAAATGCAGCGCATCAGTACCCGACCCTACCGCTAAACTCTTGCAAGGAGCCGTGAATTTTTCTTCAAAGCGGTTTTCAAATTCTTCTACCCTAGGCCCTTGCCCAATCCATCGAGTATTCAGAACCTCGGTCACATTTAAGGCCGCTTTAGCGGGAATGTTTGGATGGAATAATACAATACCGTCTCCTGTATCCATCACAGGAAACTCATTCATAGGTTTTTCAGTAATCATAAAGATAGGTTTTTCAAGTTAGGCTTTAGAGAGGAACGACTATGGAATACGGGCAATTTATTATTTCAAAGCATAAAGGGTTAGATAGATAAAATCATCCATTCCATAGACAAAATTAGTCATTACATAGACAAAAAAACAATAGTGATTACAAATCTACTATAAATAGTGTCCGTTTTTATATTGATATAAAAATTTTTAATTGGACTTTAACACCACAAATCAATAATACTTAGCATTCCGAATTATTCTCGTTAAGCGGCTATATAATTTGAAACTAGCTCTTCGCAAAAATTACATTTTTTATGTTCTTTTGCCCCAAATAATATAGCAGAACGCATTGTAAACTAGGTAGTTTAAATATCTGATAGAGAAGAATATTCTACCATTCGACGCAAGAATATGTCAGCAACTTTGGGAAGAATTGTGTTATCGGGCAGAAGGTAATGAGTTAACTAAAAATCAAAAGTCCCCCCCCCTTCATAGGAAGTGATTAAGAAGCACTTTGAAAAAAGTTAGTAACTCTAACAGGAATCGAAGGTAGGCAGGGCTTAATCTATTGGACGTTTTAGGATAATTTTGAAAAAACTAAACAGCTTCTCATAAAAGTCGAACGCGACTCCGACCATAGCAAGCACCTAGGAAACACTTTGAAAGAAAACATTGTGACTCCGACGGGAATCGAAGTCGAACGCGACTCCGACCATACCAAGCGTTCAGGAAACACTTTGGAAGAAAACATTGTGACTCCGACGGGAATCGAAGTCGAACGCGACTCCGACCATACCAAGCGTTCAGGAAACACTTTGGAAGAAAACATTGTGACTCCGACGGGAATCGAACCCATATCAAGCGTTTAGGAAACGCTTATTACACAATTAAAATATAACAGCCTAATAATCAAACACATAAAAAATACAACTGCAACGAATATTACTTTTTAGAAGGAGTTATTGCAAGTTTTATTGCAGTATGAAGGGTTGTAAATCTGTCCGTTTTAACCTTTAATAACAGTTATATTGATACTTTCCAGCCCGGTAAAAGTTTGGACATTAAGCTAAGGGAATCTCTTAACTTGTAGTCCAATGATCAAACACCGCAGGCATTGGAGTGAAAGCGACAAAAAAGCCATCCTCCAATATTATCAAGAACACGGAGCATCCTCTGCCGCCCGTCAATTTGAGGTTTCGACCTCTATGATTTACCGATGGGCATCTGAATCCTCATCAGCCTTAGTAAAAGAGGTTGAGACTAGTATTTCAAGCAAAGAATATCATCGTCTTTTACGCGAAAATCAGGCACTTAAAGAACTGGTAGCCGAGAAGGAACTTGAAATTCGTATAAAAGATGCCCTGTTAAAAAAAACTTCCCCTCTCAACAAGAGCGGTTGATGGTGGCACAGGAATTCATTGAAACCCACTTTCCCAAGAATAAAGTGTTGGCTCTATGCTACATTGCTCGAAGTAGCTATTACTACCGACCTTCTGAAGGAAAACAGGGGCGTAAGCCTTATGCAAAAGTAGTTGATAAGAACGGTCAAATGATTGAAAATGAGATTATTGTTGGATATATCCATGAACTTTTTAATCACCCTTTTGTTGATTATGGTTATTATAAAACTTATATCTACTTACGCAGAAAAAAACAATTGAATCTCAGCAAACATTTGGTTTATCGGCTCATGAAAAGCCATCAATTGCTTAGAAATCAATATGTTAATAGTTCAAAAAAATCTAAACGAAACTGGGTTAAAGATTTGTTACCACAGGTGGAAATCGCATTCTGCTACCTTGAATTTGACCGCGGCGGCGGACCGCATTAAATTTGTATGGGTTGCAGGACAAAGCAGAAATATGCAGGTTTTGACCGTTTTAGATGTTTATTCCCGTTGGAATATCGGCCATTACATTAGCTATTCCATTAAATATCAAGATGTTATCAGCCTATTTGAAAGAATATTTGAACACATGATAATTCCTGAAAAAAAGTATGTACGATGCGATAACGGGGCTCAATTCATTGCTGAAATGGTCCAAAGGTATTTCAAAGATAAACAGATCGTTCAGGAATTTACAAAACCTGCCACGCCTCAGCAGAACAGCCATATTGAATCGTATCATTCCATTATGGAAAGCGCTGTGTGTCAGAAATTTGAGTTTAGTAATATAAGCGACGCAAAAAAAACAATGAATCAATTCCGTGATTTCTATAATCGCTTCGGCGCTCCGATTTGAAAGAATTCATAGTGGAATCAATTTTCAGAGTCCTGCCGAGTTCCTTCTTCAAAAAGGAATCGACATAAAAAATAGTCCCATTAACCGAGTTCCCATTCTCTAAAATAAGGGACGGTTTTTTGTCCAGTTTTTATCGGTCAGCACAGATACCTCTCATTAATCGACGAAAAGTCTCTGATGTACTTCCATTAATCCGAAAGTTTGTGTTAGTAGATCACTAGCATAAAGCAAGATAAAATGCATAGATTTATTGCCGATTAAATTGGCAAAACTTCCAAACTCTCTACTTTAAATCGGCCGATTTTTATAGATTAATCCATTTGTAATCTTTTGATAACAAAATAGTTATATTGTTAAGTGAGCAGAAAACAACCCATACTTTAGTATTTATATTAAAGGGTTGTATATTTACACAATCCATCGAGAGTAAAAAACTTAAATAAATGGAAATGGTTAAACAACTAAATAAAGCAAAAATTGAATCATTGGATAATAGATGGACGGATTCAAGTATTATACTTGGCGATACGAGAGAAATAGTTCATACACTACCGGATAATTTTTATTCAAGTATCATTACAAGTCCACCATATTGGGGGAAAAGAGACTATGGCTATAGTGGCCAAATTGGTGCAGAAGAGGATTTAAATGATTATATAACGCATTTAGTCTTAATATTCAGAACTTTACGGGATAAAATAAAGAAAGATGGAACCCTATGGCTTAATATAGGTGACTCATATACAAGTGGTAATAGGACTTGGAGATCTGGCGATAAAAGAAATCCCGCCAGAGGAATGTCATATAGACCAGCAACTCCAGTTGGGCTAAAACCTAAGGACTTAATAGGCATTCCATGGCGGCTTGCATTAGCTCTACAAGAGGACGGGTGGTATTTAAGATCAGATATTATTTGGTACAAACCAAATTGTCAGCCAGAATCCGTCAAAGATCGGCCTACTCAATCCCATGAATATATTTTTATGTTTTCAAAGAATAAAAATTACTATTATGATTCTGAAAGCATGAAGGAACCCGCTGCAGAAAAAGGCAAAACCAGAAGCAGAAGGTCTGTATGGCAAGTAAATACTGAACCTTTGAAAGAAGCCCATTTTGCCACTTTCCCAGAAGAGTTAATTAAACCTATAATACAAGCAACTTCAAAAGAAGGGGAATTTATTTTGGACCCATTCTTTGGAGCTGGAACTGTTGGAGTAGTATGCAAAAAGCTTAATCGTAATTATCATGGGATTGAATTAAAAGAAGAGTATATTCAAATTTCAGAAAGGAGAATAAAAAATGTTAAGTAAGTCTTTTCCAGTTTTATCTCCAGAATTACAAATTGGGTTTCACTACAGGCTTAAAAATATCAAAGACCTTTACTTTCATGAAGCTTTAAGAAAAGCAGTTCAGAATTTACAAATTAGTAGTATAGATGCTGAGCTTAATGAATATGTTCCTACCGATAGTTTACAAAAACTTGCATCATTTTCAATAAGAGGAGAAGCAATTTTTCCTGTACCAATTTTATTAAAAGAAAACCCATTTTTATTGGGCTATTACAGATTACTCCTTGGTTTCTCTCAAAAAGAATTTTATTCAAAGGGGCCTTTTGGAATATTTAAGTTAATGGAGGAAAAGGGGAAATTATCGCCTAAATCTTCACAATTACTCAACGGGCTTTGTGTAAGCTTGATAGCATCTGCTGCTGAATTTGTTGTTCAATTTGAAGAATTTAATTTATTGATAATATCTGAATTACAAATTTTAACAGTTGGTCCTCAATTAAGAGGTTCTATCAATAATGAATATGGGCAAATTGCAACTCAAAAAACATTTGGCATAATTAAAGATTTGGTAAGTAAATATATACTATCGTCTACACCAACATCTATTAAAATTAAAAACGATTCTGGAAGAATAGTAACTATTAAATTCTCCTCCGATCCAGACATTGAAATTATTGAAGAACTCCAAAGTGGTTCACGAGGGCTTATATCAATTGAAATAAAAGGAGGGAAAGACATTTCCAATATTCATAATCGAATTGGTGAAGCGGAAAAAAGTCATCAAAAAGCTCGTCAGAGGGGTTATTTTGAGTTCATGACAATAATTAGCGTTGACATAGACTATATTGCTTTAAAATCCGAATCACCAACAACTAGTCATTTTTTCAACCTTTTTAAAATATCAGATAAGAACTCTTTTGAATATCAAAGATTTAAAGATATTATTTCTTCAATAATAAGTGTTAACATCTGAGTTTCTAGATATAAGAATACTCACTATGTATTATTAAATATAAGTTAATTTTACAAAATTTAAATGTTTAATAGTCAACATACTGAAAGTATCCCTGTAAACAGGCAGTTTAAAATTAGATAATTTTCATTAATTTTGAACTGTGTGTTATACAGGGATACTTTCAAACATCAAATATCAATTATTATAACTGTACCATTACGTGAAAAATCAATATTCAATTTATTAAGGTCAAATTCCCATAATTCCGTGTCGTTCACAAGGGTATATATCTTTTCATTAAGAAAAACGCCTTGTGAAATAGATTTCGGTAGCCCTCCCGGAAACCAGTCTTCATAAACAAGAGAAAACTCAATAGTATTATTAAGATATTTAAGATCTATAATGAATTGATTAGATATTAATAAATAAGCACCATCTTTTCTTGTTACACAAGGAATGAGCCCATATGAAAAGGAAGGAACATACGTACCTAGGTCTACAGTAGAAACGCTAATATATAGATAGTTGACATTGACTTTGCCATTACTTTCAACATTAAAAATACTAAAATCATTATAAATACCTGGATCAAAAGAATCAGTTAAAAAACTTTGCCCAAATTTAAAACCTATTTTGTATTCTCTAATTTCTTCAGGATATAAGCTTAGAATAGGTGATTTGATATCATTGTTGATTGAATATACATAAGAATAATTAGAAATCTTTGAAGCAGATAGATATGGTTGTAAATCTTCAAAAGAAGACGGGTATTTCAGTTCTAAAAATACTTTATTCATATGATAGAAATAAAGATTTGAATTATAGGAAATGCTATCTTTATACTGCATAAACATTAACTTAAACTCATTTGATTCAGAAAGAAATGAACAATAAGTCTGAATTGAATTCTTAAATTTGGTTCCAGTTAACAAGGACTTTACTCTATATTTTTTATCTGTCAGATTTATATCAATAATTTCTAAGTTATAATTCCCCTCATTAACCATAGCTCCTTCTGTCTTTACAGCAAGCACTAAACTATTGGATATTTTACTATATTCTACTTCATTAATAGAAAATACTTCAACAGAATCACTAGTAATTGGACTTTTCCTGATTTTTGTAGACATGTCAAAAGTAGTAGTCCAATTGTTTTTTAAATTATCATAAGTAGATACGATTAACTTTGAATTACTAATATAGGCACAGGACAGAATACCATCTCTAGAAAAAAGTTTAATACTTCTCTGGTTATTAGTAGGTCCTTTTAAATTATCCCAAGGTGTAATCTGAATACGCATATAATCTTTAGAAGTATAGGTACTACTCAAATTACCATTATTAAATATTTCAGACTCGTTATTTTTATTGTAGGCAAAAGGAACAACATAAAAGTAAGCACCTTTACTTTTATCAAAGTTGATTAGATTGGATGAAATAATTTTTTTACCATCCTGAGTTGCCGAAGTCTGTGTAGCTTTTAAGATTTGATAGGCTCCTTTTACTTCTCTAGCTCTTATAAAATCTGAAACAACTAAACTATCGTAAGAATAAAAAACTCCAAAATCAAGCAAATTATCAGAGGTTTTAAATCTGACTTTATAGCCTGCTGTAATTGAATCATTAGAAAAAGGAGAAGAGTTATTCGGGTCCTTCTCACGTACAATTATTGGTTTGAGTGTTTCATCTAATTCGACTGGGTAGTAAATAGATTTGGTTTTGATTTCAAATGGATCTTTACAGCTACTTAACCAGAAGCAACAAAATGCTAAACCAATGACAAAAAAAATGAACCTTAAGTTTTTCATTTAAGAGTAAATACCAATCAGTATAGTTTTTAGTACCTTTTCAAATAATTATTTTTTTAGCCAAACTTACAAGATAATAATTTCTTTAAATCAAAACGCTTATTAATTAAAAATGAGTATAGACGTCATCTTGTCGCTTTTGTAAGTCTTTCCTTCTATCAGCAATCAAATATCAATTATTTTAACTGTACCATTACGTGAAAAATCAATATTTAATTTATTAGGATCAAATTCCCACAAATCAATACCATTAACAAGTGCATATATTTTTTCATTAAGAAAAACGCCCTGTGAAATAGATTTCGGTAGCCCTCCCGGAAACCAATCTTTAAAAACTGGAGAAACTTCTATGGTATTGTTTATATATTTAAGGTCTAGAATAAATTGATTAGATATTAATAAATATGCACCATCTTTTTTAGCTATACAGGGAATAAGCCCGTAAGCAAAAGTAGATATATAGGTTCTTAAATCACCATAAGCAAAGGTAATGTCCAAATGAGAAACATTGATTTTGCCATTACTTTCAATATTAAAAACACTAAAATCAGGATAAAAGTCAAAATCAAATGAATCAGTAATAAAACTTTGTCCGAATTTTAAACCTATATTATATTCTCCAATTTGATTAGAATACAAGATTATAGTTGGTAATTTAATATCATTGTTGATTGAATAAACACAAGAATAATTAGAAATATAGCCTGAAAAAGAATACGTATTAGGTGATGGCGAGGGGTACTGTAGTTCTAAAAATACTTTAGAAACGTCAGAATAACTACCTTTAGACGACATAAACATTAACTTAAACTCATTTGATTCAGAAAGAAATGAACAATAAGTCTGAATTGAATTCTTAAATTTGGTTCCAGTTAACAAGGACTTTACTCTATATTTTTTATCTGTCAGATTTATATCAATAATTTCTAAGTTATAATTCCCCTCATTAACCATAGCTCCTTCTGTCTTTACAGCAAGCACTAAACTATTGGATATTTTACTATATTCTACTTCATTAATAGAAAATACTTCAACAGAATCACTAGTAATTGGACTTTTCCTGATTTTTGTAGACATGTCAAAAGTAGTAGTCCAATTGTTTTTTAAATTATCATAAGTAGATACGATTAACTTTGAATTACTAATATAGGCACAGGACAGAATACCATCTCTAGAAAAAAGTTTAATACTTCTCTGGTTATTAGTAGGTCCTTTTAAATTATCCCAAGGTGTAATCTGAATACGCATATAATCTTTAGAAGTATAGGTACTACTCAAATTACCATTATTAAATATTTCAGACTCGTTATTTTTATTGTAGGCAAAAGGAACAACATAAAAGTAAGCACCTTTACTTTTATCAAAGTTGATTAGATTGGATGAAATAATTTTTTTACCATCCTGAGTTGCCGAAGTCTGTGTAGCTTTTAAGATTTGATAGGCTCCTTTTACTTCTCTAGCTCTTATAAAATCTGAAACAACTAAACTATCGTAAGAATAAAAAACTCCAAAACCAGTTAAGATATTATCACTTTTGAATCTGACTTTATAACCAACTAAAATTGAATCTGTAGAAAAAGGATAAGGCCTATTCGGATCCTTCTCACGCACAATTATTGGTTTGAGTGTTTCATCTAATTCGACTGGGTAATAAATAGATTTGGTTTTGATTTCTAATGGGTCTTTACAGCTACATAACCAGAAGCAACAAAATGCTAAACCAATGACAAAAAAAAAGAACCTTAAGTTTTTCATTTGTTAGCCTTAAATTAATAATTATTAGCTTGAAAGAATTGTTCTTTTTTTATTTATGAATGACACTGATATATTGAATTGACTCACCTATACAAGAGCCATGGCCATTTAGGTCGCAATTATAAAGATATGGACAGTCATTCTCTATGAATATATCAGTATCAACATCACCAGCAAGAACCATACCTAGCACATTTCCTTGTTTATCTAAAATTGGAGAGCCAGAATTACCTTCGAAAAGATCTAATTTAATTTTAAAAATATTTTTATCTGAAGAAGGCTTAGAGGAAAAAAGCCTACCGTTGTTGGCATATTTAAGTGGTATTCCTTGAGGATAACCTAATGTATACAACTCTTCTTTAGGGCTAATAGGAGATGTTCTAGGCACTAGTGCTTTTTTATCTAAAGAAAGTTTTCCCTTAACTTTAATCAAAGCAAAATCTATTTTATCTTTCATAGATTTCATTAAATCGACAGATTCAATTTCATAAACATCTTCTTTCTTTAAATTTCTATTATAATCATCTTCATTCAGCATTTGATATCCAAATACAACATAAAAATCAGTAGACTTTTTGCCTTCAAAACAATGACCAGCAGTAGCAATTAAATTATCCTTAATTATGAAACCAGTTCCTATGGCACAGCTCGGCTGAAGCCCAAATCTAACATTTGCATCACAGAATGCATAAGCTTTCCAATATAGATTTATATTTTTTTTGAATGAATATGAACCATTAGAGTTTTTATTTATATATTTTTTTGGTATCAATGCAGGAACCGATTTAGCAACTTTTGTAAATAAATCATATGAATCAGGAATATACTTTTTCATTCTATAAAGATCATTTCGTTCATCAGCATGTCCCCCAATTCCCCGTTTTCTTTTTCGGACTATTAGTTCGTGTATTAAAGTGTCCGAAACGTAATTAGCTAATTCTTTATACTTAAAACCGTTTAGATTTAATCTTCGGAATCTGATTTCGTGTAAAATTACTGTATCAGGAAATTGTCTGAGACTGTCACTCTTCCTTTGACTTATAAAATGTGTATTCTTGCTGGTTAAAGCACCAACATACAGGCTAAATGTTGTTATAGCTATAAATAATAAAAAAAAAGTGAATTTTTTCATTCAATTAAAGGTTTTTGCAATTAAATATTCTGTTAAAAATTATTAAATATAATGATATTTGAGCATCATACTTATTTAGGTAAAAATATAAAACTACCATGGTTCGTTGTAAAATTGTAAGGTCTTTGGTCTCCGATTGATTTCCTAAAGACT
The DNA here is from genome assembly GCF_024158025.1 of Runella salmonicolor. Classification (NCBI taxonomy): domain Bacteria; kingdom Pseudomonadati; phylum Bacteroidota; class Cytophagia; order Cytophagales; family Spirosomataceae; genus Runella; species Runella salmonicolor. The sequence continues at coordinate 1,389,907 of NZ_JAMZEL010000001.1, forward strand.
TCGTCTGTAATCTTCTGAAATATAGCTCCTAGAGTTAATCCAGGTGATGGCAAATATTGTAGAAGTGTTTCTGTATATAGACTATTCCTTCCAGTTCCGTCTTCAACCGTACTTTTTGCTTGAGTCGAATAAGCTATTGACGAAGTTGTAGGTGAGCTTGTGCCAAGGCCTCCTGTACCTTTAACGGAACGTAGTCCTGATTTTATGAAAGGGTTATTTCTACAAGCATCTAAAATAATGAGGTTTACCGATGCATTAGATTGCTCTAAGTTTTCTATTAATTTATCCAAGTCTACGCATTTATTTCTGATTCTGATATTAGTACTATCATTTAGAGTTTCGCTTTGTGGAATACCATCAATAGGAATTAAATAGTTTTTATTTCTAATTTCCATCCCATGCCCAGCATAATAGAATATTATAACTTGATAATTTTCTATTTTTTCAGCAAATTGGGCGATTTCGAAATCCATATCTTCCTTGGATAAATCTAATCTTAAGAATATGTCTTCTTCTCTAAAATTTAGTCTAGTATTTAATAATTTTGCCATATCTATAGCATCATTAACTGGGTTATCTAGCTTAGCTTTACCAGGGTATTTCGAATTGCCAATTATTAAGGCTATGCTTTTTTCAGGCTTATGATTATTTATACTTACTTCTCTTGTAATAACACCACTAATATTATTTGCTATAATTTCAACTGTATTTTCTCCTTCTCTTAGGCTAATGGTTCTAGAAAAATAAAGACTATTAGGAGGACATAAGTCTGATTTTTTTAGTGTGTCAATTTGAGGCTTATTTTCATTTAATTTTATTTTAACTATTTCTTTTTCTGGAAAATTAATATTGGAAACGCATCCTTTGATAGTAAACAAACTATAGTCAATAGCTATACTACTTTGAGTAGGATATATAAATGAAATATTTGGTAGAGGAGGAAACATGCTTTTTGTATTCAAAATACCAATATGAACCTTCCCTACTGAAACATCGTATTGAGCAAAAGAAATTGCAGGAGCTATTAAATATAAAATTATTATCAGGCGGTTCATAAAATAGTTTTAAAAGTTATAAGAAACGCTAATTGAAGTACCATTACTATGAATATTAATATCTGAGTTTAATTTAAGGGGTTTAATAAATATAGGGACCAAATTACCTAAAATACTTAAACCAGTATAGGTTGCCCAAGATCTGACAAGCTTACTTCTTTGAGATTTAAGTTCAGCTTCACGATTGTCATAAATCTTTTTTTGATTAATGTTAATAGGGTCAGGTTCATTATTAAATTTTTTTATTTCCTGTGATAACGGAATACCCTGAGCTAAGGTTGTTGTAAATAAAGCCGCACTAACTGCCCACCGAGAATAAGTAATTATTTCTTTTTTACTTATTCTCTTAGATGCGAAAGGTTTATTATCAATTTTATTAATTTTAAAAACTATATCAACAGGTTCAGCCACTTGAAAAGTATCTTTTAGCGGGTACCATAAGAAAAAATTAGAATCGTTGTTTCTAATATTGGTACCTACATCACCTTCTAATGATTTAGTCGTAGGGTGGTAATCTGGTTTGCCTGACCTTTTTATTATTATATAGAGTGAGTCTTTCGGTTTTAAATTTTGTAAAAGTTTATATTGAAATTTTACAAATTTTTTTATTGTATCTACGTCTATCTTAATATTAGTAATGATATTTTTTTCTATTCTATCGTCACTAATATCGTCTCCGTTTGTTATTTTTAAGGCAGAATCTACTTTTATAGGCTTTTTTTTGATAAACGGAATTTGAGCATTTACTTTTATAGTAAATACAAAAGATGTAATTAACAAGAGTATGCCTACTAACCACTTTTTTTTCATGGAAATCAAATATTTACAATTTGGAACACTCCTTTTGTGAAACTTATTTCAATATTCTCTTTATATAAAAAAATATTTTGTATAATAATTACAGATTAAACAAATTAAGGATTTATTATTTCTGAAATTAGCTTAGATAGAGATAGTCTAAATCAAAATATAAATCTGAAAATATTTTAGTTATTAACTGGCGCAAAATAAGAATGACAATTTTGGTATTGGCTGTTTATAAATAAACTAATAATTTGCACTTAAAGTTGGAGGAATGGGACCAGATATATTGTTACTGATTGTAGCAAAATATATCATAACTTTAGTAATAATATCTAATTTGCTGAACTATACATTCATACATCAAAAGCTACTATATTTCTTAAGAGTCCAGTAAGTTTTACTGGACTCTTTCTTTTCTAAAACAACCTAAAACTTAACACTCTCTACATTTGACCACACAGCAAAAACATACACAGTTTTAGGTGATGACTCAACAGTTATGACTCTGTTACCTTGCATTTTTATATTAATATCAGCATTCCCATTAGCAAGTTGAATTTTTTGTCCTCCAACTAGTTTTGCTTTTAGTCCTCCTGAAATGTCATGGTCTAATGAAATAGTCCCTTTAAAATTTGCTACCCGAATAACTTTCGTAATTACTTTATTCCCAGGTGTAAGTAAATCTGCTTTGTAGTCTGCCCACTTTGGTGTTTTTTCATTGTCATTTATATATCTTTTTAGTGGTGTAGCTAATAAATTATCTGCAGCCCAAGTGAATGTCAGATTCATTTGTTGTGTATTTTCAATAGCTGCATTTAATTCAGCATTCAAATTTACTAAAGTTGAATCCTTAAATTGTAGCTCCGAAGCTAAAATAGTATTGAGACTATTTGTTATTTTTTCGACAAGAGCTGTATTTTGGTCGCCTCCTTCGTTAATAAAATCAGGTTTGGCTTTTCTTACAGAGTCAGCTTTACCTAAATCGTTTTGTGCATCTCCATTTTCATTTTGAATAGCCCCCAAATATAATGTATTGGTTGGTCCCATATATTCAGCCGTACGTATCCAGTCAGATTTAGCACATTTCTTGAAGATTTTTTTCCATGTTGCTTTCTCAGAACCGCCAGCTTTATTTGTATATGAAGTATCAACAGGAATATTAACAAAAACCAAACTGTCTATTGGACTGTTATGAGCCAAACTGTCTTTTGAAATATCATTTTCTGATTTAGTTGAATTGTTAACTCCATTACAATTCCATAGGAAAAGTAAAATAGTTGAAGCAAATAATAAATACTTTAGTTTCATAGTTTATAAGTGTTTTAAGAGTGAATAAAATTTATTATTAAGTCCCTATATTCAATGCAATTAGCAAGTTATAAAAAGAAACATAAAAAAAATACAAAATTGTTTTACTTTTTATGTAGATGTATCAAGACCACAAAGTATTTGAAATACAAAGTCGGATATTTCATCTTTTTTTAGGTCAAGTTTAAGTGCCTTTTTTGCTCTTGTCCATAGATTAATACTAAATCAGAAAATAGGTGACGTGTTTTTTATATAAGGAAAACAAGTCAAAGAATGTACTTTTTTGTCTTCTTCAAATAAACTCTCTACGATTTTTTGAATACGGTGTTGAACTTGTTCCAACGTATCAAAAATCTTGTTTTTCAACTGCTTGCGAAGTTTTTTAAAAAACCTTTCAACAGGATTGAGCTCAGGACAAGCCGCAGGCAGTCTTTCAAAGACCAGTTTTTTTCTATCAAATAGTTCTTCCTTGTGAGCAGTTGCCCCATCGGCAATAAAAAGCGCCTTTTGAGACAAACCCTTTTCCGTTAATTCTTGCTGAATTTTATCCACAAACCATGCAAAGCATTTACTGTTAAGTTTCGGTAAAAAGGCGCCAAAACCCTCACGCGTAAATGGGCAAATCGTTAGATGTAGATAGGTATTTTCATATCGGTACGTCCCCGCGGCCTATCTTGACAGGAGCAATAGGTCTATGCCCTATTGGCCCCTATTTGCGACTCAACTCTGTACGGGTACCCGCTCTAAGTTCATCATGGAAAAATATGAGCTCATCAGTATAGCCGAGTCTTAATTCTTTGATTTTTTTTTGAACTCTTCTACAGCGCCGGGTTGCTGGCGAACGTTAACTGGACGGCCAGTCTTCAGCTTGATTTTTAAACACTTACATAAGTCACTTATTCCGCCAATTGTATAGCTAATTCCCAAGTTATTCTTTAAATAAGTTTGTATATCGGCCAGCGTTTCAGCTTGGTCATCCATTAAAAATTGCCGAAGCTGCGCTATTTGTGCACTACTTAGCTTACCCCAATATCCCCACGCCGGCTTTTTTTGCAAACCTCCAAGGCCTTCTTGCTGATAAACACGCCAGAGCCGCTGTGATTGACGTTCGCATAGACCGATGGCTTCACTGGCGGCTGATTGAGTTCTTGCTTCACCGCTTTTCAAAAGGCGAATAAAACGTACACGGTCGCGAATCAGCACCAGAGTGCTTTTGCGCTCCTGTTGTAATAAATAATCTATGCTTTCGATTATCTTTGATTCATATTTCAATATATAATAATACGACTATTTAATTCTAAATTAGTATAATAATGTTACCGTCATTTTTTATTTCAGTCTTTTCTGTTGTTTTAATTATATGAATAAAGACAGCTCCGCAAAGTGTCCTTGCATTTGTGATTGCTCTATTAAAGTCGTCCATTGATATTTTTTGCTGGCACTTTTCAATTTGTTCTCCTACAAACTCGTTTCTAATAGCACTTACTGTTTTTGCTTCAATGAAATTTCCTTGAATGTCGGCACTTTTGTAACTATTTCCTTTCTTTATAAGTCCAAAACCATCATATTTTATAAGCTGATTTATATCGGAAACTACCTTGTCAACCACTTGCTCGTCCCCATCATATCTTCTTGGGTCAACAAATTCTTCTAAAATCTTTTTCAGTTTTGGTGTCCCATTACTCTCATTCTATAAATATCAAATTTATAAAAAATTAATTAAAATCCAATTTGTCGATTGGGCCTTTTATCTGGTGGAAACTTTTGGTGGTGAAATGGTGTAAGTACCCCATTTCTCAGACAGCAGTTATAAGTCCCCCCATTTGGCAGACAGTAGTAAATGGAGTTAATGTCAGGGGCAGGAGATAATTTATTGATTTTTTCTTGAAATTTTATTTCACTTAGGCTCTTCCTATTAATGAATTAAAAGTTCATTAAAAATTTGAAAAATTTTTTCCAGATTTTTTCGCTCAAACCATTATCCCCCTCCTTTGAATCACTTTTACACCAACAGTTAAGGAGGGATACGGGGAAGGAGGGGAGGAATACGCAATCAATCTCAGCTACCGTCAGGACAACCAATGAGAGTATCATATTAATCTCCATTATTTAAATGGAGGAACGATTCCAAACGGAATTATCGGTGGTTATGGATTGACGGATAACCTTTTTACCGTAAGAAAGTTAGAATAGGAACGATGGATTCACTTTGTAATGACGGTTGATAATGGGGAGGGAAAGTGTTCCTTAATGGTAAGTTGGTCGATGCAGTTAATTGGAGAACACCACCATCTGCTTGTTCCAATGACCTAACTTGGCACATTGATAGCCAACCCGGCAGAAATTATCCTTTGGATTATCCCGAATCAGTTTTTTTAAAGGTAAAATTGATGATGTCGGTGTTTGGAACAGAGCCTTAATCCCAGAAGAAATAGCTTATTTGTATCAAACCCAATTTAACCTTTGATTTCTTATTAATGTTGTCTATCAAAACCCTCCCAATTTGGGTATAAACAACATTAGGAGGGTTTATGTATGTGGTTGTTATAATTGTGGTTTAAAGAACGCTGAAATTGAACGGTTAAAAGGTTATTGGGGTTATGGATGTCTACAACTTCAAACTGTCATAAACACTCAACACCTCTTTTTCACGTAATCCAAGGTATTTTTTGGTGATGGCATAGGAACTGTGACCAAACAGCTCCATCAACAAAATGATACTTTGGTCAGAATAGTTGTTTAATTTCAGTACCCGATTCCCCAAGGTTTTTCTAAACATGTGAGAACTGACGTTCCCTTCTACATGAATCCCGTATTTTCGGAATATCTTTTTCAGGTTGACATTCACCCAACTTCTATCAATGGGTTTACTGCCGTAACGGTTTAAGAAGATATAACGTGAAGAATCAACGACCTTCATCTTCTTCATAACCCGTTGAATGATACCAATCAGGTCTTCATTAAGTTTGATTTTTCGTACCTTCTTCGTTTTCTTTTCTGTCAGTATTAGTATATCCCCCTCCAAAAATTGGTTGAACCTAAGTTCAAGAATATCTGATATTCTCAGGCCAGTGAAGACGCCAATGGAAATCAGAAGGCAGTAAGTATAGTCCTTATCCCGTTCAAGCTTTGAAATTATGGATTTGAAATCTTCCCAATCCATGGCGGAGGTAGTAGTTTTTTGACCGACAAGTGACATGGTATCTTTTTCTTTTGGTTTAGGCTAATGTACCGCGCATCCTTTGACTTTGCTGCATTTAATAACCAAAGTATAAGCTGTTTTTTTTCAATCAACCCCAAAAACACACCAATCGTTTGACAATCAATTACTTAACTTATTTTATTTGCTTATACTTCTGACATAAGTATAAGCACCAATGGAAATCAGCCAATATGAACGGTTTTTGGATTACCCCTACATCGGCAAATGGGATACAGAAATATTTGTTTTCATAAAACCATAAAAACCCATTACACTTCACAAAAGGATCAATAACCATTTATATCATTTACGACAATTGAATCAGGACGTAATGAACAAATATTGGGGTTTTATATATTATACACGAAGATTTGAATATTATCTGCTTATAATAGAAGATGATACTATTAGGTAAACATTTACGACAAAAAATGGATCAATAAATAAATTTATCACTGATTCGCAGGGGGTAATTGGAATATAAAACCACCTTGGCATTGGTTCGTAATGTTCTGGCTCTACCCACCGCCTGAATCAAATCCGACTCAATCAATGACAATTGAATATTTCGTAGATCCTCGTTGTCATAACAGTTGAATTTGAATTTGAATCCATTGTATTCAATTTTTTGAAATGTCATCGTTGTGTCCTTGGTTTTAAAATCTACTCCAAGGACTTTTGCGGTTAATAAATACTGAATATTATCACGGTGTGGTGTTCCAACCACGACAATATCCTGCCCTGCCAACTTATCATAGCCTGCACAGTTCCCAAAATACATTTCATTAACAGGATGTTGAAAGTAACTTTGAAAGTTTTTAAATGTAATCACAGGGGTATTTTCTACTTCTCTGCTTATATCCTTTGCGTACCGATTCAGGGCATTTCTGGAACAGGAACGTTTAGTATGTTGGATAACCGAACCCATTGGGGTAACGTCTGTTATATCTATAATTTCAATTCGGTCTCCCCATAGCTTTTTATAAATAGGAACAGGAAGGGTAGCCGACATGATGATTATCTTTTTCTTAAGGGATAATTCCTTTTTTAATACATAATGGATGAGGTCTTTATTAACAGCATCCTTCATGAAATAAGACCCAGCGAAAAAGTCAAAAATATTCGAATCAAGTACGGTATTAACCGCTTTATCCACCAATTCATCAATATTTATAGTAAGTACGGGAGATTCCCTGATTTCAGAAGGAATTGCAGATTCCAGTAAGCTGATGATATTGGCCAAGTCAGTGGTTTTTCCCTGAACCATTAATTTCAACTTGAATAAATCTGAAATGTTCAACTGTTTGACCGTTATTAATGCATTCAATGGGTCCTCATCAAATATAATGGTATCGTGTCGAAATTTGGCATGCAGTGCCTGGGCATGGGTCGTAAGCACTGTTTGTTCAGATTGAACGGCATTCTCCAGTTGAGTGAGATAAGTTGCAGCTAAGGCTTTATCGGCTGCATTCAATCCATAATACCCTTCCCCATCTACAATATCATGCAGTAAAGCGGTGGATTTTTTGGGAAGTCCAATGGAATAATAATACTGTAATTTTCGATTGAGAAAGTCGTTTTCAAACTCCACCATTTTCGGTGAGATTACATGCTCTACGGTCATTCTCTCGGAAATTTCCGTTTTGAGATCATTGGTTGGTGCCGCTATGGTAACATTCATGCTGCCGGTGAGTAATTGTGTTTTACCTATGGCGGTGGGCAATTTGAAGAGATATATTTTTCCTTTTTCACCCGTTTCCAACACCCGATTAAATTCGGATCTCATTGCCTGTTCTGCTTCCTGTAATGAAATTTTATGGATAGGTTCAAGCAACTCAATCTTACCTCTTTGGTCTTTGGCAGCCGAAATTAAATCATGGATGTCCCGGTCTTCCGGATAGGGGGAAAATCGGTGGATAGGGATTGGGGGGTAATTTACCTTATTGAGATAGGTAAACAGCGTAAAATTGTTTTGGGTGTATTGAGTACAACCTGATTCATTGTACTTCTCCATCGTCTCTCTCATCAACTTTCTGCCACCCTTTACCTGTAAAAGGTTGGTGGCCAAACCAAACAGTTCATCATGATACAACCATTTACCCTTCAAAAATTCTTTCAGTATTTTTATTCGTTCGGCGGCAATGTCAAAATCCAGTTCAATTTGTTCCTGCCCTTCCTGTGTTGTAATTTGTGTTAAATCCGGCAAATTTTGAGGATTTGTATAATTATTATATAGGAATCCCCATTTTTTGCCAAAATCATCATTATTATTACTACTACATCTTGGAAAGGATCCCATCAGTTTTCTAACTCTACCGCCATCTTCTGCGATTAATTGAATGGATAATACATCAATTAATTTCAAAGTACTTGTCGGAATTTCAGAAAGAATATGGGATTGGATACCACCGAAGAAAAATCTGGATAAGCTGAAACAGGCCGAATCAGCTTCGGGAAACAGACTTTTCAATCCGTTAATGATTAATTGACTGAATTCTTTATCAATAACCGGCTTATCCACAAATATCAATACCCTGAATTTTCTTATCTTCTCACTGTCGGAAAAAGTAGTATACCATAGATTAGGAAACAGATCCAGTTTTTTGAACCGTTCCAAAACCTCATCAATGGAAATAGTTTGATTTGTATTGTCAAAGTCAAGCCCAAAAACCGATTGTTGGGTCCAGTTGTCTTTGGTAGGCGACCCGTTAAAAATACCACCTGTCCATGTATAACCAAACGGTTGGCTGACATAGGTGGACAGTTCATTAATGGTCAAACCGGTAACCAGATTGAGCTGATTGGATATTTTTCCTATAGCTTTATTCCCCTTGTTTGGTTTTGTTTGTTGCGGAGTGGGGTCAATGGTGAGTTGATATGTATCATTACTGTGATTCATTGTATGCCTTTTTGTAAAGGATACACAAAAAAAATGACAAAGTAAAATAGATGAAATAAGAAAAATTCTTAACCCATCAATTAGCAATAACAATAGATATTGATCATTGGCCTTGAAGGTAAATCTATGGTCACCGAGGACTTACTGCAATGAAACAACAACAAACCATTACGGATTTGGCTCGTTTTCCAGCAACCAAAGTACAACACTCACTCTGCAATCATTAAAATGGTTACCTTTAAAATAGAAATTGAATCAACTCCTGTCTATACCATTACCTGAATTTTTGGCATTTTGAGCTTCTCTAATCCAGTCTTGAGGGATGGATTTGATATTTGAGAGAAACTGAAATTGAAAGTTAACTTTTCCATCCTTCTTGGTTAACCATTTCAGGAAGTACCTGTTACCATAAATTGGTTTATTGGGGGGGTTATATTTGTGCTTCAAATGTTCCAGAAGTTCGTCACCATTCATAGTATTACTTTATTATTTGTTACCCGTACAGACAAAATAACACAAAGTAGCCAAGATTATGTACAAATTTTAAACTTTTTACACCTTCTGTACTAACATTAATTCTGAGTAAAAATATACTACATTTTTATCAAATTATATAGTTTGTATTGTCAATAGAAAGTAAATAACATAAATTTGACCAGAATAACTGACTGGATGTCCTTTATAAATTTGGTATAAGTTACTAATATTTAAAAATATGGAACAATCTGACCCTAAACACTATTTCCAATTTAAATATCCAGATGTAGATCATCTTCCTCATTATATTATACCTAATTCAGGATATGATGAACCCTTTGAGGCAGATATTAATAGTTTTTGCACGCGCTATATAGACCCGTATGCTATTCTTGACGAAGACTCTAATTATAAGATAGAGGTACCCCAATTTCATTTACCATATAAGTATAATAGTTCAATTTTATATAGGGACGAAGAAGATTTGGACGAGTATACGGGAGATTTTATCCATAAATTGGTTAGAATGACAGAATTAGATGTAAGCAAAGCCTTTATTAGAAGGGCTATTGAATATTACAATTTAGATATAGATGATAATTCACATCCAAACTTTGTCAAATTTTTAAATTTTCACTATAGTAAATTTACAGGAGACCTTAACCAATGGTTAGACCATGTAGCACAGATATTTCAAAACATAAATAACTATGTTGATGAAGGGACTGCCACACTTACGATTCGAAATGTTAAAAGTTTATCGCAAGATTGGATAAATCAACAAGGTAATGAATTGGGTGAGGAACTGATTCCACAGAAAACATTATCTGATGAATTAAAGATAGTTAAAATACTAGATATACCCCCCAATAATCAGCAAATAAAACTAAAGTGGAGCGCTACTAATAGCTCTCTCTACCATTTGTTTGCTCAACTTAGTGAAATACAAACACCTAGGGGAAAAATCCCTTTAGAGTATACCGCTGAACACCTAGCAGCATTCCTAATAAGTTCTTTTGATAATCTTCCTAAAAAATCAACAATAGAACGAGAAATCCAGAAATATTTAAACAAAGACAATATTTCAGAGAAAAAACCACCAAAGGATTCAATTAATTTAGATGAGATTGACTTTTGATAGTAAGTTTTAAGTCAATTACCTTCCTCGTTTTTATACATTTTTTATACGTTTTTTATCCGTCGGAAAAATCTCATTACTTTTTCGTTGTTGTTTTGTGCTATGTTTAATCAAACACCACAGAACATGCTACAAATAATATTCAATTCATCCATTACACCTTTCCTAAAGATTGGCACATACTTAACCCTAATTTCACAATTTGATTTTATCTGTATAAAAGACCAGTTTTTGCAATTTATAATTACTATAGAGGCATCTTACCATTCAAATCATAACGGTTTTATAAAAATATTAACTAGATACCCAATAAATCGAGGACCACCCAATTCTCCGTGTGCATGTAAAGAGTTTATGTCCGAGTTTATAAGAGATGACTAAAAAAAAAAAATATTATAATGATAACAAACAAAACTATCAGTACTGAAGAGACTGATGAAAACAACAAATACCAACTTATTCAACACTGGGAAGTGGACGGAACTGAAGAAATTCAACGTCTTGGAATTTCCAAAATGATTGATGTAGGGATGATGTCGATCAATAAAGGGTATAACATGATGTGTAGTTTTATTGAAATAAAGAAAAAACAGGGTACAAACGCACTAACAGAAGCTTTGGATTATATACATTTTAAAGGACGCAACTTTAAGCTACATAATAGTGACTGTCAACATCTCTGGGAAATTGCTGACAATTCAATTCAAACATGTATGGTATCTCCACCATACGCGAACTCACAACGTATATACCCACAGGGTACTATGGAAAAAGACCAATTAGGTTCAGAAACATCTACTCATGACTACGTTAGAGACTCTGTAGTAAATTATTATTCGGAAGTCAAACGAGTTTTGAAGAAAGAAGGAAGTTTATTTATTAATATCGCTGAGTCCTATCGTAAAACAAATTGTTTAGTTATTAGCAAATTAACTCTTGCAATGGTGGAAGATGGATGGTATTTGGTAGGAGAATGGGTATGGAAAAAGACGAATCCGAAACCTGTAGGAAAAATAAAACGATTAGCACCTACAACAGAACGTATTTTACATTTTGTTAAAGACCCAAAAAACTACTATTACCGTGAATTTATTCACTGGAAAGAGGGTGAATCATTTGGTATTCAAAGAGGTTGTAATGACGCCAAAACAGGCGATAAAAAAGATAAAGTCAAATGGTCATTAAAGAAACCCATCAAACGTTTTCGTGATTTTTTAGATGAACAGGAAGTCAGTCAAGTGATTGAAGGAGCTGCTTTTAATTGGTCGGAACTCAAAAAAATTGACCCTGATTTTAAACATTTAGCACCGTTTCCTACCTATTTACCTATTTTACCAATCCTAATGACCAGTCAAATCGGAGATACCATTCTTGATATATTTTCAGGTACAGGAACCACGGTGGAGGTTGCCTTACAATTAGGACGTAAGGCAATTGGTTACGATACTGATCCTCTATCTATTAAATTTTCCAAAAAACGCCTTGATCTGGTCGAAGAAAATTTACCCACAATCGGTGAAATTCAAGAATTGGAGAATAACTATTTAATTGCCGCATAAATTAACCACCCATATCACCTACAGTGTGATGTAATCAATTTCAATTCTTCTTGACTACTATTCACCCATTAAATGATGGGTAAGGAGGATTTTTGTATCAAAAATTGACTTTAAATCACATTTTGGGGGATATGGGTTCATTTTTCAAACTAAAAAAAAATGGATAATAATAACGAAAATAAGTATCGTGAATACCCTATACCCTTATCAGAAAGTTTTGTAACGATTTTGTTACATTATGGTTTAATTAGATATACAGACCTTGAAATTATCTTAGATATAGACGATAACGGTATAGTAAATTCAACAATACATTGTCCTCAACTTCTTAATAAACTCAGTAATTACTGTGAAGAATGTTGCGTCATTATGAAGCAATAATAAATTAATTTTTAAAATTAATTTATTATGACAATCTCAGTACCAAAATCAGCTGATGTTAAAGGTTTGATTATTCGTCCTAATTTGATGAGTACAAAATCTTAAATATCAAATCTATTATATTCTATCAAGAATCGTGGTACATAACGATAATGTAAAAAAGCATTGGTGTACAGTCTTCCCCTCAAAAGAAAGAATTATATTAAACTATCAAAATGGTCGGAAGGTTTTTTTGTGTCCAAAAAGAAAAACCTGTGGGTGTACAGGATATTAAACCCTCTATGAAATTTTTCAAATAAATGAGTTAACCAGATTTAATATTATGAAATATGTTAGAGTACAAGCAACCGCTGAGGTTGTAATCAGCAAAGTGTTCAAAGTATCAGATGAGTACGAAATTAGAGGTTCTACTCCTCATGAAGTCTATGACGAGTTGCATCAACAGTTTGGAGATCCAGATGAGCCTAACCTGACAGTGGGAGACATCGATCTCTATGACTATGGCGTGAGTTTTGGACAATTTATGGGATTTGAGCAGGTGACTGTCACAAATGAAGAGAACCCGCGGGAACCCGTTAGAGTAATCGAGGAACCTTATCCTGTATTGACTAAGTCAGAAGAGGTAAGAAAATATCTTTCAAATTTCTTTGGTATCATCGACAAAGAGGGTTTTGAAATAGTCTATGGTTTGATATTCACTGATGAGGAATGGAATGAATTCCTTGACCACATGAGAGAAAATGGTAGGAACTCCTTGGACAAATGGCTTAATGAAGACATAGAGAATTGGCGTTTTTCAAGACGTAATGGGGGAAACCTTAATCAAGCAGCTTAATTTATTTCAAACGGACTCATCTGAACTATGGGTCCGTACTTTAGAACGTCGTTTTTACTACTGTATATAGTGCATAACTTCCACTTGTGACATTTTAATACCTGCCAACGAGTTTTATCAACCAATTAAATATTTTTCAACTTAAACCAAAGTAAGAATGAATTATACAACAGTCAACATAAATTCTGAGGTTAATACAGATGACCTCATTCTTCCTGAAAACCTCCAAATGACACTTGATGAGATTGAAAATACAGGAGATAACCAACCAATCATAGTCAATGCTGACTATACTATTATCAGTGGTATTTCAACCTATCTTTTGGCAATAAAAGAAGGAAAAGAAAAAATAATTGTCAAAGCCATGAGCAGATTTTCAAAAATCAATGTTCTGGACCGCAAAGCGGCATAACTACTATGAAATCATCATTAACTTTCATCCTATTCCCGACCAAAATACCCCATAAAAAAACCATCTATTCGATGATTACCAGAGGGAAAAAGGTCATTAAAAGAACTTCCCTGAGAATTCAGATTGATGAAAAGAACTGGGATTCAACTACCAAAAGGGTAAAACCTAGGGAGGCTAACTACCTTGAAATCAACCAAATTATCACAAGTCTAGAAATAGAGTTCGGGACTGAAAACCTAGAGATAACCTCAGGAAATGATGAAGCCTGCGCCATTAGGTATTTTGAAAACGCGTTGAAAAAGTCTTTGGAAGATGGCACCATGAAATTTTCCACACACCTCAAATACTGTACAATTCTGAAAAGTGTAAAACAAAGTGTTTTATCTCAGTTATCCTCCACTAAGTTGCCCTTCAAAGAACTCCGGAAACTTGAAACCATCCGCTTACTTACCTTAGGCCTAAAAAAAAGTTATCGTAAATACGGTACAATGAAAAATGAACGGGTTGTATTCAATTATATGTCCGTTTTCAGAAACTATGTCAACCATTGGAATAAGTATTCAGGAACCCAATTCCCCATCAATACGAGTCCTTTTTTCAATTATATCTCAAAAAAGGTACAAAAAAAATTAGCAGTCGTATTGACAGAATCCCAAATTATTGAAATGGAGAACTACCAACCAAAAGGTAAGTCAACCATCAAATCCGAACAGTTAGCAAAAAATATATTTCTATTCCAATATTATGCCGGTGGTTTACGTATTCAGGATTGTTTATTACTGAATAATAAAATGTTTCATGAGGACAAGTTAGTAACCACGATTAAGAAAACTGGGGGTATAGTTGCTATGCCCTATTATATTGAAATGTTAAATTGTTTAAAAAATTATTATCCTATCGAATATGAAAATTCTATAAACCCTGCCAGATTAGGGAGTATAAAATTGCCAGCAGAAACTATTAGCCAACTTTATAGAATTGATGGGGTTGACTTTAAAGAAATGGGGTTAAAAGAACTTGAAAATGTGATTTCCCAAGTATCCAAAAGTGAACACTTACAGGCCGTAACACTTGAACTTTTGAAGGTAAAACAACGGTTGGAAGAAAGGATAATGGGTGTTTTTTTTAAACAAATCCACGACCTTCCAATCCATTTCGTTTTTCCTTTATTGAAATTTGAAGATTTTAAAGACGTATATGACGATAACCGCAAATTCAGTCCTAATCATGAAGCTTTAATTCATCGAGCCAGAACCCGTCATAACAGTGCCTTAAAAAGAATTGGAAAGTCATTGGGAATTGATGGATTGACCGGTCATGTACCCCGTCATAGTTTAGCCAATCACTTGTATGAGAACAGATTTTCAATTGATAAAATCCAACAGGTACTTGTTCACGCTAATCCTGCGACCACCAGAATTTATCTACAGGAAAGACACGGCCCTAATGATGTGATTGATACTTTAAACGAATTTCATCGTATAAGAACCAAAAGTATCTGACCCTATTTCATTGCAGTATTGACTGCACACTTAGGTTTTAATGACTATAAAAATACAAAATCTTATTGTATAAAAATAAGATAATAGTCTGATTATCAGATAGTTAGTGACTCCGACGGGAATCGAACCCATATCAAGCGTTTAGGAAACGCTTATTCTATCCGTTGAACTACGGAGTCTATTTCAAAATCACAAGCCCCCATATCAAGCGTTTAGGAAACGATTATCGGGCGGCGTTCCGCGCTATCCGTTGAAGTACGGAGTCTGATTTTCGGCAAATGTCTGAAAACTATTCGGCAAAATCAACGTCTGTAAAGGGTACATTGAGCCAATTTGGATAAATAACGTAGTGTTTTTGTTTTATCAACTCAAATAGTTTAGTTCGCAGTTCGCCCAAATTCTCGCTGTTTTGGGCTGAGATAAACACCACGTGCTCTGCCGAAGCATTGTAATAACTCTTTTTGAGCTTTTCAAGCACCATTTCCTTGGTTTGCTCCACCACTATTTCGCCTTCTTCGGTTTCCACCACTTCGTCAAAAGCTTCTTTTTTGGGATGGTACGCGTCAATTTTATTAAACACCATCACCGTCGATTTATCACCTGCCCCGATTTCGGCCAAGGTCTGATTTACCACTTCGATTTGCTCCTCAAACGACGGGTGTGATATATCAACGACGTGCAACAAAATATCGGCCTCGCGCACTTCATCGAGGGTCGATTTAAACGACTCAATGAGTTTCGTAGGTAGTTTACGGATAAACCCTACCGTGTCGGTCAATAGGAAAGGGATATTTTCAAGCACTACTTTACGCACCGTAGAATCGACGGTAGCAAAGAGTTTGTTTTCGGCAAATACATCCGTTTTGGCCAAGCGACGCATGAGCGTAGATTTGCCCACGTTGGTATAGCCCACCAGCGCCACGCGCACCAGGCGGTTACGCTCTTTGCGACGAGTAACGCTCTGCTTATCAATTTTTTCGAGTTTTTCTTTCAGGAATGCGATGCGGTCCTGCACAATCCGTCGGTCAGTTTCAAGCTCTTTTTCCCCGGGGCCACGCATCCCGACACCACCTTTCTGACGGCTTAAGTGCGACCACATGCGGGTCAATCGTGGGTACATGTATTGATACTGCGCCAATTCTACTTGGGTTTTTGCCTGAGCGGTTTGGGCGCGCATGGCAAAAATATCCAGAATCAATAAGCTACGGTCGAGCACTTTTATGTCTTTAAATTCAGCTTCGAGGTTACGTACCTGCGAAGGAATCAGCTCATCGTCAAAGATAATCATGTCTACGGGGTTGGCAGTCACAAAGGTTTTGATGTCTTCGAGCCGACCTTTGCCCACAAAGGTGCGATTATCTGAATATTCGAGTTTTTGCGTAAAGGTCTTGACCGTCTCTACCCCCAAAGTGGAAGCCAGAAATGCCAACTCTTGCAGGTATTCCTGGGTTTGTTCGGCAGTTTGGCGTTGGGTAGTGATGGCAACTAATACGGCGGTTTCCTGTTTTTTGGCGGTTGAATTCATCTATACTTACTTCCCGTCAATCCGGGATTAATGGTTATCCGTTGTTGGTTAAACGGGTATGAATAAACGGTATTATTTTAGAGAAAGTTTCGTTAATTGCCACGAAGTTAAGCCTTTATTTAGACTTTTGTACTTTACAAAACGGCACTGCACAACACAGCCAACGCCAAACGAACCAATCTGAGCGGATTTTTATGTCAGTAATAGCCAAAATTGCCCAGTGGGGAGTTATCATTTATGCCGCTATAGCCCTATTGATTTGGTGGCTACATCCGCTGGTATTATTTCGGCCCACGACCTTGGCTGCTAGTTATGCGTATAACTTCAAGATTCCGTTCGAGGAAATCACTTTTGAACCCGAAAAAGGTCAAGTCAGACTAAACGCTCTCTGGTTTGGCACGAGGGATTCGGTCGGGCTTAAACGCTCTACGTTCATTCCTGGAAAAGCCGTTTTGTTTTTCCACGGAAACCGTGATAACCTAGCCCGTTGGGGCCGCGAATATGCCGAACGATTTACCAAAAGAGGATACAACGTTTTAATGTACGATTACCGAGGCTATGGCAAAAGCACTGGCGAACGCTCAGAAGAGGCCCTCCACCGCGACGCGCAATACGTGTATGATTTCCTCAAACAGCGCTTTTCGGAAGATTCCATCATCGTATACGGCTACTCCATCGGCTCGGGCATGGCTTCGCGAATAGCGGCTAACAATCGCCCCAAAAGGCTGATTCTGGAAGCACCTTATGCAAGTATCCCAACGCTGGGCCATACGCAGTTGCCGATTTTTCCGTACGAATGGCTCACGCGGTACAAATTCCGCACCGATAGTTGTTTTGCGCACATCCACTGCCCCATACATCTTTTTCACGGCACCGACGACGTAACGGTGCCTTACACAAACAGCCTTATTTTGTTATCATCGCCCTCTCCTGTCAAGGCTCAATTAACGACCCTTCCCAAGGGTCATCACCTGCATTTGGATAGCTTTCCGATGTATCAGTCTACACTAGACAGTTTGTTAAGGATTGACAACCAGTAGTTCCAATTGAGAACACAAGCGCTTGATTAACATATTGATTATCCGCTTGTTTAGTTCTTCTTCCAATGGGCAGTAGGTTTCGTATTGTTCAGGCGTAAAATGCCCTACGACAGTGCCCACCAATAAGCTCCGAAAATTGATGTCTTTGCGAATCGTTTTTTCGATGTATATGACTTTGTCTTCGGGAGAATAGTTCTCAAAATTAACTTTGCGCTTACTCACTTGATGGCGAAAAAGCAGGATAAAAAGGTCATTTTGGGCCTTCAGAATGGGCCGAAGTACTTCGTTTTGAATTTTTTCAGGGATGGACATATCGAATAAAATCGTTGGTAATGAACAATAGACTATGGACTAAAAAACGTACCTTTGCGCCAGACAAAACCCATATTTATGTCTGAAACCAGCACAATTTCATCGCCTGCCACCTTGGCCCAAGAGGCGATTCAATTACTAAAGCAACTGATTGCTACGCAGTCATTCAGCAAAGAAGAAGAAGGGACGGCAGCGCTGATTGAGGCTTTTTTGACGCGTAAAGGCATTCCTTTTCACCGCAAAAAAAACAATATCTGGGCGTTTAATCGCTTTTTTGACCCCAAAAAGCCCACGGTATTGCTCAATTCCCACCACGATACCGTCAGACCCAATCCTTCCTGGACCTTGAACCCCTACGAGCCGCTCGTGCAAGATGGTAAACTGTTTGGTTTGGGAAGCAACGACGCTGGCGGGCCACTTACATCGCTCATTGTTACGTTTTGTCATTTTTATGATAACCCGCATCTGACCCATAATGTTGCGCTGGCCGCCACCGCCGAAGAAGAAATCTCGGGCCGGGAAGGACTGGAAATGATTGTAGATGACCTACCACCGATTGCGTTTGCCATCGTGGGCGAACCCACCGAAATGCACCTCGCCGTAGCCGAAAAAGGGCTCTTGGTATTAGATTGCATTGCGCACGGGAAATCAGGCCACGCCGCCCGTGAAGAAGGCGAAAATGCGATATACAAAGCCATTCAAGATATTCAATGGATTACCAATTATAAATTCCCGAAAGTTTCCCCTACACTCGGCCCAATCAAAATGTCGGTGACCATCATCAACGCTGGCAGCCAGCACAACGTGGTGCCCGATACTTGTAAGTTCACCGTCGATGTCCGCGTCACTGAGCAATACACGCTGGAAGAAATCATCGAAACTATTCGTCAAAACATCCAATCGGAGGTACATCCGCGTTCGATTCGCCTGCGCCCATCGAGCATTGCTGTGGAGCATCCGATTGTGCAGGCTGGTCTTAAATTGGGCCGTACGGCTTACGGCTCCCCCACCACATCCGACCAAGCGCTGTTGGATTGTCCCTCTTTAAAAATGGGCCCCGGCCATTCCGAGCGCTCACATACCGCCAACGAATTCATCTATCTGCACGAAATTGAGCAAGGCGTAGCGCAGTATATTAAGATGCTAGAGGAAGTGATTTTATAAGAAATTGAAACATATTTGTCAAACTGGTCAGACGCTTTGCGTCACGTATTGTAACTGAGTTACTCTTCCCTAAAACATGACCATATCTTGACTAGAAATGAACATTAATTGACCATGACAACCCGCAGTTTATCCGACCTCTCCGAAAGCCGCATCCAACAACTTCTCGCTTTCGACCGATTGCTCAACATCATGGATGATTTGCGGGCGCAGTGTCCGTGGGATAAAAAGCAGACCATCCAGAGCCTGCGACATTTGACTATCGAAGAAACCTACGAGTTGTCGGATGCCATCATGGAGAATGATTTGCCCGAAATCAAAAAGGAATTGGGCGATATTTTGCTGCACATTGTTTTCTACGCCAAAATTGCTTCCGAAACTAACGACTTTGAGATAAAGGACATACTTCACGGTATTTGCGACAAACTCATCGTGCGTCACCCGCATATTTATGGCGATGGCAGCGGCCAACCGGTAATAGCCGAAACCGAAGAACAGGTAAAGCAAAACTGGGAACAGATCAAACTAAAAGAAGGCAATAAATCGGTATTGGGCGGCGTGCCTGCCTCACTGCCAGCGCTTGTCAAAGCCATGCGTATTCAGGAAAAAGCCCGTGGTGCGGGGTTTGACTGGGAAGAAAAGCAGCAGGTGTGGGAAAAAGTAGAGGAAGAAATGCAGGAATTCAAAGAGCATTTCAACGCCGACGACAATTCGGTGATTGACCAAGAAAAAGCCGAAGGTGAGTTTGGCGATTTGTTGTTTTCATTGGTCAATTACGCCCGTTTTATTGATATAAATCCTGAAACGGCCCTGGAACGTACCAATAAAAAATTCATCAAACGTTTCACCTACCTCGAAACCCAATCCCGTGCCGACGGCAAACAGCTACATGAAATGACGCTGGCCGAAATGGATGAATATTGGAACAAAGCCAAAACCCTATAAAATTCTATCAACGGATTGAGTCTCAAGTCCGTTACTTTTTCTCAAATGAACGTCTATTGAGTAATCAGGGCCCTGATTACTCAATAGACGTTCATCATTAAAGGGGAAAACAATGCACTTCAAGCTGTTTATTTTGGTGCTTTCTCTGTTTGTGCTCACGGCACAGGCCCAAACCCCTTTTACTGCTTCTTGGGATTTTGAAGGAAATAATGGCGGCTCAGTCAACAGCCCAAATGTGAGTATTTCATCGGTCGGACTTAGTGGGAATGTGAATCAGGCAGGCTATCCAGCGGGTGCATCAGGAACCGCTATCAGCATCCGCCTTTGGACAACGGGCGGCCTGAATACCAACAAATATTTGGAGTTTTCAATTACTCCCAAAAACTATCGATGCGCCATTACTTCGGTTTCCTTCGCCTGCAACCGCTCCCCACAAGGGCCCACGCAAGTTGCATTGCGCTCAAGTCAAGATGGATTCAGCGGCAATCTGGGGGCAGGTTCGGTAGGCGAAAACTTCGGTACGCAGAATTATTCCGTTTCCTTCAGCGGTCTGGAAAACACCGTCACATTTCGTATTTATGCTTACAGCGCCATGGATGATTTAGGTACGCTTCGTATTGATAATCTGCGCGTTAACGGTAACGTCACCGTTGTACCTTTGCCAGTAGAGCTTACTTATTTTCGCGGAGAAGTCGTTGATAATCAAGTCAAACTAAATTGGGAAACATCTTGGGAACAAAACGCCAGTCACTTCGACGTTCAGCGGAGCCGCGATTTAAGTGAATTCGTCACGTTTCAATCATTGGCCGCCGCTGGCGATGTCAGCGAACGAACGCTCTACACCGCTACCGACGCCGCGCCTGTTCCGGGTGTGATGTATTATCGACTGCGCCAAGTAGACCGCGACGGCCAATTTGTATATTCCAAAATAATCCCCATTCATTTTGACGTAAATGCGCCCCAACTTTGGGTGTTTGGCAATCCGACTTCGGCCCGTAATATTCAGGTGAGGCTTCGCCATTTTCTGCCTTCCGAAATTAAATTATTCTCGTTGAATGGGCAGGCCATTCCGCTTCAGTGGCAGTATTTGGGGGCTGATGATTACATTTTTCAAACAATTGCCCCCGACGGGTGGTATTGGTTAGTGGGTGAGCATCAAGGTAAACGCGTCAGTCAAAAAATTTGGTTGGCCGACTAGCAACTCACTCGCATAATTTATCCATTCGCAACAATTATGAAAAAGGCTCTCATCGGGTTTCTGATGCTTTTTGCAGGCATTCAATTTCTTTATGCGCAATCTTTACCCACCATTCCTCAACTCACCGAGCGCCAAGCGCGGCTACAACGCACTGGAACTTGGACGCTGGCTGGATGGTCGTTGGCCAATCTGGCGGTAAGCGGCATTGCCATCGGCAAAGCCGAAGGTAGCGCGCGGTATTTTCACGAGATGAACCTGTATTGGAATGCCGTCAACGTAGGAATTGCTGGCGCGGGCTTGTTGAGCCTGCGTAAAAAAAGCCCTCCTCCTACCCTTTCTTCAACCGTAAAAGAACATTATACGTTACAAAAAACGTTGCTTTTCAATTCGGGGTTAGACGTGGCCTACATCACAAGCGGGTTTTGGTTATTAGACAAATCAAAAACTGAGACAACCGTTACTCGCCAGAACCGCTTCCGGGGATTCGGGCAGGCAGTGGTGGTGCAAGGTGGTTTTTTGCTAATTTTTGACGTAACCAATTACCTCCTTCATCGCTCCGACAACGCTCGTTTACACCAACTTTTGGACAAAGTATCTCTCAACGGCAATGGAGTAACGCTACAATTTTAAGCTATCTTTACCGCTAAAATGTTAGCTAAACTCTACCTTGACGACAATGATACGTTTTCTCCTTGCGCTGCTGTGCTTGCTGGTAGCCTTTGCGCCTCTTTGCATGGCTCAAAGTACTCCTGATACCTTGCAGGTAAGTTCGACCGAAACCTCTTCTGAAGAAGACGAAGAAGACCCCGCTTATCCAGAAGTAGCAGAATCTGAGCAAGATAGCACCAAGCAGTTTTTTGTCCGTTTCAATGCCGACGGAACGGCTTCTACGGGAAACGTTGAGCGAATATTATTGCAACTTACATCAGCGTTGGACTGGAAACCAAGCAATCAATTTAAACTATCGAGCAGTCCATCTTTTATTTATGGACAACAAAATAAACTGTTGACCGAGCGTGAATTTTTCGCGGATGTCCGGGGTTCGTTTTGGCACCAAAAACAAGTTTATGGCCTTGCTTTTGTAGCTTGGGATAAAAGCAATTTAAGGCGCATCCTCAATCGGTGGACGCAGGCCGCGGGGATTGGCATAAAGTTGGTTCAGAGAAAGAGGGCTTATTTTTCGGTTACCAACCTCATTTTACACGAAGTAACCGATTTTACCGAGCGAGATGACATTGATGTTTGGCGAAATTCAACCCGCTTACTGGGAGAATTTGCCCCCGATAAAGCGGGGAAGTTTACCATCACAAGCATTGCATTTCTGCAACCAGCCATCTCGGTCAAAAACAATTTCCGTTGGAATGGCTCTTTAACTTTTGCCTACAAAATGAGTAATCACTTGAGCTTACGCACTAAATTTGAAAATGCGTACGAAAGCTACGTAGTACTCGGACGTAAAACCAACGATTTCCGCTGGACCATCGGACTGTCTTTTGAAAATTAATATCTCATTGTTGTGAACCCTGAATTGCCACTCAACAATTCGTCTATTTTCGTCTACGGCACTTTAATGCAGGGCTTTACCAACCTGTTTGCCAAGAAAATTCGTCAAAACGGCATTTGGCGCGGTAAAGCATCTTTTGCAGGTGTATTGTATGATTTGGGTGACTATCCTGGAGCCATTTATCAGCCTCAAAGCCCCCATCGAGTGCACGGTGAAGTATGGGAGTTGAAGGAGTTTCAAAAAACAATCGCCGCATTGGACCGCTACGAAGGAATCCAAGCTCGGAACCCCGAATACGTTCGACAGTCTATTCCCGTCACTCTTGAAAATGGCGTCGACGGCGTTTGTTGGACGTATCTTTTTTGTCAATCGGTCGAATCATTTATCTTTATTCCGCATGGTGACTATCGAAAATGGTTATCGGACGGTAAACAACATTTGTAATTAATGGGCGTTTTCATAACTATTGTCTTATTACCCTAACGTGTGAAGCATTTTAACCATTTCCTCCTTTTATTTTTTTTCCTACTCACTGGTCAGCTTTTTGCCCAAAAAGGCTATGTTCTGGGCAAAGTACTGGATGTTGCGACCAAGCAGGGTGTCAATTTGGCGACCATCACCAATCTCAAAACCCGCGACATGACCCGCACCAATAAGTATGGTGTGTTTTTTTTGGATGCCTCCGTTGGTGACTCCATCGAAATCGCCAGCCTCACCCACGAGCGCGGTGCTTTCCGCTGGAATGGCGATGCCGAAGAGCTAACATTTATGTTGAAAAAACTGGATAAAGCCATCGAGCTTCCCGAAGTACGAGTAACTTCCAAACGCGAGCAAGAACTGCAAAAGGAGATTGCCCGGGTGGTAGCTGAGCCAGAGGCCCGCAAAAATTTATCGTTTGGCGAAGCCATCAAAATGGCACAATCTCCCATCAGTCTGCTGTACGAGTTGTTTAGTAAATCGGCCAAAGAAGACCGAAAAGTGGCCATGCTGATGCAGGAAAAACGCCGCCGCGATTTGGCCAACTACCGCTTTGCCATGATTGCGGGTCAGGCCACCGAGCTGAGCGGTGAGCGGCTGGAGCGGTTTCGTTATTATTGTAATTTTTCGGAAGAGTTTTTGCTGCTTTCGAGCGACTATGAGCTTACCTACGAAGTACTCCAACACTGGTATTCATTCAAAAGATTCAAAAAATAAGCCAAAAAACTTGCAGTTTTAACGCCTTTTTTCGATTATTCACCTCTTTTAGTCAAATCCCTTATTTTCACCTAAAAACCATAAAATCATGAGTGCATTCTCAGATGTTGTTGAAAAGTCGCTGGAACAATTAAGCAGTGTTGGAGTAGCGGCCGACGAAGCCCTTGTGACAGCAGTAGCCAAAGGCTTAGGACCCTCTATTTACAATCAGGATTCTTCTTTAGTGGCGTCATCAGATCAGGAAGAACTAGACCGTGTAAAAACCAACTTTTTGATTGGTAAATTGGGATTGGCCGACGGCCCAGAATTGGACGCCGCCATTGCCGAAACGGTCGCCACGCTCAAAGGTGTAAACCGTAAATTACGAGTGGTATTTTATTATCTACTTGTCAAAAAATTTGGAAAAGAAGCTATCTACTCATAAGCCATACGAAACTCTTTTTCACAATAAAGCCGTCTCTATGAGACGGCTTTATTGTTTTTATGGCAGCGAGAAAACCGCTTTTATGCTGGGTTGATTCGTCCCGTAGCATTTTCGGAAGAAAACACTTCTTCGTCACCTTCCTCATCGGTCAAAATATTAAAGCTAAAATCCAGCGGGTCGAATGTGCCCAGTAGTTTCTCCAAAAATGTATTATCATTCAAGTAAAAATTCAAAAAATTATCGCTCCGTTCCTGCAAACTTCCGTTAGGGAAAAGCTTTGATTTTAGACCCAATAACTGATTGACTTCCGTCTCATAGTTGCGCTCTTCTGCTTTTTTTAGGCGTTTTTCTACGTTTTCCAAGGTATTGAGCACCTTGGTTTTTTCGGCATTTACCGCGCCTTCCAAGGTCTTATCAATGGAAATAGCCTTACGCAAAATAGCCACAAAAACCTCCTCAATAGCACGTTTTTCCTCGTCGAGTTCCAACGACAACGATGATGTTTTTTCCACAAACGTCTTTCGTAGTTTTACGTCATCCCAGAACAATTCTTCAACGGTTACGCCCAATTTTTCGGCCCGTTTTTGACTGGCCGAATTAATGTATAATGCAAAATTTCGCGGCAATAACATCGGGAAAGGCACTTGAAAATGATCAAAAATCCCCTTCAACTGCAGCCAATACGGCACTTCTGAAGGCCCGCCGATGTAAGCAAGGTTGGGTAAGATAATCTCCTGATACAAAGGCCGCAAGACCACATTTGGACTAAAACGCTCGGGATGTTGATGCGCAATGGCGATAATTTCTTCTTTCGAAAACACCAAATCACTGTTGAGCACCCGATAAATATCTCCCTCTTTGACGATGCGCTCGCGCAGGCCATCTACCAAATAAAAAAAGTTGATTTCGCGGGGCGTAATCTGCGTATGGTAGCCTTCTGCTTCGAGTTTTTGCGTGGTGGCATTGCTGATTTGGTGGGCTTCCTGGTGCAGAAGTTCAGATTCAACGACGGGTAGAAACAAACGTTTTAGTTCGGCATCGTCGCCATCAATGCAGACCAAACCCTCGGCCCCAAAAAGCTCATTCATATAACACCGCACGGCATCGGCCAGGGTATCGCATTGCAAATAAGCTTTTTCAAACACAGGAACCCGCTCGGGTAGGATTTTGAGCGCTTCGCCCAGTTCGCGGGGGGTCATACGCCCTACCGCACCGCGCTGCTGGGTTTGCCAAGTATATTTTTTGCCAAAAAGATTAAAGTAACTGATTTCCTCAAAATCATGGTCTTCTGTAGCCATCCAATATACGGGCACAAACTTCGAGTCAGGATAAGCAGCCTGTAATTTTCGCGCCAAATTGACGGCCGTGACAATTTTATAAATGACGTACAATGGCCCCGTAAATATATTTAGCTGGTGACCAGTGGTAACCACAAACGTATTGGGGTCATTGAGAATGGTTAAATCTGGTTTGACCGATATATTTTTATACTGCCGTTCAAGCGCTTTTACGAGTACTGCTCGGTGCTCAGACGGAAACTGACTTTTGTCTTTTATCTGTTTTTCAAAATTGCTTAATGTCGGAAAATGCCCGTAAAAAGGCTTTAAATGAGCTTTTTGGGAAATATAGTCTAAGAAAAGCGGTGGGAACGCGCCCGTAGTTTCAAGTGGTAAGGGTTGACAATGCATGTTTGAGGGAAAATTTGACATTAGACAGACACCGGATCAGTTCGCCAAAACGGTTAGACATTGAGAATCAATATTCCGCTTCCAAGTCTAAACACGTAAACGAAACACCTCTCCGTAAAGTTTCCCTATCTTTGCAACTACTGCTCTTAAATGCTAAACCCCAATTCTTTTGAACATTATCGTCATCATACCTGCCTACAACGAAGAAGAAGCTATTGGAAAAGTTATTGCCGAAATTCCGAAAGAATGGGTGCGGGAAATCGTCGTGGTCGATAATCGCTCCACCGACCAAACGGCGGCCCGCGCGGCCGAAGCGGGCGCGACCGTAGTACCTGAGCCTTTGCCCGCCTACGGTAGAGCTTGTCTGCGCGGCATGGCGTACGTGCAATCGCTCAAACTCCCACCCGACATCATTGTTTTTGTGGACGGCGACCACTCTGATTATCCCGAACAACTCCCCGATTTGGTGAAACCCATTTTGGAACAAAACTACGACATGGTGATTGGCTCACGGGCCTTAGGAAAGCGCGAAAGCGGCTCCATGACGCCCCAACAGGTATTCGGGAATTGGCTCGCTACGTTTTTAATGCGTCTGCTTTATGGCGTCAGCTATACGGATTTGGGGCCGTTTAGAGCCATCAAATGGGATAAACTTTTGGCGTTGGATATGCAAGATACCACCTATGGCTGGACCGTCGAAATGCAGCTCAAAGCCGCCAAGCACCGCATGAAAACCACCGAAGTGCCCGTAAAGTACCGAAAGCGCATTGGTTTTTCGAAGATTTCGGGCACCCTGAAAGGCGTTATTTTGGCTGGTTACAAGATTATTACCACAATTTTCAAGTATTGGTAAAACCCACAGGTTTCTACCGATTTATCCCGTAATTTTGCGAAAAATTTCAGAATGTATGCCTGTCATATCAATGTTTTATGGTTTAATTGTTTCGTTGTATTATTTTGACAACAAACAACACCATTTGCCCCACATTCACGTCAGCTATAGTGGGCAGGAAGCCGTTTTTTCCATCGAAACAGGAGAATTAATTGATGGAAGTTTGCCAAAAGCAAAACAAAAACTAGTTGAAGCATGGATTGAGCTACGTCGAGAAGACTTAATGGCTGACTGGCAATTGGCCATAAACGGGCAAAAAATTTTCCCAATCGACCCCTTAAAATAGGCTTAAAAATGAATCCAAGAGTAAAGCAAGTCACCCCCTTAGGCAATTATGAACTACAAATTGTCTTCTCTAATCAAGAAGTACGTTTGTTCGACGTAAAACCTTATCTAGACAAAGGAATTTTTGAAGAACTTAAAGATATATCCTTATTTAACTCGGCAAAAGTTTTTAATGGGACAGTTACTTGGAACAATGAGCTTGATTTCTGCCCAGACACTTTATACCTAGAAAGCAAATGACAGAGCGTCTTATCGTAGATATCCTCGGCTGGATTGGTTCAGTATTGGTCGTAGCGGCGTACGCGCTCAACATCAGCGGCCGTTTGCATCCCAACTCCCATTTTTATTTATGGGCCAATTTGGCTGGCAGTATTTGTCTGATTGTCAATACCCTGTTTCACAATGCCATTCCTTCTGCGGTAGTCAATATAGTATGGGTCGGAATTGCGATTTGGGGCATGGTGAGAAGGGGGAAAGAAAGTAACGCTTAAAGTCAGGATTATTATACAACAAAAATTCACCAGTACATTAATTTAATATACAACAATGCAAGTTTGGAAATTTGGCGGAACGTCGGTAGGAAAACCCGAACGGATGCACTCAATCAGAACACTTATTACGGCCGACAGCGGTCGCAAAATTGTGGTATTGTCGGCCCTATCTGGTACGACCAATGCGTTGATTTCAATGGGAGAATCGGCAAAAGCGAACAATGACGCCGAAGTACAAGAAAAAATAGATGCCTTGAAGGCGCATTACGATGCGTTTATCAAAGAATTATACAGCACCGAAGAAAGTCTGAAAAAAGGACAGACCATCGTCGACAATGAATTCAATTTCATTCGTTCGGTGTTGAAAAGCCGTCCTTTTACCCTCAAACAAGACAAAGAATTGGTGGCGCAGGGCGAAATCATGAGCACGCAACTGTTTCAGGGCTATCTGGAAGAGCAAGGCGAAAGCTCGGTACTGCTGCCTGCGCTTGATTTTATGCGCATCGACACCGACGGCGAGCCTGAACTCGAAACCATTGAGGCGCTTTTGGGCGACATGCTCGACCACCAGACCGACAAACAACTCATCATCACGCAGGGGTTCATTTGCCGTAATCCTCGTGGCGAAGTGGACAACCTCAAACGCGGCGGTTCTGACTATACCGCGTCTTTGATTGGTGGGGCGATTCGGGCCGAAGAGATTCAAATCTGGACCGACATCGACGGAATGCATAACAACGATCCACGCATCGTAAAACGCACGTTCCCAATCCGTGAGTTAACGTTTGAAGAAGCCGCCGAATTGGCGTATTTCGGAGCCAAAATCCTCCATCCAAGCACCATCACGCCCGCCAAAATGCGCGGCGTGCCCGTACGTTTGAAAAACACAATGGAGCCGCAGGCCTTCGGTACGTTGATTGCAACGACCACTACCGACCGCGAAATCAAAGCCATTGCCGCCAAAGACGGCCTCACGGCCATTTATATTCACTCGACACGTATGCTGAATGCCTACGGTTTTCTGCGTCGGGTGTTTGAGATTTTTGAAAAATACAAAACCCCCGTCGATATGATTACGACCTCCGAAGTATCGGTGTCGGTCACCATCGACAACGATACAAACTTAGCCGAAATCACGGCAGAGTTGAGCGAAATCGCCGATTTGGAAGAGCATGATCGCGATTTGTCCATCATCTGCATCGTAGGAGATTTTAAAGCCGATAAAGAAGGCATTGCGCTGAAGGTATTCGAAGCAATGAAGCACATTCCAATTCGGATGATTTCATACGGGGCATCAGAGCATAATCTTTCAATTCTGGTGTGGACCAAAGACAAAGCGGAGGCGCTCAATGTGCTCAACGAGCGCTTGTTCTACTACGAAGATGCCATGAAGAATATCTTCACGGCGCAGTAGTAGAAGAATATTAACCAGAGTGAACACTCTGACAAAAATAAAAAGGAATGTTACAACTGAATTTTATCCGCGACAACCGCGAACTTACGATTGCTGGTTTAGAACGCAAATATTTTAAAGGAGCCACCGAAGCCGTTGATAAGCTTTTGGGATTGGACAAACAGCGCCGCGATACACAAAGCGAACTAGATGCCACTTTATCACAATCCAACACGCTAGCCAAGCAAATTGGGCAGTTGATGAAGGAAGGCAAAAAGGAGACCGCCGAAGCCGCCAAAGCCCAAACCGCCACGCTAAAAACACGCGCTAAAGCCCTGGAAGAGAGCCTCAAAGAAGTAGAAGAGCAGTTGCAGGCTACCTTGGTTCTGTTGCCCAACCTTCCCCACGAAAGCGTACCGCCGGGCCGCACCCCCGAAGAAAACGTGGAAGTGTACACGTGGGGCGAAAAACCAAGCCTGCCCGAAGGCTCCAAGCCCCACTGGGATTTGATTGAGCAATACGACATCATTGATTTCAAACTCGGCACCAAAATCACGGGTGCGGGCTTTCCTGTCTATAAAGGCAAAGGCGCTCGGTTGCAGCGCGCCATGATTCAGTTTTTTCTGGACCAAGCCGTAGAAGCAGGATATTTGGAAATTCAACCGCCGATTCTTATCAACGCTGAATCAGGCTTTGGTACGGGCCAGTTGCCCGACAAAGAAGGCCAAATGTACCACGCCACCGTCGACGATTTATACTTGATTCCGACCGCTGAAGTGCCAATTACGAACCTGTACCGCGACGTCATCGTGGCTGAAAATGACCTGCCAATCAAAAACGTAGGCTACACACCTTGTTTTCGACGTGAAGCGGGTAGCTGGGGCGCGCACGTGCGCGGTCTGAACCGTTTGCACCAGTTTGACAAAGTAGAAATTGTGCAGGTTCGCAAAGCCGAAGAATCGTATCAAGCGCTCGACGAAATGGCCGAACACGTAAAAGGTTTGCTCCAAAAGCTGGAATTACCTTTCCGCATCATCCGTCTCTGCGGTGGCGATATGGGCTTTACGTCGGCGCTTACCTTTGACTTTGAAGTGTGGTCTGCTGCGCAAGCCCGCTGGCTCGAATGCAGCTCGGTTTCTAATTTTGAAACCTATCAGGCCAATCGTCTGAAACTTCGTTACAAGACCGAAGGCAAAACACAATTGCTTCATACCCTCAACGGCTCGGCCCTAGCCTTACCCCGTATTTTGGCGGCTCTACTCGAAAACAACCAAACGCCCGACGGCATTCGCATTCCGAAGGCATTGGTTCCGTATTGTGGTTTTGAAGTAATTCAATAAATTGGGGATGAGGTCGGTTGTGGGCAACCGACCTCACTGCTTCGTGGTGTCGGTTGCCCACAACCGACACTTTTTTTACAGTTTTTTCAAGGATTCCAATAAAGAAGGTGACACCTTAAATGCCGTTCCGTGGCGTATTCCTTCGGGGAATTTCACTTGGTCAGATACATCTTCCCACGTTTTCATGTCTTTTGAGCGCACCGCCCCGTATTTGTGCTGGGTGTATTTGTCGAAATACACGTACACGTATTCTCCCACTTCGATGGCCGTTGGGCCTTCGGCCCAGTAATCTCCCGTAATGGGCGCCGAAACCTGCGTAGGAAAAGGCCCTAGCGCGCTGTTTGCCTTTGTGATACGAATATTTTTCTCGGCAGGCTTCGGGTTTTCATTTTTCAAAAACATGTAGTACTCCTTTCCTTTTTCAAAAATCGTGGCATCAATCACACTAAACTCAGGGTTGAAATACATTTTTGTTTCGCTGAAAGTCTTAAAGTCGGGCGTGGTGACGTAATACATGCGGTGATTCAGTCCTTTTTCTTTTTCAGAATCCGCCACATCGGTATGTCTTCCAGGAATGGTGGTCGCCCAAAAAATCAGGAACAAGTTCGTTTTTTTATCGTACGCAATCTCGGGAGCCCAACTATTTTTGGCGGTGGGCTCATGTTCCATAACCGAAATGACTTTTTGTTCTGACCAGTTCACCAAGTCTTTAGACGACGCATAACCCACTATTTTATCCCACCAACCGCTCGTCCAAACCATATGAAAAGTACCGTTTTTATCTTGATAAATACACGGGTCACGCATGAGTTTATCTTTCCCGATTAGGGGCTGTAAAAAAGACGTCCCTCCTTTTAAGGCCTGCCACGTGAGGCCATCGGTGCTGTAAGCAAAGTGAAGTCCGTCTTCCCCATTTTTGATAAAATACGAAAAAAGGTAAGCTTCTTTTTGAGCAATTGCTAAAAAAGGAAAAAGCATTAAAAAGACCAAAGACCTGATTTTCATTTGGATAGAGGTTTTAATATCAATTTAATTCGTAAAAATCTTCAGGGTTACTCCTCATAATTCTCCTGCACCGTACTGTTGGTCGTTAGTTTTTAAGTACCAAAACGCCCCCCACGATAATCAGCCCAATACCAAATATTCGCCAAATATTCATGGGATGAACGGCAAAACCCACCCACCCAAAATGGTCAATCAACACCCCCGCCACTAGCTGTCCTGCAATGATAAGACAAAGCAGGTTGGCAGGCCCGATTTCTTTCACTATCAAAATAACGGTCAGAACGTAGAATGCCCCAAACACCCCTCCGAGCCATTTCCACCAGCTGATACTTCTGAAAGTTTCAAAGCTGGGAATAGCATCTTTGTTGAAAAGCAAGTAGCAAACCAACAAGACACATAAACCCGTAGCAAACGAAAGAATGGAAGATAAAATAGGGTTTTGGGTAGCAAGACGCAGTTGTGAATTAACCCCAGATTGGAACGTATTGGTTACGCCAATCAAAAAAGCCAACAGTAGAAAAAAGTAATTCATGGGAAGTTAAAGCCAGATGAGTTCTGCAAACTTCCCAAAAAAATGGCGGAATAAAAAACCGTTTACTTGGCTCGAATCGCCTCAACAGGGTCCATACGGGCGGCTCCGAAGGCGGGCACGATGCCCGCCAAAACACCGATTATACTCGAAACACTCAGCCCGAGAAGTATGTTTTTGGGCGAAAGAACAATCTCCAAAGTGCCCAATTGGATAAAAGACATTAAGTAAACCAATCCAATGCCGACCAGTCCGCCGATGAGGCTCAGGAAAATGGCTTCAAACAGAAATTGAAATAAAATGAAGTAATTTTTGGCGCCTAACGATTTTTGGATGCCGATGAGGTTGGTGCGTTCTTTGACTGACACAAACATAATGTTCGCAATCCCGAACCCTCCCACTAAAATAGAAAAGCTACCAATCACCCAGCCTACCAGCGTAATAACCCCAAACAAACTTGAAACTGCCTTTGTGGCGGCCTCTGGGCGATTGATGGAGAAGTTGGTGGTCTGGGAAGGTTTCAAGCCGCGCTTAGTACGTAGCAAACCTACAATTTCGGCCTCTAGCTCTACCAATCCTTCGTCTTCGGGTTTGCCTTTGACCACGATGGATACCGAACTACTGATGCGATTTTGGAATGATTTTGCAAACGTTAAAAACGGCAACAAAACTTTGGTGTCGGGATTTCCCGCAATATCAAACAGCCCTTTTCCTTTCTTCTTCTGAACACCAATGACGGAATAGTTCAACCCTTTGATTTTAAAGCTTTTTCCGATGGGTTCGGGGTCATTGGGGAATACTGTTTCGGCAATTTCGGCCCCTATAATGGCAACGCTCCGTCCAGCGTCTATTTCTTGCGGTGTAAAATACCGGCCCTTCTCAATTTCTACGTCAGAGACTTTATTGAAATCATAAGTCATGCCCTGAATCAACGCATCCATGCTATTATTGCCGTTTTTGGCCGTCAATCCGCCCTTAAATCCCATCGCCACTACCGCCTCAGCTCCTTCCATTCGTTCGGCCAAAAATTTGTAATCACTGTAAGAAGTTTCTGGCCACTGAAAATACTTCCACCACTGAAACTCCCCTCCGAAATTCCACGGCCATTTCTGCACATACACTACGTCGGTACCGATGGTTGCCAAACTTTGGCGAATACTCCGCTCAAGTGAATCAACGATGGTAAAAACGCCAATGATGGCAAAAATTCCGACCGTCACCCCCAGCAACGATAAGGTGGTACGCAAAAGGTTGGAACGCAATGCCTGCCAAGCAAAACGCAGACTTTCAAACGTTTGACGGAAAAACTTCATGGCCTTTGACGGTTTATTTTAATCAGTTTGAGGGGATTGACAACAAAAATTCTACATCCAATTCATATTTAACCAACATTTTACATGAATGGCAATCAGCCGGTTTGATTGGTGGCGAGTCAGGCGCGTCATTTACTAACCTTCTGTTGTTCAAAAGATAGCACAGCCCTATCTCCATACAAATTCGGGCGTATTTTACCGCCAATTCAGAAATTTAGATTTTCTTTGCAGTAAACTCATAGCATGACTATCAAGAGGTGATTGGAAGGATGAGTTCCTTCAAAAATTTGCCGTTCATTCGGCCCATTCAATCCATAATTTTTGTATGAAAATCAGCACAAATTCGCGTACCGATCTTTTTGTTCATATCAGTCTTGTCGTAGCGCTTGTTGTGGCACTATTTTTGGGGTTCTTCTTTTTGTATTTACCATTTACAACCAATCACGGACAAAGTATTACGGTACCAGACCTAACGGGCATGAGTACGCAGCAACTGGAAGATTACCTCGACGAGCGTAATCTACGCTACGAAGTGGTCGATTGTACGTTTGTTGTGGGTCAAAAACCTTTGACGGTGATTCGCCAAAACCCCAAGTCGGGTTTACGCGTCAAGGAAGACCGCAAAATATACGTTTACATCACGGCCCTGACCGCACCAAACGTCAAAATGCCTCAATTGGAAGACCGTACCTTAAACAGTGCCAAAGCAGAGTTAGGACGGTTGGGATTGCGCTTAGGCGAAATAAAGTATGTTCCTGACCCAGCCCAAAACTCGGTGATGGCCCAATTGTTCAACGGAAAACGCATCACACCGGGCACGCTCATTCCGCAGGGTTCTATCATTGTTTTGGAAGTCGGAGATGGCATCGGAAATACTGAATTTGATGTTCCAGACGTTGTAGGTAAAACACTCGAAGAAGCTGACTTTGTCCTGAAAGCCTCCAGCCTCAAACGTGGACTTGTTATGCCCGTAGAAGACCCTACCAAAGCACCGGGAACGGTCATTCGACAAAATCCAGAAGCAGGGGCAGGAAATAAAATCCACGTAGGCGAGGTGATTGACTTATGGGTAGTTGGCGGACAGCCTGATACGCAACCTGAACAACAGAATGAATAATTTTAGCGGAGCAAAAAATAAAAAATTAACCCTTACTAGAAACAGGACTTCCGTTATCGGATATTTCTTAACGAATACGCCTACCGCAGCCTTTTGTGCAAAGAGGCTGCGTTGCATTTTGTTCCTTACGCTTTTGAGCTGTACCGCTCATGCCCAACTCATTGGGTTTCCGATTGCTCCAATACAGGCTACTTCCACTGCCAAAAATGCCCGTACTCAGGCGGTTTCACTGCCTTTTTTTGATGATTTTTCATTGACCAACGGTAGCGCTCCCTCCCCTGCCTTATGGATTGCTGGCGGCGGAACCTACGTCAATAACACAAATACACTCAACCACCCCACGGTCAATGTAGTTACATTTGACGGGGCCAATGCCGCTGGTCAACCGTATAATTTGGTCAACCAAAACGCGCAGGGCAACAGCGACACCCTCACTTCCCAGCCCATCAATCTGGCGGGCCTTACCGCTGCTGATTCTATTTATCTCAGTTTCTATTGGGAATTGCGCGGTTTGGGGGAATTTCCCGATGCTGATGATTCCTTACGAGTTCAGCTTTTAAATGATAAGGGAGTTTGGCAAACCATCTGGAAACAAGCCGGCGGAGTACCTAATCCTAACTTTAACTACGTGCAGTTGGCTATTCGAAACAACGCTTATTTTCACGCAAATTTTCAATTCCGCTTTCAGGCATTTGCGCGTCAATCGGGGCCGTTTGATTCGTGGCACGTTGATTATGTATACCTCGACAAAGGCCGGCGCTTAAACAGATACATTCAGGATGTATCCGTGAGCCTGCCCGTCAGTTCTTTTCTGAAACGATATTCGGCCATGCCGCTCAAGCAGTATTTGGCTAATGCTGGGGCCGAAACTGCCGATTCGGTGTTTACCCGCATCAACAATCTTCACAATATCTTTAACTCAACCGCCTTTTCGTACACCTTAAAAGACGAACTAAGTGGGCGAACGTTTCAAACAATTCTCCGAGACAACTCTGTATTTATTGACCAGTTCAGTTCGCAAAATAAAAGTGTTAAGCCTCAAGCTATCAGCGTGGACACCAACGTTACCCAACGCCTTTCACTCGTCAATCGCTTCCAAATTCTAACCACCGACGACCGAAATCCTTCCATTCCGGGCATTGATTTGCGTCGTAATGACAGTATTTCGGGCAAAACCGTTCTCGATGATTATTACGCATACGACGATGGCACCGCCGAATTTGCCGTGTACATGAATCGGACGCTGGGCCGAACAGCCGTAAGGTACTTTTTAAACAAACCCGATGTGGTATCGGGAGTACGCATGAACATTGTCCCCATCTTGAAGGATTTAACGGGGCAATCCATCACCGTTCAGGTATGGAGCAACAAAGACGGACGCCCTGGCACGATGCTTCAGCAAAAAGCCTTTAGGGTAGAATACGCCAAGGCTCGCAACGGTTTTATCGAGTTTCCGTTTGATTATGGCGTGGCGGTCCGCGACACGTTTTATGTGGGCTGGCTTCAAATCGGCACAGATGGCATCGCCGTAGGTCTGGACCGAAATACCCAACATGAAGACCAAGTTTTTGTCAATTTAGGGCAGGAATGGGCACCTTATCCTTCGTTCAAAAATGACCCAAATTTGGCGTATTTTCAAGGTAGTTTACAGGTTCGGCCCGTCATGGGCGGCAAGGCTCTGCCTCCCATCACATCCATAGAGCCCGAAAAAGTAACCGAATGGGAGGTGTACCCCAATCCCTCCAACGGACTGATTCAGTGGAAATCCGATGAAATTCAGCGCATTGAAATCTATCATCTCACGGGTGCTTTGGTAAGGCAGCAAACCGTGCAGTCTGCCAACAAAACCATGGATTTATCAGAACTGCCCAATGGACTTTATTTGGTGAGATTATCCAACGACGAGAAAACCGTTGTGAAGAAAATTTTGTTACAACGCTAACACAGCGTACGTATTGAGTAACATTTTTACCATATTTGGCCTCTCAATTCCGTTCCTCTTTATCTATTTTACTTAAAATCAAGCTACCACAATGGATATTACCGTAGAAGAATTAAAAAAACGCATTGAAAGCGGCGAGAAAATCAACCTCATCGACGTACGTGAAGATTACGAATACGAAGATGACAACATCGGAGGGCAGCTTATCCCACTGGGCGAGCTTCCTCACCGAATCCACGAAATTGAAGACCTTAAAGACGAAGAAATTTTAGTACACTGCCGCTCAGGCAAACGCAGCGAAACCGCCCAACGGTTTATGCAAAGCCAAGGTTTTACCAACGTTCGCAACGTCATTGGCGGCATGTTGGCCTACCGCGAATTGGACTAGTTTGGAAATTTAAGTATAGCGTATCAAGTAGTTGGTATTGAGACCAAAGCATTCACTCAATACCAATTACTTGGGCTTCCCTTTAAAGGGTTAAGATATTAATTATCAGTACTTTGCATCAAAAAATAATCCCCGAATATGCGCGTATTTGGCATAATTCGGGGATTTTCGTATTTTAGTTGTGCTAACAAACCTA